>NZ_CP053708.1:2237500-3518630 GCF_013201075.1 Lichenicola cladoniae | reverse complement strand
GAGGCCAGCTTGACCGTCTTGAGCGTCAGCTCCGCCGAGGTTCCACCGACCACGATCGCCAGGTGGTAGGGCGGGCAGGCCGAGGTCCCCAGGGTACGGATCTTGACCCCCAGCCACTCCAGCAGCTTTTCCTTCGACGCCAGCAGCGCCCGCGTCTCCTGGAACAGGAAGGTCTTGTTGGCGGAACCACCGCCCTTGGCGATGAACATCAGGTGCAGTTCGTCGGCATGATGCTCGCCGGGTGCAGCTGCGATGTCGAACTGCACCGGCAGGTTGTTACCGGTGTTGACCTCGTCGAACATGGTGAGTGGCGCCATCTGCGAGTAGCGCAGGTTGGTTTCGGTGTAGGTGCGATGCACCCCGTGGCTCAGCGCCTCTTCCTCGTTGCCGTCGATCCAGACCCGTTGGCCCTTCTTGCCGAACACCATCGCGGTGCCCGTGTCCTGGCACATCGGTAGCACGCCGCCCGCGGCGATCGAGGCGTTCTTGAGCAGGTCGAGGGCCACGAACCGATCGTTCGCGGATGCCTCGGGGTCGGTCAGGATGCGCGAGAGCTGCGCCAGATGTCCGGGGCGCAGCAGATGCGACACATCGCGGAACGCCTCTGCCGCGAGGTCGGACAGCGCCTCGGGCCTGATCCGCAACACCGTCCTGCCGTCGCACACCGCAGTCGAAACACCCTCGATCGCCAGCTTGCGCCAGGGTGTGTCGTCCTCGCCGAGCGGAAACATCGGCGTGTAGGCGAACTCGTTGACCGGCGGCTGCGAGGAGCGGCGCGGAAGCGGCGGCATGGCGTTCATGGTGGTTCCGGTTCAGGCGGCAGGACGATCTGGCGTCACGCGGCCGGTTGCGGTCAGTTGGGCGTGGAGCCTCGCTTGCGGAACGCGTCCAGGCTTACGACCTGCGGGGTAGGATCAGGCGCCGGGCCGTCATCCGCGTCATCCTTGACGGCAGCGGCTGCAGGAAGCGCCTGGGTTTCCTCCGGCGCGTCGTCGGCATTTGCTGCCTCGTCACCCGGGGTGAAGCGCAGGGCGAGGTGCACGAACGGGTCCGCGAAGCCGGTGATCGCCCGGAGCGGCACGACCAGTGTCGTCGGCACGCTGCCGAACGACAGGCCGACGGTCAGGAGCTGCGCCTCCTCGTCGACCTTCAGGTCCCAGAACTGGTGCTGCAGCACGATGGTCATTTCCTGCGGATACTGGGCGAGCATCCGCTTGGGAATGAACGTGCCGGCATCGTCGGTGCGAAAGGTGATATAGAAATGGTGCCCGTCCGGCAGACCCTCGGCGGCGGCGAAGTTGATCGCCTTGATCATCACCTGCCGATAGGCGTCTTCGATCCAACGGTCGTACGGGAGCAGGCTGTCGGCCATGCTGGTCTCGTCACCGCCACCGGAAATGCCACCGACATCGTCTTCGGCCATGTGGGCCCCCTGAATTCGCGCCGGAGTCCGTTCCCGGACGACTGGCCTCAATCGTGCAGCCATGAGGCAAAGCCACAGGCGACGCAAGCGGACTAAAACGCGCATCACATGCTCTGCCAAACTCTTAAGTGAGGGGGCTTCTGTTGCCCGGTGCCCCCCCGAACCGCGCTTATCGCTTATGCAGCGACAGCGAGCGCCTGATTGTTATCGTTGGCACTTGTAATATGACCCGATGACGGCGGTATCATGCCGAGCAAAAAGTTAGTCTTTACCACGCGTGTCGAGCCTGTTTCGTCCCCATGAGGCCCTCGGCCTCGCGGCCTCCGGCGTTTGGTGGAGACGCCGGGCACTGCCCCCGGGTCCACAACGATTATTCCACACACCGTTTATCGCCATAGCTAGGGTTGCCCCTCGCACTACTGAATATAGGGTGTGCATGCCGTTGCGTCCAGATGGACGCTTTGTTCGGTTGGAGCCGGGCACCACCGATGCTACGTCCGCATCATGCCCTTAAGTCCTGACCAGCTCGCCGAGATCGATCAGCACCAGCAGGCGTCCGCGCCCACCCGGCGGGCCACCGTGCCCGCCCTGGAAGCGATGCTCTATCGCGCGACTCCGGTGCTCGACCACGGGTTCGTCCGTGTCATCGACTACATGGGCGACGATGCCGCGATCGTGCAGGCGGCCCGCGTGTCCTACGGCAAGGGCACCCGCAAGGTGTCCGAGGATGCCGGGCTGATCCGCTATCTGATGCGCCACCGTCATTCGACGCCGTTCGAGATGTGCGAGATCAAGTTCCACGTGAAGCTGCCGATCTTCGTCGCCCGCCAGTGGATCCGCCACCGCATGGCCAACGTGAACGAATATTCCGCCCGCTATTCGATCCTCGATCGAGAATTCTACATCCCGGAGCCGGAGCACCTCGCGGCCCAGAGCTCCAGCAACCGCCAGGGCAGGGGGGACGTGCTGGAAGGCGAGGCCGCCTCGGCGGTGCTCGACCTGCTGCGCGACGATGCCGCCCGCTGCCACGACCATTACGCGCTGATGCTGGGCGACGACGAGCAGGAGGTCGCCGGCGGCAATCCCGGCCAGCGCGGCTATGGCCTGGCGCGCGAGCTCGCCCGGATGAACCTGACGCTCAATACCTATACGCAGTGGTACTGGAAGTCGGACCTGCATAACCTGCTCAACTTCCTCAGCCTGCGCCTGGACCTCCATGCCCAGTTCGAGATCCGGGTCTATGCCGAGGCAATGCTGGACTGCGTGCGTGCCTGGGTGCCGACCGCCTGCGCCGCATTCGAGGATTACCGGCTCGGCGCCTTCACCCTGTCGAGCTCGATGCTCGGCGTGGTGAAGCGCCTGCTCGATGGCGAACCCCTGGAGCAGAAGGCGAGCGGGCTGAGCCGTCGCGAATGGGACGAGCTGATGCAGGCGCTGGGCCGGGCCTGACCTCCTGGACCGCGCCCGGTCGCTATCGGGGCTGTCGCGGCGGGCCTTTGCCGATTGGAATTGCGAAGCCCACCGGGCGGCCTAGTATCGGTCCATGCGCGATCCATCCAAGCCGAGTTCGATACCGAGCCTGCTCCCGTTCGTGGTGATGGCTGTCCTCCTGCTGGTCATCTTCCTGGGTTTCGCGCTGTTCCCGAGGTTCAAGACCATGATGACGCAGCAGGACTGCGTCGCGAGCGGACGGACCGACTGCACCAGCCCGCCTTGATCATCCGTCGGATCGTTCGGCAGCCTGCTCTACCGGCGCCAGGGCTTTGCACTGTTCCCTGGCTCCAGGGACCGGACATCGGTAGCCCCGAGCCCGGTCCGCACATTACTTCGCCATCGAGACCGTCTGGCGCTGCTCGCCGAGACCGTCGATGCCGAGACGCATCACCTGGCCGGCACGCAGGAACACCGGCGGCTTGCAGCCCAGCCCGACGCCGGGCGGGGTTCCGGTGGAGATGATGTCGCCGGGTTGCAGGCTCATGAACTGGCTGCAGTAGCTGACCAGGGTGCGCACTCCGAATACCATCGTCGAGGTGTTGCCGTCCTGGTAGCGATGTCCGTCGACCTCGAGCCACAGGCCGAGCGCCTGCGGATCGGGCACCTCGTCGGTGGTGACCAGCCACGGTCCGATCGGACCAAACGTGTCGCAGCCCTTGCCCTTGTCCCAGGTGCCGCCACGCTCGAGCTGCCACGCCCGCTCGGACACATCGTTGATGACGCAGTAGCCGGCGACATGGTCGAGCGCCTGCGCCTCGTCGATATTGCGGCCGCCCTGGCCGATCACTACGCCGAGTTCGACTTCCCAGTCGGTCTTTTCCGAGCCGACCGGGATTTCCACGTCGTCGTTCGGACCGATGATGGCGCTGGTCCATTTGGCGAACAAAATCGGCTCCTTGGGGATCGGAGAACCGGTCTCCTTGGCGTGGTCCGAGTAGTTCAACCCGATGCACACGAACTTGCCGACCGCGCCGACGCAGGCTCCGAGCCGGGGCCCGCCCACAACCGGCGGCAGGGTGGATGGGTCGAGCGAGGCCAGCTTGCGCAGCGTCTCCGGCAGCAGGGCCGCGCCTGCGATATCGGCGACATGATCGGACAGGTCACGGATCTGGCCGGCCGGATCGAGCAGTCCGGGCTTTTCGTGGCCCTTGGGGCCGTAGCGCAAAAGCTTCATGTTCTGTCCTCCGCCGCGGCCTGGCTGTCGGTTCAGCCAGCCGCCGTCGGTGAGCATCGCAGTTCTGGTGACGAACCGCGATGGTGATCGAGCCAGGAAGTGGAACACCGTCGTTGCCGATCCAGCGTCGACGGGTGAATTGACCATCGGGTCTTGCCGTTCCGCTGAAGGATTGGCGCGATCAGGATGGGCGGGTACCATGGTCGAGAGGGCCGATCTCGAATGCTGTCGCCGCTCATCGGACAGGCAAGCCGCACCACCGATTGTCACCCGGATAACAGGGGCCGTAACCCCAAGCGTCGGGGACGGGCAGGGTGCGACGGGGGCTAGGAACCGGGCCGTCGCAGATGAAGGCGCTACATAGCCTGCCCAATCTACCGGATCATCGATCGAGACATCTACCTTGCCTGAGCCGGTTCATGAACGGATCTCATCTACGCCGGCGATGCCGGGCGTCTGGCCGACATGTTTCCACATCTCGTAAGCTTGAGAAGCCTGAGTAGCGGACGTGTTGTTGCGGCGATCTTGCGCCTGTCCCTATTCAACTCGCGATTGCCGGAAACGATCTCTGGACGGATCCGTCTCCGAGTACCGTGACGGCTTATTCGATCCGCTTTTAAAAGCATTTGGCCAGATCGAAGGCAACGCCGATAACATTATCGAAGCGGCTATCGAAACGGTCATGGAAGGCGGTGGATTTACCCACCGCCAGCCCGGGATCTAGCGGATTGCGCGACGTCCGACGATCGCATGGTATAGGAACAGAACGATGACCGCACCGACAACTGCGACGATGAGGCTGTAGATGTTGAGACCGTCCACGCCCTGCGCGCCGAAATAGCTGAACACGAAGCCGCCCACGATCGCGCCGACAATCCCCAGAATAATATCGAGGACGATACCTTCTCCCGACTTGTTGACGATCTTGCTGCCGATGAAGCCGGCGACAAGGCCGAGTATGATCCAGGCAATGATGGACATGATATAACTCCGAATGTTGTTGCTAACGAACGGTCAACGAGACCGGGTTGATTCCGGTTGCCGAAACACCGGAGGCATCTTCCCGGCGTCAGACGTCAAAGCCTACGGGCGCGCTGGCGCTCGGCCGTCACCTCGGCGGTGCGGTAGCCGGCAGCCGTGTCGTCGAAATGGCTCCAGTCCTTCGACTGGTAGCTGGCACGGCGCGCGGCGATGTCGACCGATCCGCTGCCTGAAAGAACCTGCTCGATCTGCGATGCGTCGCCCTCGTCCGCGCGGACCGTCACCAGCGTGCCGCCACGGCGGACACCCTCGGCATATACATGCGCGTCGTCCTTGTGCACGCCCGCACCGGTCAGCGAGCCGAGCAGGCCTCCGGCTGCCGCACCGGCACCTGCGCCGGTCAGGGTCGCGACCAGCCAGCCGGCGGCGACGAGCGGGCCGATGCCCGGGACCGCCAGCGCACCGATGCCGGCCAGCAGGCCCGCACCGCCACCGACCATCGTGCCGACGCTGGCACCGGTTCCGGCGCCGGTCGGAGCGTCCGGCGCAGTGCCGTTCGCCAGGCTCGTTGCCGGCACCCGGTCATCATGATTGCTGCCGACGATGCTGATGTCGGCATGCGGCACGCCGTTGGCTTCGAGGTCGCCGACCACACGGGCTGCATCGTCATAGCTGTCGTAGAGATGAGTAAAGGTTCTGGTGGTCATGATCGTCTATCCCGCGATCGCGCTGTTGCCGACATTGCCTTTGTAGTCGAGCCAGACGGAGGCCGGATTGCCACCTTTCTCGGCCGCACCGCGCCAGACGCCAGTCGCGTCCTTGTGGAGCGCATGGACAGCGGTGAAGCCATGCGAACCGATGCGGCGCCGTGCCTCGCCCTGGGTAAAGGAATTGCGCCCGTGAGCGGGCGTCGGCGCGTTCGCGGTGGTCGTGGCGACGGCCTGGTTGTCGTTTCCGGAAGCGGTATCGGTCGCGGGTGCAGTCCCGGAGGTCTGGGCGCTGGCGGTACCAAGTGTCAGCATCGCACTGGCGATACCGAGGAAGATGCGGCGCATGGGATGGTCCTGGGCTAGGGGGAACGGCCGTGGCACGCGGGCCCGATCAGGGGCCCGCGTGGTGGTGATCAGATCTTCGGACGCGCAAGCGGCGATGCGGCCGGCTTTGTCGCGACGGCATCATCGCGGCTGATCTCGACATCCTCGCGCCGAACCGTATCGTGGATCGTCTCGACGCGATCGGTCGCTTCCTTGCGGACGACGACTTCCTCGACGACGTGCGCGGTCTTGGCGATAACGGCCTCTTCGTCGCTCTCGGTCATTTCGATCACGCGATCGGAGAAGTCCGGGGTGGACGCAACGTTGCCGGTCACCGGACGCCGCTCGATGGACACGCGCTCGGACTGCAGCGTCACCTGCTGCTCGACCGGCTTCTCCACCACGAAGCGCCTCACACGCGTGGTGCCGCGATCGACCAAGCGCTTGCCGACGGAGATCTGCTCCTCCGACAGCGCGATGACCGCCTCGCCGCTGCCATAGGACGGCTCGGCCGCGGTGGCCGCTGCCGTCGCCGGGATCGCACCTGAAGCGGAACGGCCCAGGCCGTAGCTGTTGGAGCGCTCATCGATATCGATCGGGTTGTGCCGCTCGAGAATGGCGGTCACGCCGGCGACATGCTCGGCCGGGGCCCTGACGGTCAGGATGCTGGAACCGCTCTCGATGCTGCGGTCATAGACCGCCGTGTCATGATCCGGCTCGCCGCCGAACAGGCTGCTCCAGAAACCCTGCTCGCGCACCGGGGCTGCGCCCGGGGTGGCGGTGCCGGAGCTTGCGCCGGTCCTGGAGATCGCGTCGGGCGGAAAGCCTGCCGCATCCAGATCACGCACCGCGGCATCGGCGTGGGCTGCGGTATCATAGACCGCTACGATGGTTTCGTGTGTCATGGTCTCGATGTTCCTGATGTTGGTTACGGGTTGCTGGTGGGGAATGGTGTCTCGTCGGCCGTGGTGATCGGGGTGCGCGTGACCATCGCCTCCTGCCTGCGCAGCGCGACCGTCTCGACATGCTGTGCGGTGTGTCTGACGCGCCGGATATGCACTTCCTCCTTGAGCAGGAGGCGGCGTTCCACGATGACGACCTCTTCCACCACGGGCATGATGGTAAAGTCGCCCTCCTCGCGAACGGGCGGTACCGCATCGACGAAGTAGCCCATCGGCACATGCACGATCTCGACGCGCCGATGCGTCAGCTCTTCGTCGACCAGATGGTCGTGGCTGCGTGTGACGGTGGCGACGCGGACGATCGAGCGATCGACGACGCGCTTGCCGACGACGAGATCCTCGCTGTGCAGAGCGAGGATCTCTTCATCCGCCCCGGCCGCGGTACTGTCGGTCGGACCGGGGTAGACCGTGGTCATTTCGTCTATCCGTGGATCGGCGTCAGGCGTCGCGCACCTTGTCCTTGACGCTGCCTACGGTTTTCTGCGCGTGGCCGGCGGTCTTTTCAGTGGTGCCCTCGGCCTGCAGCTTCGTGTCGCCCGTCACCTTGCCGGCGGTTTCCTTGACGGAACCGACTGCCTGTTTCGCGGCGCCCTTGATGCGATCTTTGTCCATGGTGTTTCTCCTCCGTTGCCTGTCGTTTTCGACTGGCGCTGAGACAAGCATGGATGCGACGGCAGGTTCTCCAGGCTATTTCCGGATCCGGACCGGCGACTGGTGGTCCGGCACTAGTCCGGCTAGTCCGTCAGGATGCCGGCGGCTCAGCGGCGCGGGCGCGGGCGCGGACGAACCGGGGCGCCCATCACGCCGCGCTCGCGGGCCCAGATGATCAGCTTGGCCCGGCTGTCGACGCCGGTGCGCCGATACAGGCTGGCGACATGGTTGCGCACGGTGTTGCGCGCCACAGCCAGGCGTTCGGCGATCGTGCCGTCGTCCAGGCCCTCGCAGACCAGGTCGAGGATCTCGCGCGCGCGGGGCGGCAGTTCCGCGAGTGAACTCGTCTGTTCGTCCGTCACGCCGGCACTCCGGCGTGCCAGCTTGTCGAGCACCGCATCGGTGAACCAGCTCGTGTCATGCATGACCGCGGCAATGGCATCGGCGACCTCCAGCTTCGAGCGTTGCCGGTCCGCAACGTTCTGGGCCACGAGAAGAACGCAGCTCTGGTCACGGATCTCGACCAGCTCTGCCGAGACTAGGCAGTCGAGCCGGTCGCCGCCTCTGGTCTGTAGCGGCAAAGCAAGGTTGCTGACCCGTCCGTCCTTGCGAAGCAGCCGATCGAGCACGGCGGTCGACTGCGGGTCGGCCCAGAGTGGCAGGGCATGCGCGTCCTGCCCGACCAGTTCGTCCGTCGCGTGGCCGGACTCGCGGGCGAACGCATCGTTGGCCAGCAGCACATGCCAGCCCTTCCACACCATGATCGCGGTCGGGACCGGCGCCATCCGGAAGGCGAGTTCGAACCGCTGCTCGCTGCGGCGCAGTTCCGCCTCCGCCTGCCGGCGCCCCTCGAGGTCGGCGAAGGTGAACAGCATGCATCGCGTATCGCCGACATCGATCGGCTGTCCGGCGACGATCACGCAGCGCTCGCCGCCCTGCGGCAACTGCATCGTCGCCTCCATCTGCGGGACGGTTCGGCCCTCCTGCAGCCGCTCGATCGCCAGTTCCCGGCGTGCGGCCCCCTCGAGGATGTCGACCTCGTAGATCGAGCGGCCCACCACCTGGTCCTCGCGGCAACCGGTCATGTCCAGGAAGCCCTGGTTGACGCGGATGTGCGTCAGGTCGCGCAGCCGCAGGATCAAAGCGGGGGCAGGGTTGGCATTGAAGGCGCGTTCGAAGCGCTCCTCGGCATGGTAGCGCTCGGTCTCGTCGTCGAGGATCAGCACCAGCAGGTCGCGGCGTCCGTCATCGTCGGTCAGGACCAGGCTGCGGATGCGGTGCGTCCAGCGGGCCGCCTTCTCGCCCTTGCGCGCCACGTCGACCACGACCTCATTGAAGGTCTCGCCGGCCATCACCCGCTCGATCGGCGTGTGGCCTCCGGCGGTGCGGTGGCCATTGCGGTATCGCAGCTCGAACCGGCCGCAATAGTCGGGAACGGTGGTCCCGAGATCTGCCAGGGTCCGTACCCCGTGCATCTCCAATGCGGTCTCGTTGGCCCAGATGATCGTCTCGTCGGTCTCGATCAGGATGACCCCGTCGCTGACCCCGGACACGATCTGCTGCAAATAGCGATACCGGGCGTTCCGGCTTGGGAAGCTTCCCGGCATCACACACCTCGATCCAACGGCGTGTGAACGGAACGCGGTCCATACGGTTCGCCCGGTATCGACCGGCGCGCGGAACGCGTACGGGGGTGCGACCCGCACGTCGTCTTGCCGCTCCGGCTTGCCCGGTGCCTACGCCTAGCAGGCCGCTCCGCCCATTTCCTCATCCATGCCCGTCAGCCCGCGCGCTTCTTTTCCAGTTGCGGCCGCAGCGCCTCGGCAACCCGCGTCGCGATCGCCATGTAGGCCCGGCCCGCATCGCTGTCCGGCGCGCTGGCCAGGATCGGCGTTCCGGCGTCGGCGCTGACACGGATGTCGAGCAGCAGCGGTACCTCGCCCAGGAACGGCACGCCCAGCGTTTGCGCCTCTGCACGTGCCCCACCATGTCCGAACAGCGGCGTCGAGTGGCCGCAGTTCGGGCAGCAGAAGGTGCTCATGTTCTCGACGATGCCCAGCACCGGCACGCGGGTTTTCTCGAACATCGCCACCCCGCGCCGTGCATCCAGCAGCGCGATATCCTGCGGCGTCGACACGATCACGGCGCCGGCCAGCGCCACCTTCTGCGCCATCGTCAGCTGCGCGTCGCCGGTTCCCGGCGGCATGTCCACCACCAGCACGTCGAGCTCGCCCCAGTCGACATCGACCATCAGCTGCTGCAGCGCGCCCATCACCATCGGGCCACGCCAGATCATCGCGGTCCGTTCCTCGACCAGCAGCCCGATCGACATCACCTTCAGGCCCCAGGCATCGATCGGGATCAGCCGCTTGTCCCGGACCTCCGGCTGGTGGGTGATGCCCAGCATGCGCGGCAGGCTGGGCCCGTGGATGTCGGCATCGAGCAGGCCCACCGACAATCCGGTGCGTGCCAGCCCGATGGCCAGGTTCACCGCAGTGGTCGACTTGCCGACGCCGCCCTTGCCGGACGCCACCGCGATCACCGCCTTGGCGCCCGCCAGCAGCTTCGCCGGCGGACCATCCGTCGCCGCCGGGGCAGGCCCGCCGCCGCCCAGTCCGATCGGCCGATGACCGCCGCCACCGCCCGCCGGGGCTGCAGGGACGGGCGGCCTGGCCGGCGCCGGTGCCGGCGCGGACCCTGCGGGGCGATGCGCCGTCAGCACCACGGTCGCGTTCATGATGCCGGGAACGGCGCGCAGCGCCCGCTCCACCTCGGCACGCGCCGGCTCCAGCCCGGCGGCATGGGCCCGATCGGCGGCGAGGGTGATCTGCACCAGCCCGCCCTGGATGCGCACGCTCTCGACCAGGCCGGCGGTCACCAGGTCCTGCTGGCTGCGCGGGTCGCGAACCCGCTCCAGCACCTGCCGGACCGCCTGGTCCAGTGTGCCCTTCTCGATGTCCGTCATGCTGCCTCCGGTGGCCGACCCGATCCTGCCACAGACAGGAGGTTGGGCCTGGCCGGGCATAGTGCAGCCCCCCGCGGCCGGCAAACCGGCACCGCGATGCGCGCGTTGCGATGCCGTACCGGACCGTAACTTCGAGCCTGTCGCCCTGGAACCGGGACCGGAAGCGTTCATACTGTCCGGATCGGTGCGGCATCGACGCGAGCGACGAGGGGGCAACCATGGACATGATCGTGACACCGGCCGCCTCGTCGCCATCGCTCGACCATGCGTCGCTTTCGGACGGCACGGTCCGCCCGCCCAAGCCCGGCCGCGACCATCGCGTCGATGCGCTGCGCGGCGTGGCGCTGACCATGATGTTCGCCGACCACATCCCGCAGAACCTGCTGAACCGGCTGACCATCCGAAATCTCGGTTTCTGCGATGCCGCCGAGATCTTCGTGCTGCTGGCCGGCTTCGCCTCGATGCTGGCGTATGGCCGTGCCTTCGAACGGGAAAGCATAGGGTCGGCCCTGAACAAGCTGCTTCGGCGGGTGGTGAAGCTCTATCTGTTCCAGATGGGGATGCTGCTCACCACGGTGCTGGTGATCAAGGAATGGCGGCGCTACCACCCGGTGCCGGTCGATTTCCTCGAGCCGGAACTGGCGCACGGCGTGCACAGCTTCTGGCGTGTGCTGGCGCTCGAGGCACTGCCCGGCAACCTGAACATCCTGCCGCTCTACATGGTGCTGCTGATCCTGTTCCCGGTGATCTACCTGGCGCTCAGGTTCAACCGCTGGGCGGCACTCACCCTCAGCGCCGGCGTGTGGCTGCTGATCAATCTCGACCCGCAGATCAACCTGCCTAACTGGCTCGATCCGGATGGCTGGTATTTCGATCCGTTCGCCTGGCAGTTCCTGTTCACCATCGGCGCCTGGGCGGCGATGGAAACCCGCAACACCGGCGGCGACGTGCCGAAGTCGCGCTGGCTGGCCGGCCTCTGCTGCCTGTATCTAGCTTTCAGCGCGGTACAGTCGTTCCCGTGGGCGCTCTGGGGCCTGCCGGACCTGTCGTTGCTGCCGCTGGCGCCGCCGGAAAAAACGCCGCTTTCACCGCTGCGGCTGATCGACGTGCTGGCGATCTTCTACCTGGTGCAGAGCAGCCAGCTCGCCAGCCGCCTGTCCGCCGGCCGGATCGGACAGGTGCTGGCGGTGATCGGCCGCCACTCGCTGGAAGTATTCTCGCTCGGCACCGTGCTCGACCTGCTGGCCCGGCTGATCATGACCACGTACGGCACCGCCTGGCCGATGCAGATCGCCGTCAACGTCATCGGCCTTGGCACGATCTATCTCCTGGCGGTCACCCTCGATCGCCGCAAGGCGGCAGCGCGCAGCCGCACGAATCCGGCCGCGCCCTTGCCCGTCCCGACAACCGGTGGAACCCTGGCCCCCTGATGACCTTGGCTCCCGCCCTGCCACGCACCCATGCGCATCGCCTTGGGTCCAGCGACGCCGGGCCGGTGCCGTTGCGCCTGGTGGCGTTCGGCTCCTCGACCACTGAGGGCTCCGGCTCCAGCGGTCCGGCCCACACCTATCCCGCCGTGATGCGGCGAACCATGCTGCCGTATTTTGCGGGCGGCATCGCGCTCGCCAACCGCGGTATCGGCGGCGACACCGCAATCCAGATGGATGTCCGCATCGGGGCGGTGATCGAGGAGCGTCCCGACCTCGTGGTCTGGCAGACCGGCTCCAACGACCCGCTGCAGGAGATACCGCTTGCCGTTTTCGAGCACCTGACCCGAGACGGCATCGACCGGCTGCGTGCCACCGGCACCGACCTCGTCCTGGTCGACCAGCAATATTGCCGCGCCCTCGACGAATGCCCGACCTCGCCCTCGTTCCTGGCCGCGCTCCACCGGATCGCCATGGACATGGACGTGCCACTGTTCGATCGGCACGCACGCATGCTGGACTGGTGCGCAGGGTCGGAGCTGACGCGCGACACGCTCTCGCCCGACGGGCTGCACATGGCCGATCGCGGCTACGCCCTGCTGGGCGAGGCCCTGGCGGTCTGGCTTCTCGACCTGGCCTGAAAACAGCGTAATTCCTGACGGTTTCTGTCTCCGGCGCGTTCACGCTGTGCCCGACCGGCGGGCCTTGCGTCCGGCGTGGCGCATGAGCAGAGTCCGCCGCTTCACGTTTCCCTGCCTCGATCGTTCTGTGCCCGTCCCAGGAGACACCCGACCTCATGCGCTTTGCGACCACGTGTTCCGGCGCAAGCGCCGCGTCCAGTCTTCGTGCCCGGCTGCTGGCTTCCGGCCTTTCGCTGTCGCTGATCGCCGCTCCGGCGCTGTCGGTGCTGGCGCCCCAGGCGGCCCTTGCCCGCGGCGCGCCGGACAGTTTCGCCGATCTCGCGGCCCGGCTGCTGCCGTCGGTGGTCAACATCTCCTCGACCGAGACCGTCACCGACGACAGCCAGGACGATGACGACGATCCGACCGACCAGGGCGCACCGGGTGCCGGCCCCGGCGACAAGGATCCGTCCCCGCAAACGCCGGGACAGCAGGCGCCGGGGCTCAAGACCCCAGGTGGCAAGGGTGGCGGCAAGAGTGACGGCCCGACCCCGGCCTTCCCGCCCGGATCGCCGTTCGAGAAGTTCTTCCACGACTTCATGAACAAGCATGGCGGCGGCAAGGGCGGCGCCGTCCCGGGCGGTCCGGCCACCCCGGGACGCAAGATGCAGAGCCTGGGTTCCGGTTTCATCATCGACGGGTCCGGCCTGGTCGTGACCAACAACCACGTCATCAAGGGCGCCGACACCATCACCGTGACGCTGCAGGACAACACCGTCCTGAAGGCCAAGCTGCTGGGTCATGACGACAAGACCGACCTCGCCTTGCTGAAGGTCGATGCCGGCCACCCGCTGCCCGCGGTGGTGTTCGGCGACAGCGACAAGAGCCGGGTCGGCGACTGGGTGCTGGCGATCGGCAACCCGTTCGGCCTGTCCGGCACCGTCACCGCCGGCATCGTGTCGTCGCGTGGACGCTCGCTCGATAGCGGCCCGTACGACGATTTCATCCAGACCGATGCGCCGATCAACCGCGGCAACTCGGGCGGCCCGCTGTTCGACATGGATGGCGGGGTGATCGGCATCAACACCGCGATCTATTCGCCGTCGGGCGGCTCGATCGGCATCGGCTTCTCGATCCCGTCGAACGAGGCACGGACGGTGATCGACCAGCTGCGCCAGTTCGGAAAGGCCAAGCGCGGCTGGATCGGCGTGCGCATCCAGGACGTGACCCAGGACATCGCCGACAGCCTTGGGCTGAAAACTGCCAAGGGCGCGCTGGTGGCCGGGCTGGAGCCGAACGGGCCGGCCGCGAAAGCCGGACTAAAAACTGGCGACGTGATCCAGCAGGTCGGCGGCAAGGACGTCGATGGCCGCACCCTGCCGCGCGTGGTCGGCGAGACCCCCGTCGGGCAGACCGTGCCACTCGGTATCTGGCGCGATGGCAAGTCGCAGACGTTGCAGGTGGCGATCCGCGACTTCCCCGAGGACCAGCCGAAGCCGGCCGCGCCGACGGCGCCGACGAAGCAATCCGGTCCGGCGCCGGTCGACATGGCCGATATCGGCATGAAGCTTGCCACCCTGGACGACGTGCTGCGGCAGAAATACCAGCTCGGCGACAGCCAGAAGGGCGTGGTGGTGACCGATATCATCGAGCCCGGTCCGGCGTTCGACCGCGGCATCAAGGTGGGCGACGTGATCGTCGAGGTGCAGCAGTCCGAGGTCAGCACCCCTGCCGAGATCCAGGCGCGGATCGCCGAGGCGCGCAAGCAAAAGCGGCCGTCGGTGGTCATGCTGGTGCAGAGCGGCGACGGCATGCGCTGGGTGCCGTTGCCGGTGCAGGCGACTGCCCCCCAGGCCACGCCGAAAGGCCGGCATGGTCCGGGTAACCACGACTAGGGCTCCGCCCGAGACGTTCCTGGCCGACTCTATTTAGCGAGCATGATCCGATCCGATGGCAGGATGATCGGATCATGCCCTGGCATCCGAAGTGGCATGAGCGACCAGACTGGCGTCTCCCGGTATCATCTCCTGAACCGGCTCCGTTCATGGACCCCGGAGCTGCGCCAGACCGTGCGGACCCTGGTCTCGGTGTTCATGTCCGACGTGGTCGCGCGCGGCCTGCACCTGCATGAGCCGGCCTGGGCGTTGATCACCGCGGTGATCGTCACCCAGGCCCGGGTCAGCTCAAGCCTGGAAGCCGGCCGCGACCAGATCCTCGGCACGCTGATCGGCGCCTTTGCCGGTGCCATCGCGATCGCGCTGGCCCTGGCCGGGCTGCCGCGGGTGCCGCTGTTCGCGGCCCTTATGGTGCCGCTGGCACTCCTGGCAGCCTTCAAGCCGAACCTGCGGCTGGCCGGCGTGACGCTGGTGGTGGTGTTTTTGTTCCCGGCCCAGGGCGGCGCATTCAGCCGTCCGGTCGATCGCGTGCTGGCGATCCTGGTGGGGGCGGCGGTATCGCTGCTGGTGTCCTACGCGGTGTTCCGGTCGCGGTCCCGGACCCAGGCGTTCGAGGCGGCTTCCACCATGCTGGCGACACTGGACGACACCCAGCGGCAGGCGCTGGTCCACCGGCTGCCGATCCCGGAGTTGGAGCGGCTGAACGATGCGAGTTCGGAGCTGCTAAAGGTCCTGGTGACGTCGATCCTGGAGGCCCGGCGCGAGCGGCTGGGCTCGATCGAGCGGCACGAGCCGCTGATGGTACGGCTTGCCCCGATGCTGCGTCGCCTGCAGAGCGACGTGCTGTTCGTGGCTCGTGCCGTCCACGAGACCGCGGTGACGACGCCGACCCCGGACCGCGATGCGCCCCTGGTGCCCCGGCTGAGCGCGGTCGCCGACGCGATTTCAGCTGCGTTGCAGGCGCTGCGGACGGCGATGCAGGACGAGGCGGACAATAACAGCCATGCGCACGACCAGGCCTTGCGGGAGGCCGATCGGCTGATGGCGGTGATCGGCCGGCTCGGCGACGAGGCTGGGCCGCTGCCGCGATTCACCCTGCAGATGCTGAGCCGCGACATCAGCGAGGCGGCATTGGCGCTCAGGCCGGAGACCGACGATCGCGCGACGAAGTGACGCGGCGAGGCTGTGCCTGACGCACGCCATGCACCGGTCCTGAACATGGCACCCGGCGGCTGAAACCCGATAGTCTTCGGCACGACCAGTATCCCTGCGATCGGAGGCATACAGCATGACAACCGACATTCTCTCGAACCCGGTCCGTGTCGATGTGGCCGGGGAGTTCGAAATCCTCCAGCGCGACGGCGTCGTCGGCAAGAAGGGCGCCTTTGCGCCGGGCTGGGTCGACCAGCTTCGCGAGGACATGATGACCGCGTTCTGGGAGGCGATCCAGCGACCGGGCGGCGCGGTCGGACGCGGTCCACGCCGCTGGTATGTCGAGCTGCATCCGCAGGCGCTGAGCGGTTTCACCGAGCTGGTGTCGCATCCCTGGATCACCGCCATGGCCGAGAAGGTGTTGGGGCCGGACTACCAGATCGTCGAGATCGGCTTCGACACGCCGTTCCAGGGGGCGTCGAACCAGCCCTGGCATCGCGACTTTCCGTCGCCGGTCGACACGTACGAGGGCAGGAGGATCACCTCGCTCGCCTTCAACCTGACCGGCGTCGACGTGACCCCCGACATGGGTCCGTTCGAAGTGGCACCGGGAACCCAGTGGGATGACGGCCGCGGCTGGAACCACGAGATGTTCCCCGACCGGTCGGTCTGGCCGCGCTTCGAGGAGCGGGCGACGCGGAAATACCCGCAGCGCGGCGATATATCCTGCCGGTCGGCACTGACCATGCATCGTGGCACCGCACACCCGTCGCCGATCGCACGACCGGTGCTGGTGATCGGCGTCGATGCGCCGGGCGCCGGCCATGCGGCCCTCCACGACATGATGGTCACGAAGGAGTTCTATGCCGGACTGCCGGCCTCGGTCCGTGAGCACCTCACGTGCCGGGTGGTCGACGAACTGGTGCCGATCACCCAGAAGCACGATATCGAGGGACTGGTCATGGGCAGCGACCGATAGATCCGGTCAGCCCAGGCGTGTGAAGAACCGCACCGTGGGTTCCGAGACCTGCACCGCCAGAACACCGTCACGGAAGGTGAAGAAGTGCGGTTGCTGCAGGTGCAGCTCGAACGCCGCACGATCGTCATAGACCTCGTAGAGCACGAGGCTCTCCGGATCGTCCTCTGTCGCCAGGATCTCGAAGCTGCGACAGCCGGCCTCGTTGGCGACCGAGCCGTCCGCATCGATATGGGCGAGCTCTATGAAGGCATCGACCATTCCCGGCTTGACCCGGAACTCGGCGATGACGACGAACGCGGAGTTGCCGGTCATGCTCGGCCCGCTCCGCGCAGCGTCATGCGTTCCGGGCATATTTGGCGTCCAGAGCGTCGATCGCGTCCACATTTGGGGCGGACCGGCTGGCAGGATCGTAGATGTTGGCGAGCCAAGTATCGACGATCGCCTTGGCCAGCTCCGGCCCGATCACCCGCGCACCCATGGTGATGATCTGTGCGTTGTTGCTGAGCGCGGCGCGCTCGGCCGAATAGGTGTCGTGGGTGAGTGCCGCCCTGATGCCGGGGATCTTGTTGGCCGAGATCGAGACGCCGATCCCGGTGCCGCAGCTCAGGATGCCGCGATCGAACTCGCCCGAGAGCACGCGGCTGGCGACGCGATCGGTCATCTCGGCGTAGTACTCGCCGGTCTCGGTCTTCATGTCCGGGATCGAGAGATCGATCACCTCGTGCTGGCCCGACTTCCGGAGGTGATCGGCGATTACCCGTACCAGGGGTTCGCCCGCACTGTCTCCGCCCAACGCAATACGCATGATGTCTCTCCTGCACACATGACGCCCGCGGGCGCCGACAATACCGGTCCTGTCCGGAGCATATGGAGACCGTCCGGCTGGTTCCACAAGGCTGCACGGGTGCCGGATGGCTCCCATGTGCCAGCGTCGCTCACCGGGACCACCGCAAATTTTGCAGTGCGGCATTCCTTGCGCTGTTCCAGCAGTAGTTTCTAACTCCATGTGGCCATCCGGCACAAAACGTATCGGTTTTCGGGTAGGATAGTAGTAGAGGAAGTTGTTCCACCTCGCTAACGTCGCTGAAAATAGCGGCCGGCGAACTGCATGAACAGCGGCCGGAATGGAGATCGTCCCCGATGTTGAAAATCAGCAAGGCCATGCGAAACTGTCCGACCCCGAGCGGCGCGTCGGCGTCCTAAGACCGACCGCGCGATCAGGCTTGCCGCATGAACACCCAGCCCGCCCTCGAGTTGGTGGATGTCGGGGATAGCGCATGTCTCAAGGTCTGGTCGCACGGCCTGCCCTATCGCACCGTGCGCTGGCATTTTCATCCGGAATACGAAATCCACCTGATCACCACGACCAGTGGCCAAACTTTCGTGGGTGATTACATCGGGCGCTTCGAACCCGACAACCTGGCGATCATCGGGCCCAACGTTCCGCATAACTGGTTGAGCGACGTCCCGACCGGGACGGTCGTTGCCGAGCGCTGCATCGTCCTGCAGTTCACCCAGGCATTCGCCGCCGGTTGCATCGCGCTGTTTCCCGAACTGCTGTTTCTGCGATCGCTGCTGGATGCATCGCGGCGCGGCCTCGAGTTCCCGACGCCGGTCGGCGCCGCCGCGCGCCCGATCATGCGCAGGATGCTCGATGCCGATGGTCCCCGCCGCATCGAGCTGTTCTTTGCCTTGATGTCGGTGATCCAGGACGGTCCCGCGCCCCACCCGCTGGCGGGGATCGACCATCATCCGACACCGGAGATCTACATGAGCCAGCCGCTCAATCATGCGCTGGCACAGATCGCCGCAAACCCGACATCCGATCTGCGCGAGAGCGATCTCGCCGCCCTGAGCGGCTACAGCCCCAGCACCTTCTCCAGGGCCTTCAGGCGCAAGACCGGTAACAGCTTCGTGCGTTATCTGAACGGCATCAGGCTGAATCGGGCCTGTGCGCTGCTGATCGGAGAGGATACGCATATCGCCGATATCTGTTTCGAGGTCGGGTTCAACAACCTTGCCAACTTCAATCGACAGTTTCGGGCGCAGAAGGGAATGTCGCCGTCGGAGTTCAGGCGCCGGCACAGGGAGAATACGATCGTTGCAGCTTAACGACCCAAGATACGGCAACAATAAGATAATCACGGGAGATACCATGTCCAGCCTCAAATCCGCCCTCCTCGGCACGCTCGCCCTGACGATCATGTCGGCCGGCGCGCACGCCGCCACGCCGATCAAGATCGGCATGACGTTCCAGGAACTGAACAATCCATATTTCGTCACCATGCAGAAGGCGCTGCGGTCCGCGGCCGCCTCGATCGGCGCCACCGTCGTGGTGACGGACGCGCATCACGACGTGACCAAGCAGATCAGCGACATCGAGGACATGCTGCAGCAGCATATCAACATCCTGCTGGTGAACCCGACCGACACCGCCGGCATCGAGGCCGCGGTCACAGAGGCCCACAAGGCCGGTGTGGTCGTGGTCGCGGTCGATGCCAACGCGAACGGGCCGGTCGATGCATTCGTCGGTTCGAAGAACTACGATGCCGGCGTGATGTCGTGCAGCTTCCTGGCGAAGGCGATCGGCGGCACCGGCAACGTGGCGATCCTGGACGGCATCGCGGTGGTGCCGATCCTGGAGCGGGTACGCGGCTGCAAGGACGGTCTCGCCAAGTTCCCGAACATCAAGATCGTGGATACGCAGAACGGCAAGCAGGAGCGAGACGTGGCGCTCAACGTGACCGAGAACATGATCCAGTCGCATCCCGACCTGAAGGGCATCTTCAGCGTCAACGACGGCGGATCGATGGGCGTGCTGTCGGCGATCGAGAGCAGCGGCAAGGACATCAAGCTGACATCGGTCGATGGCGCGCCGGAAGCCGTCGCTGCGATCGCCAAACCGGGCTCGAAGTTCATCGAGACGTCGGCGCAGTTTCCGGGCGACATGGTTCGCATCGGGCTGGGCCTGGCACTCGCCGACTATTGGGGCGCCACCAACACGGTTCCGAAGCTGGTACCGATCGACGTGAAAATGGTCGATGCAGAGGCGGCCAAGACGTTCCATTGGTAAGGGTCGTCTGATCCAAGGGGTAACGAGCATGGATCCAATCCTGGAACTTCGAGGCATCACCAAGAGCTTTCCCGGCGTGAAGGCGCTCGCCGGGATCGATCTCTCGGTGAATCCGGGTGAGATCCATGCGCTCCTCGGCGAGAACGGCGCCGGCAAGTCGACGCTGATGAAGGTGCTGTCCGGCATCATCCGGCCCGATGACGGGCACATCGTCATTGCCGGCGAGGAGAAGCAATTCGGAAACTATCATGATGCCGTCGCCGCCGGCATCGGCATCGTGTTCCAGGAATTCTCGCTGATCCCGTACCTGAACGCGGTCGAGAACATCTTCCTGGGACGCGAGCGCCGGCGCTTCGGCCTGTTGCAGACCGCGGCCATGCGGAACGAGGCGATCCGGCTGTTCGAACGGCTGGGCGTCCGGATCGACCTTGCCGTCGAAGTGCGCATGCTGAGCGTGGCGCAGCAGCAATTCATCGAGATCGCCAAGGCTCTGGCGCTGGATGCCCGCATCCTGATCCTCGACGAGCCGACCGCGACCCTGACGCCGACCGATGCCGAGCACCTGTTCATCATCATGCGCGCGCTCAAGACCCAGGGCGTCGCGATGATCTTCATATCCCACCACATGGAAGAGATCTTCGAGATCTGCGACCGGATCACGGTGCTGCGCGACGGCCAGTTCATCGGGATGACGCCGGTCGCCGAGACCGACATGGACAGCCTGGTGCAGATGATGGTCGGTCGCAAGCTGGAGCGCAGCTTCCCGCCGAAGCCGCCGCGTCCCGCGAACGCGAAGATCGTGCTCGAGGTCGAAGGGCTCCAGATCGAACGCGGCGGCCCGGTGAACTCGTTCGTGCTGCACGAAGGCGAGATCCTGGGCTTCTCGGGCCTGGTCGGTTCCGGGCGGACCGAGACGGTGATGGCGGTGCTCGGCGCCGATCCCGCCTACGCCAAGACCGTTCGCATCAACGGCGAAGCGGTAAGGCTGACCGATCCGGCGGCGGCCCTGACGCACGGACTCGGCATTCTGCCGGAGAGCCGCAAGGTCGAGGGACTGATCACCAGCTTCAGCATTCGCGACAACATCTCGATCAACAATCTCGGCAAGTACAAGTCGATGGGTGCATTCCTCGACTTCGCACTGGAACGCACCACTACCGACGACATGATGAAGCGCGTCGGCGTCAAGGCACCGGACATGGGGACCACCGTCGAGACGCTCTCCGGCGGCAACCAGCAGAAGGTGGTGCTGGCACGCTGGCTCAACCACCACTGCAAGATCCTGTTCTTCGACGAGCCGACGCGCGGCATCGATGTTGGCGCCAAGGCGGAAATCTACACGCTGATGCGGCAACTTACCGAGCGCGGCTATGCCATCATCATGGTGTCGTCGGAGCTTCCCGAGATCGTCGGCATGAGCGACCGGGTCGCCGTGTTCCGCGAGGGCAGGATCGTCCGCACCCTGGAGGCCGCCGATATCGCGCCGGCCGAAATCATGCGCCATGCGACCGCGGGAGATATCCATGAGCTCGTCTGAAACCCTGGCGCCAGGTCGCGAACCGCGCCAGTTCACGGCCGCACTGCGGCGGGCGTCGCGCTACACGTCGTTCTATCCGCTGGTCGGACTGATCGTCGTCTCGATCGTCATGGTGTTCGCGTCGGACAGCTTCCTGTCCTACAGCAACATCACCAACATCCTCCGGCAGGTCTCGATCAACGCGCTGATCGCGGTCGGCATGACCTTCGTGATCCTGACCGGCGGTATCGACCTGTCGGTGGGCGCGGTCATGGCGCTGTGCGGCACCGTCGCCGCCGGGCTGATGGCCGCCGGGATGAACGGCGTGCTGGCGCTGATCCTGTGCCTGCTGCTCGGATGCGGCTTCGGTCTGGCGAACGGCGCCTTCGTGGCCTTTGCCGGGATGCCGCCGATCATCGTCACCCTGGCGACCATGGGCATCGCCCGCGGGCTCGGGCTGATCTACACCGGTGGCTATCCGATCAGCGGACTTCCCAGATGGGTCAATTGGTTCGGCGAGGGGCGGCTGCTCGGCGTGCAGACACCGATCGTCATCATGCTGGTGGTTTATGTAGTCGGCTGGGTGCTGCTCGAGCGCACCCCGTTCGGCCGCTACGTCTATGCGATCGGCGGCAACGAGACAGCGACACGATTGTCGGGTGTTCGCGTCGCTCGCTCCAAGCTTCTCATCTACGGGCTCAGCGGCTTCACCGCGGCGATCGCGGCGGTGGTGCTGACCGGGCGCCTGATGAGCGGCCAGCCGAATGCGGGCCAGGGGTTCGAACTCGATGCCATCGCCGCCGTCGTGCTCGGCGGCACCTCGATCGCCGGCGGCCGTGGCTCGCTGATCGGCACGCTGCTCGGCGCGATGTTGCTGGGCGTGCTGAATAACGGCCTCAACATGGTCGGCGTGAACCCCTACGTGCAGACGGTGGTCAAGGGCGTGATCATCCTGCTCGCAATCTATATCGGCCGCGAACGGCGTCGGCGCGCCTGACGTACGGCCTGCTTCTACGTCGCCGCAACATCAATATCGAAAGGCACGTTCCATGGACCGCCAGAATAACCGGATGACCGCCGTCGTCTGCCACGGGCCCGAGGATTACCGGGTCGAGCAGGTCGATCGCCCGACGGCCGGCATCAACGAGATGGTCATCCGCATCTCCGCGTGCGGCATTTGCGCCAGCGACTGCAAGTGCTGGTCAGGCGCCAAGATGTTCTGGGGCGAGAACCCCTGGGTGAAGGCACCGGTGATTCCCGGCCACGAGTTCTTCGGCGTCGTGGATGAACTCGGCCCCGACGCGGCCGAGCATTTCGGCGTGCAGGCCGGCGATACCATCATCGCCGAGCAGATCGTGCCATGCGACAAATGCCGCTACTGCCGTGGCGGCCAGTATTGGATGTGCGAGGTGCACAACATCTTCGGCTTCCAGCGCAAGGTGGCCGACGGCGGCATGTCGGAATACATGCTGATCCCCAAAACCGCGCGCGTGCACACGATCCCGAAATCGATGGCGCTCGCCGATGCCGCGATCATCGAGCCGCTATCCTGCGCGATCCATGTGGTCAACCGTGCCGAGATGCAGCTCGACGACGTCGTGGTGATCGCCGGCGCCGGGCCGATCGGGCTGATGATGGTGCAGGTGGCGCATCTGCGCACACCGAAGAAGCTGGTGGTGATCGACATGGTTGAGGAGCGTCGGGATCTCGCCCTGAAGTTCGGCGCCGACGTGGTGATCGATCCGGCCAACGAGAATGCCGACGCCATCGTGAAGTCGCTGACCGGCGGCTACGGCTGCGACGTCTATATCGAGGCCACGGGCTCGCCGGGCGGCGTCACCCAGGGGTTGGAACTGATCCGCAAGCTGGGTCGGTTCGTCGAGTTCTCGGTGTTCGGCAAGGAAACCAGCGTGGACTGGTCGATCATCGGCGACCGCAAGGAATTGGATATCCGCGGGGCGCATCTCGGCCCGTATTGCTACCCGATCGCCATCGACCTGCTCGATCGCAAGCTGGTGACCTCGGATGGCATCGTCACACACGATTACGCGTTCGAGGATTGGGACGAGGCGATCAAGGTCGCCAACTCGCTCGATTCGATCAAGGTCCTGCTCAAGTCCGCTTCGGCGATTTCGTAGGAACTGCGGCATGCCCGTGGATGCGGTGATCGGGATCGATGTCGGAACCGGCAGCGCACGCGCCGGCCTGTTCTCCCTGGACGGCACGATGCTGGCCCAGGCGAGCCGGCCGATCCGGGCATGGCGGCCTCGGCCCGACTTCGTTCAGCAATCGAGCGCCGATATCTGGGCTTCCGTCTGCGCCTCGGTGCGCGAGGCCTGTGCCGCAGCCGGGCCGGTCACGGTGCGCGGAATCGGCATCGATGCCACCTGCTCGCTGGTCGTGGTGGACGAAGCCGGTGGCCCGGTCTCGATCAGTCCGGACGATGCGCCTGAACAGGACGTCATCGTCTGGATGGATCACCGCGCCGGCGCGGAGGCGGATGCGATCAATGCCGGCGAGCATGACGTGCTGCGCTATGTCGGTGGCCGGATCTCGCTGGAGATGGAGACGCCCAAGCTGCTCTGGCTGCGCGAGCATCGGCCCGATGCGTGGTCGCGCGCAGCGCACTTCTTCGACCTGCCGGACTGGCTGACCTGGCGTGCTACCGGCAGCGACACCCGTTCGCTGTGCTCGACAGTCTGCAAATGGACCTATCTCGGCCATGAGGCACGCTGGGACGAGGCGTATTTCCGTTCGATCGGCCTGGGCGAACTGGTCGATGAGGGGTTCCGTCGCATCGGCACCGACATCAGGCCGATGGGCGAGATGATCGGTATCCTGTCTGCCGAGGCTGCCGCTGCGCTGGGCCTGTCGGCGGGCATACCGGTCGGTGCCTCGGCGATCGACGCGCATGCCGGCGGCATCGGCACCATCGGTGCGGCGCTGGATGGGCGTCCGCCGGGTGATGACGAACTGCTGCGGCGGCTTGCGCTGGTCGGCGGTACATCCAGTTGCCACATGACGGTTTCGACATCACCCCGTTTCGTGCCGGGGATCTGGGGCCCGTATTTCGCGGCGATGGTGCCGGGCCTGTGGCTGAATGAAGGCGGCCAGTCGGCGACCGGAAGTCTCATCGATCATGTCATCACCACCCATGCCGCCTATCCGGCCCTGGCTGGGGAGGCGGCAACGGCGGGAGTGAGCATCTACCAGACGCTCAATGCCCGCCTGGATCACCTGGCCCAGGCGGTGGCGTTTCCTGCGATGCTGACCCGCGACCTTCATGTGATGCCGGACTTCCATGGCAACCGGTCGCCCCGTGCGGATTCGAGCCTGCGCGGCATGATTTCAGGCTTGCGCCTGGGTGCCGACGCCGACGATCTCGCGCTGCTCTATCTCGCGACCGTGCAGGCGATCGCCTACGGCACCCGGCACATCATCGAGACGCTGAACGGCGAGGGGTATGCGATCGACACGATCCTGGCGTCAGGCGGCGGCACCAAGAACCCGGTGTTCCTGCGCGAGCATGCGGACGCGAGCGGCTGCACCCTGGTCCTGCCGCGCGAGCCGGAGGCCGTGCTGCTCGGGGCTGCGATCCTGGGCGCGGTGGCCGGCGGCGCGCAAGCGAGCGTCCGGGATGCGATGGCCGCGATGAGCCGGTCGGGCTCGGTGATCGAGCCGGGACCGGACACTGTTCGTCGCTACCACGATGCCAAATACGCTGTGTTTCAGCGCATGTTCGAAGACCAGATGGCCTACCGCGACCTGATGACGACCCAAACCGCTTGAACCTGGAGCGAACCGGCAGAGTTCCGGTCAGGTAAGCCAGTTCTCCGCCTTAAGGCCATCGATACGTCGGAGTTCACCGGGATTTCCTGCCACGATGGTAGCACCGAGAACATAGGCATGAGTGGCGATCAGCAAATCAGCACGTTGAGCATGCCCAGAAAATAGCCTTGCGCGCTGGTGGGCGATCGTCGATCCCGGGACATCACTCGTTGGATGGCTCCCAGCTATCCGGGGTGCACTGAGACCGTTTTCCTCACCGGTTCGATAATAAGGCGGTCGCCGTTCCGTATGATGATCACTTCGCTCCCGGGCATGTCGAATTCCACTGGGATGCGGATCGCTTGGTTCCAGTTGTTACGGAACAGACGTAGCCGGCGCGACACGCGCTGACGTCGCGACTGGTATATGCCAAGCAGATGCCAGTTGCGCCTGTGGTCCGATCTCGGTGAACGCCGTTGTTTCGCCAGTCCTCTGTCGGCGATCAGCTTATCAGCAGGCCGCCATCGACGTTGATCGTGATGCCGTTCAGCATGGCGGCGTCGTCGCTCAGCAGGAAGCTGATCACGCCGGCGACGTCGCCGGGCTCGCAGAAGCGTCCGAGCGGAATGCGGGCCAGCATCGGCCCCGCCTTGGCCGGATCGGACCAGGCCAGCTGGCCCATCGGGGTGAGGGTCACGGTCGGGTTGACGCTGTTGGTGCGGATACGGTGCGGCCCGAGTTCGACCGCCAGCACTCGCGTTAGTGCATCGAGGGCAGCCTTCGAGGCGCAGTAGGCGGCATGGTCGGCAAGCCCGACCGAGGCGGCGATCGAGGACAGGTTGACGATCGCGCCGCCCTCGCCACGGCGGACGAGGTCGCCCGCCACGATCTGCGCGAGCCGCAGCGGCGCCAGCGTGTTGACCGCGAGCACGGCGCTGAACTGTGCCATCGAGGTCTCGAGCGCCGACTGCAGCGAGGTGATGCCGGCATTGTTGACCAGGCAGTCGAACGGCAGCGCCTGCGTCACCGCGTCGGCGGCTTCCTCGAGGTTGGCGAGGTCCACCGCGATGGTGCCGCACCCGGTCTCGCCGGCCAGGCTCTGCAGGTCGGAGGCCTGCCGGCTGAGCGCCACCACCTCGGCACCATCAGCGACCAGGCGCCGTACCGTCTCCCGGCCGATACCCTTGCCGGCGCCGGTGACGAGGACGCGACGTCCGGAAAGTCTGGATGTGCTCATGGGTGTGTTCCTGGCCGGCAAACGGTGTGCGTGGTGTCGGATCAGGGGACCGGAGCGGTGGTCCCGTCAAGATGGTGCATCAGCGTGGCGTCGGCGTCGGCACGTTGGCGGGCAACGCGGCGGTCGAGGCGCCGGGCTGCGGGGCGGCACTCGTGGCGCCGGGCGGTATCGCGCTCGAACCGTTGGCAGAGTTCTTTTGCGTGCCCTGGTCGGCGGCGGTCGAACTGCGCAGGTCCTTGTGTTGGCTCAGCCAGTTCATGCAGGTGCGAAAAATCGGCGCACAGTATGAATCCGGCGCCATGGTCGCGTTCTTCTCGCCCGAATACAGCAGTTGCGTGACGCGACCCCGGTCCAGCCGGAACGTCGCATGACAATAGCCGCCATTCGACAGGCCGATGCCGCCGACGATCGGCAGCGAGTAGCTCGTCGAACTGCTCGACGTCGCGAAATAGGTCAGTATGTCGGTGGTATCGAATGTCGCGTGCTGGTCGGGCACGCCCAGGCAGGCTTCGAGATCGACTTCGCTGAGGCCGAGCAGCCTGGTCTGGGCACTATGCGAGATGTGGGAGTCTTCGACCGCGCACCCGCCAAGTAGGGATGCCAGCAGGAACGTCAGGAGAGTTGGGCGAACAGGATGAATGTGCAGTCGCAAGCGTGACCTCGAGGATACGATGGAGGATCGCGCGATGCCATGTGGCGGTCGGGTTCATCGACCGCCCGTCATGAACGGCACGTATCAGAACCTGAACGCCAGCGTCGACAGGTAGTAGGTGCCGCTGGATGCGCCCGCCTTCTGCATCGCGTGTGAGGCGAAATAACGCGCCAGATCATGCGTCCAGGTCAAGTGCCGGGTGATCCGCCAGCCCAGGCTGGCCTGCGGTACGGTGCCGATGAACCCGCCGGCGAGTTTGCTGCGGAAGCTGTAGATGCGGCTGGCGCCGTAGACTGCGTCGTCGGTGTTCTCGCGCCACAGCACGGGAACCTTGAACCGTAATAATGTAGACTGGCTCGGTGTGTATTCGATACTGGGAGCGATGCTGACCAGGTTCGAGGGTGCGAAATAGGTGGTCGTGTCGAGGTAGTTGGTCGACGGGTTGTAGGGCGCGCTATATGTGTGAACGTCGCCTGTCTTGCGGTTGTAGCTGCCGCCCGAATAAACATCGCTTTGGATGCCGACCAACGGACGTCCATAGATGCTCTGGAAGCGGTAGCCCAGAAAGCTGTTGATCGAGAACGCGCTGACGTCCCGGCTCACGTTGGTCTTGGCGGCACGGAACTCCCCGCCCTGGTAGATCCCGCCGACCGAGAACTCGATCGGTCCGGCCTTGCCCCAGATGCGGGTGCCGTAATTGTTGCGCAAGGTGGAGCCGGCCTGGGTGCCGGTGGCGGTGGCAATCGCCGCCGGGGTGCCGCCGAGCAGGTAGCCGATATAGAACAGGTCGACGAATACGCGCCCGGGCTGGCCGAGAACCTTGAAGTCGGGCAGGGCATAGGACGTGTTGCCGCCGAACAGCCGTGAATTGTAGTTCTCGTTGTCACGGAACAGCTGCTGCTGAGCGGTATTGGTCAGCGTGAAATCATAGGCATCGAAGCGGATGCGCGGAAAGACGGCATAACCACGCACACCGTTCCAAGAGAGTGGGATGTTCGGCGTCTCGCGGGCGTACAGCACGTAGTTTGGGGCATCCAGGAACTGCTGCCGGCCGACTATGACACCGGTCTTGGCGCCAAGCAGGGTCGCTTTGGCCTCGACGAACAATTGCTGCGTGTCGAGCCGGGTCCGGTAGGTGGTGTTGTAGCCGTAGCCATTCCATCCGGCCGCCTCGCCGTTGATCAGCTCCCCGTAGATCCGGAGATGCTCGCCGATGTGCAGATCCGCACCGACGATATTGCGCACCGTCATGCGTCCTGAATCGTCCGGCTTCTGGGTGCCGAGGAAGGGACGGTTCTCGAACCAGTTCTTGAGCCGGCTCTCGCCGCTGAGCGTCAGGTAGATGCTCTTGCTGTCGTTGAGCGGGATGAACTTGAGCGGGTCGAAAGGATCGCTGCGCAGCTTCGGATTGCGCAGGGCGCTCCAGTCCTCGGCCCAGCGCGCAACGCCGTAGCGGGCAACCGGGCCGAACCCGGCGGGCGAGCCATCCAGCCGGTTGAAGATCCCCCAGTCGCCGGTATGAATGGATTGCGGTGCCTGTGCCTTGGTCGGGTTGCTGCGGGTCTGCGGCAAGGCTGCGAACTGCGGCGCCGTGTGCAGGGTCGCCGAGTGGCCTTGCGCATGCGCGCCACCGGATGAACCCGCGGCCGCGAGCAGCCCGGCCAGCCCCAGTACCACCGGTCTCGATGGCAGTAGCGATGACGGCGACGGCCTGTTGCGGCGTGGGCGGGGCATGTTCAGGGCCATGGGCATCCGGGGGTAATTGTTATAACAACAGCCGATCTGGGATTATAAGGTGTCCGCCCCTTAATGAACGGTTAGAGATAGTTATTCTTCTATGCAACGGCGGTTCTGCGCAACACCCTCCAGAACCGTCGATTTCAGTGCTCCGCTGCAACTCGGGGCGTCCGATGCCGTCAAATTGCCACAGCCCTGTCCTATTGATACGAGCGGCGACGATTTCAGACCGGCCTTTGCAACGTCCTGGACGATGCCTGAGCACGCAGAGACGCATGACGCAGCAGTGCACCCAGGCGGCAACGCGCAGGTGCGGAACAAGGAGGATGCGGTTGGCTCTGCTTCGACGGGACCTGGTACAAGCCGGTTTAGGTGCATCGATGCTGGCCATGATGGCACGCGTCGCGACGCCGGGCGTAGCGCACGCAGCCGAGACGGTGGCGGCAGCCGGGCCTGGACCGTTCGACGGCGCGACCGTGCGCCGCCTTGCCCAGGCCATGGCGAAGCATGCGTACCAGGCACCCGACAGCAAGCTTCCGGGCGCGATCGACCAGATGAGCTTCGACCAGTACCGGAGCGTGCGCTTCAAGAAGGAGAGCGCGTTGTGGCACGGCCAGGGGCTCAACTTTCAGGTCGAGTTCCTGCCGCGCGGCTTCCTGTACCGGCCGCATATCGATATTTTCGAGGTGCAGAACGGGCAGGCGGCGCGGGTCGGTTACAACCCCGACCTGTTCTCCTACGAGGACCAGAAGCTGCGGGTGACCGACGATCTCGGGTTCGCCGGCTTTCGTATCCACTACCCGATCAACCGCCCCGATTATTACGACGAGATCTGCGTGTTTCTCGGCGCGAGCTATTTCCGGGCGGTGGCAAAGGGCCAGAATTACGGGCTGTCGGCGCGAGGCTTCGCCAATGGCACCGGCGACCCCAAGGGCGAGGAGTTCGCGCTGTTCCGTGCCTTCTGGCTGGAGAAACCGCAGGCCGGCATGACCGCGATCGTCGTGCATGCGCTGCTCGACAGTCCGACCGTGACCGGCGCCTACCGCTTCACCATCCGTCCGGGCGACGAGACCATCTTCGACGTCGAGAGCGTGCTGTATCCGCGCCGGACGATCGCCGGGTCCGGGATCGCGCCGCTCACCGGCATGTTCTACTTCGATGTCAACGACCGCCAGCACATCGATGATGCGAGGCCGGCCGCGCATGACAGCGAAGGCCTGTCGATGTGGAACGGCAAGGGCGACCAGCTGTGGCGGCCGCTGGTCAACCCGATCGACCTACAGTTCAGCGCATTCTCCGACGTCACCCCCAAGGGCTTCGGCCTGATGCAGCGCAAGCGCGCATTCAGCGACTTCCAGGATCTGGCACTCAACTATGAGAAGCGGCCCAGCCTCTGGATCGAGCCGATCGGCGACTGGGGCGAGGGGGCGATCGACCTCGTCGAACTCCCGACGCCGAACGAGGTGAACGACAACATTGTCGCCTTCTGGCGCCCGAAGGCGCCGCTCGCGGCGGGTGGGGAGTACACCTACACCTACCGGATGCACTGGTGCTGGGATAATCCCTGGTCCAGCAGGCTTGCCCGCATCAGCCAGACCCGGATCGGCACGACCGACGACAAGAAGGGCCGGTTCGTGATGCTGGACTTCACCGGCGAGTCGGTGAAATCGCTGGGCGCCGACGCCAAGCTGCATGCCGACCTCGGTACCAACGCAGGCGACATACGCAACGTCGTGGTGGAGCCGAACCCCGAGATCCAGGGCTGGCGGATCACCTTCGAGTTCTACCCAGGCAGCAGCAAGATTGCCGAACTGCACTGCGTATTATCCGGCGAGCAGGGGCCGCTGTCTGAGGCATGGGTCTATCGTTGGACACCCTGATCAGCCCCTTTGCCGCCCTGCCGCCGGATGCGCCGCTGGCGATGCCGGTGCAGTCGCTGTCCGCCATGCCCAGAGCAGGCGGGACGGTGGCGGGCGGAGGGCTGCCGGCGTCGTCGACCCGGCCGGCTACCTTGGCCCTGCGGCGGTTGCTGGTGATCGGCGGCGCGGTGCTGATGACCATCGGCGGCGGCTACGAGATGTATTTCGTGCTGAACGGCAACGGTCCGAACACGCTCGGGCTGATCGTGCTGACCCTGTTCGTGGTGCTGTTCGCCTGGATCGCGCTCGCGTTCACCTCGGCCCTGGGCGGGTTCGTGCCGCTGCTTCGCCGGGGCGGGCTGGGTCTCGGAATCGACCGAGATGGTCCGGTGCCGTCGCTCTCGACGCGTACGGCCCTGCTGCTGCCGACCTACAACGAGAGCCCGTCCAGGGTGATGGCCGGACTCGAAGCGATTTATGAGAGCCTGGCCGCGACAGGCCGGCTCGACCATTTCGATATGTTCATCCTGTCCGACACCACCGATGCCGACGTCTGGCTGGAAGAGGAGGCTGCCTTCCTGGCGTTGCGCGAGCGCACCGGCGGGCACGGGCGGATCTTCTATCGCCGCCGGTCGAAGAACACCGAGCGCAAGGCCGGCAATGTCGGCGAGTGGGTGAGGCGGTTCGGCGGCGCCTATCCGCAGATGATCACCCTCGATGCGGACAGCGTCATGGATGGAACCACGATCGTGCGCATCGCCGCCGCGATGGAGCAGCATCCGGGCGTCGGCCTGATCCAGACCCTGCCGGTCATCGTCAACGGCAGCACCCTGTTCGCGCGGATGCAGCAGTTCGCCGGCCGGGTGTATGGCCCGCTGATCGCCTACGGCATTGCCTGGTGGCACGGCCCGGAGAGCAACTACTGGGGCCATAACGCGATCATCCGCACCCGCGCCTTTGCCGAACAGGCCGGGCTGCCGGTATTGACCGGCCGTCGCCCGATCGGCGGCCATATCCTGAGCCATGATTTCGTCGAGGCCGCCCTGATGCGCCGTGGCGGCTGGGCGATCCACATGGTGCCGGGACTGGCCGGATCGTACGAGGAAAGCCCGCCATCGCTGACCGACATCGCGATCCGCGACCGTCGCTGGTGCCAGGGCAACCTGCAGCATGCCGGCGTATTGCCGGCGCGCGGCCTGCACTGGGTCAGCCGGCTGCACCTGCTGATGGGGATCGGGTCGTATGTGACGTCGCCGCTGTGGCTGGTGTTCCTGCTGTGCGGCATCCTGATCTCGCTGCAGTCGCGTTTCGTGAAGCCGGAATATTTCGGCGGCACCAAGACGCTCTATCCGAACTGGCCGCAGGTCGATCCCGTGCTGGCGAAATGGGTGTTCATCGGCACCATGGGAGTGCTGCTGGCGCCGAAACTGCTTGCCTACCTCGCCCTGTTGCTGAACCCGACCGACCGGCGCGGTGCCGGTGGCGGCATCCGTGCGCTGCTGTCGTTGCTGATCGAGACGCTCCTTGGCGGCCTCATCGCGCCGATCGCCATGCTGATCCAGACCAGCGGAGTGATCTCCATCCTCGCCGGCCGCGATTCCGGCTGGAACACCCAGCGCCGCGACGATGGGCAGATCCCGCTGGCGGTGATCTGGTCCGGCTACTGGCGCTACATGGTGTTTGGGCTGGTGTTGGCCGCCATTGCCTGGGCAGTGTCGCCGGCGCTGTTCGCCTGGATGTCGCCGGTGCTGCTCGGCCTGGCCCTGGCGGTCCCGCTGGTGTCGCTGACCGCCGGCAGGAATACCGGGCTGGCGCTGCGACGGATGGGTTTGCTGCGTATCCCCGAGGAAGCGGCGCCCCCTGCGGTGCTGGCCCGCGCCGTCCAACTCCAATCCCTGGCACGTGACGCCGCGCCCGGTGAGAGCCTGCGGCGCCTGTTGGACGAGCCGGCGTTGATGGCGGCACACCGTGCCATGTTGCCGCCGGCGCGGGTCGTCGGCCGTGATCCGTTCGAGCCGCTGCTGGTGCTGGGCCTGGCCAAGCTCGGCGAGACCACGACCCTGGCCGGGGCACTGGCGCTGTTGACGCCGCAGGAACGTGCCGCAGTGTTGGGTTCCGAGACAGGGCTGGACCGGCTCCAGGCGTTGCACGAGGCCTGATCCAGCCAGCTTGTAAAAACCGGTCAGCAACGAGGCATCGACGCAACACGGGCGTCATTCAACGGTTACATACGTGTAGTAATAATTACACCACACTGCGTGATTGTTTATTGGCTAGGGACGATGTAGCGTCCCGGCAGGCCTAAGCCGATCCGAGGCAGGCTGCACTCCGAGGTTGAGGCTGATGTTCAAGAGCGACGTGGTCGAGGTGGATGGCGTGTTCGTCGGCACCGCCATCCTGCAGCCGAACCGGATCGACCGGGCCTTCTTCGCAACCGACGATCGGGTCCGGCCGATGCATGGCAAGATCCTGCCGAGCCTGGCTGCCGTCAGATGGCATGCGGCCCGGCAATTCCACTCTGCATCACCGCGATCGGTCGCCGATCAGATTTGCCGGCCGGTGTCCTAGCGAACATCCCGCCGGCGGACTTCATCCGGTCCGCCGGCTCATCTCACCTCACGTCTGCCGGCGGTACCGGCCTGAAGTCGACCGCCCTCATCCCTCGGTGTCGGCCTCCTGATCCGGCGCGGCTGCCGAGTTCAGCATGATATAGCGCTCGATACCGATCTGCTTGATCAGGTCGAACTGACGATCGAGGAAGTCCACATGGCCTTCCTCGCTGGCCAGGATACGCATCAGCAGGTCGCGGGTGACGTAGTCGCGGATCGTCTCGGCGTAGGCGATGCCGTCGCGAAGGTCGCCATGCGCCTTTTCCTCGAGCGACAGGTCGCAACGCAGGACCTCCTCGACGGTCTGGCCGACCTGGATCTGGTTGAGCCGCTGCACGTTGGGCAGGCCGCCCAGGAACAGGACGCGCTCGATCAGCCAGTCGGCATGCTTCATCTCGTCGATCGACTCGGCATATTCGTGCTTGGCGAGCAGCGTGACGCCCCAGTGCCGAAGCGTCCGTGCGTGCAGGAAATACTGGTTGACCGCGGTCAGCTCGTTGGTGAGCTGGGTGTTGAGATAGTCGATCATCTGCTGGTCGCGCTTCATGGGGTCCGCCTCAGGTTGCCCATCCTCTATAGCGGCTTTCATCACGAGATCGCGATATTCACCGCCGGTGTTGCGACTGCCTCTCATTACCTGTAGGAGCTGGTGACGGGCTTCAGGGGGGCATCATGTACGTCTGCAGCTGCAACGCGTTGACCGACCGTGACATCCGCTTGGCGATCCAGGGCGGTGCGACGCGTCCGAGCGAGGTCTATTCCGGCTGTGGTCGTCGTGCCGAGTGCGGCAACTGCATGCCGACGGTCCTGTGCCTGTTGCGTGAAGCCTGCATCGTTGCGCGGGCACGGCATGCTTCCACGCAGGCTTATGAGGTCGCGGCGGCAGCCTGAGAACGCGCACCGGGGAAGCACGGCTGCGGCATCGATTTACGAATGATGTGACCGGCATATCCTGGCGTCGGCGTTGTGTATGCTCGGCATATGGCACGTTCTTCGTCTAGACTGGTTATCTACGCAGCCCTCGGCGGCAACATCCTGGTCGCGCTGACCAAGTTCGGCGCGGCCTTCTGGACCGGCAGTGCCGCCATGCTCAGCGAGGCGATCCACTCGGTCGTTGATTGCGGCAACCAGTTGCTGCTGTTGCTCGGCTTGCGCCAGGCTGCACGCCCCGCCGATGCGCTGCATCCGTTCGGTTATGGGCTGCAGCTCTATTTCTGGACCTTCGTGGTCGCTGTGCTGATCTTCGGTGTCGGCGCCGGCGTGTCGGTGATCGAGGGCATCGACAAGATCCGTCATCCGCATGTGGTTACCGATGCCTGGCTGATCTACCTGGTGCTGGCACTCGGCATCCTGTTCGAAGGCGGGGTCTGGCTGGTCGCGCTGCGCGAGTTCCGCCGGCACAAGGGCAAGCAGGGCTGGCTGGAAGCGATCCGGCACAGCAAGGATCCGACGATGTTCACCGTGCTGTTCGAGGACACGGCGGCGCTGCTCGGGCTCTTCACCGCGCTGATCGGGATCTGGCTTGCCCAGGTGCTCGACCTGCCGGTCCTGGACGGGGTGGCCTCGATCGTCATCGGCGTGATCCTTGCCGGAACCGCCTCGTTCCTGGCCTGGGAATGCAAGTCGCTCCTCACCGGCGAGGGCGCCTCGGCAGAGGTCCAGGCCGGCATCCGTCGCATCGTCGCCGAGGAACCGCTGGTTGCGCGGACCAACGAGGTGCTGACCATGCATTTCGGTCCGCAGGACGTGCTGTTGGCTCTCAGCCTCGACTTCGTCGATCGGTGCGGCGCCGTCGATATCGAGCAGGCGGTGTCGCGGATCGAAAGGCGCGTGCGCGCGTCGCACCCCGAGGTGACCCGCGTGTTCGTCGAGGCGCAGGACCGCGAGGCGCACCGCCTGGTCGAGGAGGAACGTACCCGGGCTCGCCTGGAAGACGAGACCGGGGAGGGGTAGGCGCTCTCGGATCAGACCATGATCTTGTCTAGCGCGCTGCAGAAGCTTTTCATTTCGGACGCCGAGCCGACGGTGATGCGCGATCGTGTCGGCCAGATCTTCCAGTCGCGTCCGATGTCGATCTGCTGTGCCGCGAACGCGGCCTTCATGTCGGCGGCAGGCTTTCCCCAGTCGACCATGAACATGTTCGCGTTGCTCGGCAGGTGGGTGATTCCGCGTGACTTCAGATGGGCGAACGTGGCTTCGCGTGCGTCGATCATTTCCTGGCGCCTGGCGACGATGTCCGACGCGAGCAGGACGCTTGCACCACCGGCCGCAAGTGCCACGACCGAGAGCGCGCCACTCTGCATCCTGCCGTCGTAGCGCATCATCCGCTCGTGCAGGTCGGGACGGGCCATGCTCAGGCCCAACCGGAGTCCGGCCATTCCGAAAATCTTGGAGAATGTCCTGAGAACCACGACATCCTTGCCCTGGGTCGCCAGGTAGGCGGCACTCGGGGTTCCGGCGAAATGCAGGTAGGCCTCGTCGATCAGGACGATGGAGCCGGCCGGCTTGTTCTCGACCAGCCATGCGATGTCGGCGACGGGGGTGACCGTTCCGGTCGGATTGTTCGGCGAGCAGACATAGTAGAGCCCGGCGTTCGGATCGGCGGCCAGCATCGCCCGCACGTCCGTCGCGTAGTGATTGTCGGGCCGTAGCGCGACCTTCGACACCTTGATCTTCAGCCAGGCCGCGGTGACCCAGGCTTCCTCGAAGGTCGGGTCGGCGGTGACCACGCCGCGGGTCGGCGAGCAGAAGGTAACGATCGCACGCGCCAGCGGATCGCTCGATCCGGGCCAGGGCACGATATGGCTGACCGGGACTTTCTCCACCGTCGCCACGTTGTCGATAAGCCGCTGGCGCAGATCACTCGGTTCATAGCGATTGCCATGCTGGACCATGTCCGCGCCGGCGAGCGCAGCGGCAGGAAAAGGACCAGTCCAGCACTCATTGGTCCCGATCCGGATCATTCCCGAAAGGTCGGGCCTCGCCAACGTCCGGGCCTGGCCGGGTGCAGCGATTGCAGACCGGCCGGGAAATGCCAGGCCGCCGGTCGAAACGGCGGCGCCGATCCCCAGCAGGGCAGATACCCGCCCGAACTGACGACGGGAATAACCGCGTGAAATCAGGTCTTCTCTGGCGTCCCGGCCCAGCGCACTGTTCATGATCATTCCTTCTGCGAAACTACGGCAGGACGATCATGATGGTGCTATAACGAACAGGTCAACCTAAAACACATACCTGCATTGCTTCAGACACGTTGTTAAAGCGATGACCGTGTGTCGCTCGCATCCGCGGTGGCGACGGCTTTCCGGTCTCCAGCCTCGGCCTTGTCCTTTGCCGGTTCGGGCTCGGGCTCCTGTATCGGCCGGACGCGGACGCGGCGGATGTGACGCGCATCGGCATCGAGCACACGGAACTGGATGCCGCTCTGGTGGCTCAGCACTTCGCCGCGCGTCGGGACGTGGCCGGCCAGCTGGAACACCAGGCCGCCCACGGTTTCCATGTCGCTGTCGCGTTCCTGCTCGGTCAGGATCGGGCCGAGCCGGTGTTCGAAATCCTCGAGCGGCATGCGGGCGTCGATGTCGAGCGTGCCGTCGTGGCGCTCGACCAGCATCGGGACATCGGGTTCGTCGTGCTCGTCGGCGATGTCGCCGACGATGGTCTCGACCAGGTCCTCGATCGTGACCAGGCCGTCGATGCCGCCATATTCGTCGATCACCAGCGCCAAGTGGATGCGGCGCAGCCGCATCTGCAGCAGCAGGTCCAGTACCGGCATCTGCGGCGCGATCATCAGTGGCTGGCGCAGGATCGCCTGCAGACGAAACGTCTCGCTCGGACCGGCATAGGCCACAAGGTCCTTCACGTGGACCATGCCGACGATATCGTCGAGTTGCTCTCCATACACCGGCAGGCGGGAGTGGTTTTCCCGCTTCATCGTGGCCAGCGCTTCCTCGAAGCTGATCGCCACCGGCATCGCGGTGATGTCGGCTCGCGGCACCATCACGTCGTCCACCGTGGTTCCGCGCAGGCGTAGCACATTGGCGATGAGGGCGCGTTCCTGCCGGTCGAGCTCGGGCAACTCGCCGTCGGTCGGCGTGGCGTCCGCGGCTTCCTGCACCAGGGCGGCGATCGAGTTGCGCAGTCCCTGATCGCCACGACGTCGCGAGAACCTGGCCATCAGGCCGCGCAGGATAGGTCGCGGCTGAGGTTCGGAAGCGCCATCCGCGCTTCTTTCGGAGTGTCCGCTCATCGGACGGCTCCCACGATGGGCAGGGCACGAGGCTTCCAGGGATTCGGCACGCCCAGGCCGTGCAGGATCCGTGCCTCCTGCATTTCCATACGCCGGGCCTCGCCGACCCCATGATGGTCGTGACCGCGCAGGTGCAGCGCGCCATGCACGACCAGGTGGGCCAGGTGGTGACGCGGCAGGCGCCCGGCGGCCAGGGCCTCGCGGCGCACGGTTTCCAGAGCCAGTACGATGTCGCCGCCCGCAATGCCCGCGGGCGTCTCGAAGGTCAGCACGTTGGTAGGCTTGTTCTTGCCGCGATGACGCGCATTGAGCCTGCGCACGCGCAAATCGTTGTCCAGCACGATCGACCCCGCACCGCCGCCGGCGGCTGCGGCTCGGCGGGCCAGCCGTTCGACGTGCGGCACCAGCCGCCGCCAGCGCTGGTCGATCACGAAGATCTCGACGGAACCCGGTTGTTCAAGACGGCGGCGCGCAGCCGCAAGCTGCGACACCCCGGCGATGGCCTTGGCCCGGCGCTTGTCGCGCCTGGCCCGCTTCGACGAACGCTTCCCCTTCGTGCCCTGATCAGAGCCTGAGGGACGTTCGGATCTACTTGGCGGTTCCATCACTCTCCCGGCGCGTCCTGTGCCGGGAGATGTCCCGCTCGGCTGCCGCTCGCTGATCATACGCATCCACGATCCGCGCGACCAGCGGATGACGCACCACGTCGCGACTCTCGAACCGGGTGAAGCCGATCCCGGGCAGGCCCTCGAGGGTCTCGACGGCGTCGCGCAGCCCGCTGGAGATGCCCTGGGGCAGGTCGATCTGGCTGAGATCGCCGTTGATCGACATGCGTGTGCCGGAGCCCATGCGGGTCAGGAACATCTTCATCTGCGCGACCGTGGTGTTCTGTGCCTCGTCCAGGATGACGAATGCGTGCGCCAGGGTGCGACCGCGCATGAATGCCAGTGGCGCCACCTCGATCTCGCCTGACGCCATCCGCCGAAGCACCTGGTCGCCCGGCATCATGTCGTGCAGCGCATCGTACAGAGGCCGTAGATAGGGGTCGATCTTGTCCTTCAGGTCGCCCGGCAGGAAGCCGAGCCGCTCGCCCGCCTCGACCGCGGGGCGTGACAGGACGATCCGGTCGACACGGCCGGCCTGCAGCATCGCGACCGCCTGGGCCACAGCGAGGTACGTCTTGCCGGTGCCGGCCGGGCCGATGCCGAACACCATCTCGTGGCTGGTCAGCATTTCCATGTAGGCAGCCTGGCCAGGCGAGCGCGGCTCGATCGCACCACGCTTGGTGCGGATTGCCGGCAAGTCGGCGAACGGCAGGCGAGGGTCGGCGTCGGTGCCGTGCAGGCCACCGAGCCCGGAGGGTCCGGGCAGTCCGTGAAATCCCTCGTTGTCGCGGCGCGGGCTCATCGGGCGTCCATTCGATGCGCGCGCGGATGCGGCGCCGGTGACGCGAATGGTTTCGCGCCTGGGATCGAGCACGTTGCCGTGCAGGTCGGACATGCGGATCGCCGCATCGATTTCCGCTGAGTCAATCGGACGTCCTTCCTCGAGACGGCGATACAGGGTGGCGAGGGTCGAGCGAGCCAGCGCGACGCGTCCGGGGTCGCCGCTGATCGACACACGGTTGCCGCGGCAGGCCAGGCGCACCCCGAGACCCTGCTCGAGCCGCACCAGGTGCCGGTCATGATCGCCGAGCAGCAGTTGCAGCAATGCGTTGTCGTTGAACTGCATGGTTGCCGCCCTGGTTTCCGGATCGAGGCCCGGTCGAGGCACCGCGGCGGGCCCGGAGGCCACCGCAGCGGCGGACAAAGGCGAAAGCGAACCGGCGCTCGCGGAGGCCGGGGTGATCGGGGTGGCGGTGACAAGCTCGTTCAAGCGCAGGCTCTCTCCAGCAAGGGGTTCGCGCGGGTGGGAATGGGACGGGTCGGCACGGGTGACAACAGCGATGCAGTCAGTGAGTTGGTGAGCATCTGCTCGATCTTCACCATCGCGGTGGTGCCGATCAGCTGATCCGGTCCTGCGGCATGCACCGCCTGCAGGTATGGGCTTCGTCCGGACAGCTGGCCGGGCTTGCGTCCGTGCCCAGTGAACAGCACCTCCATCGTTTGGCCGACGCTGGACGCATTGAACTGGTCCTGCTGCACGCGCACCAGCGCCTGCAGCTGTTGCAGCCTCTCGTCGCCGACCGGTCCTGCCACAGGCATGGGGGCGCCTGCCGCCGGGGTGCCGGGACGGGACGAGTATTTGAACGAGTATGCCTGTGCGAAGCCGATGTCGCGGATCAGCGCCATGCTGGCCGCAAAGTCGGCGTCGGTCTCGCCCGGGTGGCCGACGATGAAGTCCGACGAGAAGGCGAGGTCTGGCCGCGCGGTGCGCAGACGTTCAATCAGCCGGCGGTAGTCGTCGGCGGTGTGGCCGCGGTTCATCGCGTTCAGCATCCGGTCCGATCCGGACTGCACCGGCAGATGCAGGAACGGCATCAGCGCGGGCAGGTCGCGATGGGCGGCGATGAGATCCTCGCCCATGTCGCGTGGATGCGACGTGGTGTAGCGGATGCGTACGAGGCCGGGGATCTCGGCGAGCGCCCGCATCAGCCGGGCCAGGCTCCAGCTGCTCTCGTCCGCGCCGCCGCCGGAGCCGGCACCGTGATAGGCATTCACGTTCTGGCCGAGCAGGCTGATCTCGCGCACGCCGCCGGCGACCATGCGACGGGCCTCGGCGATCACCGACGCCGCCGGGCGGCTTGCCTCGGCGCCGCGCGTGTAGGGCACCACGCAGAACGAGCAGAACTTGTCGCAGCCTTCCTGCACCGTGAGGAACGCGGTGACGCCGCCGGGCAGCTGGGGGCCGGTCGCGTCCGGCAGGAAGTCGAATTTCTGCTCGACCGGAAAATCGGTCTCGATCACCGCACCGCCTGCACGTGCCGCACGCGCCACCATCTCGGGCAGCCGGTGATAGGTCTGTGGTCCCAGCACGATATCGACGTAGGGGGCACGTGCCAGGATCTCGGCGCCTTCCGCCTGGGCCACGCAGCCGGCGACGGCGAGCACGGTGGCACGCCCCTCGGCGGCGCGTGCCTGCTTGATCACGCGCAGGCGGCCGAGTTCGGAAAACACCTTCTCCGCGGCACGGTCGCGGATGTGGCAGGTATTCAGGATGACCATGTCCGCATCGGCCGGGGTCTCGGTCGGCCGATAGCCGAGCGGCTTCAGCACATCGGCCATTCGGGCGCTGTCGTACACGTTCATCTGGCAGCCCCAGGTGATGACGTGGAGACGCTTGTCGGCGGGTGGAGGGGTCACGGACAGGGAATTCCCGGCAGCCGCCGGAGGAGTCCGTGCGGAAGCACGGAGAGCAATCGTGTCGGAGCGGCCCCCGGTCAAGGGCACCTGCCCGTAGAGGCGTGGCAACACGTCAATGGGCAGGGTTGCCCCGGAAGACCCTCTGTCTCGCACCCCGTGTGTCGATCACCATTCCCCCGAACCGGATCCTCCCGCTGGAGGCATTCCGATCAGGCAAAAGACGGGGCCTTGCTGTCAAGCGGAAACGTCTCGACGGGGGAGTCGCGGCCGGGGACGGCGACGATCTTCACCTCGATGTCACGAACCCGGTTCTGCCGCAGCGCTGCCGCACCCCCGGCGATGGCAGTCCAGGCCGCGGAGGACAGGGCCTTGCGGGTCGCGAAATCCGCCGGGTCGAGAACCGGATGCAGCAGGATGGTCGCACGCATGCCGCGCCACCGGGCCAGCCGGGTGAAATGCGAGGCCAGGTCCATGTCGCCGTACCAGGCGAACACCGGTCGGTTGGAGCGGCCGATCGGCAGGCCGCCCAGCCTGTCGTAGACGATCGAGACCGGCTGTATCAGCGGCAGGGCAAAGGCGGCACCCGTATCCTCGCAACCGGCCTTGTCCACGCCGCCCGACTTGGCTGCCGCAAAGAAGCTGGAATGGAACGGCAGCACCCGCGAACCGTCCGAGCTGGTGCCCTCCGGAAACAGGATCAGGTTGTCGCCGCCCGCCAGCCGAAGCCGCATGTCGTCGCGCTCGCGGCCGGTCGCCTTGCGCTGCCGGCTGACGAAGATCGTGCGCCCGAGCCGGGCCACGGTGCCCACCACCGGCCAGCGGCTGACATCCTCCTTGGCGACGAAGCAGCCGAGCACCCGCGCGCCCAGGACCGGAACGTCGATCCAGGAGGAGTGATTGGAGACGTAGATGATCGGCCGACCGCATGGTTCGACCGATGCGCCGGTCCGGATGACACGGATGCGCATGCCGAGCAGCATGCAGGTGACCGACCAGTAGAAACGCGCGAACCGCGCCTTGGCGCGCCCGGGCATGTGCAGCAGCACGGACTGTACGACGCACGCGGCACCGGTCCAGGCCAGGATCGCCACGCCGCGCCGGACCACCCGGACTGCGCGCAGCAACCGGATTGCGGGGCTGGTCCGGGTGTCGCTGGACGGCCAAGCCTCCACTTCTGCACCGCCGACCAGCCTGCACGATGCCGGGCCGGTGCGTGATCCGCGAGAAAACGGCGACATGCCTGGTCGCGACGAGGATGCCGAACGTTGAAGCTCGGGCTGGGTATGACCGGCATGGCGAAGGTTTGAATTGCCAGGGAGAACCTGCATCGGCCCGACATAGCGTGATTAGGGGCGGGACGACAATCATGGCCGGTGCTACAGGAACGGGCTCACACCGGGGAAGACGCGCTCTGACTGCACGTGCCGACAGAGCCCGCCATGGCCGGGACGGCGCCCGGGATGGGCGCTTCATCATGTATCCAGCCGGCAGGGTGGTGATCGGCGCGATGCTGCTGATCCTCGCCGGCCGGACGGCGACGCACGCCCTGGCCGCCGATCCGCAGGCCTACCAGGTAACGGTGGTGGCCACCGGCGATGCGACCCTGGACACCACGCTCAAGGCAGCCTCCAGCCTGGTGAGCCTGCAGAAGACGCAGGCGGTCGGACCCTTCGCGCTGGCTGGCCGCGCCCGGGCCGACGAAGCCCGGCTCCGCACCGCGCTGGAAAGCTTTGGCTACTATGCCGGCCGGATCGACATCGAGGTGGCCGGTCATCCGGTCTCCGATCCCAGGCTTCCGGATCTGCTCGGAGACCTCGCGAAGGGCAGCGTCGCGCCGGTCCGGATCACCGTCGAGCGCGGGCCGTTGTTCCATGTCGGCACGGTCACCCTCCAGCTGCCTCCCGGCGAGATGCTGTCCATGACCGAACAGGTCGCGTTCGGGCTCGAGGCCGGCCAGCCGGCAGTGGCCTCCGATGTGCTCGCGGCCCGTGGCCGGCTGCTGACCACGCTGCAGGAGGAGGGACACGCCTTCGCCGATGTCGGCCAGCCGACCGCCTACCTCCGGCCCGCCACCCGGACGCTGGATATCGTGACCACGGCAAAGCTCGGGCCGCGTGTCGATATCGGCCCGATCCAGCTGGTCGGGCTGGTCAAGGTCGATCCCGCCTATGTGCGCCGCCGGCTGCTCGTCCATCCGGGCCAGCTCTACCAGCCGAGCAGGATCGAGGCGGCGCGCCAGGATCTGGCATCGCTCGGGGTATTTTCCGATGTCGGCGTCGCCGCTGCCCCGTCCCTGGACCAGGCCGGCACGCTGCCGCTGACCTTCGACTTCACCGAAGGGCTGCGCCACACGGTCGCATTGCAGGGCGGCTACTCGACCGACCTCGGCGGCAGCGCCGGGGTGACCTGGACCCATCACAACCTGTTCGGCCATGCCGAGAAGCTCGACCTGGTGGCCTTGCTGACCGGGCTGGGCGGCACGTCGCAGAACGGGCTCGGCTACGACGTGTACGCCGACCTGTCGAAGCCCGATTACTACCACCGCGACCAGACGCTCGACCTGCGCGTCGAAGGGCTGAAGCAGGATCTGGAGGCCTATAATCAGACCGCCCTGCTGGTGCATGCGATCGTCAGCCGCAAGATTTCCGCGAGCTGGAGCATCTCGGCCGGCGTCGGCGCGGAGCAGGAGCGGATCGTGCAGCAGGGGGTTTCGCGCAGCTACACGCTGGCGTTCGTACCGCTCACCGCGAGCTACGACAGCACCCATCTGGCCAATCCGCTCGACGATCCGACCCGCGGGTTCCGCATCTCGCTGAATGCCACCCCGACCTACAGTCTCGGCAGCCAGTCCGGCGACGGGTCCAACGGGCTTTCCGGCTCGGGCGGCAACAGCTTCTTCACCATCCTGCAGGGTTCCGCCGCCACCTACTTCGACCTTGCCCGGTTCGGCCTGACGAAGGCTGGCCGCAGCGTCCTGGCGGTCCGGATCGTGGTCGGGACGGTGCAGGGCGCCACGACGTTCGATCTGCCGCCCGACCAGCGGCTCTATGCGGGCGGCAGCGGCACGGTACGCGGCTTCAAGTACCAGGGGGTCGGGCCATTGTTTTCCAACGGCAACCCGGTCGGTGGCACCTCGCTCGATGCGGGAAGCTTTGAATTCCGCCAGCGCATCGGCAAGAGCTTCGGCGTGGCCGCGTTCGCCGATGCGGGGCAGGTGTCGGCCAGTAGCGCGCCGCTCCATGGCAAGCTCAGGATCGGAGCGGGCGTCGGTGCCCGCTACTACACCCCGATCGGGCCGATCAGGCTCGATGTCGCCGTTCCGTTGAACAAGCCCGCCGGCGGCGACAGCTTCGAGCTGTATATCGGCCTCGGGGAGGCGTTCTGATGAGCGGATCATCCACGCCCCCGTCAAGTCGGGACGGCTCTTCCCGGACGCGGTCCCGGCGCGGGTTGCGGATTGTGGGTTGGGTACTCGGGCTGCTGGTCGGGCTGCCGCTGGCACTGGTGCTGCTGTTGCTGGCGGTGGTGCTGATAGGCGCCAATACCGACCCCGGCCGGCGGCTGATCGAGCGGCAGGCCGCCTCCCTGAGCGGTGGGCTGGTTGCGCTGCACGGTCTTGGCGGGCGGTTCCCAGATGCGCTCAAGGTCGACCGGCTCGAGATACACGACACCAAGGGCGTCTGGCTGGCGATCGACCATCTGGTGCTCGACTGGTCGCCGCTGCGGTTGCTGGCACTGGACGCGCATGTCGAGCTGGCCAGTGCGGACCGGATAGAAGTGCCGCGCTTGGCCGTGCCCGATCCCAACGCAAAACCGGTGCCGCCGGCGCGGCCCGACCAGAAGAGCGGCCTGCACCTGGGCGTGCTGATCGACCGGCTGCATGTCGGCCGCATCGATCTCGGCGCCCCCGTGGCCGGGACCGCGGTCAGCGCCGGCGTTGATGGCCACGCGCGGATCGCCGACCTGGCGCCGCTGCTCGGTGGCGCCACGATCGCCACCCTGCCGAACACCGACCTCGCCCTGTCGCTGGCCCGTCTCGACCATCCCGGCCATGCCGAACTCTCTGCCCGGGTCACGCCGGCACGCCTCGCCCTGCACCTGAAGGCGGATGATCCGGCCGATGGCTTCGTGACCGTGCTGGCGCATATGCCGGTGCTCGATCCGCTGCATCTGTCGCTTGATCTGGATGGGCCGCGCGACCGTGCCGCCCTGACCCTGGCGGCCACGGCGGGCGCGCCGGCCAGTGGCGTCCTGACCCTCGCGGCCAACGGCAGTCTCGACCTGCTGCAGCCGCGCTTCGACGTGCAGGTGAAGCTCGATGCCCCGGCGATGCAGCCGATGGCGGGCGTCGCCTGGAACAAGGTGGCGCTGGATGCGCACATCCAGGGAACGCCGCAGGCGCCGTTCGGCCAGGGTAACCTGGTGCTGGACGAGTTATCCGCCGCCGGCGCCGGGCTCAACCGGCTGACCGCGCGCTTCGACGGTGCGGAGACTTCGGGGCCGGTGCATCTGCATGCGGTGGCGGAGGGTATTCGTATCCCTGGGCCGAAGCCGCTGCTGCTGGCGGGAGCGCCGCTGACGCTCGATGCGACGCTCGACCCGCACCAGGCGGGCAGGCCGCTCGATCTCGTGGTTTCGCATCCGCTGGCCGGCGTCAGCGGCCGGATTGTCACCGCAGCGCCGCTGCATGGCCAGTTGATGGTCACCCTGCCGGACCTGGCACCGCTCGCCGCCGCCGGCGGTACGGATCTGCAGGGCAATGCCCGGCTCGCAGTCGGCTTCTCGCAGAACGGTTCCAAAGCCGATGTGACCATCGCCGGCCCGGTTGCCATCACCGGCGGCCAGCCGCAGGCGGCCGGACTGATCGGACCCGCCGGGCAACTGGCACTCGCCGCCTCGAAGGACGGTGCCGACCTGGTGCTGCGCCAGCTCAAGCTCGACGGGCAGGCGCTGCACCTGACCGCGTCCGGCACCGACCGTTCCAACGTGCTGGCCGCGCAGTTTGCTCTGGTGTTGCCGGCGCTCGAACGTGCGCTGCCGAGCCTGCGCGGGGCCCTGTCGCTGGCAGGAACCGCCACGGGGCCGACGACCGATCTCGCGGCCCACATCACCGCGGACGGCAATCCGGGCACCGCGACCATGGCGACCGGACCGCTGCATCTGCTGCTCGACGCCCGGCATCTGCCGTCCGCACCCGAGGGTACGACGTCGCTGACCGGCACGCTCGATCGCGCCCCGCTGACGCTCAAGGCGCAGGCAGCTCGGCTCGCCGGTGGCGCGCTGCACCTGACGCTGGACGCGCTGTCCTGGAAGAGCGCCGTCGGACACGCCGACATGACGCTCCCGGTCGGCGCCAAGCTGCCGCTGGGCACGCTGGATGTGCGGATGGCCAGGCTCGGGGATCTGCAGCCGGTGATCGGCCAGCCGGTCGCCGGCAGCCTGCAGGCCAATATCCGGACCGCGCAGACGGAAGGGGCGGCGCCGCGGGTGACCCTGGATGTCCGGGCCGATGGCGGCATCAAGAGCGCGCGGGTCGGACGGCTGCTGCTTGCCGGCACCGTGGACGACCCGATCGCGTCGCCGTCGGTGAATCTCCGGCTGGATGCGACCGGCATCGCCGCCGGCGCGATCACCGGCAACGCCCATGTCGTCGCCCGCGGACCGCAGACGGCGCTCGACGTGACGGCGCAGGCGATCCTGCAGAACGTCGCCGGTGCCCCGGCCCGGCTCGATACCGCGCTGCGCCTGGACCTGCCGCACAAGCAGGTCGCGATCAGCCGGCTCGAGGCCGATGCGAAGGGCGAGACCATCCGCCTGCTGGCCCCGGCGCGCATCGGCTTCGGCACGGATGTCATGGTCGACCGCCTGCGCCTGTCGGTGGTGCCGGCCGGCACGGCCGGCGCAACCCCTGCCACGATCGACGTGGCCGGCCGGATCATGCCGCGCCTCGACCTGACCGTGATGGTTGCCAACGTGACACCGGCGCTGGCGCGGCCGTTCGCGCCGACGCTCGACGCGGTCGGCGTGATCGCGGCGCAGGCCCGGCTCACCGGCACCACCAGCCGCCCCGCAGGCACGGTGCACCTGACCGGCGACGGGCTGCGGCTGCGCACCGGGCCGGCTGCCTCGCTGCCGGCGGCCAGGCTGGTCGCCAACGTGGCGCTTGCCGGCACCAGTGCCCGGGTGGATGTGCGTCTCGACGCAGGCCCGAACGTGGCGCTGACGCTCGCCGGCACCGCGCCGACCTCATCGACCGGCCCGCTGGCCCTCAGGGCGGACGGCACTGTCGATCTCGGGCTGGCGAACGCCGTCCTCGGTGCGGAGGGGCGGCAGGTCAGCGGCCGCATCACGCTCGCCATGGGCGTGGCCGGGACGGTTGCGGCGCCCCGTCTCGACGGCACGGTGCAACTCGCCGGTGGCGGCATCCAGGACTTCGCGCAGGGCCTGCGTCTCACCGATATCTCCGCGCTGATCCGCGCCCAGGGCCAGAGCCTGGCCATCGAGAATTTCACCGCGCAGGCCGGGGGCGGGACTATCGGCGCCAGCGGAACCGTCGGCGCCCTCGTGCCCGGCCTCCCCGTCGATCTGCGCATCACCGCCAAGAATGCCCGGCCACTGTCCAGCGATCTGCTGACCGCGGTGCTGGATGCGGATATCCGCGCGCACGGGCAGGCGGCCGGCCGCCTCGATGTCGGTGGCACGGTGACGATCGACAGCGCCTCGATCAACATCCCGAACGGCCTGCCGCCGTCGGTCGCCCAGCTGAAGGTCATCCGTCCGGACGACAAGCCTGCACCGGTCGCGGCGGCGCCTTCGACGTCGCTGGTCGGGCTCGACCTCACGCTGAACGCACCCGGCCAGATCTTCGTGCGCGGCCATGGGCTCGATGCCGAGCTCGGCGGCAAGCTGCATGTCGGCGGCACGTCGAGCGCACCGGCGATCAGCGGCGGGTTCGACATGCGACGCGGCACCTTCGACCTGGCCGGCATTTCGCTGACCTTCACCAAGGGCAAGGTCGGCTTCAACGGCACCGGCGTCGCCCACAAGATCGACCCGACGCTCGACTTCACCGCAGAGAGCGTCGTCAGCTCGACCGTGGCGCGGCTGAATGTCGGCGGCTATGCGGACGCGCCGAAGATCACCCTGTCCTCGACGCCGTCGTTGCCGCAGGACCAGGTGCTGGCCTTGCTGCTGTTCGGCCAGAACACGAAATCGCTGAGCCCGCTGCAGATCGCCCAGGTGGCGGCGGGCCTGGCCTCGCTGACCGGAGCCGGCGGCGGTTTCGATCCGCTCGGCACGGTGCGCAAGAAACTCGGTCTCGATCGGCTCGCGGTCGGCAGCAGCGGGAGCAGCGGCACCGGAGCCAGTGTCGAGGCCGGCAAATATGTGGCGCGCGGCGTGTATGTCGGTGCCAAGCAGGCGACCAGCGGTGGCGGCAGTCAGGCCACGGTGCAGATCGACCTGACCCGCCGCCTCAAGTTGCAGACCACGGTCGGAACCGGCGGTGCCACCACCGGGATCATCACGCCGGAGAACGATCCAGGCAGTTCGGTCGCGCTGAAGTACCAGTTCCAGTACTGAGGCGTCACCGACGCAGGCAATGTGTTCGAACTCTGATCGCGCTCGGGCTTTGTCGTCGGGCGGATCCGGTCTGACCGGTTTGGCAGACCCAGTGCTTCGAGTGTGCAGCGATGACGTCAACACCCTCTTTGTCCGATCCTGCGCGCGTGACGACCGGAATATCGGGGCTGGACGAAATCCTGAACGGCGGCCTGACCCGGGACCGCGTCTATCTCGTCGAAGGCTCGCCAGGTACGGGCAAGACCACCCTGTCGCTGCAGTTTCTGCTCGAGGGCGCGGGACGGGGCGAGACCGGCCTCTACATCACCCTGTCCGAGACAGCGAAGGAACTGACAGCCGTTGCCGCCAGCCATGGCTGGTCGCTCGACGCACTGACGCTGTTCGAACTGGTGAGCGAGGCCGAACTCGATGCCGACAGCGAGCAGTCGATCCTGCATCCATCGGAGGTCGAGCTCGGCGAGACCACGCGGGAGGTGATGCGCAAGATCGACGAGCTCCGGCCGGCGCGGGTGGTGTTCGACAGCCTGTCGGAACTGCGCCTGCTGGCGCAGAATCCGCTGCGCTACCGCCGCCAGATCCTGGCCTTCAAGCAGTTCTTCGCGAGCCGCAACTGCACCGTGTTGATGCTGGACGATCGCACTGCCGACCCTACCGACCTGCAACTGCACAGTATCGCGCACGGGGTATTGTCGCTCGAGCAGGCGCCGCCGGAGTTCGGTGCCGAGCGCCGGCGCCTGCGGATCATCAAGATGCGCGGCATCGGCTTCCGCGGCGGCTATCACGATTTCGCACTCGACAAGGGCGGCCTCACCGTGTTTCCCCGACTGGTCGCGTCGAGGCATCATGGGAGTTTCGACGACAGGCCGGTCTCGACCGGTAATCGTGGACTGGATGCGCTGCTTGGCGGCGGGCTCGTGCCGGGAACCAATACATTGCTGAGCGGGCCGTCGGGTGTCGGCAAGACCACCACCGCGGTGCGCTGCATGCTTGCGGCCCTGGAGCGCGGCGAGCGGGCCACGTATTACCTGTTCGACGAAGGCCTCAAGACGCTGCTGGTTCGAAGCAGGCTCCTGGGTATGGAATTGCAGCCTTATCTGGACAACGGCCGGCTGACGATCAGCCAGATCGATCCGGCCGGACTGTCGCCGGGCGAGTTCTCCTGCATGGTGCGCGATGCGGTCGAGCATGACCGCTCGACGTTCCTGGTCGTGGACAGCCTGAACGCCTACCTGCACGCGATGCCGGGCGAGCAGTTCCTGATCCTGCAGATGCATGAATTGCTGAGCTACCTGAACCAGCGGGGGGTCAAGACATTGCTGATACTCGGGCAGCACGGCGTTCTCGGGGATATGCGTTCGGATCTCGATCTGAGCTACCTCAGCGATGGAATCCTGCTGTTCCGGTTTTTCGAGTCCGAGGGTTCGATCCGAAGCGCCGTCTCGGTGATCAAGAGCCGGATCAGCGCGCATGAGCACACGATCAGGGAGTTCAAGCTGGGTTCGGCCGGGCTGCAGGTCGGCGAGGCCCTCAGCGATTTCGAAGGCCTGTTGAGCGGCATGCCGTCCTATAAGGGCCAGGTCTCGCTGTTGAAGGAACCTGCGGTCGCCGGCGTCGCAGGCTGACGATGGTCGAGCGGTTTCTCGTTCTCGCCCCACGCGGACGCGACGCGACGATCATCGCTCAGGTCCTAGGCCGCAGCAGCATCGTGTGCCAGGTGTGCGACGGGCTTGCAGCGTTGCGTGTCTGCCTCGATGGCGATGTCGGTGGTGTCGTCGTCACCGAGGAAGCGTTGGCCGAGACCGATCTGCGCTCGCTGCTGGAGTGGGTGGACGCGCAGCCGCCATGGTCCGACCTGCCGATCATCGTGCTCGCCACCCGGCAGAGCGCACGACGATCGAAGCCCGCCTCCCACCTTCTGGAACGGCTCGGCAACGTGGTGCTGCTGGAGCGCCCGATCAACGCGGAAACCCTGCTCAGTGCTGCGGACTCCGCACTTCGGGCACGACGCCGGCAATACCAGGCCCGAGGCCTGCTGCTGGAACGAGATCGCCGGGAGACCGAGCTTCGCCTGCTGAACGAGACGCTCGAGCAACGCGTCCACGAGCGCACCCGCGAACTCGAGGCCGCGCGCGAAACCCTGGCCTTCGCGCTGGATTCGGCCGGGATGGGCTCGTGGGACCTGGACCTGCTGAGCGACATGTCGCGACATTCGGGACAGCACGACCGGATTTTCGGCTTCGCCGAGCAGCGCCCGTCATGGGGCCGCAACCTGTTTCTCGCAGTCGTAATCGAGGAAGACCGCGATGCCGTGGCGGCGTCGTTCGACCAGGCGGTCGTTACCGGACGGCTCGATGTCGAGTGCCGGATCAGGCGCCACGATGACAGCATCCGCTGGGTGGTTGCCAAAGGTCGTGTCGAGTACGACGATCTTCTGCGACCGGTCAGGATGGCCGGGGTCGTCATGGATACGACGGAACGTCGGCAGACCGAGGATGCGCTGCATCAGGCGCAGAAAATGGAGGCGATCGGGCAGCTGACCGGTGGTGTCGCGCACGATTTCAACAACCTGCTGACGGTGATTGTCGGTGGCCTGGACATGGTCATCCGCAAACCTGAACGGACTGACCGCGTGGTTCGCCTGGCCGAAGCCGCGATGACCGCGGCGCGCCGCGGGGAGCAACTGACCCAGCAACTTCTGGCCTATTCCCGCCGCCAGATGCTGCAGCCGGAAACACTGGATCCGAGCCGCCTGCTGCGCGGCTTTCAGGAGCTGGCCCAGCACGCGGTCGGCGAGGCGGTCGTACTCGGGTTCGACCTCGACCCCGACGTCTATCCGGTACGGGTCGATCCGGCCCAGTTCGAGTCGGCCGTGCTGAACCTCATCGTCAACGCGCGTGACGCGATCCAGGGTGCCGGCGGCAATGGCGGGGCCATCAGGCTTGCCTGCCATAATATCGAGCTCGGCCCGGCAGCGGCATTCGACCGGAAGCTGGCTGCGGGCTCGTATGTGGTCGTGTCGGTGTCCGATACAGGCTCGGGCCTGGATGCGAAGACCCTGGCACGGGCCTTCGAGCCGTTTTTCACCACCAAGGAAATCGGCAAGGGCTCCGGTCTCGGCCTCAGCCAGGTCTATGGCTTCATGCGAAGCGCCGGTGGCGACGTGGCGATCGAATCCGAAGTTGGGGCAGGGACCATCGTGCGCCTTTATCTGCCGCGTTCGGGAGAGACCGCGCCTGAGGCGAAGCCCGCCCCGTCGACCCTCATGCCGTTGCGTCAGGCCAGCGAGGAAACGGTGCTGCTGGTCGAGGATGACGAGCAGGTGCTGGACATGGCGGTCGAGAGCCTCGAGGAGCTGCGCTATACCGTCATGGTGTCGCGCAATGCGCACGAGGCGCTGGAACACCTGGCCGGGCAGGCACGGATCGACCTGCTGTTCTCCGACGTGGTCATGCCCGGCAGCATGAACGGTGCCCAGTTGGCGATCGAGGCGCAGCGCCTACGGCCCGGCCTGAAGGTGCTGCTGACCTCCGGCTATGCGGGCGAGAGCGGCGCCAGCCAGCTGGTCGGCCGGAGCCTTCCGATACTGAGCAAGCCCTATCGCCGGGACGAGCTGGCACAGAAACTTCGCGTGGTGCTGGGAAGCGCGCCCTAAACCGCCGATCGGCCGGGTGCGCCTCGTAACGCGTCCCACCCCGCACGGGACGCCTCGGCCCCCGTGTTTCGATATCCCGGCTACGGCTTAGGATCGAAAATATTATCGCTCCTGTCGGTATCGGGAAGTTTCAAATCCGGGTCCAGCACGACCGAACGGATCGCACCATGTGTCGGCAGGGTGATGCTGGTCTTGTTGCCCTGCATCCAGGCCTCGACCGGAACCGTCGCGCGCGTGGCGGTGCCGTCGGCGGACGTGACCAGCAACGTGGCCGGCATCAGCAGCCAGCCCTTGTTGTGCAGGGCGATCGTCACGCCGTGATCCGGGTCGTTGTCGGGATACGACGTTCCGGTAATTCCCATGTCGAGCGTCCAGTTGTGTTCGTACCAACCACGCCACCACCAGGACAGGTTCTCGCCGCCTTCGCTGCTCATGAACCGGAAGAAATCATACGGGGTGGGATGCTTGTAGGCCCACGCTGCGATGTAGCGACGAAACGCCGGATCGAACCGGTCCGGTCCCAGGATCTGCTCGCGAAGCAGCACCAGCCCGAGCGATCCCTTGAAGTAGGTGATCGGGTGCCGGTACGTCTCGACCACGAGGTCGGGCGGTTCCAGCAGCGTCGGCGCCTTCGGGTCCTTCAGCCAAGGGATGATCTCGTCGGCCGGGTTGCCGCCGCCCGGGGCGTATTCCGGATCGCGCTTCGGGGCATATTCGCCGTGATTGAAATGGTCCGAGGCATAGACGTCGATGAAGGTGTTGAAGCCCTCGTCCATGAAAGCATCCCGGCGCTCGTTGGAGCCGACGATCATCGGGAACCAGTTATGGCCGAGTTCATGGGTGGTGATCCAGAACAGCTCCTTGCCATGGTCCTTGATCCCGTCGAACGCCATGCCGGGATATTCCATCCCGGCGCCATGCCCGGCGAGGTTGATCGCGTTCGGCCAGGGGAAGGGGTACCATTGCCGGGAGAAATACTCGATCGCGTGCTTCACGTATTCGGTCGAGCGCGTCCAGTTGGCGGCGGCCTCCACCGGATAGATCGACATGGCCAGCCGGGGGATCGGCTTGGCGCCCGGAGCCGGGGACACCGGCGGCAGGTTCAGGCGCGCGGCGTCCCAGGCGAAGGCGGCCGATGCCGCGAAGGCGACGTCGCGGGTGTTCTGCATGCGGAAGTGCCAGGTCTGGCTCCCCGACCGGGTCGGGCGGCTGGCCGGATCGGTCACCTCGGCGGGACTGCGGATCATCACCGTGCGGTCGCTGGTGGCCGCCTGTGCCAGGCGTGCCCGCTCGGTCGCGGTCAGTACCTGCCCCGGGTTGAGCAGCGCGCCCGACCCTTGGACGATGAAGTTCCACGGCACCGTCACGCTGTAATCGATGTCGCCGTATTCGAGATAGAATTCCTGCCCGAGATAGGGCGAGGTATCCCAGCCGCGCAGGTCGTCATAGACTGCCATGCGCGGAAACCATTGGCCCATCTCGTAGATGTCGCCATTGCTGGTCGGCGTCACCGCCGTCCGTCCGCCCCAGCTGCCCGGCACCGTATGATGCCAGGCGATGTGCAGCCGCAGGCGTCCGCCGTGCGGCGCGAGGCTGGCCGGCAGGCGCACCTGCATCCGCGTGTCCGAGATCAGGAACGGAACCGGGACCGGCATGCCGCCTTTCGCGGGTTCGACGCTGACTGACTCTATGACGTCGCCGTCGGTGGTGTGTCCGTTGAAATAACGCGACGAGAATCTTGCACGTGCGTCGGCGCGATAGATGTTCTGGTCGAGCTGCACCCACAGCACGTCGAGCGGATCGGAGCTGTTGTTGGTGTACGCGATCGTTTCGCTGCCGTGCAGTACGTGCGGCCCGGTCTCGATCGAGGCGGCGATCGTGTAGTCGGCGCGGTTCTGCCAATAGCCGGGCCCGGGCAGGCCGCTGCCGGACCGGGTAGCGTTCGGCTGGTTGCCCTTCTCGAACGGCGCGAAGATCACCGCCGGATCCGGAGCCGCCGGATCGTCATGCGGGACCGGAGCGATCGCCGGCGGCCCCGAGGGCTCGGCGAAAGCGGCGGTGGTGGTCCAGGCGGTGGAACAGAGAAGGGCGGGGAGAAGGGCGAGCTGGATGAGACGCATGGCAGCATGGTTGCGATGCCATCAGTCGAACGCAAGCCGCTTTGTTGCAACAGCGCATGTAGAATCGCTCCGACGAGCATGCGCCCGCCCTGATATCGGGTAGCGCTGCATCTCCAAGCATCCGGCCATCTTGGGAAGGGGTGGCGACGGTCGAGAGCACGCCAGATTGGCCAGCCGGTTTGTGCCAATCGTAGCCGCTGCGTGAGCGTGCCTAGGATCTTCCGATCCGCCTCGGCGCAAACACTTGACACAGAACACCGAGGGTCCTAACAAGATTAAGCGCTTAACTAAAAGTGAGCTGCGGCAGGGGGATCGGCGATGCCCACTCTCGAGGACGTTGCAAAGCTAGCCGGCGTGTCCGGTGCCACAGTGTCGAATGTGCTGCGTCAACGGGGAGCGGCCAGCGCCGCAACCATCGCCAAGGTACAGCAGGTTGCGCGCGACCTCGGCTACCGGCCTAACCTGGTCGCCCGTGCCCTGGCGGAACGCCGCTCACCGACTATTGCCGTGTTTTTTACCAACATCCTCAATCCGTTCTACTCGGAGTTCGCCTTCGCCGCTGAGCGGGCTGCACGCAGACGCGAGCACTTCCTGCTGATCTGCAATGCGGCGACGCCGGAGGGTTCCCTTGATACCGCCTACCTCAACGCAGTGGCTGGAAGACTTGCAGAGGGACTGATCGTGCTGGGCAGCGACCTCGGCAAGCAGAGCCTGCTGGCGATGCTCCCCGCCGGCGTTCCGGTTGTGCTGTCGACCTGGGAGGAGACCGACATGTATCCGACGGTGCCCTGCGTAACCGTCGACTTTCACAAGGCCGGTCAGCTCGCCGGAGCGCATCTCGCCGAACTGGGCCATCGTCGCATCGGCATCGTGGCCGGCTCCGAACACCCGGAGATCGTCGGTGATGTTGCGCATCATGCGCGCCTCGCGGGCCTCCGCAAAAGCCTCGCCGCTTACGATGTCACGGTGCCGTCGCCACGCCTGCAGATCGGGTCCGACAGCATCGAGGGCGGGCGTCTGGCGACAAACAGGCTTCTCGACCTAGATCCCACCGTCACCGCGATCGCCGCCACCAACGATCTGCTGGCAATCGGTGCTCTGCAGGCGGCGGCTGAACGTCAGATACGCGTGCCAGACTCACTGTCGGTGATCGGCCTGACCGGTATCTGGATGTCTGCCCAGGTTCGCCCGGCACTGACGACGATCGATATCGCCACAGCATCGCTCGCGGACGGTTCCGTCAATCTCCTGCTCGACCTGATCGACGATCCGGCAACGGTCCCGGCATCGGCGCTGCGTGTCGTCGGCACGCCGGCCCTGGTCCGGCGTGCCAGCACCGGGCCGCCAGCGCGCTGACGATTTGTGGATAACGAGAAAATATAAACAGGGAAACGCACCACGATGACCAATGATCGCGACACTACGTTTCTATCTCCAACCCGGCGCCAGGTGCTCGCTGCTTCACTTGCCGGGTTGGCCGCACCCATTCTCGGCTGGACTCCGGCCAGTGCGGCGGCACCGATACGACTGACGATGTGGAGCTGGGTTCCGGACCTGCGTACTGAACTCGACATGTTCGAGGCCGCGCATCCGGACATTCGCATTGACGTGATCAACGCCGGTCAGTCGGCGCCCGAATACGCGAAGCTGCGCACAGCCCTGAAGGCGGGCACCGGGGCTCCGGATATAGTCCAGCTCGAACTGAGCATGGTGGCGACATTCATGCAGGTCAAAGGCCTGGCCGACCTTGCGCCGCTTGGCGCCGCCAGCCTAGGCAACACCTACGTCGATTGGAGCTGGAAGCAGGTCACGCGTGACACCGGCGTGTTCGCCCTCCCTTGGGACAGCGGTCCGATGGGTCAGATCTACCGCCAGGACATCGCGGAGAAGCAGAAATTCACCATTCCGAAAAGCTGGGATGAGTTTGCGGAAACCGCGATCCGGATACGCAAGGATGGCGGCGAGGGCTACCTGTGCAACGCGACCTTCTCCGATGGCGGCTGGTCGACCGGCCTGCTGTGGCAGGCAGGATGGCGTCCGTTCGCGATCGACGACGACAAGATTACCATCCGGATCAACGACGACGTCGCGCGACGCTTCGCCCGTTACTGGCAGAAGCTGATCGACGCCAAGGCGGTCGATACCGCACCGGGCTTTGTGACCGACTGGTATCAGTCGGTTGCACGCGGCCGCTACGCGATCTGGCTGACCGCGGCGTGGGGACCGTTGTTTCTCTCCCAGTTTGCCCAATCCAGTTCCGGGCAATGGCGGTGTGCACAACTGCCGCAATGGGACACCGCAAAGCCTAGCAACGGCAATTATGGTGGGTCTTCGCTTGCGGTGTCTTCGACGAGCCCGAACAAGCAGGCGGCCGCGACGGCGATCCAGTGGTTGCTGGCGCAGAAGCAGCCAGGAACCGCCTTTGCCACCAAGCAGTTCCTGTTCCCGGTGCAGAAGGCGCTGCTCGACGACACCAAGTTCCTGTCGACGCCCCATCCGTTCTACGGCAACCAGCCGATCAACACGGTGTTCGCGGAGGCGGCGCAGCGGGTCGGTGCAGGCTTCCAGTGGAGTCCGTTCAACGACTACTTCATGTCGCAGATGAGCAACGAACTCGGCGCCGCGGCGTCCGGCGGAGGCACCCTCGAAGCCGCGTTCGACCGGCTGCAGGACCGGATCGCTCATTACGCCAAACAGCAGGGCTTCCGGGTGAGCAGCTGACATGTCTGCGACGCTGCCTCTGGACCGATCGTCTGACCGCCAAGCGAAGCGGTCCAGCCCGGGCCCGCACCGGTTGCGTCGGTCCGTTGCTCCCTACCTCTTCATCACTCCCTTCCTCGTGGTGTTCGCGGCATTCGTGATGGTGCCGCTCTGCTATGCCTTCTATCTCAGCCTGTTCCAGGACAAGCTGATCGGCGGGCGACATTTCAGTGGTATCGCCAACTACGTCGACGTGTTCGGCGACAACGCGTTCTGGGAGGGCGTCTGGCACATGCTGCTGTTCGGCGTCGTGCAGGTTCCGGTGATGTTGGCGTTGTCGCTTGCGATGGCCCTGATACTCGACCACGGTGTCGTATGGCTGCGCGGTGCGTTCAGGATCGCGTTCTTCATTCCCTACGCAGTTCCCAGCGTGGTTGCCACGTTGATCTGGGGCTACCTGTATGGGAAAAGCTTCGGGCCGTTTTCGCAAGCGGCGCACGCGCTCGGCCTGCCCACCATCGATTTCCTCTCGTCGCGATGGATGCTTCCCTCGCTTGCCAACGTGGTGACCTGGGAGTTCGTCGGCTACAACATGGTCATCTTGTATTCCGCCCTGCAGGCGGTGCCGGCCGACCTTGCCGAAGCCGCCGCGATGGACGGCGCCTCGCCCTTGCAGACAGCGCTTCTGGTGAAAGTACCCTCGATCCGAGGTGCACTTCTGCTCACTGCAATATTTTCGATCATCGGCACATTGCAGTTGTTCAATGAGCCGCAACTTCTGAAGGCCGCTGCACCCAGCGTGATCGGCGACCATTACACGCCAAACGTCTATGCCTATGCCCTGGCTTTCACCGACCAGCAATACAACTACTCCGCGGCCGTGTCCTTCGTGCTTGGCGCACTGATCGCGGTGATCTCCTACGGTTTCATGCTCTCGACCCGCGATAAGGGAGAGCCCGGATGAGAATGGTCGGCGCAAGACCCGGAACGGCCGCCTACCGGCGTACCCGCGCCATCGGCACCACTTTCCTCTGCGTGCCGCTGCTCTACACCCTGTTGCCACTCGCTTATCTCGTCATCGCCGCGACCAAGACCCAGTCCGACCTGTTTGGAACCTTCGGTTTTGCGTTCGGCCACAGCATGGCGCTCTTCTCGAACATCCATGCCGTCTTTACGTTCGAGAACGGTGTCTTCCTGCATTGGCTGATCAACACGGCACTGTATTCGGGTTCCGCTTCGATCGGCACCACGCTCATCTCGAGCGCTGCAGGCTACGCGTTTGCCCGGTTCCGGTTCATCGGCAGCCGCGCTTTATTTGCCTTGGTGCTTGGCGCGGTGATGATCCCACAGACCGCACTGACTATCCCGATCTTCCTGCTCCTGAGCCAACTCGGGCTGATCGATACGCCGCTGGCGGTGATTCTTCCATCACTGGTTTTTCCGCTCGGGGTCTACCTGATGAGGGTCTATATCGAGCAGGCGGTGCCACAGGACCTCATCGATGCTGCCCGAATGGATGGCGCCGGCGAGCTCCTGATCTTCACCACCATCGTGTTCCCACTCATTACTCCGGCGGCTGCGACCGTGCTTCTGCTTTCGTTCGTGGCAACCTGGAACAACTACTTCCTACCGCTTGTGGTGCTGAGCCGCCCGAGCCTGTTCCCCGTCACCGTCGGCCTGGCATCCTGGTATCAGGCGGCCAGTGCGGGCGGTGGATCGCAGGCGATCTTTACCCTCGTCCTTACAGGCGCCCTCGTCGCCATCCTGCCCGTCCTCGCCACCTTCCTGTGCCTGCAGCGGTTCTGGCAGACCGGCCTGGGTAGCGGCGGCGTTAAATGACCGCCACCCCACAAATTTCAACTGGATCCATCATGTTCGAGCAACGCCCGCTTTCTGCCTGGCGCACTTTGTCGCTGGATCGCTTCCTGCTCGGCGTGCCGCATTATCCGGAGCATGTCGACGAGAGCTTTCTCGAACGTGACGCTGTCCGGATCGCCGCGGCCGGCTTCAACGTCGTGCGCATGGGCGAATTTGCCTGGAACCTGTTCGAGCCGGTAGCGGGCCGCTACGAGTTCGCCCTGTTCGACCGTGCGATCAAGACCTTTGCGGCACATGGCGTCAGCACCATCATGTGCACGCCGACGGCGACACCGCCACGCTGGCTAACTGTCGCCGAACCGGATCTGCTCCGGATGACGGCCTCAGGCGCTCCGCACCGTCATGGCTCCCGCCAGCATGTCGATACGACCAACCCACGCTTCCGGGAGCATAGTCGCCGTATCACCGAGGTGATGGCGCAGCATTATCGCAGCACCATTGGGATTATCGGCTGGCAGACCGACAACGAGCTGAACACGTCCTACTCCGAGAGCTTCTCGGCTGCCGCCTTGGATGAGTTCCAGCTTTTCCTGATTGCGCGCTACGGCACGGTCGACGCGCTGAACGAAGCCTGGGGCACACGCGTCTGGGCACAGAGCTATAATAATTTCAGTGAAATCGACCTGCCGTATCCACATATGCCGGTTGCTGGCAATCCTAGCCAGGTACTCGACTATCACCGCTTCCTTGCCCATGCGACCGCGATGTTCCAGCGCGACCAGGTGGAGATCCTGCGACGGATAAACCCGGACTGGTTCGTGACACATAATATCGGTGCCATTCGCGATCTGGATATGCGGGGGCCACTCGCGAGCGATCTCGATTTCGTCGGCTACGACATCTATCCGTTCCTGTTCGACGAGCGGTTGCGCGGCGGTCACGCCTATCTCCCGGCGTTCCATCTGGATCTTGTGCGCGGTGCGGCCGGTAACCTGATCGTGCCCGAGCAGCAAAGCGGCTTCGGCAGCCAGCCGGGGTTTGCGACCCCGGTGCCGGAACCGGGCGAGATGCGCAGGATGGCCTATTCGTCGATTGCCCGCGGCGTCGACGGACTGATGTTTTTCCGCTGGCGCCCGGCGCATTATGGCGCCGAAATCTATTGGATGGGGGTGCTCGACCATGACGACATTCCCCGCCGTCGCTACGATGAGGCGAGCCGCTTCGCCCACGAGGTTGGCCGCATCGCTCCGGAAATTCTCGGCACCACGGTGCGGATCGATGTCGGGATTGCCGGTCCGGATTTCGACAATGAGGAAGCCGCCAAAAGTTACTCGCTTGGCCTTCCGACTCCCCAGGAGGCGGCAATGCCGCTGCATCGCTACTGCTATGAGCAGGGGATCGCTTGTGGCTTCGTCCATCCCGAGGATGCCCTGCATCGGCTGAAGCTGTTCTTCGTCCCGCACTGGATGCTGTGGAAGCCGGAATGGACGCCTCTGCTCGAACGCTTTGCCGAACAGGGCGGCACGCTGGTTATCGGCGCCCGTACCGGCGCACATACGCCGGATAACCACATGATCCAGGTGACGCCGCCCGGTTCACTGCGCACGTTATGTGGCGTCGCAGTCGAGGAGTTCGGCCCGCTTCCTGCCGAAGGCGCACCCGCTCTCACGGCGATATGGGGACTTTCCGAACCGCTTGCATCGAAGCCGGCGGAGTCTGGCAAGCGCCAGCACGTCATCAGCCTCGGTGAAGCTCGGATCCCGGCCGCGTTCTGGTATGAGCGTCTGGTCCCCGACGATGGCACCACCGTACTGGCTCGCTGGGACAGCCGTTTCCTGAAAGGCGAGGCCGCCATCACGCAACGTGCCGCCGGGCGGGGTCGCGTGATCTATGTCGGAAGTTTCCTGACGCCTGCCCTTACCGCATCGTTGTGCGATCTGCTGCTTCCGCAAGCTGGGATAGAGCCGCTGGTCGCCGGACTGCCTGCGGGAGTAGAGGCAACGCTGCGCGAAAGCGACGATCGCCGACTCCTGTTCCTGCAGAATACGACCTCCGAGCGGGTCGAGGTCGAGGGGCTACCTGCAGGGTTCGAATTGATCGAGGCAAGTTCTGTGCAGCATGGGCGGCTTCACTTGGATGCATACGGTTGTGCGATCATCAAGCTAACTTCGTGCACCTCCGCCAACTAATGGCCGTTGATCTGTCCAAGATACGCAGCGGGCGTCGGTAGTTATTCCGCTTGGACAAGCGTGATCGGCCGGCGGTCTCTTTCAGGTTGAATCAGTCTGGCCCGCGCTGCGACATCCACCTGTCCGGAGACTGGACTAGGCCATCGGCGTACCGGCGCGCTTCGCATTCGCCATGCGTTGCAGCAGCGGCACGACCCGTTGGACCACTCCGGCCCAGTCGCCGTAGGCGGTTTGCCGGACGATCCTCATCGACGGGTACCATGGGCTGTCCTCGCGCCCATGGAACCAGCGCCAGCAATTGTCGTAGCGGTCCATCAGGATCGTTGGGACGCCGAGACCGCCGGCAAGATGGGCGATCGACGTATCAACCGTGACGACCACGTCGAGGTTGCGGATTAGGCTCGCGGTGTCGTCCAGGTCGTCGACGAAGCTCATCGGGTCGAACAGCGCCAGGCCGGCGGGCGGATGCGCTGCCTCGGATGCATGCGGCCCATGCTGCAGGCTGATCAGGCGGACGTGACGCAGCGCGGCCAGTGGCGCCAGCTCGGCCAACGACATGCTGCGCTTCCGGTCGATCGCGTTGGCGTTCACGATATCGGGCCGCGGTGCGCCGCCCCAGACCAGGCCCACCATGAGGGTCCCGCCGGACCGGGAGCCGAGCGGATCGGCCAGCGGATCGACCCGGATCGGCGCGGGCAGTGCAAGGGCTGCCTCGGCCACCCGACCCGCGTCGGTCCGGAGGTAGGGAGCCGGTGCCCCCCAGGCTTGCACGGTTCCGGAGAAGGCGCGCGGCAGGCTGATGAACGGGCAGTGCCAGTCGGCCTCCAGCTTCACAGCGTCGGCGACGATCACCCCGGACACGCCTTCGACACGCGCGGCCAGCTTGGCGAGGTTGACCGGGACCCAGAGCAGCACCCGCGCCCCGAGCCGGCTCAGCATCGGCACATAGCGCAGGAACATCAGCGTATCGCCCATGCCCTCCTCGTGGGTGACCAGGATGGTCTTGCCGGCAAGGTCGCTGGTCGGGGTGAGGTTGGGCAGCAGCCGGTCGAGCGGAAGCTGGGTGTGACCCGGCAGCCGCAGCCGCCATTCATGTTCCTGCCAGCCCTGCACCATGCGTCCGGCCTTGAGCAGGCAGATCGAGTGGTTCAGCCGGACCTGCGGCTCGGCCGGCTTGATCTGGATGCTGCGCCGGTAGGCCGACAGTGCCTCCTCGAAATCACCCTCGGCAGCGAGGGTGATGCCGATATTGGCCCAGGCTGCCGCATTGCGTGGGTCGGTGGCGACGATCTGCCGGAAGCAGGCCAGTGCCTCGTCGCCGCGGCCAAGGGCTGCCAGGATGATCGCACGTTGGTTCAGCGCCGGGACGAGCTTCGGGTCGTGACCGAGAGTCTGGTCGATTGCGGCGAGTGCATCCTCGAAGCGATGCAGCTCGCACAGCAGTTGTGCCAGCCCCAGCCTGAGCCTGGCATCGCCGGGGGTCAGCGCGAGGCAGGCCTGGAAAGCGGGCTCGGCGTCCCGGCTCCGCTGCCGCTTCTGCAGGAGCGTGACCAGGTCGACGCACGGATGCAGCGTGTGCGGCCGTTCCGCCGCAATCCCGTTCAGCAGCGGCGCGGCCGCAGCCACGTCTCCGGTGCCCGCCAGTGCCAGCCCGAACACCAGCCGGGTTTCGAGATCCTGCAGCTTGAAGCTGTCGCGCATGATCGGCAGCAGTCGGTTCCGGGCTGCCTCGAAGCGTCCTTCCTGGAGATCACCGAAGCTTGCCGCCAGGAGCGAACGGTGATCGACCTGGACCGGTGCCGGCGACCGGCGCATCCGCCTAGGAGTCGCCGATCAGGCGCCGCACCGCCGCCGACATCGTCGAGGGCAAATATGGCTTGCTGATGTGAAGGTCGAGCGTCGTGTTGGCGGCGCCCGGATCCGGACGCCCGCTCATGAAGATCACCGGCAGGTCGGGCCGGGTCTGCCGGGCCCGCGCCGCCAGTGCCCGTCCGTCGATCGAACCGGGAAGCTGGATGTCGGTCAGCATGATCGCCAGATCCGGTTCCCGCTCGAGTGTCGCGAGCGCCTCGTCCGCGTCGCCGGCTTCGAGCACCTCGAATCCATCATCGGTCAGAACCTCGGCGAGCGTCATCCGGATGAGGAATTCGTCCTCGACGATCAACAACCGACGAGCGGCCATTCTAAACTCTCCCGGTAGGGGTTGGCCGGCAGGGTTGCCATGCTGTCGTGCCGAAATCTGCAGCGATGGTTAGCCACGAGGTGATATAGCAGCGACCGGCCGGTCCCACGCAATATGACCCCCGATCGATCCCGGCCCTCCGAACCCGGTCGGCGCATTTCCAGTAGCAGGCAGCCGGCCTCGTGGCCGATGCAGGCGATCCATGACCCAAGGGCGACCGGCCTCAGTTTGCCGATCGTCCGGACTTTAGAAGGAATGGCCGATGATCGACCCGTTTGCCTGGATCGCGGGCTGGATCCACGAGACGCTCCTGCTGCCGCTGCTGTTCAGCACCGGCGAGATGGAGTGGGAGGACACGTCGTTCATGTGGGCGTTGTTCGCCGTGTATGGCGTGCTGCAGGTAGTCATCAACTACGCCATCTGCGTGCCGGCGGAACGTTACTTCCCGCTGGCCCGCTGGGAGCGGCGCGAGACGGTGGCAATGGACGTGATCTACACGCTCATCGCACGCATCGGGGTGTTCCCGCTGGTCACCTTCTTCGGGTTCTACTGGATCCAGACGGCGATGAACGGTTGGATGACCGACCACGGCTACATCCCGCCGACGCTCGAGAGCCTGTTTCCGGCGCTGCTCGGCCTGCCGGTGCTCACCTTCTTCATTTACGCCGTGGTGCTGGACTCCGCGGACTACTGGCGCCACCGCTTCAGCCACACCTTCGGCTGGTGGTACGGCCTGCACGCTTTGCATCATGCACAGCGCCAGATGACCTTCTGGTCGGACGACCGCAACCACGTGCTGGACGACGTCATCACCTACATGTGGTTCATCGGCGCCGGCCTGCTGATCGGTATCCCGCCGCTGCAGTTCCCGCTGCTGGTCCTGACCCTGCGGCTGGTCGAGAGCTTCAGCCACGCCAACACCCGTATCTCGTTCGGCTGGCTCGGCGAGCGGTTGCTGGTGTCGCCGCAGTTCCATCGCGCGCACCACGGGCTGAACGCCGCCGGTCGTAACTCCTGCAACTACGGTGCCGTGTTCCCCTGGTGGGACATGCTGTTCCGCACCGCGGACTTCCGGCACGACGTGGTGGAGACCGGCGATGCCCGTGTGCCCGAAGCGCTCGCCACCGGATCGTGGCTCGCGCAACAGAAGGGCGGGCTCGCCCTGTCGTGGCGACTGCTGACCCGTCCCCGCCGCCGTAAGGTCGCGGCGGAATAGAGCCTAGGCGCCTTTCAGCCGCTTGTTGCACTCGCTGTAGTAGCCGCCGCCCTTCTGGATCCATTTGAGGCCGCCGTTACCGCCGGCGGCCTTGTTGGCCTTGTACTGGTCGAGGCAGGTGCTCATGCGCGCCTTGCCCGGCTTCAGGCTGGCGTATTTGGTATCAATGGCACTGGGGAAGGCGGCGTTCCCCGCCGGTGCCGCGCTCGCGACGGCCGCTCGCGCCGGGGCGGGACTCGCCGGTGCGGCGACGCTCGCTGTGGGCATCGGTGCCGCGGTCGCCGCAGGCGCTGCTGCCGCAGTCGTCGCAGGTGTTGCCGCTGCAGTCGGGGCGGAACCGGCGGCCGAACACTCGGCGGCCCGGAAGGCCTTCCAGTTCTGCCCGTTCAGCGTGCCGTCCTTCTTCGCCGCCGCGTACTTGACGCTGCACTCCTTCATGCTGAGCGCCTGTGCCGGGCCGGCAAGGCCAAGGCTCAGCGCCAGCCCGAAGCCGGCGATCGACCAGAATCCGGTCGCGGTAATGTTGCGCATTGTCAATGTCCTCCCATCAGTCGCTGCACCAGACCACCGAAATCGAAACCCGGCGATCCGTTGCCGGCCTGGCTGGTCCCGGTCACCGGGGTCCCGCCGCCTTGTGCTTGGATCGCCTGGTCAGGCACCTGGCCATCTGGCGTCTGGCTGTCGACCGCATGCGGCAGCAGGTGCGCGAGGACCTGCGAGGCCATGCCGGCCGGGATACCATGCGCCTGCGCCCAGCTCTCGATCTGCTGCGGCGGGAACACCTTCTCGACCTCCGAGGCCACGATCGGAATGTTGCCACCCTGGCCGACCCAGGACTGCACCTTGTCGCCGAGCCCCGCCTGCTGGAACTTGGAAACGATGCCGGAGACGCCGCCGGCGGACGCGAATGCCTCCGACAGCAAATTACCCGCACTGGCGGGATTGGCGGTGTTGCTGCCCCCGCCTTGCATCAGCGATCCCAGGGCACTGGACAGAAACCCGCTCATATGATGCTCCTCGTTCCGTTCAGGATCGGCCGACCGGCCCCTATCTCATGGCATGATCATGCCGACATGGACCGGAGATTTCAAACGGTTGCTGTGGCTCGCGTCGGATGACGCAACCGTTTGGCGCCTGCAAGGCTTTGGGGCTCGATGCCGCATCCCGAGACCTGGTTGAAAGTTCTGCCCGACGGGCTTTATTGCGAGCCGGGAGGGTTCTTCATCGATCCGGTTAATCCGGTCGAGCGCGCGCTGATTACCCATGCCCACGCCGACCACGCCCGGCCCGGCCACGGCGCCGTGCTGGCCAGTCCCGGGACCCTGGCGATCATGGATGTGCGCATGGGCGAAGGCCGGTCAGGCCGGGTGCAGCAGCCGCTCGGCTACGGCGAGGTGATCACCCTCGACAGCGTGCGCGTCTGGATGCAGCCGGCCGGACATGTGCTCGGGAGCGCGCAGATCGCGATGGAATGGCAGGGCAGCCGCGCTGTGGTGTCCGGCGACTACAAGAGGGTGCCTGACCCGACCTGCCTGCCGTTCGAGCCGATCGCCTGCGACGTGTTCGTGACCGAGGCGACCTTCGGGCTGCCGGTGTTTCGCCATCCGCCGCCGGCCGGAGAAGTGGCACGGCTGCTGGACAGCGTGGCGCTGTTTCCCGGGCGGACGCATGTGGTCGGCTGCTACGCGCTCGGCAAATGCCAGCGGCTGATCCGGCTGATCCGCGAGGCCGGCTGGGATGGTCCGATCTACCTGCACGGCGCGCTGATGCCGGTCTGCCGCGCCTATGAGGCGATGGGCGTGCCGCTCGGCGACCTGCGTCCGGCGACCGTCGCCGCCAAGGCCGAGCTGGCCGGCGCGATCGTGCTGGCACCGCCGTCGGCGATTGCCGACCGCTGGGCCAGGCGCCTGGTCGATCCGGTCGTGTGCCTGGCGTCTGGATGGATGCGCGTGCGCCAGCGGGCCAAGGCCAAGGGCATCGAGCTGCCGCTGGTGATTTCCGATCATGCCGACTGGGACGAGCTGCTGCAGACGCTGACCGACGTCGATGCGCCGGAAATTTGGGTGACGCATGGTCGCGAGGAGGCGCTGATCCACGCGGCCGAGGCACAGGGACGCCGCGGCAGGGCGCTTCGCCTGGTCGGCTACGGCGACGAGGAAGAGGAAGGCGAGGCCTTGGCAGCCGACGCCGCCAGTGCTCCGGTACCAGCCGCATGATCGCGTTCGCCGAGCTGTTGGAGCGGCTGACGCTCAGTCCGGGCCGTCTCGCCAAGATCGCCCTGTTGCGGCGTTTCTTCGAAACCGAGCCGGACCCGGATCGGGGCATCGGGCTTGCGGCGCTGACCGGCGAACTCTCGTTCCAGGCTGCCAAGCCGGGACTGATCCGGGCGCTGGCCGAGAGCCGGACCGATCCGGTGCTGTTCGCCTGGTCGTACGATTATGTCGGCGACTTGGCAGAAACCGTCGCGCTGATGTGGCCCGAGCGACGGGTGAACGCGCCGCCGCCGTTGCTGGCGGATGTAGTCGAGGCGCTGGCGGTCACGCCGAAATCCGAGCTGCCGGCGCTGGTGGCGGGATGGCTCGATGCATCGTCGGCGACCGTCCGGCTGGCGATCCTGAAGATCATCACCGGCTCGCTGCGGGTCGGCGCGTCGGTGCGGCTGGCAAAACTGGCTCTGGCGGAACTGAGCGGCGGCACCATAGCGGCCGACGACATCGAGGAAGTCTGGCACGGGCTGTCGCCGCCGTATGCGGAGCTGTTCGCCTGGGTCGAGGGACGCGGGCCGCGCCCGGATCCGCAGGATGCGCCGGTGTTCCGGCCGCCGATGCTGGCGCATCCGCTGGAGCCGGACGATCGCCGGGCCCTGGCCTGCGACGCCTTCGCCGCCGAATGGAAGTGGGACGGCATCCGGGTCCAGCTCGTCTCCACGCCGGGCGGCCGGCGCGTCTATTCCCGCGGCGCCGACGACATCTCGGCGGCATTCCCGGAGATCGTCGAGCGGATGGGCTTCGATGCGGTGCTGGATGGCGAGTTGCTGGTGCTGCGGGACGGGGTGGTGGCGCCATTCGCGGACCTGCAGCAACGGCTGAACCGCAAGGCGCCGACCGCCAAGATGCTGGCGGAGTTCCCTGTCTGGGTCAGGCTCTACGACATCCTGTTCGAGGCCGGCGAGGATCTGCGTCCGCTGCCGTTCACCGAGCGCCGCAAGCGACTGGAAGCGTTCTACCAACAGTCGCCGCCGGTGCGGATGGACCTGTCCGAGATTATCCATGCGCCGACTATCGAGGCGCTGTCCGAGATGCGTGATGGTGCCCGTGCGGCATCGATCGAGGGGCTGATGCTGAAGCGTCTCGACAGCCCGTATCTGCCCGGCCGTCCGAAGGGCATGTGGTGGAAATGGAAGCGCGATCCGCTGACCATCGATGCGGTGCTGATGTATGCGCAGCGCGGACATGGCAAGCGCAGCTCGTTCTATTCGGACTATACTTTCGGGCTGTGGCGCGAGCTGGAAAACGGCGACGAGGAGCTGGTGCCGGTCGGCAAGGCCTATTCCGGTTTCACCGATGCCGAGCTGGTCGTGCTGGATCGCTGGATACGCAACAACACCACGCAGCGTTTCGGTCCGGTCCGCGAGGTCGAGCACGAACCGACAAATGGTATCGTGCTCGAAATCGCATTCGACGCGGCGCAGCTGTCGACACGGCACAAGTCGGGTGTGGCGCTGCGCTTTCCGCGTGTCGGCCGGCTCCGCACGGACAAGCCGCCAAGCGAAGCCGACCGGCTCGACAGCCTGATGCGGCTGGTGGAGCGCGGATCAAACCCTACCTAATCAGGTGCTGGCTAGGCCCATCTCCGGATCGGTGATGCTGTCCCGGCCGTTTTCGACATGGCCTGCGATACGCCACAGGAAGCTGCTGTCTTCCGCCAGGCGGATAGTGATGTCGTACCATCCTGACGTCGGCGCGAGGTTGATCAGGATCGGGTCGAGGCCGACCGGAAACAACAGGTGCTCGGTCGTGTGCTTCGAATACATGTTCTCGATCTGCACATGCAGGGGTGTGAGGCACCGATTGGTCAGCCTGACGACGAAGGCGAGGCCGAGCGGATCCGCCTCCGCCGAGGCGGCGATCCATCCCCTGCCGGCAAGGTTGCCTTTGAACGACCGGAAGAATCCGTTCGGCCCGTGCACCGAAAGGTCATAGAGCCGCGATGCGGCAGCCGGCCAGCTATCCTGGATCTGCTTGCCCGGCTCGACCGTATGGAAGCGGGGCGCGGTTCCGCCGGCGAGGTCGCGTACCTGGAACACCGCACCCGCCTTGCCCGTATTGGCAAAGGTCAGGTGCAGAGCGTCATCGTGCTGGTCGGGCCCGCCACTGACATGCAGGTTGTAAGGAAGCGCGCGTGCGCGGCGGATGCCGTGTTCCTGCCTGGGAAGAACCTGGTTGGTCGGCAGGGTGATCGGCGTATTCGGATGCGAGGCCTTGTCGGGCGGCAGGTATGCCGCGGTCGACGGTAGCGACGGTAGTTTCGCATTCGGGTTCTTGAAGTCGAACGCAGAGGTGAGGTCGCCGGAAACGGCGCGGCGCCAGGGGGTGATGTTGGGCTCGATCAGGCCGGGATGCTGGCCGGCATGGCGCGCCTCGATGAACCGGATCAGCGATGTATGATCGAAGACCTCGGAGTTGACCCAGCCGCCCTTGCTCCATGGCGATACCACCAGCATCGGGACGCGCGGGCCCATGCCGAACGGACCGGCATCGTGGGTAGCGTTGCCTGCAAAGATCTCGTTGGCGACCGAAACCGTCGATTGGCCCTGGGCTGCGTTCGGCGGCGCGGCCGGTGGCACCATATGGTCGAAGAAGCCGTCATTCTCGTCGTAGGTGACGAACAGCGCGGTCTTGCTCCAGACCTCGGGGTTCGAGGTCAGGGTGTCGATGATTTTCGAGATGAACCAGGCGCCGTAGTTTGCCGGCCAGTTCGGATGTTCGTCATACGCGTTCGGGCACATGAGCCAGGAGATCTGCGGCAGGGTATTGGTGTCGACATCCTTCTGCAGGATATCGAACAATGTTCCGGACGCCGTGATATTGGTTCCGGTGCGTGCCTTGATCGCCAACGGATCCGTGTCGGCGGCGTTCTGGTATTTGACGAACCGGAGCAGCGTGTTGTTGGCGGAGTTGCCGACATAATGGTCGGGGTCGTCGCCCCAGTTGTTGGCGGCGGTCAGCCCGGAGCCGGTATCTTGGTAGATCTTCCATGACAGGCCCGCCGCCTCGAGGCGCTCCGGGTAAGTCGGCCAGTTGCAGATGAGCGCATTGGTGTCGAGTTGCGGACCGTTGCCCTGTCCGTCGTTTCCGGTCCAGCCGGTGAACATGTAGGCGCGGTTCGGGTAGGTCGGGCCCATGACCGAGCAGTGGTAGGCGTCGCAGATCGTGAAGGCGTCCGCGAGCGCGTAATGGAACGGGATATCACCGCGGTTGAAATAGACCATGGTCGCGGTGGTCTTCTGGGCAACCCAGTCGTTCCAGTTTCCGTCGTTCCAGGCGCGCTGGGTGCTGTTCCAATCATGCGGCGTGTCGCCGATGAAGCTGAGCCCGAGGCTGTCCCCGGTAGGCCGGAACGGGAGCAGGTAGCCGGCCCCGTTCGGCTGGTACCAGACCGGGTTGCCGCCCGGAAGCTGGATGGCGCGAGGATCGTTGAAACCGCGGACCCCGGACATCGACCCGTAATAGTGGTCGAACGACCGGTTCTCCTGCATCAGGATAACGATGTGCTCGACATCGTTGATCGATCGGGTGGCGTCATTGGCGGGTAGTGCCAGCGCCTTGCCGATGCTCTCCTGGAGGGTTGCCGCAACGGCTCCCGCACCCATGAGCCTGAGGAACGAACGACGATCCTGATCTTGCAAAACCCAGCTCCGTTATAACATGACGGCGCATGGTCTAGCGTATCAGGGTCGTCGCCTTTACTAACCTTAAGTGACGATTATAAAATATTGCACTGCAATATTCGAGCCCATAAACAAGTATTGGCAGAAGTCGATCAGACCGCCTCTGCCAACTCCGGGTTCAGCTCACCTCGTCGGAGGCATCTGCCGGGGCGACACGCAGGGCCGATGTGGCCATCGGGCGAGGAACGTGGTGCCAGAGGTTCTGTGTCTCGACCGGTTCCGGTTCCTGCCGCACGATATCGAAGCCTGCTCGACGAAGGGAGCGGATCGCCAGCAGATCAAGATGCGGGACGGCATCCCGGATCTCGGACAGGTCTTCCATGTTCAAGTCGTTCGGCATCTGTTTTCTTCTCCGCTTCCGTCAGGGTGGCCGAACCGCCGACCTCAGCTGACGCGAGCTTTGTTCAATCAGGGATGTTTAATACGGCTGTAATTACGTCCCATCGTTTGCTTATCACGATAATCCCGTTTCATACACAACCCATTAACAGGGGGATAACGATCAAGGAGCCTCAATGGCTGCATCACGTCTGTGAACGGGCTTGATTTCAATCGGTCGTGCGTGTCTCCAGGCGGTTCGCCTCAGGCTCGAGGTGCGGAGAACCACGCCTTGGACAATGTCGAGATGGCCCAGGACAGCCTGGAACATGCGCACGGCCATGCAGCGCATGCAGCCGGTGGACCGCCTACCTCTACCCGGATCGCGGCCGTGCTGGTCGCCGTGCTGGCGGCGGTTGCAGTGGTCGTCGAGATGAGCGGCAACGACCAGCAGACCATGTATCTGGCGAACGATGTCGCTGCCTCCGACCTGTGGTCGCAATACCAGGGCAAGTCGGTCCGCCACACCGTCATGTTGCAGACCGCCGACATTCTGGAGTCGCAGGCGGCGATCCTGGCGACCGATGCGCCCCAAAGCGGAACGCAACCCTCGACCTCGGCCCAGTCGGCGAAGACGCAACTCGATGCCAAGGTCGCGGCGGCGCGTATTGGGGCCGCCAGGCTCGAGAACGAACCGGGTCACGACGGGATGCGCCAGCTGGCGGCCAGGGCCCAGGAGGAAGAGCATCGGCGCGACCACGCGCTGCATCTGCATGAGGGGTTCGAACGCAGCGTGCGGGCATTGCAGATCGCAATCGTGCTGGTCGGCCTTTTCATGGCGACCCGGTTGTTCTGGCTGCTGGGCGTGGGCGCCACGCTCGGGGCGGTCGGTCTGCTTTACGGGATCGCGGTAGGCTTTGGCATCGCGTAATAACAACTAACGAGATTCGTGGTATAATTTGCATCACGGTTCCGCCGATGGATATAATGATCCTCGGCTGCCAGGGGTGCTTACATGGATCGACACGGATCGCGGTTGAACAGGCGCCGGGTCTTCGAGGCAGTGCTTGCCGCTACGGTCCTGTGCGGGCTTTCGATCGTCATCGTCGGCCGGTCGCATGCGCCGGTTTCGGACCTGAATCGCATGTTGCGTCCCGGTGTGTCGATGTCGGCCCCGCCGTCGCTGGTTTCGCTCGGGGCCGAACTGCATCCGCAAAACCACGCGACAGGCCGGATGGCCGAACAGGCAGCCAATCCCCCCGGCGGTTGACCTTATGCGGCCGTCGAGCCGACCATAGGGCCCAACGGGGGTCGGCGCGATCCGAACTCCTGATCGGGAGTGCCAATGGCCGACGAGATGATTTTCCACGTCAAGCCGAGTTTTGCAGCGTCGGCACGCGTGAATGCGTCGCGGTTCGGCGTCATGACCAACCATGCAATGCAGAACCCGGATCCGTACTGGCTGGAGCAGGCCAGACGGCTCGACTGGTTCCGGTTTCCCGAGCTCGCCGGCAACGGCAGCTTCGATGGCGACGTCAGGACATCCTGGTTCTCCGACGGGACGCTGAACGCATCGGTGAATTGCCTGGACCGCCATCTCGCCGAGAATGGCGGCCGGACCGCGCTGATCTGGCAGGGCGAGGTCGAGGACGCGGTCCGCCACGTCACCTTCCGTGCCTTGCATGAGGAGGTCTGCCGACTGGCCAACGTGCTTAAGGGCCTGGGCGTCGAACGTGGCGACCGGGTCGCCACCTACCTGCCGATGGTGGTCGAAGGCGTCGTGGCAATGCTGGCCTGCGCCCGGATCGGCGCGGTGCATGTCGTGATGTTCGCCGGCTTCTCGGCCTCCGGGGTGGCGGGACGGCTGCGCGATTGCGGCGCCAAGTTGCTGATCACCGCCGACGAGGGCCGGCGCGGCGGCAAGCGCATTCCCCTCAAGACCATAACCGACCAGGCCCTTCTGGAGCTTGACGGCGCGTCAGGTGGTTCGCCGCTCCACACCGTTCTGGTGGTGTCGGTGACCGGTGCCGACGTGCCGATGCAGGCAGGCCGGGACCATGATTATGCGGCCCTGGTCGCAGCCGCCAACCCGAACTGCGAGCCGGAGATCATGCAGGCCGAGGATCCTCTGATGATCCTCTACACGTCGGGAAGCACCGGTGCCCCGAAGGGCGTGCTGCATACCACTGGCGGCTACCTGCTCTGGGCCAGCCTGACCCAGGAGATCGTGTTCGACCATCGCGCCGGCGACGTCTTCTGGTGCACAGCGGATCTCGGCTGGGTGACCGGACACAGCTATGTCGTGTATGGGCCGCTCACCAACGGCGGTACCACCTTCCTGTTCGAGGGCACGCCGTCATGGCCGGAGCCAGGCCGCTGGTGGCGGCTGATCGACAAGCACCAGGTCAACTGCTTCTACACCGCGCCCACCGCCATTCGCGCGCTGATGCGCGAGGCTCCGGCAAGCCTGTCCGACACGTCCCGAGCCAGCCTCCGGGTGCTGGGTTCGGTCGGCGAGCCGATCAATGCCGAGGCGTGGCTCTGGTATAGCCAGGCAGTCGGCGGTGGCCGTTGCCCGGTCGTCGATACCTGGTGGCAGACCGAGACCGGCGGAATCATGATCGCGCCTTTGCCTGGCGCCGTGGCACAGAAACCTGGATCGGCCACGCTGCCGCTGCCCGGCATCTGTCCGGTGCTGGTGAACGACAAGGGCATTCCGCAGCACGGCGAGAGCGAGGGCCATCTCTGCATCGACCGGCCATGGCCGGGGCAGGCTCGAACCATCTGGGGCGATCATGCCCGCTTCGTGCAGACCTATTTCTCTACCTATCCGGGTCTGTATTTTTCGGGCGACGGCGCCAGACGCGACGCCGATGGCTATTACTGGATCACCGGCCGGGTCGACGACGTGATCAACGTGTCCGGCCACCGGATCGGATCCGCGGAGGTCGAGGCGGCATTCGGTACGCATGACAAGGTCGCGGAGAGTGCCGTCGTCGGTATCCCGCATGATGTAAAGGGACAGGCGCTGGCAGCTTTCGTCGTATTGAAGACCGGTGGCGAGGATGCCGACGCGGGGCTGGAGGCCGAACTGGCCCGCCACGTTGGCCAGGAACTCGGCCGCTATGCGGCGCCGGACCTGGTGATCCTCGCGTCGGAACTGCCGAAAACCCGGTCCGGCAAGATCATGCGGCGTATCCTGCGCAAGATCGCGACCGGCGAGCACGACCAGCTCGGTGACGTCTCGACCCTGGCCGACCCCTCGGTGGTGCAGGCCCTGGTCGAACGCATGAAGCGATAGGCGGAACCAGCCCTGATGAGCAATCTCGCAGCTCCGCTGCCGCCGATCATCACCAACATTCCGGCCCGCCTGGACCGGCTGCCCTGGTGTCGCTTCCATGTCCTCGTGGTCGCGGCGCTGGGTATCACCTGGATCCTGGATGGCCTGGAAGTCACCATCGTCGGCTCGATCGGGCCGGCGCTCGAAAGTCCCAGCGCGCTCGGACTGACCGCCGCCGACATCGGGATGGCGGCGTCGCTCTACCTTGCAGGCGCGGTCTTCGGTGCCTTGGTGTTCGGCTGGCTGACCGACCGGGTCGGCCGCAAGCGGATCTTCAACATCACGCTGGGGCTTTATATTCTAAGCGTGCTGCTGACCGCCTGCTCGTGGAACATCTGGAGCTTCGTGCTGTTCCGCTTCATGACCGGCGTCGGGATCGGCGGCGAATATGCGGCGATCAACTCGGCGATCGACGAACTCATCCCTGCCAAGCTGCGTGGCCGCGTCGACCTCCTGGTCAACGGCTCGTTCTGGATCGGCGCCGCGGTCGGCGCGGCCGGTTCGCTGATGCTGATCCGCGATGACGGATCGTTCCCGGGCGGCTGGCGCTACGGCTTCGCGATCGGCGGCGTGCTCGGCCTGTTCGTGCTGCTGCTGCGGAAGTGGGTTCCGGAAAGCCCGCGCTGGCTTTTGACCCATGGCCGCAACGACGAGGCGCTCGAGATTACCCATGGGATCGAGCGGCGGGTCCAGGAGGCGACCGACTGCCATCTTCCGCCGGTCGAACAGGCGCTGACGGTTCATCCGCAGGTCGTTTTTCCGTTCTCGATGATCGCGAAGGCGATGCTCAAGGACTACAAGATGCGGTCGCTGCTCGTGCTGCTGCTGATGGCGGCACAGGCGTTCCTGTATAATGCGGTGTTCTTCACTTACGGTCAGGTGCTGACCCACCATGAGGGGGTCATGCCGCATCAGGTCGGCATGTATATCCTGCCGCTCGCGATCGGGAACGTACTCGGGCCGGTCCTGCTCGGGCCGTTGTTCGATACGGTCGGCCGGCGCCGGATGATATTTGCCACCTACAGTATCTCCGGCTTGCTGATGATCGTGGTTGCCTGGGCCTTCGCGCAGGGGCATCTCACCGCCATCACCCAGACGATCGGCTGGGTGGCGATCTTCTTCTTCGCGTCGCCGGCTGCAAGTGCGGCCTACCTGACGGCCAGCGAGATCTTCCCTTTGGAAACCCGGGCGATGGCGATCTCGACCTTCTATGTCCTTGGCACGCTGATCGGCGGCGTCGGTGCGCCATACCTGTTCGGGCGGTTGATCGACATGGGCGGCCGCATGCCGCTGGCACTTGGTTACGGCGGCGCAGCCGCACTGATGATCGCAGCCGGCCTGATGGCGTTGCGTTACGGCGTGGATGCCGAAGGCAAGTCGCTCGAGGATATCGCGCGGCCGCTATCGGGCTGACAGTCCTGAGCCGTTGAAATGCCGTCTGCCGCAGCGTGCCGTCGGGCGCTGCCCTGGAGAAGAGAATGATCGAGCCGCGTCGCCTGGCTTTCGCAGTTGCCTTCACCGGGCTGCTGGCAGGGTGTGTCTATGCACCGCCGCCGCCCGTCGTGGTGTATCGTCAGGCTCCCGTCGTTATCCGCCGGCCACCCCCGCCGCAGCCGATCTACGAGCGCCCGCCACCGCCGCCGATCGCGCATCCATACTGGCAGTGGCAACCGGGACACTGGCGCTGGGATGGATATCGCTGGGCCTGGTCGCGCGGACACTACGTCGAGCGGATCGGTTACTGAGCCCAGTTCCGGTCACGTCTGCCGGCTCGGGGACGACCATCGGTCGCCGGGCCTTCTCTGCACTCGGTGCAGCGGGCCTGGTGCTGACCGGCTGCTCGCCGGCGACATTGCTCAACGCACTGGCGCCGGCCCGGCTTTTCGGCGACGGCATCGCCTATGGTCCCGACCCACGCCAGCGCCTGGATATCTATCGTCCTGCCGGCAAAGGGCCATTCCCGGTCATGGTGTTCGTGTATGGCGGAAGCTGGGACGCCGGCTCCCGCTCGATCTACCGGTTCGTCGGCGGCGCGTTCGCCGCGCGCGGGATCATGACGGTGATCCCGGATTATCGCCTGTATCCCGAGGTCCGCTACCCGGCCTTCCTGGATGACTGTGCGTCGGCAATGGCCTGGACACGCCGGAACATTTCCGGCTTCGGCGGCAACGATGCGCCTCCGACGCTGATCGGGCACTCGGCGGGCGCCTACAATGCGGCGATGCTGGCGCTGGATCCCAGCCTGCTCGCGGCGGTCGGGCTGTCGCCGCAACGCGACCTCGGCCGAATGATCGGACTGGCAGGACCGTACGATTTCCTGCCGCTCGACACGGACAAGCTGCGCGACATATTCGGGCCCGAGCCGGGCCTGGCGGCGACGCAGCCGATCAACCACGTCGATGGCCACAACCCAACGATGCTGCTGCTGGCCGGAACGTCGGACAAGACGGTCAGGCCTGGGAACACCGTGCGGTTGGCGGACAAGATCCGTGCCCGCGGTGGCGCGGTCGAGCATCGCCTGTATCCGGGCGTCGACCATCTCGAGATCGTCGGCGCAATCTCCGGCTCGCTCCGCTTCCTGGCCCCGACTTTTCGCGATTGCCTGGCCTTCATGGCGAGGACCGGAGCAGTCGCCGGATCAGACCGGGGCTAGCCCCCGGCTCGTCCGGACGGCAGGTGTCGCAACGGATACGGAGCGACGCCGAACGGCCCCTGCTCATCCGCACACGGCACTTGTGCGTAACGATACCATGAGCCGCCCTATTCCCTATCGTGCAGGCCGATGACCAGCCTGGCCGTATCGTCATCACCACAGGCAGCAGCTATGATCTTCGGATCATGGATGAGGTCGTGCCTGGGCATGAGCGACGTGTACCCTGGATCCACACCCGCATTGTCCGACCTCGCGGTGCTGCTCAGACGCTGCGCCGATGGAGATCAGGCGGCGTTTCGCACGCTGTACGAGCAGCAGTCGCCGAGACTGTATGGTCTGGCGCTGCGTTTGATGCAGCAGCCGGCGCTTGCCGCGGATGCGATGCACGACGCCTTCGTGCAGGTCTGGCAGCGTTCGGCGCAGTTCGATCCATCGCGCGGCGCGGCGGAAGCCTGGCTCTCGAGCCTGTTGCGCTACCGTGCCATCGACATTCTCAGGCGCCGTGCGCGCGAGCATTACGGCCACGAGCCGGCCGACGAGCCGGATCCGTCGCCGGATGCGCTCGACCATCTCTCCGAGGTCGCGGATGGCGACGCGCTCCGCCGGTGCCTCGAACAGCTCGAAGTGGGGCAGCGCCGGGTAGTGACGTTGGCCTTCATGGACGGGCTCTCGCATAGCGAGCTGTCGAGCCGGCTGGATGCGCCGCTCGGCACGGTGAAATCCTGGGTCAGGCGCGCCTTGATCAGTCTCCGCCGGTGCCTTGAACCATGAGTGGCTTTGCTCGATCGGGCGGTCCTGCGGACGACGAACTGGTGGTGCTGTCCGGCGAATACGTACTTGGAACGCTGGATCGCGACGAGGCACAACTGCTCGAACGCGAGGCGCAGACGGACCCGGTCATCGCCGGTGCGATCGCAGCCTGGGAGCACGCGCTGGCGCCGCTCCTGTTCTCGACGGCGACGGTGATGCCGCCGGCATCGCTATGGCAGCGGATCGAGACGACGATCCGGAACGGCCGTCCGGCGATGGTCTCGCGGACAACCGGCCTGGCGTCGAAGGCGGCGAACACCAATTTCTGGCGCGGCGCTACTGCGGTCGGGTTTCTGCTGGCCGCGGGGATCGCCGGGCTGGCGATCATCGATCAGCCAGGTCCCGCGCCCGTCCCGGTTGCGACCTTTGCCGCAGCCGGCGCAAAGCCCGCCGCCTACGTCGCGGAGGCCTATCCGGATGGCAGTCTCTCGATCGTCGCCCTGTCGCCGGTCGCGGTGGCCGATGATCGCGATCTTCAGCTCTGGTCGCTGCGGCAGGGTGGGAAGATACCCACCTCGCTCGGCGTGATGCCGGCAACCGGCACGCGTCTGGCTGCCAGTCAGGTTCCCGTCGGTCCCGGGCAGATCCTGATCAGCCTGGAGCCAAAAGGCGGTTCGCCGACCGGACTGCCGACCGGCCCGGTGCTCTATGGCGCTACGCTCTCGCGTCCGGAGTGACGCACGCGGAGGGCGACGACCTGCATACGATGGCATTACCGCGCAACGCGGACACCCGTACCGAAATCTGGCTTCGTTCCAGGCTGAGCCGGTTGCAGCCTGCGCAGCCGTCGACCTGGCCGGCCGACGCCGATGCACGGGCCGCGGCGGTCCTGGTCCCGATCGTGCTGGCTCCCGAGCCGTTCGTGCTGCTGACTAGGCGTTCGGCACTGCTGCGCAGCCATCCTGGGCAGGTGAGCTTTCCCGGTGGCCGTCCGGAGCGTGCGGACACAGATGCGGTCGCCACGGCGCTTCGCGAGGCGTGCGAGGAAATCGGTCTGGACCCGATGCTGGCCGAGATCATGGGCCGGCTGCCGAACTACGACACGGTATCGAGCCAGTTCACCATCGTGCCGATCGTGGCGCTGCTGTCGCCGCACGCGACCTGGAGCGCGTCGGAAGACGAGGTTGCCGCGATATTCGGGCTGACGCTCGACTTGCTGATCGATCCGGAGGCACCCCGGTTGAGCGAGGACGGGCCACGGCGTGGCTCGTGGAGCTGGCCGCATCCCGAGCACGATGTCTGGGGAGCCACCGCGGGCATCCTGGTAGCGCTTGCGACAGTGCTGAGAGGCTAAGGATCTTGCCGGGACTTGCCGGTAATCCGGCAACTTGTTCATGGCGGGCGGATGCATGGCGTTCCGCGTGTCTCGCAGCAGGGGACAGCAGGCCTGACGACGGGTCAGCTTCTTCAGGTCGCGCATCAGGGCATTGGCGGTCCATGGTGTGCGACGCGATCTACGTAACTCTGGCCCAATCTTAATCTTGGTATGGCAACTCACTGTAATTGTGCGGTCGTCACGTGGTATGACATTTCCGTGAGCGCTAGAGCTGCACAGTAGAAATGGAGAGTGAGGATGCTGGACGTCCTCGAGCCGTTCCACAGGATAACCGGCGTATCGCCACCCCGGGAGGCGCAACCCCGGTTCATGTTTGCGACCGGCATCGAGAACAGCGCTCCTAAAACCGGCGGCGGCCGTACGCGTCGCGACCAGCTGGCCGAATGTGGACATTACGACCGCTGGCGCGAAGACTTCGCGCTCGTCCGCGATATCGGGTGCACATACCTTCGCTACGGGCCGCAGTTTCATCTCACCATGCTCGGCGCCGGCCACTACGACTGGTCGTTCGCGGACGAGGCGTTCGCGGCGCTCAACCGCCAGGGCACGGTACCGATCGTCGACCTCTGCCACTTCGGACTTCCCGACTGGCTCGGCGATTTCCAGAATCCGGAATTTCCGGAGTTGTTCGCGCAGTACGCGATGGCGTTCGCGTGCCGATTTCCGTGGGTGCAGCTCTATACCCCGGTGAACGAGATGTTCATCACCGCGGTGTTCTCCGCCAAATACGGCTGGTGGAACGAGGAGGCCAAAGACGATCGCTCCTACGTGACGGCGATCAAGAACATCGTTCGCGCCAACGTGCTTGCCATGCGGGCAATCCTGAAAGTGCGGCCAGACGCGCTCTTTATCCAGTCCGAATCGACCGAGCATTTCCATGCGGAATGTCCCGACGCAATGCATCATGCCGAGTTCCGGAACGCCGAGCGCTTCTTGACCCTGGATCTGAATTACGGCCATCGGGTCGACAGCGCCATGTACGAGTTCCTCCTGGATAACGGCATGACTCGGGATGAGTATCATTTCTTCCTGTCGCAGAACCTGCGTCGCCACTGCATCATGGGCAATGACTGGTATGCCACCAACGAGCATCTGATCCACGCCAACGGTCAGAGTCGGTGGGCGGGAGAGGTGTTCGGCTACGCCCCCGTGACGCGCCTCTACCATGACCGCTATCACCTTCCGATCATGCACACCGAGACGAATTGCGACGAGGGTCCGAATGGCGACGAGGCCGAGCGCTGGCTTTGGAAACAGTGGGCCGGACTCATGCATCTTCGGCAAGAGGGCATCCCCGTTCTCGGCTTTACCTGGTATTCCCTGACCGACCAGATCGACTGGGACGTGGCGCTCCGCGAGAAGCGGGGGGTGGTCAATCCCCGAGGCCTGTTCGACCTTGATCGCAAACCGCGCGCAGTCGGACACGCCTATGCGCGGCTGATCAAGAACTGGAAAGGGGTCCTGACCAGTCATGATTCCTGCCTGCAGCCGACACTTGCGGCGGCAAGCTAGCGGATCGAAGCCGACCCAACTCGAGGCATCATGGACGCCGCTGGTCAGGTCGGAACCGGATCGCATCGACGAAAGCCATGAGCGCAGGAGATGCATGCCGTTGCTTGGGGTAATAGAGATGGTAGCCGGGCGCGGTCCAACTCCAGTCCTTCAGCACCCGGACCAAATGCCCTGCCGCCAGATTATCGACGACATCGGCCTCGAAGGCATAGGCCAGTCCTACACCCGCGAGCGCGGCGGCGAGAATGAAACGGCTATCGTTCAGGATCAGCGGCCCATCGACCCGCACCTGAAGCGCACGACCACCCTTCTCGAACTCCCAGGGGTAGAGCCCGCCCGAGGTGCTGTTGCGATAACCGATGCATCGATGCTGCGATAGATCCTGGGGCACGCGTGGCGGCTTGTTTCGTGCAAGATAGGACGGCGAGCCGACCACGGCCGATACGATATCAGGCCCGACGCGAACAGCGATCATGTCCTTGTCGACCAACTCGCCGAAGCGAATGCCGGCGTCGTAGCGATCGGCGACAATATCTATCAGGGCGTCGTCGATCGTCATTTCGACGATGATGTTGGGGTTGGCCTCAAGGAAGGCCGGCAGCATCGGCCAGACCGCAGTGTCCGCTGCCTGACGGAAGGTGGAGATGCGCACTGTTCCTGCTGGTTTGTCGCGCAGGCCGCTGAGAGCCGTCAGCTCGGAATCGATACTGGCCAGAGCGGGGCGCAAGGTGGCGAGCAGCCGATCGCCGGCCGCCGTCGGCGCGACGCTCCGGGTCGTTCGTGCGAGAAGGCGAACACCAAGCCTGGCTTCCAGCCCCTTGATCGCGTGACTGAGCGCCGATGGCGACATCCCAAGTCTGGCAGCGGCCAGCGTAAAACTGGCGGCGTCCGCTACGGCGACGAGCGCCGCCAAATCGTTCAGATCATCCCGCTTCATTGCTGCACGGCCCTCATAAGCGCATGCGGATTATAGTTACTAATAACGTAAACGGCAGGTGTCTATATGAGGAGCGTCTTAACCGGCCAGAAGGAGAATGGCGTGATCCATGATTTGAGCGGAAAAGTGGCCATCGTTACCGGCTCTTCCAAGGGAATCGGTGCCGGCATTGCCGAGCGCCTTGCAGCGCAGGGCGCTTCTGTAGTGGTCAATTATTCACGTTCGGCGGAAGACGCCGCGCGCGTCGTCGATCGCATCGTCGCCAAGGGCGGCGTTGCGTTCGCTATCAAGGCGGACATTGCAAACCCTGCAGAAATCCAGCCGTTCGTCGATGCCGCGATCGCGCGCTTCGGCCGCCTTGACATCCTCGTCAACAACGCCGGCATCTACAAGATCGATACGCTCGATACACTCACGGCTGCGAGTTTCGACGAGCACTACAACCTCAATGTCCGAGGCCTTCTTCTGATGACGCAGGCTGCAGCCCGCGTGCTTTCCGAGGGTAGTGTTGTCGTCAACATCAGTTCGGGTCTGGCGAAAAGCCCCTACCCGATGGTCCATGTCTATTGCTCGACCAAGGGCGCCGTGGATACGCTGACCCGATCGTTGGCAATGGAACTCGGCCCGCGCAAGATCCGCGTCGTCGGCATCGCGCCTGGCTTCACCGCGACCGAAGGCAACGCCGAGTCAGCCAAGGGAATGACGGACATCCTGGTTGCGAAGACATTGCTCGGCCGCATCGGAGAGCCTGCCGACATCGCCGCAGCGGTGGCGTTCGCGGTCTCTGCCGACGCATTGTGGGTGACCGGCACCACGATCGACGTTGCGGGTGGCATGGTGTTCTGAAAGGCCGCTTTCGGTTCGTACGTCCGCAGAGCGGTGAGACCGCTTTAGGTCAGCCTGCGTCTGTGATGGGCTATGCGAAAGCGGACGGCGATGACAGGCGCTGGCTTACTGCGTCGTTTGTCGGGACCAGGATCTTGCCCGTGACGTTTCGGGCCTCCTGGGCTTCGCAAGCCGGCAATGCGATCCGTCAGCACTCACGGTGACAGGCCGTCAATTATCTTTGGCCGGTGCTGCGAACTTCTCCGAACAAGCCAGTGGCAGTATCCAGATCCGCTTCTAGCCGTACTGCCTGGCTCATTCCCAGAGCCCCTGCCACCTTTCGGTTCAACTCCTCCCGGACCTCGACGCACGCAGTCTTAACGGCCTCGCCACGTTCGGTCATCCGCACCACCTTCGCCCGCGTATCGGTCGAGTCCGGTACCTGCTCCAAGTACCCCTGCCGCTCCATCAGTCGCACCAGCTGGCTCATCGCTTGCTTGGTCACGCCTGCCCGCTGCGCAAGCGCCGTCGACCGCGTCCCGCCTTCATCCAGCAGCCACAGCAGGCTCGCCGACGCGAATGGAAAGTCATCGTATCCACGTAGTGCCAGTCGGGCGATGACGGCAGCCGTATGCGCCCGGGATGCCGCCATCAGGCTCTGGGCGATGTTAGGGAGAATTTTAACCATTTATAGTAAACATTCTTGACCATTTCTGCCCGAGACGTGTAGGTAGGTCATGTAGTCAAGTAAGTTGACCATATGGCCGGATGACGCCAGCCTTGCTTTCGTAAAGGACTCAAATGCCTACGCTTCTCAACATCCAATCGAGCCCACGTGGCAACAACTCCATCTCGCGTACGCTCAGCGACGACTTTGTCACAGCCTGGCGGGTGAAGCACTCCGGCGGAAGGGTCATCCTGCGGGATCTGGCAGACAACACTATTCCCTATGTCGGCGTCCCGTGGATTGCGGGGATATTCCTCCCTGCCGACGAGCGGTCGCCGGAAATGCGACAGGCCCTGGACATCTCCGACGAACTGATCGCCGAACTCTTCGCCGCCGACGAGATCCTCATCGGAACGCCCATGTACAATTTTACCGTCCCGGCCAATCTGAAGGCTTGGATCGACCTCGTCGTTCGCCCCCGCACGACACACTCCGGTCCTCCCGAACGCAGAGGTCTGGTCACCGGTAAAACATGCAAGATCATCATCGCCTCAGGGGGCGCCTACGACGAAGGCTTGCCTGCTGCCGCATCCGACTACGAGTCTGGCTACCTCAGACGGATCCTCGGCTTCATCGGTGTGACGGACGTCGAAATCATTCTTGCTGGCGGTACTGCCGCAGTCTCCTTCGGTTCGACTACGGTTGAAGAATTCGTGGCAAAGTATCGCCCTGCCGTCCTCGCAGCGGTCGGCTGATCCGCCATCGGCTCAGCTGGGATTCTATCGGGCGTCAGGCTCCATCTGCGAGCGATTGCCGATTATTCGGCCGCTGCGGCAGCGTAAAGCGCCGTCTCGTCGAGTGTCGGTGACTGCAGTTCTGTCTCGAATGCCTGGCGGCTCGAAACGGCGAGTGTTTCGCGGGTACCCGGACCGAGATTGGACTGGAAGATGCCAGCCGCGCTGACCGGCAGGAAGTCCTCGTAAAGGATCGGCTCGGAGGTGCCGTGCCGAAAGAAGGCGAGTCCATCTTCGTGCATGGCGTCGATGTCATCGGGGAATTCGGCGAAGATGCGGCCGCCCGCCTCCTGCCGGTCTGCGCCGGCCGCCACCTCGGACTGAAGCTGCGCCAGCAGGCGATCGTACAGGGCGCGACCGGCCGGGGTCAGCGCCGCGCCACGCTGCTCGACCTCGCCGAAGCGGGCCGTATGGGTGCCGCGGTCGTGGTCGCCCTGGCCGACGAAACGCACCGGCTCGGTGAGCGCCTGGAAACTGGTCTGCCGCAGCAGGATCGGCACCGCGCGCCGGGGCGGCCCTTCGATCACCGGTTTCGGGTTCATGCCCAGCCTGTGCATCGCCGCCTGGGCCGCATCGATGTCGAGCGTGCGCGGGGTCAGATGGTTGATGTGGGGTCCGCGAAAACACACGACGTCGGCCACCAGCGGATGCGACGCCTTCAGCCGGCGATACAGGCCCGCATCCACCGAAGCCGTCTCGTGCCAGCGGAAGGTGTGCAGGGCTTCGGCCACGAAGTCCTCCGCATGGGCCGACGGCAGTCCGCCTTCCCGATCCACCAGCGCGAGCAGGTCCAGCAGGCGAGGGGTGAAGATCCGGCGGCGGTCGAGAATGGCGGCCGCTTCCTCGCGAAGTGCCGCGTCCGTGACCATGTCCAGCCGCAACAGCGAGGTGAAGACGCGGAACGGATTGATCGCCAGCGCTGCCGCATCGGTCGGACGAAACGCGGTAGAGTGGACCGGCACACCCGCCGCGGCCAGGTCGTAATAGCCCACCGGCTGCATGCCCATCGCCGAAAACAGCCGACGGACGCCCACCAGTTCCGATGCGGTGCCGACACGGATGGCGCCGTGCCGCTCGACCTCCAGGCGGTGGGCGACGTCCCCGGACGCGGTACGATTGGTCTCCGCGACCAGCTCCAGCAGCGTTCCGTACAGGGGCACCTCCCGCCGGTACATGTCCGACAGGGCGCGGGAGAACGCGGTCCGCAGGATATTCGGGTCGATCAGGCCGGAGGAGCGGTTCGTCGGCGTCGGGTGGTTCATCGACATTTCCATCTCGGAGGAAAGCGTCAGCGGGAAATCCGGGTCGAGAGCAGGATCATGGAGTTTGTACGCACGACCCCGTCCAGTTCGCCGATCTGGTCGATCACCCGGTCGAGCTCGCTATTCGCGGTGCCGCTGATCACCGCGATCAGGTCGACATTGCCGCTGACCGCATGCAGTTCGCGGACCTGCGGGATCTTGCGGAGCATGATCTCGACCGAGGCGGTCTTTTTCGGCGCCAGGGTGATCAGCACATGCGCCCGGACCATCGGATCGGACGGATCGGTCGCGGCGCGAACCGTGTAGCCGAGGATGGTACCGTTCCGCTCGAGACGCTCGATCCGGCTCTGGATCGTCGTGCGCGACAGTTTCAGCCGCCGGCCGAGTTCGGCTGCCGGCAGGCGTGCATTCGTTGTCAGCAGGTCGATGAGTTCTCGGTCGATCGCGTCAGGCGGCATCGGGCGACGGTACCGGGCAGGGCTGGGCTGTCAATGCCGGGCCGGGACGCCGGTCATGCAGGCACGGTGGCCGCCATGCCCAGCGTCGTTGCCTGCCGTGCCGCCGTCCCGAACAGCCTGGCGCGTGACAGATCGAGCCGACACCGCGCCCCGGACAATAGCGGCGGCAGGATCGCCGGCACCAGGATTTCGAGCGTATCCGCCTGGTCGTCGGTGGTCGGCGCGAGCCGGTAGCGCGTGAAGGCCCCGGCCCGCTGGACCGCGACGACGTGCGCGCCGTTCTCGCCGGCCGCGCACGCGGACAGGCCGATCTCGTATGGCCGCAACGACAGCAGCACACTGCCGCCGCCGGCATCGCTGTCGCCCGGGAGCGTCGTCGCCACGTGCGCCCATGCCCCGTCCAGCCGCAGCCGCCCATGATCCCGGATAGCGGTGAAGGTCACGGTCTCTCCGAGGAACTGGTGCACGAACGGGGTGGCCGGCGCGTCCTCCAAATCATGCGGGCTGCCGACCTGCTCGAGCCTGCCGTCGCGCAGAACGGCGATCCGGTCCGCCACCTCGAGCGCTTCCTCCTGGTCGTGGGTGACCAGGATCGAGGTCAGTCCGAGCCGGTCGTGCAGGCCGCGCAGCCAGCCGCGGATCTCCTTGCGGACCAGCGGGTCGAGTGCGCCGAACGGCTCGTCGAGCAGCAGCAACTCGGGCTCGGTCGCCAGCGCCCTCGCCAGCGCCACCCGCTGCCTCTGCCCGCCGGACAACTGCGCCGGGTAGCGCTTCGCGAGCGCGCCGACCTGGACCAGCTCCAGCAGCTCGGTGACGCGGGCGGCGATGGCGTGACGGTCCGGCCGGCGTGCACGCGGCCGGACCTGCAGCCCGAATGCCACGTTATCGGCCACCGTCATGTGCCGGAACAGCGCATAGTTCTGGAACACGAAACCGATGTTGCGGTCGCGGGCCGGCACCTGGGTCACGTCGCGCGTGCCGATGGTCAGGTGGCCGGTATAGCCCGGCTGCAACCCGGCGATGATGCGCAGCAGCGTGGTCTTGCCGGCACCGGACGGGCCGACGAGTGCGAGGAACTCGCCGGTCGGCACCACCAGGCTGATGTCGCGTACCGCCGGGGTGCGGCCGAACAGGCAGGTAATGTCGCGCAGATCGACGCCCATGGGGCTCCTTGGAAAGGCAGGGTCACGGGGGCGGGTTCAGAGTGTCGTGTTCCGGGAGTGCCGCCAGTCCAGGAAGCCGCGCAAGCCCACCGTCAGGCCGGACACGATCGCCAGCAATGCCGCCAGCGAGAACGCCGCCACGGTCTCGTAGTCGTTGTAGAGCGTCTCGATGCGCAGTGGCACGGTTTCGGTCTGGCCGGGGATATGGCCGGACACCACCGAGACCGCGCCGAACTCACCGAGTGCGCGCGCCGTGCACAGCAGCACGCCGGAGATCAGCGCCACCCGGATCTCGGGCAGGGTCACCCGCAGGAACAGTTTCAGGAAGCCGGCACCCAGCATGGTCGCCGCCTCCTCCTGCTCGCGTCCCTGCGCCTCCATCACCGGCATCACGGTGCGGGTGACGAACGGGAAGGTCACGAACAGCGTGGCCAGCAGGATACCGGGCAGGGCGAACACGATGCGGATGCCGTGCGCCGCGAGCCACGATCCGAACCAGCCATGCGCGCCGAACAGCAGCACCCAGACCAGCCCGGCCACCACCGGCGAGACCGACAGCGGCAGTTCGATCAGCACCAGCAGGGCGGCACGGCCGGGGAAGTCGAACTTGGTCAGCGCATAGGCGGCGAACAGGCCGCAGACGGTGTTGACCGGCACCACGATCACCGCCACCAGGGCGGTCAGCCACAGCGCCGAACGGACGTCGGCATCGGCGAACGTCGCCAGCGCCGGGCCCAGCCCTTTCCGGAACGCTTCGGTGAACAGCGAGGCGATCGGCAGCAGCAGGAACACCAGGGCGATGGCCCACGCGGCGATGGTCAGCGCCAGGCCCGATGCCGTGCGTATGCCCGAGCGTGTGTCGAGCGCGCCGCTGTCGATGGCGCCGCTCAACGGGCCACGCCACGCATCGCGGGCAGTCGGCGGCGCAGCACGGTCACCGCAAGCAGGCACAGGGCGGCGGTCAGCAGCATCACCAGTCCGATCGCGGCCGCGCCGGCATAGTCGAACTCCTGCAGCCGGATCACGATCAGCAGCGGGGCGATCTCCGATACCAGCGGCCGGTTGCCGGCGATGAAGATGACGCTGCCGTATTCGCCGACCCCGCGCGCGAATGCGAGCCCGAAGCCGGTCGCCAATGCCGGCAGTAGCGCCGGAAGCAGGACGCGCCGGGCGATCTGGCCGCGCTTCGCGCCGAGCGTGGAGGCTGCTTCCTCGAGTTCATGCGGCAGGTCGCGGAGCACCGGCAGCACCGTGCGCACCACGAACGGCAGGCCGACGAACACCAGCGCGATCATGATCCCGACCGGCGTGTAGGCGACATGGATGCCCAGGTGGGCAAGTGGCGCCCCGAGCCAGCCGTTCGGTGCGTACAGCGTGGTCAGGGTGATGCCGGCGACCGCCGTCGGCAGGGCGAACGGCAGGTCGACCAGCGCGTCGAGCACGCGCCAGCCCGGCGGCCGCACCCGCTCCAGCACCCAGGCGAGCAACAGGCCGAGCAGGGTGCAGACCGCGGCCGCCACCAGCGCCGTGCCGAAGCTGAGCCGGAGTGCGGCGAGGGTGCGACGGTTGGCGAGCGCGTGCAGGATCCAGGCCGGTCCGTCTTCCCAGGGGCGCGCCGCGAGGGCCGCCAGCGGCAACAGCACCAGCAGCCCGACCCAGACCAGGGTCAGGCCGAACGCCGGCACCGCGCCGGGAATCACCGCCGGTGTCCGGGGCCTCCGGCCGCGCGGCACGCGGTTCACGACCGGACCATGAGGGGTCGTATCTGGGGAAAGGGAGGCGCTCATTTCCCCGCAGTGTAGATGGTGTCGAAGATCCCGCCATCGCCGAAGTGCTTCGGCTGCAACACCTTCCAGCCACCGATGCTCTCGACATCGTAGGTCTTCAGCTCCGGGAACTCGGCGCGGTGCCGGGCCGCCACGGCGGGATCGATCGGGCGGTAATGGTGCCTGGCCTCGATCTCCTGGCCTTCCGGCGTGTACAGGAAGCGGAGATAGGCCTCGGCCAGCTTCTGGGTGCCGCGGGTCTTTACCACAGCATCCACCACGGCGACCGGCGGCTCCGCCTTCACCGAGCTCGACGGGTAGACGATGTCGAACTGGCCGGCGCCGAGATCGTGCGCGGCGAGCAGGGCCTCGTCCTCCCATGCCAGCAGCACGTCGCCGGCGCCGCGCTGCACGAAGCTGTTGGTGGCGCCACGTGCGCCGGTGTCGAGGATCGGCACGTGCTGGTAGAGCAGCTTCAGGTAGGCCTCGGCCTTGGCCTCGTCGCCGTTCGGCTGGTTCAGTGCCCAGAGATAGGCCGCGATATAGCTCCAGCGGCCGCCGCTCGAGGTTTTCGGGTTCGGGGTGATCACCTGCACGCCGTCATGCACCAGGTCGCTCCAGTCGTGCAGTCCCTTCGGATTGCCGTGCCGGACCAGGAACACGATGGTGCTGGTATAGGGCACCGAATGGTTTGGAAGCCGGTCGGCCCATCCGGTCGCGATCAGTCCCTTGGAGGCCAGCGCATCGATGTCGGACGCGATGCCGAGCGTCACGACGTCCGCCTGCAGCCCGTCCAGCACCGAGCGCGCCTGCGCGCCGGAGCCGCCATGCGAGGTTTTCACCGTCACGTCGTCGCCGCCCTGCTGCTTCCAGGCGACCGCGAACTGCGTGTTGATGTCCTTGTACAGCTCGCGGGTCGGGTCGTAGGAGACGTTGAGCAGGCTTTTCGGCGAGGCGGCCATACCGTGGGAAAGCGGGATCGCGGCCAGGAAGACCGAGGCCAGAAGGCGGAGCCGCTTCATGATGAGCATCCTGTTCCACGAAGTATGGTAGTGGTTCTGAAGTAGCACGGCGTCTTGCAGGCTATGAGCTTAAGCCCTGGTTGATCTGGCATGTCAACGCGGGCGAAACGACGTCGGACCCTTTAATCTAGACAAGGACCAATATCGAGACGGACGGGGACTTGCTGCCGACGCCGGCCGGATCGGGTGCTGCCGTGCGCACGTCGTAATTTCAATCCGGCCCGTCTTGCCGTAGAAGCCCTGCTGCAGAGCAGCATTCGATGCTCCTGCTCGTCCCCAAGGGAATTGTCAGCCGGATGCTTCAGATCGAGAGCCTCGTATTCAATGCCTGGGGCCGGCGCTTCTTCGACAAGGCGAGCGTCAGCTTGCCGAACCCGTCGAAGGTCGGGCTGGTCGGGCGCAACGGTGTCGGCAAGTCGACGCTGTTCAAGCTGATCAAGGGCGAGCTGCAGCCTGATTCCGGCGAGATCGGTATTCCGAAAACCGCGCGCATGGCGACCGTCGACCAGGAGCATCCGGCGACGGCGGTCAGCCTGCTGGAAACCATCCTGGCCGCCGATGTCGAGCGGGCGTCGCTGTATGCCGAGCTCGAGAGCGCCGAACCCGAGCGCATGGGCGACATCTGGTCGCGGCTGATCGAGATCGACGCGGATACCGCACCGGCGCGGGCGGCGGAGATCCTGAACGGCCTCGGCTTCTCGACCGAGGACCTCGAGCGGCCGATGGCCGAGTTCTCCGGTGGCTGGCGCATGCGGGTGGCGCTGGCGGCGGCTTTGTTCTCGGCGCCGGACCTGCTGCTGCTGGACGAGCCGACCAACTATCTCGACCTCGAGGGCGCGTTGTGGCTCGAGGCCAGGCTGGCGCGCTATCCGCATTCGGCGCTGATCATCAGCCATGACCGCGAACTGCTGAACAATTCGGTCGGGTTCATCCTGCACGTCACCGAGCGCAAGCTGGAGCTCTATACCGGCGGCTACGACAGCTTCGAGAAGCAGCGCGCCGAGAAGATCCGCCTGCAGAGCTCGCAGCGGGTGAAGCAGGAAGCCGAGCGCGCCCATCTGCAATCCTTCGTCGATCGCTTCAAGGCGTCGGCCGCCAAGGCGGCGCAGGCCCAGAGCCGGATGAAGCGCCTGGCCAAGATGGAGCCGATCTCCACCACCATCGAGGAGCGGGTGTCGCCGTTCCTGCTGCCGTCGCCGCCGCGTCCGCTGGCGCCGCCGCTGATGCGGCTGGAGAATGTCGAGATCGGCTATGGCGACGACCCGGCGGTGCTGCGCGGTCTCGACCTGCGTCTCGACATCGACGACCGGATCGGGCTGCTCGGCGTCAACGGTGCCGGCAAGTCGACATTCGCCAAGATGGCGGCGGGCGCGCTGGGTATCCGCTCCGGCCGGATGACCCGCAGCACCCGCATGGAGGTGGGCTGGTTCCATCAGCACCAGATCGAGGCGCTGGATCCGGCGGAGACCCCGCTCGACATCATGCGCCGGACGCGGCCGCTGGACAGCGACCAGTCGCAGCGCTCGAAGCTGGCGCAGTTCGGGATCGGCTTCGACAAGCAGGGCACCACTGTCGAGGCGCTGTCGGGAGGCGAGCGGGCCCGGCTGCTGCTGAACCTGGTCGCGATGGCGGCACCGCACATGCTGATCCTCGACGAGCCGACCAACCATCTCGACATCGACAGCCGGCGCGCCTTGCTGGACGCGCTGAACGAGTACGAAGGTGCCGTGATCCTGATTACGCATGACCGGTCGCTGATGGAGCTGGTGGCGGATCGCCTTTGGCTCGCTGCCGACAACACGGTGGTACCGTTCGACGGCGACATGGACGACTATGCCAAGTTCGTCCTGGAGCGCTCCAAAGGCGGGACTGCGGCCCCGTCGCAGGCGGCCTCCCGCGAGAAGCGTGTCAAGAAGGCCAAGCGCGCCTGATGGCTCAAACTGCGGCTCATATCCGGTAGAGCTCTACTCTATCTTCCCATGCGCCCCGGCCACTCCAAGCCTCCAGTAGCCTGCTGCCTTGATGTCGGTGCGCGGGATGGTCCGATCTTCGATGAGGTGTGTGCGCAGTCTCCTGATCGTATCGAGTTCACCGGCAAGCCAGGCGTGGGTGTCGCCGTCCGGCAGCTGGACTGATCGCAGCGCCCGTTCGAGCTGGTCCGACGTTCCGGCCGGCCGGCCGTCTCGATGCAGCCACTGGACGGATGCATTGGCTGCGGTCGGCAGGTGTCGTTCCTCGTCTCCGTTCTCGATCTCGATCAGGGCGATCGTGCGGGCACCCGGTTGCATTTCCTCGAGCCGGCGGGCGATCGCCGGCAGTGCGGTCTCGTCGCCGGCGAGCAGGTAGGTGTCGTAATCCTCGGGCACCAGCTGCGAGCCGCGTGGTCCGGCGATGCCGAGCCACTGGCCGGGCACGGCGGATCGCGCCCAGCTCGCGGCGGGTCCGTGTCCATGCAGGACGAACTCGATGGTGAGCGTGGCGGAGGCGGCATCGAAGCGTCGTGGCGTGTAATCCCGGGCGGTCGGGCGTGCCGCGCCCTCTGGCAGGGCAGGGCCGTCCGGCCCCATCGTCGGAAGCGTCGGCTTGTCCTGGCCGGGAGCTGTGAAGAACAGCTTCACGTGGTCGTCGGGTGCGGCAGTGGAAAAGTCGGCCAGGTCGCCGCCGCCGAGCACGATGCGGCGCATGCGAGGCGACAGGATCTCGACGCGCACGACCTGCGCCAGCCGGATGCGGACGTCGTGCCGGATCCGTATCGGCGTGCGTACCGGGCGGGACACCGGAACCAGGGCATTCATCTCAGTGCTCCCCGCCCGGAGCCGGGCCAGCCAGGATGTCGGCGCTGGCCTGGTCCAGGATGCGGGCGATGCGGCGAGCCTCGCCGGCATCGCAACCGCGCTTGCGCATCAGGGCATGCTTGAGGGCGTGCCGGGCGCGATGGAGGTCGTCCGGACCATGCGGATCGGCATCGGTGACCCCCGCGAAGGCTTCGCGCACCTGTTCCATGCGGCCGCCGATCCGGGCGAGTGCGTCGAGCATCAGGTCCGCCTGGGCACGGTTGGCGGCGAGGTGGGCACGGCCGGATTCGGTCAGCGAGTAGAGCTTGCGGTTGCCGTCCGGGGCGACCGCGGCGTGACCGATCTCCTCGAGATAGGTGAGGGCCGGATAGACCATGCCCGGGCTCGGCGCATAGAAGCCGCCGGAACGGTCTTCGAGCATGCGGATGAGCTCGTAGCCATGCGCCGGGCGCTCCCCCAGCAGCAGCAGCAGGACCAGCTGCAGGTCGGCCGAGCTGAGCTTGCGGCCAGCAGTGAAGCCGTCGCCGTCGCCCATGAAGCCGCGTCCGAAGCCTCCGCCACGGCCGAAGCCTGATCGTCCGCGATGGCCTCCGATCGCGTGGATCAGATGGCGGAGACGATTGGTGTGGGAGATCGATGCTCTATAAGACATATCGTAAGATATAGCTGTCAATCGTTCTGGTGCAACATGTTTTGTTGTTGTTCGGCCTGGGGAGGGGCTGGCTCTCTTTAAGGCACGCGTGATCGTGGCGCCTGCGATGCGTCTTGCTGCTGCACGTCGAACCGATCGGTACGATCATGGATCGAGATACGATCGCTTGGTGCTTATTTAGTACAAGGTGTTTTGGTACCGGCTTTTGTTGCCGAAAGTGTGGAACAGCGAAAACCGAGCTCACGCCGGTCAGGCAGACCCGGTCCATCGGACCGAAATCTGCCTGCCCAGAGCGTGGCGATGGCTCGACGCGCGAGCCATCGCCTACCTGGATTACTGAACGTATTTCAGAAACGCGAGGCCGATTGCCAGCTTGTAGGCATCCAGCGAGCCGTTACCGACGGCGTTATCATACCCGGTCTTTGCCTTGTAGCCCCAGTTGTCGCCGGTCTTGATGTCGGTCGAGGTCAGGTTGCTGAACTCGTAGACGGCCGGGTTCAACTGGCCGGTGCGCCCGAGAGCCTGGGTGAACAGCGCGTTTACGCCGTTGAGCTGTGGCGCGACGAAGCTGGTGCCGCCAAAGAAGTCGACGACCTGGCCTTCCTCGATCAGCTGATAGCCAGACTCCGGATCGGCATTTGCCGAGATGTCCGGGCTGTTGCGTCCGGCGAATTTGGCCGGCAGCACGTACTGGGTAACCGGTCCGGCGCCGTTGTCCTGGGTGAGGGTCTGGCCGGGCTTGGTCTTGGTAATGCCGCCCACGCCCTGCTGATACCAGGGTGCACCGAAGTAGGAGCTGACGCCGCCACCGGCGCCGACCGAGAAGAAGTTGGCGATCGGCTCGAGCGATGCTTTCCCCTGCGCGGCCGCCTCGTTGACGATGTAGTCCCAGCCCCAGGCCTGTTCCTGCGCCACCGAGATCAGGACGCCCTTGCCCGTGGTGAACGAGAACGGCAGCGTGGTGCCGCCGGCCGAGGTCACCAGCGGATCGCTCGAGGGATGGTCGACGGCGTACGGTGCGTTGCAGACCGGGGCCGTGGCGGTTGGCGTCCCGTAGGCCGGGCAGCCGCGCACCGTATCGAATGAGCCCGAATCGCCTGCGGCGATGAACACCGTCTGGCCCTGCAATGCCATTTCCAGGAAGGCGTCGTGGAACGCGTCGAGCAGGAAGGTATCGCCGCTGGTCTTGGTGGCGATGTTGTAGAAGAAGTCGAGTTCCGGCTGGCCCCAGCTTGCGGAGACCGTATCGGCGATGTTGTCGGACGCGGCTGCTTCGAAGGCGTTGATGAAATTGGCGTTGGTGTTGTTCGGCGCGACATAGACGCGGACGTTGGCGCCCGGCGCGAGACCACCGGACTGCTCGACATCGAGGTCGGTCTCGCCTTCGCCGGCCGCATCGCTCGGGGCGATGCTGGTGCCGCCGTCGACGCTGACCGTGGTGATCCGAGACTGCGACACATTCAGGCCGATCTGCTTCCAGAACAGGTAGGCGTCGGACGGATAGAAATTGGCCAGCGTGACGATGCCGATGGTGGCGCCGCGGCCGTTGATGCCCTGCTGGTAAATCGGGTTGACGCCATACTTGGCCGCAAAGTCAGCCGGCAGGTAGTCGCCGGGCGTGCCGCCGGTGAGTGCGCCGCTGACCGCATGGGGGGTGATGGTGTGACCATAGGCGCTGATCGCATGCAACGGACGCGGATGGGTCATCGTGTCGAGGCCGCCGATGCCACGAACGAGGCCTTTGAGAGCCGGCGGCAGGGTGAGTGGCGTGGTCGGTGCCATGCCGGTCCGGTCGTTCATCGTGAAGCGGCGCAGCGATACGCCGAGGGCGCGCTGGGCGGTGCCGGCGGAGCTGGTGACCTCGATCCCGAGACGGTTCGGGTAGACGTAGACCACGGTGTAGCCGAGCTGCGTCAGGACAGCCTCGACCTTGCTGACGTCGCCGCTGGTCGGTGCATACTTCTTGACGAAGTCGGTGACGCTCAGGAACTTGTGGTAGGCGGGACCCGGAACCTGCATCGCCTTGGCTTCTGCCTCGGCAGCCTGCGGGTTTCGCAGCGGCAGATAGACGGTCTGCGCCAGGATGTCGCCGACCGCGACGGCGGAAGAGGTGGCTGCGGCCTGACCTGAGGTCGCTCCAGCCAGGGAAAAGGTAAGGGCGGTGAGGACCGAGGCGACCGAGGCAGCCAAACGGCGCTTGTAGTTAAACGACATCAATATCCTCCAGTGTATCGACGTGTGTCGGAAAGGGCTGGAGACGTGCCGCTATCCCGGACCAGTCCCAGCCTCTGTGACATTGTTTCACGCGCCGTGACGAACTGTGTAGATGGCCAACAATTTAGGTTCAAGGTCGACACGGTGTGGAATTTGGGGTGGTGAACAGAATGTGCGTCCAGACTTTGCGTATCCTGTTTATATGATCGGCAAGTGCCTGCGAAACAGGCAGCGTTCTGGCCCGGGCGGTCTCGCCACCCTGCTGCCGGGGAGGCGGGTGTCACCCTGTGGGGCGTGATGGCGGTTCGGGGTGCCGTCATCAGGCGGGTTGAGTTTTGGCACGAACCCGACTAAACGTCCGCGCCTGTTCGTGCGTCCGGGCCTGGAATGGGCATGCCTGGCCATGACGGCTGTCCTGTGGCCCATGGTGGGCCGCTCCCGAGGGAGAGGACGGCTCCACGGTAGGAGACCGAAATGCCCAAGATGAAGACCAAGTCGTCGGTCAAGAAGCGGTTCAAGATCACCGCGACCGGCAAGGTGCTCGCGGGTCCTGGCAACAAGCGCCACGGCCTGATCAATCGCTCACAGAAGATGAAGCGGTCCAACCGCGGCAGCCAGGTGCTCGCCGAGCAGGATGGCAAGACTGTGAAGCAGTGGGCCCCCTACGGGCTGGCCTGAGGAGCACTGAGAAATGGCACGCGTAAAACGGGGCGTAACCACACACGCTCGTCACAAGAAGGTCCTGGCTCAGTCCAAGGGCTTCGTCGGTCGTTCGTCGACCAACTATCGTATCGCGCTCGAGCGCCTGGAGAAGTCTCTCCAGTATGCGTATCGCGACCGTCGCAACAAGAAGCGCGACTTCCGTGGCCTGTGGATCCAGCGCATCAACGCTGCCGTCCGCGAGCATGGCCTGACATACAGCCGGTTCATCGCCGGGCTGAACAAGGCCGAGATCGAGATCGACCGCAAGGTTCTCGCCGCGATCGCCTATGACGATCCGGCGTCCTTCGCCGAGATCGTGAAGAAGGTCCAGGTCGCGATCGCCGCCTGATCCAGCTAAGCCTGCAAGATGGAAGAGGGCCGCTCCTGTAAGGGAGCGGCCCTTTTTCCTGGCCTCGCTCCGGGCGCTACCGCCCCGGAACGGCCAGCCACATCGCGCTATTGCCCTGTATGATCTCCGGCTCCGGCTGTTCGGACGAGACACTGCCGATCAGCAGCCTGCCCGCCGGCAGCACGGCCGCGCCGAAGCCGAAATTGACCACGACGCGAACGGGTCCGTTATCCAGCACCAGCATGTCGGGGCCGGAATCCAGCCAGCGCAGTTGGCCGTTTCCCAGCCCGTATTCCCTTCGAAGCCGCAGCACGGCTCGATACAGTTCCAGCGTCGAACCGGGCGCATCCTCCTGCTGGTCCACCGCGTAGTGCGCGAACCCGTCCGGCTGCGGTAGCCAGGTCGCAGGGCCCGGGCCGAAACCGAATGACGGTGCATCGGCTATCCAGGGTATCGGCACCCGGCACCCATCACGCCCGACCTCAGCGCCATTGGTCCGATGGAAGGCGGGGTCCTGACGATAGGCCGCGTCCAGCGTCGTATGCTCCGGCAGGCCCAGTTCCTCGCCCTGGTAGAGATAGGCCGAGCCGGGGAGCGCCAGCGTGAGAAACGCCAGGGCGCGGGCGCGTCGAAGCCCCAGCGCCTCGTCGGGCTGCTCCGCCTTGCTGTCGATGCCTTTCGGCCGCACGCCGGGCTTGCTCAATCCCAGCCGCGCGGTGTGGCGCACGGTGTCGTGGTTCGACATCACCCAGGTCGTCGGAGCGCCCACCGAAGCCGCCGCCGCCAGCGACCCGTCGATGACGCGGCGCAGCATCCGCGCGTCCCATCGGGCCAGCAGATAGTCGAAGTTGAAGGCCTGGTGCATCTCGTCGGGCCGCACGTAGCGGGCGAGATGCGCCTGCGGCCGCACCCAGGCTTCCGCCACCATCATCCGGTCGCCGGGATAGGCGTCGAGCACGCGGCGCCAGTCGCGATAGATCGCGTGCACGCCGTCCTGGTCCCACATCGGGCCCATGTTGACGCCATCGTCGGTCCCGTCGCCGACCATGCTGGCCTGGCGCTCCCAGTCGGGCAGGCCCGGCGCCTTGATCAGCCCGTGCGCCACGTCCACGCGAAACCCGTCCACGCCGCGGTCGAGCCAGAAGCGCAGCACATCCTCGAACTCGGTGCGGACCTCGGGATGCTGCCAGTCCAGGTCGGGCTGGCGTCGGTCGAACAGGTGCAGATACCACTGGCTTTCGCCGGGCCATCGCGACCACGCACGCCCACCGAAAACGCTCTTCCAGTTGTTCGGAGGCAGCGTGCCATCCGGCCCCTGTCCATCCCTGAAGATGTAGCGCGCCCGCTCCGGACTGCCGGGCGGGGACGCCACCGCCGCCCGGAACCAGGCATGTTCGTCGGAGGTGTGGTTCGGCACCAGATCGACGATCACCCGAAGCCCCAGCGCGTGCGCGTCCCGCAGCAGCCGGTCGCAATCCTCGAGCGTGCCGAACAGCGGGTCGACCCCGCGATAATCCGATACGTCGTAGCCCGCATCGGCCTGCGGCGACGGGTAGAACGGGGACAGCCAGACCGCATCGACACCAAGCCGTGCCAGGTAGGGCAACCGGGAGGTGATGCCGGGAAGATCGCCGATGCCGTCGCCGTCGGAATCCGCGAAGGATCGAGGATACACCTGGTAGATGACCGCGGTGCGCCACCATTCGGTGGCCGTGGTGTCGGTCGTCGCGATCTGGTCGTTCATGCCAGGGGGAAGCTTTCGATAACTGCAAGATCGAGCAACGACTGGCCCCAGGGGCGGTTCTGGAGCTTCTTTCGGAGCCGGCCGGCTACCGGCCCATCGCCCCGCCGCACGATTCCCGGATGATGAGGCTCGGCTGCAGGCAGATCGTCCGGGAGGCACTCGCCGGATCGGCGATCAAGGCGCGGAGCAGCGACACGGCATGGCGTGCGATCGCATCGACCGGCTGGGCCACGACAGTCAGCCGGGGATGGAAACAGTCCGCCCATTCGAAATCGTCGAAACCGACGACGGCCAGCTGGTCCGGAACGCCGAGCCCGGCGTCGCAGACCGCCTGCATCAGTCCAATCATCGAGTGGTTGTTGCCGGCGACGATCGCGGTCGGGGGGTGTGCCAGCCGGAACAACGCGTGTGCTGCGGATCGCGCCGCGTCGACGTCGGTCGTACTGGCCTGCACAAGCTCGGGCTCGGGATCGAGACCGTCCTGCCGTATGGCGTTCCGGAACGCGACGACCCGCTCGATCGTGGTGGCGATGCCGGGCTGCCCGGCGATCAGGCCGATCCGGCGATGTCCAAGCTTGATGAGCCTGTCCAGCAACAAGCGGATGCCGGTCGCATTGTCCACACCGACCTGGCTGAACCCGGGTGCGATCAACCGGTCGATCAGGACGGCAGGCAGCGCCGTCTTGCGCAGGTAGTGCAGCGATTGCTGGTCGCTGCCGTCGCCGACCGGGGCCAGCAGCACGGCGTCGACGCGGCGCTGGTGAAACGACCGGATGACCGCAAGCTCACGGTCCGGGTCTTCGCCCGTGTCCGCAAGCAGGACCGGCAGGCCTAGCTTCGCGCATTCCGAAACGATCGCCTGCAGCAGCGCCACGAAATAGGGGTTGGAGACGATCGACATGGCGATGCCGACGGTGCCTGTGCTTGAGCGGGCCAACGATCGGGCGATGGTGTTCGGGATGTAGCCCGTCGCACCGATCGCGGCCTCGACCGCGGCCCGTGTGGTCGGGTGAACGAAGCGGGTGTTGTTGACGACATGCGAGACCGTGGACACGGCAACGCCGGCGCGCCGTGCAACGTCCATCATGGTTGGCACAGAGTTACTCCTGCAGTTGGCCCCGACGGGTGGCCGGCCACCCGTCGGATCCGCGCCGGTTAGCGGGCCCGCGTCAGAACGGGAAGCTGTCGACGTTGGCGGCCGTGGCGACGACCGGGGCTCCCAGGATGACGATGCCGCCGGCGCCGACCGTGTACTGGCCGAGGTGGCCCGCCGTGAAGGTGGCGCCCTCGACCGGCTTCACCTTGCATTGTGCCAGGGCCTGCGCGGTGTAGTACGACAGGTAGCCCAGGTCGGGAACGTTCCACCAGACGTCCGAGACCGAGCCCTGGCTCACGTATTTCTTGACCAGCGTGACCGGACCGAGACCCGACAACTTGATCTTGCTGAGCAGGCCGGCCTGGTCCAGTGCGCGTGCGGCAGCCGGCAGGCCGATGCCGGCCGGTACGATGATGCCCTTCAGCTGTGGGAATGCCTGCACCAGCGCCAGGGTCTGCTGCTGGTTGATCTGCTCGCTCTCCTGGCCGTAGGCGACCTGCACCAGCTTCATCTTGGCGAACTTCGGATCGTGCGCGATGGTCTCGCGCATGTTCGCGATCCACTTGTTCTGGTTCGACGCGGTCGGGGTCGATGACAGGATGGCGAACTGGCCGTCGTAATTGATCGCCTTGCCCAGGCTCTGCAGCATTTCCTCGCCGAGCAGTTCCGACTTGGCCTGGTTCACGAACAGCGAGCGTGCCTTCGGCGCGACGTCGGAATCATAGGCGATGACCCAGATATTCTGCGCCTCCGCCCGGCGCAGCGCCGGCGCCAGCGCATTCGCGTCGTTGCCGGAGATGGCGATCACGTCGACGCCCTGAGTCACCATGTTGTTGATGAAGGCGATCTGCGCTTCCGCCGTCGCCTGGGACGGCGCCTGCAGCACGATCTTGCCGCCGATCTCGGACTGCGCCTTCTGCGCCCCGGTATTGGCGGACTGGAAGAACGGGTCGGTATCGAGTTTCGGGATATAGCCCACGGTGACCGGGCCCTTGCGGCACTCGGCTGCGGTGGCAGCGCCGCCCGACATGAGGGCACAGGCGATCATCGCCTGCATGAGTGCGCTCGTTCTCGATGTCATTGTCATCCTCCTGGAGATTTCTTGTTCTGGTTGGGGACGTTTCTCTCAGGCCGGCGACGCGGCGCCGGCCTGTGGAGCTGGTGCGCGGCGGCGGGCGCGCAGGCGGGCCAGCCGAGATTCGACGAGACCGTTGAGCAGCAGCGACAGGATCAGCAGCAGCCCGATCGAGATCCCCTGGGCCTCGCCGCCGATACCCTCGAGGCCCAGTACATTGCGCAGCGTCGCGAGCAGCAGGGCCGCCCAGATCACCCCGGTCAGCCGGCCACGACCGCCGAACACGTTGATGCCGCCGAGCAGCGCCATGGTGATGATTTCCAGCTCGAAACCCTGTGCATTGTCGGCACGCGCGTTCGACAGCCGGGCGGTGAACACGATGCCGGCGATGGCGCACATCAGCCCGGACAGGGCGAACAGGCCGAGCTTCAGCCGGCCGATGGCGATGCCGGAATAGAGCGCCACGTCCGGACTACCGCCGACCGCATAGATGCGCCGTCCGATCGCGGTGGCGGACAGGACCAGCATGAACACCGGAGCCAGCAACAGGAACGGTACGATGGTCTGCGGGATCGCACCGACCAGGAAATTGCCGATGCCGAAATCGGTGAGTGCGTCGGGAAGTTCGTTGACCGAGTCGGCGCCGAGCAGCACGTAGCCGAGGCCGCGGTAGAACGCCATCGTGCCCAACGTCACCAGCAGCGACGAGAGGCCGAGCCTGGTCACCAGCAGGCCGTTGACGACGCCGCAGGCCGTGCCTGCCAACAGCACGATCGGGATCGCCAGCGCCAGCCCGATGCCTGCCTGCAGCAATACTCCCAGTACGACGCTGCTCAATGCCAGGATGCTGGCGACCGACAGGTCGATCTCGCGGGTGATCATCAGTAGCGCCATCGGCAGCACGATCAGCGCCTTTTCCGAGATGCCTGCGATCGCCTGCGAAATATTGAACCCGGTCGCGAAGCGAGGCACCGTCGCGACCGCCGCCAGGATGAACAGCGAGGTCAGCGCGCCCAGGCAGGATTCCCACGTCGCGAAGCGGCGCAGCGCCGTCGCGGCTCTCTCCCCGCGTGTCATCGTGCGGTCCTTTCGGTGACGGAGCGCAATGCCCGGCGGGAGACGAAGGCGTCGAGCGAGATCGCCAGCACGATGACCAGGCCGTATACGCCCTGCAGCCACAGCGGATTGACCCGCACCAGCGTCAGCCCGTTCTGGATCACCAGCAGCATCAGCGCACCGAGCACGATCCCGGTGATGGTGCCGGCACCGCCCCGGATCGCGGTGCCGCCGACCACCACGGCCGCAATCACCGTCAGTTCGTAGCCGCTGGCGACCCGGGCATCGACGGTCGCATAGCGGGAGGCCCACAGCGCGCCGTCCAGCCCGGCCAGGAGTCCGGCGCAGGCGAACGCACCCAGGACCAGCCGGTCGCTGCTGATGCCGATCAGGCGGGCACCGGCAGGATTGGAGCCGACCGCGAACAATTCCCGCCCCTGCGGCAGGCGTTGCAGGATCGCCGCCAGCAGCGCCAGCGCGACCGCCGCGGCGATCAGGATGACCGGGATGCCGAGGACGTGGATCGCGGTCATGTCGAGCCAGGCCTGCGGCACCTGCTCGGTGCTGATCTGGCGACCGCCGGCGATCATGCTGCACAGGCCTCGGTAGAGGGACAGCGTGCCGAGCGTCACCACGATCGACGGCACCCGGCCGCGGGTGACCACCAGCCCGTTCACGATGCCGCAGCCCAGCCCGACCAGGCCGGCGATCGCCACCGCACCGGCGAGCGGAAGTCCCGGGAACCGGTGCAGCGCGTCCGCGCAGAGATAGGCCGAGAGCCCGATCACCGAGGCCACCGACAGGTCGATGTTGCGGGTGATCATCACCAGCATCTGGCCGGCCGCGACGATGATCAGCAGCGCCAGGTCCATCGCCACCGCATCGATGTTGGCCAGGCTCAGCATGCGCGGATTGATCAGGGTCGCCGGCACGATCATCGCGACGATCGCCGCCACCAGGCCGAATTCGCGCCGGAACAGGCTGCGGCGCGGTGCCGGCGGGCGGACAGCCGGATCGTGCCGCGCTGCCTGCACCGCGTCCGTCGCACCCGCCACCGCGTCGGCGGCGCTCGTCTTCCTGGCGGCTCCCGCCGCATCTGTCGCCGCCAGCAACACCGATTGCTGGGTCGCGTCCTTGCCTTGCATGCGCGCCGACACGTGCCCTTCGCGGAACACCAGGATGTCGTGGCACATGCCGAGCAGCTCCGGCATCTCGGACGAGATCAGGATGATCGCCATGCCGCCTCGTGCGAGGTCGGCGATGATGGCGTGCACTTCCGCCTTGGCGTTGACGTCGATGCCCTGGGTCGGCTCGTCCAGGATGAGCACCCTCGGCGCGGTCGCCAGCCACTTCGCCAGCACCACCTTCTGCTGGTTGCCGCCGGACAGGGTGCTGACCGGCTGGTCGTAGCTGCTGAAGCGCAGGTTCATCCGGTCCAGCGGCTGCTCGACCAGGGCCAGCTCGCGATCCCGGCTGATCAGTCCGTGTCGCGCCGCCTGCCGCAGCACGGTGAGCGACGCATTGTCCAGGATGCTGAAATCCATCACCAGGCTCTGGCCCAGCCGGTCTTCCGACACGTAGCCGACGCCCGCCTGCATGGCGGCGCCGGCGGACCGGAAGGCGTGCCGCACCCCGTCGATCGCGATCGTGCCGGCGGTGGGCTGGTCGATGCCGAACAGCACGCGGGCCACCTCGGTCCGGCCGCTGCCGACCAAGCCGCCGAACCCCAGGATCTGGCCTGCATGCAGATCGAACGAGACGTCGGTGAAGGCGCCGCGCCGCGACAGGCCGTCTGCCTGCAGCACGATTGTGTCGCGGGGCGGGTCGAGGGTCGGATACAGCGTGCCGAGCTCGCGCCCGACCATCATGGTGACCGCGTCCGCCGGACTGAGGTCGCCGATCGGCGCCATTCCGACCTGGCGGCCATCGCGGAGCACCACCACGCGATCCGCGATGCGGTAGATCTCCTCCATGCGGTGGCCGACGAACATCATCGCCACGCCACGCTTCTTCAGCTGCTCGACGACGGCGAACAGCCGCTCGACCTCGCCGCGCGACAGGGCCGCGGTCGGTTCGTCCATGATCAGCACGCGCGCATCGACCGACAGGGCACGCGCCACTTCGACCAGCTGCTGTTCGGAACTGCGCAGCAGGCCGAGCGACCGGCGCGGTGCGCAATCGAGCCCCACCACCTGCAGCAGCCGCGCGGCGTCGGCTTCGATCCGTCGCTGGTCGAGCTGTTTCAGCCGGGTCAGCGGCATGTGGCCGATGGCGATGTTCTCGGCCACGGTGAGATCGGGAAACAGGCCTGGGTGCTGGTGCATGACGGCGATGCCGTTGGCCAGGGCATCGTGCGGGCTGCGAAGCACGACGTCCTTGCCGTCGAGACGGACGCTGCCCTCGTCGGGGCGATGCACGCCCGCCAGCATCTTCACACAGGTGCTTTTGCCGGCGCCGTTCTCACCGAGAAGCGCCAGGACTTCGCCCGGGCGTAGTTCGAAGTCGGCGTGGGCCAGGGCCACGACGCCACCGAACACCTTCCTGACATTTGCCAGGGACGCCGCGCCGGCACCGTCACGCACGTGACCGGCTCCGGCTGCCTGTTGCAGACCGTCCAACATGTTTCCTCCGAGGCCGCGCATGATTGCCTGTCGGCATCTGCGTTCTTTCGTTCCTCAAGATGAAGCCTAGGCCCGGCCCAAGCGCTCGCGCAAGCGCTTCGATATACCACGTCCAAATTTTGTTTCGGCGGTCGTATCGATGCCCGGACCCAGACCCCAAGCTGGCTGCCCCGCCCCGAATCGGCTAACCCAATTCCTGTCCCGGCCTATCGGGATCGGAGGGCCCTCGGCCCTTTGCGGGTCCAGGGCAGCGCCCTGGCCTCACTGCTCACGGCGCGCGCCCCAAGGACCTCCCGATGCAAGACGATCTCGACACCCTCAAGCAGGACACCCTGGCGGCCCTGGCTGCCGCCTCGGACCAGCGCGCGTGGGACACGGTGCGCGTCGGCACGCTTGGCAAGTCGGGTCGCCTGACCGCGCTGCTGAAGGAGCTGGGCAAGGCCGCTCCCGACGAGCGCCGGGCGCGCGGGGCCGCCCTGAATGCGCTGCGGGACGAGCTGGGCGTGGCGATCGAAGCGCGTGGGAACGAGCTGGAGAGTGCCGCCCTGGATGCGCGCCTGGCGTCCGAGAGGGTCGATGTCACGCTGCCGGCGTTCCCCGAGGTGCCGGGCCTGATCCATCCGTTGAGCCGGACCATCGAGGAGATGGTGGCGATTTTCGGCGCGATGGGGTTCTCGGTGGCCGAGGGGCCGGACATCGAGACCGAGTGGCATAATTTCTCGGCGCTCAACACGCCGGCGCATCATCCGGCACGCACCGACCACGACACCTTCTACCTGCCGTCGCTGGCGGGCGAGGGGCCGGCGAGCCGGGTGCTGCGCACGCAGACGTCGGGCGTGCAGATCCGGACGATGCTGTCGTCCCCGCCTCCAATCCGCATCATCGTGCCGGGCCGCACCTATCGTGCCGACCACGACGCAACGCATTCGCCGATGTTCCACCAGTGCGAAGGCCTGGTGATCGGGCCGGCGACGGGTGAAGGCGCGATCACGCTCGGCCATCTGAAAGGCACGGTGATCGAGTTCCTGCGCGCGTTCTTCGGGCAGCCGTCGCTGCCGGTGCGGTTCCGCGCATCGTATTTCCCTTTCACCGAGCCCTCGATGGAGGTCGATATCGGCTGGAGCCGCCGTACCGGCGAGATCGGCGGCGGCGCGGACTGGCTGGAGGTGCTGGGCTCGGGAATGGTGCATCCGCGGGTGCTGGCCAACTGTGGGCTCGACCCACGCGAGTGGCAGGGGTTTGCGTTCGGGATGGGGATCGAGCGCCTGACCATGCTCAAGCACGGTATTCCGGACCTGCGCTCGCTGTATGAGAGCGACCTGCGCTGGCTGCGTCACTATGGCTCGAGTCCGCTGGCTCCCTCGATGCTGCATGAGGGGATCTGAGTCATGAAGTTCACCCTGTCCTGGCTGCGCGACCATCTCGACACCGAGGCCACGCTCGACGAACTGACCGCCCGGCTGAACCAGATCGGCCTCGAGGTCGAAGGCGTCGAGAACCGTGGCGCCGCACTGGCACCGTTCCGCACCGCGCGCATCCTGTCCACCGAGCAGCATCCGAATGCGGACCGCCTGCGCGTGTGCATGGTCGATGTCGGACTGGAGGATGGCGCCAATGCGCCGGTGCAGGTGGTGTGCGGCGCACCGAACGCACGGGCCGGAATCTCGGTAATTTTCGCAAGCCCCGGTACGTTCATTCCCGGCAGCGAGATCACCATCAAGGCCGGCGAGATCCGCGGCCAGAAGAGCGACGGCATGCTGTGCTCGTTGCGCGAACTGGGCCTCGGCACCGAGCATGACGGCATCGCCGAGCTGCCCGAGAACACCACGCCGGGCCAGTCCTATGCCAACTTCGCCGGCCTCGACGATCCGGTGATCGAGATCGCCATCACCCCGAACCGCGGCGACGCGCTGGCTGTGCGTGGCGTCGCCCGCGACCTGGCGGCGGCGGGGATGGGACATTTGCGGCCCTGGCTGGCGCAGACGGTGGAGGGCACGTTCGACAGCCCGATCGTCTGGGAGAACGCCTTCCCAGAGGCCTGCCCGTACGTGCTCGGCCGCACCATCCGCGGCGTGACCAACGGGCCGAGCCCGGCCTGGCTGCAGGAGCGGCTGATCGCCGTCGGCCTGCGTCCGATCAGCGCGCTGGTCGACGTGACCAATTTCTTCGCACTCGATCTCGGGCGTCCCCTGCATGTGTTCGACGCCGACACGGTGTCGGGCGGCGTGCTGACGATCCGTCGTGGCGAGAACGACAGCCTGGTGGCGCTGGATGGCCGGACCTACGCGGCCGACGCCGAGGATTGCGTGATCGCGGATGCCGCCGGAGTGCAATCGTTCGCCGGGTTGATGGGCGGCGGCGCCACCGGGGCGTCGGACACCACCACCTCCGTGTTCGTCGAGTGCGCGCTGTTCGAGCCGGTCCGGATCGCCTTGTCCGGGCGCCGGCATGGGCTGAACAGCGACGCGCGCCAGCGGTTCGAACGCGGGATCGACCCGGCGCTGCCGGTGGCGGCCCTCGAGGCGGCCACCCGCATGATCATCGAGCTGTGCGGCGGCGAGGCCAGCGAAGTGGTGTGGGCCGGCGAGGAACCGGACTGGCGGCGCGAGGCGGCGCTGCGCTTCTCGCGGATCGCGGAACTGGGCGGGCTGGACGTGGAACCCGACCTGGCGGTGCGCTCGCTGGAAGCACTCGGGTTCGCGCTACGATCGCGCGACGAGACCCGGGCGGTGTTCGATGTCCCTTCGTGGCGCAACGACATCGCGGCACCGATCACGCTGGCGCCGCAGCCGGGCTCGACCCGCGACGAGGCGGCGGCGATCGCCGGCGTGGCGGCGGTCGAGGCGGAATGCGACCTGATCGAGGAGGTGCTGCGCCTGCGTGGGCTCGATGCCGTGCCGCCGGTGACGCTGCCCTTGCTGGGTGCTGTACCGCTGCCGTCGCTCTCGCCGCGGCAGGTGCGCGGCGCCATCGCGCGCCGTGTACTGGCATCGCGGGGAATGGCCGAATGCATCGGCTTCAGCTTCACCGCACGGTCGCATGCGGCACGGTTCGGCGGCGTGCCCGACAGCCTGCACTTGCTCAACCCGATCGCCGCCGACCTCGACCAGATGCGGCCGACCCCGCTGGCGACGCTGGTGCAGGCGGCTGCACGCAATACCGCACGAGGCCTGACCGACCTGTCGTTGTTCGAGATCGGCGCCGGCTTCGAGGAGAGCGGGCTCGGCCTGGACGGGCAGCGCCTGATCGCATCCGGCCTGCGCGCCGGCCGCACACCCCGCCATCCCGGTCGTCCGGCGCAGGATGTTTCGGTGTGGGACGCCAAGGCGGACGCAACGGCTTTGCTGGCGGCACTCGGGGTACCGTCCGAAGCGGTGTCGGTCACGGCCGATGCGCCGGCGCATTATCATCCGGGCCGGTCCGGCGTGCTGCGCCAGGGCCCGAAGATCGTGCTCGGCTATTTCGGGCAACTGCATCCAGGCCTGTGGCAGGCACTCGGCCAGGGCGGCACGGCGATCGGGTTCGAGCTGTTCCTGGATGCGGTCGCCGATCCGAAGCGTCGTCGCAAGGGCGCCCCGGATCTGCCGTCGCTGCAGCCGGTGCGTCGCGATTTCGCCTTCCTGGCGGAGAGCCGGGTGACGGCGGAAGCTTTGCTGCGGGCAGCCCGCGGTGCGGAACGGACGTTGATCGCCGGGGTGAGCCTGTTCGATGTTTACGAAGGCGAGAAGGTGCCGGACGGCATGAAGTCGCTGGCGATCGAGGTGGTGTTCCAGCCGCGCGATCGCACGCCAACCGACGCGGAGCTTGAGGCGGCTTCGGCCAAGGTGGTCGCCGCGGTGACCAAGGCGACCGGCGCCACATTGCGAACCTGATGCGGGTTTAACGGGTGCACCCTGAACGAGGATATCGTCCCGAATTCGAGGGCGCAGAGGAATTACGATGACCCGTCGCATGACGACGGCGCTTCTGCTTCTGCTGGGCTCGGCCTCGGCAGGGATGGCCGCGCCACGCTATCAGGTTGGCCACGCCGTCTATGGCTGCGTCGATCCGCGCGCGACCACTGCGCTGAGCGCCCATGCCGACGCGGCGCAGGCGCGCTGGGGCCTTCGCGTGCGTCGCCGCGGCCGCTGCTTCGTGCTGACGCCGGCGCAGCAGCTGGAGATCATCCTGCATCGGCCCGGGCTGGTGCTGCTTCGGCTGGCGCCGCCCCATGTGGGCGTGCCGCCATTGTTCGTGCTTGCGCGTGACATAAGGCCGGCGAGGCCGCTGGATCCGGCGGTCGTCGGGCAACCGGTGTTTACATCCTCGATCGCGCCACCCAAGGCGCAGGCGGCTCCGGTGTTCACATCCAGCATCGGGCAGATCCGGCAGCATGCCGGTGCACCTGCTTCATCGGCCAGCCCGGCGCCTGCCTCGTCGGACCTGGTGCCGCTCCCATCTCCGATCCCCACTTCGGCGCCCGCCAGCGCGGTCCCCGTTGTCCCACCGGTCGCTGCCCCGGCATGGCCGCCGCAGACGGCGACGGGGGCGACCTCGCACCAGGGCCACGCATTGTTGACGAGTATCCTGGTGACGCTGCTGCTGCTGGTTTTCGTAGGCGGCGCGCTGCTCGTCGCCCGGCGGCGACGGCATTTCGCGCATGTCGAGGATGCAGGCTGGCCGCCGCACGAGGACGGGACCCCGACCGAACCGGTGGTGATCGCGCCGAAGCCCGGCGCGATGCCGACGCCGCAGGATTTCCGCAAGCTCTGCGCGACCGAACTCGAGGCCGCAGGGTGGACGACGCAACTGGGCTTCAACGACGGCGGCGCCGGTCCGGACATTATCGGCCGGCGTCCCGATGCCGTCCTCGTGGTGCGCTGCCGTGTATCGCCGACGGCGATTACCGGCGAGATGGTGGACGAGGCCGCAATCATGGGCTCGCGCCAGGAGGCCGCCATCACCGCGCTCGCCTCGAACGCGCCGTTCTCGCAGCGCGCCCGCGACGAGGCGATCCGTCTTGGCGTGCATCTGCTGCGCGACACCGAGCTGGCGGCTTTCGTCGGCTGAACACCTGGTCCGTCATCCCGACGCATGCCATTCTAGGACCGTAATGATCTAGGTTCCGTGTGCATGACAGCCTGGTGGTCCGGCGACGCCCGGTCATTTCTCGAACTGGCCGACCATCAGCTTGTGGCAATCCTATCGGAACGGGCGATCCGGCAGTTCCGTGTCAACGAGGTGCAGCAGCTTCGGGCATGGGACGCACAGGCGGCAATTCTGCGTGACGCGCTATGCCGACTTTCCGATATCGGCCAGTGGCGCGTGTTGCTGGAGTTCGAGATCCCGCGGCTTGGCGGCCGGATCGACGTGGTCCTGCTGTCACCCAAGGCGATCCATGTCCTCGAGTTCAAGGTCGGTGCCGAGCGGTTCGACGCGGCCGCGCACGATCAGCTCGAGGGTTACGCGCTCGACCTGCAGGACTTCCATGCCGGCTCCCGTCGCCATCCGATTCTGCCGATCCTGGTGGCGACCGACGCACCGGCCCCGTTCCCGATGCTGCCGTTCATGTATCCCGGGCGGGCGCCGGTGCTGAACGCCAGCGCATCCAGTCTCGGTGACCTGTTGCAGGCGCTCGACGCCCAGATGACCACGGTGGGACAGGCGCTGGATTGCGCGGCCTGGGAACGATCAGCTTATCAGGCGGTGCCGAACGTGATCGAGGCAGCCTGCAAACTCTATGACCGTAACGATGTGGCGGAAATCGCCAGCGCCCGTGCCGATGCCGTCAACCTGACCCTGACCGCCAGCCGGATCGCGTCGATCCTGGGCGACAGCCGTGCCGCCGAAGCCAAGGCTATCCTGTTCGTCACCGGCATCCCGGGCGCCGGCAAGACCCTGTGCGGGCTGAACGCCGCGTTCGCCAGGACGTCCGAGGAACCGGAGGCGGTTTTCCTGACCGGCAATCCGACGCTGGTTCATGTGCTGCGCGAAGCGCTGGTGCGCAACATCGTCGCCAACTCGGACACCAGGCGGGATGTCGCGGCGCACCGCATGAAGGGCGTGATCCAGGCGCTGCCGCGGTTTCGCGACGACGGCGTGCGCCTGGGCAAGGCCCCGCCCGAGCGGGTGGTGGTGATCGACGAGGCGCAACGGAGCTGGACCGAGGCGCACGCCGTCGCCCGGACGCGCGACCGGCCCGTGCAGCTCGACCGGTCGGAGCCGGCGCATGTGCTGGACATCATGGCGCGGCACGAGGGTTTCGCCGGCATCGTCTGCCTGATCGGCAACGGGCAGGAGATCCATGACGGGGAGGGCGGTCTTGCCGCCTGGGGACTGGCGCTGGAGCAGCGGCCGGAGTGGCGGGTGTTCGTGTCGAGCGCCTCGCTGGAGCATCCCGAACCACGGAACCGGCTGCCGCCCCTGCCGGGTCTGACGATCGAACCCGCCTTGCACCTGACGGTACCGGTCCGCTCGCTGCGGCACGATGCGACGCCGCTCTGGGTCGATGCGGTACTGCGTGGCGACGCGGCATCCGCCCGCTCGATCATCGCCGCGGAGGGCGAAGTGCCGTTCCGCCTGACCCGGGATCTCGTATCGTTGCGGGCCGGGTTGCGGGCCGCTGCACGGGACGTCCATCGCGCCGGCCTGGTGGCGAGTGCCGGTGCCCGTCGGCTGCGTGCGGAGGGACTCGGATGCGAGCTCGAGCATATGGACCCCGGCGCGGTGGCGCGCTGGTTTCTCGATAGCTGGCTGCGTGACCGGGACGTTCGCGCGTCCGACGCGCTCGAGCTGGTGGCCACCCAATTCTCGATCCAGGGGCTTGAGCTCGACCAGGTCGGGCTGTGCTGGGACGGCGACCTGGTGCGGGCCGGTGACGGCACGAACGCGTGGCAGGCGCGCTCGTTCCGGGGCACGCGGTGGCAGCAGTCGCGCGATGCCGACAAGATCGCCTGGCGGCTCAACACCTACCGGGTGCTGCTGACCCGGGCCCGCTTCGACACCATCATCTGGGTGCCGCGCGGCGATGCGGACGATCCCAGCCGGGACCCCGCGGTGTTCGACCAAATCGCCGGCTTCCTCGCCGCGTGCGGCATCAGGCCCCTGGCCGGGGCGCCCGCCCGCCCGGTCGCCGTCACGGCCGACACGGAACGCCTGTTCGCCTGAGCCCGCTTACTGACTTTCCCCGCGGTTTCGCTTATCTGTGCGCGCATGACCGACACGCCGCTCTCGCTGATCCGCAATTTCTCGATCATCGCCCATATCGACCATGGCAAGTCCACCCTCGCCGACCGGCTGATCCAGGTCTGCGGCGGGCTGACCGAACGCGAGATGACCAACCAGGTCCTCGACAACATGGACATCGAGCGCGAGCGGGGCATCACCATCAAGGCCCAGACCGTCCGCCTCGACTACAAGGCGCAGGACGGCAAGACCTACGTGCTCAACCTGATGGACACGCCCGGGCACGTCGACTTCGCCTATGAGGTCAGCCGCTCGCTGGCAGCCTGCGAGGGCTCGCTGCTGGTGGTCGATGCCTCCCAGGGGGTCGAGGCGCAGACGCTGGCCAACGTGTACCAGGCGCTGGACGCCAACCACGAGATCGTGCCGATCCTGAACAAGATCGACCTGCCGGCCGCGGAGCCCGAGCGGGTGCGCCAGCAGATCGAGGACGTGGTCGGCATCCCCGCCGATCATGCGGTCGAGATCTCGGCGAAAACCGGCATCAACATCGGCGGCGTGCTCGAGGCACTGGTCACCAGGCTGCCGGCCCCGACCGGCGATCCCGACGCCCCCCTGAAGGCGCTGCTGGTCGATAGCTGGTACGACGCCTATCTCGGCGTGGTCATCCTGGTGCGGATCAAGGACGGAAGGCTAAAGCGGCACGCCAAGATCCGCATGATGGCCAAGGGCTCGGTGCACAGCGTCGAGCAGGTGGGCGTGTTCACCCCCACGATGAAGCCGGTCGACGATCTCGGGCCAGGCGAGATGGGTTACATCACCGCCGCCATCAAGACGGTGGCCGACTGCAACGTCGGCGACACCATCACCGAGGATCGCCGTCCCGCCACCGAGGCACTACCGGGCTTCAAGCCGTCCGTGCCGGTGGTCTGGTGCGGCCTGTATCCGATCGACGCCGACGATTTCGAGAAGCTGCGCGAGAGCCTGTCCCGCCTGCGCCTGAACGATGCGAGCTTCCATTACGAGGCGGAGACGTCGGCGGCACTCGGGTTCGGCTTCCGCTGCGGCTTCCTGGGCCTGCTGCACCTGGAGATCATCCAGGAGCGGCTGTCCCGCGAGTTCGACCTGGACCTGATCGCCACCGCGCCGTCGGTGGTCTACCGGCTCTACAGGACCAACGGCGAGATGGAAGAGCTGCACAACCCCTCCGACATGCCGGACGGGTCGGTCATCGCCAAGATGGAGGAGCCCTGGATCAAGGCGACCATCCTGGTGCCGGACGAGTATCTCGGCGCCGTGCTGACCCTGTGCAACGACCGGCGCGGCCGCCAGGAGGACCTCACCTATGTCGGCAACCGGGCGATGGCGGTGTATCGCCTGCCGCTCAACGAGGTGGTGTTCGACTTCTACGACCGGCTGAAGTCGGTCAGCCGCGGCTATGCCAGCTTCGACTACTCGATCGACGGCTACGAGGAGAGCGACCTCGTGCGCATCTCCATCCTGGTCAATCTGGAGCCGGTGGATGCGCTGTCGTTCATCGCCCACAAGGGTGCGGCCGAACTGCGGGGCCGTTCGATCTGCGCCAAGCTCAAGGAGCTGATCCCGCGCCAGCTGTTCAAGATCGCCATCCAGGCGGCGATCGGCAGCCGGGTAATCGCCCGCGAGACCATCGGCGCCCTGTCCAAGGACGTGACGGCGAAGTGCTACGGCGGCGACATCAGCCGCAAGCGCAAGCTGCTGGACAAGCAGAAAGAGGGCAAGAAGCGCATGCGGCAGTTCGGCAAGGTCGAAATCCCGCAGAGCGCCTTCCTGGCTGCCCTCAAGATGGAGAGCTGAGGCCGGATCGCCTCTTCCGGCTCTTGATTCGGAACGGAAAATTGGTATGTTCCGCCGCCCTGGGTAGGTAGGCTTGCCCAGGCTGCAGGATCGGTGGCCGAGTGGTTTAAGGCGCACGCTTGGAAAGCGTGTGTGCGTGAAAGCGTACCGTGGGTTCGAATCCCACCCAATCCGCCAGCAACAATGATGCAAATCAATGGGCTGGGGAGATGCGGCGGCTTTTACGGCTGCCTCCAACATAGTGCGATGAGCCGACGATGCTTAGCGCCTCCTATATAGCACTCGTTGATATTTTGACTGTGCACGAACGTAATCTCCATTACTTCCGATTACCTCGTAAAGAAACGACTAGCTTTGCTGGCCTAGGCCAGTCCTGATTACTGTAGGCGTCCGGCCTAGCACGCCTGCTCGACCTCGTGCCGTGGCTGCCACCTGTTGCGATAATCTGGGTTGGATCGTCGATAGCAGCGTTCGCGTTCGTAGAGGATCACCATGGAAAGGCATATCGTTCGACTGGGGAAACTTGTTCAAGATCGCACACAGCCATGCAGCCACATTGCAGGCAATCGCCGGTTGTCCGCGCTGATGCACCTTGATGCCGGGCCGAATGGGAGCAACGAGCGATGGGCGGCATACGGACGGGCAATCAACGTGCTTCTGCAGTCGAGGTTAGGACGCTGATCCCGATCATGGTGGCTGTCCTGCTCGGTGTGATGACGATGTCGGATGCAACCGCCGCCACCTCCGATCCGTCCTTATGTAAATCCGGCGAGACATCTCTCTTTACTTGCCCCATTGGTCACAAGCTCGTCTCTGTCTGTTCTGACGGCACGAAGGCGACCTATTATTTCGGTACGTCCAACCGGATAGAGCTGTCGTCACAAGCTTTGTCGATTGCCGATCACATGTTCTCTGGAGGAGGCGAAACACAGATCTCCGTCAGCCATGGGGCATACAGCTACATTGTCTATGACAAGATCACCCGCACGTCCTTCGCTGCAGATGGCCGCAATGATCCGGGTTTCACCAGTGGCTTGGTCGTGCAGAAAAACGGAAAGACCGTCTCCAGCAAGCAGTGTGGTCTGGATGCTACAATCTCTTCTGACGCTCACCATGTTATCCAGCCGGGACCGTTCATCGAGCACTGAGCGGCGCCGGGCGTTTTGGCGGCCTCGCACCCCGCACCGTATCGAGGGTGGTCGCCAAGCCCGAAGTCATCGCGCAGCCAGAACGGGATGTGCGCTTCGATCATCGTGGATTGCTACGCGGCGCCAGTGCTTCAACCGGCCGAAGCGTTAATGCGTCGGCCGGTTCAGCTGCAGAAGTCTCCAATAAAGCAATACCCGGCGCAGGACGCCTATGTAGTCGCGACGTATGCCTCGAGTGCGACGATCCCTTCAGCAAACGTTGCGCGGCCGACCTGCTCCTTGATACGGGCCTCGTCCTCGGGGGCAACGTCGAAGCGGGCCTGCCATTCGACGAAGGTGCCGCCGCCTTCGGTGATCGAGGTCAGCCGGAACGTCGCGTTATAGTCGCTGATCGGCATCGGTGATTCGAGGATGCAATAGGTGAAGCTGTGGTCGACGTCGCTCAGCGCCAGCAAGCGCTCGCGCAGGTGTCCGCCGTTGCCGAGCACGAAGTTACGCACGCAGCCGACGGTGTCCGGGGCGAAACCGTCCTCGACATGGCTTTCCGCAATGAACGGATGCCACGCGGCGTGGCCGTTGAAGTCCCGGGCGATCGCCCAGACGCGCTCGATCGGGGCGTCGATGACAGCACTGACATACACGTGGGCCATGGTCGTTCTCCGGCTTACGACGAAGGTGCGTTCTGCGTGACGCCGATGGAACTGCCGCCTCGCGCGATGCTCTTGAAGGCACGGGTCTGCGCGACGAGCGCCTGCTCGGCCGGCAGCCGTTCCATGCTGCTCGCTCCGTAGAACCCATGACAGTCGGGGCAACGGGCGAGGACGTACTCGGCGTCGTCGGGCATTGCGATGGGACCGCCATGGCACAGCAGGATCACGTCCGATTGCACGGTCCGCGCGGCCTCGGAGATCGCGTTGATCCGTGCCACGCAGTCATCGAGGGTCAGTGCGGTCGCGGCACCGATATTGCCTCCCGTGGTGAGGCCCATATGCGCCACGACGATGTCGGCACCGGCCTCGGTCATGGCGATGGCCTCGCCCGGATCGAACACGTAGGGCGTGGTCAGCAGGTCCTTGGCACGGGCGAGGCGGATGAGGTCCACCTCCTGCCCATAGCTCATGCCGGTCTCCTCGAGATTAGCCCGGAACTTACCGTCGATCAGCCCGACCGTGGGGAAGTTCTGGATGCCGGAGAAGCCGACGGCCTTCACCTCGTCGAGGAACCGGTCGAAATGGCAGAACGGGTCGGTCCCGTTGATACCCGCGAGCACCGGCGTGTGGCGCACGACCGGCAGGACCTCCCGCGCCATCTCCATCACCACGTCGTTGGCATTGCCGTAGGCAAGGAGGCCGGCCAGCGAGCCACGCCCGGCCATCCGGTAGCGGCCGGAATTGTAGATGACGATCAGGTCGATCCCGCCTTCCTCCTCGCACCTGGCCGAGAGGCCGGTTCCGGCGCCGCCGCCCACGATCGGGCGACCGTCGCGGACCATGGCGTGGAAGCGCTCGAGGAGATGTTGGCGGGGGATCGCGGGCATGCTGCTGCTTTCAGATGATGGCACGGAAGTGGGACGCAGCCGCGGTCGCGAACGCTGCGTCGTTGATGTGGTGCGGCAGGCGGATGAGACGCCGGTGCTCGGTCTGCTCAACCGTTGCTTCCAGCGTTGCGAACAGCGCGGCATCAGCCTCCGGATCGTGGAACGGCTGGCCGGGTGCATCGAGCGCCGACACGCCGCCTTCGGGCAGCAGGAAACGCACCGGCCCGTTGCAGCGGTTCAGCCGCTCGCCGATCCAGCGCCCGATCTGTACGGTCTCCTCCACGGTCGTCCGCATCAGCGTCACCGAGGCGTTGTGGACGTAGAGGTTGCGGCTTGCAAAGGCCGCCGGCACGGTGTCCCGGCCGCCGAAATTGACCATGTCGAGCGCGCCGCAGGAGCCGACATAGGGCAGGCCGGTCCGGGCTACTGCGCCGAAACGATCCTCCGTGCAGGCGAACACGCCACCGACGAGCAGGTCGCAGACCTCGGTGGTGGTGATGTCGAGCAGGCCGGTGACCAGGCCGGACTCCGCCAGCTTTTCCATCGACTCCCCACCGGTGCCGGTCGCATGGAAGACGAGGCAGTCGTAATCCGGCTGCAGCATGTCCACGAGCTTGCCGATGCAGCTGGTAGTGACGCCGAACATCGAGAGCCCGATGGCGGGCTTGTCCTCGACGCGCGGTGCGACGCCGTCGATGGCGGGCGGCATTCTCTGGCGCGCCATTCCGGCGATGGCGTGCGCCGCATTGCCGAGGATCACCCGGGAGATGCGGTTCAGTCCGGCGATGTCGGTGACCGAGTACATCATGGTGATATCGCTCGGGCCGACATAGGGCGCGACGTTTCCGGAGGCGACAGTGGACACGATCAGCTTCGGCATCCCGATCGGCAGCGCGCGCAGTGCCGTGGCAACGAGCGTCGTGCCGCCGGAGCCGCCGAGGCCGATCACCCCGGCGACGTCGTTCCGGCTCGTCATGAACCGCCTGAATGCAATCGCCATTGCGCCGACCGAGGCGCCGCGGTCGTCGGTGAAGACGGCCTGCGGCCCCTCGGGATGATGGCTCGCGACTTCGCTTGCCGAGACATCGACCCCGCGCACCGCGTCCGCCTGCCTGGTGGACACGTCGACCAGGCAGGCCGGTACGCCGTCGGCCTCGATGAGCTCGCGGACGTAGCCGAGTTCGTCGCCCTTGGTGTCGCAGGTCCCGGCCACGTAGATGCGTCCCGCGGTCACGCTCGGCCTCCCGTCTGGATCAATGCGCATGCGTGCTCGCGCCAAGGTAACGGCGTCGCAGCGTGTCGTCGCTGCTGATCGCCTCCGCCGTCGTTTCGATTGGCGAACTCATCTGCAAGGAACCGTCCGTTCACACAGCGATGTGGCTATCCGAGCCCTCAGGTTTTCGTCCAGAGGCTTTGCAACGGCCCGGTCGCACCGCCCAGCGGATCGCTTGACGGAAACGCCAGGTGCGTCATCCCGGCCTCTGCTTCAGCTGAAATGGCATTGCGGCAGATGTCCCAATGCTGTCCCGGGGGATAGGCGCCCACGACCAGGAAGTCGTCTGTCGCTTTGATCCTGCAGTGACCCGTGCCGGCTGGAAGCACCACCACATCACCGGCCTGCACCGTGATCGGTCGACCGTTCGGACCACCGAGCACGAGGTCGGCGGACCCACCGGCGAAGCCCAGCACCTCATGAGCCGTCGAATGGAAATGGTGGAACGAGTAGACGCCGTTCCGCCATTGCGGCGGCCAACCATTATGGGTGAACAGCGCCTCGAACGCCGATGCGGGGTCGTCGCCGGCGATCGGAACGGCTGCCTGGTAGAGAATGACCGGGAGATGCTGGTTGTTCGGGACCCAGCCGTTTGCAGGCAGCACGAACGACGAGACCTGGGCGTGCCTGCCGGACGCACGCGCACCTCCGGTCGTCATCTCGATGCCGAGGCCGGCGAGGAGGGCTTGGAACTGGCGGCGATCAAGGTTCATGCCCCGTGAACGCCGCGATCTCCAGCGAGTTGAGCCACCCGAACCGGCGATCAGACGAAATGAACAACTTGTAGTGTTGCAGCGGCTTCGTTGATGAAGACCGAGCGTGCCGATCCGATGGCGAGACCACGATTGCGCCGATCGGAACTCTGCCTGGAGGACTAGGCATCGATGCTCCCCGGCCGGTCGGTCCCGATGTCGCGGACGGTGCGCTCGAGCCGGACCGCACCGGCGGCTCGAGATTAACTACGCACCGCGAGCACATCACGACCTGGGACGATCATCCTGCGTGATTGTCTCCATCCGGAACAGCAGTCCGGATGGATCGTGCGCAAGTTGATTGGCGAACCCGGCTAATGCTGGGTCCACCCGACATAGCTGCCCACGTTGCTGCGATCGATCAGCTTCGGCGTCATCAACGTGAGTTTCTGTGCCGGCGGATGACCGTTCATGATCGCGTCGGCCTGCGTCACCGCGATCCCGCCCATGGCGAACGGGTCCTGCGACGCCGATCCCTGGATCGAGGTGTCGCCCTTCAGCGCCGCCACGATGTCCGGCGCACCATCCACCGACGTGATGACGATGCCGGTCCGGTGCGCCTGCTTCGCCGCGAGGTCGGTGCCCAGGCCCTGCGGGTCGTTCACCGCGAAGATGCCGGCGATGTCCGGATAACGAACGAAGTAGCCCTGTGCGACCGCCATGGCGCCTTCGCGCGAGCCTTTGCCGTTCTGGCTGCTGTCCAGGATCTTGATGTCCGGGAACTTCGCCAGTTCGGTCTTGCAGCCCTTCACGCGATCGACGACCGCCGAAACCTGCTCGCCGTTCTCGATGATGACGTTGCCCTTGTGGCCGATCTTCTCGGCGAGGTAGCCGCATGAAATGCTTCCGGCGGCGACGTTGTCCGTCTGCACGACCGCATCGGCACCGTTGGCCAGAACATCCACGCCGACCACGACGATGCCCGCCTGTTGCGCACGCTTTATGGCGGGCAGCACAGCGTCCTTGTCGATTGCGGTCACCAGGATCACCTTCACGCCGGCTGCAATGAAGTTATCGATCTGGGTAAATTGCTTGTTCAGGTCGTAATCCGCGGATACCGAGATGACCTTCACGTTGGGGTCGATCATCCGTGCCTTCGCGGTCGCCCCTTTCGCCAGCGCGACATAATAGGGGTTGCCCAGAGAGCCGACGGTAATTCCTATAGTGCCGATCGGCTTGCCCGCGGCCATCGCGGCCGGAACCGTAGCGAGAGCGGTCATGCCTGCAAGAAGAAAAGTCCTGAACATCGTGTACGTTTCCCTATGCCCGTTATGGCAGGGCGCGACGCGTCGGGCGGTCGTCGTCACGCTTGGATCACCAGTGAAACATCATCCAGGCCTGTCTTCCAGGGCCGCCCGCAGACGGGCCTGCGCGATCGGCAATCCCTGCCGCTCCGCCGCGGCGATCACCGGCGCCAGCCGCCGCCGCTTCTTTTCCTGGTGGTTCTGCGCGATATCGGAGAGCCGGTGTGCGAGGAACGGATTCAGGAAACGCTCGCGCACCTCGTCGAGATACGCACGCGCCTGTTCTCCCATCCCGTCGGCGTCGAACACCGGGAGCACTTCCTCGGTCCAGACGAGTTCGAGCTCGTCGCGCAGGGAGGGCATCTTCATCGCGTCTACGACGATCATGTCCGGGAACTGGCCCGACCGTTGCCAGGTCTCGGCCAGTATCGTGTGGCCCAGATTGAGCAGGTGCAGTTTCAGTCGCTCGTAGCGCGCCAGATCGTCGGTCAGCACGATCGCGTCGTGGCGGCAGGGCAGGACCAGCCCGTCCTGCTGCTCGATTGCCCACAATGCATAGGGCTCGCCGATCGCGCCGACCGGGAGGATCGGCTCCGATACGATCCGGTCGACCAGGCTGTTGGCCCAGCGGCATTCTGCGTGGAGATAGGTGGCGAACCGTGCATCCAGGCCCCAGTCCGCCGCAAGCGCGGCAACCAGGCTGCGCAGCCTGTCGCCGTTTCTCGTGATCAGCTCGCACGGAAACAGGGACAGCGGTGCATCCGGCCTCGCCTGCCATCGCCCATGCAGCAGCACCGCGAGTTTGGCCGGAAAGCTGTGGGGCGGGGTCTCGAAGCGTGTCAGGCAATCAGCCTGGTCACGCGGGTCGAGTTCGTAGCCCTGCTCGCCGGTGTTGGACACGATCACCATCGCGTCCTCGACGAAGGATCGGCGGATTTCCGGCCAGTCCCGATCCGCCTGCAGCCCACGCCGGATGGATTGCACCTGCGTGAATTCGTCGATGGATTTTCCATCGCGCAGGCCTCTGATCCGTACGGGATAGCCGCCACCCCCGGCCATGGCTGCAATCCGGGCGGCACTGGCAGCACTCCCGGTGGTCTGCACGACGAGGATCGTGCCGATCGCCTCGCCACGTTCCAGCGCCTCGGAAACAAAGAGATCGACGTGCGCCTGCAGGAACCGGCTGGTTCCGAACTGCAGGATCGGTGAGACGATCGTCATGGCGCTTCGATCGATGTCGGGGTCGGATCCGGGAGCGGGGGCTCGGCCGGCTCCGAAATTGCGGAAACGGTGCGGCGGATAGCGCTCATGCTGGGGTCCCATCTCGGGCAAGGTCGATCGACGTCTGCCGGCGAGTATGACGCCGGTAACGATCCGGTTGTCCAATCCGGTACAGCCGGCAAGGCAACCTCCATCATCGTGGAGACTTGCTACCGCATGCAGACATCAGCACTCGAGTTCATCGAAGCAGGCCTCGTGGCACTCGAGCGTTCGGTGCGCGATCATGACGGCGAGCTCCGCAACATCCAGCTCGCCACACTGTCCCCGGATCTGCATCCGGGCCTGAGGACGCTGGTCCTGCGAAGCTTCGAGCGGTCGCCACCCTGTGCCGAGATGCATTCGGACACGCGCGCCGACAAGGTGCGCGACATCGCGCAGGCCGGCCAGGTCACCCTCCTGGCCTGGTCCGGTGCCGAACACCTGCAGCTCCGGCTCGAAGGAACCGCCCGCCTGCACTGCGACGACGAGATCGCTCGCAGACGGTGGGACACGCTGTCGCCGAACGCCCGCAATACCTATGGTCACGTGGCCATACCGGGAACCCCGATCGCCGATCCGGACGAGCAGGCGCACCTGCCTCCCGACGAACAGTTCCGCCAGTTCACGGTGATCCTGGTTTCGCTCGCAACCATCGATGTCCTGCGCCTCGGGCCCGGAGGCCAGCAGACCCGGGCCTCTGGGCGCTTCACGGCGTCCGGGATCACCGCAGCCTGGATCAGTCCCTAAGATACTGCGCGAAGCGGTGCCGCGGTCCGGTCGAGCTGCTGTGCCCCAGCCATCGCGACAGCCTCGGGCCCATGCGGGCATCCGGGAGTCGCGGCGGAACACGCGCTCCCGGCACAATCATGCTTTAAGCGGCGGTCATGACGATATTCTCACCGGCTGAAGCCGCGATCGAGGCGGCGGGGCTCGCCGTCGAAACCCAGGAGATGCCGCGGCTGGTCCGGCTGGTCGCGCGGCGGCTGCCGGCGGATCCAGAGGCGGTATCCGCAGCCCTGTGCGAAGTCCGCGCGAAGGGCTGGGCATCGCGACTGGTCGACCTGTCGCAGCGCGATGGCCAGATCTGGGTGTTGCGTGTGGATGCGGCCGAAGCCGCTTCCCGCATCGCTGATCCGGCAGCGGATGAGCTGGCACTGCGCGAGGCACTCGACCGTGTCGTTCTGGCGCGGCTGCGCACGCTGGCGGCCGACCCCGCACGGGCGCTGGACGTCGCCATCGAGGAGCTGTTCGAGGCGGGCGGGCGGGTGCTGTCGGCATCCCAGCACGCGGAACTGGCACAGGCTGTCGCCCGCGCCTTCGGCCTGCCCGCGGACGCACCGTTCGTGGCGGTGGCGGTGGCCCAGGAGGATCAGCGTCGGCGGGAACGCCGGGCGGCGGAGGGCGCCGCCCGCACCGGCCGGCGCGAGGAACTGCAACGGCTGCGCGAGTGGGAACGCAGCCTGGTCGAGTTCCGCGAGATCCCGGCGCTGCTCGGCTGCACGATCAAGGAGGTACTGCGCTGGGTCGCGGCCGGACATCTGCCGGTCGCCCGTCGCATCCCCGGCAAGGGCGGCGAGCGCTGGGAGTTCGATCCGGTCGAACTGGCCCGGCTCCGGCCCGAGGTTGCGGAATGGCGCCGTGCCGACGATGCCGGGGCACCACTGGAGATCGGCGTTCCTCCCGGCCGCAAGAACCGGAGCGGAAACGCGGCGATCGCACGGGTGGCGGCGCTGGATCGGTATGCCGCGCATTTCTCCACCGCCCGTGCGCTCGACCGGCAGATCACCCTGGTCACCGGGCCGACCAACAGCGGCAAGTCGCATCTGGCGCTGGACCGGCTGTCCGATGCACCGAGCGGCATGGCGCTGGCTCCGTTGCGGCTGCTGGCCCACGAATTCCGCGAGGCGCTGGCTGCGCGCGGCGTGGTGGCGTCGCTGGCGACGGGCGAGGAGCGGATCGTCGAGCCGGGCAGCCGGCACCTGGCCGCGACCGTGGAGATGTGCCCGCTGCACAACCCGGTCGAGGTCGCGATCATCGACGAGGCGCAGATGCTCTACGACCCCGATCGCGGCGCCGCCTGGACCGCCGCGATCATGGGCGCCCCGGCCCGCCATGTGTTCGTCCTCGGCGCCCCGGACTGCGTGCCGATGGTCCGGCGCATCGCCGCCCTGTGTGGCGACCCGCTCGACGAGATCAGCCTCGAACGCAAGGGCCCGCTGGTGGCGGCGTCGGAAGCGGTGGCGCTCGGATCGCTCCAGGCCGGCGACGCGGTGATCGCGTTCTCGCGGCGCGACGTGCTGGACATGCGGGCGACATTGCAGGCGGCCGGGCGACGCGTGGCCGTGGTGTACGGCGCGCTGAGCCCGGAGGTGCGACGGGCCGAGGCGGCGCGCTTCAACAGCGGCCAGGCGGATATCCTGGTCGCGACCGATGCGATCGGCATGGGGCTCAACCTGAACATCCGTCGCGTGGTGTTCGCGGCACTCCGCAAGTTCGACGGCACCCAGAGCCGCGACCTGCTGCCGCAGGAGATCAAGCAGATCGGCGGCCGGGCCGGGCGCTACGGCCGGCACGAGAGCGGCGTGGTCGCGGTGCTGGCCGGGGCAGGGAGCCCGTCCTTCGTGCGCAACATGCTGGCCGCACCCTGGGTGGAGCCGCCCGACCTGCGACCGATCGTGCAGCCGGACTCCGACATCGTGCGCGCCGTCGCGGCCGAGATCGGGTCCGACAGCCTGTTCGGCGTGCTGGCCCGCATTCGTCGCGCGGTGCTGAGGCGCGACGACCCGAACTACAGGCTCGCCGACATGAGCCAGGCTTTCGCCGTCGCCACGGCACTCGAGGGCGTGGCCGGGCTCGACCTGCAGCAGCGCTGGGCGTACGCGATGTGCCCGGTGGACGAGCGCGACAGCGGCATCCCCCGGCTTGCCGGCTGGGCGGCCGAGCATGGCGCCGGCCGCACGGTGGCGCCGCCGTCGGTGAGCCGACTGCCGCCACCGGACCGTGCGTCGCACGAGGAGCTCGATCGCGCGGAGAAGCGCCACAAGCGCCTGGTGGCATGGCGCTGGCTGGCCCTGCGCTTCCCCGAGGCCTATCCGGAGCATGAGGAAGCGGAAGCGCTGACCGACCGGCTCAACGACTGGATCGAGGCGGTGCTGCGGCAGCAGCATCGTGCAGTCGCCACCCGCAAGAGCAAGCAGGTGCAGCGGTGAGCGAGACCTTCAGCGAGATGCTGCGCTGCGAGAACCAGCCGGCGTGGTCGGCTTCCGTGCAGCATCGCTTCGTGCGCGAATTGTGCGACGGCTCCATCGCCAACCGGGTGATGGCACGCTACCTGATCCAGGATCATCGATTTCTCGACAGCTTTCTCATGCTGCTCGGTGCGGCAATGGCGACGGCGGATACCCTACAGGCCCGACTGCGGCTCGGTCGGTCGGCGGGCTTCGTCTCCGGCGAGGAGAACACCTACTTCCTTCGCGCCTTCACAGCGCTGGAGTTGGACGAAGCGGAACGCGATGGCGCCCCGGACGCGGCGCCGACCGCCGGTTTCAAGCATCTCATGCAGGAAGCGGCCGCGAGCGGCAGCTATGCGGCGGTCCTGGCAGTCCTGTGTGTCGCCGAATGGCTCTATCTGGACTGGGCTTCGCAGGCGGTACAGCCATTGCCGCCGAACTTCGTCCACCACGAGTGGATCACGCTGCATGACAATCCGGATTTCCGGGTGTTCGTCGCATTCCTGCGTAGCGAGCTCGACCGGGTAGGCCCACGCGCCGCCAACGTCGCCAGCGAGTTTTTCTGCCGCGCCATTACGCTCGAAAAGGAGTTTCTCGACGCAGCTTATGCGTAGCGAGAATTCAGCGGCCTCTTGCGGCCGGCCGCGGGCTTTCGGGGCGCGGGTCGAGCAGGGCCATATCCTCCTGCACCATGGACGCAACGATCGCCACCGCCTCGTCGGTCAGGGTCAGGCAGATGCGTCTGCGATCGTTGCCATCCACATAGCGGATCACCAGGCCGTTGCCTTCGAGCACCGATAGCTTGCGCAGGGCCGTACTCTGCGGTGCGCCGCTCGACAGGCAGAGAGACGACACGGAAACGTGTTGCCCTTCGAGTTTCGTGGCGATCAGATCGAGAAGCATGTCCCAGGACGGCCAGTCCAGCACGAACGCAAGGTCCGATTTGCGTCGCAGGCTTCGCGCGCGGAGCATTCTGCGGATCTGCGCAGGGTTGATCGGAAACCTGCCCTCGCCCTGGTCTCTGCGCCGGCTTGTACTGTCCGGGCCGCTCGTTGCCTCATCGTCGCTTGCCCTGACAACCGATTTGATCGCCAACTCGATGTTGACCTCTGCAGCGGGAGGCAACGACATTGCCTGCTCGGTCCGGTCAGGTAAAAACATTCGTTGGATCCCCCGCTGAATAGACATGAACATCGTTTCTTGATTCTGAAAACAATAAGAAGCTGCGAGCGCCAATAGCAATTGGAAACCGAGCCGCTTGTTGTTTGATGGTCTTTTGACGGTGCAATCAATAGTTGATCGGTTCGGTCGTTCTATAAGGCTGATATCGTATGCTTCATGAGAGGTAAATCATCGTTTCGCTATGCGGCACAATAAATTACGTTATCGTATCTAGTGCTATGCCGGTGGTCTTGATCAGGGCGCCGGAACCGGTCCCTGGAGGCTCATGAGCCCGCAGGCACGCCCGGCCTCGTCTGGTGTGGCGATTGCGTCACTCTCTGGCCCCATGCCAATCTAGCCCGCGAACAATCGGTCAGAGCCGGATGCGCTTTGCCCGAACGTATTCGGCTGCGGGTAAGGAACACGATCATGGCGAACGACCAGATGCTGGAGCAGGTCTCGAGCAAGGGCGGCTTCATCGCGGCTCTCGACCAGAGCGGCGGCTCGACCCCGGGAGCCCTGCGGCTCTACGGCATCCCGGACGACGCCTATAATGGCGATGCCGAGATGTTCAAGCTCATGCACGAGATGCGGGTGCGCATCATGACCGCGCCGGCCTTCAGCGGCGACAAGGTCATCGCCGCCATCCTGTTCGAGGCGACGATGGACGGGCAGGCGCACGGCAAGCCCGTGCCGAGCTTCCTGTGGGACGATTGCGGTATCGTGCCGTTCCTGAAGATGGACAAGGGCGTCGAGGCCGAGGCCGACGGTGTCAGCCTGATGAAGCCGATGCCCGGGCTCGATGCGCTGCTGGAGCGGGCCATAAAGCTCGGGGTATTCGGCACCAAGATGCGCTCGGTCATCAACCTTGCGTCGCAGAAGGGCATCGCCGCCATCGTGGCCCAGCAGTTCGAGATCGCGGCACAGATCGACGGCCACGGGCTGCTGCCGATCATCGAGCCGGAAGTGTCGATCAAGAGTGCGGACAAGGCGGCAGCCGAAGCCATCCTCCTGGCAGAGCTGACCAAGGCGCTCGACGCGCAGCCCGACGGCTACAAGGTCATGCTCAAGCTGACCATCCCCGATGTTCCGGATCTCTATGCACCGCTGATGGGCCACAAGCGGGTCACCCGCGTCGTGGCATTGTCGGGCGGCTATCCGCAGGCGGACGCCTGTCAGCGCCTCGCGAAGAACCACGGCATGATCGCCAGCTTCTCGCGTGCGCTGACCGAGAACCTCACCCACTCGATGAGCGACGCGGAGTTCAACGAGGCGCTGGCGAAATCGATCGAGGCGATCTACCAGGCCTCGACCGTCAAGGTCTGAGCCCGGCACGGTCCCGGCGGCCCGTCAGGGCCGCGCGGGACCGTTGTTTTTCAGCTTCTCCATCAGGAACGCTGCCCGCGCCTCCGATACCCGGGCCCGCAGCAGCGGATCCGGCAGCAGGTGCGTGCCGGGCAGCAGCAGCAGGTCGTACGGCCGCCCGGCCGCGATCAGGGCCTGGGTGAGCTTCACCGTGTTCTCGAAATAGACGTTGTCGTCGGTCAGCCCGTGCATCAGCAGCAGCGGAAGTGACAGCGAGGGCGCATAGGTGAGCACGTTGCTGGCCCGGTAGCCGGCCGGATCGTCCTGCGGCGTGCCCAGGTAGCGCTCGGTATAGGCGGTGTCGTAGTCCGCGAAATCGACAACCGGCGCGCCTGCCACTCCGGCCTTGAACAGGTCGGGCCGGCGGATCGTCGCCATCGCCGTGAAGTAGCCGCCGAACGACCAGCCGGTCACCCCGACCCGCGACAGGTCCATCTCCGGATAGCGCTTGCCCAGGGCTCTCACCCCGTCGACCTGGTCGGTGAGCGGCAGGTCGATCAGGTTGTCCTTGGTCGCCCGCTCCCAGTCATGGCCGCGCCCGGGCGTGCCGCGCCCGTCCAGGCTGACGACGACGAAGCCGCGATCGGCCATGCACTGGTCCTCGAGATAGAGGCGCGGCGTGCGGAACACCATCTTGAAGCCGGGTCCGCCATAGACCGAGAGAACGACCGGATAATGCTGTCCGGTCCTGAACCCGGCCGGCCGGATCACCAGGGCATCGAGCGCGTGTGCCCCCGCCCGGGTGAATTCCACCCTGGGGATCGAAGCGGGTGTTTCCGCGTGGCTCGGCAGGGTGGCCAGGATGTGCCCGGCCGCATCCCGTACCAGCGTGGCGGCACTTCCGTCGGCACCGGCGACGGCATCGGTAAAGATCGTGCGCCCACCCTTCGCATGCGCGTCCTCGGCAAACGCGGCCTCATGCAGGCCGGGCTCGACGGCGACCGGCACGACGGCGCCGGTCGTGAGCGAAACCCGGTACAGCGCCGAGCCGAGACGGTCCGGGTTGGCCTTGAGCGTGACCGTCCCGGCGTCCGCATCCACATCCTCGAGCGACAGGAACGGCATTTTCGGCCCGGTCACCGCATGGTCGGGCGTGCCGTCGGCATGGCGCAGTTCGAGGCGCCAGGCGCCGTCGCGTTCCGCCGCCCACAGGAAACCGGTGCCATCAGGCAGCCAGTGCGGCAAGGCGAGCCCGTTCCGACCAAGCTCGGTCGTGCTGTTGACCCAGGCCGGATCGGTCTCGGCGAGCAGAGTGGTGGCATGTCCGGTCGCCGGATCGACCGCCAGCACCCGTTCCTCGGTCTGTGCCCGGTTCAGCACCACCAGCGACAGCTGTCCGTGCTGCGGCCACACCACGCGCACCAGGTAGGGGAACGCCGCGCTGTCCCAGTCGACCCACCGCGTGGCGCCGCCCGCACGCGAAACCAGCCCGAGCCGCACCCGCGCGTTCGCGGTGCCGGCGCGCGGATAGCGGAACTCGACCGGTGCGACCGACGGATGTTCCGGATCGCCGATATAGTGGCGCTCGACGCCGGAAGTGTCGGCTTCCTCGTAGAGCAGCGTGCCCCCGTCCGGCGACCACCAGGTACCGTCCTCGCGGTCGAGTTCCTCGGAGGCCGCGAATTCTGGAAGCCCGCGCGTCAGCGTATCGGTCCCGCCCGAGGTGATCTGCCGGTCCTGGCCGCTGGACAGGTCCACCACATGCAGGTCGTTGTTCCTGACTGCGGCTACGAAGCCGCCGTCCGGCGACAGGCGCGGCGCGATCCAGCCGGTGCCCGGGACCGGGCTGTTCTGGCCGCCCGGCAGCAGGATTCGCACCAGCCGGTCCGCCTGGGTCGCCAGCACCGTGCCGCCGTCGCGCGACAGGCTGAAATCGGTGATGCCGGTCAGCGTCATCCGCGCACGCTCGCGACGCGCCTTCTCCTCGATCGAAAGCTGTTCGGGTGCGTCGGCCGGACGGGCCAGCTCGGTTTCGGTGCGCGTGGCCATGTCGACGCGGAACAGCCGGAGATGGGTGTCGCGGGGGCCGCTGCGCAGGAACAGCACCGACCGCCCGTCCGGTGTCGGCCGGGCATGGATCGGCTGGCCGAGCGTGTCGTTGCGCGTTGCCGCCAGCTGCTCGAAGCATCCTTCCGCAGCCTGGGCGGACGACGCCGCCGATAAACCGGCCGCGAGCAGGAGGGCGGCTGGGCGCCTGGAAAAGCCGGTCATGGGACTCCGATGCGATAGGCTGGCCGGGAGTGTGACGGTCGCACGCCCGATCGGGCAAGCCGGGGCCGCCGGGAGCATTGACCCGTCGCCGGATCCGTCCGGTTATCTGTGCGGCGACACGCCGGTCGCTACAGTTCGGGAGACGGGTCATGGCCGACACGAGAAACAATCCGCTTGGACGACGCGGATTCGTCATGAGCAGCCTGATCACCGGCTTCACCCTGGCGGTCTCGCGGGTCGAGGCACAGGAGATCCACACCGGCAGCAGCGGCATCGTCGCTGCCGAAGTGCGCATCCCGGTCTCGGACGGCAGCCTCCCGGCCTATGTCGCACGTCCCGCCGGAGCAGGGCCGTTCCCGATCGTTCTGGTGATCGAGGAAATCTTCGGGGTCCATGAGTACATCAAGGATATCTGCCGCCGGCTCGCCCATCTCGGGTATCTCGGCGTCGCCCCGGAGCTCTATGCGCGGCTGGCCGACCTCTCGACCATGACCGACCCGCACCAGATCATCCGCGACGTCATCAGCAAGGCGCCGGATGCGACGGTGATCGCCGATCTCGACGCCACCGCGTCTTGGGCCGGCCAGCACCAGGGCGACCTGCACCGGATGGGCGTGGTCGGCTTCTGTCGTGGTGGCCGCGACAGCTGGCTGTATGCCGAACACAACCCGATGCTGAAGGCAGCGGTCGCGTTCTACGGTCCGGTGAAGACCGACGACACGCCGATCCAGCCGCGCAGCCCGCTCGATCTGGCAGCCGGCCTCAAATGCCCGCTGCTCGGCCTGTACGGCGGCCAGGACACCAGCATCGCGCAGTCCGATGTCCAGGCGGCGCAGGCCCGCGCCAGGGCAGCGGGCCAGGTGGTTGATATTGTCGTCTATCCGGATGCCCCGCACGGCTTCCACGCGGATTACCGCCCGAGCTATCGCCGCGCCGATGCGGAGGATGGCTGGAACCGCGCCATCGCCTGGTTCCGCCAGCACGGGGTGACGTAACGGATCTTGGAGACGGCCACGAACCGGTCCGGTCGCGCAGCGATAAGCTTGGCGCCCGTCGGAATTCCTGTCCCGGTAGGGTCCGACAGGAGTTGCCGCTGCCATGACCACATCCTTGTCCTATCTTGCCTGGACACTCGTCCTCGCGGTCGTGCAGGTCGCCATCGCTGCAGCGGCGAAGCGCCCCCAGGACGGCGTGCAGTGGGCGACCGGCAACCGCGAGGACAAGCAACCTGCCTACACCGGCCTCGCCGCCCGCATGGATCGTGCGCAGGGCAACTTCTACGAGTCGCTGCCGCTGTTCATCGGCGCCGTACTGCTGGCGCACATGGTCGGCCGCGACACCAGCCTGACCGCCTGGGGCGCCGGCCTCTATTTCTGGGCACGGCTCATCTATATCCCGACCTACGCGCTTGGCCTGGTGCCGTGGCGCACGATCGTCTGGGCGGTCAGCGTCGTCGGGCTCGTGCTGGTCCTGATCAGCCTGGCCTGATCATCGTTCGCACTCGAAGCTGATGCTGTCGCTGCGCTTCCGTCTCTGGATCCTGTGGGGCCTGACGCTCGCGGCCTCCGTGGCGATCGGCCTGCTCCTGGTCCAGCTGTACCGGTCGTCGACGCTCGCCCAGGCCGGGCGGGCGGAGGCGGTCGTGACCCAGGCCTGCGAAACCATCCGCAGCCGCTACGGCTTCTACGTCACCGGCTGGGATGGCTCCGGCGCGGTGCCGGGCACGGAATTCGGCCAGGCGCTCGGGCCGGTGCTGATCGCCGCTCTTTCGAGCCACGAAGGAGTTCGTGGCGGCATCTGGTCCGACCACGCCGGATCGCTGGCGACGGCGTTCCCGACCGCGGCTGCATCGGCACAAGCCGAGGCACTTCCGGCTGGCCGGCGCGAACTGGTCGCCGCCATTGCCGCACAGGCGACCGACGGCGAGCAGAGCGTCCTGCAGCGACGGACCGTCGATGGCCAGCTGATCCTGATCGCGGCGTGCCCTTTGCCGGGGCCGTATCCGGGACTGGCGGCCTGGACCATGATCGACGTCCGGACCGCCGGCTACGACACCTTGCGGTTGGGTCTCGGCGTGCTGCTGCTGCTGCTGCTGGCCGTGGCGGCCTGGATGACCTGGCTGACCACCGCCTGGGGCGGCCATGTCCGCGCCATCGAGACGGCGCTGGCGACGCACACGCTGGAGACGCTGCCCGAGCTTGCTCCGACCGGCGAACGCGAACTCGACCGGATCGTGGCGGCATTGAACGAGGCCGGGACACGGCTCTCCGAAGCGCGGGCACGCGCGCAGGATCTTGCGGCGAGGGCGTCGATGTCCGAGCGCCTCGCAGCGCTCGGACGCGTGGCGGCCGGGGTGGCGCACGAAATCCGCAACCCGATCGGCGCCATGCGTCTCCGTGCGGAAAACGCGTTGGCCGGCGATGGGTCGCGTCATCGCGGAGCCCTGGAGTCCAGCCTGCCGCAGATTGCCCGGGTGGAGCGCCTGGTCACCGAGCTCCTGGCGATGACCCAGCGCCGGGAACTGCATGTCGAGGAGGTCCGGCTGCAACCGTTCCTGCAGGCGCGGGTCGCCCTGCATCTTCCGTCCGCGGGCCCGCGGCTGGACATACGGAGCGACGACGCCACCGCCCGGTTCGATCCCGAACTGATCGGCCGGGCGCTCGACAACCTGCTGTCGAACGCGCTCCGGCACACGCCCGCCGATGGAACGGTCATGCTGACGGCGACGCGAACTTCCGATCATGTGCGGTTCACGGTCAGCGATACCGGGCCGGGCATCGACCCGTCGATGCGGGGCCGGTTGTTCGAGCCGTTCGCCACCGGCCGTCCGGATGGCACCGGGCTTGGCCTGGCGATCGCCCGCGAGATGGCCGAGGCGCATGGCGGCAGCCTGGTGCTTGCGGAACCGCTGCCGGGCCGGGAACCCGGCACGTGCTTCATCCTCGAACTGGGGCAGGGCTGATCGTGGCGGTGATCCTGATCGTCGACGACGATGCGGCACTTCGCGAAGGCGTCGCCGAAACCCTGTCCGACCTGGGCCACGTACCGCTCGAGGCGGCGGATGGCCAGGCGGCGCTGGCAACACTGGCCGAACACGCTGTGGATGCGGTGCTGCTCGACCTGCGCATGCCCGGGCTGGACGGGATCGAGGTGCTGGCGCGGATACGGGCCCGCCCCGATCCGCCGCCGGTGGCAATCCTGACCGCGGTCGCCACCGCCAGCAACACGATCGAGGCGATGCGCCTGGGTGCCGTCGATCACCTGACTAAGCCGCTCGGCCGTGCGGACCTGGCGGCCCTGCTCGAACGCATGCTGCCGGCTGCAAGCTTCGGCCCGGCCACTGCCCCGGTGCAGCAGGCGAGGGAGGAACTGATCGGCGCTTCTCCCGGCATGCGCGACATCCAGAAGACCATCGGCCTGCTGGCCGACAGCGACGCGACGGTGCTGATCGCCGGCGAGACGGGAACCGGCAAGGAGGTGGTGGCCCGTGCCATCCATCGTCATGGACGCCGGCGCAACCGTGCCTTCATCGCGATCAACTGCGCCGCGATCCCGTCAGACCTGCTGGAGAGCCAGTTGTTCGGCCACGTCCGCGGGGCCTTTACCGGGGCGGTGACCGACCGGGCCGGGTCGTTCCGCGAGGCTGATGGCGGCACGCTGTTCCTCGACGAGATCGGCGACATGGCGCCGGCGATGCAGGCCAAGCTGCTGCGCGTGGTGCAGGAGCGGGTGGTGCAGCCGGTCGGCGGCAAGCCGGTCCCGGTGGATGTCCGCATCGTCGCCGCATCGCATCGCGACCTGGAGGCGGCGGTCCGGCAGGGCAGCTTCCGCGAGGATTTGTTCTACCGGCTGCGGGTGGTGCCGATGATCTTGCCGCCGCTGCGCGACCGGCTGTCCGACATCCTGCCGCTGGCGGAACATTTCCTCGGTGTCGATTCCAGCGCGCGAACGCCGCATCGCCTGTCCCGGCAGGCGGCATCGCTGCTGCTGGCGCATCCCTGGCCGGGCAACGTGCGCGAACTGCAGAACGCGATGCAGCGGGTGATCGCGCTGGTGCGGCGTCCGGTGATCGAAGCCGAGGATCTGCGGTTCCTCGGGCAGGTGCCGACGCCAACGGCCGAACCGGTCGATTGGCTTGCAGGCGACCTGGAAACCGCGGTCGCACGGCTCGAAGCCGAGATGATCCGAAGGGCCCTGGCCCGGTCCGGAGGTAACCGCGCCGAGGCCGCGCGGCAGCTCGGCATCCACCGGCAGTTGCTGCACGCGAAGCTGCGACGCCAAGGCGGGGAGCCGTCCGGAAACCGGACGGAGGGCGTCGGGCAAGCGGACGATCCGGCCGGATCGTCATGACCGGAAACCTATATATTTCAGTAGCTTGGAGGCTGGCACATCGCTTGCGATTGACACTGCAAGGATCACCCGATCCGAAGCGATGGAGACTCTCGATGATACGACGTACGAAACAGGTCCTGCTGCTGACCGCGACCATCTTGGCGGGCGCCGGGGCCGTTGCCGTGGCGCAGGACGCGAGCGGCACCTACGACACCAGCCAGTTGCCGACCATTCACGGCAAGGTTGCGCAGTACGACCTGACCCCGCGCGGCGACGTGGACGGGCTGATCCTCGACGACGGCACCGAGGTCCATTTCCGTCCCGATCTCGGGTTGCAGGTCGTGGCGATCGTGCGGCCGGGCGAGGCGGTGACGATCCACGGATTGAAGGCACGCGTGCTGAAGCTGGTGCAGGCGATGTCGGTGACCAATGACGCCGGCGGCAAGACGGTCACCGACGAAGGCCCGTCCGTGGCCGGACGTCGTCCGCCGCCCCCGCCGCGCCATGAGCCGGGCGACGACCAGCCGATGCAGGCGAAGGGCGTAATCAAGATGCAGCTGCATGGCCCGCGCGGCGACCTGAACGGGGTCCTGCTCGAGGACGGCACCATGGTGCACCTGCCGCCGCCGGAGGCCAGTCGCCTGGCCACGCAGCTCACGGCGGGAAAGACGATCACCGTGCAGGGCAGCGGATTGCAGAATGCGCTCGGGCACGTGATCGCCGCAGAGGCGATCGGTCCGGATGACGCGCATCTGACCCGGATCGCCCTGCCGCGCCCGCCGCGTCCGCCGCGTGGTCCGGATGCGCCGGGGGGCCCGGTTCCGCCGCCCCCCGGTCCCGCGCTCGATGCTGCGCCCGGCCCCGACAACGCTCCCAACCCCCCTCAGTAGGGGCCGGGGCCGATGCAGACTTCACGACCATCGCCTCGCAGCCTGCTCGGTCTCGACAGCGTCAACCTGCTGATGGCCGACGTCCGCGATGGCGTCGGTCCCTACCTCTCGGTGTTCCTCGCCGGGTCGCGTCACTGGCAGCCGGGGCCGATCGGCATCGCCCTGGCTGCCAGCTCGGTCGCGGCCGCGATCTGTCAGATCCCGGCCGGGCTGATCGTCGACGGATCGCGCTGGAAGCGGCTCATGATCGCCGTCTCCGGCATCATCGTCGGGCTCGGCTGCCTGGCGATCGTGATGTTCCGCGGCTTCTGGCCGGTGCTGGCGGCGCAGGCGATGCTGGGTGCCGCGTCGGCGATCATTCCGCCGGCGATCGCGGCGCTTTCGCTCGGCATCGTCGGGCGGCGACTGATGCCGGCCCGGATCAGCCGCAACGAGAGCTTCAACCATGCCGGCTCGTTCGCCGCCGCCGGCCTCGCCGGCGGGTTTGGGCATTATCTTGGCCTGAACTGGATCTTCTATCTGGTCTGCGGCTTCGCGGTCGCCAGCGCGATCGCCGTGACCCTGATCAAGCCGGCCGAGATCGACCATGATCTCGCGCGCGGCGGCGAGAGCCAGGGCAATGCCGGGAAGCCGGTCCCGTTCCGCGCGTTGCTGCGTCGGCGCGAGGTGATCGTCTTCCTGGTCTCGGTCACGCTGTTCCATTTCGGGAACGCGGCGATGCTGCCGTTCGCGGGCCAGGTGCTGGCCCACGACCATCCGGGCGAGGATACCGTGGCGCTGAGCGCCTGCATCATCTGCGCACAATTGGTGATGGTGGGCGTGGCCTGGGCGGTGGGCCGGGCGATGAAGGCGGGGATCGGCCGCAAGCGGATCTTCCTGCTGGCCTTTGCGGTTCTACCGATCCGTGGCGTCCTGTTCTCCTTCACCACCACGGCCTACGGCGTCGTCGCGATCCAGCTGCTCGACGGCGTCGCGGCCGGCATATTCGGGGTGATCGCGGTCATCATGGCGTCCGATCTCACCAGCGGGACCGGCCGGTTCAATCTCATGCAGGGATTGGTCGCCCTCGCGGTGGGGGTCGGCGGCGCGCTGAGCAACGTGGTCGGCGGGTACGTGGTGCAGGCATTCGGCTACCCGGTCGGCTTCCTCAGCCTTGCCGCGATCGCCGTCGGTGCATTGCTGGTGTTTCTGCTGCTCATGCCTGAAACCCTGCCGGATGCCGACACGGAGAGCGGCGACCCGAGCGGCATGGAGGCCGGATGATGCCGGATGCTTTGAACGGCGCGCATCTCGCCGTGTGGATTATCGCCTTCGTGGCCACCGCGGGGGTGATCGTCCGGCCGTGGAAGCTGCCGGAGTTCATTTGGGCGATCGCCGGCGCGCTGCTTCTGGTGGTGTCGGGTTTGCTGCCAATGGGCGGCGCGCTGAAGGCGATCGGCCGCGGGACGGACGTCTATCTGTTCCTGATCGGCATGATGCTGCTGTCCGAGGTCGCGCGGCGGGAAACCTTGTTCGACTGGCTCGCCTCCATCGCGGTGCGCCGGTCCCGCGGCAGCGCGCGCCGGCTGTTCGTGCTGGTCTATGCAGTCGGCATCATGGTGACGGTGTTCCTGTCCAACGATGCGACGGCGGTGGTCCTCACACCGGCGGTGCTTGCGGCGGCCCGCGCCGCGAAGGCCGAACCGATGCCCTACCTGCTGGCATGCGCGTTCATCGCCAATGCCGCCTCGTTCGTGCTGCCGATCTCGAACCCGGCCAACCTGGTGCTCTACGGGCATCATCTGCCACCGCTGCTGCGCTGGCTCGGCACGTTCCTGTTTCCGTCGGTGCTGGCCATCGCCGTGACCTTCGTGGTGATGCTGCTGGTGGAACGGCGGCGGCTATCCCAGCCGATCACCTCGGAGATCGCGCAGCCGCACCTGCCGCCGGGCGGCATGGTGGCCTTGGCCGGCATCGTGGTCACGGCAGGCGTGCTGCTGGCGGCGTCCGCACTCGACGCCCCGCTCGGCCTGCCGACCTGTCTCGCCGGCATCGGCACCGCCGCCGTTGTCCTGCTGGTCAAGCGTGAGGCACCGTGGGCGACGTTGCGCGGGGTCTCATGGACGGTGCTGCCGCTGGTCGCCGGACTGTTCGTGCTGGTGGAAGGCCTCGACACGACCGGCGTGCTCGGGACCCTGACGCGGGCGCTGCACCATGCGTCGCAGTCCGATACCGGGCTGACCGCATGGGTCGCCGGGATCGCGACAGGATTGATCGGCAACGTGATGAACAACCTGCCGGCCGGGCTGATCGCCGGCCAGGCGGTGGTGCAGGGCCACCTGCCGCTGCCGGTGGTGAACGCGATGCTGATCGGGGTGGATCTCGGACCGAACTTGTCGATCACCGGCTCGCTCGCCACCATCCTGTGGCTGACCGCCCTCCGGCGCGAAGGGCTCGGCGTGTCGTTCGGCCAGTTCCTGGCGCGGGGTGCGCTGGTGATGCCACCGGCATTGCTGCTGGCGTTGGCGGGCCTGCTGCTGACGCGGTAGGTGGGCTTAGGCCTTGTGCCGCATCCGCAAGCTGGCCCGGTTCAGATCCGGCAGCGATGCCGGGTCGGCGATGATCGCCTCCGCCTGCGCGATGGCCTTGGCAAGTTGCGCCGTGCTCAGCGTGCGGATCGCCGGACGCGGCACGACGCTGTCCCACCGGGCACCGAGCGATACGTCCAGGCACACGCGCATGAAGCAGTGGTCGAGCTGGATCGGCCATCCATGCTGCGTCGCGAGTGCCGGCAGGCGCGTTCTGGTCAGCTCCAGCCAACGCTCGAGCAGGGCTTGGCGGTCCGGGTCTCCGCCAGCTCTTCCAACCAGCACACAAGGATCGGCCATCGTGCAAAACCCCCGGCATCGCCCCGTTCCGGCCTGCAGTCTCCCTACATGGTGTTTGCAGGCCGTTCCGCCCGTCCCCCGTGGCGCCAAGGGTGACGAAGTCTGTTACAGCAGTGGGACGGTTGGCGCTCCCGCCGCGGCCATCCGGGGTGAGCGCCATGTTTGCAGTGCAGTTCCTGAGCGAGGCCGATCTGGCCGGCGTGGCCGATCCGCTTCTCGGCGTGATCGCCTTCGGACATGAGCTGCCGGTCGGGCTGCGCGCCGTCCGCCTCGACTTGCCGCTCCGGTCGCTGGCCACCGACCGGCCGTCCTGCTTCGAGGCCTGGACGTGCACCGGTCCTGTGACCCTATACGAGGAACAGGGTTTCTCGCTGGCGGCGGGTGATGGATTGCTGTTCGGCGCGATCTCGGTCGAGGCCGGACCCGAAATCGAAGCGATCACGCGTGACCTGTATACGTGCCTGTTCAGCGTCATCGGCCGGGCCGGATGCCCGAACCTGATCCGGCTGTACAACTACGTTCCGGACATCACCGCGCTGCAGGCAGGCGAGGAACGATACCGGCTTTTCAATGCCGGCCGGGGAACCGCCTTCGCCGCCGCCGGCATCGACCCGCGATCGGCCCCGGCCGCCTCGGCGCTCGGGACCGGCGGCTCGAAGCTGCGCGTCTATTTCCTGGCTTCCTCGACCGGTTCTCTGCGCATCGAGAATCCTCGGCAGGTCAGCGCCTACCATTATCCGCAAGCCTACGGCGCGGCTCCGCCCCTGTTCGCCCGGGCCACGATCGCCGATCCGGAGGCCGGCCAGCCGGTCCTGCTGGTGTCCGGCACCGCAAGCATCGTGTCGCACGAAAGCCTGCATCCCGGCGACGTGGCGGCGCAGACCGACGAGGTCATGCGCAACCTGCACGCCATCTTCGGCGAGTGCGGCGCCCAGGGCTTCGAGATGGACGAGGTGCGACAACTCAAGATCTACCTGCGCCGCGGCCTCGATCGCGCTGCCGTCGCGGAGCGCCTCGAGACGATGGCTGCGCCGGACCGGATGGTCTGGCTGGAGGCGGATATCTGCCGGCCGGAGCTGCTGGTGGAGATAGAGGCGGTCTGCCGGCTCAAGCGACGACGACAGCCGGCATGACCCGGCCGGAGACGATGCGGCGCGCGATGAGAACTCGGCTGGCGGGTGCGCTTGCCCTGTCCTTTCTGTCGGCCTGCAGCGCATCGAACTTCGATACGCCGGGACCGATCACGGCGAAGCCGTTGTACCAGTCGATGTTTCCACTTTATGCCGAGTTGTGCGCGGTGTCGCAGATCCGCAAGAAGCCCGGGTTCGGGCCCGACATCAGCGGCGGCCCCGGCGGGCACTCGGTCCTGTTCCTGAGTGGCGTCTGCCTGGAGCACGACGCGCATTATCCGGTCCTGAAAATGTGCGACACCAGCATCGCGGATCATCCCGACGGGGTCGGGCTGAGTGTCAACGCGCATTACCGCAACGCCAACTGGATCGCCACCGAACGCAGTGCGTTCTTTTTCGACGGCACCCTGAAGCCCGGCCAGCGCCTGACGCGCGCGGTCTATACCGAAACCCAGAAGCAGGCGGAAGCGCTCGGCATTCTCGACGGCGTCGTGTTCCATGACCGGGTCTTCGAGGGCAAGCCGGCGGCGATCTCGCGTCGCGACTGGATGTACGAGATGTCGGTCTCGACCGATTATGCGGTCGATTTCGGGCGGGGGCGATACTGCTCGCGGGTTCCGCTGACTCAGGACCAGATGACGCGGATGGTCGGGTTTCTCAATGACCGCAACGCGGTCTATCGCGATGGCCGGACACCGTTCGTATGGAACGTGCTGAAGGATAATTGCACCCACCTGACCCATAATGCGCTGGCGGCGGCCGGGGTGTGGAACGAGTGGAAGATAAACCGTCCGCTTCTGATCTCGGCATTCAGTTTCCCGGTCCCGAAGAACGAATACGTCAACCTGATGCAGCGGACCAACGAACTGCCCCTGACCGACCTGGCGGCGCTGTTCCATGACGCCGGTGCACGGCGGACCCTGATGCGGAGCGACTGGCTTGCCACGCAGCCGGGCTCTATCACCGAGTCCGAAGGTCCCCGGCGGGACAACGATATCTACAATACCAGCCTGCAACTGATCTTCTACGACGATCCGATCCTTGGCTCCTACCGGCCCAATTTCGATCGGTTCCAGAGCCAGCCGCGTTATCACGACCTCAGGACGAACCTCGCCTATTTCGCGTCGCTCTACGCACGCATCCAGGCCGAGCGGAAGCCGCTGGACTGGTGGCGGGTCCATCATCCGGTACTCGCGCGGTCACCGAATGATTTCCCGGCCTTCTACCGGCAATTCTATGCATACATCGATGCTCAAAGTGCGCGGGTCGCGGCGGGCCTTGCAACGCCGCCATCGCCGAACGGCTGATCTATTCGGCGGCGACCGGCACCGGTGCATCGCGGCGTGCGCGGGCGCGATGTTTAAACGACAGGGCGGTGAAGGCGGTCTTGAACGCGAGCACAGGCAACCGTGCCCGTATCCCGCCACCCAGATTGCCGGCGAGGATCGAGATCAGGCCGTCGCGCATGCGGAACATGTTCTGCGGGTTCATGAACATTTCGCGCATGACGGGCGTGTTGATACGATAGATCAGCCACGCGATGTTGTTCAACTCGCGACGCGTGCGCCGCTCCATCCGGCGCGCAGCCAGGCGGCCCGCCTTCGGGTTATCGAGCCAGGCTGTCGCGACGTCGACGCCACGTTCCGCCGCCGTCATCGCCAGCAGCACGCCGGAGGAAAAAACCGGGTCCAGGAAGGCGAACGAGTCGCCGATCATGACATATCCTTCCCCCCAGGATGCGCCGGCCCGATACGAGTAGTTGCCGGTGGTGCTGACCTCGGACACGCGTTCGGCGTTCCGCATGCGCGCACTGACGCTCGGACTGGCCTCGATCCGCGCCATCAGCAGGTCCTGCGGGCTGCCGATGCGGTTCCTGAAGGCTGACTGGTTGCCGACGAAGCCGACGCTCATGATGTCGCCCGGCAACGGGATCATCCAGAACCAGCCATCATCGACCAGATGCACGGTGATGTAGCCCTCGGTGTCGCCGGTGCGGAACGCGGCACCCCGATAATGCGCGAACACCGCCGCAGTGGAGTTCTGCTTGTCGCTTTCCTTGGCCCCGAAACGGCTGGCCAGGAACGTGTCGCGCCCGGAGGCGTCGAGCACGAAGCGAGGCGCGAATACCCTGGTCTCGCCATCGGGACCCTGCACCGTCACACGCGTGCCGCACCCGTTCTCGGCGAATCCAATGTCGGTCACGCGCGCATTTTCAAACGCACGGGCGCCTTTCTGCTCGGCGTTCCGGAACAGGATCGTGTCGAAATCGGCGCGCTTCACTTGGTAGCTGTGCACATAGTCCTTGTTCAGCCCGAGCGCGAACGGGAACGCGACCGTACGCCCGCATGCATCGGACACGAACTCGGCGCCGCGCTTGAACACCCCGACCTCGTGCACGGCATCGGCAACGCCGAGACGTTCCAGAATCGGCACGTTACGCGGCAGCAGGCTTTCGCCGATATGGAAGCGGGGATGCGCATCCTTTTCCAGCATGACCACGTCGCGGCCTTGTTCCGCCAGCAGCGCCGCCGCCGTCGCACCGGCCGGTCCGCCACCGATCACCAGCACGTCGCACGGCTCGACCTGCATGGAAGGCAGGTTCTCCCGATGCTGGGTCATGTGGCTCATCGATCGGTCCTTCGAGGTCCGGACATCGATGAAACGATATCAGGCAGCGGCCGGCTACGCCATTCCGCCGTTGATCGAAATGGTCTGTCCGGTGATATAGCCGGCCTGGTCGGAGGCCAGGAACGCGACCAGATCGGCCACCTCTTCCGGCCGTCCGGCCCGCTTCATCGGCACGATCTGCGCGATCTGTTTCGCATCCATCACCGCGCTCACCGCGGGCGACGCGATGACCCCCGGCGCCACCGTGTTCACGGTGATGCCGCGGCTGGCGACCTCGCGCGCCAGCGATTTCACCGCCCCGATCAGCCCCGCCTTGGCGGCGGCGTAATTGACCTGGCCGCGGTTGCCCATCAGCGCGGACACCGACGAGATCGCGATGATCCGGCCCGACCGGGTGGCCATCATCGGCAGCAGCAGCGGCCGGGTGATCGCAAAGAACCCGTCCAGCGACACCGCCAGCACCTGGCGCCATTGCTGCTCGGACATGCCGGCAAGCGGCACATCGTCGTGCGTGCCCGCATTATGAACGATCACGTGCGGTACGCCGGCCGCCAGTACCGGCGCCAGCGCGATCTCGGTGCCGGCGATGTCGGTCAGGTCGCAGCCGAACGCCTCGGCCGAACCGCCCGCGGCCCGGATCCCGGCAACGACTTCGTCCGCCCGGGCCAGGGACGTATTCGCATGGACGATCACGTGCAGCCCGTCGCCGGCGAAGCGCTCGCAGATCGCGTGGCCGAGCGGGCTCGATCCGCCGGTCACCAGCGCGCGCCTCATGATCCGGCCTGCAGGACCACGATCGCGCGGCCGCTGACCAGCGATGCCCCGGTAGCCGACTGCACGTCGAAACCGTAGGCCAGCGCACGTTCGTCGCCGTGCTCGAGAATCGCGGTGACGGTCAGCATGCCGTGGCCGGGATCGTCGAGCCGCCCGGTTGCGAACTGCACCGCGCGGAGCGACGCCAGGTAGCCCGGCCGGCTCGGGGCCTTGCCGCCGCACATCGCACCATGCAGGGCTGCGGCCTGCAGCCCCATCTCGACGCCGCAGATCGTGCCGAGGCGGCCGGCCCGGCGCAGCACGTTGCCGGGATCGAGATGTGCCAGGGTCGTGCAGCGAACCATGCCGGGCGACCACGCCTCGACCCGGTCCAGCAGGCAGCTTGCGCCCCCGTGCGGGATCAGGCTCAGGATGCCGGCGCGGTCGAGCATGGCGTCACGATGATTTCGATACTCTGGTCGAGGCAGGACAGCTCGATCCGGTCGGGACGCTGCGTCGCCAGGCTCTCCAGCAGCCGCAGCGCGCGGGCAGCGGCGTTACCGACATAAAGCGCCTGCAACGCCTCCCGTCTCGGAGCCTCGAGAGCTGGATCGGCAAGATCGGGGCGATAGCGTACGGCGAGCGAGGCGATGCTGCCCGGTTCCTGCTCCGGGGTCAGCACCAGAGCGCAGGCGAAGGCGCTGGTGGTCGGGCGCTTCTCCGCCATCGGCTCGGGCAGCGGCCGGTCATAGACGCACAGCAACACCGACACCTGCTCGACATGCACCTCGGCGGCGGCCTTCAGCAGGGATAACCCCATGGTCGCATCGTGGCAGCCGAGGCAGCTCGCCGGCTGACGGGTGCCGGCGCCGATGGTCCAGTAGCCGGCGGCGGCGTTGTGCACCGAGTTGTGGAACTGCGTCGGCGACACGTCGCGGCCGGGTTCGGCCAGTGCCTGCAGGATGTCGTTGACCACCACGCCGTCGCCGTTCGAGCTGCCGAACACGCTGTGCAGGCTTGCCGGCTCATGCCCGGACATGGCTGTCGCCTCCTGCGCCACGGCAAGCGCCAGCCGAACCACCGGGCTCGTGCGCCGGCGCTCGTTGGCGGCCAGAATCGACGGCGCCGGTGGCATCGTCTCCTCTTCGGTCCAGGGCTGCGCGCCGCGCAGCACCGTCCGCGCCATCTCCCAGCCGGCAAGGCCCGGCCCCCAGACCGACACGCCGGACACGAACACCCGCATCATGCGGCCGGCCCGAAGATCAGGCTGCAGTTGATGCCGCCGAAGCCGAACGAGTTGCTCATGACCCGGTGCACCGGCCCTTCCAGGTTATCGAACAGGACCTTGGACCGGAATGCCGGGTCGACTTGGGACACGCCGAGACAGCCCGGCTTGAAGCCGTGGGTGATGCACAGGGCGGCAATCATCGTTTCCAGGATCCCGGATGCGCCGAGCGTGTGGCCGGTCCAGCCCTTGGTCGACGAGCAGTCCGTGGCAGCCCCGAACAGCTCCGTCACCGCGACATCCTCCATCGCATCGTTGGCGCGCGTGCCGGTGCCGTGCAGGTTGATGTAGTCGATCGCGCCCGGCTCCAGTCCGGCGCGGGCGAGCGCCTGCCGCATCGCCAGGATCGCGCCTTCCCCGCGCGGATGCGGCGACGACATGTGGTGCCCGTCGCTGCTGGCGCCATGGCCGAGCATGCTGGCACGGATCCCGGATTGCGAACCGGCCGGTCTTGCGCCGGATCTCTCCAGCAGTGCGAAACCAGCCGCTTCGCCGATGGAAATGCCGGTGCGGGCCGCGTCGCACGGGCGGCAGGGCGAGGGCGAGATCAGTTCCAGCGCCGCGAAGCCGCGCATCGTCATGCGGCACAGGCTGTCGGCACCGCCGACCACGGCCGCGTCGCACACGCCGGCCTCGATCAGATGGTGTGCGTCGATGAAGCTTTTGGAAGCCGACGCGCAGGCGGTCGATACCACGAAAGCCGGACCACGCAGGTCGAGAACCGCGCGGACGTAGCGCGCCAGCGAGAACAGGTCTTGCGTGTGCTCGTGGTCGAAGCCGGCCGGCAGCCGGCCGGTGTCCGGGTCGCGATCGCGATAGGCATCCTCGCCGGAAAGGATGCCGGACGTGCTGGTGCCGAGCACCACCGCCACGCGATCGGCGCCGTAATGCGCGCGCGCCTCGGCAACGGCCGAGGAAAAGCCATCCGTATTTAGGGCCATGTCCGCGAGCCGGTTGTTGCGGCAGTCGTATTTGGCCAGGGCGGCCGGCAGCGCATGCGCCTCTACGCCATCGACCCGGCCGATATGGCCCTCGGCAATACCGCCGAAATCGGTCGGCCGCAGACCGGAGCGGCGGGTGCGGAGCGCGTCCAGTGTCGCGTCGACGCCGCGACCCATGGCGCTGATCGCGGTTCCGGCGGTGATCTCGAGCGGCTGCATTCAGGCGGGATCCGACCGGGTGCGGGGTGGTGCGGCAAGCAGGAAGCTGAAGCCCATGGCCAGGATCGCCCCGATGGCAACGGTGAAGCCGATATCGTGCAGGATCGGCGTTCGGCAGAACGCCAGCAGGCCGAAGGTCAGCAGCGTCATGGTGTTGCAGGTCACCAGCGTCCGCAAGGTGCGGGCGCGCTCGGCCCGGTCGAGCTGGGGCCGGGCGAAGAACAGCGCGTAGTCGAGCCCGATCCCCGCCACGAACTGCAGCGAGACGATGTGGATCAGCGACAGCCCGACCCCGCTCGCCGACAGCGCCGCCAGGGTGACCAGCAGGGCAGCCGAGACCGCGCCGAGCACCCGGGCCAGCCGGCGCAGGTCGCGCAGTCCGAACGCCAGCGCGGCGAATGCCAGCATCCCGCCATAGGCCAGCCAGTGCCAGGCCCGCCGCGTGTCCGCCAGCACCAGGGCGCTGGCTTCGCGATGCATGTCGAGCAGCATCACGCCCTCCTGTCCGTGCATGGCGCCGGCGAGCGCCGCCGGATCGGCCACTCCGGTCGGCAGGACCAGCCCGACCCAGCCGCCGTCGCGGGCGAACAGCAGCGGCTGCAGCCGGGCGGCCAGCATCGGCGTGTCGAGGCTGGCTTGCATCATCGGCTGCATCGACCGGGAGCGTTCGATGTCGGCCAGGAACGGCGCGAATGCGTCCGGTTGGAACGGCAGCCCCGCCTGTGCCTCGGTCAACCGCGCCCGCAGGCTCGCAGAATCGGGAAGCGCCTGCTGGCGGCGGCGCTGGGTGGCGAGGCTCGGGATGATCCGTGCCGCCAGCTCCGTGCCGCCGATCGCGCCCTTCGCTTGCAGCCGGTCCAGGACCGGGATCAGCGTCTCCTCGCGGACCAGCACGGCGTCGGCGGTCGGGGCACGCACGATCACCACCTGTCCGGCATCCGGCGCACCCAGGTCGGCGCGCAGCTCGGCGTCGAGCATCCGGTCGGCTTTCGGCACCGGGCTCATCGCCGCCAGGTCGGTCTCGCCATGCGGCGGTCTCAGGACCAGAAGGGCGACGGCGCCCGCCACCGGAACGATCGCCCAGGCCCGGCCGCGGCGCAGCGCCTCCACACGGAGCAGCCGGCCCGGATCACCGGGTGGTAGTGGTGCCAGGTCGGCAGCCACGATCAGCCTCGGCAGCAGCCACAGCGTCACCGCGGCCGCCGTGACGATTCCGACCGCCGAGAACAGGCCGAGCTGCGCCAGCCCCGGAAAGCCCGAGAAAATCATCCCGGTCAGGCCGAGCGCTGCAGTGAGCACTGCAAGCCTGAGGGTCGGGCCGATCCGGCGCAACGTGCCGGTCGCGGCCTCGCCCCGGTCGCGATGGCCGATCAGCAGCACCGGATAATCCAGCGTCACCCCCAGCATGGTCATGCCGAACCCGAACGCCACCCCATGCACGAAGCCGAACACCGCCTGCACCACCAGCATCGCCGCACTCAGCGACAGCAGCACCGGGATCGCGATCGTGGCCAGCACCCACGGCGACCGGAATCGCCAGACCAGCACCAGTGCGACCAGCACCGTCGACACGATCGACAGCATCTCGATATCGCCGCGGATCGAATGCGCGGCGGCACGTGCGAACACGGCCGGGCCGGATGCCAGCAGCCTGGCCTGCCCGGGCGATGCCGCCGCGAACGCGGTGCGGATGGTCCGGTCGACCTCGGTCTGTGCCGCGATATCCATCCCGCCGGCGCGGGTTCGCAGCAGGATCATCGCCCGATCGCGGCCGGCTGCGAACCAGACGCCGTTCTCGGTGCGCAGCCGCGTGCCGCTACCCCATGCGCGGACCAGCCCCAGGAATGCCCCGGTCGGATCGGCCAGGCCATAGGCCTGTGCCAGCGGTTCGGCCGAGGATTGCATCTGGTCGAGCAGCGCCGACAGGTCGGCATTCAGGGCAGGTGCGGTGAATGCGCCGGGCACCGCGGCCGGCGAGAGCAGGTAGCGGTTGCGAAACAACAGCGCCTGGTCCGGACCGTCCAGCGCCTGCGTGCCATTGCTGGCCAGGCTGAACAGGCCCGAGCCTTGCAGCGTGCCGGTCACGGCGCTGCTGATCCGGGCGAGCGTGGCCGCCGGCGCGTTCTCGATGCCGACCAGGATCAGGCTCGACGCCGCCCCGCCGTGCAACTCGTCGAGCATGAAGCGCGCGGCCTCGGTGCGGCCTTGCGGCAGGAAGTCCGCCATGTCGGTGCGCAGCGGCACGGCGCGGAACACCAGGATCGCGATCAGCCCTGACAGGGCCAGCATCACCGCGATCGGCCAGGGGCGCCGGCCGGACCCGGCGCTCACGGCACCGGGTCGATGGTCGTCGTCTGTACGTCGCCATTCGGCCGCTCGATGCGGATGGTGCGCAGGCCGTTGTTGGCGCCGTCGAGCATGACGCTGCGCACGAAGCGTGCGAGCTCCGGATGGCTCGGCAGCAGCGTCAGCCGCCACGCCCCGAGATCGCCCTGCGCCTGGATCGTGTAGCTGCGGCGCAGCGTCTCGACGTCGCCGTCGAGCGGCGCACGGATGGTATCGACCAGGGCGCGCAGGGCGGGATGGCTGTCGATGTCGAACGTTCGCGGAGCTGCACTGCCCTCGGTGATGCTGAGCGAGGCGCCGTTGATCACCAGCCGTTCCGGCTTCGGCTCGAGGGTGATCTTTTCGAGATAGGCTGGCTGCGCATACGCCAAAGTGCCGGATGAGCGGAGCACGGTGGTGAGGGCCGCCAGATGCTTCTCCTCGTGGAACGTGGCGTGCCGCGAGGTGACCTGCGCCAGCCGCTGCAGCACGCTGTCGGCAAGATCGTCCGCCAGGGCAGGGGCCGAAGCGCCGGCAAGCAGCAGAGCGACCGCGAACAGGACGTGCCTCATGGTCGCGTACTCGACGGGATCGGCGCCCAGACATCATGGAAATTGAACCAGCTGAACGGATAGGCGCGACACAGCGCCTCGATCCGGCCGGCATAGAGCTGGACCCAGCCCTGCAACGCGGCGTCGCGCCGGCCGCGCGGCAGCACGATCTCGTCGGCGAACGGCTCGAATCCGACCACGTACCGGCGCCGACCGGTGCGCACGCCATGGAACAGCACCACCGGCGCGTGCAGCATCGCCGCGACCAGCAAGGGCCCCGCGGGAAGCAGCGCCGGAGCGCCCAGGAACTCGACCGGGATGGTCTTCTCGCCGCGCGGCGCACGGTCGCCCAGCATGCCGACCAGTTCGCCACGCGCCAGGCTCTCGCCGACCTGCAGCATGGCGCCCGGCGTGCCGATCTCGATCACGCTGTCCAGGAAGCCCGGATCGAGCTGTTCCAGCAGCGCGCTCGCGGCGCCGGCATTGCCCCGGAACATCAGCACCTTCACCGTCATCGGCGAGTGCCGTCCGATGCTGCGCAGAACCTCGAACGAACCGACATGGGCTCCGAGCAGGATGCAGCCGCGGCCCAGCGACAGGGCCTGCGCGAGCACGTCCTTGCCCTCGATGGTGATCCGGTATCGGTCGCTCCGGTCGGACAGCAGGAACACGCGATCGAGGGTGGTGCTGGCGAAACTGTGGAAGTGCCGCGCCACGTCAAAGAGGTTAGGCCGGCGCCCGAGAGCGCGGCCGAGATAGCTGCGCGACGCCGCACGCGCGTCCGATCCGGTGGCCAGGAAATAAGCGGTGATCAACGGCAACAGCGCCTGCCCGACCGGCCAGCCGAATCGCAGCGTCACCCACAGCATCAGGCGGCACAGCGATGGCCCACCGCGTTCCGGGCGCATCCAGCCGGACACGATCGCCTGGCTCACGCCGGCTCACCCAGCAGGAGAACGCCGGTCAGTACCTCGGCCTCCGCGACGCTGCAGCTGAAGCCGAGCCGGTTCGGCACCGTCCGGTCGATCCGCACCATGACGCGCTGGTCCGCCCTGACCGGGTTGAGGAACTTCGCGTTGGCAAGGCCACCGACGACGCGGCCCGTCATCCCGGGATCGGCCGCGACCAGCGCGAACACCTCGTCCAGCAGCACGACGCCCGGAACCAGGGGACGGCCAGGGAAATGTCCAGGCAGGCATGGATGATCGGCGGCGATCACGAACGAGCCGAGCTCGCGGCCGCTCATGATGCCTGGGAGCAAGCCGGTTGTGCCGCCGCCTCGTGCAGCCCGACCAGCGCCTCGCGCGTGATCTTGCCGACTTCGTTGCGGGGCAGGGCGTCCAGCATCACCACGCGACGCGGCAGGAAAGCCGGGTCGATTCGCGACCGCAGCTCGGCGAGCAGGTCGTCCGCCGACCGCGTGGGCGACACCACGAACACCTGCATCCGCCGGGCGAGGCGCAGGCCGGTATCGTCCGGCGCATGGAACACGCCGTCGAGGATCCCCGGGATGCTGTTGAGGATGGCGTTCAGCCCGGCCAGGGAAGCACGCTTGCCACCGAACTTGAGCAGGTCGCCGGGACGACCGAGCAACCGGAAGCCACCGAGATCGGCCCCATCGAGGCCGGTGGTCTCGATCATGTCGCTGATCGGATGCGGCGTGGCCGGCGGCGCCACCACTTCGGTGCGGCCGTCGCTGCCGGGACGGAAGGCAATGCCCGGATAGAGCGTCCAGATGTCGCCGGATACCGTACGCCGGCTGGCGATCGAGCCGATCTCGGTGGCACCGTAGATTTCCTGCACGCGACTGTTCCAGCGTGTCTCTGCCTGCGACGCGAGCTCGACGGCGAGCGGCGCGGTCGCGGAAATGACCATGCGCAGCGGCGACAGCGTGATTCCGCTTTCGACCAGCGCCCGCAGCTGCAGCGGCGTGGTCACCAGGACCCGCGGCGCCGGTGCGGCGGTCAGCGCCTGTCGAATGTCGGCCGGGTAGAACCCATCGACCGACATGCTGGCGACGCCGGTATGCAGCGGCAGCAGGACCGTGGTCTCGAACCCGTACATATGCTGCGGCGGTATGGTCCCCACGATCGTTTCCGGCTGGTCCTCCTGCAGCAGGCCGAACTGCGCGATGGCGGCCCGGCTGCGTTGCACGAGTTCGCCCCAGCGCTTTTCGTGCGCGACCGGGGCGCCGGTGCTGCCGGACGTGAACACGATCGCGACCAAACGATCCAACGGGATTTCTGGATTGTTCTCGTTTCCCGGGAAATCGCAAGGAATTTCGGAGAGCCTGTGGTGCGGAAACCTGCTTTCGAATTCCCCTGTGTCGGTCACGATGATCGCGCCCGGATGCTCGTTCAGCAGCCAGCGCAATCGCTCCGGTGACCGGTCGCTGACCAGCAGGCTGGTCTCATTGCGTAGCAATGCGGCCAGCAGGGCAACGGTAAAACGGCTCCGGTCACGGCAAAGATTGATGACGGGACCAGCCGGAATAGAGACCGCCAGCCGATGCGCTGCCCGCAGCAGGTCATACCCGGTCAAAGGGCCGGCGTGGGTGCGGAACAGCACGGTCTCCGGTCGGGCAACGAGCTTGATGCCGGTCATTGCGGCTCAGCAGGTCCGGCTGGCAGCGATATGCGCGCTGAGGTTTCGAAGAGACGAAAAGATTTCCCCGTTGCGTTCGTCGTCGGACTTCAGTTCGACGCCATAACGGCGGGATATGGCCAGGGACAGCTCCAGCGCGTCGATCGAGTCGAGCCCCAGTCCCTCTCCGAACAGGGGAGCGATGGCGTCGATCTCGTCCGCACCGATCTCAAGCTGCAGCGTCTGTACGGTAAGCTCCGCCAACTCGCGCTCGAATGAACTCTGTCGGTCAGTCGGGAAGGACGTATCCAAGGCTATCTCACGTCTTTGAACCGTCATGAACCTAGCAATTATTCCGGCATTCGGAAAGACATGGTATGCGGTGCGAATTACCGCTTTGCCTTGGAAATGCCTTACGAGGGCTGGATGATTGCGAGCCGACGTTTCGCTGGAGCAACCTGCCTCGTCGCAGCCCCCGCATCAGCCCACCTGGCGATGGCGTTCGGCTACGCGCAGCTAGCAGTCGAGGCGCTGGCCCTGCTGCAGCTGGCCGGCCTCTTTTTCCTGTTCACTGCCTGGTCCGGCTCGACTCAGGCACCGTTCGAACGCTGGGTCCGCACCCGGCTATGGATGCTGCCGGCGATCCTGCTCTGGCTTGCCGTCGCGCAGGCGCCGCCGAGGCTGGTGCTCCTGCTCGACGCAGCGTTGTTCCACGCGGTGATACAGGCGAGCCTGCTGCTGCTGTTCGCACGGTCGATGCGGCCGGACCATGAACCGCTGGCAACGGAAATGGCGCGCCGGATCCACGGCTCCCTGCGCCCGGACATCGTCGCCTACACGTGGTGCGTCACTCTGGCCTGGTGCCTGTTCTTCGCGGCTGAGCTCTGCTTGTCGGTGGGCCTGCTCGGTGCCGGGTTAACCGGATGGCTGCCGATCCGCTGGTGGTGGGTCGTGGTGCCCGATAGCTGCCTGCCTGCCACGATCGTAATCTTCGTCGTCGAATATATAATCAGGCGTTGGTTGATCACCGATTTCGAGCATGTCGGGTTTCGTGTCGCAATCAGTGTATTCCGGAGCCGCGCGGGCGTCTCATGAGACGTGACAACGCTCCGAGCACGAGACGAAGATGCATCCAGGCCAGCAGAAGATTGTCCCTTCCATAATGAAAATGCGAGACCCCGCCCTCATCTGCGCGCAGATAACGTACCGGCGCCGCTAGATTGATGGAGCGTAGGCCGCGCCAGCACAGGCGTACCGCTGCCTCCGGATCGAAATCAAAACGACGCATCCAGCGCGTACCGTCCATGACGGCGACGAGATCGGCGATCGGATAGACGCGAAAGCCGAACAGCGAGTCTTCGATCGAGCAACCGGGAGTCTCGACATTGGCCCACCAGTTGGAAATACGTCGTCCCTGTACCCGCAGCGCCGGCGCATGCTCGTCGAATACCGGGCGTCCCAGGATCATCGCGGCCGGATCGGCACGGGATGCTGCCATGAAGCGGCCGATATGGTTCGCCGGATGCTGCCCGTCGGCATCCATGGTCAGCACGTGGGTGAAGCCGGCGGTCGCCGCCAGCTTCAGCCCGTGCAGGATCGCCGCGCCCTTGCCCCGGTTCTGGTCGAGTGCGAGCACGCGCAGGCCCGGAAGCCGAGCGGCCGCGTCGTCCAGCCCCCGTTCGCTGCCGTCGGTACTGCCGTCGATCACCACCCAGACACTGGACCAGTGAGCCGTGGCCTCGCGAACCGTCTCGATCAGGCGGGCCCCGGTATTGTAGGACGGGATCAGTACCAGGTGGGTCGGTGATGCGGTCACGCCGCCATCTCCAGAAGCGGACTGGCCGGCGTGTCATGGAAAGCCCGTTCGACCGCGAGGGCCAGCCGCCGCATATCGCCCGGCCGGTTACCCGGCGGATCGAAGCGCGCTCCGGCATGCAGGACGATGCGTACGGGCCGTGCCGGCACGCGCAGGAGGGGCTGGTTCTGCCCAAGAAAATCGGGGTCGGTTTCGATCATGACCGCCTGGATCGGCACCTGTGCCTGTCGCGCCAGACACGCGAACCCCGGGTGGAAGCGGCCGGGGCCGCCGGGCGGGCTCCGGGTTCCTTCCGGAAACACCAGGACCGGACGGCCTTCGAGCAGCGCCGTGGCGGCGGTGGCGAGGTGCCGGTTGTCGCCGGCCCGTGGGTAGCCGGACATCCGGATGGCCGCGCCGACCAGCGTGCGGTCCCAGATCGACGCCTTTGTAACGCAGACGAGCCCGGGCACGGACGCGATCATGAACAGCGCGTCGAGCCGCGATGGATGGTTCGCGACCAGCAGCAGTCCGGTGCGCCGGTGCGGGCCGGACAGTTCCGCGAGTGCCGGCAGGTCGCACCGGAGCAGACCGGTCAGCGTCGCCACCCGAAGCACCAGCCGTGCGCCGAACCGAAGCATCCAGCGGCCAACCGAGCCGCGCCGATCCGCCAGCACCTGGTTCAACGCCAGCGCGGCGACGCTGCCCACGACCACCAGGACCGCAGCGACGATCGCGGTGACGGCAAACGCCAGACGAAGATGCCATACTCGCACGTGATGGAGGCCGCTCCACCGCGGACCGGACCTTGCCGGGCTGGTTCCCGAGGCGTGCAGGCGTGTGGTGGGCAGACCTTTGGCAAGCCCGATCGGAATTCGCATGTCGAGCAAACCTTGGTCCAGGCGTATGGGATCGTCCAATCGAGTGTTACCGCAACGACGACCTGCAGGCCGGCGGAGATGTTACCGCGCCATCCGTGCCACGATCGGACCCAGCATCATGACGATGGCGAACGCGCCGATCGTCGCGGCACCGATCCGAGGCACGACACGACCTCGGCCACGACGATGTGCCGCGCCGCCAAGCGTCGCACCGGCCACGCTCCAGCCTGCCGCGACGATGGCGATCAGCACCGCGAATCCCGCCAGGTAGAGTGGCAGGTGGCGGGTTCCGAACGGGATGATTCCGAGCGCGAAGACGATCGCCTTGGGATTGAGCAGCGTGGTGACGAAGATCTGGGTCATCCCGATCGCTTCGGCTGCGGGCGGGCCGGCGTCCCGGTCGGTCAATCGTTGGCCCTGCCGCCACAGCTTGACCGCAAGTCCCAGCAGATAAATGCCGACGGCTCCGCGCAGGACCATCGCCAGCCCGGGGAACTCCGTCATGATCGGCCGCAGCAGCAGGCCCAGCACCATGACCGCGATCAGGTAGCCGGCAACTTCGGCCGGTACCAGCTTCAGCGATCGCCCGATGCCGGCGACGGCTCCACTGGTCGCGACCAGGCTGTTGGTCGGGCCCGGCACGGCAAGCAGCGCCAGGACCGTCGCGGTGAATAAGAACGGATCGGTCATATGACAGGAGAGTCGCCGAAGTGGAACGGCGACCGATAATGCGATCATGACGACTTCGCAAGGAATTACGCGCTGTCTGCCGGGCCATGCGGCCACCGTCCCCCGCGTCTCAAAAAACAGCGGTTCGTTCATCCCGTGCGGGACCGGATGCCCCAACGCAAAAGACCCGCCGGTGGGCGGGTCTTTCGGGTCGTCCGGTCGATCGCGACATCGCTATTTCGGCGTCGTCGCCATCGCGGTGGTGCAGCTCGCAAACTTACCCTTCGCGTCGCGGCACGCCTTCGGCTTGACCGATGGACAGGTCACGAACTTGCCATGCGTGTCGCGACACGGTGCTGCTGACGCCACGCCGCCAAGGGTGAATGCCAAGAGCGTGGCGCCGAGGACGAGTGACTTCATGAGCATTCTCCTGGTTGTCGATCAGCGGCCATTAAAACCACCGAACAGCAGCACGATCACCACGATGATAAGCAGCAACGGGAGCAGGCCCAGCCCGTTGAACCCCGTGCCGCGCGAGCCGCCATACCAGCCCGACCGGAAGCCGTAGCCGCCGCCGCCAAGGGCCAGGACGATCAGAATAATGATGAGGATCGTGATCATCGGTTTCTTCTTCCAAACCTGAACGTGTCGCCAGGCGAACGCTTCATCATCCGGAAAGATGCGCTCCAGGAACCATGTCGGCGCAGGTTCGGGTTACGGTGAGGATGATCGGCCACACCGGCCCGGACGTTGCCATCCGGGCCGACATGATACCGGTCGGCGGGAGGGGTCAGCCCGGCAGTTCGAAGGCGCCGGCGATGGTGAGGCGCACGGCGTCGCCGACCAGCGGCACGTAGGTCTTCACCCCGAACTCGCTCCGCTTGATGGTGCCGGTTGCCTCGAAGCCGACCGTATACTTCTTGTCGAGCGGATTGATGCCGGCGCCGACGAAGTGTGCGGTCAGTGTCTCCGGCCTGGTCACGCCATGCAGCGTCAGGTTGCCGGTGATCTTGGCGCCATCCTTGCCCATCGTGACGACGCTGGTCGAGGTGAAGGTGGCGGTCGGATATTTCGCGGCGTCGAACCAGTCCGCACCCTTCAACTCGGCGTCCAGCTTGCTGCTGGTGGTCGCGACCGACTCGATCGGGATGGTGACGTCGAGCTTCGACGCCGTCGGATTCGATGCGTCCAGGGTGAGCGTGCCGGACACGTTCGAGAACACACCCGAATAATAACTGAAGCCGAGATGCAGCAGGCTGAAACCGACCTGGGTATGGCCCGGCTCCACGCTGTAGGTGCCCGACTTCACGGCGGAGGGCTCATGCGATGCGCTCTGTGCGAATGCCGTTCCCAGCCCGAAGGTGAGTGCCAGGGCGGCGGTCGCAGTAATCAGAGTGGTCTTCATCTGGTCTGTCCGATCGATTGAGAAATGCAACGTGTTTCAGGCCGCCAGCTTGGTGGCAAGTGCCGCGACGTGGGCGCCGAGGAAGCGTGCGCCATCGAGCTCGTTCTGGCTCACCTGCCTGGAACCGTCGGCACCGGCGAGTGTGCTGGCACCGTAAGGGGTGCCGCCGCTGACCTCGTCGAGCCTGAGCTGGCCCTGGAACGAATAGGGCAGGCCGGTGACGACCAGGCCATGGTGCATGAGGTTGGTCAGGATCGAGAGCAGCGTGGTCTCCTGGCCGCCATGCTGGCTGGCGGTCGAGGTGAAGGCGGCGCCGACCTTGCCGATCAACGCGCCCTTGGCCCAAAGCCCGCCGGTGCGGTCGAAGAAGTTCGCCATCTGCGCCGACATCCGGCCGTAGCGGGTGCCGGTGCCGACGATGATCGCATCGTAATTCACCAGCTCGTCCGGCTCGGCGATCGGGGCGCTCTGGTCCAGCTTGAAGTGGCTCGACTTTGCGACCTCTTCCGGCACCAGCTCGGGCACGCGCTTGATGTCGACGTCGGCACCGGCGGTCCGCGCGCCCTCGGCGATCGCTCCGGCCATCGTCTCGATATGGCCATAGCTCGAATAGTAGAGAACCAGGATCTTGCTCATGCTCGTTGCTCCTTGGTGTGTTGTCAGGGGATCGGAAATGATGTCAGGAGGCGTCCACGAGGATGATTTCGGCATCGTCGATCGCGGTGATCCTGAGGCTGGCCTCGCCCTGGACCGCGACGCCGTCCCGCGCTTCCGCACGGACCCCGTTCACCTCGATCGTCCCGGTGGCGGGCACCAGGTAGATGTGGCGGGTGCCCTCGGCCGCATACTCCACGCTCTCTCCTGCCTTGAGGGTGGCGCCGGATACGCGGGCGTCGGCCCGGATCGGCAACGCGTCCGCATCCTGCTCGAACCCGCTCGCGAGCGTCACGAAGCGTCCGGCGCGGGCATCGCGGGGAAACGGCCGCGCACCCCAGCTCGGCTCGCCACCCTGGCGGTCGGGCATGATCCAGATCTGGAAGATGCGGGTCAGGCCGGGCTCGTCGTTGGCTTCCGAGTGCCGGATGCCGCTGCCCGCACTCATCACCTGAACGTCGCCCGCCTCGGTCCGGCCGCTGTTGCCCAGGCTGTCCTTGTGGGTGATCGCTCCTTCGCGGATATAGGTGATGATCTCCATGTCCCGGTGCGGATGGGCCGGGAAGCCGCTGCCACCGGCGATCTCGTCATCGTTCCAGACGCGCAGCGCGCCCCACTGGTTGCGCTCCGGGTCGTGGTAGCTGGCGAAGGAGAAGTGATGCTTCGCATTGAGCCAACCATGGTTGGCACCGCCAAGCGTCCGGAAAGGTCTAAGCTCGATCATCGTCGTGTTCCTCAAGGATACCCCATGGCACCCCTCGACCAGCAAGATGAGCCTTGCACGATCCGTTAAAAACAGAAACCTTCGAAAGACATCGTTTCTGAATGTGAGCCATGAGCACTCTCCCTGACCTCGAAGCCTGGGCGATTTTTGCCCGGGTCGCCGAGACCGGCTCGTTTGCCGTAGCCGCGGCCGAACTCGGCCTTTCGACCGCGACCGTCTCCAAGGCGGTCGCACGGCTGGAGCAACGGATCGGCGGTGCGTTGCTGAGTCGCACCTCGCGGCGGCTCGCCCTGACAACGCTCGGCGACGAGATCGCCACGCGGGCGCTGCGTCTGCTGACCGATGCCGAGGCGCTCGAGGCCGACATGCTGGACCGGACGGCGCAGCCGAAGGGGCTGGTGCGAATGGCGGTGCCGATGTCGTTCGGGCAGCAGCAGGTGGCGCCGTTGCTACCCGGCCTGCTGCTCCAGTATCCGCAGATCTCGATCGACCTGCACCTTGGTGACGAGGTGGTGGACCTGGTCGGTGGAGGGTTCGATTTCGCGTTGCGGATCGCGCGCCTGGAGAATTCGTCGCTCCGCGCTCGGCGGATCTGCAACGTCCGGCTCATGCTGGTCGCCTCGCCGCTCTATGTCGCGATGCACGGGCTTCCGGCGCATCCGCTCGAGCTACAGGACCGGCCATGCTTCGGCTACGCGTATCAGCCGACCGCCAATCGTTGGGCTTTTACCGCACAGGAGGGGGAGCAGGTGACAGTGCATCTTTCGGGCCCGCTTCGATCCAATAACGGCGACTCCATCAAGCCGGCGCTCCTGTCCGGGATAGGCCTGGCAGCACTGCCGGACTTCCTGATCTGGAGCGAGCTTCAGGAAGGCCGGCTGATCGAGGTCCTGCCGGATTGGGCCTTGCCGACCGTGCCACTCAGCCTGGTGACACCACCTGCATCATTGCGGCCGGCGCGGGTGACGGTAACGATGGATTTCCTGCACGACGCTCTCATCAAGGCGCCATGGGCTGCGGCACCGTCATGACAGGCTTGGGGGACCGACAATCGCCTGGACGCTGGCAAGGATATCGCTGATCTTGAAGGGCTTGTCGAAGACAGCGGCGAACAGATCACCCCTGGCACGGCCGATATGGGCCTGCGCACCGCTCATGAGTATTATCGGGGGTGCGTCGCTGCCGAGGCTTGCGCGGACTGCGTCGGCAAGTTCCAGTCCATTCATCACCGGCATCATGTAGTCGGTGATGATCAGGTCCGGATGCACCTTGCCTAGTAGGTCAAACGCTTTGCTGCCGTTGCCGGCGCGGGCGACGCGATAACCCTCATCCTCGAGTGCGAAGGCGACAACGTCCCCCACAAGGAACTCGTCATCCACCACCAGTATGGTCGTCATGCCCTGACAGCACCAGGATCAGCGATGGCCAGGAGGCTGAGCAGATCCCGACATGATGGCGGCTACTTGATCGAGTGTCTTGGTCAGAGCAACCCCCGTGTCGGTTATGACCAGTTCGCGTAACGAGGGATCGTACGCGCTGTCACGAACCTTCAGAACGGATACCACCCGCCGGAGTTCAGCCCGGAGTTCCAGGAACCGCATCAGGAGCAGATTGTCCATCACACCCGACAGCTCCGGCGTCGGTGTCTGCAGATCGCCGCCGAACAACTCGCGCATCTCCCAGCTTGCCAGCACCAGGACATCGCGAGCCCGGAGTTCGTTCATCAGGCTGGTGAAGAAGGCGACGCTCCGGCCGGGGATCGTCGCCGAGCGTGCGATGGCACTCAGGCTGTCGATGAACACCCGCTTGGCCCCGGTGGTCCGGACCGCGTCGAGCAGCCGATGACCGAGCGCATCCAGCAGCCGCTCCGTGGGCGGCTGCCAGACCAGATGCAGGGCTCCGCTCTCGACCAGCGGCTGCAATGCCATGCCAACCGACCGTGCCTTCAGCATCAGACGCGAGGGCGTCTCGTAGAGACCGAACAGAATGCCCGGTTCCTGAGGCGTGCAGCTTTGCAAGAACGCCAGGCCCATGGTCGTCTTGCCGCAGCCGGACGGGCCCAGCATCAGGGTGGACGACGCGCGCGGCAGCCCGCCTCCCACCATCTCATCCAGCGTAGGGATGCCGCTTTCGAGCCTTCCCGTCCCGCCGACGACCGAGTCCGCGATGGAGGGGTAGTTAAAAACCGCTTCGAGCCGTGGATGGATGGTGATCCCATCCGAGGTGATCTCGAGCTCGTGCAGGCCGGACAATGCGGCGCTGCCACGGGTCTTGCGGAGCTGGATGCGGCGCACCGAGCGGCTGCCGATCAGATCCTCGCCCATCTCGATGATGCCATCGACCATGGTGAGTTCGGGACTGTCTTCCCCGATCCGGGAGTTGGTCAGGAACAGCACGGTACATCCGGCAAAGCTTGCATGGGCCTGGAGCCCGGCGATGAAGCGTTTGCCGTCGAGCAGCCCCCCGTCGCGTGGCTGGATGTTGGTCATGCCGTCGACGATCAGCAGTGTGGACTTCTGCCGGCCGATCTCCCGGCGCAGCAGAGTGACCACTTCGGCAAGACCATCCGTCTCGATCGCGTCGAGTGCGCTGACGAACTGGATATTGGTGCCCACGTGCCCGGGGTCGAAGAAGCTGAGCGTGGACAGGAACTGGAACAGCCGTTCGTGGCTCTCGGCCAGAAAAGTTGCGAACAGGATTTTGTGGCCCTGCTCCGCCTGATGGAAAGCGATCTGGTTGGCAAGGATGGTCTTCCCCGAGCCGGGGCGGCCCTGGACGATGTAGGAGGAGCCGACGACCATGCCGCCACCCAGGATCAGGTCGAGACCCGGAACACCGGATTTCAGCCGTTCGAGATCGTCCATGGTGAATTCCAGATCCGCTCAGGGTCGCACGGGAGGGCCGATCCGACGAAGTATTACCGCTTCCGTCAGATCGGCCAAGCTGCCTGGTCTCAGGGGGTCGGCACCACCGGCAGCCACACGGCGCTCGCCTCGGCACCCTGATGCATGATCCGCTGCGTCGCGGTCATGTAGTCGGCGGGCTTGGCGTAGAAGATGTTGTCCACATAATGCTGCGGATTGCGGTCATAGAGCGGAAACCAGCTCGACTGGATCTGCACCATGATCCGGTGGCCGGGCAGGAACACGTGGTTGGTCGGCGGCAGGGTGAAGCGATAACGCTCGACCTGGCCGGCCGGGATCGGCGCCGGCTTGGCGAAGCTCTCCCGGTAGCGCCCGCGAAAGATGTCCATGGCGATCGGCAGCTGGTAGCCGCCCATGGTGGGGTCTGAGGGCACCGTGTCCGGAAACACGTCGATCAGCTTCACCACCCAGTCGGCATCGGTGCCGGTGGTGGCGGCGAACATGTCCGCTGCCGGCTGGCCGGAGATGCGTACCTCCTTGGTCAGCGGCGTGGTTTCGTAGGCCAGCACGTCCGGCCGGTTCGCGGCGTTGCGCTGGTCGCTGGTCAGCCAGGGTTTCCAGCGTGCGCCATCGGCGAAAGCGACCGGCTGCGACAGGTAGGGCACGGGCTTGGCGGGATCGGAGACGTAGCTGTCCGAGCCGGCATTTGCTGCCGGATGCTCGAACGAGAGCGAGAAGCCGGACTGCAGGAACAGCGGCGTCATCGGTGAGGTGCAGCCGCTGTCGCAGGCCAGCGGCCATTGTGCGAACCGGTCCCAATGGTTTTCGCCGGTATTGTAGATGAAGGCGGCCGGCACGTTGGCCTTGGGCGCGCCCGGTTTCAGATACTGGTCGAAGAACGGCCGCAGGATGTCCCGGCGATACTGGAGGGCGGTGTCGCCGTCCCAGTTCAGCCGGCCCAGGCTGGAGCCGTCATAGTTCACCTGGCTGTGCCGCCAGGGCCCCATGATCAGGACGTTGTTGCCCTCGTGGCCCTTCGCCTTCAGCGCCATCCAGCTATGGATCGCACCCCACATATCCTCTTGGTCCCACAGGCCCTGCTCCCATAGGGTCGGCACATCCGACGGGTTCGCCGCCACCATGTGATCGAGCGCCTGCCCCTGCCAGAACGCGTCGTAGGCCGGGTGCGCCGCCATCCGGCGCCAGAACGGAAACTGCTCGAGCCCGGCCGCCCTGGCGAATTCGCCGGCGGACCCGGCCTTCAGAAAGTTGGCGTAGTCGTCGTAGCCGGGGCGGGGAATTTCATCGCCCTCGCCCTTCACCGTCATCTGGCTGGGCAGGTAGTCCAAGCTCGACTGCCGGAAGGCGCCGTAATGGAACCAGTCGTCGCCCATCCAGCCATCGACCATCGGGCTCTCGGGCGATGCGACCTTCAGGGCCGGGTGCGGATGCAGCAACGCCATCACCACGGTCCAGCCCTCGTAGGAGGAGCCGGTCATGCCGACCCGGCCGTTGCTTTCCGGCAGGTTCTTCACCAGCCAGTCGATCGTGTCCCAGGCATCGGTGGTGTCGTCGGTATTGGACGGGTTCAGCGGCCCGATCGGCGGCCGCGTCATGACGTAGTCGCCGTTCGAGCCGTACTTGCCGCGCACGTCCTGGAACACGCGGATGTAGCCGCCGGCCACGAACACGTCGTCGCCTTGCGGTAGTGTGGCCAGCATCGACGGGCTGTTGCTGCGGGTGGCGCGCTTGGTGGCGTCATACGGGGTGCGGGTCAGCAGGATCGGCGCGTCATGGGCGTTCTTCGGGATGACGATGACCGTATGTAGCGTCACCCCGTCACGCATCGGGATCATCACGTCGCGCTTGAGGTAGTCGAAGCCGGATCTGGGCATGTCGACATGGGCGGGAATGTCGTTGCCGGTGGCGACCAGCAGGGGATCGGGCGCTGCTGCCAGGGCCGCAGCCGGCAACAGGAGGGCAGCCAGGAATGGAATGAGGGTCTTCCCGGTCGATCTGCGTAACGTCATTCCGCCTCCATGCCCCGGCTCATTGCGCCGTTTGAACGGTTACGGTGTCGCGTCGAGGCGATCGAGGTCAAGCGGCAGCGGGTGGTTTCCCGTTCGCTGTGTCGTGCGCTCGAAGGCGGCACCCGGACAGGGTGCCGCGCTCGAAAATGCCCCGGGATGGAGGGTCCGCATGGTCAACCCAGGTGGAACACCACCTTGACGCAGCCATCCTGCTTGTCACGAAAGGTCTTGTACAGTTCAGGACCGTCATCGAGGCTGCCGCTTCGGTGAGTGATGAGGAAGGTCGGGTCGATCGTGCCGTGCTGGATCAGCTTTGCCAGCGGTTCGATATAGCGCTTCACGTGGGTCTGGCCGCTGCGCATGGTCAGGCCCTTCTGCACGACGGCCGCCATGTTGATCGGTACCGGACCCGCATACACGCCGGGAACCGACACGATGCCACTCGGCCGCACCGCCTGGATCATCTGTTCCAGCGCATACGGACGCTGCGTCGAGGTGAGCTTCTCCTGCACCTTGCTGAGCGCGCCGAGCAGACCATGATGTCCGGAAGCCTCCATGCCTACGCAGTCGACAACCGCATCGGGACCCTCGCCGTTGGTGAGTTCCCGGAGCCGTTCCATTACGTCCTCGGTCGATGGATCGATGACGTCGGTGGCGCCGGCGATGCGTGCGAGCGACATGCGCTCGGGCACCGATTCGATGGCGATGATGCGGCCGGCCTTCATGACGGCAGCGGACTTGATGGCGAACAGGCCGACCGGCCCGGCGCCCCAGATGGCGACCGTCTCGCCGCCCTTGAGGTCGCAGTAGTCGAGCGCCTGCCAACCGGTCGGCAGGATGTCGGTCAGGAACAGCGCCTGCTCGTCCGACATGCCTTCCGGCACCTTCATCGGCGCCACGTCTGCCATCGGCACGCGCACGTATTCGGCCTGGCCGCCCGAGTAGCCGCCGGTGAGGTGCGAATAGCCGAACAGCCCGGCGGTCGCGTAGCCCTGGACCTTCGCGGCCATCGCCGCGTTACGGTTCGACCGCAGGCAGGAGGCATAATTCTGCATTTTGCACATGCGGCATTCGCCGCAATTGATGTTGAAGGGCACAATCACCCGATCGCCCTTCTTGAGCACATGGTCGGGACTGCCGACTTCCACCACTTCGCCCATGAACTCGTGCCCGAGTATGTCGCCCTGTTCCATCGTCGGCATCTGGCCGTCCATCAGGTGCAGGTCGGATCCGCAGATCGCACAGCTCGTGACCTTTATGATGACGTCGCGCCGATCCTCGATCGATGGATCGGGTACCGTCTCGCATCGGATGTCGTTCCGTCCGTTCCAGCACAACGCGCGCATGATCGCTCTCCACATTGACGATCAGCGATCAACGCCGGCTTCGTTGATCCGGGTTCAAGCCGACGCGATCACGCTTCGGCGCGTCCGGCGTCGTGTTGCATCGCGGGCGTCCGGGGTGTTGTGTCGGCGCCTGCTCGAACAGGAGACGACGATCATGGACTACAGACAACTCGGCCGATCCGGCTTCCGGGTTCCCGTGCTCAGCTTCGGAACCGGCACGTTCGGCGGCAAGGGCGAATTCTTCGAGGCCTGGGGCTCGTCGGATGTCGCAGAGGCGTCGCGTCTCGTCGATATCTGCCTGGAGGCCGGCCTGACCATGTTCGACAGCGCCGACATCTACTCGGCCGGTGCGGCGGAAGAGGTGCTGGGCGAGGCGATCAAGGGCCGTCGCGACAAGGTCCTGATCTCGACCAAGGCGACCTTCCGCTCGGGCGAGGGCGCCAACGAGGTCGGCAGCTCGCGCTTCCACCTGGTCGATGCCGTCGAGAAGGCACTGCGCCGGCTGCAGACTGATTACATCGACCTGTTCCAGCTGCACGGGTTCGACGCGATGACCCCGCAGGAGGAAACGCTTTCGGCGCTCGACGACCTCATCCGCGCCGGCAAGATCCGCTACATCGGCTGCTCCAACTTCTCCGGATGGCACCTGATGAAGTCGCTGGCGACCGCCGAGCGCTACAACCTGCCGCGCCATGTTGCGCACCAGGCGTACTACTCGCTGATCGGCCGCGACTACGAGCAGGAGCTGATGCCGCTCGGTCTCGACCAGGGCGTGAGCGCCGTGGTGTGGAGTCCGCTCGGCTGGGGTCGCCTGACCGGAAAGATCGGCCGCAACCGTCCGATCCCCGCCGGCTCGCGCCTGCACAAGACCAGCGACAAGGGTCCGCAGGTCGAGGACGAATTTCTCTACCAGGTCGTCGATGCGTTGGAGCAGGTCGGCGAGGAGGTCGGCAAGACGGTGCCGCAGGTGGCGCTCAACTGGCTGCTGCAGCGGCCGACGGTTGCCAACGTCATCGTCGGCGCCCGCAACGAGGAGCAGCTTCGCGCCAACCTCGGCGCGGTCGGCTGGAACCTGACGGCAGCCCAGGTGGCGACCCTCGACGCTGCCAGCGTCCGTCCGAAGCCGTATCCCTACTGGCACCAGGCCGGGTTCGCCGAGCGCAATCCGTCACCGGTGGCCTGACGACACTCAAGGGCCGGCTCGACCGGGCGCGTCGCCTTACGCGACGCGCTCGCCGAGCTGGCCTGCGGTCGCCAGCTTCGTCGCAGCGATGATGTCGGGCTTGCCGGAGCCCAGCAGCGGCAGCGCCGGGGCGATACGGAGTTCCGATGGCAACGCGATGTCGGGAAGGTGTGCCAGCCTGGCCTGATGCAGGAACTCCGCGCGCGTCGCATCCGGCCGGTCGGTCACCAGCAAAATGCGCTCGCCCTTGCGTGGGTCCGCCAACACCACGGCCACCGACACCGCGTCCGGCCACAATTCGCTGGCGATACGCTCGATCTGCGCCAGCGACACCATCTCGCCGGCGACCTTGGCAAAGCGGGCGGCACGGCCGCGTATCGTGACATGCCCGTCGGCCGGTGCGATCGACACGATGTCGCCGGTATCGTGCCAGCCATCGGCCGGTGTCTGCAGCCGTCCCGGCGCGTCCGGCTGCAGATAGCCCAGCATGACGTTCGGCCCGGAGACCAGCAGCCGTCCGGCCTGCTCGATGCCATCCACCGGCACCAGCCTGGTTCGCAGTCCCGGCAGGAACCGGCCCACCGTGCCGTCGCGGCTGGAGAGCGGCGTGTTCAGCGCCAGCACCGGCGCCGTCTCGGTCACGCCGTAGCCTTCGAGGATACGCAGGCCGAACTTCTCGTTCCAGATCCGCCGGGTCCAGGCGGTGACCGGTTCGGCACCGGCCACCACCAGCCGCAACGTGCGGAAATCGGTCGCATGCGCGGTGCGGGCATAGCCGGACAGAAAGCTGTTGGTGCCGAACATCGCGGTGGCGCCGATCGCCGAGGCGATCGCCGGGATGGTGCGGTAGTCGAGCGGCGACGGGTAGAGATACACCGGGATGCCGTGCACCAGCGGCAGCATCATGCCGCCGGTAAGGCCGAAGGCGTGGAACACCGGCAGTACGTTCAGCACCTTGTCGGCGGGGCCGAAATCGATCCGCGATCCGACCTGGGCGATGTTGGCGAGGATGTTGCGGTGGCTGAGCACCACGCCCTTGGGCGTGCCGGAGGTGCCCGACGTCATCAGCACGATTGCGGCCGCATCCGGGTCGCCGCCCGCCACCAGCGGCCGGCCGCGTTGCAGCAGGCCGCGCAGCCGGTCCGGAAACCCGACCGGAAGATCCTCCAGGTAGAGGATGTCGACCCGTCCCGAGAGCGCCTCGATCACCGGTCCGATCCTTGCCTTGTCGACCAGCCGGCGGGAGGTGGCCAGCGTGGTGAAACCGGTTGCGTCGATCGCCGCCTGCAAGGCGGCAAGGCCGGCGCGTGGGTTCAGCAGCACCGGCACGATACCGGCGGAGGCGAGCCCCAGGATCGAGGCCGCGGCGGCATTGGCATTCGGCAGCATCAGCCCGATGCGCCGGTCCGTACTCGCATAGGGTTCGAGCTTGCGCCCCAACACGGCGGCACCGGCCAGCAGCTTGCGATAGCTGAGCGTGCCGCGAATCGGATCCTGCACCGCGATCCGGCTCATGCCATGGATGCGTGCGGCACGCGCCACCGCCTCGAACAGGGTGAGGCCGGTTTCGGTGGTTGCCAGCAGCATGTCGGACAGCGTGTCCTGTAGTGCCCGGCCCGCCGCCTCCCGGCGCATCCGGCCGGTCAGGCCCGGGCGGATCTCCAGCCGCCGCGCCGGCAGCACCGTCAGCCGCACATGCGGGAACCAGCGGCGACGCACCTGCGCCCGGTTCAGCCGCGAGAATATCGTCGCCTCCAGGCCTTCGATCCGGACCGGCACGATCGTCGCACCGGCCTTGTCGGCGGCCATCGCGGCGCCGTCCTGCACCCGCATGATCGCACCGGTGGTGGTGATGCGGCCTTCCGGGAAAATCACCGCGGGGCGTCCGGACCGGATCTGCTCGATCATCCGGCGCATCGATAGCGGGTGAGCGGCATCGACCGGCACCGCTTCCACGACGCGCAGGAACGGTCGCACCCACCAGAGCCGGCTGACGCCGCCGTCGATCGCGAACAGCGGCCGGTCCATGACCGCGAACATCAGGGCTGCATCGAGCCAGCTGACATGGTTCGGCGTGACGATGACCGGGGCATGTGTCGCACCGTCGATCGACAGCCGCTTTCCGGGAAGGTTCTCCGCACCCCGAAGCTCGACCCGGTAGAACAGCCGGAACAGCAGCCAGACGAACTCGGCCGCCGGGTTCGGGCTCAGCCGGACCAGCATCACGAGCCCGGCCAGGACGCTGGCCACGCCGGCGATCCCCAGCAGGGCGGGCTCGGTCATCCCGGCTTTCTGCCCGGCGATCAGCAGCAGCGCGGTCAGGGCCATGCCGAGGGCGGACAGCACATTCTGGCCGGCGACCGCACGGGCCCGGCGGTCCGGTGCGGCATAGGCCTGGACCGCGGCCAGCGTCGGCACTGCCATTAGGCCGCCGCCGGCCGCTGCGAGAAACAGGTCCGCCAGCACATGCCCGAGCGCCGGATCGACATGATGCACGCCGGTCACTGACACGAGACCGAGGTCGAGCAGGGCAAGCCCGGTCAGCAGCGCGCCGGGAACCGCGATCAGCAGGATGATGCGCCCGCCGCTCAGGAAAGAGGCGAGGCCGGAGCCGACGGCGATGCCCGCGGCAAACACGCATAGGCAGAGCGAGACCAGGGCCGGGCTGCCATCCATCCGGCCGTGCACCAGCCCCGGCATCAGCGACAGCACCGTGCTTCCCACCATCCAGAACCAGGCATTGGCCAGCGACGCGCGACGGATCGGCCGGTTGCCGAGCCCGCGCAGCAGCGAGATGGTGGAGCCGACGATGTTGGGATTGGGACGCAGTGCCGGAGCCTCGCGCGGCGTATGCGGGATCAGCCGCGACGAGGCCCATGCCAGCAGGGTGGCCGCGACCAGGGCCAGCCCGACCGCGATCCGCGCCGGTGCCTCGAGCCCTCCTGCGGTATCGAGCATCAGGCCGCTGGCGAGTGCCCCGGCCAGGATCGCACCGAACGTCGCGGCCTCGATCAGCGCATTGGCGCCGGGCAGCCGGCCCGGTTCGAACTGGTCCGGCAGGATCCCGTATTTCACCGGTCCGAACAGGGCGGACAGGATGCCGGCAGCGATCAGGCAGGCGAACAGCAGCGGCACCGATCCGAGCGCCAGGGCGACCAGTGCCGCCAGCGCTACCGGCACGTCGGCGAGCTTCAGGCGCCGGACCAGCAGCGCCTTGTCGCTGCCATCCGCCAGTTCGCCGCCCAGGCCGGAGAACAGGATCGACGGCGCCACGAACGCACCGGCAGCGGCCGCCACCATCCAGCCATGGCCGCCCGCACCGGGCATCCACAAGGCCAGCAGCCCGAGCGCGTTGCGCAGGAGGTTGTCACCGAACGCGGCCATGAACTGGCACCAGAACAGCGGCGCAAAGCGGCGGGACAGCAACAGCGGCCTGCTGTCCGGGGCTGGGTGGTGACGGGGCTGGTTCACGGGTGATGTCCAAGCTTAACGGGCCGGATCATTGTGTTCCGGGGAAGGTGACCCATTGTTAGAGCAGCGCGATACCTCCGGGAATCCCGGGGCGCCGGTTCGGGACCGGTATCACGCTGCGGGAACCAGTCGGGCAGAGCCGGCTTGGGACCTCATCGGGGCGGGGCGGGGCGACCAATGGCACAGACTTTCATGACGACCGACACCAGTCGCAACACTGCGCTGGCCGACGCGTTCACCAGGGTCAGGGACCATACGGAAGCGTTAAGCGCCGCTCTGTCGCCGGAGGATCAGGTGATCCAGTCGATGGCCGATACGAGCCCTGCCAAATGGCACCGCGCGCACACGACCTGGTTCTTCGAGCAGTTCGTGCTCAACCCACAATCACCGGGCTATGTGCCCTACGACCCGAGCTTCAGCTTCCTGTTCAACTCGTATTATGAAGCTGTCGGGGCCCGGCATCCGCGCGCGACCCGCGGCCTCGTCACCCGGCCGAACGCATCCGAGGTCGCCCGCTACCGTGCGCATGTCGACGATGCGATGCGGACGTTGCTCGCCGATCCCGACACTGCGGACCGGCTGGACGAACTGGTCACGCTCGGGCTGCATCACGAACAGCAGCACCAGGAACTGCTAGTCACCGACATGCTGCATGCCTTCGCACAGAATCCATTGGCCTGGATCAACGGGGGTCTCGCGGTGCTGCCGGGCTGGGAGCCGTTGCCGAACGCGGCCGGTCCGACCCGCTTCCTCGAGCGTGTCGGTGGCCTGGTGGGCATCGGCCATACCGGCGACGGCTTCGGTTTCGACAACGAGTTCCCGCGTCATCACCAGGTGCTGCATCCGCACGCGCTGGCCAACCGGCTGGTGCGGAACTCGGAGTGGCTCGAATTCATGCACGACGGCGGCTACCGGACGTCGAAGCTGTGGATGTCCGATGGCTGGGAACAGGCAAAGCGCGATGCCCTGGATGCGCCGATGCATTGGCGCCCGGACGGGGAGGGCGGCTGGCTGACCGTATCGCCGGCGGGGCTGGCGCCGGTCGATCCGTCGCAACCGGTCCGGCATGTGAGCTGGTACGAGGCCGACGCCTTTGCGCGCTGGGCCGATGCCAGGCTGCCCACCGAGTGCGAACTTGAGGCGGCATCCGATGAGTTGCCGGAGTTCTTCGGTCATGTCTGGCAATGGACCAACAGCGCCTACCTGGCCTATCCGCGGTTCCGGGCACAGGAAGGGGCGATCGGCGAATACAACGGCAAGTTCATGATCAACCAGATGGTGCTGCGTGGCAGTTCCTCGGCCACTCCGCCCGGGCACCATCGCGCCAGCTACCGCAACTTCTTCCAGCCCGAGAAGAGATGGCAGGTCACCGGGCTGCGTCTGGCACGCGACCTTTAGGCCATTATTCGCCGATTGCCGCGGCCTGACACAGGGAATCGCCTGCATGCTCGACGACATCACACAGCCTTTGCCCGGCCCGGGTGTCTCGGTCCTGGACGAGATCCTTTCCGGCCTCGGCAGCCGGCAGAAAACCCTGCCCGCCAAGCTCTTCTACGACGAGGCCGGTTGCGACCTGTTCAACCGGATCACCCAGCTTCCCGAGTATTACGTGACACGCGCCGAAGTGGCGTTGCTCGACCGGCATGCCGGCGAGATCGCGGCCCATGCGCCGCGATCCTCCAGCGGAGGCGCTACCCTGGTCGAATACGGCGCATCCGACGAGAGCAAGGGCGTCCGGCTACTTGACGCGGAGGGCTCGCGTTTTGAAGCTTACGTACCGATCGACATCGCACCCGGCGCGCTGGCCGCGATTGCGGTCCGCATGCAGGCAAGCCATCCCCGCCTGACCCTGGCACCCGTCGTTGCCGACTTCCTGCAGCCCCTGGTGCTGCCGGCTAGCGTTGCGGCGTTCCCGGCGATGGGTTTCTTTCCCGGCTCGACGATCGGCAACTTCAGGCCGGACATGGTGGTCCGCTTCCTCGAACAGGCCCGGCAGACCCTTTCGGTCGAACAACGGTCCTGCTTCGTCATCGGCACCGATCTGCGCAAGCATCCGGCGCGCCTGATCCCGGCCTACGACGATGCACAGGGCGTAACCGCAGCGTTCAATCGCAACATCCTCAACCACGTTAACCGCGTCGCAGAGGCCGACTTCAAGCCGGACGCATTTGCTCATCGCGCGATCTGGAACGAGCAGGATGGGCGGATCGAGATGCACCTGCAGAGCCTGACGGCGCAGACGGTGCGGCTGGCGGGCCGCACGATCCGTTTCTCGTCCGGCGAAACCATCCACACCGAGGATAGCTACAAGCACACCCGCGAAGGCTTCATCAGCCTGGCCGCCAGGGCCGGGTGGCGCTCAGACGCGTTCTGGACCGATCCGGACAGGCTGTTCGGGATGCATCTGCTTCTCGGCTGACGCGAGGCTTTCCCAGCCCGACTGCTTGCTGGCCAGCACTTCGGCTTTGCGGATTTCGGGCATGGCATCGAGATACCGGCCGACCTGCTCTCCGAGGCCGGCGGCGATCTTTCCCTGCAGGTGCGCATCCCGCGCTGCCTCGTCGCCGAAGAAATCGACGATCGCGAAGCTGTTCGGCCCGATCCTCAGGGCGTACCAGGCGAGCGTGCCGGCTTCCGCATCGGCCAGCGCTTTTGCAGCGACGAGGAACTCCCCGAAATCGCGTCCCTGGCCGAGCCTGGTCTCGATCGGGACATAGAGCGCCAGCTTCGCCTGCGTGGTGCCGTTCGCCAGCTTGGCGGCGACGATCTCGGACGACGACATGTCCGGCAGGCCGTTGAGGCTGGTGAAGCTCTTGAACACCAGGCTGCGCCCGATCTCGCCCGCCATATGCTTGAGCCGGCCGAGCTGGCCATCGAAGGTGTCGAAGATCGCAAAATTTCGGTCGTCGAATCGAAGCGCGTACCAGTCGCGCGTGTCGGGCTCGTTCCTGGCGGTGTCCAGGGCGGCTTTCAGGAAGTCGACGGTCTCGGCCTCGCTGCCGGACTTCGCTTCGATCTCCACGAACAAGGCCTTGGGCATGGTCATATTCTCCTGTCGCGACGTCGTGTCCGCTGTAAAGAGCCGCAGCATCGACGCGGTTTCATCGAGCGATTCGGCCAAATCGGCAGGGAGGCAGCATTGGACGCGCATCTGGTTGAGGTGACCCGCGGCGGGCGCGTGGAATCGTCGCACATGGGCAGCGCCGTCGTGGTGGATGCCGATGGCGTGATCCTGTTCCGGGCCGGCGATATCGAGGCGCCGGTGTTCACGCGGTCCGCCGTCAAGGCCCTGCTCGCCCTGCCGCTGGTGGAGACCGGTGCCGCGGATCGTCTCGGCCTGTCCGATGCCGAACTGGCCCTGGCCTGCGCATCGCATGTCGGCGAGCCCGTCCACGCACGCACCGCCGCCTCGATGCTGCGCAAGGCGGGCCAGGACCCGGATTGTCTCGAATGCGGCATCCACTGGCCGACCAGCCGGGCCGGGCAGCGGGCATTGTTCGAGGCCGGGCAGGAGCCGTCCGCGCTGCACAACAACTGCTCGGGCAAGCATGCCGGGTTCGTCTGCCTCGCCTGCGACAACGGCGATACACTGTTGGGCTACGTGCGTCCGGAGCATGCAGTCATGCGCCAGGTCACGGAAGCGGCCGCGCATATGACCGGCGCCCGCATGGACGAGAACAACCGCGCGATCGACGGCTGCTCGATCCCGACCTACGCAATCCCGTTGCGGGCATTGGCGCTCGGCTTCGCACGCTTCGGCAGCGGCACGGGCCAGCATCCCGATCGTGCCGAAGCAGCAACCCGACTGCGCCGGGCGGTCGCGGCCAACCCGGTCCTGGTCGCCGGCGAAGGTCGTTTCGATACGCGACTGATGCAGGCGTTCGGCCTGTCGGTGTTCAGCAAGATGGGAGCGGAGGGCATCCACGTCGTGTCGCTGCCGGAGCAGGGCCTGGGGATCGCGGTCAAATGCGCGGACGGTGCAGCCCGCGCCGCCGAGGTCGCGATCGCGGCGCTGGTCGCGCGGCATGTCGATGCGACGCCGGCGCAGCATGCAGTGCTGGATGCCTGCATGCGTCCGGTCCTGCGCAACTGGAACGGCATCGAGGTCGGCGCATTGCGTCCGACGTCCGGTTTCGTTCATGGCAAACGAACGTAGGCCGATCTCAACCCCTGGGTGTCGATGACGGGGTGTGACCGTTGCCGATTGCCCAGACGACGCATAGGGGAATCATCTGCTCGACTTCCGGGCTGTTCCGGGATGCCACGCGTGTCGGCATCTTCGGCTAGCTGGGCGAACGCATCCTGGCTGTAGCGCCGCGTCGTGCGGCATGCGGCAATGATCCCGCATGTCGCACGGGACGCATCAGCCGCGCATGCCGGAGGCCTGGGTCGTATCCTGCGACGAGGCGACGATGCCGCGTCCGTAGGTGAAATAGAGCGCCCCGCCGGTCATGACGAAGGCGCCGACGGCGTTGCCGATCGTCACCGGGATCTCGTTCCAAACCCACCAGTCCACCATCGTCACATGCGCACCGAACATCATGCCGACCGGAATGGCGAACATGTTGACCACGCTATGTTCGAAGCCCTGGCTCACGAAGATGAAGATCGGCAGCCACGCGCCGAGGATCTTTCCGAACGTCGAGGTCGAGGCGAGGCCCATCACCGAGCCGAGGCTGACCATCCAGTTGCACAGGATCGCCTTGACGAACACGGTGAGCATCCCGGCCATGCCGAACGCCTCGTAGGCGGTGGTCTTGGTGACCGCGAGGGCACGCAGCTTGTCGCCGATCGCCCCGCCGGTGGTGTTGCCGGCATCGGTCGCGGCGATCCAGAACAGCACCGCGTACAGCAGGCTGCCGAGCAGGTTGCCGAGAAACACCAGGCCCCAGTTGCGGAGCATGGCACCCCAGCCGATGCGGCCCGCGAACAGGGCGGTCGGCAACACGCCGAGATTGCCGGTCAGCAGTTCCATGCCGAGCACCACGATGAGTGCGAACCCGGCCGGGAACAGCAGGGCGCCGACGATGAACTGGCCGGTCTGTGCCGCGACCAGGAAGGCCATCGAGGTTACGAACGCCAGGTAGGCGCCGGCGAGGATGGCGCGGACCAGCAGGTCGGCCGCCGGCAGCCGGGCCTTGATGACGCCGGACTCGATCATGCTGCCCACGATCTGGGCGGGTTTGACGTAATCGGACAAGGTGTCGATCCTTGGTTGAGAGAGGAGTGATCGGGCCCTGGTTCAGTCGCCGTCGGGCCGGCCGCGCATGCGCTTGGTGTCCGATCGCTGCGACTTGCCTTCCAGGCGGCGTTCCTTGGAGCCTCGTGTCGGTCTGGTCGGCCTGCGTTTCGGGGGAGGCGGCAGGGCAGCTTCGCGTATCAACGCGAACAGACGTTCCTGGGCGTCTACACGGTTACGTTCACGCGTGCGATGACGTTGCGCAGTGATGACGATAACACCATCGTTGGTCAGTCGCTGCCCGGCGAGCTGTTCGAGCCGCGCCCGGACCGGGTCGGGCAGGTTCTGCGACCGCCGTGCATCGAAGCGAAGCTGGACCGCGGTCTCGACCTTCTGGATGTTCTGGCCGCCGGCGCCGGAGGACCGCATGAACGTTTCATGCAGCTCGTCCTCGTTCAGGGCGATCCGCGCGGTAACCGGGATCAGGGCGATGATGTCGGCTCCTTGATGATCCGCGGCGGAAGCTGACCTATTGTGCCGCCGGCGACCAACCGAGGCAATCGGCCGCGGCCTGCCGCAGGAGAACCAGATGATCGAGCGATATCGTGCGTCGGCGAGGATCGGGCCCAGGGCGGTGTTGATGACGCTGGCCGTGATCGGGTCTCTTGCGCCCATCCGACTCAGCCACGCCCAGTCCCAGTCCCAGTCCCAGTCCCAGTCCCAGCCCCCACTTCAGCCGACGATGAACGAGGCCGGATGCGACAGCTTCGCGCGGCTGCACCGCTATGCCGAGGCATCGAAAGCGCTGTGCGAGGAGGGGCGGCAGGTGAAGCCCGGGCCGATGACGGCGCAGATCCTGGCACAGTGCCGCGCGCTGCAGGGCGACCGCTTCGACCGGAAGCCGATCAACGACATGATGGACAATCTCGACAAGCAGATCAGCAGCCAGGGCATCGGCAATGCCTGCCAGGCCGCCAGCGCCCAGGCCTGGAACCTGATCAGTCAGTAGTCACCCGTCTCCTGTCGGACTGTTCCGAAACGCGCAGGGGGCTGCAGCAGGGCGGCCGTCGGCAGCCCGTCGAGCATCGAGGCCAGGGTCGCCACCAGCGCCCGCCCGCTCAGCGGTTTCTCGCAGCGCGGATAGCTCCGGTATCGCGCCTCGACGATGTCGCAATGGTAGCCGGTGGTGAAGATGAACGGGATCGCCCGCCCGATCAACGCGTCGGCAATCGGGTACGATCGCTCGCCGTGCAGGTCGACATCGAGCAATGCGATGTCGATCACCAGGCCGGGCCTGCTGGCCATCGCCAGGGCTTCGGTGGCCCAGCCGATCGGCCCGATGACGTCGGCACCGACGTCCTGGAGCAGTTCAGAGAGGGCATCGCCGATCAGGAAGTCATCCTCGACCACCAGCACCCGGCGGTTCTGCAGGCATCCTGAAGAGCCGATCGATGCTTCAGCCATGTTGATCCTTCAGGGGCATGACGATCCGGCACGAAACCCCTTCGTCGCCGAACAGGAACCTTGTATCGGCGCGAAGCGCGAACGACAGCGCCCGCTCGATCAGCTGCCGGCCGTAGCCGCGCCGCTCGATAATTTCCGGCAGGATCGTGACGCCGGTTTCGATCCAGTCCAGCACCAGGTAGGGCCCTCCGGCCTGCTCGTCGCTGATCGACCATGTGACAGCCAACCGGCCGGTCTCGACCTTCAAGGCTCCGTGTTTCAACGCGTTGGTCGCGAGTTCGTGCAGGGCCAGCGCAAAAGTTTGTACTTGCTCCAGTCGCAGCGTCACCGGTGGGCCGGTGACGGTGATCCGATCGTCGTCGGCGACATGAGCCTGGAGCTCGAGCCGGACGATGTCGCCCAGGTCGACATCCTCGTTGGTCGCCTTGCTGATGAGGCTCTGCACCCGGCCGAGTGCCGATAGCCGGTGCATGTAGCTTTCCATGCTGCCGCCCTTGCCCAGCGTCTGCACCGCGATCGCCTGCACCATCGCCAGCAGGTTTCGGGTCCGGTGCTGCAGCTCGGCTATCAGCACCGCCTGTCGCGTCTCGGCGCGTGCCAGCGTGGTGATGTCGACGAACGTCACCACGACGCCTTCGACGCTCTGGTAGAGGTCGCGATAGGCCGACAGCCGCATCAGGTAGTTGCCGGTGCCGCCATCCTGGTCCACCCGGTGCTCGATCGCCTTTCCGTCCCGGAGCACCGAGGAGAGGTCGTCGATGAAGCCCGGCAAATGGACCCGGCTGGCGAGATCGGTGATCGGCCTGCCGCGGTCGCCCGGCAGGATGTTGAACATCCGCGTCACCGACGGGGTGAAGCTGCGGATCACCAGCTTGGAGTCGAGGAACACCGTGGCCAAGTCGGCGCTGTCGAACAGGTTCTGCAGGTCGCTGTTGGCGAGGTCCAGCGCATCGATCTTCCCGGTGAGCTGGGCATTGACCGTGTGGAGCTCCTCGTTGAGCGACTGCAGCTCTTCCTTCGAGGCTTCCAGTTCCTCGTTGCTGGACTGGACCTCCTCGTTGACCGAGACGAGTTCCTCGTTCGAGGATTTGAGCTCCTCGATCGCGGTCTCGTATTCCTCGATCATCGATTGCAGCCGCTCGCGGGTGTCGCGCAGTTCCCGCTCGAGCTGGATCGCAGCACCGTCGTCGAGCGGACCCAGGCCACCGAACGCATCTTCCCAGGTCTGGGTCGGGCCCTCGTCCTCGAACAGGATCAGGAAAAGCGGGTCGGTATCGGCCCGGTCGCGCAGTGGATCGACGGTCAGGGTGACGCGCTGGACCCGACCGTCATCGCCTTCGACCGCGAGCCGTTCGCGCCTGATCGAGCGCGATGTCTCCACCGCCTCGCGGAACGCCGCATACAGGTCGAGCCGCAGGCCCTTGCGCGCCATGGTCAGGATCTGCCGGGTCGGCTGGCCGGCCGCCGCCTCAAGGTACTTGCCCGTGCGGGCCGAGTAGAACACGACGTCGCCGTCGCGGTTGACCACGACATGCGCCGGCGAGAACCGCTCGAGCACCTGCGCCTCGACCGCCTGGCGCAGCGCCATGCTGCCCGATGCTCCGGCACGCGCCGCGATCTCGCCGCCCCGGCCGACCCAGCGCGGCGTGGTGATTGCCAGTGGCAGGCGGACCGCGCCGGATCCGCCGGCGCGGCTGCGGAAAATCCGCTGCTTCTTGTCCACCGAGCCGAACATGTCGGCGTAGTGGCCGATGTTTTCCGAGGTCCCGAGGAACAGGTAGCCGCCCGGGCGCAACGCGTAATGGAAGGTCGGCAGAACCTGGTTCTGGACCTCGACACCGAAATAGATCAGCAGGTTGCGGCAGGAGATCAGGTCGATCTGCGAGAACGGCGGATCCCGGATCACGCTGTGCGGCGAGAACACGCATAGGTCGCGCACCGACTTGTTCAGCAGGTAGCTGCTGCCGTCGAGCACGAAGAACTTCGCCTTCCGCTCGCCGGATACGTTGTCCAGCAGGGCTGCCGGATAGCGCGCCGCACGGGCGATGGTCAGCGCGTGCTCATCTATGTCGGTCGCGAACAGCTGCACACGCGGCGCGACGGTCAGTGTCTCCAGGTGTTCGCACACCAGGATCGCCAGCGAAAACACTTCCTCGCCGGTGGAACAGCCCGGCACCCAGAGGCGCACGGTGTCGTCGTCGCTGCGTCCCTCGAACAGCTTCGGGATCACCTGCTCGGCCAGCGCCTCGAACGCCTCGCCGTCGCGGAAGAAGTTGGTGACGTTGATCAGCAGGTCGCGGAACAGCGCGGCGACCTCCTGCGGATCACGGCGCAGGCGCTCGAGGTAGCTCTCGATCGCATCGAGCTGCACGATCTGCATGCGGCGCTGTACACGCCGGGCGAACGTCTTGATCTTGTAGCCGGCGAAATCGTGGCCCATTTCGCTACGCAGCACGGCGTAGATCTCGTGTCTCGCATCCTCGAGCAGCGCCTCCTCGCCATGAAGCGAGCGTGGCTCGACACCGCCGGGATTGCCGACGCTTCGGGCGAAGTGCGCGAGCTTGGCGCCCATCTCCTCGACCGGGATCGCGAAGTCGATCATGCCGGTCGAGATGGCGCTTTCCGGCATGCTCGGATGCTGTGGTCCGGTGCCGTCGGCGATCTGGGCCAGGGTGAGACCGCCGCGTTCCTTGATCGCCTTGATCCCGATGGTGCCGTCGCCATCCCCGCCGGACAGGACGATACCCGCGGCCAGTTCGTTATGATCGATCGCCAGAGCACTGAAAAACACGTCGATCGGCTTGCGCTCGCGATGCGTGTTGTCCTGCCGGGTCACCGAGAGGCGTCCGTTCCTGATGCCGAGGATGGCGTCTGCGGGAAGCACGTGTACGCTGTCGATCTCGATATCCGCGCCATCGACCGCGACGCGGACGTCGAGGCTGGTGTAGCGGGCGATGATCTCGTGCAGAACGCTGCCGCGCTGCGGATTGAGGTGGGTGACGATCACCATCGCGAAGCCGGGGCGCTCCGGAATACCTCGGAACAACCCTTCCAGTGCCTCGATGCCGCCGGCCGAGGCGCCCACGCCGACGATCGGAAATGCCGGGCCGGACGAACCATCTCCGGGATCATCTGCGAACAGCGGCTGCCCGGCACCCGGGATGATGTCGGGTGTCATGATACGATGCCTGTCACTTGGGCCGGCGTTTGCTGGACATGCCTGCTCCTGGTGGAGCGGGTATGCAGGGTCGAAGCACGAGACGTTCGAATGCGGATGGCCATTCCAGCTGTCAGCGTCCACCTCGGATGACGTAAATCGACGATCGTGAGCCCGTGCCGCACGCACTACGTCAGCGTGGGGGTTGGCCCTCGCGACATGATCACATTAGCATCATTAGGGCACATCAGTGCCAAGGTCACCACTACGTGATGCGGCCTTGCTCGCTGCTCTTGGCCGAGGGATGGCCTACGAGTGTCTCCACCAGTTTGACCAACTCGCTCGGAAGATAAGGCTTCCTGAGCAGCTTGTACCCGAGCTCGGTTTGCCACGCCGCCTGCAATGCTTCGGGTCGACCCGATGCGATCACGACTGGTATTCCCGGGATTGCGAGCCGAAGCTGTGCCGCCACCTTCGAACCGTCCGCATCTCCCGGCATATGGAAGTCGGTGATCAGGATCGAGAACTTCCGCGGCGGATGTTTGATCAGTTCAACTGCGCGATCACCGTTCTCGACGTCGACGACGTCATAGCCAGCATCCTGCAGACATTCAGACATGATTTCCCTGATCAGGAATTCGTCTTCAACCAGCAGCACGCACACAAATCTTGTCCTTATAGATTTTATCTGTGTGCTTAGCGTCGGATGAACGGCGTCGTTTCATTGGACTGAGATAATCAAGCAGCTACGAGCTCTACCGCGGTGAGGACGTTCAATGCCAGCCAACTTCATGGGGCGCATCACGATTGCGTTGCAGATCGCCAGCCTGACAGGACTGACGACTCTTTAACGGCAGCGGCCGGCACTGACCGCATCCGCCGCGGAGGCGGCGGATGCGAAACGCGCTAGGAAGCGCGCTTGCGCGACGAGTTGAGCTTGGGCGCGGTGCGTCGGCGATCGGCGGGAGCAGCAGAACTGCGACGCGGCGGCGCGCCCTTGTTGTAGGCTTCCTTGTTGTAGCCCGGGCCGGACGCATCGCGCTGCGGACGCGGAGACGTGCCGGTGGTCGGTGCCGACGACGCCGAGATGGTGACCTCGTCATCGTCGGTCGCGGCGATGCAGGCAGTGAAGCGCTCGGCCATCGACTGGGTGATCTCGAAGCGGGTCTCGCCGTCGAAGATCTTGATCGAGCCGATATCGCGCTTGGTCACGCCACCGAGACGGCAGATCAGCGGCACCAGCCACTTCGGATCGGCCTTGTCCTGGCGACCGATCGGCATCCCGAACCAGACGCTCGGCTCGTTCGAGCGGTCGTCGTTCGAGCGCTCCGGACGCGGGCGATCGTCGTTCGAGCGTTCGGGACGTGGACGGTCATCGCCGGATCGGTCGGCTCTCGGAGCACGCGCCGGGCGCTCGGCACGCTCATAGCGCTCGTTGGAGCCATGCACGGCCTGGGGCCGGCGCTCCGGTCCGACCGACATCGCGCGGATTTCTTCCGGATCGGGCAGGTTGGCGCGATACAGCCGAACCAGCGCCGCGGCGATTTCCTCGGGGCTGCGTCCGGCCAGGAGGGCCTGTCCGAGCGCCTGGTCCTCGGGGGTGAACTCCTCGGTCAGGATCGGGTCGGCCAGCAAGCGCTCGCCGTCGCGGGTGCGGATCTCGTCGGCGGTCGGAGCGCCGCTCCAATGGGCCTGCACGCGCGCGCCGGCCAGCAGCTGCTCGGCCTTGCGACGGCGGATCGCCGGCACCACCAGGACGCAGGTGCCCTTGCGCCCGGCGCGGCCGGTGCGGCCACTCCGGTGCAGCAACGTGGCGCTGTCGCTCGGCAAGGCGGCATGGATGACCAGCCCGAGGTCGGGCAGGTCGATGCCGCGGGCCGCAACGTCGGTCGCGACACAAACCCGGGCGCCGCCGCTGCGCAGCGCATCAAGGGCGCGGGTCCGTTCGGCCTGGCTGAGTTCGCCGGACAGGGCGACGGCGGAGAAACCACGCTCCTGCAGGCTGCTCTGCATGTGGCGAACCATGTCGCGGGTGGAACAGAACACCATCGCGGTCGGGCTCTCGAACCAGCGCAGTACGTTCACGACCGCATGCTCGGCCTCGTTCGGAGCCGCGAGCACGGCGCGGTAGTCGATGTCGGCGTGCTGGCGGGTGCCGGACACGGTATCGATGCGCATCGCGTCGCGCTGATACTTGCGTGCGAGAGTGGCGATCTCCCGGGCGATGGTGGCCGAGAACAGCAGCGTGCGCCGATCGGTCGGCGTGGCGCTCAGGATTTGCTCGAGCTCGTCCTTGAAGCCGAGGTCCAGCATCTCGTCGGCCTCGTCGAGCACGACGACGCGCAGCGATCCGGTGTTGAGGCGGCCGCGTGACAGATGGTCGCAGAGGCGGCCGGGCGTTCCGACGACGATGTGGCAACCGCCTTCAAGCGCGCGGGCCTCGCGGCGCACGTCCATGCCGCCGATGCATGCGACGATCCGTGCGCCGGCGTCGGCGTAGAGCCATGCCAGTTCCTTATGAACCTGCATCGCCAGCTCGCGCGTCGGGGCAATCACCAGGGCGAGCGGCGCGGTGGCGCGCGGCAACCGGTCGGCATCGCCCATGAGGGTCGGGGCGGCAGCCAGGCCATAGGCGACGGTCTTGCCGGAACCGGTCTGTGCAGAGACGAGCAGATCGCGCCCCTCCGTCTCCGGTTGCAGCACAGCGAGCTGGACCGGTGTCGGCTCCTCATAGCCGCGCGCGAGCAGGGCGCTGGCGAGGGTAGGGTGGGTCGCGGGAAAAGGCATACAGGGCAATCCATCAGGACGCGCGGCCGACCGCCCCGCAGAACAAGCGGTTCGGGAGAGGGCGGATGCGATCGGGTTGAAGGAGCGCACATAAAGAGCCCTGGCTCGAATAGCCAGGAAAACCGACTTGCGAGTGGAGCATGGCCCCATCCCGCCAGCGCTCGCGATGGGCTCAGAGCCCGGTTTCAGTGTCGTCCGATGGCCTGGCTCGGCCTACTGGGCCGTCATTCAGCCGCCGGAGCTTCGAGCCAGCGATCGATCGCATGTTGTGCCGTATGGACTGCAACCTTGAAGGAGCCACGCATGCCCTCGCTGCGCGCGGTACCGCGCTCGGCCCCGGCTTCCGGACCGTTGTCCGGGTAAATGATCCAGGCCCGGCCTCGATCGTTTTCCGGTCCGACCACGTAACGACATTCCCGGTATGTCAGAATCTGTTGCATCGCCCCGCCATTCGTAGCACCGCCGCGACGCCTTGCCGCGATGGATCATTGCCGCGAGAACTGGCCTATCCGATGTTTCCCGATGGGTCTGTTCACAAGTTGCTGCAACGATGCTGGGACGCGTTCACATTTTTGATCGCGGCGTCGCGGCAATGGGAGCGAGCAGGGCGGCTGCAGCCGGATTGCTGCCGATCGAGTGCGGATAATGCGGGCTCGGCAGCACCGGATGCGCCTGCTCGAAGGCATAGCCCAGTGCGAGCAGCCGGGCTTCCGACCAGGCGCTGCCGATGAACGACATCCCGACCGGCAGCCCCGAGATCAGACCCATCGGGACGGTCAGGTGTGGCAGGCCGGCAACAGCCGGCAGCATGCTGGCGCTGCCGCCATCATGGTCGCCGTCTATCGTATCGACGGTCCAGGCCGGACCGCCGGTCGGCGCCACCAGCGCGTCCAGGTGGTCGGCGGCGAGCAGCCGGTCGATGCCCTCGGGCCCGGCCAGCCGGCGCGCCGTGTCGCGGGCGGTGCGGTAGGCCGGGTCGTCGAGCCCTTGTGTCGCTTCGGCCTTGATGAACAGCTCCTGCCCGAACAGGCCGAGCTCGCGGTCGCGATGCGCCTCGTTGAAGGCGATCAGCTCGGCCAGGGTCCGCGACCGGACGGCGGGCGGTGTGGTCGCCAGGTAGGCGTTGAGGCCGGCCTTCAGCTCAGTGAGCAGCACGGTCAGCTCGAAGCCGGAGATGGTGTCCAGCCCGGGGAAATCCTTGATCTCGACGAGGGTGGCCCCGGCCGCCCGCATCCTGTCGAGAGACTGGTCGAACAACGCGTCGAGCTCGGAATGATAGCCGGCGGCAAAGCGCATCACCCCGATCCGGCTGCCCTTGAGGGCATGCGCGTCCAGTGCGGCCATGTAGTCGGTACGATGCGCATCGGCGGCGAGGGTCACCGCATCGTCGGGATCGCTGCCGGCGATCACCGTGAGCAGGCGCGCGGCATCCGTCACCGTGCGGGTCATCGGCCCGGCGGTGTCCTGGCTCGATGAGATCGGGATGATGTGGGTGCGCGACACCAGCCCGACGGTCGGTTTCAGGCCGACCAGGCCGTTGACGTTGGCCGGGCAGGTGACCGAGCCATCGGTCTCGGTGCCGATCGCCATCGGCGCCAGCGATGCCGCCACCGCCACGCCGCTGCCGGAGGAGGAACCGCACGGCGAGCGATCCAACGAATAGGGGTTGCGGGTCAGGCCGCCGACACCGCTCCAGCCGCTGATCGAGCGGTTGCCGCGCATGTTCGCCCATTCGGACAGGTTGGTCTTGCCGAGGATGACGGCACCCGCCTCGCGCAGCCGCCGGACCAGCGGTGCATCGCGGCCGGTGACGTTCTCCGTCAAAGCCAGCGAGCCCGCGGTCGTGGGCAACGGACCGGCAACGTCGATATTATCCTTGATGAGGATCGGAACACCTTCAAGCGGACGCGGCGCGCGGGTGCTTCGCCGCAGGTCGCTGTCACGGGCTTCGGCCAGCGCATCCGGATTGATCGCCAGGACCGAATGCAGCGTCGGACCGGCTGCGTCGACGGCCTTGATCCGTGCGAGATACAGGCTCACCAGATGTTCGGACGTGACGTGGCCGGCTGCGAGGTCGGCCTCGATCCGGGTGACTGTGCGGCCCTGGACCTCGTAGTGTGGTTCAGCCGACATCGCGAAATGTCCTCCCATGACGGTGAAGCACCACGCGCCGAGCAGACGGCAGCAACGTGATCTCACTTCGTCGCCCGAACCGGGCCCGGATGGGCGGCGGCCCAGGCGTTCATCTGCGCGATCTCGCGCTCCTGCGCGCCGATGATCTCGTGCGCCAGGCGGCGCAATTCCGGATCCTTGCCGTAGCGCAGTTCCACCTTCGCCATGTCGATCGCGCCGGAATGGTGCGGCGTCATCATGGCAACGAAATCATGGTCGGCATTACCGGTCGTCGGCGCGGTCTGCATGTCGTGCTGCATCCGGGCCATTCCCGCCTCCATGGCATGGTCGGCTGCGCTGTCCGGGTGCGGAGCCGTCATCGCCATGCCGCCCGGTGCCGGCAGGTCGGCGGCGAACGTGGCCGGGACCATCATTCCGCACATCAACGAGAGGGCGGCTGCGAGGCGAAGCGGATGCGGCATGAATTGGTTCCTGGTCCAGTCGTGCCGGCAGTGTCCCGGCACTGCGTCCCAGCCGCAAGGTCCACCCTCTATCCCGCAGGCAGCACCTTGCCCGGGTTGAGGATGCCGTCCGGGTCGAGCGCATGCTTGACCGCGCGCATCACGGCCAGCCCCTCGCCATGTTCCAGCGCCATGAAGCCGAGCTTGCCATGGCCGATCCCGTGCTCGCCGGTGCAGGTCCCCTCCATCGCCAGGGCGCGCCGGACCAGCCGGTCGTTGAACCGGGCCGCCGCCTCGAGTTCGGCATCCGAGGTCGGGTCGAGCGGCAGCAGGCAGTGGAAGTTGCCGTCGCCGACATGGCCGACGATGGCGCCGCGGAACGGCAGCTCCTGCATGTCGGCAGTGGTGTCGACGATGCATTCGGCGAGGCGCGAGATCGGCACGCACACGTCGGTGGTCCAGCTCCGGCTTCCCGGCCGTGTCGCGTTCACCGCCCAAAGCGCCTCGTGCCGAGCCTTCCACAACCGGGCCCGATCCTCCGCACGCGTCGCCCAGTGCAGTTCGCCGGCGCCGTGACTGGCGATGGCATCCCGCACCGTGGCGACCTGCGCCGCGACCTCGGCCTCGCTGCCGTGGAACTCCAGGAACAGGGTCGGCGCCAGCGCATTGTCGAGGCTGGAATAGCGGTTCACCGCGTCGATCGCCGCCGCATCCAGGAACTCGATCCGTGCCAGTGGCACCGCAAGCTGGATCAGCCCGATCACGCATTCGACCGCCGCCTGAACGCTGGGAAACGTGCACACCGCCGAGGCGATGCTCTCGGGGATCGGGAACAGCCTGACGGTCAGCTCGGTGATGATGCCGAGCGTGCCTTCCGAACCGATCAGCAGGCGGGTCAGGTCGTAGCCGGCGGCGGATTTGCGGGCCCGGCCGCCGGTGCGCACCACCCGCCCGTCCGCCATGACCGCCACCAGGGACAGCACCACGTCGCGGATGGTGCCGTAGCGCACGGCATTGGTGCCGGACGCGCGGGTCGCCGCCATGCCGCCGATCGTCGCCGGGGCGCCGGGATCGACCGAGAAGAACAGGCCGACATCGCGCAAGTGGGTATTGAGCTGCTCACGGGTGACGCCGGCCTCGATGCTGCAGTCGCCATCCTCGGGACGCACGTCGATGATCCGGGTCATGCGCGACAGGTCGAGGCTGATGCCGCCTGCCATCGCGGCGACATGGCCCTCGAGCGACGTGCCGGCGCCGAACGGCACCACCGGCACGCGATGCTGCGCGCACAGCCGCATGAGCTCGGCGACTTCGGCGGTGCTCTCGGCGAACACGACCGCGTCGGGCGGCACTCCCGGATGCCAGCTTTCCTCGTGCCCGTGCCGATCCAGTTCCGCGGCGGTCCGGGTCAGCCGGTCGCCGAACCGGGCCTGCAGCGCCGACCACAGCTCCGGCGGCAGTGGTCGCCGGTCGAGTTGCAGGCCCGCCTGCGTGTGCATCTGGGCTGCCATCACGCTCTGGTCCATCGCAGGTCCTTTCAAGTCGTCGCGCCAGACTAGACGATCCTCTATAGGAGCGGCCATGCAAGTCGCTTTCAACAAGATGCACGGCGCCGGGAACGATTTCATCGTGCTGGACGAGCGCGCCGGGTCGCTCGGACTGACGCCGGCGATGATCGCCCGGCTTGCCGACCGGCATACCGGGATCGGCTGCGACCAGCTCGTCCTGATCGCCGCACCCGACCATGGCTCGGACGACGTCCGGGTGCGGTTCTTCAACCCCGACGGCAGCGAGTCCGGCGCCTGCGGCAACGCCACCCGCTGCGTGGCGTCGTTGCTGGCCGGGCAGGGCGCCGGACCGGACTTTCGCATCCGAACCGATGGCGGCCTGCTCGCGGCCCGCGTTCTCGAGGACGGGCTGATCGAGGTCGATATGGGCCGGCCGGGCCTGGACTGGCGCGACATCCCGCTGGCACGCGAGGCCGACACGCTGCACCTGCCGCTCCTCCACGACCCGGCCGGCTGCTCGATGGGCAACCCGCACGCCACTTTCTTCGACCACCCGGCCGACCCGGCGGCAGTGGGCCCGCTGCTGGAGGCCGCCCCGCTGTTCGCCGAGCGTGCCAATATCGGCTTCGCCCGCATCCTGTCGCGCGAGCGCATCAGCCTGCGGGTCTGGGAACGCGGCACCGGCCTGACCCTGGCCTGCGGATCAGGCGCCTGCGCCGCCGTGGTCAACGCCGTGCGTCGCGGCGTGACCGAGCGCCGTGTCGCCGTCGAGATGGAGGGCGGTGTGCTCGGCATCGAATGGACCGGGGATGGACGCATCCTGATGACCGGGCCGGCGGTGATCTCCTTCACCGGACTGGTCGAGCTGGACGATTACCGATGAGCACGCCCCCGGAACTCCTGACCTTCGGCTGCCGGCTGAACACCTACGAGAGCGAGGTGATGCGCAGCCACGCCGGCGGCCTCGACGACGTCATTATCGTCAACACCTGCGCGGTCACCTCCGAGGCCGAACGCCAGGCGCGGCAGGCGATCCGGCGCGCGCATCGCGATCGTCCCGATGCCCGCATCGTCGTCACCGGCTGCGCGGCGCAGCTCGATCCGGCTCCCTGGAGCCTGCTGCCCGGCGTGGTCCGCGTGCTCGGCAACGAGGACAAGCTGCAGGCCGCAAGTTGGACCGAGGCGGCGCTCGGTTCCGGCAATGCGGTGTCCGACATCATGGCGGCACGCGAGACGGCGGCGCACCTGGTCACCGAGTTCGTCGGGCGCAGTCGCGCCTTCGTCCAGGTACAGCAGGGCTGCGACCATCGCTGCACCTTCTGCATCATTCCGTTCGGCCGTGGTCCGTCGCGCTCGGTGCCGATCGGCGCGGTTGTCGAGCAGGTGCGGGCGCTGGTGCGCTCCGGCTACCGCGAAGTCGTGCTGACCGGGGTCGACATCACCTCCTACGGTGGCGACCTGCCTGGCAGGCCAGCGCTGGGCCAGCTCGCCCGCCGGTTGCTGGCGCTGGTGCCGGAGCTGGAGCGGCTGCGGCTCTCCTCGCTCGATCCGGTCGAGATCGACGCCGACCTCTGGCTGCTGATCGAGCACGAGGAACGGCTGATGCCGCATCTGCATCTGTCTTTGCAGGCGGGCTCGGACCTGGTGCTCAAGCGGATGAAGCGCCGGCATCTGACCGACGACGCGGCGCGCGTGGTGGATAAGGCGCGGAGGCTGCGTCCGGGGATCGGCTTCGGCGCCGACCTCATCGCCGGCTTCCCGACCGAGGACGATGCGCTGTTCGAGGAGACGCTCGGCTTCGTCCGTACACACGCGCTGCCGTATCTGCATGTGTTCCCTTATAGCGAGCGCCCCGGTACCCCGGCGGCGCGCATGCCGGCGGTTCCGGTTCCGGTGCGCCGCGAGCGCGCGGGCCGGCTCCGCGAGGCCGGCGCGGCGAACGCCGAGGCGTTCCACCAGGGTTTCGCCGGGCGGGAGTTGCGCGTGCTGCTGGAAACACCAACTGGCGGCCATTCGGAACATTTCGCGCCGGTGCGGTTCGAGCAGCCTGCCGGCGAGCCCGGTCAGGTGATCGCGGCGCGGGCGATAGCGCCGTCGGCCAAGGTGCTGATGGCGGAAAGGATCTAGATCGATGGCGATGGGTTTCTTCAACCGGCTCAAGGAAGGCCTGTCGCGCAGCACGCAGAAGCTTGGCAGCAACCTCACCGCGGTGTTCGCCAAGCGGGAGCTGGACGAGGAGGCGCTGGGCGAGCTCGAGGAGCTGCTGGTCGCGGCCGATCTCGGGCCCGCTGTCGCGGGTCGCATCATCGACGAATTCCGCCGCACCCGGTTCGGCCGCGAAGTGACCGACGAGGAGGTGCGCGTGGCCCTGTCGGCGGAAATCGCCCGTGTGCTCGAGCCGGTGGCGATCCCGTTCGTGCCGAACCCCGCGCTGAAGCCGCATGTCGTGCTGGTGGTCGGCGTCAACGGCACCGGCAAGACCACCACCATCGGCAAGATGGCGCTGCAGTTCGGCCGCCAGGGGGTGAAGACCATCCTGGTCGCCGGCGACACGTTCCGGGCCGCCGCCGTCGAGCAGTTGCAGATCTGGGGCGAGCGCGTCGGTGCGCCGGTGATTTCCGGACCACCGAACGCCGATGCCGCCGGCCTGGCGTTCGAGGCGCTCAAGAAGGCGCGCGCCGAGAATGCCGACCTGCTGCTGATCGACACCGCCGGCCGGCTGCACAACAAGGGCGCGCTGATGGAGGAACTCGCCAAGATCATCCGCGTGCTGCGCAAGTTCGACGAGACCGCGCCGCACTCGGTGATTTTGGTGCTGGACGCGACCACCGGCCAGAACGCGATCGAGCAGGTGCGCGTGTTCAAGGAACTGGTCGCCGTGACCGGACTGGTCGTCACCAAGCTCGACGGCAGCGCCCGCGGCGGCATCGTCGTCGCGCTGGCGGAAACGTTTGGCCTGCCCTTGCACGCGGTCGGCGTCGGCGAAACAGCGGAGGATCTGCGTCCATTCTCGGCCAACGAATTCGCCCGCGGCCTGGTCGGCGATTCCGTCAAGCTCGTCGGCGGCTGACGCACCGAAGACCCTCTTACTGTTGTCCGCAACAGGTGCGGAGACCGTTCGAGAATGCGCTAGGCCGAGTGAGAGCTCCTTCTTCGGGAGCGCACGAGAGCCGCGTCGGCTCGCCGGCCTAGTAGCATTATCGATGGGTCTCCAGGCGTGCGGTGAAGAAGAGGCGCGGAAACCTCAGCAGGACGGTTCCATCGCTGGCTGACGGGACGATACGGGCGATCGCCGTTTCGTAGCGGGCCAGGAAGGCGGCCTGCTCGTCTTCGTCGAGCGGTTGCAGGAATGGCCTGAGCCCGGTGCTTTTGAACCAGCCGACGATATCGGCTGCCCCGCCCGCCAGCGCGTGATGATAGGTCGTGCGCCAGACATCGACCTGGGTGCCGAGGCCGCGAAGGGTTTCGAGATACCATTCCGCGCTATGCAGGCTGTCGCGCGCTTTCGAAGCGTCGGCCAGCTTCACCGCCCACCTTGCGTCAAGCGCAGTTTCGCGCATCAGGCGATGCGCCGGCTCGTCGAGATTGTCCGGCATCTGCACGGCCAGCATGCCGCCGGGCGCAAGCTGGTCGACAAGCACCGACAGCAGCGCAGCATGATTGGGCAGCCACTGCAACGACGCGTTGGCGAACATCAGGTCGAACCGTCCGTCCGCATCGTGTCGTTCGCCGATATCCCTGACCTCGAAACGAATGTCCGGGCGACGCTTGGCTGCGGCGTCGATCATGTCCGGCGAACTGTCGATCCCGGTCACCGTCGCATTTGGAAAGCGGGCGGCCAGCAGTTCGGTCGAGTTGCCGGGCCCGCAGCCAAGATCGATGATGCTGGCGGGATCGCCGGTGAGTTGCGACAGCAGATCGCGGACCGGGCGGTTACGCTCGGCCTCGAATTTCGAATAGTCCGGCGCCGACCACGTCATCCCGGCGAGCCCTGACTATGCTGCATCGTCGCCATCATACCGGCAGAAGGCGATCGACCGCAGCCATGACGCCCCTGAGCTCGGCCAGGCCCTTCATCCGGCCGATGCAGGAATAACCCGGGTTGACGGCCTTGCCGATGTCGTCGAGCAGCAGATGGCCGTGGTCCGGACGCATCGGGATCGGGGCCATGTCGCCGGCCTGGGCGCGGCGCCGCTCCTCGCGGGTGAGGCTGGAGACCAGCCCGACCATGTCGACGTCGCCGCCCAGATGATCGGACTCCATGAACGAACCATCTGCGTCGCGCACGACATTGCGCAGGTGCGCGAAGTGGATGCGGGGACCGAATTCGTTCGCGAGTGCCACCGGGTCGTTGTCTACGCGTGATGCGTAGGAGCCGGCACAAAGCGTAAGACCGTTGGCGACATGGTCGACCGCATCGAGGATGAATCGCGCGTCCGCAGCCGTCGAGACGATCCGCGGCAGTCCGAACAACGAGAATGGTGGATCGTCCGGGTGGATGGCCAGCTTCACGCCGACATCCTCGGCCACCGGAACCACTTCTTCGAGGAACGCAACGAGGTTGCGGCGCATGTCGTCCGGGGTGATGCCGGCAAACGCCGCGATGCTGGCCCGGATGCCGTCCCGCGTGTGGCTGTCCTCGCCACCGGGCAGGCCGGCGATGATGGTCCGTTCGAGCGTCGCGATGCGGGCATCGTCCATCGCCGAGATCCGTCGTTGGGCCTCGTCGAGCAGGGGGGCGGCATAGTCCTGTCCGGCATCGGGCCGTTCGAGAACATGGACGTCGTACGCCACGAAGTCGGCCATGTCGAAGCGGAGGGCCAGCCCGCCGGCCTTGGTCGGATGGCGAAGATCCGTCCGTGTCCAGTCGACCACCGGCATGAAATTGTAGCAGACCACCGGTACCCCGGCGCGACCGAGATTGGCCAGGCTGTCCTTCCACGCATCGATGGAGCGGCGGCTCGATCCGCTACCCAGCTTGATCGATGCATGCACCGGGATCGACTCGCACACCGACCAGTCGAATCCCGCCGCCTTCAGCAGGCCGATCCGCTGCTCGATGTCGGACACGCTCCAGGCGCGACCGTCATAGATGTGGTGCAGCGCGGTCACGATGCCCTCGACCCCGGCTTGCCTTGCATCGCTCAGGGTCACCGGATCATCCGGTCCGAACCAGCGCCACGTCTGAAGCATGTCGATCTCTTTTTATGGGACAACATATGCCGATCGGAGGGGAGAGCAATTGGTTTGTCCCGTTTGACGATCATATTGTCCCATAACATACTTGTCCGGGATCGCGATGGCTGCTAGTCAAGATGGCATGATGCACACCGGCGACCATCCCTAATGAGCCAGGCGAGCGAACAGGCTGTCGAGCGGGAGCCGGCCTCGGCCGTGGACGTTGCCGTCGCGCGGATACGCAAATTGATCAAGGCGCGGAAGCTCGGCATCGGTGATGTTCTCCCCTCCGAGGCCGAACTCGCACTGATGTTCGCGACCGGCCGCAACACCATCCGCGAGGCGGTCCGGACCCTGAAGGCATACGGTGTGGTGGAGTCCCGACAGAAGGTCGGCGCGATCATCACCGACGGCCGGCAGGTTGCGATGACCGACCTGTTCGCCTTCGCCATGGATATCTCGGCCGACAGCTTCCAGGACATCCAGGGTTTTCGCAGGCTGACCGAGATGAATCTCGGGGAGACCCTGATCGACCGGATCACCGATGCCGAGCTCGATGCGATGGCCGAGATCAACGGCATGATGGAAGCCAGCCAGGATGTCGACCGTGCGTCCGAGTTCGATTTCCGCTTTCATCAGGCCCTGGTGGACGCTGCAGGAAATCGGACCCTGTCCGAGATCTACGCAATGCTGAGGCCGGTGATCCGCCGCCTGATGAAAACCGGAAAATCGCGGCGCGATGCGCTGCATGCGGCAGCCGGCGATCACCGGGATATTCTCGATGCGCTGCGCCACAAGGACCGGATCGCCTACACCCACTACATGAACAGGCATCTCCAGTCCGGCCTGGAGTATCTCGGCGACCCGCCGGACGACGCAACCCAAGCCTGAACCAGGGACCAGGATGAACGACTTCACGAACAAGATCGCACTGGTGACCGGCACGAGCGGCATCGGGCGTGCGGTGGCCCTCCGCCTGGCGCGGGGTGGCGCCGATGTCGTCGCACTCGGCATCGATGACGCGCATAACGACGCGCTGGCAGCGGCGGCGGCGGCCTCCGGCTTGTCGCTCGTCACCCGGCGCACCGACGTTTCGGAACCGGCCGAGGTGCAGGCGGCGGTCGAGGCCACGGTCCAGCGTTTCGGGGGCCTCGACATCATCGTCAATTCCGCCGCCGTTCATCCGTACGGCGATGCGGTCTCGACGTCGCCCGAGTTGTTCATGCAGTGCCTGAAAGTGAATGTCGGCTCGATCCACCTGACCGCGCATTTCGGCGTGCCGATCATGCGCACCCGCGGTGGTGGCGTGATCATCAACATGGCGAGCGTGCAGGGCTTCAACTGCCAGCCTGGTGTCGAAGCCTACGTCGCGTCGAAAGGCGCGATCCACGCACTCACCCGTGCCATGGCGTTGGACTACGCGCGTGAACGCATCAGGGTGATTTCCATCAGCCCCGGCTCGGTGCGCACGCCCATACTGGAACTCGCGGCCCGCACCTTCAACGGACCCGACGCGGATATCGATTCGGTGTTCGCACGCTTCGGCGACGCCCACCCGATCGGGCGGATCGGCGAGCCGGAAGAGGTCGCCGAACTCGCCGCCTTCCTTGCTTCCGACAAGGCCGGCTTCATCACCGGTTCCGATCACCGGATCGATGGGGGACTAACCGCCGCCAACGCCGTCCACTGAGAGACCGTCTGATAATGCGCTGTGCCGGCGATCCGACGCGGCTCTCGTGCGCTCCGGTGCTCACGGCCAGGAGGCCGCTCCGCTCCGGTGCTCCGATACCCACGACGGGCGCTCCCGTAGAGGGAGCTCTCACTCGGCACAACGCATTCTCAGACGGTCTCGGCAATTGATGAGGACAACAGTGAAAAGATCTTTGCTGAATACGGTCATTGCGCAGGCCGAGGAGGATTTTGGGCGGGCGGGGGTTTTTCTTCCGGCGTTTGGGCGGTGGGGTGTCGATGATTGGCGCGGGCGGCAACGGGTCGGCGATCCGGTGAAGGATTGCGGGCTGGGGTGGGACGTGACCGATTTTGGTGGCGGGCGCTTCGAGGAGGAGGGTCTGCTGCTGTTCACGGTGCGGAACGGTATCGTTGGCAGTACGGAGGCGGGGAACCGGCCGTATGCCGAGAAGATCATGATCTCCCGGCGGGACCAGCTGACGCCGCTGCATCGTCATGTCCAGAAAGTCGAGGACATCATCAACAGGTTTTCGCTCTCTCCGAATGCTCTGCTGGCGATCAGGCTGTTCGGGATGCGCGACGATGGCAGCGTCGATGAAGACGGCAGCCTGGTGGCACATCTCGATGGCGAGGCCATGGAGGTCGCGGCCGGAACCGTGCTGCTGCTCGCACCGGGCGAAAGCATCACGCTGTTTCCGGGCACGTATCACGCATTCTGGGGCGAGGGCGGGGCGGTCGTCGTCGGCGAGGTCTCGAGCGTCAACGACGACAAGGCGGACAATTTCTTCGCCAGCCCGCTCGCCCGTTTCAGCAGCATCGAGGAGGATGCAATTCCCTACCGGCTGCTGGTGAACGACTACGACGCAACGAGCCCGACGCAATCGGCTTCCGAAGGAGTGCCCGGCCAATGATCGGCAACAACGAGACGGCGCAGCCTGTGATCCAACAGCGTTTGGCCGGGCGCCGTGTGCTGGTCACCGCGGCGGCACAGGGAATTGGCAAGGCGACCGCGCTGCGGCTTGCGGAGGAGGGGGCGCTCGTCGCCGCCGCCGATATCAATGCCGGCAAGCTTGCGGAACTGGTCCATCCCAATATCCGGACGCACGCGTTCGACGCGTCCGATCCCGCGCAGATCGAAGGTGCGCTGGCGGATCTGCTGCCGTTCGACATCGTGGTGAACTGCGTCGGCTGGGTGCATCAGGGAACCATCCTGGATGCCTCGATACAGGATTGGGACAGGTCGTTCGCGCTCAACGTCGACTCGATCTTCCATGTGACGCGCGCAGTGCTGCCCTCGATGCTGGCGGCAGGGTACGGCAACATCATCAACATCGCCTCGATTGCATCCTCGGTGAAGGGCTTCCAGAACCGTGCCGCCTACGGTGCGTCGAAAGCCGCCGTGATCGGCCTGACCAAGTCGATCGCTGCCGACTTCATCGGCAAGGGCATACGGTGCAATGCCATCTGTCCCGGCACCGTTTCATCCCCCTCGCTCGAGGAACGCATCGCCGCCAACGCCGACCCCGAGGCTGCACGTGCCGCCTTCATCGCACGCCAGCCGATGGGGCGGCTCGGCACGCCTGAAGAGATCGCCGGACTGGTGGCCTACCTCGCGACCGACGAGAGCGCGTTCATGACCGGTTCCAGCCTCATCCTGGACGGCGGGGCAACCAACTAGGCCCGGCGTTGGGTACTGTCACAGGCTCAGGGGACGCCTCTGCGTGCGTCGGAAACACTCTGCGGAGTGATCGTCGACGATGCCGACGGCCTGAATGAAAGCCTGCACGATCGTCGGCCCGACGAACTTGAAGCCACGCCGTTTCATCTCCTTCGAGATCCGTTCCGAGAGCGGTGAGACAGTGGCAACGCTGTGCCCGTCGCCCTGCAACACCTTGCCATCTGTGAACGACCAGCAGAACTCGTCGAAGCTCTCGCCGCCGGCCTGCATATCGCAACAGATCCTGGCGCCTTTGATCGTCGCCTGGATCTTGGCACGGGCGCGTATGATGCCCGCATCGAGCATAAGGCGCTCAATATCGCTTTCGTCGAAGCTGGCGACTATTGCTGGGTCGAACCCGGCAAAGGCCTCACGGAATGCCCCACGCTTGCGCAGGACGGTTATCCAGGACAATCCGGCCTGGAAGCCTTCCAGCATCAGCATTTCCCATAGCATTCGCGAATCATGCTGTGGCACGCCCCACTCTGCGTCGTGGTAGGCCTGCATCGCGGCACTGGACTGTGCCCAGTTGCAGCGATGCACGTTGGTCGTGGCCGTCATAGACAGTCGAGCGCTACATCCATCGCCGGATCATACGGGACGAAGCCGGGAACGGCGAAACAGCCGCTTTTAGAGCAAGCGCCAAGTTACGACGACGCGACGGTTTGCCGCCGCGGTCGGGTCCGAAGAGTCTGCCGGGTCGGATGCACCCAGCGCCTGCAGCAGCAGCCGGTCCGCTGGAATACCGCGGGCGACGAGCGCCTTCTTCACGATCTGCGCCCGGCGCGCCGACAGCAGAAGATTGTGGTATTCGTCACCGGTATTATCCGAATAGCCGGTGGTGAACATCAGCACGGGGTTCGCATCCCGAAATAGTCGCGCGGCAAGGTCGAGCTGCTTGGCGGCCTCTGGCGTCAGGCTGGAGCCTCCGTGCGGAAAGACGATCTCGATCTTGTCGTTGGCGACCGCCTTCACCTCCTGGCCCGTGGTCGGCTTCGTGACCAGCGGAACATTCGGCGGTGCCTGGACCGCGGCTGCGGCTTCGTTGTTGCCGGGCGCCGGATGGGCACATGCCGACACCAGCATGCCGGCGGCCAGAAAGGGCGGACCGAGGCGCACGAGCGCGTGATACGTCATGATGATCGACAACCTCTCTCAGAATTCAAGAAGGACTGTCGGTCAGCGCGGAAACGAACAGATCGTTTCACGTTGTTCATGGACCTACACACTTTTGTGTATTTTTTTGGAATGATCCCATTGAGAAGCACTGCTGTGCTCGCGTGCTTGAGTCTGGCCCTGGTCGCGTCGCCCATATCGGCGCCCACGCGTGCGGCCGAGCTCGACGGCATGGATGCATTCCGTTCGGGTGCGTTCGCCGAAGCCTACCGAACCTGGCGCGATGCATCCGATGCCGGTGACGCCCGGGCATCGCGATTTCTTGGAGTGATGTACGATACCGGCGAGGGTGTCCCCCAGGATCATCGTCAGGCGCTGGAATGGTATCGCAAGGCTGCGGAACATGGTGACAAGGTCGCCATGTTCAACGTGGCGGTGCTCTACGATGCTGGCGCGGATGGAGTGCCACGGGATCACCAGGAAGCTGCCCGATGGTATGGACAGGCGGCGGAACACCATGACGGCCGGGCGGAATACAATCTCGCCCTGATGCTGACATCGGGCGACGGAGTTCCGCGCGATCCGGCGCGAGCGCAACGTCTGTTCGCCGAAGCGGTGCGCGACGGGATTGCGGCGGCATCGGCTCATCTTCGCCACCCGCTGCCCAGGGCCGCGATGAACGCCCTGCCGCCCGATACGGAAGATGCGGCCTTCGGCCAGGCGCAGCGGGCCTTGTTGTCCAGGAAGCCGCAGGAGAAGGCCGCCGCGGCCGCCTTGTTCCGGCGCGCAGCTGCCGGCCATGGCCCGGCAGCCTCGATGGCGCAGTACGACCTCGCTTGGTGCACCGAGAACGGGGTGGGGACGCCGGTCGACCGGCAGCAGGCGTATCGCCTTTACCTGCAGGCAGCCGCCGGAACCAGCAGCGTCGGCCTGCACCAGATCGCGGAGGCCGGGGCGCTGCATGTGCGGTTGCAGATGCAGGACCCGGCCGTCACGGGACCCGCGCGCTGATCACCCTCGACGGCGCGAAAGGTCAGGGTCGCCAACCGTTCGGGGGTGTCGGGAACATGAGATGGTCGCCCGGCTTGATCTGGGCGGGGTTGACCGCGGTGACTTCCGAGTATGGCGGCGGTGTCATGCCCTGGTAGACCTTGGCATACAGCTTCGGCAGCGTGTCGCCCGGCTCGGCGATCAGCAGCAGGCTCGCGCCCGGAACGACCGGGGCCGGCGCGATCTCGGTTGCCGGAATGGAGGCAAGCGGAGCCGCCGCGAAAGGCGCACCCGGTGCCTGCACACTCAGCCGGATCGCGGGCTGTAAAACCGGCATACTCCGTCGCACCGGCGGGGCACTCGCGGGCTGTGGAGCCGAGGCCATTCGAGCCGCAGGCGCGTTTTCCTTTGGCATCTGCGCCATATGCGTCGGAACGCCGGGTGCCGGAATGGGCCGATCCGCCACATGTGGAACCGGGGCGGACGGTGCCGGCATCAAGGCCGATGGCAGCAGACCCAGCAGCGGCACGTGCCGCTGGTAGCCGACGCCGATCGCGACGAGGGCCATCAGAGCCAGCACTGCAAGGATCAACACCAGGGTCCGGGCCCGGAGGCCGTGACGTGATGTCTCGGCTGGCCAGGGGGCCGGTTCCTCGGGCGCGTCCAGCGATCCGTAGGTCGCCAGCAATCCCGGCTCAGCCGGTCCCGCAACGAGGCGCAAGGGATCTTCGAGACTGGCGGACAGGCTGACGAAGGCGTCGCGCGTCCAGAGCGAAGACAAGTCCTCGGTCGAGGTGAACAGGAATTGCAGGCCTCCATGGGCGAGAGCGGCTTCGGCCGCGACCTCGAGTTCCTGCAACGTGTCGTCCGACAACGCATCCGCCTGGGCGACGACGATCAACAGGCGCGTTGCCGTGTCGGTCCGTGCCTTGTAGGCGCGCTCGACCACGTCGCGCAGGAGGGCCGGGGTGCCGGTAGCTGCCGGGAAGCGCACCGGCTGGATCCTGTTGCCCGGTGCTGCGCGGGCATGAGCCAACAGATCGCCGACCGCTGTGGCGGTCTGCACCGACGACCCGATCAACAGGATGCCAGGATAGCAACCGATCAGACGTTCCGCTGCCTGCCGGATCGAGTCTGGCGTCCGGATGCGCTGTGCCGACACTACGTCACGTGCTCGTTCGAGCGGCATGGTGCTGAGGGTGGTGGCCGATGCCAAATGACCGCTCCGGCATAGCAGTCGGGAAAACGTCCAACTCTATGAGACAACGATCATACCATGCAATGATCGGTAATCCGATCACGTTCCACGGAGCGCCTGAGGGTGCGTCCGTCTAGTGCACCGGAATGGACAGGCTCATGCCGCCGCCGGCGTCGTGACCGTATTTCCGGTCGTCCAGCGTCGAGCCGGGCGAGTAGCCGTCCCCGGCAAAACGTTTCGCGCCCCCATAGAAACTCGGGTTCACGCTGGTCTGGCCCTGTGCTGCGAGAGCCTGGGCGTCCATGCCCGGCTCATCGACATCGACATTGGGCAAAGGCGCCGGCCGCAGTGCCTGGACATGCGCCTGCCTGACGAGGCCGGCTGTCGGACTGGCGGGTAATGGATCCAGCATGTCGGCGCGCGGAGCAAGGCTGGTGGTCTCGAAGGTGGCCATCGAACTTGGATCGAAGCCTGTCACCGGCTGCGAGCGTGCCGGTTCGGCGTGGGCGGCGCGAAGGATCGCGACACTGCTCCCCATAAATGCCACCAGGGCCGCAGGCAGGATCCAGATGACCCGTTTCATGCCGGCCTCCTCGACGTTACGTGGGTTGGATGTGGGTCCAGGCTGGAGTGAGGCACGCCCGGCAACGTGCCTTCCCCACGCGGGTCGTCGGCGGGGTTGCCGAACGGTGGCGGTAGCGGACCCTGGCCGACCCTGCTCCAGGCATCGAGCGCCCACCGGACGGTCGGGAAGGCGAGGTCGCCCCATGGAATGCCGGCCCAGTTGAACAGTCCGACTTCGAGGCTCTCGGTCCCGGCCGTGGCAACCGGATTTTCAGGATCGGTGAACCGGGCACGATAGATGATCTGGACCTGTCCGATCCGGCTGATGTCGTAGATCGCCAGGATCCCGTCCAGGGTGATGCGCGCGCCGGCTTCCTCGAACGTCTCGCGGATCGCGCCTTCGGCGGAGGTCTCGCCGAGTTCCAGGTAGCCCGCGGGGAGGGTCCAGAATCCCTGCCGCGGCTCGATCGCCCGGCGACAAAGCAGCACCCGGCCCTCGTGGGCCACCACGGCGCCGACGATAATTTTCGGGTTCTCGTAAACCACGTGGCCGCAATCGAGACAGGAGAGCCTCTCCCGCTCGTCTCCCTCGGGCTGAATACGAGCGAAGCGCGACATCGACGCACCGTGCTGGACTGCAATCCGGCTTTCAACCGAAATCTGCATCCCGTAACCGAGTGACTTCGAACGTGATCGGCTATGCGGAAATGTCGAGCAGGCTCCCGCGTGGACGGTTCTGCAACGGCGGCGTCACCCTCGCGACGGGTGGCGCGATCGGCCGCGTCGACACCTGTACCGGCCCCGGGACCGAACGCATCGGCACAGCAGCTGGACTCAGGTTGCCGGCCTGGGAGACGTTGAACGCGCCGAGCGAGGTGCTGGAGATCATGGCGCTCCCAGGATGCCCCGCCATGATGAAGATCCACTTAACGCCGCGACGTGACGTCCGGAAGCTCCCCGCCGGCGACATCCGATCCGCCTTGGCAGCGGGCGTTCCGTTAACACCGCTCGGCGGCACTCCGTTGTCAACCTTGTGTGGCCGGACCGCTCACCCAGCCCATGCCGAACGGGCGCAATGGGGGTCGACCAGCAACGCAAGGTGTGAGCTGGCCGGCCTCCGTCGTCAGGTCGGCAGGGCAATGCCGCGCAGGGAGGTCAGCGCCTGGATGCCGGGCAGGGCCTTGCCCTCGAGCCATTCCAGGAACGCGCCGCCCGCGGTCGAGACGTAGCTGAACTGGTCGACCACGCCCGCATGGCGCAGCGCGGACACGGTGTCGCCACCGCCGGCGACAGAGCGCAACGTGCCCGCCTTGGTCAGTGCCGCCACCGCACGCGCCAGCGTGTTCGTACCGACATCGAACGGCGCGATCTCGAACGCGCCGAGCGGGCCGTTCCAGACCAGGGTACGCAGCTTGGCGACTTCCTTGGCGAGATACGCGACGGTCAGCGGCCCGGCATCGAGGATCATGGTGTCGGCTGGCACGGCATCGATCGCCACCGTGTCGTTGGCAGCATTGGCCTTGAATTCACGGGCCACGACGGCGTCCACCGGCAGCAGGATGCGGCAACCGCGCGCTTCCGCCTGGGCCATGATCGCCCGTGCGGTGTCGTGCATCTCGGCTTCCTGAAGCGACTTGCCGACTTCGACGCCCTTGGCGGCCAGGAAGGTGTTGGCCATCGCGCCGCCGATGATCAGCACATCGACCTTTGCCAGGATGTTGCCGATCAGGTCGAGCTTGGTCGAGATCTTGGCGCCGCCGATGACCGCACCGACCGGACGCTCCGGGTTTTCCAGCGCCAGCGTCAGCGCATCGAGCTCGGCCTGCATCAGCCGTCCGGCATGCGACGGCAGGTGCCGCGCCACGCCTTCGGTCGAGGCATGCGCGCGATGGGCCGCCGAGAACGCATCGTTGACGTAGATGTCGGCGAGCTTCGACAGCGCCAGCGCCAGTTCGGGATCGTTGGCTTCCTCGCCGGCATGGTAGCGGGTGTTTTCCAGCACCAGCACGTCGCCGTCCTTGAGCACCGCGACCGCCGCCTCGGCGTCCGGCCCGATGCAGTCATGGGCGAACATCACCGGATGGCCGAGCACTGCGGCAAGTGCCGCACTCACGGGCTCCAGCGACATCTCGGGCACGCGCCTGCCCTTGGGCCGGTCGAAATGGCTGACCACGATGACCCGCGCGCCTTTCTCCGAAAGCTCGCGGATGGTCGGCACCAGGCGCTCCAGGCGGGTGAGGTCGGTGATCTTCCCCTCCCGCACCGGAACGTTCAGGTCGGCACGCAGCAGCACACGCTTGCCGGCGCAGTCGATGTCGTCGATCGTCCGGAAGGACGTGGCTGCTGCGCTCATGATCAGAGGGCTCCGAAGACCGCTGCGGTGTCGGCCATGCGGTTCGAGAAGCCCCACTCGTTGTCGTACCAGCCGCACACGCGAACCAGCTTGCCGCCGTCGATCAGCGAGGTCTGGGTCGCGTCGAACGAGCACGAGGCGAGCTGGTGGTTGAAGTCCGAGCTCACGCACGGATCGGTCGAGTAGACCACGATGCCCTCGAGCGGGCCGGACGCGGCGGCGGTCTTGAACAGGTCGTTCACTTCCGCGACCGAGGCCGGGATCCGGCCGGGCACGAAGTCGAGGGACACCAGGGACACGTTCGGGGTCGGCACGCGGATGGCGGTGCCGTCCAGCTTGCCCTTGAGCTGCGGCAGCACCAGCCCGACCGCGCGGGCAGCGCCGGTGTTGGTCGGGATCATGTTGACGGCGGCGGCGCGGGCGCGATGCGGGTCCTTGTGCAGCGTGTCCACGGTGCGCTGGTCACCGGTGTAGGAGTGGATCGTGACCATGTAGCCGCGCTCGATGCCGAACGCGGTGTCGAGGATCTTGGCCATCGGCGCCAGGCAGTTGGTGGTGCACGACGCGTTGGAGATGACGGTCATCTCGCTGGTGATGGTGTCGTGGTTGACGCCGAACACGATGGTTGCGTCCACGCCGTCGGCCGGGGCCGAGACCAGCACCTTGCGCGCACCGGCGGTGATCAGCTGTGCGGCAGATTCCTTCTTGGTGAACAGGCCGGTGCATTCCAGCGCCACGTCGACGCCCTGGTAGGGCACCTTGGACGGGTCGCGCTCGGCCGACACCTTGATCGGGCCGTAGGTGCGGCCGTTCGCCTCGATGGTGATGGTGTCGCCCTCGGACGTCACCGTGCCGGGGAAGCGGCCGTGCACGCTGTCGTAGCGAAGCAGGTGGGCGTTGTCGGAAACCGAACCGAGATCGTTGATCGCGATCACCTCGACGTCGGTACGTCCGCTCTCGACGATGCCGCGCAATACCAGGCGGCCGATCCGGCCGAAGCCGTTGATGGCGAGCTTAACAGCCATGAAGCTAGTCCTCTTTGTGAACAGTCAGTGCGACGTGATGCCGAGGCGGCGGCGGACGCGCGCCGTGACCGCCTCGGCGGTAATGCCGAAATGGCGATACAGCGTATCCGCCGACGCCGTGGCGCCGAATCCATCCATGCCGATGAAGACGCCATCATCCCCGAGCCAGCGTTCCCAGCCGAAGCCCGATGCCGCCTCGATCCCGATCCGGGGCGCCTTCCCGAGAATCTCCGCACGATAGGATGCCGCTTGCTCGGAGAATAGCTCCCAGCATGGCAGGGACACGACGGCGACCGGAATTCCCAGCTTTTCCAGCCGGGCCTGGGCCGCCAGCGCCACCGCGACCTCGGGCCCGGTGGCGATCAGCGTAGCCCGGCGCGGCCCGCGCGACGCCGCCAGCACATAGCCGCCCCGCGCGCAGCCGATCCTGCTGCCGGCATGATCGGTCTGTGCATCGGGCAGCGCCCGCGGGCACAGGGCGATCAGGCTAGGGCCATTGCCATGCCGGAGTGCCAGTTCCCAGCACGCCATGACCTCGGCGGCATCGGCCGGCCGGAACACCGCGACGTCCGGCATCGCGCGCAGGCTGGCAAGCTGCTCGACCGGCTGCCATGCGGCTCCGTCCTCGCCAAGCGCCAGCCCGTCATCGGTCAGCAGGTAGATCACCGCCTTTCCCATCAGGGCTGCCAGCCGCAGCGCTGGGCGCATCCGGTCGATCGACACGAACGACGCTCCGAGCACCGGATGCAGGCCGCCATGCAGGGACAGCCCGTTCACCAGGGCCGCCATCCCGTGTTCCTGGACGCCGCAGGCCAGATGACGGGCCGGCCGCTCGGCAAAGCCGGTCGCCCGGGCCGCGTCCGGCAGTGCGTCGACGATCCCGGCCCCGGCGCTGGAGTGGAGCGTCACCATCTCGGGCAGCAGCCCGCACAGCATAGCCAGCCCCTGCCGTCCGGTCTCGAGCGTGCTTTCCGACCCCGCTTTTCGCGCCCCGGTGCCCTGTCTGACGGCCTGCAGCCAGGCCTGTTGCCACGCGGATTGCCAACCCGTCGGCAGCCGTCCCGCCGTGACCCGCTCGAACTCATCGCGCAGCCGATGCCGGGCCAGGCGGCGCAGCCACACCCGCCGGGTGTTGCCGCCGCGGGTGCCGCAATCGTTCCAGGCGTCGGCAAGACCGGGCTGCAGCGGCGATGACGATACGGGCAATGGCGTTCCCGAATGGCAGGCGATCAGGGTTGGCCGCCGCACGCGCATCGCGCCGGCGATCGCAGCCGTGATCACCGCCGGATCGGCTGATTCCACACGCCGGACCGCCCAGCCACAGGCAGCGAACCGGGTCACTGCCTCCTGGCCCGTCCCGGAGCCGGATTGTCCCGGAGCCGCGGCCGAGGGCCGGGCGTCGAACAGTACCACCAGCTTGTCGAGGTGCATCCGCCCGGCCAGCGAGGCCGCTTCCAGCGAGACCCCGGCGGCCAGGTCGGTTTCGCACGCAAGCACCCAGGTGCGATGATCGACCAGCGTGCGTCCGAAACGGCCGGCCAGCGCACGTTCCGCCATCGCCATGCCGACCGCGGTGGCAAATCCCTGCCCGGGCGGTCCGACCGCGGTCTCGATCGCCGGATGCTGGCCATGTCCGCAGCCCGCCACGACCGCATCGTGACCGGTCAGCCGCAGCAGGGCGCGCAGCAACGGCAGGAAGCGGCCCGATGACAACACGAACCGGTCGCGGTCGGGCCAGCGTGGATCGGCGGCATCGAACCGCAGGAACCGGCTCCACAGGACGGACGCCGCCACCTCCATGCCGCCGTCCGGGGCATCGTCGATCCGGGGTCCGGCCGGGGCGCTGTCATCGGCAAAGGCCGGTATGCGTTCCTCGTGGTCTGCCTCGATCGCGGCGCGGAGGGCGGCGGCGAGGTCGGAGGCCGCACGCTGGTCGTCGGGCTGCCAGGCCGGACTGTCCGACGGGTCCTGCTCGCCGACGGTCCAGCTGTCGTGGGTATCCGGGAGTGGAGCGCCGACCTTCATCCATTCCTCCTGGCGTGCGTGCCGGCGTTTGCGGGGTTCGTGCGTCTGCCGAGGGTCATAGGAGCCGCCACCCCGTTGCCGCAACCCTTGCTGGCGCGGTTCCTTCCTGCGACGGTCCGGTCACAATGCAGACAGACATGCCGCCCTCCCGACCCGCCTTCCTCGCATCAACCAACACGTGCCCGGCCGCGCGGGTCCGCGCCGCGCTTCGGCCTGCCTTGCTGGCCTGCCTGTTGCTCGGCGGTTGCAAGCTGATCGACCAGCGCACCTTCGATTCCGCCGCCGGGCGCGTGCCTGTTCCGGTCGTGCAACCCACCCGCCCAGGCCCTGCAGCGCCACCGCCGCTCGCGCTGGTGCGCTTCCAGGCAGCCCCCGATACCTGGCAGCCCGGCCTGACCGACATCGTCCGGATGGCTTTGTCCCGCAAGCCGCTGGCGCTGTTCCGGGTCCAGACGCTGGTGCCGGCGAACGGCTCGCCGGAAGCCCAGACGCAGTCGCTGGCCGATGCGGGCGGCACGGGCGGACGCCAGGTCGCGGAGACCATCATCGCCGCAGGGGCGTCGTCCGCGCAGGTCGAGATGTCAGCCATGACCGATGCATCGGTGACGGCTCCCGAGGTTCGGGTATACGTGAAGTAGCGTCTTCCCGGTCATGATCCGAGGACGGGTCGCTATAGGGGCATATCGGTCCCGACCCATTGATCCGGGCAGGGTCGAGGCTGATGTGAAGAGCGATGACGGCGTCGAGCGACGTTTGCCGAACTCCCTGCAGAACGAGGTCGCTGTGACTGGTCCATCCGTGGCAGAGCATCCCTTCCGACGAGAATGCCGCAAGGTGCTCGACGAGATCAGGGCGCAAGGCCGGTATCGCCGCTTCACCCCGCTCGCGCGACAGGCGGATGCCTTCCCGGTCTACCACGACGCGACCAGGCCGCTTCCCGGGCATGTACGACCGGTATCGGCAGGCGACGTCGTGGTGTGGTCGAGCAACGACTATCTCGGGATGGGAGTCGATCCGCGCGTCGTCGAGGCCGGGGTCGCAGCCTTGCGCGAGCACGGCGCCGGTGCCGGCGGTACCCGCAACATCGCCGGCACGAACCCGTTGCACGACGAACTCGAGGCCGAACTCGCCTCGTTGCACGGCAAGCAGGCCGGCCTGCTGTTCGTGTCCGGCTACGTGTCCAACCAGGCCTCGCTGCAGACCATCCTGACCAGCCTGCCGGGCTGGATCGTGTTTTCCGACGCCCAGAACCACGCCTCGATGATCGCCGGCATCAAGGGCGCCCGCGGCGCGAGCTGCGTGATCTACCGGCATAACGACCTGGCCGATCTCGAGGCGAAGCTTGCCGCGGCACCGGCCGACGCGCCGAAGCTGATCGCCTTCGAGAGCGTATACTCGATGGACGGCGACATCGCCGATGTCCGTGCCACCTGCGCGCTGGCGAAACGCTACGGCGCGATGACCTATCTCGACGAGGTGCATGCGGTCGGCCTGTACGGACCGACCGGTGCCGGCATCGCCGAGCGCGACGGTGTGTCCGACCAGGTCGACATCATCGAGGGAACGCTGGCCAAGGGCTTCGGCTGCCATGGCGGCTACGTCGCCGGCGACGCCGACATGATCGACTACCTCCGGTCGAGCGCATCCGGCTTCATCTTCACCACGTCGCTGCCGCCTTCTACGGTCGCCGCAGCCCTGGCCAGCGTGCGGATCGTGCGTCGCGAGAGCCAGCACCGCGACCGGTTGTTCGAGCGCGTCGCCACGCTTCGCGACCGGCTGGCCGCCGCCGGCGTGCCGTTCACGCCGACGCCGAGCCATATCGTGCCGGTGCGGGTCGGCGATGCCGTCCTCTGCACCGAGATCAGCCGCCGGTTGATGAGCGAGCACGGGCTGTACGTCACCCCGATCAACTACCCGACGGTGCCGCGCGGGTCGGAACGCCTGCGCCTGACGCCGGGCCCGTTCCATACAGACGCGATGATGGATCAACTGGTCCATGCGCTGCACGGGCTGCTGCCGCGTCTGCAGGAAGCGGACGTGCGCGCCGCCTGATCCTCGCCTTCATCGCCTGACCGACGCTGGTCGATTGGCACCAGGGTCGCATCGATATCCATCCGGGAGAACGACATGCATATCCTGATCCTCGGCGCTGCCGGCATGCTCGGCCGCAAGCTGGCCGAGCGGCTGGCGCGAGACGTGACACTCGGCGGGCGTACGGTGGACCGGCTGACCCTGGTCGACGTCGTGAAGCCGACCGTGCCGGCGGGTTTCGCGGGCCTGTGCGAGTGCCTTGCCGTCGACCTCGCATCCGAAGGCGCGGCATCGGGGTTGGCCACGCGCCGGCCGGAGCTGATCTTTCATCTCGCCGCGATCGTCTCCGGCGAGGCGGAGGCCGACCTCGAGATCGGCTACCGCGTCAATCTGGACGGCACCCGCGCACTGCTCGACGCGATCCGGATAGAGGGCGGCTCGGGTTGGCGGCCACGCGTCGTGTTCTCGTCATCCAACGCCGTCTACGGCGGTACCGTGCCGGACGTGATCGACGACACCTTCGTGGTGACGCCGCAGACCAGCTACGGCACCCAAAAGGCGATGGGCGAGCAGCTGCTGGCCGACTACAGCCGGCGCGGCATCCTGGACGGGATCGGCCTGCGCCTGCCGACCATCTGCGTCCGGCCGGGTAAGCCGAACCGGGCTGCCTCGAGCTTCTTTTCCGGCATCATCCGCGAGCCACTGGCCGGACAGGAGGCGATCCTGCCGGTGGCCGACACGCTGCGGCATTGGTTCACCAGCCCGCGCTCGGCGATCGGCTTCCTGATCCATGCCGCCACGCTGGATCTCGCCCGGCTCGGCGACCGCCCCAACCTCAACATGCCGGGCCTGTCGGCAACGGTGGCGGAACAGATCGAGGCGTTGCGACGGGTTGCTGGGGACAAGGCAGTCGCGTTGATCCGGTCGGAACCCGACCCTGCGGTCGAGCGGATCGTGAGCGGCTGGGCCCGGGCGTTCGATCCGGCACGAGCACGCGCCCTGGGCTTTACCGCCGAGACGCGCTTCGATGACATCATCCGCGCGCATGTCGAGGACGAGCTGGGCGGCACGATCGCCTGAGCCGACCGCCGGCACGACATACCGGACGCCGGATCAACCGGCGCCGTCTCGACGAACGAGTAAACCAGGGAGAGACACATGGCGGATAACGTCGGAGGCGGGTTGGAAACGGCGATCCCGCAAGGCCAGGTGCTCGAGAGCGCCATGCGCAAGGCGCGTAACCGGCTTATGCCGTTCCTGATCCTGATGTACCTGCTGGCCTTTCTCGATCGTGCCAATGTCGGTATCGCCAAGCAGGCTCTGCAGACCCAGGTGCATATATCGGATGCGATGTTCGCCCTGGGCGCCGGCATCTTTTTCATCGGCTACGCCGTGTTCGAGGTGCCCAGCAACCTGATCCTGCATCGCGTCGGCGCACGGGTCTGGCTCGGGCGGATCATGATCACCTGGGGCATCGTCGCCGCCTGCACGATGTTCGTGGTCGGCGGCAGCTCGTTCGTGGCGCTGCGCTTGCTGCTCGGCGTGGCCGAAGCAGGCTTTTTCCCCGGCGTGATCCTTTATCTGACCTACTGGTTTCCGCCGGAATACCGGGGCCGGGTGCTCGGGATGTTTTATTTCGGCTACCCGCTGGCGCTGACCCTCGGCACCCCGCTCTCCGGAGTGCTGCTCGGTTTCGACGGCGTGGCGGGCCTGGCCGGCTGGCAGTGGATGTTCCTGATCGAGGGATTGCTGGCAGCCGGGGTCGGGGTGCTGACCATGTTCGTGCTTCCGGACCGGCCGGCCGACGTGGCCTGGCTGAGTGCGGACGAGAAGGCCGCACTCTCGGTGGTGATCGATCGCGAGTCCTCCGACAAGCATGCCGAAGGGTCCGGCACGTTTCGCCAGGCGCTGCGCGACGTGCAGCTGCTCAAGTTCGTCGTGATTTATTTCCTGATGCAGATCGGCAGCTACGGCGTGGTGTTCTACCTGCCCGATCAGGTCAGCGCGCTGCTGGGCGTGAAGATCGGTCTGCTGGTCAGCCTGGTGTCCGCGATCCCCTGGCTGTGCGCCATCGTCTTCACCGCGATCTGGCCGGTGATTGCGACGCGCGTGAACCGGCCGCGGATGTTCTTTCTGGTCTGTCTGCTGATGGTTGCTGGCGGCATCCTGCTCTCGGCGCATGCGTCGCCGTCGGTGGCGATCGTCGCGCTGTGCATCGCCGCGTCCGGGATCATCGCCTCGCAGGCGATATTCTGGACCTTCCCGACCGACCATTTCGGCGGCACCGCCGCCGCCGGTGGCCTGGCCGTGATCAACGCGATCGGCAACCTGGGCGGCTTCGTGGCGCCCAATCTTCGCTCCGAGGCCGACCATTTGTTCCATACCAGCACCGCCGGCCTACACGCACTCGCCATCGCGGCATTGCTGTCTGCCAGCACGGCGCTGCTGTTGCCGGCGCAGGGACGGCGGGTCGTGGCAACCGCGTTGAACAGTATGGCCGGCAGGCGAGGGGGGCGCTGACATCGTTCAGGCGAGGCAGCCGCGCCGTCGAGAAGCGGCCTGTCTCGATGGCGTAGTCGTATACAAGCTGGACCGGATGATTGCGGTCCAGCAAGTCTCCTTGCGCCTGCTTTTCTTGTCACCAGCAGGCGCCGCGACTGAACGACATTAAGGAACGGTCACCCGTGTTCCGGTAAACGGCGAGGGAAGTGGTCTTCCGACACTCGTGCCCTCGGCGTCGAAAGCCAGGAACGAACCGGATCCGGTCAGTTTATCCCCGTTCACGACGATGTCGTACGTGAACTCTCCACTACCGCTATATTTGTGCGTGCTGCGGTTGGCGATAATCTCGACCCATTTACCAACAAGATGATCGCCCTTGTCCGCCCAGACACCCTTTCCGTCACTGTCGCTCGTCTGTGCATCGCCAGCATCGGGATTTGCCTGTTGCATCGTATGGTCGGCATTGAACACATACATATGAAACGGAAATGGTGCATTTCTATGTTTGACGATCCATGTGCCGACGATCGGGCTCACGTGTTGAGCCGGATAGGGGCTTGCCTGTCCTGAGGCATCGCTGCCGGCAGCGATCGTGGACGCCCCGGACCCGAGAATAATCGCGAGCAGAAATAGTCGCCGTGGCTTCGAGTGCTTTTTCATGCGGTGGTTCGTAGCACCGCTCAGATCTCCAAAATGTGACGACTTGGCTGATGGTGGCTTGGTTTCGTCGCCGCACGGCGAATGTCCGATGCACCGGTGACTTCGACCTAGCCGGCTGACTCGGAGAGCGTCAGTCAGCACGATGCACAAAGTCCGCGCTTCATCCCGTGCCCGTGGATAGACGGACTCTGCGGCCTCATCTCCATTGCAAGGATTTAATAATGAGCTTAACAAATCATGCGGTCGGAATGACTGCCGTGTGAGTCAACAACGATTTGCCGCACTCCGATCGAACGATCGCTCATCAATGAGCGGCGACGGAGGATATATGCTCGACCATTCTTCGATATTTCGGCATATCGGCATAACCGCCTTCGCGGTTGTCGTTTCGGCCGCATCGGCACTCGCCGCCGGGCCACGCGAAGTCCCGGCGGTGACCGGGCCCATACCCGGAACCAGTGCTGCAAACCACGCCTTCGACGCGGCTGCCTATCAGGTGGTTCCGATCGACCTGGCTGCGCGCGGTTATCGGGAAGACGAGTATTTCCTGAGCGGCAAGGCTAGGGTCTACCAGTACAATGCGGTGATCGATCCGAACGACACCGCGGTGAACGTCCTGCGGCGTGGCGCTTATACCAATCGCATCCTGGTCCGGCGCCCGACCGACCCGCGCCGATTCAGCGGCAATGTCGTCATCGAATTGCTCAACGCCACCAACGATTACGATCTGCCAGTACTGTGGTCGTACGATCATGACTATTTCCTCAAGCGTGGCGACATCTGGATCGGCATCACCAGCAAGCCCGTCACCATCGCCGGGCTGAAGACCTTCAACCCGGTGCGCTATGCAGCATTATCCTGGGCCAATCCGAACCCTGCCGAGACCGACACCAGCTGCCCTGTCCTCAGCACCATTGTCGGCGGCGCCTCGCACGCGACCGAGGATGGATTGCTCTGGGACGTGCTGAGCCAGACGTCATCGCTGGTGCGCAGCAGGACGGCGCGCAACCCGTTGCACGGGTATGATGTGCGCGCGGTTTACGCGGCCGGCTACTCGCAGAGCGCGATCGACCTGGTCGGCTACATCAATGCCATCGCCGCCAATATTCCCGGACCGCCGATCTTCGATGGCTACCTGGTCGGCTCCGGTTTCGGCATCCAGCCGCCGCTCAACCAGTGCAGCACGGCGCCGGTTGCGGGCGATCCGCGCAACGTGCTGCGCTCGCACGATGCGGCCATCGTCGCCACCCAGTCACAGACCGATTATCGCAGTGGCCGCCAGGCCTATCGATCCGATAGCGATGCCGCGAACGATCGTTATCGGTATTACGAGGCTGCAGGACCGGCTCATGTCGTGGTCGAGCAGACCACCTCCGCGGCGAACGCGACCGATACCCATGCGGCCGGCGGCACGACCCTGATCGAGGATTACGCGACCTGCCTGTCCGGCGCGACGCTGAGCACCTTCCCCGGTCGCTATCTGCTCGATGCCAGCTTCTCGCAGCTGGAAGGCTGGGTACGGTACGGCCGGGTTCCGCCGCGTGCCCCGCTGATCCAGACCACCGGGTCCGGGACCAAGCTCGCCACCGCCCTCGACGTGAACGGTAATGGGCTGGGCGGGGTGCGCGCCCCCGAACTCGACGTCCCGGTCGCGACCTATACGGAGAGCACCGGCGCCGCGAGCCTGAACTGCTCCCTGTCCGGTCAGGTGATCGACTTCACCGCCGCCCATCAGCAGAGCCTGTATCCGACCCGGCTGGACTATCTGGCAAGGTTCGCCGGAGACACGCTGGCGATCGCCCGGTCAGGATTCCTGACGCCGGACGATGCCGCGGAAGCGATCTCGACCGCGTTCCACCGCCGCGTACCGTGAGCCGGCATTAGACTGGCGTTGCCGCCCGCGCGTGCTGTTCAGCGTGCAGCGCGCCGGGCGGCGACGGCCTGACGCAGATCGGCGAGGTCGATCGCGCCCGGTATCACCTGGTCGCCTATGATGAAGCTGGGGGTCCCGGTCAGGTGGAGCGTATGCGCCAGGCCGGTATTCGCCTCGAGCACCGCGTTCACCTTGTCCGACTTCATGTCGCGCAACAGGCGGGGCACATCCAGCCCGGCCGAGGCGGCCAGCGTTTTGATCCGGTCCGGTCCGGGCGCACCGCTATCGCTCATCAGCGCCTGCTGCATGGACTTGTACTTGCCCTGGAGCATCGCCGCCTGGATCGCCTGCGCATCGAGCACGCTGTTCGGCCCGAGGATCGGGATCAGCTTCTCGATCAGCCGCACCTTCCGGTCCGCTGCCAGTAACCCGTCGAGATCCGGCAGCACCTTGCGGCAATACGGGCAGCGCGGGTCGTAGAACTCCACCAGCGTCACGTCGCCGCTCGGATTGCCCAAGATGGCGTCGCCGGGCTGGCCATTCAGCGCGGCGCCGTTGGCACGTACCGCCGAACCCGCATCGACGTCTTCCTTCTGCTGCGCCGACGCACGCAGGGCGATGATCGCGTCACCGAGGATGGTCGGATCGGTCTTGAGCGCGTTGCGCACGACGGCAACGATCTCGGCCCGCTGCGCCGGAGAGAATCCGCCGGTGCCCGCCGGCACCGCATCCGCCATGGCCGGGCCGGCCAGCATCGTCGCCAGCAGGCCGGCCATCATCTGGCCGGCTTTCGGCAGCCTGGTGCGCGCCGAGGCTGGCGCCGGTCGCAAACGGACGGGACAGGGGAACTCGGACAAGGCGCTCTCCGGCGTATTTCGATGAAACGCGATGTAGCATCGTGCAGCTTCGGCCGCGAGGCGTGGTCACGGACGCGTGGTTGCCGCACGGGCCGAAGCCGTTTATGGGCAGGCGGCGGCAGAGGTGATGCATCACGGTGTGTCGCCTGATCACCTGTGGCCAGACGACCAGCGGATGGCCAGACTACCAGTGGCCGGACTTTCAACGGCAAGACTACTAACGGCCAGACTACTAACGGCCAGGCTACTAACGGATTGACGGAGAGCGGCGTGCCGAACCCTGTTGCGGCCTCGGGAAACCGACCGGCACGGCCGATCCCACCAACGGGATGCAGTGGCCAGCCGGCCGCTCATCGCCCTCAGGCGTCGCGTGTCCTGCTCGGTCTCGCCCTGGGCCTCTCCGCAAGCCTGCCGCTCGCCGGCTGCGGCAGCGTGAGTTCGGTGCGAAACCTCGTCGTCGGTCCGCCATCGCCCTACCTGTCCGGCTTCATCGGCAACGTGGTCGCCGACGAGCCGGTCGCCGCACTGGCTGGCCGCGACGTGCTGGCGCGTGGTGGAAACGCCGCCGATGCGGCCGTGGCCGTCGGGATGGCTCTTTCGGTCACCCTGCCGTCCCGCGCCTCGCTGGGCAGTGGCGGTGCATGCCTTGCCTACCGTGCCGGCTCGGGCCGGAGCCCGGAGGCGTTCCTGTTTACACCGGTTGCCGGCACCGCGCCCGCTGGCCAGGACAGCCGCCCCGCTTCCGTGCCGATGACCGCGCGCGGCCTCTTCCTGATGCAGGCGCGCTACGGCAGCGTGTCGTTCGACGAGTTGGTCAAGCCGGCGGCGCGGCTGGCCCGTTCCGGCATTACCGTCTCGCGTGCCCTGGCAGACGATGTCGCCGCGGTGAAGGGTCCGCTGATGGGCGACCCGAACGCGCGCACGATCTTCGCCCCGGGCGGCAAGCCGATCGCCGCCGGAGACCAGTTGTCCCAGCAGGATCTCGCCAACTCCCTCGACCGGATCGCCCTGGCCGGGGTCGGCGACCTCTATACAGGCGTGCTCTGGCAGCAATTCACCGACGGCGCCGCGATCGCGGGGGGCGGGTTGTCCCGCGCCGATCTCCGGAACTCGGTCCCGGCCCAGTCTGCAGCGCTGACGGTCGATGCCGGACCGGATCGCGTCGCCTTCCTGCCGCCGCCAGCCGATGGCGGCCTCGGCGCGGCGGCGGCGTTCCGCGCGGGCCAGTCGGGCGACGAGAGCGGCAGCCTGGCCAATGGCGTGGTCGCCGCCTGGCGTGCAAGCCATCCCGGTGCGGTCAATGGTGGCGATTACGCTGCCGAAGCGCAGGCGCTGGTCGATCGCCCATCCGCCGGTGGCAGCCTCGGACGGCTCCCGGCCTCGACGTCCTTTACCGTGGTCGATCGCAACGGTGGTGCGGTCGCCTGCGCACTCACCATGGACAATCTGTTCGGCACCGGCCGCATCGCCGGCGATACCGGCATCGTGCTGGCCGCTTCGCCCGCCCGGTTCCCGAAGCCGCTGCTCGCCTCGTCGATCGCCTGGAACCCGACCTCGGGCAGTTTCCGCGCCGCGGTCGCCGGTTCGGGCCAGAACGACGCCGCCATCGCGGTGGCCGCGGCCACGTCCCGCGCGCTGCATGGCTCGCCGCCGTCGCCGGTCACCGAGACCGGCCGGGTCAATGCGATCGTCTGCGCCCGCGGCCTGCCCGGCGACCAGTCGGCCTGCACGGCGACCACGGATCCCCGCGGCAGCGGCCTTGCCACCCGCAGCGACTAGCCGACCCGATGCTCAAGACGGGCGCCGGCGCGTCCCTGCAGCCGTTCCTGGCCATGGAAGTGGTCCGGGCGGCGAATGCACGACAGGCGGCACTCGGCCCCGGTGACCCCAGGATAATCCGGCTCGAGGTCGGGCAACCGGCGACCGGGGCACCGGCGCTGGCGATCGAGGCGGTGCAGCGGGCGCTCACAAGCGGGTTGCCGCTCGGCTACACCGAGGCGTCCGGGCTTGCGTCGCTGCGCGGGCGGATCGCCCGGCATTACCGCGACTTCTACGGCACGACCGTCCTGCCCGAGCGGATCACGATCACCACCGGCGCGTCCGGCGGGTTCCTGCTGGCGTTCCTGGCGGCGTTCGACCCCGGCGACCGGATCGCGCTGGCCAGCCCCTACTACCCACCCTACGTGAACATCCTGCATGCGCTCGGCATGCAGCCGGTGGTGCTGCCGACCGACGCGTCGAGCCGGTTCCAGCCGACCGTGGCGCTGCTGCAGGCGATGGCCGAGACCGGGCAGGGACTTCCGGACGGGCTGATCGTCGCCAGCCCCTGCAACCCCGCCGGCACGACACTCGATGATGGCGAACTCGCGGTGCTGGCACGCTTCTGCCACGCAAACGGCATCCGCCTGATCAGCGACGAGATCTATCACGGGCTGAACTGGGAGGCGCCGCCGGCGACCGCCGCTGCCTATAGCGACAGCGCGATCGTCATCAACAGCTTCTCGAAATACTGGAGCATGACCGGCTGGCGGGTCGGCTGGACGGTGCTGCCGCAGGACCTGCTGAAGCCGGTCCTGCGTTTGAAGCAGAACCTGTTCATCAGCGCGCCGCACATCTCGCAGATCGCCGCCGAGGCCGCATTCGAAGCGACATCGGAGGTCGCGGCGAACATGGACCGCTACCGCCGGTCGCGGGCGCATCTGCTGGCCAACCTGCCTGCGGCCGGCTTCACCGATATCGCACCGGCGCAGGGCGCGTTCTACATCTATGCCGGCATCGGCGACCGGAGCTACGACAGCATCGAGTTCTGCGCGCGGCTGCTGGCCGGGATCGGCGTCGCCGCCACGCCCGGTGTCGATTTCGATGCGGTGCGTGGCCATCGCACCATCCGTTTCAGCTATTGCGGGCCGGAAGCCGACATGATCGAGGCGGCCGACCGGCTGGCTGCATACCGTGACAGCTGATCGTCCCACGGTTGCCGTCATCGGCGCCGGTCCGGCTGGCCTCGCCGCCGCGGAACTGCTCGCATCGCATTGCCGGGTGACGGTCTACGAACGCATGCCCAGCCCGGGCCGCAAGCTGCTGATGGCGGGACGTGGCGGGCTCAACATCACCCATTCCGAGCCGCTTGCCGCCTTCCTGTCACGCTACGAGATCGCCGAGCCCTGGCTGCGCTCGGCGATCGAGGCGTTTCCGCCCGATGCGATGCGGAGCTGGTGCGAGGGACTGGGGCAGGCGACTTTCGTCGGCACCAGCGGCCGGGTGTTCCCGCGCGCGATGAAGGCGTCGCCGCTGCTGCGCGCGTGGCTGGCACGGCTGGCAACCCTCGGCGTGACGCTCCGCGCCCGCTGCCGCTTCATGGGGTTCGACGAGACCGGCGCCGCGTTGCTGGCGGGCCAGCAGGGCCCCGAACGCATCGAGGCGGACGCGACGCTGCTGGCACTCGGTGGCGCGAGCTGGGCGAGGCTCGGTTCCGACGGGGCATGGGATCGCGCCCTGGCCGATGCCGGGGTGGCGCTGATGCCGTTCCGTCCGGCCAATTGTGGTTTCACGACCGGCTGGTCGGACGCGTTTCGCGAGCGCTTCGCCGGCACCCCGCTGAAATCGGTCGCCCTGCATTTCGACGGAAGGACCTCGCGTGGCGATCTCATCGTCACCCGCGACGGTCTCGAGGGCGGCGCGGTATATCCGTTGTCGGCCCCGTTGCGCGATGCGATCGAACGCCGGACACCGGCCGTGCTGATGCTCGATCTGCGTCCCGACCTTTCGGTGGACATGCTCGCGTCCCGTCTGGCCAAGGTGCGTAGCCGCGAGAGCCTGTCGAACACGCTGCGCAAGGCGCTGTCCCTGCCGCCGGCGGCGATCGGCCTGCTGCGAGAGACTGGCGATGCGCCACCGCCACGTGATCCGGTGGCGCTCGCATCGCTGATCAAGGCGCTGCCGATCGGTGTCACCGCGACGGCGCCGATCGACCGCGCCATCTCGACGGCCGGTGGTGTCGCCCAAGGCGCCATCGACGCGCACTTCATGCTCCGCGCCCGCCCCGGCACGTTCGTTGCCGGCGAGATGCTGGACTGGGAAGCGCCGACCGGCGGCTACCTGCTGCAGGCTTCGATCGCCACCGGCCGCGCGGCCGCCGGCGGCATGCTCGGCTGGATGCGGTCCGAGGCCGGCTGAGCCCGGTCCCGATCGCAGGGAGCGTCGCACTTTTGGTGCATAGCGGTTACGGCTACGTCGTTCCCCGTCCGGAGACGTGCACCAGGACCGACACGGACAGGATGATCAGGGAGGTCAGGGCACCGACCGACAGGAGGCCCGACGGTGTGATCCGCGCGCTTGCCTTGAAGCTCACGCTGCGGCCGATCTGGATATCGAGCGTGGCGGTCTGGTCGTGGCCGTCGGGGACAGTCATGCAGGCTGGACTCCTTGAAAGCGGGATCGCGTCCGGTTGCCGGATGACGCAGCATGCCTGTATCCCCCCCCGATGACCGTTGCGATCGAGATCGGCACGCGAATCGAGACTGGTGCCCTCGCATCCAACATCGAGCCGGCAATGCTCGACCTCGAGGAGCTGCTGTCGACGCGGCTGCTGGTGCAGGGCAATTCAGGGTCCGGCAAGTCGCACCTGCTGCGCCGGCTGCTGGAACAGAGTGCGCCCTGGGTGCAGCAGGCGGTGATCGATCCGGAAGGCGACTTCGTCAGCCTGGCCGAGCGGTTCGGCCATCTGGTCATCGACGCCGCCGAACATGACGAGGCAGCCCTGGCGGCCGCCGGCGAACGGATGCGGGCGCATCGGGTGTCGGTGGTGCTGAACCTGGAAGGCATCGACGCGGAACTGCAGATGCGCCGCGCCGCCGCATTCCTCGGCGGCATGTTCGAGGCGCCGCGGGACAGCTGGTATCCGGTGCTGGTGGTGGTGGACGAGGCGCAGCTGTTTGCCCCCGCTTCCGCCGGCGAGGTCTCCGATGAAGCCAGACGGGCCTCGCTGGGCGCCATGACCAACCTGATGTGCCGTGGCCGCAAGCGCGGGCTGGCCGGGGTGATCGCGACTCAGCGCCTAGCCAAGCTTGCGAAGAACGTTGCCGCGGAGGCGACCAACTTCCTGATGGGCCGCACCTTCCTCGATATCGACATGGCGCGAGCGGCCGACCTGCTCGGCATGGAGCGCCGGCAGGCCGAGAGCTTCCGCGACCTCGGACGCGGACGCTTCCTGGCGCTGGGGCCGGCTTTGTCGCGCCGGCCGATCACCGTCGGGATCGGCGCCGTCGAGACGGAAAGCCGCTCGGCCGGGCCGAGCCTGCTGCCGCTGGCGCCGGCCGCGTCCGAGCAGGACATGCGCGAGCTGATCCTCACGCCGCTGCCAAATGCCGCTGCGACGCGGGCCCGCCGGATGCCGGCAGCGCCGCCGCCCGACATCCTGGCCCAGCTCTCGCTGCATGGCGTGGCGCGCGGCGCCCGTCGCGAGGCCGAGCTCGAGGTTCTGCTGCCGGTGCAGCAGACGCTGGAGGATGCCGCGAACGACCGGCGCCGGATGCAGTCGATCCTGCGCGCCATGCTGGCCGATGCCGAGAGCGGATACCGGCCGGTGCATGTGCTGTATCAGGACTTCCTGGTGCGCTGCCGGATCGACGGCATGGGCCGCGACGTCCTCGATATCGGACGGTTCCGCAAGGCGCTCGGCACCGCCCGTGCCGGCATCGACGAGGCCGACGCCGATGCTCCGGACTGGCAGGCGGCGGAACGGATCGCCTCGGCACTGCCGGAGGACGTCCAGGGCGTGTTCCTGCTGGTGGCCCGCGCCGCGCGGGACCGTCTGCCCTGTCCGTCCGATGCGGACATCGCGCGGGCCTACGGCACCCACTCGCCCAGCCGTGCCAGACGCCAACTGCTGTATCTGGAGGAGCAGGACGTGCTGGTCCTGCGCGAGGACGGAGCCGGCCGGCGCATCCTCACCATCGTCGGATCAGGCTGGGAAACACTGCCCGGCGATCCGGCGGCGGTCCCGGCCTGATCCCGGCCTCGCCGCGCCGGACACGCGATCCCGTGTCTGGCGGCAGTGCGCAAGCCATGCTTTCCTGCCGGTCGCATGTCGCCGATCCGGCAAGAGGGCCAACGGAAGGCCCCGGCCGCCTGCAAAGGGTAGTATCAATGATCCGTTCGCCTACGCCGCGTCTTGCCGCCATCACCGTTCTCGGCGGTCTTGCCATGCTGTGCCAGGGCGAACCGGCTGCTGCCGCCACCAAGGCAGGCGTGACCATGCCGGACACGATGGAAGTGGCCGGCAAGACGCTGCTCTTGAACGGGATCGGGGTGCGATCCTTCACCCTGCTTCACATACGCGGCTACATCGCCGCCTTGTACCTGCCGCAAAAGACCACCAGCCCGGCCGAGGCGCTAGCCGAGGTGGGCCCCAAGGCACTGTTCATGCAGTTCGTCCGCGGCGCCCCGGCCGACAAGGTCCACGACCTCTACGTGGAGTCCAGCCGGAACTATTGCACGAAGCATACCTGCACCGAAGCAGACAAGGCTGCGTTCGACAAGCTGCTCGGAACCGTGCAGACCGTGAAACCGGGCGATCGCACCGGCTTCATCGTCACCGACATTGGCGTGCAGGTGCTGTTCAACGGCAAGCAGTTGACGACGATCGACGATCCGAAATTCGGCTACACGATCCTGGACTCGGATCTCGGAACGACCTCCCCATCTGCGGAACTCCGCGACGGCCTTCTCGGCAAGAGCGCGAGCTAGCGTTCGACCGGACAGAGTGCTCGCTGGATCAGCGAGCCACAGTGTTCCGTTGATCCGCTGTGACCGAATATCCTTAGCGTGGATCCGTTTGAGCTTCCTTCGTCTCGAAGGTCCTGAACGCTTCCTCCAGCTGCCACTGCGCGCGTGCCCTGTCGCTGTGTGCCAGTAGATCCGCGTTCGGCTTGATCGGGTTGCCGCGAGCGTCGATGGTCAGCGCATTCCCGGCCAGGAAGCTGTAGGTCAGCGCATTGCGCGAAAGTGCCTTCAGCGCCGGATAGCCGAGGTGCCAGGTCTCGACCGCGCGCAGATACTCGTGGGTCAGGTCGATCCGCTCGACGCCTTCGTCATCGGTCGACAGCACCATCGGTACGCCGGCCGCCCGGTATGCGGTGAACGGGTGGTCGGCGCCGCGCACGCCCAGGATCTGGTCGTTGCTGGTCTGGTTGATCTCCACCGCGACGTGTCGCCGGGCCATTTCCGCCAGCAGGCCGGGCGCATCGTCCTCGTAGGTGATGTCGACGCCATGGCCGATCCGGCTGGCCCCGGCGATCTCGACCGCCTGGCGGATGTGGTTGCGCAGATCCTCCGGCGGTACCAGTCCCAGCGTGAGTTCGCCGGCATGCAGGCTGAGCTTCACCTCCGGATGGGCGGCATGGAAGAAGCGGAAGGCGCGCATGTGCAGGCCGTAGTCGCGCAGCGCGACCGGGTTGTCCTCGGGCGCCACGATGTTGATGCCGACGAAGCGTGGGTCGGCATGGACCAGCGCGTAGCTGTAGGCGAGCTGGGCGAACACCGCCCGCGGCGGCAGCACGCGCAGCAGGAAGGTCTGGTAGCGGATGATCACCCTGCAGCCCGGGTCGGGGGTGGCGGTCGCGCAATGCAGCACCTCGCGCATCCTCGCCTCGGCCTGGTCGGTATCGGTTTTCGCCTCGGCCAGCAGGTGTGGGATGCCATCCTGGATGGCGCCGAGGTCGGCGGCGAAATCCTCGTTCGCCCAGGGCCGGGACAGGCCGAGCCCGGCCGACTCGCGCACCCGCGGATACCACATGATCTCGAGGTATTCGGTGTGTTCGGCCGCCGCACGGCTGGCTTCCTCCGCCAGCATCTCGCCGACATGGCCGGTGCCGGCGGCGTCGAACTTGGGAAACGTCGAGAAGAAGTGGTCATGTCCCGACGCATCGCCGGGCGACGGCGTGAAATCGCGCATCGAGAGCTGGTCGATCATCGCATCCTCCAGCCCGGGATTTTGTGCGAGCGCGTCGGCGGCGGGCTTCAGGTCGCCGGTGCAGGGCGGCCGTGCGATCGAATGGTCATGCATGTCGATGCACAGGCCGCTCGCTCCCGCCCAGCCGAGATAGCTCTCGGCATAGATCGCGCCGGCCAGGTGATTGTGCAGGTCGCCGCCCTTGGGCATCTCCCGCAGGAACTCGCGCAGTCGTGGCGGGTCCGCGGACAGGCGATCGAACGCGCGTGCTGCGCCTGTGGCCGAATCGGACGCGGGGGCGGCTCGGACGCCCGGCGCGAGAACGGCGAGGGAGACCAGCAACAGGCTGGACAGGCGAAACAGGAGCGTGCAGCGGATCAGGACGGCACAAGACAGGATCGCTGCCGCAACGTCGAGGGACGAGACTGGATGAGCATGCGGGTGCGGACGGCGTCCAGCCGGATCGAGCGGTTGGGCCTGCTGGTCGTGATCGGCATCGTAACGGTCGCCCTGTGCGCCTACATGGCGCTGATCGAGGCCGGCCATTGGGGCTCGGACGAATACTACATCGCCGCGTTTAACGCCGCGTCCGGCTGGCGCTCGGTGCTCGGGCGCATGGTGCGCTGGAGCCCGAGGCCGTTCTCCGAGGCGGTGAGCGCGCTCTATCTTACTCTCTGCCACGGGCTCAGGCACTCGTTCGTGGTGCCGTTCCTGTTGCTGCTGTGGATCGGGTCGATCGCGGTCATCGCCGCCGCGGCACGCCGGGCCGGGGAGGCGCGGCCGGTGCTGTTCGCGGCAGTGCTGTTCGTGCTGGCGCTGATGCTGTGCCGGCCGGACGAGATGTTCTACTGGCCGATGGCGACCGTCGCCTATCTGTCAGCCTGGGCCGGACTTGCCGCGGTGACGGCACTCCGGCGCGCCGACACGGCGGCGGTTCGCCCGCCCTCGGCCGTCCCGATGACCGGCATGCTGCTGCTGGCAGCCTTCAGCGTCGAGATCGGCGCGGTCACCGTGCTCCTGGACGCCGTGCTCTGGGTCGTCGTCGCGCCGTCTCGCCTGCCGGGTCGGCCTGAAGCGGCCGGGTTCGCACGCAGTCGGCTGTCTGCTGCACGAGCGGGGCTGGTGCCGGCACTGGCGGGCGTGCTGATCTGCTTATCGGTGTATGTCAGCCGGATGCGGCCGATGGTCGAGGTGCTCGACCGCAGCAGCCTGCTGGCCGGCAACTGGCTGCGCAGCCTCCACGCGGCGGTGCCGGTTTTTGCGCATGAGCTGGTCGGCGTGCCGGGCCTGCCGGTGCTCGCCGCGATCCTGCTCAAGCTGGCGATTCTGCTGGTCCTGCCGCCGCCGGGCGCATCGACCGGGCCGGCGATGAGGCGCCGGATCGTCTGGGCGGTGTCGTTGCTGCTGGGCGCCTTCCTCTCGGTCGTGCTGTCGTTCCACCAATTCGGCATGCTGTGCTGCCAGCGCCACCAGACGATGCGGGCCGGCATGATGCTGCTGGCACTGGTCGCGCTGGCGCCGTCATCCGCGCTGCTCTGGCGCCGGTTGCCGGCGGGCCTGCGCGAGGTGACGCTCGCCGCTGTACTTCTGCTGCTGCTCGCAGCATGGACGCCGGCACTCAGGGCCGATCTCGCCCTGGTGCCCGGGCAGATGCGGGCGAGGTCGGAAAGCTGGAGTTCCGCACGCGCTCCGGGCGACGCGATGCTGTTCGCCGTGCCGCCGCCAGGCAAGTTGTTCGGCGGGCCGTCCTGGCCCTCGCAGACCGTCAGGCTGCGCGACGGACAGGTCCCCGCCTACGGCGCGGAGGCGATCGCGGCGTTCTTTGGCAAGCACGAGATGACGATCGTGCAGGCGCGCCCGTAGCGACCGCACGATACCGGATGCTTGCGACCAGGCCGGGGTAAACGTTCCGCCAGGCGCCTCCGTGTCGGTCTGGCCGCCTGCGGGATCGATGATCCGCAGGCGGTGACGCGACCCGGAAGTGCCCGGAAGACCGTCAGATGGTCAGCGTTTCCACCAGCCGCTCCGGGGCTTCGCCGCGGGTGCATCGCTGCTGATGATCTTCGCCTGGACGATGCTCGGATCCGCGACGCTCACAGCGTCGGCTGCGGGCGCCGGTTCCGGTGCTGCCACAGACGTTTCGGGCGCTGGTTCCGGCGCGATCGCGACCTGGGGGGCTTCGGGCTCGGCGGCCAGCTCGACCGCCGGGTCCGTTGCATCCGGGGTCACCGCCTCGACCGGTGCAGCCTTTTTTGCCCGGCTGGCACGTGGCTTCCGCACCTTCGGAGTTGCCGGCGCCTTGGCATCCGCGGCGACGTCCGGACCGAGGTCCAATGTCGGCGCAACCACCGGCTCGACCTCTCCGATTGCGTCCACCACCGGCTCCGGTACCGGCACGGCCGCTTCCTGTGCGGGCTCGGCCGGTGCCGGTGCCGGGGTCGGCTCCGGTGTCGTCTCCGCTATTGGCTGCGAACGGATCGGGCTGGACGGCGCGTAGGACGCCGCCGATGCCGATGGGTTAGGCACCAGGGCCACGCCTTCGTCAGCGTCGCGTTCCATCAGTTCGAAGATGTCGTAGCTACCTGCAAACGGATCGGCCGGCGTCGGACCGTTGTACGGGCGAGGCGCCTGCCCCTGCGCATCCTGACGGTCGGCAGGCCCGGCATCGGCATCGCTGCCGTCCGGACGGGGACGATTGCGCCCGCCTCCACGACGGCGACGACCGCGCTGTCCGGGGTCCTGACCGGGTTCGGCAGCCCGGGTGGCATCGACCGGCGCCACATCGGCCGCGCTCGCTTCGAACACCGACGGCGACGCCAGCGTTTCCCCAGGAAGTAGGGTCGGTGCGACCGCATCGGCGGTCTCACCCGGCATCTCGTCCTCGTCGCTGCCGCCCAGCTCGGGCTGTGCCGCGCCTTCGGGCATGACCGATCCATCCTCGCGACGGCCACCACGGCGGCGGCGGCGGCGGCGCTTGCGACGGTGTTCGTCCTCGCCGTCCGCGGCAACCGGGCCTTCGGACGATGCCGCCGCGTCCGGCAGGGCCGGCTGGGCCTGGTCGGCCACGCGGGCGACGACCGGCTTCTGCGCCTGGACGGGCTCGTCGTCCCAGCCTTCCTCGGTTTCGGCCATCACCGGCGGGGGTGCCGCCGCGATCGGGATACGAGTTGCCTGGACCGGCGCCGGAGCCGGACGCTCGACCGGTGCGGCGAGCTGTGGCCCGACATAGGTGCCGATCTTGTCGATCTCGAGCGCCGGCGGGATCAGGCTGTCGTCCGCGAGCAGATGCACCGTCAGATGATGGCGGGTCTCGATCTCCTGCAGCCAGGCACGCTTGTGGTTGAGCACGTAGAACGCCACCGACGCGGCGACACGGACGCGGATCTCGGCGGATTTCCGCTTGCCCGCTTCCTCCTCGATGGCACGCAGCACATGCAGCGCCGAGCTCTCGGTGCCGCGCATGAAGCCGCTGCCGCCGCAATGCGCGCAGGTCACGAAGCTGCTTTCGGCAAGCGACGGGCGCAGCCGCTGGCGCGACATTTCCATCAGGCCGAAATGGCTGATCGAGCCGACCTGGATGCGGGCGCGGTCGTTGCGCAGCGCGTCCTTGAGGCGGCGCTCGACCATGGCATTGTTGCGTCGCGCCTCCATATCGATGAAGTCGATGACGATGAGGCCGGCCAGGTCGCGCAGGCGAAGCTGGCGGGCCACCTCGTCGGCGGCCTCCATGTTGGTGCGGAGCGCCGTCTCCTCGATGCTGCGCTCGCGGGTGGAGCGGCCGGAGTTGACGTCGATCGCGACCAGCGCCTCGGTCTGGTTGATCACCAGGTAGCCGCCCGAGCGAAGCTGCACGGTCGGCTGCAGCATCGCGTCGAGATGGTGCTCGACCTGGTAGTGCGAGAACAGCGGCTGGCTCTCGTCGCGCCAGAGGTTAACCTTGTTGGCGTTCGCCGGCATCAGGGTGCGCATGAACTCGCGCGCGCCCTTCCAGCCAGGCTCGCCGTCGACGACGATTTCCTCGATGTCCTTGGTATAGACGTCGCGGATCGCGCGCTTGATCAGGCTGGCTTCCTCGTAGACGAGGCAGGGCGCCGAGGATTCCAGCGTGGTCTCACGGATGTCGTCCCAGGTCCGCAGCAGGTATTCGCAGTCGCGGCGGATTTCCGGCTTCGGTCGCTGGGCGCCGGCGGTGCGGACGATCATCGCCATGCCGCGCGGGATTTCCAGCTCGGTGGTGATGTCCTTCAGGCGCTTGCGGTCGGCGGCCGAGGTGATCTTGCGGGACACGCCACCGCCACGCAGCGAATTGGGCATCAGCACGCAGAAGCGGCCGGCCAGCGACACGTAGGTGGTGAGGGCGGCGCCCTTGTTGCCGCGCTCCTCCTTGACGACCTGGATCAGCAGGATCTGCCGGCGGCGCATGACCTCCTGGATCTTGTACTGGCGCAGGAAGCGGGCGGTGCGGCGTTGCGCGCGGCCGTCATCGTCGCCGCCGTTCTCGCCACCGACCGTTTCCGGGGCGGGCTCGTCCGACTGCTCGGGACGCGGCTGGCGGTCGTGCGCGGAGCGGTTCGATACGCGGGCCGGTGCGTCGTTCGTGCCGTCCTCGGCGTTGCCGGACTCCGATGCGCCGGACTCCGATGCGCCGGACTCCGATGCGCCGGCATGCTCGGCGTGGGTATCGGCATCCGCGTAGACCGTCTCGACCTGCACTGCGAGCGCGATGGTGCCATCCGGCTCGGGGCCGAATTCGCTCTCGTCGTCGGGCTGGTCCGATGACGGCTCGAAGGTCTCGGCCTGATCGGCAAAGGGATCGACGCTGGACCTGCGATTGCCGGACGGGGCGTGGTCCGTCGTGTCGTCGCCGCTGTCGTCGTCGGCCTCGTCCTCGCGATCGGCGCGGGCCTCGTCGGCGCGGGCTTCCTCCTCCTGGAGGGCGATCAGCCGTTCGCGGTCCGCAACCGGGATCTGGTAATAGTCGGGATGGATCTCGCTGAAGGCGAGGAAGCCGTGCCGGTTGCCGCCGTATTCCACGAACGCCGCCTGCAGGCTCGGCTCGATTCGGACGATCTTGGCGAGGTAGATATTGCCCTTGATCTGCTTCTTCGCCGAGGTTTCGACGTCGTAATCTTCGAGCCTGTTACCGTCCAGCACAACGACGCGGGTTTCTTCCGCGTGTGTCGTGTCGATCAGCATGCGCTTGGTCATGAGAGAGGGAACTCCGGTGGGCCGGGGCACCGCTCCAGTCGCCGGGTCCGGCCGGGCGGTTGCGCCCTAGCCTCCGGACGACGAGGAAAACAGGAGGGAGCGTCGCGCGCGCGGCAATGGGGGGCAGTTGACGGGCGTCCGACGCCTTGGCCGACGGCACCGCGGATACCGCATGGCGCAGGGCCATTGGTGATTCCTGGTTCCGATTCGGGGCTATGGCGGCGATCATCCGGTCCTTAGGCGTGAGGTGCGGGGGCCGCACGGCATGCCGGACGGTACCCGCTGTGGGCTAACAGGGCCGTGCAGGGCTGCGACATGACATCGTCCCGGCTGACGCGGCATATGCGGGAGCATCTTGGCGCTTGCCGGGCCGGACGCGGAAGACCTGCTCCCGGTGACCATCGGCGCGCGTTCCATGCGGAAGGCATAATGCCGGACGAGAACCAGTTCCAACGGAGCGCGCCGAAGACGCAACTTCCACGAGAACGAGCACGCTCGTCACACCCTTCGATGATGACAACAAACTTCGGCTGCTGCAAGCCGCTTCGCCAAGGTGTTTCCGGAGCGCCGGTAGTGCGCAGGATCATGATCGTCGCAATGACGCGAGCCTCTATGCTATCGTCTTGAGTGCCAAGGTCAGCAGTCGCCTGCAGACGCTTGTAACCACGAACAAAGGCCGTGCGCATGCGAGGTGATTCGTTGCCGGTTCCGCCGGTTGTTCCGCCAACCGAACCGCAGCCCGACCGGCATCGCCGGCGCCTGCTGTCGGCAACCTTGTCCGGCGCCGGCCTGATCGGGGCGGGCCTGCTATCGCCGCGCGCGGCGCAGGCGGCGGCGGAGCATACGATGCACCGGTCGGGCCATCACGCTCCGGTGGCGGCGCCGGCGATCGTCGGCCGGGCGCAGAAGCCGATGCCGCTGGTGATGCTGGACCCGGGGCATGGCGGCAAGGATCCCGGCGCCATCGGCATTTCCGGAACCTACGAGAAGCACATCGCCGAAGCCGCTGCGTCCGAGCTGCAGCGGCAGCTGCTGGCAACCGGCCGGTATCGCGTCTCGCTGACCCGCGGCACCGATGTGTTCATCCCGCTCGAGGACCGCGTCGGTATCGCCGAAGGCAAGCAGGCAGCCCTGTTCGTCTCGATGCATGCCGATGCGCTGCATGATCCCGGCGTACGCGGTGCCAGCGTCTATACCTTGTCGGACGGAGCCTCCGACGTGCAGACCGCGGCCCTGGCGCGCACCGAGAACAGCGCCGATCGCTTCGCCGGCCCCCGCTTCCACGGCACGTCGCCCGAGGTGCAGCGGATCCTGGCGAGCCTGGTGCGTCAGGAAACCCGGTCGGGCTCGGCGCACATGGCGGGAAGCGTGGTTGCCGCCTTCAGGCCGCGGATCGGGCTGCTCACCAACCCGTCGCGTCACGCCGGCTTCGTTGTCCTGAAGGCGGCCGATATTCCCAGCGTGCTGGTCGAGATGGGCTTCATGTCGAACCGGCTCGACGAGGCGGCCCTCAGGCAGTCATCGCACCGCACCCTGGTCGCATCCGCCATGGCGCGGGCGATCGACGGCTATTTCGCCTCCTCGGCGGGAGGCTTTACCCGTCTCTCCGGCTGATCGCAGCCCGGCCTACCAGCCGTAGCCCTCGCCCGGGGGCGGCAGCGGCGGCGGCGGCGGCGGCGTCAGGGCCGGCGCGTAGCTGCCGTAACCACCCGGGCCTTGGTACGCGACCACCTGCGGCTGAACGATCATGTTCCCGGAACTGATGGTGCACTGGGCATAGGCGTTGTCGTAGTTCCCCTGGAACGCGGCGCCGGACCGTTGCGCGCTGTCGGCGCCCGAGGCGGAGCCGAACAGGAGCCCGCCACCCGCGCCGATCGCGGCACCCGCAGCCGGATCGCCGGCGGCGGCGCCTAGCAATGCGCCGGCTGCCGCACCGAGTACCGTGCCGAGTGCCGCACTGCCGATGCCGCTCTGGGTCGCGGCCTGCGATGGCGTTACCCCACCGTTCGCCTGCACGGCTGCCTGCCGGCAGCGTGCGTCTTCGGCCTGGAACTGCTGCGCGCTCTTTCCCTGTCCGGGCTGCGCAAGGATGGTCGGACCCGGTGGTGGGACCACCGCGCAAGCGGACAGGGCGAACAGGCCTGCGAGGGCCGTGGAAGCAAGGGGCAAGGGGCGCATGATGATGTCAGCCTGCATTCCGGAGGTGTCTCATTACATATTATAGCTCCCGGCCGCTTTCGGGGAGGGCCGACGCTGTAACAGATGGTGTTGCCGGGTGGCTGGCCGGTGCGGACAGGCTGGCATGCACGACAACGTGTCGGATTGTGCTGGCAAAGAACGCGGTGTCGGCTAAAACCGCCTGATGGCATGTCGAGCGTCCCCTCCGGACTGCAGGATCCGCATCTTTTTAAGCGCTGGATCGATCGTGCCCGGCTGCCGGACGACCGCAGCCGTGGCTCTCCCGGGCATCGTTGCGGCGATGCTTCGACTTAACAGCCCCTGAGCGAGGAGCTGGCGGATCGCTCCGCCGGCGCGCTTTGGGGGTCGAGGCGGACAGCACCAGACAAGCGGGCCTGCGCGGCCACCAGCTCGCAGAACACGCCCGGACGAACGACACGGAGCCACCATGAGCATTGACCATCCCAGCTTCGGCCGCATCGCGGACGATCGCGTCATCATCTTCGACACCACGCTGCGTGACGGCGAGCAGTCGCCCGGCTTCTCGATGAACATCCCCGAGAAGATCCGCATGGCGCATGCCCTCGCCGAACTCGGCGTCGACGTGATCGAGGCCGGCTTCCCGGTCGCCAGCCCCGGCGACTTCGACAGCGTGCGCCAGATCGCCGAGCATGTTCGTGGCCCGGTGATTTGCGGCCTGGCCCGCACCGGTGGCCGCGACGACATCGCCCGCGCCGGCGAGGCGGTGCGTCCGGCCGAGCGGCGGCGGATCCACAACTTCATCTCCACCTCGCCGCTGCACATGAAATACAAGCTGCGCATGGAGCCGGAAACGGTGCTGGAACTGGTCACCGCCGGCAACCTGGCGTCGCGCCAGTTCACCGACGACGTCGAGTGGTCGGCCGAGGATGGCAGCCGCACCGAGCCCGAGTTCCTGTGCCGCTGCGTCGAGGCCGCGATCAAGGCCGGCGCCACCACCATCAACATCCCCGACACCGTCGGCTACGCGACGCCCGAGGACATGGCGGCGATCTTCACCATGCTGCGGGAGCGGGTGCCCGGTGCGGACACGGTGATCCTGTCCGCCCACAATCATAACGACCTCGGCCTGGCGGTCGCCAACACCATCGCCTCGCTGAAGGCCGGCGTGCGGCAGATCGAGTGCACCATCAACGGCATCGGCGAGCGCGCCGGCAATGCTGCACTCGAGGAGATCGTGATGGCACTGCGCACCCGCCAGGATGCGTTGCCGTACCAGAACAACATCCAGACGCCGCACCTGCTTCGCGTGTCGCGCATGCTGGCGACCATCACCGGCTTCGACGTGCAGCCGAACAAGGCGATCGTCGGCCGCAACGCGTTCGCGCACGAGAGCGGCATCCATCAGGACGGCATGCTGAAGAACGCCGCCACCTACGAGATCATGACGCCCGAGAGCGTCGGCTGGACCAAGTCGTCGCTGGTGCTGGGCAAGCATTCCGGTCGCGCCGCGTTCCGCGACAAGCTCAACGCGATGGGCTACGGCGACCTCGGTGACAACCAGGTGCAGGACGCGTTCATCCGCTTCAAGGACCTCGCCGACCGCAAGAAGACCGTCTACGACGAGGATATCGTCGCCCTGGTGGACGAGGAAGTGCGGGACCATGCGCGCATCCGCTTCGTCTCGCTGGACGTCGCCGGCGGCTCGAAGCGCGCCAGCCGCGCCGAGCTGGAGCTCGAGATCGACGGCGAAGTCGTGGTGACCGCGACCACCGGCAACGGTCCGGTCGATGCCGCCTTCAATGCGGTCCGCACCTTGTTCTCGCACGAGGCGACGCTGGTGCTGTTCTCGGTCGGCGCCGTGACCGAAGGCACCGATGCGCAGGCGCACACCACCGTCAGGCTCGAGGAGAATGGCAAGATGGTGGACGGGCAGGGGTCTGATACCGACACCGTCGTGTCCGCCGTGCGCGCCTATGTTCACGCGCTCAACAAGCTGCTGGTCAAGCGCACCCGTCAGCAGCCGGAAGCGCTGTCAGCGTAGGCTCTATCAGGCCAGGCCGAAGAACAGGGCAACCGCCCGGTTGACGGCGATCATCGTGAGATCGTCAAGTTCGCCGAATACCGGGCCAAGCCTGATGCGCGCCGGTGTCTGCGGCTTGTCGACCATGATCTGAGATGGCTTGGTCAGGCCGTTCCGGTCGTTTGGCTGGACCATGATGCGTGTCAAAGGCGCATCCAGAAGCATGCTGGTGATCGGCAGGATCGTGACCGAGTGCAGGTCATGGAAGAGATCGCCCTGTATGATCAGGGCAGGACGGGGTTTTCCCTGATCTCCCTGCAAGGCTACGGTAACCAGATCACCACGCCTCACGCCGTCCAGCCGTCCATATCGGACACCGCGGACCAGGATTCGTATTCGGTATGCCCCGCCTGTAATTCGGCGTCACGAATGATCCGGGACTGGCGCGCGCACTCCAGCGCGAACCCCGGCGCCCGTGTATCGGGAACCCAGATCTGTACCGGCCTCAGCCCTGCTGCTCTTAGCTTGTCGCGGCGGCGCCTCACGCGCTCCGCACCTGTTCCAGTTGCTGTCATGCGTTACATGTAGCGTACGGGATATCTGTTTCCAATTGTCCGCTCGACCTGCCGGCCGTCCACAACCACCTCCTGTTCCACAGACGGGCGCGGGCCTGCTACAACCTGGTCGGCCAGCCGAGGACTGTTCATGTCGCCGCCGCAAGACCCGGGATCGCACCGCTCCAGCCTCGGCAGACGCGGCCTCTGCCTGGTGATCTCGGCGCCTTCGGGTGCCGGCAAGAGCACCATCGCCAACGCCCTCCGGGCCGCCGAGCCGGAGCTGATGCATTCAGTCAGTGTCACCACGCGCGCGTCGCGTCCGGGCGAGGTCGAGGGCGTGCACTACTATTTCCGCACCAGGGACCAGTTCGCGGCGATGGCGCAGTCGGGCGAACTGCTCGAATGGGCCGAGGTGTTCGGCCGTGGCTACGGCACCCCGCGCGCGGCGGTCGAGGCCTGTCTCGCCGGCGGCCGCGACATGGTGTTCGACATCGACTGGCAGGGGCACCGCCAGTTGCGTGCGGCACTGCCCGCCGACGTGGTCAGCCTGTTCGTTCTGCCGCCGTCGCTGCCGATCCTGGAAAGCCGGCTGCGTGCCCGCGCGTCCGACGATGTCGCCGAGATCGCCCGGCGCATGGCGGCGGCCCGCGACGAGATCGCGCACTGGCGGGAATTCGACCATGTGATCGTCAACGAGGTGCTGGAGCGCGCGATCCGCGATGCGCGCGCCGTGCTGAACGCCGCCCGGATCGCCACTGCGCGGCAGCTCGGCATGGCGGACCTGGTTCAGGGCTTCGGCTAAGGCTGCACGGATGGATTTCTCCCACCTGACCGTGCTGTGCGTCGGCGACGTGATGCTGGACCGGTTCGTCTATGGCGACATGGAGCGGATCTCGCCGGAAGCGCCAGTGCCGGTGCTGCGGCTGAACCGCACCCGCGAGATGCCCGGCGGCGTCGGCAATGTCGCCAACAACATCCTGTCGCTGGGTGGACGCGCGATCCTGATCGGGCTGCTCGGCGACGACGAGGCCGGCGCCACCCTGCGCCGGCTGGTGGCGGCGCAGCCTCGGCTCGAGGATGCCATGGTGACGACCGGGGCGCGTCCGACGGTCTGCAAGACCCGCTTCATCGCAGCCCACCAGCAGGTGGTGCGGACCGACGAGGAGAGCCGCCTGGCCCTGCAGCCGGACGAGCAGGTCGCGCTGATCGCCGGCATCGAGGTCTGGATAGGCCAGGCGGACGTGCTGCTGCTGTCAGACTACGCCAAGGGCACGTTGGGCAAGCCGGTCATTGCGCGCGCGATCCAGCTTGCCCGGGCGCAAGGCATCCCGGTGTTCGTGGACCCGAAATCGGCGGACGTGGCGCGTTACCATGGCGCCACCTGCATCAAGCCGAATGCGCGCGAGCTGGCCGCGGCCTCGGGACTGCCGGTCGAGGAGGAACTCGAGGTGGTCGCGGCGGCGCAGCAGGTGATGCGGCTCGCCGGTGCCGATGCGATCCTGGCGACCCGGTCCGAGAAGGGCATGATGCTGGTCGAGCGATCCGGCGCGGTGCATGCGGTCCGCTCGCGGGCCCGAGAGATATTCGACCTGTCCGGCGCCGGCGACACGGTGATCGCGACGTTGGCGCTGGCCTACGCCTCCGGCCGGTCGCTGGAACAATCGATGCACATCGCCAACGCGGCCGCGGGCGTGGTGGTCGGCAAGCTTGGGACCGCGACCGCCGATATCGCCGAGGTGATCGAGGAACTCGACCTGCAGGACCAGGAGCTGGGCAGGCTCGCGCCGGATGCCGGCAGCATCGCCGGCCTGTCGTCGCTGCCCCGGGTGCTGGGGCTGGTGGCGCGCTGGAAGGAGCAGGGCCTGAGGGTCGGCTTCACCAATGGCGTCTTCGACATCCTGCATCCGGGCCACGTGGCCTTGCTGGCCGCGGCGCGCTCGGCCTGCGACCGGCTGGTGGTCGGGCTGAACACCGATGCGAGCGTGGAACGACTGAAGGGGCCGTCGCGGCCGGTCAATACGCTCGGCGCCCGCGCCCAGGTGATCGCGGCGATCCGTCACGTCGATGCGGTGGTGGCGTTCGAGGACGATACACCGCTGGCGCTGATCAAGGCGCTGCTGCCGGACGTGCTGGTGAAGGGCGCGGATTATACGGCGGATCAGGTAGTCGGCGCACGCGAGGTCGAGGCGGCCGGCGGACGGCTGGTGCTGGCACGGCTGGTTCCGGACATCTCGACCACCGGCACGATCGCCCGCATCCGCACAGCGACGCTATTGTCGCAGCCTGCTCCGAGCTGATGCTCGCCGGCCCGATCACGCCCACCCGCCCCGGGTCCAGCCAGGCCGCCGAGATCCGGCGAGTGCAGGATGGCCTGCGCGCCTGGATATTCGACCTGGCGCTGCCGTTCTGGAGCACCGTCGGCATGGACCGGTCCAGGTCCGGCCAGATGCGCGGGGCGTGCGAACAGCTGACGCTCGCGGGGGCGCCGGCACAGCCGGGCTTCACGCGGATGCGGGTGCAGGCGCGCCAGCTCTATGTGTTCTCCGAGGCGGCCGCGCGCGGGTTCGAAGGCGCCGGCACCATCGCCGCGCGGATCCACCGGTTCATGACCCGGGAGGGTGCGGCATCCGACGGCGGCTGGGCGAGGCTGCTCGATCCGGACGGGCACGTGCTGGACCCGACCAACGACCTGTACGACCTGGCGTTCGTGCTGTTCGCGCTCGCCCGCTACGCGCGGCTGACCGGCGAGCCGGAGCCGCTGCGCCAGGCCGGGCACACGCTGGTGTTCCTGCGCCAGCGCATGGCGCGTTCCTCCGGCGGCTTCTCCAACGTCGATCCGCCGCAACCCGGCTGGCGGCAGCAGAACCCGCACATGCATCTGCTGGAGGCGGCTCTCGAACTGTTCGACGTCAGCCGCGACGAGCGCTGGGCAGTGCTGGCACGGCAGCTCGTGACCCTGTTCCGCACCCGGCTGATCGAGCGCGGCAGCGACACGCTCGGCGAATATTTCCACGAGAGCTGGTTGCGTGCGGTCGGCATCGACGGCGACAAGGTCGAGCCCGGGCACCATGCCGAGTGGGTGTGGCTGCTCGACCGGCACCAAACGCTGCTTGGTGACAGGACCCTGCGCCTGGCGCGGCGCCTCGACGGTATCTGCACGCGGCATGCGATCGGTCCGGAAACCGGTTTGATGCGGGACGAGATCGGACGCGAGGGGAACCTGCGGCGCGGTTCCGCCAGGCTCTGGGTGCAGACCGAGATGCTGCGCGCGAACTGCGTGATGCACCGGGTTGCAGCGGCCAACAGCGATCCGGTCGATGCCAGGGCGAGGCTCGCCGCGATCGTGCGTACGACCGACAACCTGCTGACCCGGTATCTGGTCGGCGCCGAGAGCAAGGTGCTGCCACCGGGCACCTGGATCGACCAGCTCGACGCGTTCGCGCAGCCGGCAATCGACAAGATCCCGACGAGCTCGTTCTACCACATCATGGCCGGCTGGGTTGAGCTCGACCAGCTTCGGCCGTCGGTGGATGCCGTCTGAGCCGGACCGGGGTATGCCTGTCGATCCATCCCCGTTATCCACAGATGTGCACGTTATCCACAGGCACACATCAAGGCCGCGGTTGCGCTAGACTGCCGGGGTGAACCAGATCGATCCCGTCCGCCGTGACTCGCTGCTAGGCCTCTCGCAGCGCCTTCCGCCCTCCAACCAGGCGGCGGAGCAGGCACTGCTCGGCGCGCTGCTGGCCAACAACAAGGCCTACGAGCGCGTCGCCGAGTTCCTGATCCCGGACCATTTCACCGATCCTATCAACGGACGCATCTACCAGGCGATCGTGCGCCGGGTGGAGGCGGGCCAGCTCGCCGACGCGATCATGCTGAAGGCCGAGTTCGAGCATTCCGGCGTGCTCGACGAGGTCGGCGGCACCGCCTACCTCGCCCAGTTGCTGACCGCGATGGTCGGCATCATCAATGCCGGCGAGTACGGCAAGGCGATCCACGATGCCTGGATCCGCCGCCAGCTGATCGATATCGGCGAGACCGTCGTCAACAACGCGTTCGGCCTCAACCCGGAGCTGACCGGCAGCGACCAGATCGAGGCCGCCGAGGAGACGCTGTTCCGGCTGGCTACCGACAAGGGCCAGGATGGCGGCTTCGTTACCTTCGAGCGCGCGCTGACCGACGCGATCGGGATTGCCGAGAAGGCCTTCCATCGCACCGGCGCGGTGGCCGGCCTGACCACCGGCCTGCGCGATCTCGACAAGAAAACCGGCGGAATGCATCCGTCCGACCTGCTGATCCTGGCCGGCCGGCCTGCGATGGGCAAAACCGCACTCGCCACCAAGATCGCATTCGGCGCGGCACGCTCGCTGATGCAGGAAGCGCGCGAGCAGGGGCCGGGCACCCAGCCGAAGGGATCGGTTGCGTTCTTCTCGCTCGAGATGAGCGCCGAGCAGCTGGCGACCCGCCTGCTGTCCGAGGAGAGCCGGGTGTCGGGCGAGCGCATCCGCCGCGGCGAGATCGGGCAGAAGGAGTTCGACCGGTTCGTGCAGGTGAGCCGCGAGCTGCAGACGCTGCCGTTGCATATCGACGACACGCCTGCGATCAGCCTGTCCGCGATGCGCACCCGCTGCCGCAGGCTGGCGCGCACCAAGGGGCTGAGCCTGGTGGTGGTCGATTACCTGCAGCTGATGCGGCCGGCGGTCGGCACCAAGCCCGACAACCGGGTGATGGAGATCTCGATGATCACCCAGGGGTTGAAGGCGCTGGCCAAGGAACTCGAGATCCCGGTGCTGGCGCTGTCGCAGCTGTCCCGGCAGGTCGAGAGCCGTGAGGACAAGCGGCCGCAGCTTTCGGACTTGCGTGAGTCCGGCTCGATCGAGCAGGACGCCGACGCGGTGATGTTCGTGTATCGCGACGAGTATTATCTGCAGCAGCGCATCCCGAAGGATACGATGTTCGAGAGCAACGACAAGTTCCAGGTCGCGATGGAAGCCTGGCAGCACAAGATGGAGCTCGCTCACAACAAGGCCGAGTTGCTGCTGGAAAAGCAGCGCCACGGGCCAACCGGAAAGATCGACCTGTTCTTCGAGGGCGAGTTCACCCGCTTCGCGGATATCGACCTCGTGCATGGGGGGTAGTCCCGCCGGCCGGATTATCCGATCACGCGGCAAGCGCGCATCATGACGCGGCAATCCGGGTGAAGGATATTTCGTGCTCGACGATCAGGCCCTGCTCGAACCGGCGTTCAGCGCAGCCACGCCGCGCCAGCGCGTCGTACTGATCCGCGAGTTCGCCAATCGCCGCGCGACGGGGCTGTTCGACGAACTGCGTGCGGGCCCGGACTGGAGGCCACAGCCTCCGCGACGGGTGCCCGGATTGGCCAGCGCGGTGCTCTTCCTGATGGTTAAGGACGAGGCGGAAATCATCGGCCAGAATCTCCGGCATCACTATGCATTGGGATTCCGCAGGTTCTTCATTCTCGATAACGGAAGCAGCGACCAGACTGCGGCAATCATCGCCGGGTTTCGCAGCGCGTATCCGGATGCCGGGGTGTTTTCGGCCTCCGACTACATCGTCGGGCACTACCAGGCCAAGAAGATGCAAGCGCTGGTAGCATTCATGCAGGCCTATCTGCATTACGAAGCCGATCAGCCGGACTGGCTGTTCTTCGTCGACGCGGATGAGTTCATCACCTTCGCATCGGGGGCCGGGGACGAGCGACGGTTCGGCGACGTGCTTGCCGATCCCTCGAAAACCCTGCTGGTCTTCCACTGGGCCCAGTGTGCAAGCGATCGGGTGCTCGAAGCTTTGCCCGTGGGCGAGGATCTGTCAGTGGCACTTCCGATCGTGTGGCCGAGGATGAAAGTGGCAGTCACCAAGGTGGCCTATCGGTTGAACCACGGTTTGGAGCCGATCCAGGGAAACCATCTGGTCGAGGAGTTTCCCTATTCCGCCTCGGACGTCGCGATCATGGCCGAGGCGGATTTCTACCTGTTCCATTATCCGGTCCGGACCGTCGAGCAGTTGCGCAGGAAAGTGGTGAACGGGAACCGTGCCTTGCTGGCGACCGCCGACCGGGACGGATTGAGTGGAACAGCCACCCACTGGCGGACCTATCACCAGTGGTATGAACAGGCAGGCGACGTGGCGCTGCGCCAGGTCGTCGAGGAACATATAGACGGCTGCCTCAACGGCTGACGGTCCGGTGCGATGATCCTATCGGATCTGTCCGCCCAGCAGGACGCTGGTCGCGCTGTCGACCAGTATCACCGCCCTGGCATACTGGCCGGCGGTTCCGGTGGCGCCACCGAAGGCCTCGACCATGACCCCGGCGCTGCCTGAAAACAGGACCTGCCCGGATGCTGCCTGCACCACGTCGATCCGGCACCCGAGCGGCATGCCGGTGGCAACGGTGTAGGTGTGGGCCGACGCGCCGGTGTCCCGGATCGTCGTGCCACAATCGGCCGGTCCGGTCATATACGAACCGGCGTGGGTGGAGACGATCGAGCCGGCTGCCCTGATCGTCTGCGCCATCAGGTTGCCATTCATATCGACGCCCGCGATGACCGTCGATGCCGGGCCGCTATGGACGCTCCAGCAATCGTCGCTGATCGCGTTCTGCGGACAGGCCATGCCGTAGTGCCAGCGACCCGCGCCACTTGCCCCGAAATAGATCCCGGCCGTCCCGTTGGTGGTCCCGAGCAGATCCAGGTGCGTGCCATAGGTCACCACGGTACCGCCCGGACGCGGCTTGTCGGTGCCGGAATTGTCGTTCACCTCGAACTCCGCACCGACCCAGGACACGGCGCCCTGGCCCGGATAGATGTAGTCCGTCACGTGGTAGCCCCACATGATGCCGGCCGTGATGGGGGCCTCGATATCCTGCTGGATTTCGGCCCCGACCATGCCGCAGCCGACCGGGCCGCCGTCATCGATGCAGTTGATGTTGTGCTGGTTCAGCAGCAGCACCTGGGCCTGGTCGGTCGGGGTCGTCTGCTGGAAAATCGTCTGGCCGATATTGACGCCCGAGGGCAGATTGTTCTGCGCCGCCGACGCGAACGTCTTGGCCGCCGTGCTTGCAGACAACCCGCGCAGATTGCCGAAAGGTTGCGAGCCCGGCAGCAACACCACGTTCGCAGCGGTCTCGACGCTGACCCCGTCCGAGCCGCCGGATGCAAGGCTGGTGTAGTAGTTTCCCGACGGGACATACAGAAGTCCGCTGCCACCACGGGTGGAGTTCGCAAAGAACGTGGCGTTCTGCAATGCGATCGCATCATCCTCGCGCGGCAGCCCGACCGGCGTTGCCGGTTGCACTGCCTGCAGCCAGGCGGACGACAACATGATTTTGACGGACGTGAAGCCGAAGGTGACCATCGTGCCCGCGCCGACAGCCGTCTGCACCGGTAGCGACATGTAGACCGTCGTGCCCGACGGGCCCGTCACCGAGCGGACGACCGTGGCTGTTGCATCGATGCCGGCCCCGGCGATCGAGGCTCCCGGCGGCACGGCGAAGATGGTGGAAAAGGACAATCCGGTGCCCATGCCGGATGACGACCGGACCGCCGTTGGCGCCGACGTCGGATAGCTCGGCGACATGCGCACCGGAGCGGCAGCGGACAGGATCGTCGTGCCGACCGGCAAGGTCGCTGCGGTCAGCAATCGGCCGATGACGACCGTGGCGGTGCCCGGGAGAGTTGCGGTCGCGTCCCCGGCGTTCTGTGCCAGCAGGATGTAGGTCGCGGAGCCGCCGCCGATTGCCCCGAAATCACCGGCGGACTGAAAATCCGCCGCCCTGGCCGCCAGCGTCCGGCTGACCCCGGTGCTGGTATTGGCGAGAGCGCCGACCGTCGCAGCTGAAACGTCACCACGCAGCGTCCCACCGTCGATCGACCTGAACCGCGCGCTTCCGTCGTCGGAGATGGAATATCCTGGCGATGGGCCCGGCGCCGCCAAGCCACCGCCGCGAGAGAAAATGGGCCCGTCCGCCCAGCTCGGGGTCGACAGGCACATCATCGCAATGAAAAGGCAGAGCAGCGATCGATGCAGAATTGTCGTCTGAGATTGGCTGTTCGGAAGCGGATACTGGGGGTTCGAATGCTGCATGAGCTCCATCGGCTGGCGACCAGGCCCGGATTGATCGTCGTCCCTATGTCGTTTTGCAAGCGATCCGATCATCCGGAGCCTCAAGGTTCCAGCGTGAACCCTCCATCACGGACCGACCGGACATGGTCGAGCAGCAACTGCCCGATGAAGGCATCGCCCTCGTCCAGATAGCGTGCGTAGCGCTCCTTCCAGTGGCCCCCATGGGTTTCCAGGCCACTCGTATCGAGGAAGGCGCGGCCGCCATTGACCACTTTCGATCTCAGCTGATCGAACGACCGGATCGTGAAATGGAACATCAGCCAGCCATGCTCGGCCGCGATGAAGGCACGGGCGATGTCACCGTCGAAGCCCGAGATCCAGTGATTGCCCTCGGTCGGCCTGCAGCCGCTGCCGACCCGTAGCGCGATCTTGGAGGTCGGTGGAAAGGTCGGCTCGACCACGTTGAAGCTTTCGAACGGCGACGACGCAGACGGGGTGGATCGCAATGGTGCCGGGCTAGCGCAGAGCAGCCAGTGGAAAACGATAATGTCATAGGTCTTGTCCGCCATTGCGATCCGCAGCTTCTCGGCGTCGGCCCTGTCGATGCATGCAAGAAGTTCGTCGGTGTCCAGAAAGAACAGCCAGTCCAGGGTGATGCCGGCAAGCCGTGCGTAACCGACGAACACGTCCATGAAGAGGCCCATCTTGTCGGCCTGGTAATGGCCGGCGATCTGGTCGTGACACGAGAACACCAGTGCGTCGGGATATTCGGCGCGGAACCGGGCGATACAGTCGGCGGTCCCGTCATGGCTCTGGTTGTCGACAAGGCAGAAGTTGCGGAAGCCAAGCCTGTAATGGTGGACGAGGTTATGCATCAGGATGTCCGCCTCGTCCTTGGTCAGGATGATGATGCCGGCGCCGACGAGAGGCATTGCTTCTGCCGGTGCCACGAGCATGGAAACGGAAAGCTTGCCCGGGATCAGGCCGGCTTCGAACATGCGTGTGGCCCGTGCTTCGGCAAGTGCCGCAAGTGCCGGCGACCGATGCCCCGGCTCCAGCCCGGGATACAATCTGCCGAGTATGCCGATGGCTTCGGCCGAGCGACCCCGGCGCGCCAGGAATTCCACAACGAGCGTCGAGAAAGCGGAGTGGGCGGGGAACTCGGTACCGATCGTGCTGACGATGTCCCAGGCCGCCCCGGGATTTCGGACGGCTTCCCAGGCCCTCGCCAGTTCGATCATGCTCTCGAGCCGACCTGCGTAACCCTTCGCCGTGGCAGGCGACGCCAGTACCGAGACGGCTTCCGCATGCCGCCCGGCCAGTCGCAACAGGCGACCGAGTTCCAGTGCCATCTCATGATCGTCGCCATTGTGGGCCGTGTATCCGGCGAGCATCTCGATTGCTCGCGAGATGGTCGCAATACTGGTCGGTCCCATGCGGGCCGCCTTGACCATGTCCTGGATCGGACCACGCTGCGGCACGTCTGCCAGAAGCAGGATCTGCCTGCGAACGCTGTCCGTGCCGTCATAGTCCGGATATTTGAGCCGGGTCGTGGCCAGGATATCGAAGGCGGCCGTGAAATCGCCGCGTCGTGCCCTGAGTTCGGCACTCTTCAGCAGGCATTCGAGGGCTCCGCCGAACCCCTCGATCCGGGCCAGCGCTTCGAAAACAGCAAGGGCCGCGTCCGGATCTCCCTCGAACAGGTCCTGGTTGGCCGCCTCCATCTGCCAGGTCATGTCGTCGGGACATGATCGCCGCCTCTCGAGGACAAGCTCGCGAGCCGCCGGCAGCATCCGGTCCAGCCGCAGATGTCGCAACCTGGCGAGAGCCATGTCGCGCTGGTCCTGCATGGTGCGCCCATGTTCCTTGCGGACACCGGTCGCGTCGCCGTGCTTCATCAGCGCTGGTCGGCCAGGCGGATGCACCGGATGACGAAGCTGCGGAAATCCAGTTCGTAGCTGTGCCAGTTATGAACATCATCCGGCTTGTACCAATCAAGACCGAGCCGTTCGGCGACTGTCGGGTTTATCGGCATGGAGATCGTGTCGTTTCCGGTGTAGTTCGCGCCCATCAGCTGGATCTGCTTCAACGAACGCTGCCTGCCATTCGGGTCGGCTATCGTGAGCTCTATGAGGCCTTGCAGGATTTCGGCGGTCGGCAGCCAGCTTGCGCGTCCTACGGTGTAGAACAATCTCGCCTGCGCGAGCCGCTGGAGCAGAAAATCCGCGATCGGAACGTCCGCGTCGAGATCGCGCTGCTTCCAGCTCTGCAGGTCGAGCTCCAGCATCCGGTCGAGGTCGGGCATCTTGGCGGTGCTGAGTTCCATGTACCGATCGAACAGGATGTCGTCGCCCAGCCCGGCGAGGCGATCGTCGGCGCCGCCCATCTCGCGCCAGACCCGCATGGCCAGCATGTCGCTGTAGGGGTAGCGGTCGTCTCCGGACGGGCGATTGTCGCTGCTGGCGAATGGCCAGAGCGTCGTGCATGAGAGCGCCGGAAAACGTAGCCAGCGCGCAGTCCGCGGCACCAGGGTTCGCATGAGTGCGCGTTCGTCCGGGCTTGCCTGGCTGACCTGCTCCCAGACGATCGTGACGCGACGCAGGCGTGCTTCTGCTTCGGCCTGCCCGTGCATGGCGACGAAATCATGAATGGCGCCCAGGAACACCCGCTCGATATCGGGCAGATCCAGGAGCGGGTCGCTCCTCTGTAGGAACGAGACCATCTCGTCCGCCTGGCAATTCGCATAGACGAGCAGGGTCATGGCGTCCACGCATCCCAGCGGATCGCTCTTTCGATTGCATCGCGATGGGTCCAGAGGTTTTTTCCGAACCGGAACGCAGAGTTTGGTGCTGCCCAGGCGAGGCCGAACTGCTCGGCGACCACCGGGTGCACGGCGTAGCGAAACTGGCCGACGCCCTGCAATCCGATAGCATGCTGGGTGACCGCAGCACCGAATAATGCGGGATCGTGGCCGAGGCATACGGCCAGTCGTTCCGCGAGCCTTGCGCCGATCCAGCCATAGAAGGCGCCCGCCGGCGCGCTCGGCGTATGGAACAGTTTTGTCTTTCGGTAGTTGTTCAGGAAAAACAGCGAAATCGGTACGTCGCACAACTCATCGCGCCGGGCAAGCGAGACGATCTGGTCGGTCAACCGTTTGTCGAGATCATCCAGTTCTGGAATGGACCCTTCAAGATAGCGGTCATACAGGCCGCTTCTGTCGTCGGCATCCGCAAGCGAGGCGCAGATCCGGTCGCTGAACGGGTATCGACCGTCCGGGTAGAATGGCGGAGCCCGATGGTTTCTCGGGTCGGTTCCCGCCAGTGGCCAGAAGCAGGGGCACTCGAATAAGGGGAACCGGACGACAGCGATGTGGGACTGCAGACCGGGCAGGGGCTCCCAGAGTTCGGGCTTCCAGAAATCGGTCACCTGTTGCCAGACCGCGACGACCTGCGAGAGCGTTGCATCGCAGGAGCGAAGGAAGTCCGTCAGCGCATTGCGTTGCTCGAAATGCCTGAACTCGACGGTGTCTGCGATCAGCCTGGTCGTCTCGAGTAGTGCAACGAGCGGCTTCGCTTGCCAGTTTGCATCGATCAGGATCAGGGGACGGCAGGACTCGCCGGCAGCTTCCATCGATACGCCTCCTTGGCCGCCGGATTGCACATGGTGGTCAGACCCTGATCCGGCGGGTCGTATTTACGGATGTGATGGCTGCACCGTAGTGCCAACTTAAGCTAGCGCGACAACCGGTGGTATGCCTAGCTTTGGGCTTCAACTCGATATATCGCTATTTGAAATGGTCATGCGCGCGAGCTATGACTTTGAGTTGGATGAGCGCGCTAGATCGCATCATGCAGGGACAATGCGTCATCGGTTTGAAGCGCCGTCTCCCGCTCGGTCGCGTCGTGCTGCATTTGGCATTCGATGATCGTCCTGAATGAGCAATATGATTTGAGAAGTGGTCCGGTTCGTTGCGCTAGAATCGAGGCGGCAACAGCGGCCGGATCAACCTCTGCTCACCATCGCGTCAAACCCGGTAAATGCCGATGCCTTGCTACATCAGGCAGAGTGGCTCGAGCGCCGAGGCGATGAAGAAGCGGCGCTTGAGGCGAGCCGTCGTGCAATCGCACTCTGGCCTGACATCACCCGGGTCTAACGCCTCCAGCTTCGGCAGGCTCGGAGGATCGGCGACCACAGGCGCGCGCTACCGTTCCTGGGACATGCCGGGCCGATCTTGCTGCACGGTATCGTCACCATCTGGAACTACACGACTGCCCTCGCGACCACAGGGCGCCATCGGGAACTGATCGACATCCAGCCTCTGCTGGTTCCTATTGCAGCCGAGACCATGCCTGCACCCTATCCGCCCGCGCGCACCTGGCAGCGGCCAAGCTTGGGGCTGGGTTCAATCTTCCGGAGGTAATCGGCGCAACGGCGGCTCTGCAAAACTAGGCAAATTGACTGGATGATTCCACGCTGCGTGCCCGGGTGGCAGCTTCCATCCGGAACAAGACCGCTTTCACGTCGTCCCGGTTCGCGTTGCCCCTTCTTCAGAGCATGCCCTTCCTCAAATCCACACTGCACGGGCTGGATTTTCTTGCCGGCGTCGGGCCATTTCCGAACCTTGCACGCCGGCTCGGGAGTTTTTGCGGTACATCCGATACGCAGGAAATTCTCGTGGGACGGACAGGCGATCATGCGACCCTCACCCCTGGGATGAGTGCGCTTGCGGAGGCTGAACAGTCGCTTGGTGCTCTGCATATCCCGTTCGCGGGTGCGGTTCACCTGATCGGGCTCGGCGGACCCTATGGCATCCTGTTCTGCGAGCGGATCAGGTCGCTAGGCGGCATCGCCGTGGACATCGGAGCCGTCGCGGGGGAACGGTGGAACGCCTCGTTCCAGCGCCGGACGATCGGATCTGTGGTCGATCGGTCCAGCCCGTCCGCGCACACGGAAGTCCATGCCAGCTGGCGATCCGGTGATAGCCGACGGTGTCGACGAGCGCTCCGATCCTGTCGCCTTCTTCCGCGGCCTCGCGAGGCCTCATCGAAAGCACCTTGCCTATCGACACCGGTGCTTCCGGTTGAAGCATGCGTCGATGGTTCAGACCCCTTGTGCCTCGGGCGTCGCGGCGCTGTTCGACCGCGGATTCCGGGGACGCCCGATCGAGCTGTAATCCAGGCCTGCGGTATCCATTGCAGCAGGATCGTAGATGTTGCGCAGGTCGATCACCACGCGGCCCTGCATCAGGCCACGCAGCCGCTCCGGCGAGAGCGCGCGGAACTCGTTCCATTCGGTAAGCACCAGGATCGCATCGGCGCCGGTGGCGGCGTCGGGCGCATCGACGCAGTAGGTGACGTTGTGGTCGGGCAGCAGCGGCTTCGCGGCGGTCATGCCGGCCGGGTCGAAGGCGCGGATTTCGGCACCGTTCTCGACCAGGCGGTGGATGATCGGGATCGAGGCGGCATCCCGCATGTCGTCCGTCTCCGGCTTGAAGGTCAGGCCGAACACCGCGATCGTCTTGCCGCGCACATTGCCGCCACAGGCCGCCATGATGCGGGCGCCCATGCTGGCCTTGCGCGCATCGTTCACCTGCACCGTCGCTTCGACCAGGCGCGACGAGGCGCCGGCTTCCTGGGCGATCCGCATCAGTGCCAAGGTGTCCTTGGGGAAGCACGACCCGCCATAGCCGGGACCTGCATGCAGGAACTTGCGGCCGATGCGCCCGTCCAGGCCGATGCCGCGGGCGAGTTCGTGCACATCCGCACCGACGCGCTCGCACAGGTCGGCCATCTCGTTGATGAAGCTGATCTTCATCGCCAGGAACGAGTTCGCCGCATACTTGATCAGCTCGGAGCTTTCCAGGCTGGTGAACAGGATCGGCGCCTCGATCACGTAGAGCGGCCGATATAGGCGCCGCATGATCTCCTGGGCCCGCGCGGCACCGCCGGGGCGGTCGGTGTCGGTGCCGATCACCACCCGGTCGGGCTTCATGAAGTCGCCGATGGCGCTGCCTTCGCGCAGGAATTCCGGATTGGAGGCCATGTCGAAATCGAGTTCGGGACGCAGCCGGCTGACGATCTCGCTGATGCGGCGCCCGGTGCCGACCGGTACCGTCGACTTGGTGACGATGACCGCATAGCCGGTCATGGCGCGCGCGACCTGCTCGGCGGCGGCGAACACATAGGTCAGGTCGGCATGGCCGTCGCCGTTGCGCGGCGGCGTGCCGACGGCGAGGAAGATGGCCTCGGCACCTTCCACCGCATGGGCGATGTCGTCGCCGAAGGACAGCCGGTCCGCCTTGATGTTCTCGGCGACCAGCCGGTCCAGGCCCGGCTCGTAGATCGGGATCTCGCCCTTCCGCAGCGCCGCCAGCCGGCCGGGATGGGTTTCCACCACCGCGACCTGGTTACCGAATTCGGCGAAGCAGGCGGCCGAAACCAACCCGACATAGCCGCCACCGATCATTGCAATCCGCATGGGTCCGCTCCTGCTAGCCGCTTACGGCGTGTGCTTCGATGCCACTCAGGACACCGGACCGGCCGCCGAGCAGCTGGTCGAAATAGTCGATACTGCGCCTGAGCCCGTCATCGAGACCGACCTGCGGCTCCCAGCCGAGCAGGTTGCGGGCGCGGGTGATGTCGGGACAACGCTGGGTCGGGTCGTCCTGCGGCAGCGGAAGATAGACGATGCGCGAACGCGAGCCGGTCAGCGCCAGCACCCGCTCGGCCAGTTCGCGCACCGGGATCTCGTGCGGATTGCCGAGATTGATCGGGCCGGTGATGTCGTCGTCGCTGTCCATCATGCGCACGAACCCCTCGATCAGGTCCGATACATAGCAGAAGGCGCGGGTCTGGCCGCCGTCGCCATACAGGGTGATGTCCTCGCCGCGCAGCGCCTGGGTGATGAAGTTCGAGACCACCCGTCCGTCGTCGGGGTGCATGCGGGGGCCATAGGTATTGAAGATCCGCACCACCTTGATCCGGGTGCCGTGCTGGCGGCGATGGTCGAAGAACAGCGTCTCGGCGCAGCGCTTGCCCTCGTCGTAGCAGGCCCGCGGACCCAGCGGATTGACGTTGCCGAAATAGTCCTCGGTCTGCGGATGCACGTCGGGGTCGCCATAGACCTCGCTGGTCGAGGCCTGGAACACCCGCGCGCCGGTTCGCCGGGCGATGCCGAGCATATGGATCGCGCCGAGCACGCTGGTCTTGAGCGTCTGCACCGGGTCGTACTGGTAATGCTTGGGCGAGGCAGGGCAGGCGAGGTTGTAGATCTCGTCCACCTCGGCCAGCAACGGGGTGCTGATATCGTGACGAAGCGTCTCGAAATTCGGGTTGGACAGCAAGTGGGCGATGTTGTCCTTGCGGCCGGTGAAGTAGTTATCGACGCACAGCACGTCGTGGCCGTCACGCAGCAGCCGTTCGCAGAGATGCGAGCCGAGAAAGCCGGCACCGCCGGTGACGAGGACACGCTTGCGGACGAACATGGACATGAGGCGTGTGCCCTCGCGGCTGACGATAAGCCCACGGTAACTGCTTGGGCATCCACATGGAAGGTGCGCGTCGGGCGTAGCGGGCCTATCGACGGCACGGCGTTGACGTTATAGGCACAGCGCATGTGCGTCCCATTTCGTCCCGCCAGTGACTTCGAGCCGATCTGGCGTGCCCTTCCGGTGGACCACCGGCCGATTTCGAACCCGTCCAGCCCTGTCTGATGCGTCTTTATGATGTCATTGCCGGCCTCGGGCGCGGCGTGCTCGATACCATCGCCGGCGCCGGCCGCCTGGCACTGTTCGCGCTGAACGGCCTGTCGCACCTGGTGCGGCCGCCGTTCTACTGGCGCAATTTCACCGCGGCCTTCGTCGAATTCGCCTATTTCAGCCTGCCGGTGGTGGCGCTGACCGCGATCTTCTCCGGCATGGTCATCGCGCTGCAATCCTTCACCGGCTTCTCCCGGTTCGGCGCGCAGAGCGCCATTGCCGGCATCGTGGTGCTTTCGGTGGTGCGCGAGCTCGGGCCGGTGCTGGCCGGGCTGATGGTCGCCGGGCGGGTCGGTGCGGCGATGGCGGCCGAGATCGGCACCATGCGCGTCACCGACCAGATCGACGCGCTGACCACCCTGTCCACCAACCCGATGAAATACCTGGTGGCGCCGCGCCTGCTGGCCGGGCTGCTGGCCCTGCCGCTGCTGGTGGTGGTCGCCGACATACTCGGCGTGCTGGGCGGGTTCATCGTCTCGGTGGTGAAGCTGGGGTTCAGCCCCTCGGCCTATATCGCCAATACCGTCTCGTTCATGCAGCCGATCGACGTGATCGTCGGGCTCGCCAAGGCGGCGGTGTTCGGGTTCCTGATCGCGCTGATGGGCTGCTACAACGGCTATCATAGCCGCGGCGGCGCCCAGGGCGTCGGTGCCTCCACCACCTCGGCGGTGGTTGCCGCCTCGATCCTGGTGCTGTGCTTCGACTACGTGCTGACCGAGATGTTCTTTTCCCGATGAGCGGCCAGCCGAGCAACGCCACCCCGAAGATCCGCATCCGCGGCCTGACCAAGAGCTTCGGCGCCAAGCGGGTGCTGGACGGGATCGACCTCGATGTCGAGGCCGGCACCTCGATGGTGGTGATCGGCGGATCGGGCAGCGGCAAGTCGGTGCTGCTGCGCTGCATCCTCGGCCTGATGGTGCCCGATGCCGGCAGCATCGAGATCGACGGCCGGAACGTGCTGGCGCAGAGCCGGCGGCAGCAGGAGGCCACCCGCGAGCGGATCGGCATGCTGTTCCAGAACGGTGCGCTGTTCGACAGCCTGCCGGTCTGGGAAAACGTGGCGTTCGGCCTGCTGGCGCGCCGCGGCAAGGACAAGATGACCCGGGCCCAGGCTCTGGTGCATGCGGGCGAGGTGCTGAAGCAGGTCGGGCTCGACCCGAGCGTCGGCAGCCTGGCGCCGTCGGAGCTTTCGGGCGGCATGCAGAAGCGGGTCGGGCTGGCCCGCGCCATCGCATCGACGCCGGAAATCCTGTTCTTCGACGAGCCGACCACCGGGCTCGATCCGATCATGGGCGCCGTCATCGACGGGCTGATCGTCGATTGCGTGAAGCGCCTCGGCTGCACCGCGATCGCCATCACCCACGACATGGCGTCGGCCACCCGGATCGGCGACCGCGCCGCCATGCTCTACCAGGGCAAGCTGGTGTGGCAGGGGCCGGCGGCATCGCTGCTCGAGAGCGGCAATCCACTGGTGGACCAATTCACCCATGGACGGCGCGAGGGCCCTATCGGCATGGAGCTGCGGCGATAGTCAGGTTCCTGGCGACGCTGCTGCTGTTCGGCCTGGCCTGCAGCACGGCGCGCGCCGGCTCGCCCGATACCGCGGCACAAGGCGACGCGGCTCCCGGCGATGGTTCGGGCCCGGCGCTGGCACTGACCCGGCTGTTCGAGCGGACCTGCTTTATCCATGCCGGGGACCCGGCCTCGCTCCGCGCCGAACTGGCCGGCGCACCCTATCGCCCGGCTCCCGACGAGGCGACACGGCGGATGCTGGCAAGACCCGGCCAGGCTTACCGGGTGTCCGGCGGGCAGGGCCACCTGATGGTGCTGTCATTCGATGATGGCTGGTGCGGCGACGGCGGCACCGGCATCGGCGCCCATGCCCTGACCATGCAGCTCTCGCATGCGATGCAGGTCCATGATGTCGGGATGCAGCTGATGGGGGCCGGGCGCGACGGACGCGAGCAGCGCTACCTGCTGACCCCCAAACCGCCGGCGTCGCCGATCGTGCTGCTGGTCCTGCTGCAGCCGGCGGTGGCCGGCGTCGCGACAAAGCACGACGGGAGCCCGGACCGGACCGACACGTTGATGCAGGCGAACCTGTTCGCGGCGCCGATGCCGTCCGATGGCCCGGAACCACCACCATGAGCAAGCGTCCCGTAGCCCGATTCGCCTGCCAGGCCTGCGGTGCGATCTGGCCGAAATGGAGCGGCCGCTGCGAGGCCTGCGGCGAATGGAACACCATCGTCGAGGAGCCCGCCGAAACCAGGTCGGCCTCGGCGCTGCCGACCGCGACCGGTCCCGCCGGTCGTGCACCCGGCCGGATCGGCTTTGTCGGTCTAGAGGGCGCCGCCGAGCCGCCGCCACGCATCGGCACCGGGATCACCGAGCTGGACCGGGTACTCGGCGGCGGGCTGGTGCCGGCGTCGGTGGTGCTGGTCGGCGGCGACCCCGGCATCGGCAAGTCGACGCTGATGCTGCAGGCGGCGGCCGCGATGGCGTCTGCGGGGCGGCGGGTGATGTACATCTCCGGCGAGGAGGCGGTGGATCAGCTTCGGCTGCGCGCCCGGCGGCTGGGTCTCACCGCGCCAACGCTCGAGCTGGCGGCGGCGATCAACGTGGTGGACATCGCCCAGACGCTGGAGATGGAACAGGATATCGCCCTGGTGGTGATCGATTCGATCCAGACCATGTGGCTGGAATCGATCGCCAGCGCGCCCGGCTCGATCTCGCAGGTGCGCTCGTCGGCGTTCGAGCTGATCCGGCTGGCGAAGAGCCGGGGCTTCGGGCTGATCCTGGTCGGCCACGTCACCAAGGAAGGCTCGCTCGCCGGTCCGCGCGTGCTTGAGCACATGGTCGATGCGGTCATGTATTTCGAAGGCGATCGCGGCCACCAGTTCCGTATCCTGCGCGCCGCCAAGAACCGCTATGGCGCCACCGACGAGATCGGCGTGTTCGAAATGACCGACCGCGGCCTGGCCGAGGTGCCGAACCCGTCGGCGCTGTTCCTGGCCGAGCGTCGCGGCAACATTGCCGGCAGTGCGGTGTTCGCCGGCCTCGAAGGCACCCGTCCGGTGCTGCTGGAGGTGCAGGCGCTGCTGTCGCCGAACAGCGGCTCGTCGCCGCGGCGCGCGGTGGTCGGCTGGGATACCGGCCGCCTGAACATGCTGCTCGCGGTGCTGGAAACCCGGTGCGGGCTGAAGCTGTCGGGGATGGACGTGTATCTGAACGTCGCCGGCGGCCTTCGTGTCGGCGAGCCGGCAGCGGACCTGGCGGTCGCCGCTGCGCTGACGTCGGCCGCGACCGGGCAGCCGACCAGCGCGGGATCGGTCTATTTCGGCGAGGTCGGCCTGTCCGGCGAGGTCCGGCAGGTGGCGCAGGCGGAGGCGCGTCTCAAGGAGGCGCAGAAGCTCGGCTTCGAGCACGCCTTCCTGCCGCGGCGCATCGCCCGGGGCCGCAACAAGCTGGTGGCCCCCGAGGGGCTGAAGCTCGAGGAGATCGGGCATCTGTCCGACCTGACCGCATCGTTCTCGGCCGATGCCGCCGCGGGCGGATCAGGCGAATAGGGACAGGATCGGATCGGACTTGCCGGTGCTGTCGTCGGCCGATGTGGCCCCGGTGATCAGCGACAGCAGCGAGGTATCGGACTGCGACTGTCCGGCCAGTAGCGCGACCAGCCCGGTCAGTTTCGGCACTACCGAACTCTGTTCCGAAATCAGGTATTGCTGGGCGCTGCGCTGGATGCCGGGAACGCCGGTCATCGCCTTCAGGTCGACCTTCTTGGTCAGGATGCTGACCTGCTGGTCGAAATCAAGGCCGCCGAACCAGTCGCCCATGCCGAGGCTGGTGGTGACGACCTTCAGCAGCGTGGGGTTCGACATCAGCCCGGCGATGCTGGTGATGCTGCCCATGGTGCGCGTGTAGTACAGCGCGTCGTCCATGCCCGGATATTGCGCGCCCATCTGGGTTTCGTATGAGGCAGTCTCGTCGGCGTTGACGATGGAGTCGACATTGGCCTTGTCCGCGAGGGCGGCGGTCGGGGCGCCGGAGACCGACGGCAGCACGACCAGCGAGGCGCCGCGGCCGATCGCCTGCGTCAGGCCGGCGAGCAGGGTGACGTTGCCATGGGGATCGACGCTGCCGACCGTTCCGACAGTCACCCCGGCGCTGGTGATGATCTGTCCCGGCCTGAGTGCCGCACCGGTATTTCCCAGTGCCAGGGTGGTGGCTCCGGACGACGCTGCGCTTGTCGTGACCTGCATCGAGCCGACATTGGCGAGCCCGATCCCGAGTGCCACCTCGATCGTGTCGCCGGCCCTGATGCTGGTGTTCGGAGGGGCCATGAGGGTGACGTTGCCGAGGCTGTCGACCGATTTCACCGTCCCGATCTCGGTCGTCCCGTCGGTCAGGACCTGGCCGGCGGTGAGCAGCTTACCGGCATCGCCCAGCATCAGCCTGCCGTCGATGGCCAGAGTGTTGCCGGTCGCGACGGCGATCGCGTTGCCGTAGCTGAGCGCCAATGTGTTGGTGCCGGCGCCGGGCGGATCGAGGATGGCGAGATCACCGTTGCTGCCCAGCTGTGCGTTGAAGCCGGCAGCCTTCAAGGCGCCGGTCAAGGCCCCGACCTGGCTGGTCCGGTCGGTTGCGGCGGTGCCTTCGGTGACTTTCACCGAGACGATTCTGACGCCCTTGATCGTGTTGCCGGCGGCGTCCGTCGAGAGGGCCAGGGCGTAGACGGTGTTGCCGGCGCTGTCGGTGGTGGTGGTGACCGCAGGCGCTCCGGGGGAGCCGGATACTGTCCCGGCCGCCGAGACCGTGTAGGTGGCCGATGTGCCACCGGCGCCGGTCATGCCGGCGGCGGCATTGGTGAGCGCAGCGGCGATCGAGCGTCCGGCGGTGCCGTCGTTCAGCACGAACGACCACTGGATCCCGGGTGCGGTGCTCGTCTGCTTGGCCGTGTCGAGACCCCATGCGGTGTTCTGCATGGTGAGCGAGGAGGCGCTGGCGCCGCTGGTGCCGAGACTGAGTGTGCCGCTATCGCCGAGCGAGATGGTCTGGGTCGCTCGTGCGCTGGTGGCACGGGCGAAGTGCAGGTAGTCGGTGCTGGCGGTCTGCCGGACCAGGGAATTCGAGGCATCGGCGTCCTGGGTGATCAGGTCCTTCAGCACCGCGGTGCGGCCGATCTGGCCGCCGATATTGTAGGCGCCGGTGATTACGCTGAGCGCGGTGTAGTTCTTGAGAATTGCCGCGGCACTGGTGAGGCCGGCGGCACTGGCGCGGAAGCTCGCGACCGACGCGGCGAGCTGCGTGTCGCTCTTGACGCTCTGGGCCACGTGGACCTGCTCGTCCTTGATGACCGAAAGATAGACGGCCAGCGCGCTCGATCCGGAAACTCCTGACATGCCGACCCTCCACAACCGGAGGATGCAAGTACCGGGCCAGCATGCGGGTCGTTTTGGTGCTGGATGCAGTTCAAATCCATGACCAGGACACGACAATTTCTGCCGCGACGAGCCGGCAGTTTCTACCGGCCGGCATATTATGCCGACCGGTCAACCGGCCATGAAAATCGGTGGGCCACCGGTCCTTCGAAACGCCGATGCTGTGAAAGACTATGCCGGCGTCAGGTGGCGAGGTGCGGGCGGATCAGCGACAGATCCTCCTCGGACAGGCGGTCCGAGGCTGTCTGGGCCTGATGCCAGTAGGGATAGAGCAACGGCGGACGGCTGATCGCTTCCAGCGTGGCGATCTCTTCCGATGTCAGCGCTAGGTCGGCCGACTTCAGATTGTCGACGAGCTGCGCGTCGGTGCGGGCGCCGACGACCACGGTGCTGACGGCGGGCCGCGTCAGCAGCCAGGCAAGGGCTACCTGCGCGGCCGAGACGCCGCGTGCCTCGGCGACCGCGACCAGTGCCTCGACGATGTCATACAGCGCGTCGGTGTCGCGGATCGGCGGCTCGGTCCATTCCGCGAGCTGGCGCGTGCCTTCCGGCGTCGCCTGGCCGCGACGATGTTTGCCCGACAGCAGCCCGCCGGCGAGAGGGCTCCACACCATGATCCCCAGGCCCTGGTCGAGCGATGCCGGGATCAGCTCGTATTCGGCTTCGCGCGCCTGCAACGTGTAGTGGATCTGCTGGCTGATCGGCCGTGCCAGGTGGTGACGCTCGACGATCCCCATGGCTTTCATCAGGTGCCAGGCCGAGAAGTTCGAAATGCCGACGTAACGGACCTTGCCGGCACGCACGAGATAGTCGAGCGCCTCCATGGTCTCTTCCAGCGGTGTCACCCCGTCGCGCTGGTGCAACTGGTAGAGATCGATGTAGTCGGTGCGGAGCCGCTTCAGGCTGGCCTCGCAGGCGCGGATCAGATGGTGGCGCGACGAGCCGGCATCGTTCGGGTTCTTGCTCATCGGGAAGCGTGCCTTGGTCGCGACCAGCACATCCTCGCGCTTGCCCTGCAGCGCCTCGCCGACGATTTCCTCGGACAGGCCGGTGGAATAGATGTCGGCGGTGTCGATCAGGTTCACGCCGGCATCGAGGCACAGATCGATCTGCCGTTTCGCGCCCGCGAGATCGGTGGAACCGACCTTCGCGAACGGGCCGGTGCCGCCGAAGGTCATGGTGCCGAGCGTGAGTACGGAAACCTTCAGTCCGGATCTACCAAGTGTGCGATACTGCATGCGACGTTTCCTTGTTTTGCTGACCCGCGACGGTGTGGCTGCGACAACGGGTGCTGCGAGAACGATGACCTGGCCGTGAAGGTTCTACCCGAGCCGGTCTTTTGCCGGTGCACGGACGATCGTCGGTTGGCCGCTGCGACAGCGGCCGAAGTACCCGGCAGGTAACGACTGGTGGGAACAGGACGTCGATCAGGTGAGGCGGTCAAGCCTGCGCAACGCGGGGAACCACCACATCCACAGGCCGGCGACCACCAGCGTGCCGACGCCGCCCACCACGACCGCTTCCGTGGTACCGAGCAGTGCGGCGACGCTGCCGCTCTCGAACTCGCCGAGCTGGTTCGAGGTGACGATGAACAGCAGGTTCACCGCCGACACCCGGCCGCGCATATCCTCCGGCGTGCCGATCTGCACCAGCGTCGAACGCACAAGCACGCTGACCACGTCGGCCGCGCCGAGGATCGCCATCGACAGGATCGAGAGCGGCAGCCAGCGCGATATCCCGAACACGATGGTGGCGAGCCCGAACACGAACACGGCGACGAACATCAGCATGCCGGCATGGCGCCGGATCGGCCGTCGGGCCAGCAGCAGCGATACCATGAGTGCCCCGATCGCCGGCGAGCCACGCAGCACGCCGAGCCAGAACGGGCTCCCGTGCAGGATGTCGAGCGCATACACCGGCAGCAGGGCCGTCGCGCCACCCAGCAGCACCGCGAACAGGTCGAGCGATATCGCACCGAGCAGTTGCGGCCTCGATCGGATGAAGGCGAGGCCGCCGAACACGCTGGCCAGCGTGACCGGGCCGCGCGGGCGCGGCGGCGATTCCAGCCGCACCAGGCTCATCCCGAAGGCGGCCAGCACGAACATCGCCGTGCAGGCCAGGTAGGCCTTGCCTGCCCCCGCCATGTAGAGAAGCCCGCCGGCCGACGGGCCGACGATGGTTGCCATCTGGAACAGCGACGAGTTCAGCGCGGCTGCCTTCGGGAACACCTGGGCGGGAACCAGGCTCGGCAACATCGCCTGCAGGCTCGGACCCTCGAAGGCCTTGGCAGCCCCGAACAGTGCGACGATCCCGTAGATCATGCCGGGCGTCAGCAGGTGCCGGAAGGTGCCCCAGGCAAGCCCGAGCCCACACAGCGCTTCCAGTGCCTGGCACGCCATGGCGACGCGGCGGCGGTCGAACCGGTCCGCGACCTGTCCGGACACGAACACCAGGGCCAGCATCGGCATGAACTGCGCCAGCCCGATCAGCCCGAGGGTCATTGGCCGGTGGGTGATCGAGTAGGCCTGCCAGCCGATCGCCACCGCCTGGATCTGAAAGCCCAGCGACGACAGGGTCCGGCACGACAGGAATGCGATCAGCCCGGGGTGGTGGAGCAGCGCGCGGTCCGCGCCGGCCGAAACGTCGGGCTCAATCAACGAGCGGTTCCGGGTGGCGTGCCCGATGGGCGATGTTGGCGCCGAGCACGCCGACTAGGATCACCAGCGCCATCGGCACCATGCTGATGTTGGAAAATATGCCCATCACCACGCCGGCAAGCGCACCGAACGAGAATTGTAGCGTCCCCAGCAGGGCCGATGCGCTGCCGGCATGGCGCGCGTGCGCCGTCAGCGCGAGCACGACCGCATTGGGAGTAAGGAAGCCGAGCGAGGCCATCACCCACATGATCGGGAACGCCGCGGCGATTATGGTACCGTGCGGGCCGGCGAGCCCGGTCAGGACCATGAGGGTCAGCAGGATCGCGGCGCCGGTCATGGACGCGATGCCGTATCCGAGCATTCGCTCGACCCCGACACGGCCGACGATCCGGGCATTCACCTGCGTGCCGAGTATGTAGAAGAAGGCGTTTATCCCGAACATCAGCCCGAAGCCGGTCGGGGTGAAGTGCAGGATCTCCTCGAACACGATCGGCGTGCCGGACAGATAGGCGAACACCACGAAGCTCGAGAAGCCGCAGATGCAGGTGTTGGTGAGGAACACCCGTTCGTTGAAGATCGAGATATAGCGGCCGAGCACCTCGACCGGCGCAAGATGCAGCCTCATCGAGCGGGGCAGGGTGTCGGGCAGGGTCAGATAGACGATCGTCAGCGACACCAGGCCGTAGAAGGTGGCGATCCAGAAGATCCAGCGCCAGCTGGCGATCGTCAACACCAGCGCGCCGAGCGAAGGCGCCAGCACCGGCACCACGCCGAGCACCAGGGTCAGCTGCGACATCAGCTTGGCACCCTGGGTGCCGGTCGCGACGTCGCGGACGATGGCGCGCGGGATGACCATGCCGGCCGAGCCACCGAGCGCGGCCAGGAAGCGGCAGGCGCTGAAGCTCCAGAGGTCGTGGCTGACAGCACATCCGATCGAGCCGATCGAGTAGATCGCCAGCCCGACCAGCAGCGGCAGCTTACGGCCCCAGCGATCGGATGCCGGCCCCTGGGTGAACTGCCCGACTGCAAGGCCGACGAACCATGCCGCCAGCGTGATCTGCGCCGAGCCGCTGCCCGAGCCCAGCGACCGCTCCAGGGTCGGGAAGGCAGGCAAGTACATGTCGGTCGATAGCGGGCCGACCGCACTCAGCGACCCCAACAGGATGATGAGCCAGACGGGCATCTGCCCGTCCTGGAATATTCTGCGGACTGGTCGGTCCGTGGTGATCGGCTGGCTCGTTGGGATCATTGTAACGGGCCGGCTCACCTAGCCGCCGGTGCCGCCGACCGTCAGGCCCATCATCTTCAAAGTCGGCTGGCCGACGCCGACGGGCACGCCCTGGCCGTTCTTGCCACAGGTGCCGATACCCGGATCGAGCGCCATGTCGTTGCCGATCATACTGACCTTGGTCATCGCATCCGGACCATTGCCGATCAGGGTCGCGCCACGCACCGGGGCGGTGATGCGGCCATCTTCGATCAAGTAGGCCTCGCTGGCGGCGAAAACGAACTTGCCGGACGTGATGTCGACCGAGCCGCCGCCGAAATTGACCGCGTACAGGCCCTTCTTGACCGAGCGGATCATCTCGTCCGGGCTGTGGCTGCCGTTCAGCATGACGGTGTTGGTCATGCGCGGCATCGGCATGTGCGCATAGGATTGTCGGCGGCCGTTTCCGGTTGGCGCCACCTTCATCAGGCGCGCGTTCATGCGGTCCTGGATGTAGCCGGTGAGGATGCCGTCCTCGATCATCACGGTGCGGCTGGCCGGGGTGCCTTCATCGTCGACGGTCAGGCTGCCGCGACGATCGGGCAGGGTTCCGTCATCGACGATGGTGACGCCCCTGGATGCCACCTGCTTGCCGACCAGCCCGGAGAAAGCGGAGGTTCCCTTGCGGTTGAAGTCGCCTTCGAGGCCATGCCCCACCGCCTCGTGCAGCAGGATCCCGGGCCAGCCATTGCCGAGCACGACCTCCATTTCGCCCGCGGGCGCGGGACGGCTGTCCAGGTTGACCAGCGCCTGGCGCAGCGCCTCGTCGGCGGCGTGTTTCCAGGTGGTCTCGTTCAGCACCCGTTCGTAGGCGAACCGGCCGCCGGTGCCGTAGCTGCCGCTTTCGCGACGGCCATCCTTTTCCATCACCACCGAAACGTTGAGCCGCACCAGCGGACGGATGTCGGCGACCCGGTTGCCGTCGGCGCGCAGGATCTGCACGGCCTGCCACTCGGCGGCCAACGAGGCCATCACCTGGACCACGCGGCTGTCGCGACCCCGTGCATAGGCGTCGATCTCGGACAGCAACGCGGCCCGCACGGCGAACTCTGCCTCCCGGAGCGGATTGGCGTCGCCGTAGAGATGCGCGTTGGTCGCCCGGGGGGTGTCCGCGACGATGCCGCTGCGGCCGGCACGAACCTGGCCGACGGTGGTCGCGGCGCGGGCAAGTGCACTCTCGCTGAGTTCGTCGGAATGGGCATAGCCGGCCTCGTCGCCGAGCACCGCGCGCAGGCCGAACCCGCTCGAGGTGTCGAAGCTGGCCGAGCGGATCACGCCCTCTTCCAGGCTGATGAATTCGCTCTCGCGGTATTCGAGGAAAAGCTCGCCGTCGTCGGTACCGGCGAGTGCCGTTCCCAGGATGCGTTCGGCGTCGGTGCGATCCAGGGTCGAGCCAGGGCGGCCGAAGAAAAGCTGGTCGGTGGTGGCGAGGGCGCTCATGGACGATCCGATCGTGACAGGCGGCCGATCGGGCCGCCGACACCGCGCAGGCGGTGCAGGGTAAACAGCGTGACGCTCAACAGGATGGCGGCGAATGTCTGGTGCAGGGTGCCGGCCCAGGCAGGCACCACAAGAAGCAATGTGGTGATGCCGAGCGCGTATTGTGCAAGCACCGCCCAGCCTAGCAGCATCAACGCATCATGGGCATTTTTCGTCAGGCTCGACCGCAGCCCGACCACCAGCGCGCCACCGATGGTCAGGGCCGTCAGGGTGGCGAGGGCCCGATGGTCGAACTGCACCGCGCCGAGGTTCTGAAACCAGTTGCGCCAGAACGGGTGGAGCGATCCGTAGTGCGGCGGCAGCAGGTGGCCATCCATGGTCGGGAAGCTGTTGTAGACGAAGCCCGCATGGGTCCCGGCGGTGAAGCCCCCGGCCACGACGGTGACCGCAAGCACGCAGGCCGCAACGGCCACCAACCGGCGGGTCCAGACGGCACCATCGGAGCCGGCGATCGGCTCGGGGACCGGTCGCCTGACCGAGAAGGCGGTCCACAGGATCGCGGCGTAGAGGGCGAAGGCGAAGCTCAGATGCAGAACCAGCTTGGCCGGGGCGACCGCGACGCTGTCGGGATCGAAACCGGACGCCACCATGAACCAGCCGATTGCGCCCTGCAGCCCCCCGAGCACGAAGAACAGCAGCAGCCGGGCGATCATCCGCCAGCCGATCGCGCCGGTAGCCGCGAAGAACACCAGCGGCACAAACAGCACGAGGCCGATCATCCGGCCCCAGAAGCGGTGGATCCACTCGAGCCAGAAGATGTGCTGGAAGCCGGCGAGCCCGAAGCCCTGGTGCTCGAGCCGGTATTGCGGGATCTGCTGGTAGAGCGCGAACAGATGCGCCCATTGCGCATGGGTCAGCGGAGGCACGATGCCGGAGAGCGGCTTCCATTCCATGATGGAAAGGCCCGACCCGGTCAGGCGCGTGGCACCACCGAGGGCGATCATGCCGAGCAGCATGAAGCAGATCGCGAACAGCCAGCTGGACACCCTGCGATCGTTACGGGCGGTGGTGGCTGGACCGGCATCGTATTGTGCGCGAAAGCGCGTAACGCGTGACGGTGAGCCGGGGGAAGCGATCGTGTCGGAAGGCATGGTTTGATGTAGGGCTCGCCATCGCATGCCTGCAAGAGGATGCAAGCGATCCCTGTCCAGCTTGTGAAGCGGCAGGCGCGATGCTACCGGCGAAGCCATGTCGCTGCCTCGCTCCGCAACCCCGTCGTCCGAGCCCGCCGACGTTGCCGGGTCCGGACATCCGGCCGGGCGGCTCATCAAGTCGATCCTGCCGCTGCTGGTCCTGCTGCTGCTCGGGCTGCTGCTGCGCCATCTGCCCGGAACGCATGGCGGGCTGCTGCCGACCGTGTCGATGCTGCGGCACGGGCTTGCCGGCAGGCTGCTGTTCCTGCTCGCAGGAACTGTCGTGTGCGCAGTGGGCATGCCCAGGCAGGTCGTGTGTTTCGCTGGCGGGATCGCCTATGGCCTGCTGCCCGGCCTGCTGCTGTCGAGCGTCGCCACGGTCGCCGGGTGCCTGTTCGGCTTTCTCTGGGCGCGGCTTGCGGCCCGCGACTGGGCGCGTCGCCGACTGGAGCAACGGGCCGGCGGATGGCTGGCCCGGCTCGACCGGTTTGTTTCGAAGCATCCGTTCAGCGCGATCCTGACGATCAGGCTGCTGCCGATCGGGAGCAGCCTGGCGCTCAATCTCGCGGCCGGGGTGCTCGAGGTCCGCACGCTGCCGTTCCTGGCGGCCACGATCCTGGGCACCCTGCCGCAAACGCTGATTTTCACCCTTCTCGGGTCGGGCACGCGGATCGGCCATACCGTGCAAGTTGTGCTGGCCGTCATGCTGTTCGTGGCATCCGGGTGCGTCGGCATCATCCTGATGCGTAGACGGGACACAGTGCGCGGCTGACACAACCGGCCCGCCCTGGCAATTCAATTCTGTGTAATATCGCTAAGTCGTTATAAGAGGGTGGTGGAGAACCCTTATGCCCTTGCGGCGGCAATCTGGATCTTTTGTGGCTGCGGCAAGCCTCGTGGCCATTTGCGCCCTGGTGGTGATCCTGGCCGGTTACGTGTCCTCGACACTGTCGCTGGTCAGCAGAACCTCAGCTCTCGAATCCGTCATCGGTTCCGATGTGCATTTCCTGGCGATCGCAAGCAGCGGGTTTGCGCTAGGCCTTACTTTGATCGGCGCCTCGCTGCTCCTCCGGGCCTGGACCCGCCTGCGCGTAGCGGAAGTGCAACAGCGGATCCTGGCACAGCAATTGACCTCCGGCCTTGCCAGTTTTGCGCAAGGCGTTGCGGTGTTCGCGGCGGACAGCACCCTGCGTCACTGGAATCCAAAGTTCTCCGACCTCCTCGATCTGCCGCCTCCGCTGCTCCGGGCCGGGCTGGGCTATGCCGCCATCGTCGGCCTTCTGCAGGATCGCCGCCGGCCCGGACAGGAACTGGTGCTGGAACCGTGCTTCCCGACCACCGCCGAGCCCGGTGGTTCCGGAGTCCCGGTTCTGCGCGAATGCATCGGCCCGGGAGATCGCAATCTTGAAATTCGATCGGCTCCGATCGAGACCGGTGGGCTGGTGCTGACGATCGGCGACATGACCGAACGCGTCCAGAACGAGCGCGCCCTGCTCCAGTCACAGAAGATGCAGGCGATCGGCCAGCTCACCGGCGGCATCGCGCACGACTTCAACAACCTGCTGACGGTGATTGTCGGCAACATCGAGGCGGTGCAACTCGAACTCGGGTCGATGTCGCCCGGCGCCACCGATGCAGGATTGCGGCAGCATCTCGGCCAGGCGGCGGGGGCCGCGGATCGCGGAGCCGGGCTCTCCCGCCAGTTGCTGGCCTTCGCCCGACGTCAGCCATTGCTGCCGGAGCTGGTCGACCTGGCGCTGCTGCTGCCCGATCTGATGCCGCTGCTGCGGCGCACCCTCGGCGAGCGCATCGAGATCCTGCTGGATCTGCCGGAGGGCGAATGGCTGGTGACGATCGACCCGATCCAGCTGGAGAGTGCCATCCTGAACCTGGCGTTGAACGCGCGAGATGCGATGCCGGGCGGCGGTGTGCTGGCGATCCGGCTGGCCGCCGGCGCGGCCGACCCGGTGGGCACCGCGGCTCGGGCGCCTCGCGGTCGGCCGGATGTCTTCGAGCTGTCCCTCGCCGATACCGGGCAGGGTATGAGCGAGGCGGTGGCATCCCGGGCGTTCGAGGCGTTCTTCACGACCAAGGCCGATCGTGGCGGTACTGGGCTCGGGCTGGCCACCCTCTCCGCATTCGCAAGCCGGTCCGGCGGGGCGGCAAGACTGGTATCCCAGCCGGGCCTCGGCACCACCGTGACGATACAGCTGCCGCGCACTGCCGGTCACGCCCCGGACGCCTCCGCACGGACGCTAAGTCCGTCGGGGATTCCGCGCGGCGAGGGCCGGATCCTGCTGGTCGAGGATTCGGCAGACGTGCGCAAGATCGTCGCCGATACGCTGCGCACGCTGGGTTATCGCGTCTGCGAGGCCGAGGATGGCTGCGTCGCGTTGCGCATGCTGAGCGACCGTTCAGACAGGATCGACCTGTTGCTGACCGATATAGGGCTTCCCGGTCCGCTCGACGGGTTCGCCCTGGCCGAACGATCCGCGCAGCTGCGGCCGGGTATCCGTGTCCTCTACATGTCCGGCTACGGCGACGAGACCGGTACCGTCTCGCATCGCCGCCGCGCGCCCGCGGGCATGTTGATCGGAAAGCCGTTCAGGCGCGAACAACTGGCCCGCGCAGTTTATGAAACACTGCGCAGCTCGGGGAAGGCAGCGGCGGCATAGCGGGACGCACCGGGCCCGGGCGCCGTCGTTCTTGCCGATGCCCCTCGAAACAGGTAAAGCCCGGCTGCACATGAGGAGGGGAGCTTCGGGCATGGTCCGGGCTCTGTCGATCAATGGACTTGAAGGCAATGGACCTCAAGGAGCACATCCGCGGCATCCCGGATTTTCCGAAGCCCGGCATCCTGTTCTACGATATCTCGACGCTGCTGCGGAACGCCGATGCCTGGCAGGTGGCGATGGGACGGCTCGCGCATGCCGTGGCACCAGCCCAGCCCGACCTGCTGGCGGGTGTCGAATCACGCGGCTTCCTGATGGCGGCCCCGCTTGCGAGCAAGCTCGGCTGCGGGTTCCTGATGCTGCGCAAGCCCGGCAAGCTGCCCGGCCGTACCGTCTCGGTCGATTACGAGCTGGAATACGGCCAGGACAGTCTTCATATCCAGGCCGATGCGATCCGGCCTGGCCAGCGCGTGGTGGTGGTGGACGACCTGCTGGCGACTGGCGGGACACTCGCAGCGGCAATCCAGCTTCTGCAAAAGGTCGGAGCCAACGTCACCGGTGCGGCCGTCATCATCGAGATCCTGTCCCTGAAGGGCCGGGAGAAGCTGGGCGTGCCGACCTCGGCGCTGGTCAGTTACGAATCCTGAAGCATCCTGGATCTATTTGCTGACGGTGTATTTCGCCCGAAGGAGCATGACATGATCCAGGATTACGAGCTGATCGTCATCGGAAGCGGCCCGTCCGGCCGCCGTGCTGCAGTTCAGGCTGCGAAGCTCGGAAAGTCGGTCCTGGTCATCGAGAAGACATCGCGGCTCGGCGGCGTGTCGGTCCATACCGGAACGATCCCGTCCAAGACCCTGCGCGAGACCGTGCTCAACCTGACCGGTTGGCGCGAGCGCGGCTTCTACGGCCTCGCCTACCGGGTGAAGCAGGATATCGCCGCCGGCGACCTGACCATCCGCCTGACGAAGACGCTCGATCATGAGGTCGAGGGACTGAAGCACCAGTTCATCCGCAACCACGTGCACATGATGCACGGCGCCGCGCGCTTCCTCGACAGCCACTCGCTCGAAGTGACCCTGGATGCCGGCGAGATCCAGCTGGTGCGGGGGCAGAGGATCGTGATCGCCGTCGGCACGCGGCCGTACCGGCCCGACAGCGTTCCGTTCAACGGCACCACGGTGGTCGATAGCGACGGCATCATCAATCTGCAGAAGCTGCCGAACAGCCTGGCGGTGATCGGGGCCGGGGTGATCGGCGTCGAGTATGCGACGATCTTCAGCGCGCTCGACGTGCGGGTCACGCTGATCGAGCCGCGCGACAGCTTCCTCGACTTCATCGACCGCGAGTTGCTGGCCGAGTTCGTCCACCAGCTCCGCGATCGCGGCGTGACGTTCCGGCTGGGCGATCCGGTCGAGACCATCAACATGGAGCATGGCCAGCCGATCGTGATGCTTGCCGGCGGGCGGCGCGTGCGCGCCGAGATGGTGCTCTACACCGCTGGGCGCGTGGGCAATGTCGAGGCGCTCGAGCTCGATCGCTGCGGCCTCGCGGTCGACAACCGGGGCAGGATCACCGTCGATCCCACGACGTATCAGACCGCCGTGCCGCACATCTATGCTACGGGCGACGTGATCGGTTTCCCGAGCCTCGCCTCAACCTCGATGGAACAGGGCCGCATCGCCGCCTGCCATGCCTTCGGCGAGAACGTGCCGCCGCCGCCGAGATTCTTCCCCTACGGTATCTATTCGGTGCCGGAGATCTCGACCGTCGGCATGACCGAGGAGGAAGTCAGGAGCCGCCACATCCCGTACGAGACCGGCGTGGCGCGCTTCCGCGAGACGTCGCGTGGCCACATCATGGGTCTGCAGGGCGGCCTGCTGAAGATGATCGTGTCGCTCAAGACGCGGAAACTGCTCGGCGTGCATATCGTCGGCGAGGGTGCGACCGAACTCGTGCATATCGGACAGGCGGTGCTGAACCTGCACGGTACGCTCGACTATTTCCTCGAGAACACGTTCAACTATCCGACGCTCGCGGAGGCCTACAAGATAGCCGCCCTCGACGCCTGGAACCGGATGACGCCGCGTGTCGCCGGCCGCGAGGAAGCCGAGATCGAGAACGCCGAGCAGGCCGACGCCGCCGAGTAGCGGCCAGCGGCCAGCCCATTGAATGAAACCCTGATCGCGCTGTTGGCGCCGTCCGGATCAGACGCTGTATCACGACGATGGTCGTGAACAGGTACGCGGCTTGCGGCTACTACCCGCTCAGGGCAGCGCAGATAAGCATCGGCGCACGGTTCGGATCGATGGCCGCTCGGCGGTCGATACCAGGCAGAACGGCGTGTCCATCGCGCCGATGTTCAGCGACCGCCTAGTGCGGCTTGTCGACGAACTGTTCGAGCCAGTGGATGGTGTAGTCGCCGGCACGGAACTCCGGGTCCGCAAGGATGCGCTGGTGCAAAGGGATTACGGTCTTGATCCCCGAAATCACGAACTCGTCCAGCGCCCGCTGCATCCGGGCGATCGCCTCGGGACGGGTTGGCGCATGCACGATCAGCTTGGCGACCATGCTGTCGTAATACGGCGGCACCACGTAGCCGGCGTAGAGCGCGCTATCGATCCGGACACCCAGGCCACCCGGTGGATGGAACACGGTGACGCGGCCGGGGGTCGGCATGAAGGTGTCCGGGTCCTCGGCGTTGATCCGGCACTCGATCGCATGGCCCTCGAAGCGGACCTGCTCCTGCGTGTAGCCGAGCGGCTGGCCGGCGGCGATACGGATCTGCTCGCGCACCAGGTCCACGTTGCACACCATCTCGGTGATCGGATGCTCGACCTGCAGCCGGGTGTTCATCTCGATGAAGGCGAACTGGCCGTCCTGGTACAGGAACTCGAGCGTGCCGGCATTGCGGTAGCCGAGCTTCTTCAGAGCAGAGGTTGCGGTCTCGCCGATCGCGCGGCGTTCCTCCTGTGTGAGGGCAGGGGAACCGGCCTCCTCGAGCAGCTTCTGGTGCCGGCGCTGCAGCGAGCAGTCGCGCTCGCCGAAATGCACTACGGCGCCATGATTGTCGGCCATGATCTGCAGTTCGATATGGCGCGGCTTGTCGAGATACTTCTCGAGATAGACTTCGTCGTTGCCGAACGCGGCCTTGGCCTCGGTGCGGGCGACGCGCCAGGCTTCCTCGATATCGTTCGCGGTCTCGGCGACCTTCATGCCGCGTCCGCCACCACCGGCGGCGGCCTTTATCAGCACCGGATAGCCGATCTCGGCCGCGACCGTGCGGGCGGCATCGAGGTCGGCGAGCGCTCCGTCCGAACCCGGCACCAGCGGCACGCCGAGACTGCGCATGGCGGTCTTGGCGGTGATCTTGTCGCCCATCATCCGGATATGGTCGGGCGACGGTCCGATGAAGGTGAGGCCATGCGCCTCGACCGCCTCGGCGAAGCCGGCATTCTCGGACAGGAAGCCGTAGCCCGGATGGATCGCATCGGCACCGCACAGATGCGCCGCGGTCAGGATCGCCGGGATGTTGAGGTAGCTGTCGCGCGACGCCGGCGGGCCGATACAGACGCTCTCGTCCGCCAGCCGCACATGCATCGCCTCGGCGTCGGCAGTCGAATGAACCGCGACCGTGCGTATGCCCAGTTCGCGGCAGGCGCGCAGCACCCGGAGCGCGATCTCGCCGCGGTTGGCAATCAGGATCTTGTCGAACATCAGGCGGCGATCACTCGATGACCGCCAGGACTTCGCCGAACTCGACCGGCGAGCCGGAGGTGACCAGCAGCTTCTTCAGGGTGCCCGCGCGCGGCGCCTTGATCTGGTTGAAGGTCTTCATCGCCTCGATCAGCATCAGCGTCTGTCCGGCGGTGACCGCATGGCCTTCGGTTACGAAGGCCGGCGCGCTCGGCTCGGGCGACAGGTAGGCCACGCCGACCATCGGGCTGGTGACCGCGCCCGGGTGCTTGGACAGGTCGGCCGGATCCGCGATCGCCGGGCCTGCAGCCGGTGCGAGCGCCGTTCCGGGGCCGGACGGTGCGGCATAGGCCTGCACCATCTGCGCCGGGGCGCGGACCACGCGGATGCGGCTGTCCTTCTCCGCGACCTCGATCTCGGTCAGACCGGTCTCGGTCAGGATCTGGGCCAGTGCGCGGATCGCGTCCACGTCGACGGGCAGGCGGCTCATCGTTCGTCCTCGTCCATGATGATGTCGGCCAGCGCGGTCAGCGCCAGCGCATATCCACGCACCCCGAGCCCGCAGATCACGCCCACAGCCGCCTGGCTGACATAGGAGTGCCGGCGGAATTCCTCGCGACGGTGGATGTTGGAGATATGCACCTCGACGACCGGCAACGCGACAGCCGTCAGCGCGTCGAGCAATGCGATAGAGGTATGGGTATAGGCGCCCGGGTTGATCAGGATCCCGCGCGCGCGGCCACGGCATTCCTGCACCCAGGACACGAGCTCGCCCTCGCCGTTGGTCTGGCGGAAGTCGATCGCGACATCCAGGCGCTCGGCAGCCTGGACGCAGATCTGCTCGACATCGTCGAGCGTCGCCCTTCCGTAGATGGCGGGTTCGCGCAGACCGAGCATGTTGAGGTTGGGGCCGTTCAGCACGGCGATGAGCGGAGGCGTCATTGTCACGCGGCGTTAGCATGTCGCCACCGGTGCTCCAAGGGCATCCGGGCCACATGACGGCGATCGCGACATCCAAGCCACGCTGTTGCCGCTGGCACACGCATGGCTGGGTGCGCCGCACAATATAACGCTGATGTCTACCCAGTAGAGTCATCTTCTTCTTCGTCTCAAATTCCCCAATGCTGTCACCCGAATTGCGACCGAAAAGCATATAAAGGCCTCTTTATGCTCTGTTCATGTTTGGACGGCGCTATTCAGGCTTGATCTTCTGATTAGGTACGCCTCTAGTGCTCGGGAACGGTGTGGGACGACCAAAACGTGCGATCGACGAGCTTGCGACCTCAGAGCAACAGGGCCCTCGCCCTTTCCGCGACGCAGCTCGCCTCGCTAGCCGTTGCGGCCCTTCTCGGCCTCGGCACCTCTGGATCGATCGCAGCACCCGTCGCCGTCGCACCGACAAGCTGGGCAGGGGCGGTCCACTCGCGTCTCGCCGAGCAAGCGGCACTCGATCCCGCCACCGCAACCTCGGACCCGGCACCGGTCGAGGCGGCACCTCATCATCAGGTCACTGCCTGGGCCCGGGCCGTCGAGGCCCGTTTCGCGCTGCATGCTCATCATGTCGCCGAAGCCGGCCGGTCTGCGCTCGCCTGGTCCGAGAGCGGCGTCGCAAGCTGGTATGGCCGCGACCATGCCGGACGGCGCACATCCAGCGGCGCCCGCTTCGATCCGATGCAGCTGACCTGCGCTCATCCAACCCTGCCACTCGGCACCAAGGTGCTGGTGACATCGGATACGACCGGGCAATCGGTCGTCGTGACCGTCAATGACCGCGGCCCGTTCGGAGGCCGGATCGTCGATCTTTCACGTGCGGCGGCAGCCCGGATCGGCATGCTCGATAGCGGCGTCGCAAGCGTGACGCTGCAGCAGGCGACGCCGGAAGTGGTCGAAGTGGCCCAGGCGGCTGCCGACGACACCAACGATCAGGCGCTGATGGCGGCCGACGACATGGTTAATCGTCCGCAACATGGTCAGCCACATACGCACCTCGCCGGCCGATAGGCCTCGGCGTTCCGGCGGTGCTGTCCATCGCCGTCTGAAGCTCGAGTTCCGCGTTCAGTTCGGCACCGAGCAGGACCACGTAGGCGGTCACGAAGAACCACATCATGATGCCGACGACCGCGCCAAGCGGACCATAGGTCGCGTCGTAGCTGGCCACGTGTCCCACATAGTATGAGAAGCCGATCGAGGCGAGCAGCCACAGCAGGGTGGCGACCATCGAGCCCGGCGTGATCCAGTGCCAGCCCGCCACGCGCCGCGACGGACCGAACCGGTACAGCAGAGAGAATGCCAGGCCCACGAACAGCAGCATGACCACCGGGCTACCGAGCCTGAGCAGGGTCTGTGTGCCGGCCTCGACTGCCTCGAACCCGAAATGCGTCGGGATGAACTCCAGCACAGCGGGCAGGAACACGAGCAGAGCGACGGCGAGTGCCGCCCCGAGGATCGCGCATAGCGTCATGCTGAGTGCGGTGATCTGGAACCGGACGAACGACCGGGTCTCCGCTTCCTCGTAGGCGATGTTGAGGGCGGCGATCATAGACTTGGTCCCGGCCGAGGCGGACCACAGAGTGATCAGCGTGCCGATGATCAGGCTGATGGTCAGGGTGCCGCGCGGCTGGGCAACCAGAGTGTGCACCCGCTCGGAGATCAGCTGGAAGGCAGGCCGCGGCAACAGGTTGCGCAGCACCCGGAGCTGCGGCTCGACCGTGTTCGGGTCGAACGCCAGTCCGTAGACCGACACCATCGTGCTGATCGCCGGAAACAGGGCGAGCGTTGCATAGAAGGCGCAGCCCGCAGCGGCCAGGCCGATCCGGTCGGATATCATCTCGGAGAAGGTGCGCTTGAGCACCTTCTTCCATCCGGCCCACGGGATGTGGGTCGGCTGTTTGGCGCCTCGCCCGAGTTCCCGGTCTGCTTCGGACGGCACGACCGGCGTTTCCACCACGTCGTCCCGTGCACCCGGCGTCTGGTCGGGCCGATCGTCGGCACCTGACTCAGGCTGTTTCATCGGTGCCTGGTTCAGGCTCTGTTCCCGTACCTGTGCCATGCAAGGCTCCCGGTTATCGATTTGCCCAGGCCCCGGGCGGCTCGTCATGCAGCTGAAAACAACGTCCGCCAACCGAAATCGGTTGCGGCTGCCGGGCGCTGTCGGCCGTGACGAACACCCCCGCCACAAAATCCGGAATCTTCTGTTGCATCAAGGGTTCGGTTGCCTCATATCCCTGCTCCCACGCAGCCACGCACGTGCCACTGGCCCTCTGAGGTTACGCAACGACGTCAAGCGTTCTGGCAATCGGGTTCCCTTGCGGTACCGATCTTGGTCGCTGGTCCGTTAGACCGTTTCGCAACTCGTCCGCTGTCTCAACAGGCGGATGACAACTGGAGGATGGGTGCGATGAACCCTAAAATCGCGTCATTTCTGGCTGATCGCATCCCGGCAACGCCATGCCTGGTCGTCGATGTCGACCAGGTCGAGCTGCGCTATTGCGAGCTTGAAGCGGCGCTGCCGCTCGCCCGTATCTATTATGCGGTGAAGGCCAATCCGGCCCTGCCTGTCCTGCAGCGGCTCGTCGCCCTCGGATCGTGCTTCGATGCAGCCAGCTGGGAAGAGGTCAGCATGTGCCTCGAAGCCGGAGCCGACTCGTCGGCGATCTCGTTCGGCAACACCATCAAGAAGGTGAGCGCCATCACCAGCGCATATGCCGCAGGCGTGAGCATGTTCGCGTTCGACTGCGACGAGGAACTCGACAAGCTGGCGATCCATGCGCCGGGTGCCCGCGTCTATTGCCGCCTGTTGGTCGAGAATGCCGGCGCCGACTGGCCGCTGTCGCGCAAGTTCGGCACCTCCGTCGAGCATGCCCGGGCCCTGATGCTGCGTGCCCGCGATCTGGGGCTGGATCCGTTCGGCCTCTCGTTCCATGTCGGCAGCCAGCAGACCGACACGGCTTCGTATGAAGCGGCGATCGGCCGCGCCGCCATGCTGTTCACCGATCTGGCGGCGGCCGGACTGGATATCCGCATGATCAACCTGGGTGGCGGCTTCCCCACCCGGTATCGCGACGACGTGCCTGAGATCGACCAGTTCGCGACGGCGATCGGCCGGGCGATGACGAAGCATTTCGGCAATGCGCTGCCGGAAACGATCGTCGAGCCGGGCCGGTTCATCGTCGGCGATGCGGGCGTGGTCAGTTCCGAAGTGGTGCTGGTCAGCCGACGTGCATTGCCGGGCGCACTGCCGGACGATGCGCAGGAAAGCGTGCGCTGGGTCTATCTCGATATCGGCCGCTTCGGCGGTCTGGCCGAGACCGAGGGCGAGTCGATCAAGTACCAGATCCGCACGCCGCATGACGGCTCTGCGCTCGGCCCGGTGGCGATCGCCGGACCGACCTGCGACGGCGCCGACATCCTCTACGAGCGCAGCAACTACCGGTTGCCGCTCGACCTCGCCTCCGGCGAGCGGGTCGAGTTGCTATCGACCGGTGCCTACGTGTCGACCTACTGCTCGACCCGTTTCAACGGTTTCGCACCGTTGGCCGAACACTACATCTGAGCCGCCGGGACCGTCCGGGAATTAAGCGTCCGGACGGTTCCATCAGCAGGCAGGCAACCGAAGCAGCAGGTTCGGGTCGATCGCGTGCCCTTCGGCGAATATCGCGAAGAACAGGTGGGTGCCGTAGGTGACGCCGGTCCTGCCGATCCGCCCGATCGGATCGCCGGCGGCGAGGCGGGATCGACCTTCCGCAAGCGCAGGCACCACACTCCCGAGATGAGCGTACAGCGTGGTCAGCCCGCCTGGATGCACCACGGTGACCTGCAGCCCACCGATCCCCATCCGCCTGATCCGGCTCACGGTGCCGGCGATCGGAGCGCGCACCAGGCCGCCCGCCGGGGCCGGCAGGTCGATGCCGTTATGGAAACCCGCCGGCGCCATCGGGCCCACCCAATGCCGCCAGCCGAACGGCGAGGTGTAGCATTGTGCCGCAACCGGCGACGGATAATGCAGGGCAGGCGGCACCGCCGGGTCGGGCGATGACGCGTGCGCGGTCGTCGACGTGGTGCAGATGGCCACGCAATACAGCGCCAGGCCGATATACCGGGACGGCAGACCCTTCGAAGTTTTCATTTGGCGCACTGTTCCACCGCGGCATCTTTTGGCCTAGAGCCGCTGACGATTGCGCCCCGCCCCATTGAACGCCGCTGTCAGCCAGGCGGCCCTCATCGCAGGATTCCGCCGATGACCCTTCGTCCCTATTTTATCTCGTCCGTCCGGCTGGCTGCCTTTGGCATGTTGCTCGTGCTGCCGAAGCTCGCTCTGGCGCATGCCATCCTGACCACCAGCACCCCGGCGCCCGGCGGCACGATTGCCAGCGGCCACCAGACCCTCGTCTTCAACTACAACAGCCGGATTGACCACAAGCGCTCGCGCCTGACCCTGACCGGGCCGGGCGGCAAGCCGGTCATCCTGACGGTGACGCCGGCCAGCGCCACCAACGCGCTCGATGCCGAGGCCGACCTTGTTCCGGGTAGCTACACGCTCCGCTGGCAGGCACTGGCTCTGGACGGCCACATCACCCGCGGCGACGTGCCGTTCACCGTCGTCGAGAAGTAGGCTCCTCGCCGTGGCACTGCTCGTCGACCTGTTCGGCTATCTCAGCATCATTCTGCATGCGCTGACGATCGTTGCCCAGTCGATGGCGCTGGGTGGGGTGCTGTTCCTGGTGCTGCTCGCCAGGCCGTTCGTGACCGAGCTGGCCAACGGCCAACGCATCCTGTCGCGCATCATGCGGTTGACCTTCTGGAGCGCCATCGCGATGGCGCTTGTTGAAACGGTCGGCAACGGGCTGCAGGTCGCCGTGCTGATGTCGACGGTCGACCTGTCGTTTCTCGACGTGATGCAGGCGAACTTCGCTGTCGCGGCACTCGTGAAGATCGGCTCCGCGCTGGTGATTGCCGCCTGCACCATGCGGCCGACCGGCAGGCAGGTGCCGAGTGCGCTCCTGCTCGGACTTGTGGCGATCGAGCTGGCGGCGGCAACCGCAACGACCCACGCGGCCGCGCGACTCGAGCAATCGACATTGCTGCTGGTCGTCGAGTGGCTGCACCAGCTCGGTGCTGCCATCTGGATCGGCGGCATCCCGTCGTTCCTGATCGCCCTGGGCGAGGTGCATGACGGTGTCGGCTGGCGTCGGGTCGGCGCACGGTTTTCCAGGCTGTCGATGCTGGGCGTCGCCTGCATCCTGGCGTCCGGCATCACCATGTTCATCGTGTATATCGGCTCGCTGCCGGCATTCTACGGCACTGCCTACGGGGTGATGGTCGGCGCCAAGATCGGCCTGTTCATGGGGCTGCTGGCTCTCGGCTTCGGCAATCTCATGGTCACCGAGCGCCTGCGTCGCAATCCGGACGCGTCGGTGATCCGGATGAAGCGGTTCGCCGAGGTCGAGATCGGGCTGGGCTTCTCGATATTCTTTGCCGCCGCGTCGCTGACCTCGGTGCCGCCGGCGGTGGATCTTGCCCAGGACCGTGTCACCTGGCACGAGATCATCGAGCGCAACGCTCCGGTCTGGCCGCGACTGCGCTCGCCGGATCATGACGTGCTGGCGATCCCAGCCTTGCAGGCCAAGATCGATGCCCAGGCCGCGCGCGCGCATCACGTCGCCGCACCGGCCTTCGTTCCCGGCGACGGTACGCTGCCGCCGCGCAATGCCGACGACATCGCCTGGTCGGAATACAACCATCACTGGGCAGGCCTGTTCGTCATCATGATCGGGCTGCTGGTGCTGATCGCACAGGCGGGGTTCAGGCCTGCGCGTCACTGGCCGGTGGTGTTCATCGGACTGGCGCTGTTCCTGCTGCTGCGGTCCGACCCCGAGGTCTGGCCGCTCGGGAACGAGGATTTCATGGCGGCGTTCCGGGACGTCGAGGTGGTGCAGCATCGGCTGTTCGTGGTGCTGATCCTGGTGTTCGCGGGCTTCGAATGGTCGGTGCAGACCGGACGGCTCAGATCGCGCCGGGCCGCCCTGGTGTTTCCGCTGATGGTCGCAGCCGGAGGCGCGTTGCTGCTGACCCACAGCCATCAGATCGCCAACGTGAAGGATGCCGAACTGATCGAGCTGACCCACACGCCGCTGGCGCTGGCCGGCATCGCGGCCGGCTGGGGACGCTGGCTCGAGCTGCGGCTTCCGGGTATCGGCGGACGCATCGCGGGCTGGGTCTGGCCGCTCTGCTTCATCCTGGTCGGCATTATCCTGCTCTGGTACCGCGAGGCATAAGGCTCGCACCCGCTGCTTGGTCTAAGATGCGTCCATGATTCTCTCGATGGTCGTTATCCTTCTCCTGGTGCTGTTGAACGGCGTGTTCGCAATGGGCGAACTCGCCCTGATCTCGGCGCGCCGGGCCAGGCTCGCCGTATTGGTCAGGCGCGGCGTTCCCGGTGCCGAGCGCGCCAAGCTGCTGGCCGACGATCCGCAGAGCTTCCTGCCGACGGTGCAGGTCGGCATCACCCTGGTCAGCATCCTGGAAGGCACGTTCGGCGGTGCCAGCATCGCCGCCGACCTGGCGCCGAAGCTGGCCCGTATTCCGGCACTCGCCCCGTTCGCGCACGAGCTGGCGCTGACATTGTGCGTGATCGTCATCACGTCGCTGATGCTGGTACTCGGCGAGCTGGTGCCCAAGCAGCTCGCCCTGCGCCATCCCGAACTGATCGCCGCCCGGCTGTCGCTGCCGCTATTGCTGTTGTCGCGCGCTGCAGGACCGGTGGTGTGGCTGCTGGGCCGGTCCTCGAGCCTGGTGCTCCGGCTGATCGGCGTCACCGCGATGGGGCGGCAGACGGTGACCGAGGAGGAGCTCAAGGCCCTGATCGCCGAGGGCGCGCAGGCGGGCGTGCTCGAGATCGAGGAGCGCAACATGATCGAGCGGCTCCTGCGCCTTGCCGACCGTCCGGTCAGGGCGATCATGACTCCGCGCAACGAGCTGGTCTGGATCGAGCGCCGTGCCGACCCCGAGACGCTGCGTGCCTTCATCAAGAGCTCGGGCCATACCCGCGTGGTGGTGTGCGACGGCGATATCGACAATCCGGTCGGGCTGATCCGCGCCAAGGACGTGCTCGACCTGCTGCTCGACGGCGGCAAGCTGACGATCGAGGCGGTGATGCTGCCGCCGGTGGTGGTGCCGGATACGATCAACGCGTTCGACGTGCTGGAGCAGCTGCGCTCGCATCCGCTCGGCATGGTGCTGGTGCTGGACGAGTACGGCAGCTTCGAAGGCGTGGTCACGGCGGCGGACGTGTTCGAGGCGATCGTCGGAGAACAGCAGGAGGCAGGTACGACGCCGCAAAGCCATACCGTGACCCACGGGGTGCTGACCCTGGACGGTGCCTCGCCAGCCGACGAGATCAAGGATCGGCTCGGCCTGGTCGACCTGCCGGCGGAGGGGAGCTACCACACCCTCGGCGGTCTTATCCTCGCCCTGCTGCGACGCGTTCCGGCGCTCGGCGACAAGATCGCGTTCTCGGGCTGGCTGTTCGAGGTTCTGGAGATGGACGGCCGCCGCGTGCACAAGGTTCGTGCCAGCCGCCAGGCGCTCGCCGAAAACTGACTTGTCTCTACAGTGTCAACGCCCCTGGATGATCCTGTGAACGTGCATGAGAAGCATGGGCGGCTCATCATCGAGCCGATCCAGCAGGCTGAATACTCTCCTGCCGCGTCGATCGATGCGATCACCGACCAGAACCGTCACGACACGATCGACGTGGGAGCGCACGTCGGTCAGGAAGCCTGGTGATAGTGGTCACGTGCCGAAAGCGGACAGCGAGCGGGTCGGCATGCGCCTGTGCTACCCGACCACGAGCTTCTGGCGCTTGGTGGGCCCGTCTAGCTTCCTGAAGCGTGATGGCCGGCGGCATATCGACAGGTGGAGTATTGGCCCGGCTTGTGCACGAATAATTCAGCAACATAAACAAGAAGCCAACCATGCGTCTCGGATCTCGCTCGCTCGGCTCCATCATGCTCGGCACGATTCTCGGTAGCAGCTGCCCCGCAGGCAGCGTCCCGGCAAAGGCCGCCCCGATGGTCGGCACCGGCAGTCCGGCTCCGATCGAGCCGGCTATTACGCGTCCGGCCGGGACCCCATGTGCGGTCCGGCTGTTCAGCAACGCGACCTTCGGGGCCGACACGGTGTCTTTTGCGTATGCGCCGCCTGCCGCGTGTCCGGGACCGTGGGCCAAGGTGGTGCTGACCGCGGATATCTCGGTGACCGCCGGACGGCAGTTCGACAGGACCGCCTCGATGTTCATCGGCGGCGTCAACGTCCTGTTCGGTACGACGTCCGAGCCACGGTCCACGCTGGCACCGGCCTGGCATGTCGAGCGCGACCTGACCGACGACACTGCCCTGTTGAGAACCGCCCAGTCCGGCCATGTGCTGATCGCGAACTACCAGACCAGCGTCTATACCAGCGCCATCACGGCGAGTTCGACCCTGCTGTTCTACCCCGCGACGAAGGCCGATCCGGCTCCCGAAACCCCGGACCTGGTCATTCCGCTGAATAACGATCCCAGCCAGGGCACCACCGATCTCGCCGACGAAACGCAGTCGCTGTCGCGGACCGGGATACTCCCGTCGAACGTGGAGAAGGCGCGTATCGACGTCCTGCTACAGAGCCAGGGCGGCGATGAATTCTGGTACACCTGCGTGCCCGATGCGCTGTCCGGCCCGCTCGAAACATGCGGCGGCGGCGCATTCCGCGAAGGCCTGATCTCGATAGACGGCGTAAAGGCCGGCGTGGCTCCGGTCTATCCGTGGATCTATACCGGCGGGATCGATCCGTACCTCTGGCAGCCGATACCGGGGGTGCAGACGCTGGCGTTCCACCCGACCAGCGTCGACCTGACGCCATTTGCCGGTGTCGTGGACGACGGCAGGCCGCACACCGTTTCGCTCTCGGTCACCGGCGCCGACAACCGCTTCTCGGTCACCGGGACGCTCTATCTCACGCTCGATCATCACGGCAGCAACCTGCGTGGCGCCGTCACCCGGAACACGCTCGGCGCTGCGAGCCCGGTGGTGACGAACGGCGTCGTTACGACGAACGGCGAGTCGAAAGGCACGATCACCACGGGCTCCACGCATGACTATGCGATCAGCGGGTATCTGCTCACATCGCACGGACCGGTGGTGACGACGGTGGAACAGACCGGCCGGTTCTCGAACGCGCAGACCTTCGACGTGACCGATCTGCTGGATGACCAGGCGATCCTGCAGCGGACCGATACCGTCACCACGGTAACGACCAAGACTGGGTCCGGCAGTAGCGTCGTGGCGCGCGCGTCATCCTATCCGCTGGATGTGCATTTCCGGTATCTGGTGGCGGCCGATGGCAGCGCGACGCAGGCGACCACGGTGACCCAGGCGCTCGAGTCCGGACGTCTGACGCTGGGGAACGGCATCCCCGTCACGGCGAGTGCGATCAGCGAAACGGTAAGCCCGAGCGACCTGCTCTCCTTCAACGCCGCGGGCGCGGTGACGGCTCATTCAGGCAGCAGCAGCGCCAGATATCTGTCGGGGGATACGAAAACCGGATGCATCACCCGCACGGAAACCGCGACAGACAGCGTGCTGTCGACGATGACGAACACGAACGACTGCGATCCCGGCGGACGTCTGCCACGTCAAAACGGAAGCGTGCTGACACCGCCTGCTCGCTGACAAATCGCCAGCGACAGTGCCGGCACCGTCTGCCGGGACTGTCGGCTAGTGGAGTGCACCCGGCCGGAGCGCCTGTTCGTCTGCGAATTTCGGCCACTGGCCGGCGGCCAGCGACGCGAGGGACGGTGACGGCAGGTCGAGACGCCTGGCGTAGATCCAGAGATAGGTAAACGCACGGCGAACATAGTCGCCCGTCTCGTCCGACGGCAGGCTCTCGATGAACAGCAGCGGGTCGTCGGAGCCGTCGCTCAGGCCTTCCCATCGAAGGACGGCGCCGGGCCCGGCATTGTAGCTGGCGAACAGTTTCACCAGGTCGCCATCCACCCCGACCTGATCGGACAGGTAGGTGAGGTAACGTTGCCCGATCTCGAGGTTGAGAGCCGGGTCATGCAAGGCAGATGCGCTGTCGGTGAACCGGTCCGGATGGCCGACGACGAACCCGGCCGTGGTCGGCATCAACTGCATCAGCCCATGCGCGCCGCCACCGGATACGGCGCCGGGGTTGAAGTTCGATTCGAGCCGGGTGAGCGCATAGACCAGCGCGGGGTTCATGGTGAAGCCATGATGAGGCGATAGCCGCGGCATCGGGAAATGCGCCTCGTCCGGCGGCTGACCGTCACGGTCCTGCAGGATGCCGGCAAGCTGGGCGGAGAGGGACTTCAGTCCGGCGGCTTCGGATACGAGTTGGATCGACCTGCACAACGCCAGGTCGGGCTGTACAGTCGGCCACAAATGACGCAGGCTCGCCTCCGCCCGATCGGTCTCGCCAACCTGGAGCAGGGCGAACGCACGGCGACCGGCTGGGGTGGCGGCGACGGCATCGACGTCGATTTCCGAAAGCGTACGCAGGCCGGCACGGGTTGAGCGGTCGTTGCTGGAGGCTTCGGGCGCATCGTCGCCGGATGGTCCGGAAGCGCCGCTCAGGCTGACCAGTCGCATTGCCGGCGCATGCTGCCGGTCCGGGGTGTCGTCCTGGCGGCCGAGCAGGCGCAGGGCGAGCATTCCGTAGAAAGTCCGCGGCGCGGCGGCAGCCCGTTCCAGCCACGGCCGGTAGACAGAGACATCGCCGAAACGCAGATGGGTTCGTGCGGCCCAGAACGCGGCGCCGGCCCGGACACTGGACGGGGTCAGGTCCGCGCGCGAGGATGCCTCGAACAGGGCTTCGGCGGCGTCAAGTTCCCCACCGCGCCATGCGGCCAGGCCTGCGACGTATCCGGCCAGGCCGATGCGGCCGCCGGACAAGGAGAAGGCAGCCTGCCCAACCTGGAGAGCCAGGTCGTCCTCACCTTCGGTGAACAAGCGGAGCGCGATTTCGGCATGAAGCTGGGAGGCGTAAAGTGGATCGAGATGCCGGTTGCCGGCGATCAGCTTCAGGGCAATGGCGGCACCGTCCGGCCCGTCACCCAGGTGCGCCTGGACGCTGCGGTCCAAGGCTTCGTTGCGCCTGAAGGCGCGGATCGCCGGATCGGCTTCCTCGGCGGCACTCGGTAACCCAGTAGCCAGGGTCGGCGTGGCCGGCACCGGGGTCGCTCTCGTTCCGTGCGCGCTGACGCTGGCGAGCAGCCGGGAGATCGCCGGAGCATCCGGGAGATCGGAGAATGTCTTGAGCCAGAGGTGAAGCTGGCTCGGGAGGGGCTTTGCGTCCGGGCCGAGATAACGGTCGGCCAGCAGGTCGCCGAGCAGAGTGTTGTCGTCGAGACGGGCGGTCTCGACGATCGCAGCTGGTATCTCGCCTTGTCGCTGGAGCGTGAAGATATGCCGGATGCGCGCGGCGGTGCCGGCTTCCAGCGGATGCGGCAGCATGACCACGCCGTCGGTGCCGCCACCGTCGCGTCCGCCGGTCGGAAGCGCCAGCCGTGGAACGGCCATGGCGGTCTCTTCCGCAGGAGCAGGGGAGCCGGATCGCTGTCCGGGAGACTGCGCGCGCACGGGTGCGATTGCGGCTCCTGCCAGGAGGGCGGCGCTGGCCATGAAGGCCCGTGCCGCCAATGTGGGGGATAGAGTGAACCCTCGCATGGTGGGGGGCTCTAGGCCGCCGGAACCCGCGGCGCAACCTCAACAGGCCTGGACTCGTTGCGTAACCCGTTGATTAAAGCTTAGGATTGGCTGTTTTCCGCCAAATGCGACACGCAACTTTGATCTGAGAGTTGCTCTTTTTTTAGATTCCGGTCGAGCGTTCGTCTCAAGAGCAGGAGCGCGGTCCAGCTGTCGCGACGGGCCGTCGGATGGCTCAGCAGGTAGCTCGGGTGACGCATCGCCAGCATCGGAATGGGGCCAGCGTCCGGGCCGGCCGCCGCAATATCCTGCCAGCCGGCGTTTGCACGGATGGTGGTGTTCGCCAGCAGCTTGGCTGGCCGGCTTCCCATCAGCAGCAGCCGGTTCGGCCGCGCCAGTACAAGCAGGCGGTCCAGGAACGGCTTGCAGATCGCGAGCTCGAGGTCACTCGGCGGCCGGTCGCCCGGTGGCCGCCACGGGATCAACGGCACCAGCAGCACCCCGGCGCGATCGAGCCCGATGCTGTCGAGCATGCGGTCGAGCAACTGGCCCGGACGGCCGGCGAACGGATGGCCGGCGCGGTCCTCCTCGGCGTTCGGCACTTCACCGACGATCACCAGTCCGCTGGACGCATCGCCCTCGGCGAAGACCAGGTGTGTCGCGGTATCGCGAAGGCTGCAGCCCTCGAAACTCGCGATCGCCGCGCGCAGTGCCGGGATATCCCCTGCCGCGTTGGCGACTTTGCGCGCCAGCGCGACCTGCGCGTTCCTGGCTGCCGGTGCCACGGGAGCAGCCGGCACCGGCACCGCCCGTCGAGCGAGAGGGGCAGGTCCCACGATCACGGACACCGGCGGTTGCGAATCGCCAGGCCCGGCAGGCTGAGCGCGAAGCCGGTGGGCGGCCAGCCGGTCGATCGGATCAGGTTCGAGTGCTTCGTCCGCGCCCCATTCGATCTGCAGCTTCAGAAGTGCCAGTGCATCCAATCCCGGTCCTCCCTGTTGCAGTCGTGCGTGGTTGGCGCAGATGCCGTCGCGCGCTAGCTTGGGGCTATTATGCAACTCCCGCTCGCCGTGCGCACCGCCCTGTTTGTCGGGCCCCTCCTCCTGTCGACCGCGATCGCTGATCCGGCGCCGGCATCACCCGCCATTGTCGCGGATCGGGCGAAGGCCGATCCCGGTGCAACCGCATCGGGTTCGGTGCCGGGCACGTCGGGAGCTCACCGGCGGGAGCAGGCGCTCGGCTCCTATCTCGCCGGCACGGTCGCCGGTCATCTGGGCGACAGCGCGACGGCGGCCGACCTGCTGCTGGACGCCCTGGCGCATGATCCGGGCGAACCGTTGCTGCTGCAGCCGGCGTTCCTGTTCTCCGCACTGGCTGGGCGGCCGCAGGCGCCGCAACTGGCGTCGCGGGTCGAGCCGAGCCTGATCGCGCAGCTGGTCCTTGGCAACGATGCGGCGATGCGCGGCGACTGGGATGTAGCCTCGCGGGAGTTCTCCACACTGCCCCCGTCGCCGCTGAACGATGCCATTCGGCCGCTCCTGCTCGCCTGGGCGCAGCAGGGCGCCGGCCACACCGATCTTGCCCTGGCCACCCTATCCGGAGTCGCGAGCGCCGGACCGCTTGCCAGCGCAGCCGCCTTGCAGGCGGCGATGATCGCCGACTTGGCCGGCCGCAAGGAAGCCGCATCGAACCTCTATCGCACCGCGCAGGCGGTGTTCCCGGGTGCGAACCTCGCGCTGGTGCAGGCGCTGGGCAGCTTCCTGGTGCGCAACGGCCACGCCGTCGAGGCGCAGGCCATGGTGCATGACCTTTCGCAGCAGATCAGCGTGCTCGGGATGGTCGAGCCGGGGATCGTCGCCTCGCTCGGCAACCCGGTGGTCGCCAGCCCCCGCCAGGGGTTGGCACGCGCCTATCTCGCAATCGCCTCGATCCTGCAGGAGCAGGGACCCGGGGCCAAGGAGGCGACCGCCTTCATCCTGCGGTTCGCGCTGGACCTGCAGCCCGACCTGACCGCGGCCAAGCTCATGCTGGCGGAGCTGCTGGCACCGGACCACGCCAATGCGGCGATCGATGCGCTGGCGAATGTCGGTGCGGCCGATCCGCTGGCGCCGCTGGTCGATCTGCGAACCGCCACGCTGCTGGCCGTAACGGGCCGGCGGGCCGAAAGCCGGACCAGGCTGGAGGCGCTGGTGAAGGCATACCCGAAACGTCCCGAGCCGGCGCAGTCGCTCGGAGACGTGCTGTCGGACAGCAAGCTTTATGGTCCAGCCGTGGTCGCCTACGACACGGCGATCGCCGACCGCCAGGCGCTGACCGGCAAGGCGCTCGCCGGCAACGACTGGCAGTTGCTGTTCTCCCGCGCGGTGGCGTTCGACCGCCAGAACCAGTGGCCGCGTGCACAGGCGGACCTCGAACACGCGCTGGCACTGGCGCCGGCCGAGCCGTACATCCTGAATTATCTCGGCTACAGCCTGGTCGAGCGCCATCAGGACCTGAAGCAGGCCCGGCAGCTTATCCAGCGGGCCCTCGACAGCAAGCCGGATGACGGCTCGATCCGCGACAGCCTGGGCTGGGTGATGCTGCGCCAGGACGACGTGCCGGGTGCCGTGACCACGCTCGAGCGCGCGGCCGAACAGATCCCCGAGGATCCGACGGTGAATTATCACCTGGGCGCTGCCTATTGGGCAGCCGGACGCCGGGTGGAGGCCGAGGATCAATGGCGCTGGGCGCTGGTGCTGCATCCGGAGCCGGAGGATGCGGCGAAAATCCGCGACGCGCTGAAGAAGGCCGACCTGGGGCTCGCGTCGCCGGAACCCGCCGTCAAGCCGCATCGCTGACCAATCGTTCATGACCGGTCAGGAGAGGCCGCTCCTCGAGCGGGCGCACGCCAAGATCAATCTCTATCTGCATGTCGTCGGCCGGCGGGACGATGGCTACCACCGGCTCGACAGCCTGGCGGTATTCGCCGGCGCGCACGACGTGCTGACCGCGGAACCGGCGCAGGCCCTGTCGCTTGGCCTGACTGGCCCGTTTGCCGCGGGGCTCCGCGACGAGGATACCGCCGCCAACCTGGTGATGCGCGCGGCGCGGCTGCTCCAGGCCGAGGCCGGGCACGGGGCCGGTGCCGCGATCCGGCTGGAAAAGACCCTGCCGATCGCCTCGGGGATCGGCGGCGGCTCCGCCGATGCGGCGGCGGCACTGCGCCTGCTGCGTCGGCTGTGGAACGCCGATGGCGTCGATGAGGCGAGGCTGGCCGGCCTGGCCGCCACACTCGGTGCCGACGTTCCGGTCTGCCTGCCGCAGCGTGCGGCGCGGATGGGCGGGATCGGCGAGGAACTGCGGCCGGCGCCGGTGCTGCCGGATTGCTTCATGGTGCTGGTGAATTGCGGCGTCGCGGTGTCGACCCCCGCCGTGTTCAGGGCGCGCGCGCCCGGGTTCAGGGCACCGGCCGACCTCCCTGCCGGCTGGACCGATCTGGGCGCCATGGCGGACGACCTCACCCGGCTCGCCAACGATCTCGAGCCTGCCGCGATGGCTTTATGTCCGCCGATCGTCGAGGTGCTGGCGGCGATCGTCGCGCAATCCGGCTGCAGGCTCGCCCGCATGAGCGGCTCGGGCGCCACCTGTTTCGGCCTGTTCACTGCGGAACACGAAGCGCTGGATGCGGCGCGGGCGCTGGCTCGCCCGGGCTGGTGGGTGTGGGGCGGACCACTGGCCGGAACCTGACGATGGTTTCATGGTGGGGCCGGGTCGCGATCCTGTAGGGTGGGGCAGTTGCATACCAGGAGAAACACATGACCGTTCGTGCGGCACGGCTGCAGGTGGCAGTCTCCGACGATCGTCGGCAGGCGACCTTGACCCTGCTTCCGGAGAGCGGCCTCGAAGGCGAGATCCCGCTGACGCTCGAGCAGATCAGCCAGCTGATTGCGACGCTCGGCCAGGCGCGGGCGGCCATGCAGGACAAGCGCGCGGTTCCGCCGATGGAAGGCGCGTCCTTCACGCCGATCTACAAGACCAAGTGGACCGTGCAGCCCGAAGCGCTGACCGAGGGTTCGATCATCGCGTTCCAGCACCCGGCATTCGGGCCGGTCGGCTTCGTGCTGCCGCCGAGCGACATCGAGAAAGTGGTCCGCGCACTCACCGTGCATATGGGCATGGTACACACCAGCGAGCGGGCGCCCGGCAAGCCGAGCTAGACCGCACCCCGCTGATCCAGCGCTGCCGGCAGCCTCGCGTTGCCGGTGGCGTCCGATACACTGACGATGTGAAGGCGCGAACCATCGGACCGTGCGTCAGGTGCCTACCATCGACGCGACGTTCGCCGGCCGCCATCGCCATCATGCATGGCTGGCGCTCTATCGCTGCTGCGCTATTCGGAGCCGACTGGACGCCGCATTCCGGTTCCTCGCCACAACCCCGGCTGGTGGCGATCTATGTTTCGAAATCGGAACTTGATCGCATGGCTGCTTAGGCTACACGCGCAAGGCAACAAGAACACCGACAACGATCAGAACCGCGAATGCCAGTGCCAGCAGCGTCAGCCGCCGCTCGATAAAGTCCTGGATCGGTGCGCCGAACTGACGCAACAATCCGGCCACCAGGAAGAACCGGAAACCGCGGGTGATCAGGCTCGCAAGCAGGAACAGCGGCAGGCTGTAATGTGCCGCACCGGCGGCGATCGCGATGATCTTGTATGGGATCGGCGTCAGACCCTTCAGCAGGATCACGTAGAAACCGTATTGGGCGAAGCGCAGCCGATACACTTCCAGCGCATGCTCGGCATGATAGAAATGGATCAGCCGTGTCGCCAACTGGATCATTTCGGCACCGATCACCCAGCCGATCGCACCGCCGCACAAGCTGGCGAGCGTGCAAATCGCAGCCAGAACCCATGCGCGGTCGCGTCGCGCCAGCACCATCGGGATTAGCAGCAGGTCGGGCGGTACCGGAAAGAAGCTGCCCTCGGCCACGGCGATTGCGGCCAGCCAGAATGGCGCCGCCGGCGTCGCGGAGAGAGCCAGGATGCGTGCATAAAGCCGCTTGAGCATGGGACAGCTTCCAGAACGAACTGTGCAGCAGATAGCGGGTCGGAAACAGGAAGGCCAGCGCTTGCAACGATCCGGATCAGGCGATGCACCCGCCCGTATCCGCTCACCGTCGGGGCTGATGGCTTCGGGCAGCCGCGATCGGTGTCCGCAATGTTCGGATCCTGGGTCGGCCTACCAGGGCGGGAGGAACAGGATCAGCGCGAAGCCTTGAATAATCGGCTGCGAGGGGGTCCATAGAGCAAGCTGTAGTGGAGACCCTGGTGACTCAAAGTATTCCCCGGCGCCGCTGGACGATCGGTCTGCTGCTCGGCTCCGGTGTCCTGGTCAATTATTTCGACCGTATCAGCCTGTCGGTCGCCTCGCCGCAACTGCAGACGGAATTCCATCTCAGCCCGATCCAGATCGGCTGGCTGCTCAGCGGGTTCTTCTGGTCCTATGCATTGCTGCAGATCCCGGTCGGCCTGGTGCTGGACCGGTACGGTGTGAAACGGGTTAACCGCATCAGTACTCTGCTGTGGGCGATCGCCTCGTTCGGCACCGCCTTCGTCAGCGGGTTCGGCGGCATCATGGCAGCCCGCATCCTGCTCGGGATCGCCGAGGCGCCCGGCTTTCCGGCCAGCGCCAAGGCGACGGGATACTGGTTTCCGCGCCAGGAACGCGCGCTCGCGACGGCGATATTCGATGCCGCAGCCAAGTTCTCGAACGTGATCGGCGTGCCCTTGGTCGGGCTGGCTGTGGTGACGCTCGGCTGGCGCTGGGGGTTCGTGATCACCGGCGTCCTGAGCCTGCTCTATTTCCTTGCGTTCCTGATCATCTATCGCGACCCCAGCGAGGATCGGCTGCTGACACCTGTCGAGCACGACTACATCATTACAGGCGGTGCGACGCCCGAGGGTCCGGCGCCCGGTGGCGAGATCAGGCTTCTCGGCAGCCTGTTGCGCAATCGCAAGGTCTGGGGCCTGACTATCGGCTTCTCGGCCTACGGATATTCCTTCTACCTGTTCCTGACCTGGCTGCCGAACTACCTGGTGCAGACCATGCACATGGGCATCCTGAAATCCTCCGGCTTCGCGGCGATCCCCTGGGCATGCGCCACGATATCCGATCTGATCGTCGGCGGCTGGCTGATCGACCGGTTGATCGCCGGCGGCCACGACGAGACCGTGGTGCGCAAGAGCGTACTGGTCGGCGGGATGCTGCTCGGCCTGGCAGTGTTCGGGGCAACGCTGACACGCGATCCGATGTGGGCGATCGTCTGGATTTCGATCGCACTGAGCGGGCTCGCGGCAGCGGCGCCTGTGGGATGGTCGATCCCGTCGTTGATCGCACCGCAGGGCGGCACCGCAACGATCGGCAGCATCATGAACTTCTTCAACAACCTGATGGGAGTCGTCGCACCGGTGGCGACCGGCTATGCCGTCGCCTATTCCGGGTCCTACACGACGAGTTTCCTGATTGCCGGGATCGTCCTGCTGGTCGGTATCGTCTCCTACGTCGTCGTGCTGGGTCGCCTGGAGCCGATCGCCTAGAACGTCCTACGCCACGAGGGTCACCGTCGCGCGCAGCCCATGCGGCGCGCGATTGGCCAGCGTGATGTCGCCGCCCTGGCCACGCACGATGTTGCGCGCGATCGACAGCCCCAGCCCGGTTCCGCCAGTTTCGCGATTGCGGCTCGTCTCGATCCGGACGAATGGCTCGAACACCCGCTCGAGTTGTCCGGCGGCAATCCCCGGGCCGTCATCCTCGACCAGGATCACGACATGCCCATGTTCGGGCCGCAGCAGCGTCACCTGCACGCCACCACCATAGACGATCGCATTGCCGACCAGGTTGGCCAGCGCCCGCTTCAGGCCGAGCGACCGCGCCTGGACGGTGACCGAAGGTGGCGGGACTGCGAACCCGACGCTATCGGCGATCTGCGGCCGCCCATCGACCGCATCGTCGAGGACCGTGCTCAGCAGCGCCTTGAGGTCCAGCGGCACCATCGGCTCGCGGTCGGCGCTGTCGCGGCCGAACGCCAGGGTCGCCGAGACCATGGCTTCGAGTTCGTCGAGATCGGCCAGGAACTTGGCCTGCAGTTCCTCGTCCTCGATGAATTCGGACCGCAGCTTGAGCCGGGTGATCGGCGTGCGCAGGTCATGTCCGATCGCGGTCAGCAGCAGCGTGCGATCGGTGACGAAGCGCCGGATCCGGCTGGCCATGGTGTTGAACGCGATAGCCGCGGTCGCGACCTCGGTCGGGCCGTTCTCGGGCAGCGGGTCGGCATTGACGTCCCGTCCCAGTTTTTCCGCCGCGATCGCCAGGGTGCGAAGTGGCGCGGTCAGGCGGCGGACTGCCCAGACGCTGAGGAGTCCGGTGGCGATGGTCATCACCATGAAGGCGATCGGCAGTGTCGGTGACAGGAACGGGTCGGCCAGCGGCATCACGAAGCGGATGGTCAGCCAGCGCTGATCGTCGGGTAACTGCATCGCGATGGCAAAGCGACGGCCATGCCAGCCGAGCAGTCCCGCCGCTCCGCGTGGGCCGAACCTGTCCGGCGGACCATCATGTCCAGTCCCGTCGGGCGCCATGTCGCGCCAGAGCCGGCCCGGGTGAAGCTCCGGTTTCAGGATCGAGGCCGGACCTCGATCGGCATGGTCGAAGTTGCCCGGATCGTCCGGAGGGTCCGCCGGCGTCAGGTTGTTGGCGATGATGATCTGCAGCGGCCGTCGCTGCGACCGGATCGGCATGACCTCGAGATGGTGGCGCATGACACGCGTCATCAGGCCGTTCGCCGGCCGCAACGGGCCCAGCACGGGTTCGGTGGTGAGGAAGGCACGGAAGCCGGACGGCAGGTGGAGCTTCTGGAGTTCGGTGTCCCGACCGGGCGGATCGACGTCGGCGATGGTGCGATAGATCATCACGACCTGACTGCCGATCTCGCGCTCGTTGTTGAGACGCGCGAAATCGATCCGGTCCAGCGCGTGGATCGTCATGCCGACGGCCTGGACCACCACCAGGCCCGCGAGAAGGACGAGTGCCGTACGTGCCGCAAGGCTGCGCGGCAGGATCCTAAAACGGAACGTCAAGGTGTGGATCGCCTATCGGGCCAGCCGGCGATCTCAGACCCGCTCGACATCCGCCGCCAGCACGTAGCCGCCGCCGCGCACGGTCTTGATCACCTGGGCGTTGCGCCCGTCATCCTCGAGCTTCCGGCGCAGGCGGGATATGGCGACGTCGATGGCGCGGTCGAACGGGCCGGCCTGCCGCCCGCGCAGCAGGTCCAGCAGCATGTCGCGGGTCAGGACCCGGTTGGCGCGGTCGAGCAGCGCCACCAGCAGCTCGTATTCGCCGCCGGTCAGCGGCACCTCCGCGCCATCCGGGTTGAGCAGGCGCCTTCGCAACGGCTCCAGGGTCCAGCCGGCGAAGCGCAGGACGCGCGACTCGCTGTCCGGCTTGCGCTCGTCGCGCTCGGCGGTGCGTCGCATGACGGCGCGCATCCGGGCCATCAGCTCGCGCGGATTGAACGGCTTGGGCAGGTAGTCGTCCGCGCCGAGCTCCAGCCCGATGATGCGGTCGGTCTCGTCGCCCATCGCGGTCAGCATGATGATCGGCACGTTGCCCTGGCCGCGCATCCAGCGCGCCAGGTCGAGGCCGCTCTCTCCCGGCAGCATCAGGTCGAGCACCACCAGCTGGTAATGGCCGTTGGTCCAGGCCCGGCGCGCCTCGCGCCCGTCACGCGCGGCAGTGACGCGAAAGCGGTTCCGCTCGAGGAAACGGGCAAGAAGATCGCGGATTTCGCGGTCGTCGTCGACGATGAGGATGTGTGGAAGCTGTTCCATGTAACGACAAGCTATACCGAGGTTCGATCGAGCGTCAGAGGTCGTTGCAATTGGTTGCAAGAGGTGGACATGCCGCCGGAGGGGCGTCACGTCGCATAGACCATCTTCCTGGTCATGCCGCCGTCGCTGATGAACTCCGCCCCGGTGACGAACCCGCTTTCGGGACCGAGCAGCCACGCGGCCAGGCTGGCGATATCCTCCGGCACGCCGACGCGGCCGACCGGGTGCTGGGCGTGATCTTCCGGGCGAAGCGCCTCATCCGCCACGTCGATCCAACCGGGACTGATGCAGTTCACCCTGATGCGCGGCCCGAGGCTGACGGCCAGCGCATGGGACAGGGCGACCAGCCCGCCCTTGGCGGCGGCATAGGCCTCGGTATCCGGCTCGGACATGTGCGCCCGGGTCGACGCGATGGATACGATGGCCGCCTGGTCATGTGTGCCGTCGGCGACCGTGCCCTGCATCAGGGGACTGGCCTCGCGAGCCAGCAGGAACAGGCTGGTGAGGTTGGTCGCCAGCACTCGGGTCCAGTCCGCGAGGGTCAGCTGGGCGAGGGGCTTGCGGATCATGATGCCGGCATTGCTGACCAGCCCGTGCAGGCGCCCGGCCTCCTGGCCGATCTGCGCGCAGGCTGCAAGAATATCGGCTTCCGCAGCGATGTCCGCCTGGATCGGACGGAAGCGGCCGGTATCGTCGATGTCTGGATTTTGCGGCTCGCGATCCAGGCCGTAGACGGTCCAGCCGTCGCGCAGCAGACGCCGGACGATGCCGGCACCGATCCCGTGCGCGGAGCCTGTCACCAGCACCGTCCGCGTCCGACCGGCCGGCCGGTCGTCTGATGAAATTTGGTGTGCCAAGATGCGCTCCACGACGTGTGCCGGGGAGCAACGTCGGGGATGGCCACGGGATGCCGCCACTGCATGCGGACCGTATGGTGCGCGAGGGAGAGACGATGGCCGTCAGACGTTCCAGCCGCGCAGGCCCCGGCCGTGTCCTGTCACTCCTGGTCACGGTCTCGCTCGGTATCGCCATACCGGCCCTGGCCGATGATGCGGCACCGGCTGCAGCCGCCGCTCCGGTCGCTGCCCAGGTCGCGGCGCCGGTGTCGGCGCCTGCGGTAGGACCCGCGGTCCCGGGTTCGCCGGTGACCGCCCCGCCGGCTGTCGTGAAGCCCGCCATGCCGGTACCTCCGATTGCGGCGCCGCCTGTCGTTCCACCGGAAAAGGCAGGGGACAGGGCCGATGCGATCGCGCGCGACGTGGTCCTCCATCCGCCGCAGAAGCAGATGCCCGAGCCCGCCGCGTCCAGCCTGCGGACCATGAAGCTCAAGCTCGGCGGCCTGCTTGACCGCAGCGTGCATGGGCCCGCGGATACCGAGGTCGGCCGGGTGATCGACGTGCTGCTGGGCGAGGACGGCAAGCCTGCCGCACTCGAGATGGACGTCGGCGGCTTCATGGGCGTCGGCAACCGCAAGATCGTGGTGGCGTGGGCGCTGTTCGATATTCCGAAGCCTGCGAGCACCGACCCGATCCGCTTGTCCCTGACCGACGCGCAAGTGAAATCCGCCCCATCGGCGGAAGAATCCGGCGAGGTGACGGTCGTGACCGGCGTGGTTTCCCACGTTCCCGCGGCCGCAAGCCCGCCACCGGCCAAGCCCGCCGTGGCGGGTGCGCCCCCACCGGGCACCGCCTCGGCAGGCGCGCCTTCGACAGTAGCCAAGGCGCCCGTCGTTCCGGCACCGGACGCGTCGGCACCAGCAACCTCGCCGCCGGTTGCTCCGGCTGCCGGCGCTCCGCCGCTGCCGACGGGGTCGCCCGCCGTTCCTGCGTCGCTTCCACCGCCGTCGCCGGGTTCAGTCGTGCGGCTTCCGGCGCTGGGAACGGCGAGCGTGCCGGCGCGTCCATCCGGTGGGCAGCCCTGAGACCGCCGATGGATATCGATGTGCCGAAGGCGGCCGATCCGGCTGCGACGCCGGATGCCAAGACCACCATCGTGCCGGCACCGATCGACCGGCGCAGCGCACGCGGCCTCGATGGCCTGAATTTCTTCGTCGCCAACCTGCAGACCGCGTTCGGCCCGTTCATCGCTGTGTATCTTACCGGCGAGCACTGGACCCAGGGGCAGATCGGGCTTGTCCTGACGGTCGGGTCGATCACCGCGATGGCCAGCCAGGTGCCGGCCGGAGCCTTCGTGGACATGCTCGCCAACAAGCATGTCGCCGCCATGGCCTCGATCCTGGCGATCGTGTTTTCCTGTCTGCTCCTGGCGATCTTCCCGCAGCGGCTTCCGGTGACGGCGGCCGAGATCCTGCACGGCTTCGCGAGTTGCATGCTGAATCCCGCAATCGCCGCGATTACCTTGTCCCTGGTGGCCGCGCATACGGCCGAGAAAAGTCCGCGCGAACTCAGCAGCGACGTTGCCGAGAAAGCCAGGGCGGCGGAGTCCGGGATGGCCGCACATGCCGCACTCGGCGAGCGCTTCGGCCGCAATGCCAGTTTCGGTTCGATCGGCAATGCCATGGCGGCGGGACTGATGGGCGGGGTCGGCTACGCGGTGTCCGCCCGCGCCACGTTCTTCCTTGGCGCTGCCCTCGCGGTACCCGGCCTGTTCGCGCTTCGGGCGATCGAGCGGGTGCCGCCGCCCAGACTTGAATCTGTCAGCGCGACCGGCACCAAGGCCGGCACATCGCGCAAGGCCACGCGGGGGCTCGGCGCCCTGCTGCGCGACAAACGGCTGTTCGGGTTCGCGGTGTGCGTGATCTTCTTCCACCTGTCGAATGCCGGGATGCTGCCGCTGGCGGCCGGGCAGGTGACCAAGGAAGCCGGCCACCTCGCCGAGCTGATCATTGCCGCCTGCATCCTGGTGCCGCAGCTGGTCGGTGCGGTACTGGCGCCCCGGTTCGGGCGCTGGGCCGGCATCTACGGGCGCCGTCCGATCATGCTGGTGGCGTTCGCCGCTTTGCCATTGCGCGGCCTGTTGCTGGCGATCTCGTCCTCGCCGGAAATGACCGTGGCGGCGCAACTGCTCGATGCGGTGAGTTCGGCGGCGTTCGGGGTGATGCTGCCGCTGGTGGCCGCGGACCTCAGTCGTGGCACCGGACGCTTCAACCTGTGCATGGGGCTGCTCGGCCTGGCGATGGGGATCGGCGCCAGTTTCAGCACGACGCTGGCCGGGTTCGTGGCCGACCGGTCGGTATCGGCCGCGTTCCTGATGCTGGCAGGCGCCGGGGTGCTGTGCGTGCTGTCGGTATGGCTGCTGTTCACCGAGACGGCGCCGCCGGATACCTCCCGCCCGATCAGGCCAGCCAGGACGGGACCGGCAGGTTCTTCGCGCGCAGAAACTCCGGGTTGAACAGCTTGGACTGGTAACGTGATCCGCCGTCGCACAGCACCGTGGCGATCACGTGTCCCGGTCCCCAGCGCCGGGCGACACGGATGGCGGCGGCGATGTTGATGCCGGCCGATCCGCCGACCGAGATGCCTTCGTGCTTCAACAGCGCGAACACCTGTTCCAGCGCCTCGGCATCCGGAATGCGTTCGGCATCGTCGATGACGATGCCTTCGAGATTGCCGGGCACGCGTGACTGGCCGATGCCCTCGGTGACCGAGCTTCCGGTGACGGAGAGGTCGCCGGTTTTGACCCAGCCGTACAGGCCCGACCCCTCGGGATCGGCCAGAACGATTTCGGGCGCCTTCATCCCTTGCGCGGCACTCAGTTCGCGGAGCCCGAGTGCTACGCCGGCAAGCGTGCCGCCGGTGCCGCAGGCGCAGGTGAACGCATCGAGCCGGCCGCCGGTCTGGTGCCAGAGCTCCGGTGCCATAGCGCGACGATGGCCCTCGCGGTTGGCCAGGTTGTCGAACTGGTTGGCCCAGACCGCGCCGAGCTCCTCGGCAAGCCTACGCGAATGATGCACGTAGTTGCCGGGGTCCCTGAACGGCTTTGCAGGGACCAGACGAAGGTCGGCGCCGATCATGCGCAGGTAGTCGATCTTCTCCTGGCTCTGCGTCTCCGGCATCACGATCACGCAGCGGTAGCCGCGCGCGTTGCCGACCAACGTGAGGCCAATGCCGGTATTGCCGGCAGTACCTTCGACGATGGTGCCGGCGGGCTTCAGCGTACCGTCCCGTTCGGCGGCGTCGATGATTGCCACGGCGGCGCGATCCTTGACTGAGCCGCCGGGGTTCATGAATTCGGCCTTGCCGTAGATGGTGCAGCCGGTGAGCTCCGACGCGTGCTTCAGCCGGATCAGCGGCGTGCCGCCGATCGACGCGCCCATGTTGGCCGACGGCACCTGCCACCCGGGAACGTTCGGCCCGGTGACGGGACGTTCAGTCGGAATTGTGCTTTCGACCATCAGGGGCCACCTTCATCGGTACGAGAAGAACAGGAGTGACCTAGATGGTCGAGGACGTCGTCCCGCAACAGGCCTACGCGGCATTGAGCGCCAATCCGGATGCGCAGCTCGTCGATGTACGCACCGATGCCGAATGGACCTATGTCGGATTGCCCGACTTGTCTCCGATCGGCAAGCGGGTCCTGCTGGTGCAGTGGCAGGCTTTTCCAAGTGGTGCGCCGAACCAGCAATTCGTGGAGCAGCTCGGCGCCGCCGGCGTCACGCGCCAGCACGAGATCTATTTCATCTGCCGCAGCGGCGCGCGCAGCCTTGCCGCAGCGGATGCCGCGGAACAGTCCGGATACCGTACGGTGTTCAACGTGAGCGACGGCTTTGAAGGGCCGCCGGATGCGCAGGGCCATCGCGGCACCGTCGCCGGCTGGAAAGCCGACGAGCTGCCCTGGCGCCAGCGCTGAATTTCTACCCGGCGCGGCTCAGTCGGAGCCGGCCGCTTCCTCGCTTGCGTCGTAGAGCACCTGCAGCACGACGCACCATGAATAGCGGCTGTCGAGCGACGTGCCGTCGGCGGCCGCCAGCATGCCGTTCGGGCCGACCGGTACATGCGTGAGCGTCACCGCATCGTCGACATTGCCGCCGATCGTGCTGATCTGGTTGTGGCCGAGCGCCACGACGAGCCCGCAATGGGCGGGAAACGAATTTGCCGTCGGCAGGGATTCGAAGCGCACCGCTCGCGAATGGCCGCGTCCGGCACACACCAGGTCGCCGGGCTGCGGTGCGTAGCTTGCCGGGTTCTGTGCGTGCAGCCCGGTCGTCGAGCCGGATGCGGCGGCATTGATGTAGGTCGAGTGGTTCGGCGAGTACGGGAACCGGTCGCCGGCGCCGGCGACGCGCATCACGTATGAGATGAAGGCGGCCGACCAGGCGTAATGGCCGTCATGCACGAAGTCGAACGGCTGCCCGTTGCTGTCGTGCTTCCCGGTCCAGTCGACCTCGGTTTCATAAGGGTCCTGGCCGATCCACCAATACTCGCCGACCCGCTCCCACAGTCCCGGAAGTCGTTCCGGCTTCACGCTGGTGGTGGTGGCGTCCGGGCGGAGTTCGGGATCGTCGTCATCCACCGGCTGACCGAACAGCCGCCACTCGCGTAGCGCGATCGCGATCGTGTCCTGCCGGTTGAACGGGGCGAAGGATCGCGACGCGAAATCAGGGACATGTTCGTCAGGGCCGGCGGGACCCTGCGAGGTTCGGTATTGTGCGACGGGCGTGGCGGAGGGGTGCGGCGTCGGCGAATGGCCGGCCGAGGTGTCTGCGCAGGCTGATAATGCGAGTGCCAGCATTGCCGGCAGCGCCGGGACTACGGCCCTCGACAGGAGGGCAGGCGGTACGGTCATCGGCGTCATCCTGCTTGGCATCGTACGTATGGGCGGCGCAGCGAACTGCCCGGTCGCGGGCATGCTCCCGGTGTGAACGCGCGCAACGTGCCTTGCGATCCACGCCAACATTTCGCAGTCAGCCATCATGCGAAATCGGGAAACATCGCTGCCAGGCCGGCGGCCGAGGCATCGCAGAGTCCGCGCTCGGTGATCAGCCCGCTGACCAGTCGTGCCGGGGTGACGTCGAAGGCAGGGTTGGCAGCCCCGGTTCCGTCCGGCGTCACCTGAACGCTCGTTACGGCACCGTCGCTGGCCCGGCCGGTCACGTGGGTTACTTCCGCCGCCGACCGTTCCTCGATCGGGATCTCGGTCAGGCCGTCCGAGATCGTCCAGTCGATCGTGGTGGATGGCAGCGCCACCCAGAACGGAACGTCGTTGTCGCGCGCGGCAGCCGCCTTGAGGTAGGTGCCGATCTTGTTGGCGACATCACCCCTGCGCGTGACGCGGTCGGTGCCGACGATCACCATGTCGACGTCGCCGCGCTGCATCAGGTGGCCGCCGGCATTGTCGGAAACGACGGTGTGGCCGACGCCGTGACTGCCGAGTTCCCACGCGGTCAGCGCGGCGCCCTGGTTGCGTGGGCGTGTCTCGTCGACCCATACATGAACATCGATGCCGGCATCGTGCGCCATGTAGATCGGCGCCAGCGCGGTGCCCCAGTCGACGGTGGCGATCCATCCGGCATTGCAATGGGTGAGCAGCTTCACGGTCTGCTCGCCGCCTTTCGCACGCTTGGCATTCGCGATCTGCTCGATCAGCGCCAGCCCGTGGCGACCGATCGCCTCGTTCTGCGCCACGTCCTCGTCGCAGATCAGGCCAGCTTCCTCGTAGGCGACGCGTACCCGGTCGGCGGCCTGGGTGTTGCGAAGCCTGGTCAGCATCCGATCGATCGCCCAGCGCAGGTTGATCGCGGTCGGGCGTGTCGAGGCGAGCCGTGCGGCATCGCGTTCCATCGCGTCGCTGCTGCTGTCGACGCGCAGTGCGAGTGCAAGCCCGTAGGCTGCAACGGCACCGATCAAAGGCGCGCCGCGCACCTTCATGCTGACGATCGCCTCGGCGACCTCGTCGCATCCGGTGAGACGCAGCACCTCGAGCGCCCAGGGAAGCCTGGTCTGATCGAAGATGTGCACGGAAAATCCATCGTCCGGATCCACCCAGACGCTGCGATAGGCGACACCCTGAATCTTCATGAACGGGAACTCCGAAAAGATGGAACTCGGTATCGGCCAGCCCAAGCCGTCGACCGGTCGCTCGTAGCAGTGTTCGGCGTCTTCCGGCACCTCCCACCTGCATGTGGGTTCCCGACTCGGAGGATGCATTGCCAGCCGGCCTTGTCTCGAAGCCGGGTGGCTCGTCGTTCGGGTGCATGCGGCCCGATCCCGGGTCTGTCAGGGCTCGGGTCGTGCCGATCACGGAAAACCGTAGATCGCAAGACCATCGAATGGATCCAGGACACGTGCCGGGGTAGGGCTGCCAGTTGATCCGGACTGTCGCCGTGATCAACTCGTCGGCGGAACTTTGCTGTAACGGTTGCTTTTCATTGACAGACGCTTGCGAGTTTAGGAAGAGCATGACTGATCGTACGCTTCCGAATCGCGATCTGCGCCGTCGAGTCAGACTGAGCGGCGACGCCACACGCTGGTGACCATGTTGATGACAAAGCAGGACCGGCTCTCGGCACTTGATGTATCGCCGTCGATGGCGTCACGCAGGGTACCGAACGTTCGGATGTCCGGTGTGCGTGATGATACCGGACGTGACCTTCGTGACCCGGCTCAGCTTCCCAACGACGTCCGTAGAATCCCGCATACTCTCGATACCCGATAACCGAAAGAGGACCACGACCATGAGCAACGACGATAGTTCAGACAGCGGGCGCACACGCGCCATGGCAATCAGGGCCGGTGGACGACGCACGGCCGGCACGAGCGCACGTGCCGCGACGACGCGTACGACCCGCACCGGAACGACAGCCGCTACACGGACGGCTACAGCGAAAAAGCCGGGGCCCAAGGCGGCGCCGAAATCGGCTCGCGTTGCCAAGGCACCGACATCGCGTGCAAAGGCAGCCAGCGCACCGGCGAAGCGTGCACCGGCGACGCGCGGCAAGGCGACGGGCGTGAAGGCCAGTTCCAAGCCAGGCCCGAAGACTGGCGCCAGGACCGGAACCAAGGCGGCTGCCGTTAAGACGACACGCGCCAAGGTTGCTGCACCTGCGAAACGGACTGCCGGCGGACGCTCGGCCGCACGTGCCGGAACCGGACGTGCCGCACCGGCGCGCGCAACATCGACACGGGCACCTGCCGCCCGCGCGGCATCGGCCCGGCCCGCTGCGACCCGTAAGCCAGCCACCCGGGTATCGGCGACACGTGCAAAAGCATCGACCAGCGCACGCAAGACACCCGCTCGCGCGAAGCCGGCGACCACCCGTTCGCCTAAGCCCGCAACGGCCGTCCGCGCGAAGCGGAGCGATGCCGGAACGACCCGCAAGCCCGCTACCAAGGCGGTGAGCACCAAGCGTGCTGCGAAGAGCCCGACGACCCGTTCGCCGGCTGCAAAATCGCTCGGCACGTCCGGTAGCCGCAAGACCGGTGCCGTACGTGTGGCCGCTCCGACATCACGCAAGGCTGCGACCAAGTCCAAGCCGGCGACGCGCAAACCCGCCAGCACGCGCAGCGAGGCCGCGGTCAAGATGCGCCGTTCGCCAAGTGCTGCTGATCGTCGTACGGCGGCCGGGCAGCTTCGCGACTCCGCAGCCCCCAAGGGTCGTCGCAAGAAGTCTGCAAGCGAGTCCGACACGACCACGACACCGTCTACCGGCGACGATCATCGTGGCGAGTCTGCAGGTCACGAGGACCACGACGAGGGCTGATCCTCGGCGATCGAACCTTTGGTGTTCCGGAACCGGATCGGCGTCATGCGCCGGTCCGGTTTCTTTTTGAGTAGCGCGTTACGCACGAACCACCAGCGCAAAGGCACCAGCCGATCCGACGCCTGATTGCCTGCCACGTGCTCCGTAGGTTTCCGGAAGCTGGGCGTGGCGGGCTGCTTCGGCCAGCACGGCCATGATCCGGTTCTGTACGGTCATGGCCTGTTCCAGCAGATGCTTGTTGGTCGCAGCCAGGGTCTGCAGCCGTTCCGCCAGGGCGAGGTCGGCCGGTGGTTGCCTCTCCGTTGGAAGGGCGGTGCGATCGCGCGCAAATGCGGCCAGTGCCTCCAGAGCCGATCGTTTCTCGTCAATGAAGCCGCCGACGGCACTGAAATCCAGCGACGCCAGCGCAGCGTTCTCGCAGGTCAGAACGGTCGCGAGCCGGTCTGCGGCAGCCGCCACTTCGGTCCTCATCGATGCTTCTCCTGCATCTTCAACATCTGGGCGTAGATGCTGTCGGCGAGGCCGAGACCGCCACGCTGCTCGACCTGCTTTGCCATCTCGGTAATCAGCATCGGCTTGAAGGTCTCCTCCGCGGCACCACCGCCGAGCAGGCCTTTCGCGGTGTCGACCGTATCGAACATCGGTTCGAGCATCTGCCCGATCGCCATTGCCTCGAAATCCTGTGCCGCCTTCATGATCTTTGGATCCACCGGCGTTGGCGCCGGCTGTCCAGGCGGCGCGGGCACGGCCGGCGCGGCTGCAAGGATCGTCATCGCACGACCAGGTTGGCTTGCAGTGCGCCGGCTGCCTTGATCGTCTGCAGGATACTGATCATGTCGCGTGGACCGACGCCGAGCGAGTTCAGTCCGCTGACCAGATCGCGCAGGCTTGGCCCCTCGGTCAGGATACCGAGGCGCTTGCCGGCATCGGTATCGACCTTGATCGTGGTTCGGGGAAGCACGACGGTGCTGCCGTTCGAGAGCGGTCCGGGTTGCGACGCCACGGGCGCCTCGCTGACCTGGATGGTGAGGTTGCCCTGCGCGATCGCGACCGTGCTGATGCGAACGTTGTCACCCATGACGATGGTGCCGCTGGCCTCGTCGATCACGACGGTGGCCGGGGTGTCCGGCTGCACGAACAGATCCTCGACCTGTTCGAGCGTCTCGATCACGTTGTGGCCCCCGAGCGTGAGGACGACGGTGCGCGGGTCGCTGACATGCGCGATCTCGCCGAGGCTCGCATTGATCGCCAGCGCCATTCGTCTGGCGGTGGTGAGATCGGGATTGCGTAGCGACAGATGCAGCTCGTTGCGTGTCCGCAGGTCGACGGCCACCTCCTTCTCCACGATCCCTCCGTTTGCGATATGCGCGCTGGTCGGGATGTTGCGGGTGATCGAGGACGCGGCACCCTTGGCTGCAAAGGCGCTGCTGACCAGTTGTCCTTGTGCCACGGCATAGACGTCGCCGTCGGCCGCCAGCAGCGGCGTCACCAGCAAGGTGCCTCCGGAAAGGTCGGTCGCATCGCCGGTGGCCGATACGACCACATCGATCCGGCTGCCATCATGCGAGAAGGCCGGCAGTTCGGCGGTGACCATGACCGCTGCGATGTCACGGGTCTGCAGCTTTGCTTCCTGGTCGCGAATGTTGACGCCCAGCCGCTCGAGCATGCTGATCAGCGACTCCCTGGTGAAGAGCGAGTTGTTCAGCCGGTCGCCGGTGCCGTTCAGGCCGACCACCAGGCCGTAGCCGATCAACTGGTTGCTGCGGACACCCTCGATGTCGGCGATGTCCTTGATCCGCACGACTTCGGCGTGCGCGGCCCAGGGCCAGGGCATCGTCGTCGCCAGCAGAAGGATCATCAGGCAGAGCGTGCGCATCGGTTCCGTTCAAGTGTCGTCAAGGTTTCGCCCCTACACTGTGAGGCGAAAGGACGAACAATGTCTGAACGGCGGACTGAATTTCACGGATCTCGTTGGCGCCTGTCCCGGCCGATCCGGACATGAGCGTGTCTTCCATCCTGCATGCGAGCCCGGCCACGCCAGTCGTCCCGGCAAGGACACCGGTCTCGACCGGCTTCTTCGTGGCGCCGTCCGCCGCAACGGTGCCGGCTGCAGGTCCGGCGGCCGCCGGGGTCGGCCGTATCGCTTCGGTGAGTGCCGCCACCATGCTGGCCCTGCAGGAGCAGACTACCGCCGAACCCGGCGACCGCGAGGCGCGCCGGCATGGCCGGGAACTCGTCGATGCCCTGGCTGAACTGCAGCGCGCGCTGCTGTCGGATGGCGCGGGAGATGCGCTTCAGCGTCTCGCGGCCCTGGCCGACCTGCCGCTGCCGGCGGCTGACCCGATACTGGCCCGGGCGATCGTTGCGATAAGGCTGCGGGCAAGGGTCGAAGCCGCCCGGGCCGAAGCTGCGGCCTTGCGAGGAATGGCCGCGCCTTCTTGAAGGTTATGTCTCAGCCGGACTTGGTGCTTGGCGCGCCGGGCGCCCGTGGGTATAAGCCGGCGGATTCCTCCACGGTGGCGCCCGCCGTCGCTCCAGGAAAGGCGCTCATGATCACCTTGCCCTCCGACTACCGACCGGCTGACGAAGACGAGTTCATGAACCCCCGTCAGGCGGAGTATTTCCGCCTCAAGTTGCTGAGATGGCGATCGGAACTGCTGAAGGAGGCCGACGGCACCCTGGCCAGCCTGTCGGAAGGCGGCATCCATGAAGCAGATATCACCGACCGGGCCAGTGTCGAGACCGATCGTGCCCTCGAGCTGCGGACACGGGACCGCGCACGCAAGCTGATCGCCAAGATCGGCCAGGCGCTGCTGCGGATCGAGAACGGAAGCTATGGTTTCTGTGAGGAAACCGGCGAGCCGATCGGCCTGAAGCGCCTCGAGGCGCGACCGATCGCGACCTTGTCGATCGAGGCGCAGGAGCGTCACGAGCGCATGGAGAAAGTTCACCGCGACGACTGACCGCTCTAGAACGGCAGCAACACGTCCATGAGCTGCTGTCCGTAGCGCGGGGTCTGCAGGTCGGTAAGCTGACCCCTGCCGCCGTACGAGATGCGTGCCTCGGCCATCCGGTCGTGGGTGATGGTGTTGTCGCCGGTGATGTCCTGCGGCCGAACGATCCCGCTGACCTGGAGCACCCTGAGCTCGCTGTTCACCCGCACCTCCTGTCGCGCGCTGACGACGAAATTTCCGTTCGGCAGCACCTGGGTGATCGTGCCCGCCAGTCGAAGGGTCACGCTCTCGTTGCGCTTGATCTGTCCGGTCGAGGTGTTGCTGTTGGTGCTGTTGGTCGCCAGCGAGTTCGCCCCGAGTGCCGACTGGACGAGCTGCTGCTTCAGGCCGAACAGGTTCGGAATGCCCATGTTCTCCGATCCGGTCCGGGTGGCGGTCGTGTTGTCCTGCATGTCCGCATTGTCGGTGATGTCCACCAGCACCGTCAGCAGGTCGCCGACCTGGGCCGCCCTTTGATCCTTGAAGAAGGCGCGGCTGCCCGGGCGCCACAGGCTGGCGAGATCGGCCGGAACCGGCTGCAGCGGCGGCATCGGCATGGTCAGCGGCCGGTAGCTCCGGGCCAGGGTGGGGTCGCTGATCGGGGTCATGGTCGGTGGGCGGCCAAGGTCCGAAAGGCGCGACAATGCACCGCATCCGGCCAGCAGGAGCGGCACCAGCAGCGCCGCCGGAACCAGGGTCGGGCGCATCAGTTCGATGCCTCCTGGAGGCCGCTGGTCCAGCCGCGGGCCGCGACGGGTCCAACAGTCGGCACACGTGGCAGCGACCTGGTTTGCCCATTCGCCCGGGCGATGAGCGGCGCGGTTCCGGCATCGATCTGGATGTCGGCACTGTCGATGATCCGGCCCACCAGGATGGCGTGCGACAGGCTGTTGACGACGTGAATGCTGTCGCCGGCGGCACCTGCTTCGAGGGCGGTCCCTGCCGCGGTCAGTGCCAGGCCGCCACTCTGCAGCCGCAGCACCACCGGCCGCCCGCGATCGATCAGCATCGCCTTGACCAGCATGTCGCGCATCAGCGGCACGTTGTCGCCGAGCGGCCGCCTCAGGGATAATCCGCCGGCCTCGGCGATCGAGGTGAGCGGCGTTCCGCGAAGGCTGGCGAGAGGAACCCGGATCGTCTGCGTATCGGCAGCCGATATCGGAGAGCCGGCGGGCAGGGGGCGGGACAGGGCGAGCACGCTGACACGCTGTTCGAGCCGGCCCACCACCCGGAGCCTCACAGGCTCCGCATCGGCGGCTGCAAATTGCAGGATGGCTGAAAAACGACCGCTCTGCGGATCGCGGTCCAGGGACTGGATTTCTGGCGGCGCGGTCATTTCGACCGGGAGCAGCGGGGTGGCGAACGCACCGAGCGAGATGTCGCTGGCAGCCGGAACGCCATCCGCCAGGAGCGCGGGCTTCAGGACTGCGAGGATCTCGTCGCGGGTTACTGTCCGCGCCTGCCGTTCGAGCACCGCCGCCGCATAGCCGGCACCTGCCTGCCAGTCGACGTCGAACTCCGAGGCTATGGCGGCAAGCTGGATGGGCGGCACGACGATCCGCTTGCCCGGGGCCGGCGACGGTCCGATCTCGCAATCCTGCCCGGGCGACAGGCCGGTAAACAGATCCGACAGCCTGATCGCGTTGCCATGCACCATGACATGGCTCCGGAGTCCGGCGGCACCGGCTTGATGCAGCGAACCGCCCAGGGAGACGACGAGACCTGCCAGCAGGAGGAACGCCGCCCCCCGGATCAGAGGCTTGCTCATTTGAGATTGGTCAGCGTCTGCATCATGTCGTCCGCTGCGGTGATCACCTTGCTGTTCATTTCGTAGGCGCGCTGGGCCGTGATGAGGTTGGTCATTTCGCTGACGACGTTGACGTTCGAGCTCTCGACGAAGCCCTGCATGACGCTGCCGAAACCGGCGGCCCCCGGGTTCCCGGTGGTCGGATTTCCCGACGCCGGCGTCTCCAGCAGCAGGTTGTCGCCCTGTGCATCAAGGCCGGCTTCGTTCGGAAAGGTAGCCAGTTGGATCTGTCCGACCGTCTGCGGCGCGGTCTGTCCGGACAGCATCACCTGCACCTGGCCGGATGCGTTGATCGTGATGCTCTGCGCGTTGGTCGGCACGGTGATCCCCGGGGCAATCGCATAGCCATCCGAGGTCACGACCGTCCCGTCCGCTGCGAGTGCCAGCGTGCCGTCCCTCGTATAGGCGGTGTCGCCGGACGGCAGCGTGACCTGAAGATAACCGATCCCCTGGATCGCGAGATCGAGGCTGTTGCTGGTCTGCTGGAGATTGCCCTGCTCGTTGATACGGTAGATCGCAGCGGTTTTCACGCCGAGGCCGACCTGGGCGCCGGACGGCACCACCGATCCGCTATCCGAACTGTTGGAGCCGACCCGCCTGAGGTCCTGATAGATCAGATCCTGGAATTCGGCGCGCCGGCGCTTGAATCCGGTCGTGGTCATGTTGGCGATGTTGTTCGAGATCACCTCGACATTGGTCTGTTGCGCCTGCATTCCGGTGCCGGCGATATCAAGTGAGCGCATGTCGCCCTCCCGTCATGCTGAATGAATGTTCGCGGCAGGCTAGCCCTGCTGTGGCACGATCTTGTCGATGGCGCTTTGCTGCCGCTGCCCTTCGCTTTCGATGAACTGCGACACGAACTGGAATTCCTTTTCGGTCTGCATCATCCTGGTGAGCTCGGTGATCGGCTGTACGTTGCTGGACTCGACCACGCCCTGGGTGACTTTCGGAAGCGCGACCGGCGTCGTTCCGGCCGCGGCGCGATAAAGCTTTCCGCCCTCCGGCATGAGCTGGTTGGTATCGTCCACCGTCACCACGCCAAGCTTCCCCACCGGCCCGTTCTCGGTGCTGATGGTGCCGTCGCCGGCGATGCGTATCTGCGTGTCCGAGGGCGACATCTGCAGCGGGTTGCCGCCGGTATCGAGGAGAAGATTGCCGGCTGCATCGGCAATCCGCCCGTCGGCCAGCATCCCGAAGCGTCCAGACCGGGTCAGCCGTGGACCAGCTGCGGTGGAAACCGTGAAGAAGCCAGGTCCGGTGAGCGCCATGTCCAGCGGATTGCCGGTCTGGCTGAGGCTTCCGTCCTGCTGGTCGAGATAGGTCGCACGGTCCTGGGTGTAGGACAGCGTCGACCCGCCCGTCGGTGCATCGACCCCGTGCTGTTTCGACAGGTAATCAGTGAACAGGATGCGCTGTGCCTTGTAGCCGTCGGTGTTGGCGTTCGCGATGTTGTTGGCGATGACGTCCATGGCCCGCTGCTGCGTATCGAGCCGGGACAGTGCGATGTAGGTGGTGTTTTCCATCTGAATGCCCCGTGCACGTCGTCATGATCGCGGCGAATGCTTAACGGCTGCTTAAGCACGCCGGCCGACTAAGGGGGGCCGACTGGCGTGGCTCCGGCCTCGTCGATGCGATTAAGCGTCCCTTAATTACTCGGGCTCATGCTCGGGGAGAGCCAGGATGGTTTGCAGCGGGAGCAACGACATGAGCGCGGAGGCAACGGTCGAGAGCAGTGGCGGCGGGAACCGCAAGCCGATCGTGATGATCGGAGCAGTGGTGGTTCTCCTGGCAGTCGCCGGAAGCGGACTCTGGTTCAGCGGAATCCTGGCCCATCTGGCCCACCACGAGGCCAAGCCCGGCAACGCCGCGGTCGCCGAAAAATCGATATTCGTCGATCTGCCGGACGTCGTCTCCAATCTCGACACCGGCGGCCGGCGTGCCAGCTTCATCAAGCTGCATGCCAAGCTCCAGGTGGCCCATGCTGCCGACGTCGCCGTGCTGCAGGCAGCCATCCCGCAGATACTCGATATTTTCCAGACCTACCTCCGGAGCATGCGGCCGGAAGAACTGCGCGGAGGCGAGGGCACCTATCGCCTGCGCGAGGCTTTGATGAACCGGATCGATATCGTCGTGGCGCCGGTTCAGCTCACCGACATGCTGTTCACCGAAGTGCTCGTGCAGTGAACGCGGTCATCGAGGATCCCAACGACGAGGATCTGGCCTCCGCATGGGCGTCGTCGATCGGCGATGTCGATGACGCGGCCGACCCGTTCGATACGGTCGCGCAGCCTGATGCCACCAGGATACTCAACCAGGCCGAGATCGACAGCCTGCTGGGGTTCGACAATGGCGGCTCGGAGGACGTCGATACCAACGGGATGCAGCGCATCATCAGCTCCGGCCTCGTCTCGTACGAGCGCCTGCCGATGCTGGAAATCGTGTTCGACCGGCTGGTCCGCATCATGTCGACCAGCCTGCGCAACTTCACCAACGACAATGTCGAGGTATCGATCGACAACGTGGTCTCGCTCCGGTTCGGCGACTACCTAGATTCTGTACCTCTCCCGGCCATGTTCGCGGTCTTCAAGGCCGAGGAATGGGAAAACTACGGACTGATGGTCATCGATTCCGCAATGATCTACTCGATCGTGGACGTGCTGCTCGGCGGCCGCAGGGGCACCGCCGCGATGCGGATCGAAGGCCGGCCCTACACGACAATCGAACGCTCTCTGGTCGAACGACTGATCAGGGTGGTGCTGGCGGACCTGTCGTCCAGCTTCGATCCGCTCTGCGCGATCACGTTCCGGTTCGAACGCCTCGAGGTCAATCCGCGCTTCGCGGCGATCTCGCGCCTGTCCAACGCCGCCGTGCTCGCCAGGATGCATGTGGATATGGAGGATCGCGGCGGCCGCATGGACCTGGTGCTGCCGTACGCAACTCTCGAGCCGGTACGCGAGCTGCTCCTGCAGCAATTCATGGGCGAGAAATTCGGCCGCGACGCGATCTGGGAAACCCATCTTGCCGAGGAGCTCTGGAACACCGAAGTCGACCTGGACGTGGTGCTGGACGAACAGCCGATGCGTCTCTCGGACATTATCGCGCTCAAGCCGGGGAGCCAGTTCATCCTTCGCCACGGTCGCGAGGCGCCGGTCAAGCTTCGATGCGGCAACGTGGTCCTGTTCGAAGGACGCGTCGGCCGGCGCAAGAACCGGGTCGCAGTCAGGATCGAACAGGTCGTGGGGCGGCTGCCCGGAGGACCGGACACGCCTGGTTTGCGGAGAGGCTGATGACCGGTAGCAGCCTGAGCGGCACGGACTGGCTGCTCGAAATCGGCCTCATGGTTCTTCTGCTGGCCACCATGTTTCATGCGTTCCGGCTGGAGCGCGCGCTCGGCATCCTGCGGCGTGACCGGGCTGCCCTGGAACGACTGGTGGTCGGCTTCAATGACAGCACCCGGCAGGCCGAAGACGGTATTGCGCGTCTGCATGCTGCAGCCGACGGGGCAGGGCGGCAGATCGCGCGTCATGTCGACCAGGCACGCAGCCTCAAGAGCGATCTCGAGTTTCTAAGCGAGCGCGGCGAGAAGATAGCGGACCGGCTTGCGGATGCGGTTCAGCAGGCAAAACCTTACGAGGGTCCGGGATCGGCGGCGGCTCCGGTCCACGATGCGGCGGCTCTGCGGTTGCTGGTCCCGGCGCCCTCGCTGAACCTCGGCAAGCGTGACCAGGCGAACGATCAGGATTCCCGGCCTCGCAGCCAGGCCGAAAAAGACCTTCTGCGCGCCCTCCGGCTGGCAAGGTAGCGAACATGCGCGCGTTCTCATGGCATAGCCGTGTCCTGCCGTTGACGATGGTAGCCATTGCGCTGCTCTTCGCGGACAAGGCGGTCAGCCTCGTTCGCGGAGCGACCGCCGACGGTGCAAACCAGCCGGCGGCAGTGGCGGGCAGCCCCTTCATCCCGGCGGCCCTCGCTGCCGTGGCGGGTCCGATTGCAGCAGGAAAGCCGGGACCCTCTCCGGTGCCGGCGACATCGGACGCACCGAAACTGCCATCGATGCCGGACGTGGCGCCGGTCACTCCGGCCGAGCTGCAACTGCTCCAGGATCTGCGCAAGCGGCGCGATGCACTCGACGAGCGCGAGCATCGGCTCGATCAGCGGAACGACCTCCTGCAGTCGGCAGAACTCAAGCTGCAGTCGAAACTGGACGAGTTGACCGCGCTGCAGCAACGGCTGGAGCAGCTCGACGATGAGCGCCGCAAGCGCGGAAGCGCGAACTGGTCCGGCCTCGTCAAGATGTATGAGGACATGAAGCCGCGCGATGCGGCCACGATCTTCAACGTGCTCGACGTCTCGGTGCTGCTGGAGGTCCTCGACCGGATGGACGAGCGGAAGGCAGCCTTCATCCTGGCCGGCATGCTTCCGGAACGAGCGCGACTCGCGACCCAGATGCTCGCCCAGAAAAGAACCCGCCAGGACGTCGTCGCACCCGCGAGCGCGCCTGACCCACCCGGCTAGAAAGGCAGAAAAGCAGCATGTCGATCAATCATTCAGTGAACGTCCTTATCGTCGACGACTACAAGACGATGCTGAGGATCATCCGCAATCTGCTCAAGCAGATAGAGTTCGACAATGTGGACGAGGCGACCGATGGAACCGACGCGCTGGCGAAACTCCGTGCCGGCAACTACGGGCTCGTCATCAGCGACTGGAACATGGTGCCGATGACCGGCCTCGAGTTGCTGCAGGAGGTTCGCCGGGACCCCAAGCTGAAGACCCTGCCGTTCATCATGATCACCGCCGAGAGCAAGGCGGAAAACGTGGTCTCCGCCAAGCAGGCAGGCGTCTCGAATTACATCGTGAAGCCGTTTAACGCAGAGACCCTGAAGGGCAAGATCGAGAAGGTTCTGGGAAATGCTTGAGGTCTCGGATCTGCCGAAGCGTCTTCTCGATCTGGGCCGTCACTATCCCGATGCAAAATCGGACATCGTCGCCGAGGTGGTGGTTTCCATTCTGTCCAGCATGAGTGGCGATCTGAGCTCGCGGGAAGCGGCGCTGCTGCATGAAATCGGCAGTCTCGGGCAGGCGGTCGCCACGACCAGGCTCGAGATCGCCGCCCTGGGCGTAGACGATATCACCGTCAGCTATATCCCGTGTGCCAACGACGAACTCGATGCGATCGTCGCGCACACCGCGTCCGCCACCGAATCCATCCTCGAGGTCTGCGAAACCCTCGATGCGCTCGGCAGCGCGATGGACGGGGTTGCCGCCCGGCAGCTGCAGGATGCCACGATGAAGATCTACGAGGCCTGCAGCTTCCAGGACATCACCGGCCAGCGCATCACCAAGGTGGTCCACACGCTCAAGACCATCGAGACGACGATCGCGCGGATCGTGCAGACGTTCGCCCCGGTAACTGGCGCCCTGGAGCCGGTCGTGCGCGCTCCGGATGTTTCGCTGCTGAATGGGCCGCAATTGCCTGCCACCGCGATGGACCAGTCGGATATCGACGCGTTGCTGGCAAGCTTCGACTGATGTGCCTGCCGCGTCGCCTGGTTGCGCTGGCGACCTTGTTCTGGGCGATCGGCATGCTGCCGGCGTCGGCGACGCCCATTCCGAAAGTGTCGTTCCGGATTGGTGACCACTCATCGTTCGCCCGGCTCGTCGTTCTGCTGCCGGCCGGAATTTCCTGCACTTCGACCCGCGATGGTGACACCGAAACGCTTCGCTTCGGCCAGGCGTTCATGCTTGTCGGTCGGGCCCGGTCCAATGGGGGCGGCATCCTGTCGGTGGTCGCCGGCACCGATGGGCTGATCGTCAGGCTGCGCCCGTCCGTCACGGTCCACACGATGCGGATCGGACAACGCTTGGTGGTCGATGTTTTCCCACAGGTGGATGCGGCGTCCGAGGCATCCGCTCCCGCGGACAATGTCGCCGCGGCGGCCATGGTCGTGGCAGGCAGCGTTGCGCCACTTCTGCCCGGGCTGCCATCGCCGCTGATCGCCGTCGTCGAGCAACCTCTCGTTCGGACCCCGATTGTAAGGCCGGCGGTGCGGGCCTCGGCGCCGATCGCGGCGCTTATACCGGTCCCGCTCACGGGTCATGCGGGGCCCGGGCCGGATGCGCCGATACCAGGGGGTGCTGGTCCGGTGTCGATAGCCGCTTCCATCGTGCCTGCGGACAAGGGCGGCCCGGGTGGCCTCATGCTGCCATTCGACGGCCATGTCGGTGCGGCTGCCTACCGTCGGGGTGACGTGTTGTTCGTGGTTCTCGACAGCACCAAGCCGGTCGATCTCGGGGCGATGGCGGGCGATCCTGCCTTCGGCCGGGCGTTCTACACGGTGCTGCCATCGGGCGCGGTCCTGACGATGAAGCTGGATGCCGGAATGCAGCCCGGCCTGCGACGCACGCCGGATGGATGGGTCGTGACCATGCAGGGTGCCGTGCCGGGCGGCGCGGCAATCGTCCCAAGGGTCGATGATGGTGCGGTACAGCTCCCCGTGCTGGAGCCGGGCCATGTCGTTACGGTGCCCGACCCGGCGGTCGGCGTGGATCTGCTGGTCGGAACCACATGGCATGATGGTCAGAACCTGGCGCTGTCCCGGCACGGCGTCGGCTACGTGCTGGCATCGACGCTCCTGGGCGTCGCCGTGGAGCGCCTGTCCGACCAGCTCGAACTGAATGCGACATCCCAGGGCTTCGTGCTGGGTGCTCCGCACGGGCTCGAGCCGCTTGGGCAAGGACTTGCACGTGCCGTCGGCGGTTTCTCGCGAAGCGTGGATCTTCCCGATGTCGACACCGCCGAGTTGCAGAGGCGCTACAAGACCGCCTTGGCATCCGCGGCGTCGTTGCCGGCTGCGGACCGGCGTGCGCGTCGCCTCGATGCGGCGGAAGCGGCGCTGGCGCTGGATCGCGGTTGTGAGGCGGCAATCATCGCCGCGGTCGCGGATCAGGATGCACCCAGCGGGTCGGACCAGGCCCGATCGCACTTTCTCCAGGCCGCCGCCGCTGTCCTGACCGAGGATCCGGGTGCCGGGGCGCGTCTTGCGGATCCCCGTATCGGCAATACCGACGAGGTGGTGCTGTGGCGGGCGCTGGCTCTGGCGCATGCGCACCCGGACAGTGCCGACGCCGCCCACGCCATCGCGGCCCGTCTGGCGCTGCTACAGGCCTATCCGCAGCCTCTCCGTCGGCACCTTCTCGGCATGGCCGCCCTCGCTCTGGCTTCCGCGGGAAACGATCGCGAGGCCGGCCTCGTCGACGGGCTCGCCGGGAACGGTCAGGTGGGGCTTGCCAGGGCACTGCTTTCCAGGCGGCTCGGTCACGATGCAGCGGCGCTCGCCGCGTTCGACCGGCTTGTCGGGAACGATGATCCGGTCGTTGCCGAGCGCGCCGCCGAGCAGGCCATCGGGTTGCGGCTCGACACCCACCTGCTCGATCCCGGGCATGCCGCCGATCGGCTCGAAGCGCGTGTCCTGGATGCGCGCCTGGCAGGCAACGAGCTTGCGGTGAGGCTCAGGGTCGCGGATCTGCGCGCACTGCAACAGGACTGGCCGGCGGCCCTGAAGGAGTTGCGCCTGACCGCACGTGATTTTCCCGAAGCGGCCGGGGACGTGGCGTCGCGCGCCGCGGCGATCATGACCAGGGCGGCGCAACCCAGCTCCAAGCCGCCGGCCGGCGCTGCCACCGCATCCGGCGCCGGGCCGGTCGCCCAGCTCACGATGCTCGAAACCAGTCTCGACCTGCTGCCCCCCGGTGAAGACAATGCGGCCCTGTCGCTCTCGATCGCGGCCCGGCTGTCCGATCTGGATCTCCCCGGCCGTGCGGCGGCGCTGCTTCGCAAGACGATGGCCACGACGCCCCGGGGGACAGGCCTGGCAAAGCTCGGGCTCGAGCTCGCCCGTCTCGATCTCGACCAGGATCATGGCGCCGATGCCGCGACCGCCCTCGACGACAGCGCCGTCGCCGACCTTCCTTCCGATCTTGTCGCCGCGCGCTCGTTCGCACGTGCCCGCGCCGCCGCCACGGCCGGTGACGTGGACATGGCCCTGGCTCAACTCGCGCCGCTGCATGGCGCGGATGTTGAAGACCTGCGGGCTCGCGAGCAGGCATCCAGGCAGGACTGGCGTGGCGAGCAAGCCTCCATCGCGGCGCTTGCGGCACTGCGCCTGCCTGCGTCCGGTCCGCTGGGCCCTGTAGGGGAGGAGCTCGTCCTTCGCCTGGCAAGTGCCGCGCTACGTGCCGGAGACCGGGCCGGGGTGGATCGCCTGGGCACGGTCTGGTCGCAGCGCTTCACCGATCCCGGCAGGCTTCGCTTGCTCAGGCTCTTTACCTCCCGGGAGGTCGCGACCGTCGCCGATCTGCCTCGGTCCGCACTCGAATTGACCTCGGCGCGGACGGTCTTTTCGATGCCCGATCCGCAGCCTTCGAAGGGCGGCAGTTGATGACGCCATCGAGGTTTTTGAGCCATTTCCAGCAAAATCACTTGCGTTGTAACGCAGCAGGACCTATCTCCCGCGACCTTGGCCCAAGGGGGCGATACCCGCCCAACAGGCCGTCTACTGGTTTTGGGGTACGTGATGAACGCACTTGCTCAACTGGGGATGGTCTCGGACTCTCCGAGAAATATCCAGATGTCACCCGTTTCCTCCTCAGTCCTGGAGGATATCAAGGATTACTTCGTCGAGAAGGACGGCATGAAGTTTGCCGGCACTCATCTTCTCGTCGATCTGTGGGATGCTACGAACCTTGCCGATCCGGATCTGATCGATCGCACGCTGTGCGAAGCAGCTCTCGCTGCCGGGGCCACCATTCTACACAGTCATTTTCATCACTTCACGCCGAATGGCGGAGTGTCGGGCGTGGTCGTGCTGGCAGAGAGCCATATCTCGATCCACACGTGGCCGGAACGCGATTTCGCGGCGGTCGATATCTTCATGTGCGGCGCCTGCGATCCGCACCTGGCGATCCCGGTGATGCAGCGCACGTTCCAGGCCGCTCGGGTCGAGCTGGACGAGCAACGGCGCGGTCGCGTCGGCTGAACTGCCGGTGCTGAACGGTTCGGAAGGAAGGCCGGGTAGTCCCCGGCTTTTTTTTCGCGCTCACCAGGCCCAGACGCTTTGCATTTTCCTCGAGGGCTTCCTGACCAAACGGAAGCGGTGAACAACCATGTCCGATGAACACTGGATCAACGAGACGCTGTATTCCGGGTGGGGCCAGCGCTTCCGCGTCAAGCGCGAGCTGGCGCGCGTGCAAAGCGAGTTCCAGGACATCGTGGTGTTCGAGAGCGAAACGCATGGCGGCGTGCTGGTGCTCGATGGCGCCATCCAGATCACCGAGCGCGACGAGTTCGTCTACCAGGAGATGCTGGCGCACGTCCCCCTGCTCAGGCATGGCCTGGCCAAAAGCGTGCTCATCATCGGCGCTGGCGATGGCGGCGTGTTGCGGCGCGTGCTGCAGCACCGGACCATCGAGCGCGCGGTGATGGTCGAGATCGACGGCGAGGTGATCCGGCTGTCGAAGGAATTCCTGCCGGCGATCGGCGGCGATGCGTGGTCCGATCCGCGCGCGGACGTGATCGTTGGTGATGGGATCGAGTATGTTCGAAACGCGGCCAGCGGCACCTTCGACGTCATCATCGTCGACAGCACCGATCCGGTCGGTGTCGGCGAAGCACTGTTCACCGATGAGTTTTACCAGAACTGCGCACGCATCCTCACCGAGGATGGCCTGATCGTGAACCAGTGCGGCGTGCCGTTCATGCAGGCCGACGAGTTGCACGAGACCAGCCTGCGACGCGCCAAGTTCTTTGCCCACGTCTCGGCGTACGTTGCGGCGGTGCCGACCTATGTCGGCGGCTTCATGACGCTCGGTCTGGCCGGCAAGGGCCGGTCGCTCGCCACGCGGCCGACGCTGCAGGAGATCACCGAGGCCGCCGAACGGGCCGGCATCCTCGGCACCACCCGCTACTGGACGCCGGCGATCCAGAACGGCGCCTTCGACCTGCCGCCCTACATCGCCGAGCATCTGCCGGCGATCTGAGCGCGACGACGGACCGATCGTCGGGTTGGACCCCGGCGATCCGATCGTACCGGAGCAGTCTTGTTCGAGGGCGTGGTGCCGGCACGCAGGTCGCACCCGGCAGCTCGGCAGGGCGGCTAGCGCGAGGGCGTCCAGCCGGCGACGGTGGCCCGTGCCATCGCCAGGACGCACACCTTCGCCTGTGCGCCCCGCCGTGTGCGTGACCGCCGTTCAAGAACGTTCCGCGGCAACCGCAGCGCTGTTGCCAGGCAGCTGCCCTCCTGGAGCCACGACGGTGACCGCCCGGTCCGTCTCAGTCTACGCCGGTGCGACGGCCGCCGACCGCCATGCCGGACGAAGACCCGATCGGCCGGCCCGTCGGCAAAACCGGTTGTGCCGCACCAGAGAAGTGCCGGTTGCCGGGGTCGCGCCCTTTGAAGCGGGCCTGTAGAACCTTAAATGACTGGTTGACCAGCCCGAACAGGATGAAGCCGCTCATGCCTCGCGTCGCCCGCTCTCTTCCGACCGCGCGTGATGCGGCTCGATCGACCGCCCTGTCCACGGCTTCCGGCCTCGCGACCGGCAGCTCCGAGCTTCCGCACTGGGACCTGTCGGATCTTTATCCTGGCCAGGAGAGCGAGGAGCTGCGGCGTGACCTGGACGAGGCGGAGGCCGCCGCACAGGCGTTCGCCGGGCACTATGCCGGGAAGTTGGCCGGGCTGGACGGCGCCGCCCTGGCCGGCGCCATCGCCGAGTACGAGCGGATCGACGAACTGCTCGGCCGGCCCGCCTCCTATGCCGGCCTCACCTTTGCCGGCAACTCGGACGATCCGGCGATCGGCCGGTTCTACCAGTCGATCAACGAGCGGGTGACGGCGATCGCCACGCACCTGATCTTCTTCACCCTCGAGCTCAACCAGCTCGACGACGATGCCCTGGCGCGCCTGCTCCAGGATGCGGACCTGGTACGCTGGCAGCCGTTCCTGCGCGACTTGCGCGTGTTCCGGCCGCACCAGCTGTCGGAGGAAGTCGAGCGCGTCCTGCACGAGAAATCGGTGACCGGTGCGGGTGCCTGGAGCCGGCTGTTCGACGAAACCATGGCATCGCTCCGGGTCGAGCTGGATGGCCAGTCGTTGACCGTCGGCGACGCGCTGAACAAGCTGTCCGATCGTGACCGTCCGACCCGCGAGCGAGCCGCGAAGGCAATCGGCGAGACCTTCGGCCGCAATGTCCGGCTGTTCTCGCTGATCACCAACACGCTCGCCAAGGACAAGGAGATCGGCGACGGACTGCGCAAGTATCCGCGCCCCGGCAGCGCTCGTAATCGCGGCAATATGGTCGAGGACGAGGTGGTCGATGCGCTGGTCGTGGCGGTCACCTCCGATTACGGCCGCCTGTCGCACCGCTACTACGCAATGAAGGCACGCTGGCTGGGGCTGGAGAAGCTGGAGCACTGGGACCGCAACGCGCCGTTGCCGGCCGACGACGATCGGGCGGTTTCCTGGGACGATGCCCGCACCCATGTGCTCGGCGCCTATAGGGGCTTCGCACCGGAGCTCGGAGAGATCGGACAGCGCTTTTTCGACCATCCCTGGATCGATGCGCCACCACGTCCGGGCAAGTCGAGCGGTGCCTTCGCCCATCCGACCGTGCCGGCGGCGCACCCGTACATTCTTATGAACTATCACGGTCGCACCCGTGACGTGATGACGCTGGCACACGAGCTCGGACATGGCATCCACCAGGTGCTGGCGGCCGACCAGGGCTACCTGATGTCGTCGACCCCGCTGACTCTGGCGGAAACCGCCAGCGTGTTCGGCGAGATGCTGACCTTCCGCGCGCTGCTCGATGCCGAGACCGATCCGAAGCGCCGCCGCCGCATGCTGGCCGGCAAGGTCGAGGACATGCTGAACACGGTGGTGCGCCAGGTCGCGTTCTACCGGTTCGAGATTCTGCTGCATGACGAGCGCCGCACGGGTGAATTGCTACCCGAACGGATCGGCGAGCTGTGGCGCCAGGTTCAGACCGAAAGCCTGGGGCCGGCCTTCAACTTCACGCCCGATTACGACGTGTTCTGGGCCTACGTGCCGCACTTCGTGCACTCGCCGTTCTATGTCTATGCCTACGCGTTCGGGGATTGCCTGGTGAATGCGCTGTATGGCGTGTTCGCCGACGGTCATCCGGGCTTCCAGCAGAAATATGTCGAGATGCTGCGTGCCGGCGGCACCAGGCGACACAAGGAGTTGCTGGCACCGTTCGGTCTGAATGCCAGCGACCCGGCGTTCTGGCGTAAGGGCCTGGACGTGATTTCAGGCTTTATCGATGAGCTGGAGCAGGATTGAGCCGTGGCAAATGAGCGCGATCTGGACCGTGGCAGCACCGTCTTCGGCGAGATCCGCCGAATGGCCCGTACATCCGGTGCAGTCGGTGGCATAGCTGCGCGGCTCGCCGGGGCACGCCTCGGCATACGGTCCGACAAGGCCGCGCATGCGGAGGATCTGCGCGCAGTGCTGGGTGGGCTGAAGGGCCCGCTTATGAAGGTGGCGCAATTGCTGTCCACGATTCCCGATGCACTGCCGGCGGAATATGCCTCGGAGCTGGCGCACCTGCAGGCCAACGCGCCCGCGATGGGCTGGTCGTTCGTGCGCCGGCGCATGTCGGCCGAGCTCGGGCCGGACTGGGAGAAGCGGTACGCGTCGTTCGAGCATGAGGCGGCGGCGGCTGCGAGCCTCGGCCAGGTGCATCGGGCGACGATGCATGACGGCCGGCAGGTTGCCGCCAAGCTTCAATATCCCGACATGATGTCGACGGTCGAAGCCGACCTGCGCCAGCTGCGTCTGGCGATGGCGCTGTATGCTCGCATGGACAACGCGATCCAGCATGAGGAAGTCTACAAGGAGCTGGCCGAACGTCTACGCGAGGAACTGGACTACACCCGCGAGGCGTCGCACCTGCGGCTGTATCGGAACATGCTGGCCGACAACCCCGAGGTCAGTATTCCGGAGCCGGTCGACGAACTGTCCAGCGCCCGGTTGCTGACGATGAGCTGGCTCGATGGCGTGTCGCTGCAATCCTATGTCGACAGCAAGCCGTCGCTGGAGGACCGGAACGAGACCGCGCGTGCGCTGTTCGGTGCCTGGTATCTGCCGCTGTATCGCTATGGGGTGATCCATGGCGACCCGCATCTGGGCAATTTCCAGGTCAGGCCGGATCGTGGTCTCAACCTGCTGGATTTCGGCGCGATCCGGATCTTCCGGCCGCAGTTCGTGCAGGGCGTGATCGACCTGCAGCAGGCGATCGAGCGCAACGACGACGACCAGGCCTACCATGCCTACCAGAGTTGGGGTTTCACCGGCCTGACGCGGGAGACGATGGAGGTGCTGAACGAGTGGGCACGCTTCATCTACGAACCGCTGCTGCAGGACCGCGTCCGGCCGATCCAGGAAAGCGACGATCCCGCCTATGGCCGCAGCATTGCCGAACGCGTGCATGCTGGGCTGAAGCGTACCGGCGGCGTGAAGCCGCCGCGCGAGTTCGTGTTGATCGACCGGTCGGCGGTCGGGCTCGGCAGCGTGTTCCTACGGCTGAAGGCCAATCTGAACTGGCACCGGCTCTATCAGGAGACGGTCGCCGGCTTTGATGCGCAGTTGCTTGCCGAACGCCAGGCAGCGGCGTTGCTAGCGGCAAGGGTCCCGGCACCGCTCGAAGGCACCGCCTGACCGCTCCGGCTACGGGCGCACCGGAACGGTGTCGCCCGTAGTAGAACAAGAGCCTATCGCTTGGCGCTGGTCGCGACGTCCAGCCAGACGGCCAGCAGCAGGATGATGCCCTTGACGATCATCTGCCAGTAGGTGTCGACGCCCATCATCGACATGCCGTTATCGAGCGTGGCGATGATCAATGCGCCGATCAGCGCTCCGAACACCGTGCCGACGCCACCCCGCATCGAGGTGCCGCCGATGATGCAGGCGGCGATGGCATCGAGCTCCTGCGACGTTCCGGCAGAAGGCGATCCGGCTGCGAGCCGTGCGGTGGTGGCGATGCCGGCCAGTGCCGCCATGGCGCCCATCAGGGCGAACACCGACAGCTTAACGAGCTGGACGTTCACCCCCGAGAGGCGCGTCGCCTCCAGATTGCCGCCGACTGCGTAGATGCGACGTCCGAACACGGTGCGCTGCGCCATGACGGTGAAGAGGCCGAGCAGCACCAGCACGATCAGCACCGGCAGCGGCACGCCGCGGTAGTTGTCCAGGATTGCCAGGAAGCCGACGATGACGACCGCGGCGACAGCGAGCTTCGCGAGGTCGATCCAGAGTGCCGGCACTGTCAGGCCGTACTCGGCGCGTTTCGCGCGCGAGCGGAGGGCGGTGTAGGCGAGTGTCGCAAAGATCAGCACGCCGAGCGCGTAGCCGGCGATGTCCGGAAGGTAGCTCTGCGAGACGGACACCAGAGCGGTCGATACCGGCGCGATGGTGACGCCGCCGGTGATGCCCAGGAGCACCCCACGGAACGCCAGGAAGCCGGCTAGGGTGACGATGAACGACGGGATGCGCATGTAGGCGACCCAGAAGCCGTTGAACGCACCGACCAGGGCCCCCGCCACCATGACCAGCGGGATGTTGATGGCAAGCGGAAGATGGAACGTGACGTCCAGGATGGCGGCCACGCCACCCATCAGGCCGAGCAGCGAACCGACCGACAGGTCGATCTCGCCAGAGATGATTACGAACACCATGCCCGAAGCGAGCATGCCGGTGATCGCCATCTGCCGGAGCAGGTTGGACAGGTTGCGGGTGGTCAGGAAGTCTCCGCCGGTAAGCTGGGCGAACAGTGCCCAGATGATCGCGATCGCGATCACCAGCGCCAGGATCTTGTAGCGCGCGAAGGCGCCTTTGAGATGCTCCAGCTTGAGCGTGCGCTGTCGTGCCGACTGTGCGACGACCACGGCATCGGGGTTGGGGGCGAGGGACGTGGTTTCGATCATTTGGTTTCGCTCCGGATCATGCGGCGCGCAGCAGGGGAGTGATCGCCGCGGTCAGGATCCGCTCCTGGGTCAAGGTGTCGTCGTTGATGAAGTCGCCGCGTAGTTCGCCTTCGCCGATCACCAGCACGCGGTCGCTGATGCCCATGACCTCCGGAAGCTCGGACGAGACCATGATGATCGACATGCCCTCCCGCACCAGCGAGAACATCAGCTTGTAGATCTCGTACTTGGCGCCGACATCGACACCGCGGGTGGGTTCGTCCAGGATCAGCACGCGCGGCTTGGGCTCGAGCATCTTCGAGATCACCGCCTTCTGCTGGTTGCCGCCCGACAGGTTCGAGATCGGCAGCAGCGGGCTTGCGGTCTTGATGCGTAGCTTCTTGATGGCGTCGCCGATATTGGAAAATTCGTGCGCCTCGTTGATCAGGCCGCCCTGTGCGAAATCATCCAGCACCGACAGGGTGATGTTGTAACCGACCCCGAGGCCGGGCACGATGCCGTGGGCCTTGCGATCCTCCGGCACCATGCAAAGCCCGTGCTTCACGGCCTCGCGCGGCGTACGCACGTTGATCGGTTTTCCGTCCAGCCGGACCTCTCCGGAGTGCGGACCGCGATAGGCGCCGAACAATGCGCTGACCAGTTCCGTACGGCCTGCGCCGACCAGTCCGGCAATGCCCAGGATCTCGCCATGGCGCAGGGTGAAGGATACGTTATCGACACGCTTGCGGGCGCTGTTTTCAGGATCGATGCAGGTGATGCCGATTGCCTCGAACACCACGTCACCGATCGGATGTTCCTCGCGCGGGAACAGATTGTTCATCTCTCGGCCGACCATCATGCGAATGATGTCACTGGTGGTCAGCTCGGCAATCGGTGCATCGCCAACGAACTTGCCGTCGCGGATTACCGTGACGGTATCGGCGATCTCGACGATTTCCTCGAGCTTGTGCGAGATGTAGACGCAGGCGGTCCCGCGCGCTTTCAGGTCCTTGACCAGGCGCAGCAGGATCGCAGTCTCGTTCTTGGTGAGCGACGAGGTCGGCTCGTCCAGGATCAGCAGCTTGGCGTTCTTGCTGAGCGCCTTGGCAATCTCGATCAGCTGCTGCTCGCCACCGGCATAATTCGAAACCGGCATGGCTACGTTGATGTAGCCCATACGCAGGCTCGCCAGGAGTTTCGCGGCGTCAACGAACATGCGGTCGAAATCGATCATGCCGCCCAGTACGCGCGGCTCGCGGCCGAGGAATATGTTTTCGGCGACCGAAAGCTGCGGTATCAGCATCAGTTCCTGGTGGATGATGACGATGCCGGCCGCCTCGCTTTCCTTGATCGAGGCGGTCTGCAGTTCACGACCTTCCCAGGTAATCACGCCGCCCCAGGTTCCGTACGGATAGACGGCGGACAGAACCTTCATCATGGTGGATTTGCCGGCACCGTTCTCGCCGCACAAGCCGACACACTCGCCAGCCCGCACCCGCAGATCGATGCCGTCCAGCGCCATGACGCCTGAGAAGCTCTTGGTGATGCCGCGCATCTCGAGCAGATACTCGGACATGGACCCTGGTCTCCTGCAGCATGATGAATTTACTAAGACGAAACGGCCGGACCGCCGTCAAGGTGGTCCGGCCGGCAGATTAGTTTAGGCTTGAACTACTTCGCGTCGATCTGCGCCTGGGTAAAGTACCCATCGGTAACAAGGCGGCTGATGTTCGACTTGGTCAGCGCGATCGGGGTCAGCAGGATCGTGTTGACCTCTTTCATGCCGTTGTTCATCTTGCTGGTGTAGGCAGGCGTCTTGCCCCTCGCGAGATCCACCGCCATCTGCGCGGCGGTGCTGGCGATCAGCTTCAGCGGCTTGTAGACCGTCATGGTCTGCGTGCCTTTCTCGATCCGCTGCGCGGCGGCGAGATCGGCGTCCTGACCGGAGACGGCGGTCTTGCCGGCAAGGCCCTGGGCGGCCAGCGCCTGGATGGCGCCGCCGGCGAGTGCGTCGTTCGAAGCGACGATACCGTCGATCTTGTTGTTGTTGGCCGTCAAGGCGTTCTCGGTGATGGAGAGGGCCTCGGTGGCGCTCCATTCCTTGACCCATTGCGAGCCGACGATCTTGATCTTGCCGCTATCGACCAGCGGCTTCAGCACTTCCATCTGGCCTTCGCGCAGCAGCTTGGCGTTGTTGTCGGTCGGTGCGCCGCCGAGCAGGTAGTAGTTGCCGGTCGGTGCCGCATTGACCACGCCCTGGGCCTGCATGTGGCCGACGCGCACGTTGTCGAACGAGATGTAGGCGTCGATGTCGGAGTCCAGGATCAGGCGGTCATAGGAGATGACCTTGATGCCGGCCTGCTTGGCTTCGGAAATCGCATTGGCGAGCACCTTGCCGTTGAACGGCACGATGACGATGACGTCCATGCCGCGCGAAATCAGGTTCTCGACCTGAGCGGTCTGCCGGGATTCATTGGCGTCGGCGGACTGCACGTTGACCGTGGCGCCGAGCTTTTTCGCGGCGGCGACGAAATAGTCGCGATCGTGGCCCCAGCGCTCGAGGCGCAGATCGTCGATCGAGAAGCCGATCTTGGGATGAGCCGGGCTGGCATGGGCCAGCGTCGGTGCCACGACGGCAAGGCAGAGTGCCGTTGCAGCGCCGGCGAGCAGCCTGCGCGTCAGGCTGGTAGGCGAAGTCGAAACCACACGATGCGACACAGAAATTCCTCCATGGATCCCACCTTGCCCCGTTCCCGGAGACAGGCCGGTTTTTTGGTCGGTCACAAGGGCATCCGCGACACGCGGCACCCAAAGCCGACATTGGGTGCAACAAAAGCAAAATGCGTTACGTAAAGCAAGAGCAGCTGCCAGCGCGGGCGAATGGTGCGGGAATTGCTGCGGTGCAAAATAATGATGCTTTTAGTTTCAGCCGCGCGGTCGCCGAACAAAGTCAAGACTGCTGTCACCTCTTGCCGGGATCGGGCCGCTCGAATACCCTGATTGGCGTGCCTCAAAAACACGGTTTACGGCTCATTCACCGTGGGCAGCCTGAGGAGTGGAGATGAGCAGGATCACGGTGTTCGAAGTCGCGGCGGAAGCGGGCGTGAGTCTGGCGACGGTCGATCGCGTTCTGAACGGCCGCCAGGGCGTACGGCCGGTCACGATCGAGCGAGTACAGGCAGCGGTCGACAAGCTCGGATTCCGACGCGATGCCTTCGCCGCCGGACTGGCGACCCGTCGGCTGGAGCGCTACCTGTTCGTGCTCCCGGCGCCCGGCACCAACAGTTTCATGAACGGCCTGCATGACACCGTGCTTGCCGCGAGTGCCGAGTTCGCGGACCAGCGTGTTTCGGTCCGTGTTGCCGACTATGTGTCGTTCGACGAGGCGTCGTTGTGCAGGGCGCTGGCGTCGCTCGACAACGATGCGTGGGACGGTGTGGCCGTCGTGGCACTCGACTCTCCGCCGGTGCGGCACGAGATCGACAGGCTGGTCTCCAAGGGCATCAAGGTGGTGACGCTGGTGTCGGACGTTTCACCGTCGCGACGTGGCTATTTCCTGGGTATCGACAACAAGGCTGCAGGGCGGGTCGCGGGATCGCTGGTCGGCCGGATGGCACGCCCCGCGCGCGACGGATCGGGACCCGGGAAGATATGCGTCGTCGTCGGTCAGATGACGCTGCATGACCATGCCGAGCGCCGTCTCGGCTTCGAGCAGGTGCTGAGCCGCGAGTTCCCCGACCTGAAGCTGCTGCCGGTGATCGAGGGCCAGGACGACAGCCGGGCGACCGAGCGGCTGCTGCGGACGGTACTGGCGCGGCACCCGGACGTCGTCGGGCTCTACAGCGCCGGCGCCGGCAACCGGGGCATCATCGCGGCCTTGCGCGACGTCGAGCCGGAGATCGCGCCGGTTGTGGTTGCGCACGAACTGACGGCGCATGCGCGCGACGCCCTGCTGTCCGGCACGTTCACCGCGGTCCTGCATCAGGACCAGGAACAGGAAGTAGCGAACTCCATCATGGCGTTGCGGGCGATGCTGCGCGCCGACGAACGGTTCGTTCCCAAGCCGGTCCGGGCGCAGATCTTTCTGCGCGACAACGTCCCCTGACCAAATCGACAACCCCTGAATCAAACCGAGGATCATCATGACTGCGACATTGTTTTCCGAGATGGAAACCGTCCGTTTCGAAGGGCCCGATTCGGAAAACCCGCATGCCTATCGCTGGTATGATGCCGAGCGCGTCGTTCTCGGCAAGCCGCTCAAGGATCATCTGCGTTTTGCCGTCGCCTACTGGCACAGCTTTGCGATGAACGGCTCCGATCCGTTCGGCGGCCCGACCATTCGCCGGCCATGGATGGATCGTCCTGATGCGATGCAGGCGGCGCACGACAAGGCCGATGCGGCATTCGACCTGTTCCGTGTTCTCGATGTGCCGTTTTTCAGCTTCCATGATCGCGATATCGCACCGGAAGGCGGCAGCCTGAACGAGTCGCTCGGTAATTTCCACACGATCGTGGATTATCTCGGGCAGAAGATGCAGACGTCGAAAACCCGCCTGCTCTGGGGAACGGCGAACCTGTTCAGCCATCCGCGCTTCATGTCCGGCGCCGCCACCAACCCCGACCCCGATGTGTTCGCCTACAGCGCCGCGACGGTGAAGCATTGCCTCGATGCCACCAAGGCGCTCGGCGGCGACAACTACGTGTTGTGGGGCGGTCGCGAAGGCTACGAGACGCTGCTGAACACCGATCTCGGGCAGGAGCTCGACCAGCTCGGGCGCTTCCTGTCGCTCGTGGTCGACTACAAGCACAAGATCGGCTTCACCGGCCAGATCCTGATCGAGCCGAAGCCCAAGGAGCCGACCGCGCATCAATACGATTTCGATACGGCAACGGTCTACGGTTTCCTGAAGCGCTACGGTCTCGAGAAGGAGGTCAAGCTCAACCTCGAAGGCAACCACGCGCTGCTCGCCGGTCACAGCTTCGAGCATGAGATCGCACTCGCCGGCGCACTGGGTATTCTCGGCTCGCTGGACATCAACCGCGGCGACCCGCTGCTGGGCTGGGACACCGACCAGTTCCCGATCAACCTGCACGAAACCACGATGGCGCTGTACTACGTCATCCAGGCCGGCGGCCTCGGCAAGGGCGGCTGCAATTTCGACGCGAAGATCCGTCGCCAGTCGATCGACCCTGACGATCTGGTGCTGGCGCATGTCGGCGGCATCGACCATTGCGCGCGGGCGTTCCTGACGGCAGCCCGGATCGTCGAGGATGGACGTTTTGCCGGACAGCGCGACACGCGTTATGCCGGCTGGCAGACCGCGGATGCGAAACAGATGCTCGACGGCTCGATGTCGCTCGAGCAGATCTCGGCGCAGGCGGAAGCACGCAACATCGATCCGCAGCCGCGTTCGGGCAAGCAGGAGAAGCTGGAGAACATGCTCGCCCGCTTCTTCTGACGCGGCTTTAGTCCAACCTGCCGGCAAGCCGGGCTCGGGTCTTCTCGAGCTCGGCGATCCAGCTGTCTCGTCGCCGGCGGAAACGATCGGCCGGGCCGATCACCGTCAGGGCGTAGCGGCTGCCCTTCTGCCGGAACGCCGCCGAGACGGCAGACACGCCCGTCGTCGTCCCTTCCTCGTCGAATGCCAGGGTTCCGGGCGGGTCGGCAAGCATGCTCTGGGCACTCGATGTCGTGAGGGCCAACCGGGTTCCCAGCGTGAGGACGATGCGCAGTTCCTGACTACCGGGGGCGGCATCGATGATGGTCGGGTGGCCATCCTGAAGCGCTGTAAGCGCAATCGTCTCCCCGGTCGCCTCGCGGAGTCGCTGCATCTCCTCACGCAGCAGGATCAGCGGCTCGGTGACGAGGGCCGCGGCGAGAAAAGCGATCGCCGGCCCGAGGCGCGTGCCGCCGCCGGGTCCGGCCGGCTCCACCAGATCGTCGGCCTGGAGTGCGTCCACGATGCGCTGGACGGTCGAGCGCGGCAGGACGACCGCCGCGGCGATCGCTCCGAGACTGAGTCCGGCCGGGTTGCCGGCAAGCAGGCGCAGGATCGAGGCGGCCCGCCTGATGACCTGCACGCCCTCGCGGTTCTCGGCCGTCATCGTTACCACCACTCCGCCGTGTACTGGATTGCGGGACTGTGTATCGATTGCTAGTGGGGTGCGCCAGCCGGGGAGGGAGCAGTCTTGGACAAGAAGATCATCGTCGCCCTGGCCGGCGTCATCGTGGCCGCCCTGTCAACCGAGCTGAACGATGCCGTGTCCAACATCCTGCTGGGCGACATCAGCGGCGCCATCGGCATGGGGCATGATTCGAGCACCTGGTTCGAGAGCCTCTATATCTCCGCGCAGATTTTCGGCATGGCGGTGTCGCCCTGGTTCTCGGTGACACTGACGTTGCGCCGCTGGCTGCTGTTCGTGATCACGCTGACGTGTGTCTCAACCTTGCTGATCCCGGCGACGTCGAACCTGACGCTGCTGTTCGGCCTGCGTATCGTGCAGGGGTTGTGCGGGGGCCTGACCATCCCGCTGCTGATGTCCACCGCGCTGCGTGCATTGCCACCGCCGATCCGGCTCTACGGCCTTGCCGCATACGCGCTGACGGCGACGTTCTTCCCCAATCTCGCCACCGCCTTCGCGGCGGTCTGGATGCAGGGCGGCGACGGCAGCCTCGGCTGGCAGTTCGCCTTCTACCAGGCGGTGCCACTCGGGGCCCTGGCCGGGCTCCTGGTCTGGTACGGGATGCCGCAGGACCCGCCGCATTACGAGCGGTTCGCGAAGTTCGACTGGCGCGGCGCGTTGCTTGTCCTGGTCGGACTGGGATCGTTCAGCACGATGCTGGAGCAGGGCGACCGCTACGACTGGTTCAACTCGAACACGATTTGCGTGCTGGCGCTGATCAGCGTGGTCTCGATTCCCCTGCTGCTGGTCAACGAGTGGTTTCACGAACTGCCGCTGTTCAAGCTGCAGATGCTGGCACGGCGTAATCTCGCCTACGGCATGTTCACCTTGTTCATGTTCCTGATCATCAGCCTCTCCGCGTCGACGCTTCCTGGCCGGTATCTTCAGGAGGTCCAGGGCTATCGTCCGCTGCAATCCTACCTCCTGACCTCCGAGATCGCCGCGTCGCAGCTCGTGCTGCTGCCGCTGATGGCCCTGGTGCTGAACGTCAAATGGGTGGATGCGCGGGTCGTCAGCTTCATCGGGCTGTCCTGCATTCTCGCCGCCTGCATCGGCAGTTCGTTCCTGAACAGCGAATGGCAGCGCGACCAGTTCTATCTCTGGCAGGGCTTCCAGTCGTTGGGCGAGGCCATGGTGGTGATGCCCCTGCTGATGATGGCGACCAACAGCGTGGTGCCGCAGGAAGGGCCATTCGCCTCGAGCCTGGTCAACACGCCGCGCGCGATCAGCGCCGCGGTCGGCGTCTGGCTGCTGGAACTGATCCAGCGCTGGCGGGGCGCGTTGCATTCCGATCGCCTGGCCGACCAGGCCGGGCAGGATCGCACCCGTCTGTTGCAGGGAAACGGCAACGGGCACGATATACCGCCGCCGCTGCTACCGAATGGACGGCCCCGATCCGTGGACAGTCTCGAGCAGTTTCGCCAGGCCATCGAGCATCAGGCGACCGTGCTGACCCTGAGCGACGGCTTCCTGCTGCTGGCCGCGATCACCGTCTTCATGATGGTGGTGCTGTTTATCCTGCCGGTCCGCACCTATCCGCCCCGCATCGTGTTCGCAAAGAAGTAGGAGCCGGTCCGCATGGCCGAGAACGACAAGAAGGATGACGGGGACGCGAAGCCGGAGAAACCGACGCCGCGCTGGCCCTGGTTTGTCGCCGGGATCGTCGTGCTCGGCTTCATCGGAATCGTGCTGGCGATCATCTTCGTGCCGAACAGCAAGGTCTGGACCAACGACGCCTACGTGATGGTGCATTACGCCTCCATCGCACCGCGTATCTCGGGACAGGTCAGCGCGGTCTCGGTCGATGACAACGACATGGTGCCGGCCGGCCAGGCGCTGGTGACGCTCGACGATCGCGACCAACAGATCGCGGTGGTGTCCGCCGAGGCGGCTTTGGAACGTGATCGCGCACAGTTGCGCGATGCACTTGCCAACGTGCAGCGGCAGCCTTCGCTGATCCAGCAGCGGGACTTCAACGTCACCGGGATCCAGGCGCGGCTGGCGCTCGCGCAGGCGGACCGGACCCGCTACCGGAACCTCGCCAGCTCCGGCGCCGGCACGCAGCAGAACAGCCAGCAGGCCGAGTCGACGCTGGCTCAGCAGCAGGCGGAGCTCGCGGGCGCGAAGGCGTCCGCCGAGGCCGAGCGTCATCAGCTCGACGTTCTGAAGGCGAACGGCGAGGCTGCCCAGGCGACCATCCACTCGGACGAGGCACAGCTCGAGCAGGCGAAACTGACGCTGTCCTATACGCGGATCCCGGCGCCGCTGGCCGGCATGGTGAGCCAGCGCAGCGCTCAGGTCGGTGACTATGTCGGACCGGGAACCACCCTGATGACGCTGGTGCCGCTCGACCGCGTCTACATCATCGCCAACTACCGCGAGCTGGCCTTGAAGCACGTGCTGCCGGGCCAGCACGTACGCATCCATGTCGATGCCTACGACATCATCCTCGATGGCGTCGTGCAGGGCCTGCCGCCGGCATCCGGGGCGGTCTATTCCGCGATACCGCCGAACAACGCGACCGGCAATTTCACCAAGATCGTGCAGCGGCTGCCGGTGAAGATCCTGGTTTCGCCAAACCAGCCGCAGGCCCACCTGTTGCGGGCAGGCCTCTCGGTCGAGACCACCATCGAGACCGGGTTCGCGGATGTCGCCGGAGTGCAGGCGCATACCGACGCACGCGTGACTGCGCGCTGAGATGAACCGCATCGCCTCGCTGCTTCGTGTCTCGGCCCCGGCCTCGTGGCTGCTCGTCCTGGCATCCGCCGGATGCACGGTCGGCCCGGATTTCCACAAGCCGACGATTGCGTCGCCGACCGCCTGGGGCGGCGAGCCGGCGACCACGCGCAGCAACACCTATGGCGGCGCGGTCGATACCGGATGGTGGAACAGCTTCCACGATCCCGAGCTGGTCTCGCTGGTGGACCGGCTGGCCCGGCAGAATCTCGACCTCGCGGCAGCGGCCGAACGCGTGCAGCAGGGTCGCGCCGAACGCGAGGTCGCCGTGTCCCAGGGGCTGCCGCATGTCGATTACGAGCCGCAGTACATGCGCACGCACCAGAGTCCGAAGGGCTTCATCTCGCTGGTGACGCCGGCCCCCGGCGCGCCGCTCGAATACGACCTGTTCCAGAACACCATGTCTGCATCATGGGAGCTCGACCTGTTCGGCCGGGTCCGGCGCAGCGTCGAGGCGGCGCATGCCAACACCGAGGCGGCGATCGAGGCTCGTCACGAGATCGCGCTGATGGCGGTGTCCGATCTTGCCCAGAGCTACATGCAGCTGCGCGGCACCCAGGTGAACAGGGCGATCGCCGAGCATAATCTGCAGCTCGCCGACCGCAATCTGGTGCTGGTGCGCAGCCGGGTCGCCAACGGCGTCAGCACCAAGCTCGATCTTGCCAATGCGGAGGCGCAGCGGGCGACGATCGCATCCACGCTTCCGGCCTACGAGGCGTCGATCGCGGCGTCGATCAACGCGATCGGCCTGGCACTGGCCCTGCCGCCGCGGGCGCTCGAGCCGGAACTCCGCACCGCCTCGGTCCAGCCGACGGTGCCGCCGCGGGTCCCGGTCGGGCTGCCGGGCGACCTGGTGCGTCGCCGTCCCGACGTGCGCGAGGCAGAGGCACGGCTGCACCAGGCGACTGCGGAGACCGGGGTGGCGGTGGCCGACTTCTATCCGGACGTGACGCTGCTTGGCAGTTTCGGGCCGCAGGGCCTGCGTCTCGCCGATGCGTTCAGCCTGCCGGCCCGCGCCTTCAGCATCGGCCCCACGATCGATGTCCCGCTGTTCGAGGGTGGCCGGCTGCGCGGGACGCTCAGGCTGCGCAAGTCGCAGCAGCGCGAGGCGGCGATCAACTACCAGAAGATCGTGTTGCAGGCGTGGCAGGACGTCGACAACGCGCTCACCGCCTATGCGCAGGCGCAGCGCCAACGTGACGAGACCGCGCTGGCGGCCGGGCAGAACGAGATCGCGCTCGGCGCGGCGCGCGAGCAGTTCCAGCAGGGCTCTACCGATTTCCTCAATGTCCTGTCCGCGCAGAACGCCCTGCTGCAGAGCCAGAGCTCGCTCGCGCAAAGCGACACGCAGATCGAGACCGACCTCGTGGCGCTTTATCGCGCGCTCGGCGGCGGCTGGGAGCCGATCGCCGGCGCCTCGTAGACACGCTGCCTGCCCAGCAGCCGGCGCACCAGGCGCTGCGGAACCGCGAGGGTGACGAGCATCGAGGCGGCGGCCGGCGCGATGGTATCGAGCATGAACAGCGCGCGATGATCCATGAGCATCAGGCTGCCGCGCTCGATCAGGTGGGGCAGGACGGATGCGCGCAGCAGGAAGAGGTCGACCAGCGGGATAGTCGCGGCGGCCAGCAGCTTCGGCCAGTGCAGGTCGGGCGTGCGCGCCGCGACCGCGCCGATCAGCAGACCGGTCGGGATCAGCCCCTTCACGAGCCCGAACAGCCCGAGTCCGATCAGCGCCGGCACCAGCAGGACCGACAGCAGCAGCCAGTGGAACAGCTGCCAGGTGAAGACCGCCATCACCAGGAAGAAGGCGGCCGGCACGCAGGTGACGTAGACGACGGTGAAGCCCGCCGCCACCAGCAGGAGGCGGGCGGCGGGAACTGCGCTGGTCAGTTGGCAGGGTTCGGGGAGAACAGCGGGCCCTTGTCGGGCTTGTCCTTCCACTCGTCGGCATCGGCCGGCGCCACGCCCTTGCGGGTGATGTTGGGCCAGGTCTTTGCGTAGGTCGTGTTGGTCTCGGCCCAGGCGCCGGCGCGGTCGTCACTATCCGGGAAAATCGCCTCGGCCGGGCATTCCGGTTCGCACACGCCGCAATCGATGCATTCGTCTGGATTGATGACGAGCATGTTCTCGCCAGCATAGAAGCAATCGACCGGACATACCTCGACGCAGTCCATGTACTTGCAGCGGATGCAATTCTCGGTGACCACGTAGGTCATCGCCATCTCCGATCATGCGCCCGGCACCAAGCTGGCCGAACGCCCTTTGAAAAATCCGCAAGCTGAACGTGCCGCCCCGAAAGGGCAGGTCGGGCTGCGGCCGCGACATATGAAAGTCTTTCCCTGCAAGCGCAAGCGGGGCGCTCCGGTTGCCGCCGCCAGGCTATTCCGGAATGTCCTCGTAGAGCGTGCGTGCTTCCGGCGCCGGCCCCCGCCTGGTGGCGAGCGACACCACCCGGATCACCCGCACGCCGGTGCGGGCCATGGGCACGGGCAGTGGGAGCGTCAGCACGTCGCCGGGCCGCAACCTGGCATGCGCCTTGTCGGTCGGTTGCCGGTTGATCCGGATCAGCCCCGCCTCGATCAGCCGGACGCAATCCGACCGCGCCTTCAGGAAGCGGGCGCACCACAACCACATGTCGAGGCGCTGCCAGTCCCGCGAATCCTCGTTCTCAGGCATGCGACTCCTGCCTCAGCGGCCGAACTTCAGTCCTGCGAGGACGGCGAATGGACTATCCGGGTTGACCGGCGGCCTTGGCCGCGGTGCCGGCTCGGGTGGGCGGGGCGGCACCGGAGCGCGGGCCGGCGCGGACGGCCTGGGCCGTCGTACGACGGGTACGGGCGATGGCGTCTCGACGGCCACGTTCCCGGCGAGTGTCCCGGCATCCGGCCGGGCGGTTTCGGGGCGGGGCGGGCCGAACAGGACCGGCGGCCTGGCTTTGCGCGGCGGCCTCGACGCATGCGGCGCATGCGCGACACGCCGGACATGGTGCCCGTGCGCTGCCAGCATGGTCGGCGCCGGTGGCCCGAATGCGTCCTCCCCAAGCATGACCGGCGCCAGGATGCGCACGTCCAGCGTGGGCAGTATCTGCGGCAGCAGGTCGTGGCGCGTGGACAATCGCGATGCCATGTCCGCCGGCAGCGCGGTCGGCCGCCGGCGGGTCAGCCAGCCGAGTTCGCCTGCGACCTTCTCCGCGATGTCGAGCCGCAGCAAAATCGGCCCGCACTCGACCCAGCCGAGCTTGGCCAGGAACCCGGGCGGAGCCGTTGCCGCGCCGTCCCTCGCCAGCGAGATCCGGCCTTCCTGTGGCAGTACCGGAAGCGGAACCCCGGCACGCAGCGCGATCAGGATCGCCCGCAGCCGGGCCGGGCGCGGTTTCAGCAAGGCCGGCATGAACAGGGCGAACCGGCCAGCGCGCACGCCCAGCGGTTTCAGCCTGGCGCGCACCGCCGGCGGCATCGGCTCGCGCGCCTGCCCCGGGACCAGCCCACCCTGCTCGGTCAGCCGGTGCAGCACGCCGCGGAGCTCGGCATCGTCCGCGGCCCGGCGCTCCGCATCGAACAAAGGAGCGAGAACCTGGGCCAGCATCGCATCGAGACAGGCCTGCAGTCGCGCCCGCACCCGTTCGCGCTGGGCGCCATCGAGGAACTCGCTGTCCAGCACCTCGACCATCGGCCGAAGGAGAGCGGTGCCCGGACGCAGCCGTCCGACCGGTGCGGCATCCCAGCGGATCAGCCGCCCGTCCTCGCTGAGCGAGAACGAGGTATCGGGGGCGGTGGACAGCGCCTGGACCCTGCGGGGAATTTCCTCGCGCAATGCACGGCGCGCAGCACGCAGCACCAGACGTTTCTCGGGGCCCTCGGCCTGCGGATCGGGGATCAGCGAGAAGCCGGATACGTGCCCGACCGAATGGCCCTCGACCACCACCTCGCCCTGCGCGGTGACCGCGGACAGAAGGTCGGTGCCGCCGGAGCGCTCCGCTTCGTCGAGGCTGCGGATCAGCAGTGCGGCACGACGGTCGACGAAGCGCGCGGTCAGCTTCTCGTGCAGCGCGTCGGACAGCAGGTCCTCGATCTCGCGGGCTTTTGCCTGCCAGGCCGGTGCGTCCTCGAGCCAGTCCTTGCGGGCCGCGATATAGGCACAGACCCGCACGCCCGACAGGCGCTGCATCAGCGTGTCGATGTCGCCATCGGACCGGTTGAGGCCGTTCAGCAGCGACTCGAGCCACGCCACCGACAGGCGGCCGGTCTGCATCACGTCGGTAAACACGCGGGCGCAGAGCCGGGTGTGGCTGTCGTCGCCGAGCTTGCGGAAGTCGGGGATCTGGCAGGCGTCCCAGAGCAGCCTGGTAGCGGACCGGCCGACGGCGAGCCGGCGTATGTCCGGGTCGTAGCCGAGTGTCTGCAGGGTCTGGAGGTCGGATGCCTCGTTGCCGGACGCCAGGCCGCGGATCGGTGGGGGCACCTGCAGGCTGGCGAGCAGCGCGTCCGGGGCGGACAGGTCGATCTGGTCGTTGCGCCAGAATAGCTGCTCCAGCGGATCGAAGCGGTGCGCCTCGACCGCTGCCACGACGTCCTCCTGCATCGGCGGGCAGGTGCCGGTGGTGCCGAAGGTGCCGTCGCGCATGCCGCGCCCGGCGCGGCCGGCGATCTGGGCGACTTCGGCGGCGGTGAGCCGGCGGGGCCGGGCGCCATCGAACTTGGAGAGGCCGGCGAAGCCCACATGGTTCACGTCCATGTTCAGCCCCATGCCGATGGCGTCGGTGGCGACCAGGTAGTCGACTTCCTTGTCCTGGTAGAGTGCCACCTGTGCGTTGCGCGTGCGCGGCGAGAGCCGGCCCATGACCACGGCACAGCCGCCGCGCCGCCGGCGGATCAGTTCGGCGATCGCGTAGACTTCGGCGGCCGAGAAGGCCACCACGGCGGACCGCGGCGGCAGCTTGGTCAGCTTCACCGGACCGACATGCAGAAGCTGCGACAGGCGCGGCCGGGTCTCGATCTCGATCTGCGGCACCAGCCGGGACAGCAGCGGCCGGATGGTCTCGGCGCCGAGGAACATGGTCTCGACCAGCCCGCGCGCGTTCAGCAGGCGGTCGGTGAAGATGTGGCCGCGATCCGGATCGGCACACAGCTGGATCTCGTCGACCGCGACGAACTCCGGGCGGGTCACGACGTCGTTGCCCGACCAATCGCCCGGGCCGGCTCCCGGGCCGGCCCGGTCGCCGAGGAAGCTCAGCGGCATCGCCTCGACCGTGCAGGAGAACCAGCGCGCATCGGGCGGCATGATTTTCTCTTCGCCGGTGATCAGCCCGACCCGGGATACGCCCTTCTGCGCCACCATCCGGTCGTAGTTCTCGCGGGCAAGCAGCCGCAACGGGAACCCGATGATGCCCGAGCTGTGCGCCAGCAGGCGCTCCATCGCGAGATGGGTCTTGCCGGTGTTGGTCGGACCGAGCACCGCCTTGACCCGTGGTGCGAATGCGCCGTCGCGCCGCGGATCGCTGCGACCTGGCGTGTCGTTTGGGCCATGTGGCCGGAAGGGTGGGCCCGTCATGACCTGATGGTCGGTCGGGTGGCCGGTGTTTGCAAGGTGGCGCGGCCGGGACCAGGATTCCTGGGTTCCCCCCATTCCACTATCGAAAGTCCGAACGATGTTCGATCGTCCGCTTGACTGCCTGATCGCCGAGCATGAGTTGTCGCCCGACCGGGTGGTGCGCGAAGTATGCGCCGTGCGGCCGGCTCAGCTTGCGGTGCTCCTCGAGTCGCTGCCTCCTGCCGACGCGGCCTGGCTGCGGGCGCAGGGGTTCGCCGCGAAAAGCGGTGAACTCGTGAAGATGCCGGGCGAGGCGGGCGTCGCCAGTGCCATCCTCGGCCTGGGCGATGCGGGTGAGGGTCCGCAGGGGCCGTATGCCTTCGGCGGCCTGGCGATGGCGCTGGCGGGGCCATCCGAAGCCGGGGAAGCCGATGCGGCGACACCCGATCATGCTGCCGGGCGGCCGGTCTGGAGACTGGCATTGCCGGTGGACGTGGCGGTCAACGACGCCGTGCTGGGCTTCTGCCTGGGTGCCTATCGCTTCGACCGGTTGCGCGCCTCGAAGTCGGTGCCTGCGCTGTTGGCGGTTCCGGCCGGTGCCGAATCCGGGGCCGCGGTCGCAAGGGCCACGTGGCTGGCACGCGACCTGATCAACATGCCCGCCAACCTGCTCGGACCCTCCGAGCTGGCCGACACCGCGGTACACACGATGCGCGCGTTCGGTGCCGAGGCCCGAATCGTTACAGGCGAGGCCCTGGCGCGCGACTACCCGGCGATCGAGGCGGTCGGCGCGGGCTCGGCCCGTCCGCCACGCGTGGTGGTGGCCAACTGGCGCGGGTCGAAGGCGACCGACGGGGCGCCGCTGTTGTCGCTGGTGGGTAAGGGGGTCTGTTTTGACTCGGGCGGTTACGACATCAAGTCGTCCGCCGGCATGCTGCGGATGAAAAAGGACATGGGCGGCGCCGCTATCATGCTGGCGCTCGCCCGCCTGGTGATGGACCACGACCTGCCGGTGCGGCTGGCCCTGCGCCTCGGTTGCGTCGAGAACAGCATCTCCGGGAGCGCGATGCGGCCTTCCGATGTTCTCTCCACGCGACGGGGTCTTTCGGTCGAAGTCGGAAACACCGATGCCGAAGGTCGCCTTGTGTTGTCGGATCTGTTGGCGGAAGCGTCGGACGAGTCGCCTGACCTTCTGGTCGATGCAGCCACGCTCACCGGAGCCGCGCGGGTCGCGCTGGGGCCGGATCTTCCAGCGCTGTTCAGTAACGATGACAAGGTGGCCCAGGCGATCATCGATGCCGGACTCACGGCGCACGACCCGGTCTGGCGATTGCCGCTGTGGGACGGATACAACGAATGGTTGTCTAGCCCTGTGGCGGACCTGAATAATGTTTCATCCAGACCGATGGCTGGAGCGATTGTAGCGTCGTTATTCCTTCAACGTTTCGTGGCAAGATCGGTCCGCTGGGCTCATATCGATACATATGCCTGGAACGATCACGTCCGGCCGGGACGGCCGGAAGGCGGCGAGGCACTGGGACTCCGTGCGATATTCCAAGCTCTCTTGCCGATTCTTAATCTATAAACGAACTGAAACACTCCAGTAACGTAATTGGGACTGAACCAAGTCATTTCTAATGATTATAACCCGTACTTGATATTGCCTGTGGATATGCGCTGATGCGGTTCACACGATAGGCGGAAAATGCCGCCGGTCTCGCAGTTTCGAGAGAAGGCGGCCGGACGGAGTGGCGTTTTGCGGCTCCGACGAGATTTGAAAGGAACAACAGGATGGCTCAAGCATCAACGACCGACCACCTGGTTACAACACTTCGGGACACCATCGTATCGATGGTCCGGCGTGACGGTCCCGATCTTTCGGCACGTCAGCTTGGAGTTTTCCTGACCTGCTACCTTCAGGAAGGCGCCCACACGGTTCGCGGCCTTGCCGCCGACCTCAATGTATCGAAGCCGGCAATCACGCGCGCCCTCGACCGGCTTGGCGAACTCGACCTCGCGCGTCGTAAGGTGGATCCGATGGATCGTCGCTCCATCCTGGTGCAGCGTACTCTGAAGGGTGCTGCCTACCTTCGTGAACTGCGCTCGATCATGTCCGAGGCATCGACCGTGTCCCGCAAGTCGGGCCATGTCGAGGAGCGGACCAGCCGTCGCGCCGCCGGCTGAATCGGTTCGCCCAGCGATCGATTCTGCAACCGGAAGACTGCTCGAACGCTATGACGGCCCGACGGGTCCATGCCTCGCGGGTCCGTCATATGTTCGAGCAAGGATTATCATGATGCGAATGGCTTTTGCTTCCAGCCTGCTTCTTGCCGGTGCGATGTTCTCTGTACCCGCCATCGCGGCGCGCGATCCGGGCACGTCCGGCCATCCGGCCGGTTACGTCACCATCGTCGCCAAGGCGGCCGATGTCGGCATTGGCTTCACATGGGGCGATGGAACATTGAAATATCACGGCCATACCTACCATTTCGGCGTGAAGGGCGTCGACGTGGCAGCGGTCGGCTATTCGAAGGTCGTCGGCCATGGTCGCGTCTACAACCTGAACAGCCTGCATGATTTCGATGGCACCTATGCGGCCGCCAACGGCGAGGCGACCCTTGGAAGCGGTCTAGGCGGCCGGATCCTGAAGAATGGCAATGGCGTCGAGATCCGTATCGACGACGTCTCCAAGGGCGCGCGCCTGGCAGGTGCCGCGCAGGGTATCGAGCTCACCCTCCGCTAACGCGCCGGCCTACGACCAGCGACCAAGTCCGGCTCGTGCTGCACGGTGCCGGACGATTGCCGTCCATGCGATCTGTGGCAGGAGCACGAGCACGACCGCGTCCGGCGGAGACATGGGCAGCAGGGTCAGGCCAATCGTTCCGCCCCAGATCACGAACCCCCAATGCACCAGCGCCACCCGGGCCGGCGACAGGAAGCTGCGTGCCGCCACCTGATACAGGTGGCCGCGATGCGCCACCGTCAGCCGCTCGCGCGCAACGGCCCGGCGGCACAAGGTGAACGTCACGTCCCACAGGATCCCGGCGAGCATGAGCGGAACGAACAGGCCCGGAGCGATCCATGACGAGGGCAGGCCGTCGGCGGCGAGCAGCAGCGCGAACACCCCGAGCAGCAACCCGCAGACCTGGCTGCCGACGTCGCCGAGGAAGATCCGGGCCCTGGGGTAGTTGAACGGCAGGAAGCCGGCGAGCCCGGCAGCGGTCATCGATGCAAGGGCCACCAGCAAAGGGTCGGCCAGCATCCAGCCTAGGCAGGCTGCGAACAGGCCGGCGAGCAGTGCACTTCCCGCGGCCAGCCCGTTGAGCCCGTCGATGAAGTTGACTGCGTTGGTGACCAGCATGAGCCAGCAGAAGGCAGCCGGCAGTGCCAGCGACAGCACCCACGCGGGCGGCCAGACCGGCATCGTCGCCAGCACCGCGGCGATCGCCAGAACGGCCGAGCCCAGCTGCGCACCGAACTTGGCGCGGACGCCGAACTGGCGGAGGTCGTCTACCCAGGACACGACTGCCAGCAGCAGGGTCGCGGCGAGCATCAGTCCGGTCGCGACCACCGGACGGCCCGGGCCCGGCAGCACCGCCACGCCCACCGGCACGCCGAGCAGGATGGCGACCACCATGCCGACGCCGCCGCCCTTCGGGACCGGCCGGTCGTGCGCACTGCGCCGGCCCGGAACATCCAGCACCCCCAGCCCGATCATCCGGCGGACCACCAGTGCCGACACCGCCATCGCCGCGCAGCCCAGTGCCAGCATCAGGAACGGCATCATCGAGGCCGCCGCGTCGGCCATGTCCTGTCGTGCCATGACGATCCTCCGGCAGCCTGCGTCGCCAATCCGGTCGCACCCTTCTAGCGCGCCGGACGCTGGGCTATACGGTCGCGCAGATGCCCTCGCAACGTCCCCCGCGACGCAGACACCTGCGTCCGTTCAACCGGATCCTGGTCAACGTGGCGCTGGATGGCGCGCTGGCCGCGTTGGCCGCGCCGATTGCACGCTGGCTGGCCGACCCGCAGGGCGGGCTGATCCATCCGCTGTGGTTCCTGGCCGGCGGCGCCATCACCCTGCTGATCGGCGGCATTCCGTTCCGTCTGCCGCAACAATACTGGCGCTTCTCCGGTGTCGCCGACCTGCTCGGGATTGCCGGTGGCTCGGTCATGAGCGCGCTGCTGTTCGCCGGGCTGCTGCTCTCCACCGGCTTCCGGCTGCCCAGCATCACCTTCCCGATCATCCACGCGCTGACCCTGCTGGTGCTGCTGGGCGGCCTGCGCATCGTGTATCGGCTGTCGCAGGGCCGGTTCAGCAACAGCGGCACGACCACGACGCAGAACGTCCTGCTGGTCGGCGCGGACGAAGCCGCCGACCTGTTCCTGCGCGCGGTCCGGCGCGCCCGCGGCACGCCACTGCGGATCACCGGGCTGCTGGCGCGCGGCAGCCACCAGCCGGGACGGCGCATACAGGGCGTGCCAATTCTCGGCACGCTGGGCGATGTCGGCCCGGTGCTCGACCGGCTGGACCGGCAGGGCCAGCGCCCGGACGGGCTGGTGGTGACCGATCCCGAACTGCGCGGCACCGACCTCGCCGCAATCATACGCGAAGCCGACCGGCACTCGATCCCGGTGGGACGGGTGCCCGATCCGACCGCGTTGTCGCCGGCATCGCGGGTGGAACTTCGTCCCGTGGCGATCGAGGATCTGCTGAACCGGCCGCAGGTGGCGCTCGATATCCAGGCAATGGATCTGCTGGTACGTGGGCGCCGCGTGCTAGTGACCGGCGCCGGCGGCACCATCGGTTCGGAGCTGGTGCGCCAGGTGGCGGCGCTGATGCCGGAATCTCTGGTGCTGGTCGATCATGGCGAGTTCGCGCTGTGGCAGGTTGATCTCGAGCTGGCCGAGCTGGCGCCGATGGTCGCGCGCCGGAGCATCGTCGCCGATGTTCGCGATGCGGCCCGCCTGGCGCGCCTGTTCGCGGACGTGCGGCCAGAAATCGTGTTCCATGCCGCGGCGCTCAAGCATGTGCCGATCGTCGAGGCCAACCCGTCCGAGGGAATGCTTACCAACATCGTGGGCACGCGTCAGGTGGCGGATGCCGCCGCCGCAGCCGGCGCTTCGGAAATGGTGCTGATCTCGACCGACAAGGCGGTCAACCCGAGCAGCCTGATGGGCGCCTCGAAGCGCGCCGCCGAGATGTATTGCCAGTCGCTGGACATCGCCGCCCGGCGCTCGGGATCCGGCATGCGCTGCGTCACGGTGCGATTCGGCAACGTACTGGGCAGCACCGGCTCGGTGGTGCCGCTGTTCCGCCGCCAGCTCGAGCGGGGCGGGCCGCTCACCGTCACCCATCCGGATATGCAACGGTATTTCATGACGGTGACCGAGGCGGTCGGGCTGGTGCTGCAGGCCAGCGCGGTCGGCGCGGCGCAGACGCCGGTTCAGCCGGGCGGCCGTGCGGGCGTCCAGCCGGGTGCGAAGACCGAGGCGCTGCTCCAGAGTGGCGGCATCTTCGTGCTCGACATGGGCGAGCCGGTGAAGATCGTCGACCTGGCACGCCAGATGATCAGGCTCGCCGGCCTGCGTCCGGACGAGGACGTGCAGATCCGGTTCACCGGCCTGCGTCCGGGGGAGAAGCTGTTCGAGGAACTGTTCCATGGCCGCGAGGCGCCGGTCCCGACCGGTTATCCCGGCCTGCTGATGGCGACGCCGCGCACGGCCGATCCGGTGGCGGTCGGCGATGCCGTCGATGCGATCGGCGACCTCTGCCGGAGGGGACGGCCGGACGAGGCGATCCTGCTGCTGAAGCGCCTGGTCCCCGAATTCGACCACAATGCAACCGGAACGATGCAGCCCGCCGAACCCGAGAGGACCGTGTCATGACCATCGATGCAGCGCGTGCAGGAGAGTCGAGGCAGGTCGCCTTCCTCGACCTGAAGGCGCAGCAGGCCAGGATGGCGACGGCACTCCGGGCCCGGATCGACACCGTGCTGGCGCACTGCCAGTTCGTGCTCGGGCCGGAAGTGCAGGAGCTCGAAACGCGTCTGGCCGCATTCTGCGGCGCGGCCCATTGCGTCGCGGTCAGCTCGGGTACGGACGCCCTGCAGATCGCGATGATGGCGGAAGGCATCGGTCCCGGCGACGCGGTGTTCCTGCCCGCATTCACCTACACGGCGACGGCGGAGGTGCCGCTGGTGCTCGGCGCGACCCCGGTGTTCGTCGATGTCGACCCGCACACGTTCCAGATCGATCCGGTGCATCTCGAGGCACGGATCGCGGCGGTACGGCAGGCGGGCAGGCTGCGGCCGGCGGCCATCATCGGCGTCGACCTGTTCGGCCAGCCGGCGCCCTGGCCGGAACTCCGGCGGATTGCCGGGGATGCCGGGATGTTCCTGCTGGACGATTGCGCGCAGAGCTTCGGCGGCACCCTCGGCAACACGCGCCTCGGCCGCGAGGCCGATGCAACGGCGATCAGCTTCTTTCCGTCCAAGCCGCTGGGCGCCTATGGCGACGGCGGCGCCTTGCTGACCGACGATGCCGACCGGGCAAAGCTCTATCGCAGCCTGCGGTCGCATGGCGAAGGCGAGACACGTTACGAGGTATTACGCACCGGCATGAATGGCCGGCTCGATACGCTGCAGGCGGCGATTCTGCTGGCCAAGCTCGACCTGTTCCAGGCGGAACTCGACCGCCGGGAGCAGATCGCACAGGCCTACGATGCCGGCCTGTCGGCGCATGCGGTCGTGCCGGCACGCGTGCCGGAGAGCATCAGTGCCTGGGCGGTCTACGCGGTGCTGCTGCCGGATGGGATATCCCGTGACCGCATGCAGGCGAACCTGCGCAGCCGGGGCGTCCCGACCGCGATCTATTACCCGCGGCCGCTGCATCTCCAGCCGGCCTACCGCCCGCACCACGATGGCACCGCGCTGCCGGTGTCGGAGGATCTGGCAGGCCGCATCCTGGCACTGCCGATCCATCCGGAACTCGACGATGCGGACGTGGCGCACGTCATCAGCTCATTCGAATTGGCAATACGCACCGGAGACTGAAGTGCCGCGGTGCGGGTTGCGATATCGCCGGCAGGTTGATGGCGTCCTGCCGGCCACTACATAACGAGCGCTGGGCAGGGTGGGATCATCAGCGGCAACTCATGCCGGTGCCGTCCGGGGCGACGCCCGGGAAACGGTGTCACGCTTTCCAGCATTGTTGTGATACCGATATTTAATGTCTTCGACGGTGCTGGCGCCGCGGGCAGAGCGTCCCGCGCATCGAAAACGATCAGATCAGTTTGGTGCGATGCCGTGTCGTCGCCAGTGGTCCAGAGGATTAGGCGACATGGTGAGATTTCTTCGGACCGGGACGCTCGGCGCCGTCCTGACCCTTGCGACACTCGCGGGTCGGGAAGGGGCTTTGGCGCAGCAACCGAGCCAGCCTGCTCCCCCGGCAGCCGCGTCGACAGACGGCACCGGCGCGAACTCGCAGGAGAACCTCACCGTGCTCGGGCGGCGCCGCAAGTTCGAGACTGCGCCGATGCCTGGCCCGGAAATGCCGCCGCCGCCGGACAAGCCTGCCACCCATCTCGGTCGCTACAAGATCTCCGGCGACCAGGAGAAGCATGATGGCTACGATGCGCAGACCGGCGCGAATATCGGTCAGTTCGGCACCGCGTATACGGGCGCCAGTCCGGTCTCGCAGGGTCTCGCATCGCGTTTCCAGCACTGACCGAAGCTTCCTGGCGGCTCCGGGGGCGAACCTGCCGCATGAGCGAACATGGTTATCCGGTCGAACGCTTCCGTCCGACCGGATGTCGCTCTAGCCCTCGCGCGCCAGGAAGCTGGTGACGAAATCCCGCAGCCGCCCGACGTCGAGCAGCGTCTGCGGCGTGACACCGGCGCGGTGGACGTTGCTCCGATCGAAGCTGCGGGTCTGGCCGAGATAGGGCATGTAGTAGCGCAGCCGCTGCATCAGGAACTCGGCCATCTTGCTCGCCGGGCCCCCATCCTCGGACAGGCGACCGACCGTGAAGCCGGCCAGTGGCGAGAGGGTGCGCAGGACTTCGACCAGCGGCAGCGGGATGTCGCTGGTCAGATGAAACGCGTGGCCCTGGCTGGTGGCTCCGGCTTCCAGCAGCTCGATCATCTCGGCGACCACCACGTCTACGGGAATGAGGTCGAGCGTCGCATCGTGCGGCATCGGCAGGAGGATGGTTTCGCCCTGTGCGCGCCCGGATCGGCCGAGCGCCTGCATGGTCTCCGCGACCTTGTAAAATCCGGAAAGCGCCGAGAGCCGGTGGGTGACCGAATGCCCGATGATGATGCTCGGGCGGAAGATCCGGAACGGCAGATCCGACTCGGCGCACATGGTGCGCACGACGGCCTCCGCCTCCCACTTGCTCTCCTCGTAGGCGTTGGTGAACCCGGACGGCTGACCGATCTCGTCCTCGAGGATGGTCCCGACCCGGTCGCCGGCGATGTAGGCGGTGCTGACGTAGTTGAATTCGGTCGCACCGAGCGCACGGGCGGCGTCCAGCATGATCCGCGTGCCGTCGACATTGGTCTGCCGCACGGCCTCGCGGTCGTTCGCCCGGAACGACAGGTTGGCGGCGCAATGCAGGATGCGGATCGGAGCGCCGACCCGCCACGCCTCGACACGGCCCACCCAGTCGAGACTGGTCAGGTCGCCGCGTATGGCGGTCGCACGCGCCAGCAGCGCGTCCAGCCCGGTGGTCACGCCGCCATCGTCCGCTGCACGCACCAGGGCAGCCTGCAGTTTCATGGCTGCCGCATCGTCGTCCGGCGCGCGGATGAGGCACGCGACGTGCGCTTCCGTGTGGCGTTGAAGCCAGCCGACGATGAACTGCGATCCCAGGAAGCCGCTGCCTCCGGTCACCAGAAGGTCCATGGTTTCGGTCTTGAAGTCCGGGGCCGAAGGCATGCCGGCCTTGCGACCTTCCTTCTTGTCGATGTCGTGTCCTCGCTGCATAGCGTCCCTGCTCGTGGCACCGGCTTTGCCTTGCATCGGCCTGTCGCGATACATGCAGGCCTTGCTATAAGGGAAGCCGGCGCTAGATGGGAAATCACGGAGGGTAGGACTCTTCGTTCGACCTCTCCGGCGATCATCCGTTATTCTCGTATCACCACGTTTAAGGGCCAAGACAATCTTCAAGGGAAACAAGTTCGGCGAGCGCCAATCCACGTCCGCCGACGCGAAACGTGCCGTTCTCGCCAAGTTCCAGCAGCGTCCGTCCGCCGATGATCCCGACGTCCAGGCTCGAGCGGTTGAACGCAAGGCGATCGCGGACGCACGGGACGCGCGACTGGCCGAGCGCCGGGTCGAGCGCGAGGCCGAAACCGCTCGTCAGGCCGCCGAGCGCGAAGCCGCCCTCGCCGCCGAGGCGGTCCGTCGCAAGGAAGAGGAAGCGCAGGCTGTAGAGGCCACGCGCACCGAGGCGTTGCGCAAGCTCGAGCAGAAAGCTGCGCGGGATGCCAAGTATGCTGCCCGCAAGGCGCGTCGCTGACGTCAGGCGCCTATTCCGGCGACGCTGCGGCCGTTCCGGTCGCAGTCGTCACCGGTAGCACGAGCGGTATCGGACGCTGGATCGCCCTCGGTCTGGCCTCAGCGGGCTACCGGCTGATCCTGATTGCCCGCGACGCAGCGCGGTTGCGGACCACCCGGGAGTGGATCGCAGCTCGGGTGCCCGAGGCCGCGATAGTGGGGATCGTCGCCGACCTGTCGCTGCTGGGCGAGACCCGGCGGGCCGCCGCTGAGATCGTCGTCCAGGCGCCGTCGCTGGATCTGCTGGTCAACAATGCCGGCATCCTGTCGCGTCGGCGGACCGAGACCGGCGAGGGTCACGAATTGACGCTGGCGGTCAATCACCTGGCGCCGTTCGTTCTGACGCAGGCACTTCTCCCCGCTCTGCATCATGCGCAGGCCGGGCGGATCGTGATGACCGGCTCGTCCACCTCGGACCGGGCAGGGATCGATCCCGACGATCTGGAACTGCGCCGGGGCTGGCGCATGACGCGGGCGTACGCGCGCTCCAAGCTCGCGTCGCTGATGACCAGCTTTGAGCTTGCCGGCCAACTTTCGGGTTCCGGCACGACCATCAACGTGGTGCATCCGGGAATGGTCGCCACCGACCTGGTGCGCAGCGGCGGCGTGGACCAGTTCGTCTGGAGAAGGGTGATCGCACCGTTCTCGCTGACGGCCGAGGCGGGTGCCGACACGCCGCTCTACGCCTGCCTGTCTCCCGAGCTCGCCGGGGTCAGCGGCCGCTATCTGAAGCGGCGGGCTCCGGCAGTGCCGAACCGGCGGGCGACCGATGGGCGTCTGCGCAGCCGGGTGCTCGCGGCGACCGAACGACTGGTCGAGACGCCCTGAGCTTCGGCGCCGGCATCATCGCCGATCGCAACGCCCGCCAGGCCGACAGCAGCTTGAGATGTGTGCTCCAACTGCGGGCCTGACTGCCGAACCCACCGTCCATCACGCATCGGCTGCAGGCCGGTGCGAACAGCGAGGGCATGCGCGCCGATCCCGGGTCGTCCCGCGGCAGTTCCGACGCGAAGTCGCTTTTCGACACCAGGAAGCCGGCGAGCCGCAGCGAGACCCGGACGATCAGCGAGTAGGCAATCACCACGCCGGTCAGCAGCATCTCGCCGCCGCCGCCGGTCGCGCAGAAATAGACACCCTGGGCGGCGACACGGGTGCCATAGACCGGCGGTACCGGACGCGACGGGAAGCCCATGTGCGAGATCGCGTGGTCGAAGAACGGCGTGTTGATCGCGGGCGGAAACAGCGTGCCGAGCCGGACATGGCTGCCGGCGAGACGCAGCTCGAGCCTCAGCGACTGGCTGAATGCCCGGACCGCAGCCTTGGCGCCGGAATACGAGGTCATCAGCGGCACGCCGTGGAACACCACGGCCGAGCACACATTGACGATAGTGCCTTCGTCGCGCGGACGCATGTGCGAGAGGGCGACCCGGGTGCCGTTGACCGTCCCGAGATAGGTGACCTCGGTGACGCGGCGGAACTCATCCGCGGGCACGTCGGCGAAATGGCCATAGACGCCATTGCCAGCCGCGTTCACCCATACCGAGATCGGGCCGAGCGTCGCCGCGATCCGTCGTGCCGCGGCGGCCAGGGCCTCTTCGTCCGATACGTCGGCTGCCGCCCAGGCAACCGTGGCACCGGGTGTCCAGGCCTCGATCAAACTAGATGCGCTGGCCAGCCTCTCCTTGTTCCGGGAGATCAGGCCGACCCGCCAGCCTTTGGAGGCGAACAGTGCAGCGCTGCCGAGGCCGATTCCGGATGATCCGCCGGTAATGACCACGACGCGGGGCTGGACCGGCTCAACCATAGGATGCGTGTTGGACGGCGTCGGTCAGCATGACGCATTAGGACCGGAACCTCGGCGCCTGTAAATTGTCCGGGGCGCCTGGAAAGATGCCTGTCCGAACACGATCCGAAGAGCCGCCCCCGGGCATCGCCGGGCGAACGACGCCGTCAGCCTGCAGGGCCGCGGAAATGGCTGGGAGCGCTGCCGATGACCCGCTTGAATGCGCGGCTGAAGGACGCGTCGGACTCGTAGCCGAGCCGCTGCGCTACCTCCGAGATGCGGGCGCGGTCGCGCACGATCCACTGCCGTGCCTGGTGCATCCTGACCTGGGCCACGTAGTTCGCCGGGGTCTCGCCGACCAGGGTCGCGAACTTGGCTGCGAAGCTGGACCGCGATCCGCCCATCAGCCTGGCGAGCTCGGCCACCGGCCAGTCTCGGTCTGGATTGGCATGGATGGCGGCCAGCACCCGGCCGATCTCGGGGTTCCGCACCGCTGCGACCCAACCGGCCGCATTGCTGCAATCGTGCTCCACCCAGGAGCGGATGATATGGGCGGCCAGGACGTCGGCCAGGCGCGCGACGATGCCGCATGCACCGACCCGGTTCATCGCCACCTCGTGCCCCATCGCCTCGAGCAGATGCGGGATGGTCGGCTCGCGCCTCAGTCTCTCGTTGGTGCGCATCACGTCCGGCATCATGCGCAACAGCGGATGCAGGCTGTCGAGATTGAAGCGCATGGTGCCGTGGAACAGCAGGCAGCCCTCGCCCTCACCGTCGGACTGCAGGTCGAAGACGTTGTCGCAGATCGGGCTGCACTGCCAACGAGGGAACGGGCCCGCCACGGCATCCGGCTCGCTTGCCAGCGAATGGGCACTCCCGCGCGGCAGCAGCACGGCATCGCCTGCACTCAATTCGACCCACTCGCCTCCGGGGGTCAGCAGCCAGCAGCCGCTCTCGGCGACGAAGTGGAACCGGGCGTCAGGCCCGGCCGGGAACGAGAACGCCCACGGTGCCGAGAGCCGGCAACGACCGTACTCGACGCCGTCGAGCCGCAGCCCCTGCAGCAGCCCGGTCAGCGGATCGGTGGCAAGATGCGGGCAAGGTTTGGACGAATGATCATGCATTGCGGCTATTCTAGCATGGAAGCTCCAGCCGACCCGCCCTAATTGACAGGCATATCTGGAGACGCCGATGTCAGACATGTCCCGTGCCGACGATACCGCGACCACTGGGGCTGCCTGGGGTGCCGTGTTGTCGCTCTCGGTCGGCGTCTTTGCGCTGGTTACCGCTGAGTTCCTGCCTGCCAGCCTCCTGACCCCGATGGCAACCGACCTCCACATTTCCTATGGCGCCGCCGGACAGGCGGTGACCGCAACCGCCCTGGTGGCCGCGGTCGCGGCGCCGGCGGTGGTGATCGGCACCGCGAAGATCGACCGTCGCATGGTGGTGTGGGGCCTGTCGCTGCTGCTGGTGCTGTCCGACCTGCTGGCCGCGGCTGCCTCGAACATATGGGTGCTGCTGCTGGCCCGGGTTCTGCTGGGCGTCGCGCTGGGCGGCACCTGGTCGCTCGCGGCGGCGCTGGCACTTCGCCTGGTTCCGGCCAGGATGGTCGCAAGGGCCATGTCGATCATCTTCACCGGAGTGACCGCCGCGTCGGTCTGCGCTCCGGCACTGGGTGCCTACCTCGGCGACCTGTGGGGTTGGCGCGCCACGTTCCTGGCGGCTTCCAGTATCGGGATCGTCGCCCTGGCCATCCAGCTGACGACCATGCCGCGGCTGCCATCGACCGACGGTCCGACCCTGCGCACCTTCTTCCTGCTGCTGCGCCGGCCCCGCATCCGGACCGGGCTCATCACCGTGATGTTCGTGATCTCCGGCCATTTCGCCGGCTTCACCTATGTGCGGCCCTTCCTCGAGCAGGTGTCGCGGCTCGATGTACGGACGCTATCCATGGTGCTGCTCGCGTTCGGGATCGGCGGCTTCTTCGGGAACTTCGCCGGCGGCATGATGTCCGGTCGCAGCCCCAGGGTATCCGTCGCGGTCGGCGCGGTGCTGCTCGCCGCGACCGCGTTCGCATTGCTGGGCGACGGCACTTCGACGCCTATCGCGTTCGTCGCACTGGCAGTCTGGGGCTTCGCCTTCGGGGTGCTTCCGGTCAGCATCCAGACCTGGACCACTCAGGCGGCACTGGACCATGCGGAGAGTGCCGGTGCCCTGCTGGTGACGACGTTCCAGATCGCCATTGCCACCGGTGCCATTCTTGGCGGCGTGCTGGTGGACCGGCTCGGCGCACCGGGCGCGATCGGGTATTGCGGCGTGGCATTGCTCGTCGGTGCCGCCACGATGCTGGGCCTCGGGCGCGGCAGCATGTATGCGCGCGACCAGGCCGGCGACGATGGCGTGCCAGTGACGTCGTGAACACCAAACACGGTCCCCGGTGCGGGACCGGCAGCAATGTCGCCGCAGCCATGACTCCCGGGCCGCAAATGATCGTACTGTCGCCACCAGTGGGGCAGCGGCTCCGATAGACGGAGCTGTGTGCCGATGCCTCGACCCGATGACGTGCCCGGCGATGCCGACCTGCTCGATGGCTTCGTCGCGGCTGCGCTCGAAGCCGGCGGTGCCATCCTCGAGATCTATCGCCGGCCCTCGTTCGAGACGAACTCCAAGGATGACGGCTCGCCGGTGACGGAAGCCGATACGCGCGCCGAGGCGATCATCCACCGCGCGCTCGCCCTGCTGGCGCCCGGCCTGGCGGTGGTGGCCGAGGAAGCCGCTTCTGCCGGACTGGTCCCGGAAACCGCGCACGACTTCATCCTGGTCGATCCCTTGGACGGCACCAGGGAGTTCGTGAGCCGGAATGGGGATTTCACGGTCAATATCGGCCTGATCCGGAACGGCGTCGCGGTGCTGGGCGTGGTCTATGCCCCGGCGCTGGGCCTGGTGTACTCGGGCCAGATCGGGACCGGCGCACGCCGCGCCCAGGTCGCCGGTGGCCTGCCAGCCGGCTGGACACCGATCGAGGCCGGAACTCCCGGGACGGGCGGATTGCGGGTCGTTGGCAGCCGCTCGCACATGAGCGACGAGACGCGGCGTTACCTCGAGGCGTTCGAGGTCGCGGACTTGGTCCCGGTCGGATCCTCGCTCAAGTTCTGCAAGGTGGCGGAAGGCGGTGCGGACCTTTATCCACGGATGGGACGGACGATGGAGTGGGATACCGCGGCCGGCGATGCCGTGCTGCGAGCCGCCGGCGGTCAGGTGCTGACACTCGACGGCGCCCGGCTGGGCTATGGCAAGCGGCGCCAGCCGGGCGATGCCGATTTCGCCAACCCATGGTTCGTGGCGACCGGCGCGTTCGATATGTCGACCGTGCGCCGGACAGGCGGCTAGACAAACTTTCCTGCGGTTCAGATCGTGACAGCAGTCCGGAGATATCAGTTGAGCGAACCCGAGCAGACCGTCCGGCCCAGGCAGGCGGGCACCAGTCTCACCCACCTGCAACGCCTGGAGGCGGAAAGCATCCACATCCTGCAGGAGGTGGTGTCCGAGGTGGAGCGTCCGGTGATGCTCTACTCGGTCGGCAAGGACAGTGCGGTGATGCTGCACCTGGCACGCAAGGCGTTCTATCCGAGCCCGCCGCCGTTCCCGTTGCTGCATGTCGACACCACCTGGAAGTTCCAGGCGATGTACAAGCTGCGCGACACCATGGCGCGCGAGAGCGGCATGGAATTGCTGGTGCACCATAACCCGGAGGCGCAGGCGCGCGGCATCAACCCGTTCGATCACGGCTCGCTGCATACCGACCTGTGGAAGACCGAGGGCCTGAAGCAGGCACTCGACAAGTATGGCTTCGACGCGGCCTTCGGCGGCGCACGACGCGACGAGGAAAAGAGCCGCGCCAAGGAGCGGATATTCTCGTTCCGGTCGGCCAATCACCGCTGGGACCCGAAGACGCAGCGGCCGGAGCTCTGGCGCCTCTACAACGCGCGCAAGGCCAAGGGCGAGAGCATCCGGGTGTTCCCGATCTCGAACTGGACCGAGCTCGACATCTGGCAATACATCCAGATCGAGAACATCCCGATCGTGCCCTTGTATTTCGCCGCACCCCGGCCGACCGTCGAGCGCGACGGGCTGATCCTGATGGTCGATGACGACCGCTTCCGCCTGGACCCGGGCGAGGTTCCGGTCGAGCGGTCGATCCGGTTCCGCACCCTCGGCGACTATCCGCTGACCGGGGCGATCGAGAGCGAGGCGGCAACACTTGCCGAGGTGATCCAGGAAATGCTGCTGACCACCACCAGCGAACGCCAGGGACGGGCGATCGATCGCGATGTAATGGCCTCGATGGAAAAGAAGAAGCAGGACGGGTACTTCTGATGGCCGACGAACCGGTGCTGCCCAACTACGCGACGGACGCCCTGATTGCCGCCGATATCGACGCATACCTGGACCTACACAGGCACAAGTCGCTGCTGCGCTTCATCACCTGCGGCTCGGTCGATGACGGCAAGTCGACGCTGATCGGGCGGCTGCTCTACGACAGCAAGATGATCTTCGACGACCAGCTTGCGGCGCTGGAAGCGGACTCGAAACGGATCGGCACCCAGGGCCAGAACATCGATTTCGCGCTGCTGGTGGACGGTCTCGCGGCCGAGCGGGAACAGGGCATCACCATCGACGTCGCCTATCGGTTCTTCTCGACCGAGAAACGCAAGTTCATCGTCGCCGATACGCCGGGGCACGAACAATATACGCGCAACATGGTGACCGGCGCCTCGACGGCCGACCTCGCGGTGATCCTGATCGACGCGCGCAAGGGCATCCTCACCCAGACCAGGCGGCACAGCTACCTGGCGCACCTGCTCGGCATCCGCAACCTGGTGCTGGCGGTCAACAAGATGGACCTGATCGGCTACGATCAGGCGCGCTACGACAGCATCGTTACCGAGTATAGAACGTTCGCGACGTCGATCGGCATCGGGCACTTCGTCGCCATGCCGATCTCCGGCCTCGCCGGCGACAACATCGCCACGCGTTCGGCCAACATGGACTGGTACACCGGCCCGGCGCTGATCGAGCATCTCGAGACCGTCGAGCTGGACGTGACCGCGGACCAGGACAAGGCGTTCCGCATGCCGGTGCAGATGGTCAAGCGGCCGAACCTCGATTTCCGCGGCTTCTCCGGCCTGATCGCATCGGGGGTCATCCATCCCGGCGACAGCGTGCGGGTGCTGCCGTCCGGACGCACCACCAGCATAGCCCGTATCGTCACCTTCGACGGCGATCTCGACCAGGCGGTCGCCGGACAGTCGGTGACGCTGACGCTGGCTGACGAGATCGATTGCTCGCGCGGCGACGTGATCAGCATCGCCGACGCGCCGCCGGAAGTCGCCGACCAGTTCGAGGCGACGATCATCTGGATGTCCGACGAGCCGATGCTGCCGGGCCGGTCCTATCTGCTGAAGCTGGCAAGCCAGACGGCATCCGCGCAGATCCAGACGCCGAAATACCAGGTCAACGTCAACACCATGGAGCATCTGGCGGCACGCACGCTGGAACTGAACGCGATCGGCGTCGCGAACCTGTCGACCGACAAGCCGCTGGTGTTTGCGCCATATGAGCAGAGCCGCGAACTCGGCGGGTTCATCCTGATCGACAAGATCAGCAACGCGACGGTGGCGGCCGGCCTGCTGCATTTCTCGCTCAGGCGGGCCCAGAACGTCCATTGGCAGGCGATCGAGATCAACCGCGAGGCGCACGCTGCGCAGAAGAACCAGCAACCGAAAGTGCTGTGGTTCACGGGGCTTTCGGGCGCGGGCAAGTCGACCATCGCCAACCTGGTCGAGAAGAAGCTGCACGCGCAGGGCCGGCACACCTTCCTGCTCGATGGCGACAACATCCGTCACGGCCTCAACAAGGATCTCGGCTTCACCGATGCCGACCGGGTGGAGAATATCCGCCGCATCGGCGAGGTGGCGCGGCTGATGACCGATGCCGGGCTGATCGTGCTGACCGCGTTCATCTCGCCGTTCCAGCAGGAGCGGGCGCTGGTCCGGTCGATGATGCCGGACGGCGAGTTCGTCGAGATCCATATCGACACTGCACTCGCCGAGGCGGAACGCCGCGACGTGAAGGGGCTTTACGGCAAGGCGCGTCGGGGCGAGCTGAAGAACTTCACCGGCATCGACAGCCCGTACGAAGCGCCGGAACATCCGGAGATCCGCATCGACACGTCGATCACCAGCCCGGAGCAGGCGGCTGAGCTGATCGTTGCGAGGCTGTACGGGTAGGGGCTGCCGCCGACCCCGTGGGATCGTGTAACGCCCTGCCAGCGATGGCGAGGAGAGGCGACGCCGATTTAGCCAAGCCGATATGGGATCTGCTCTTCGGCTGAGTATGTCCGGGAGCGGAAAGTCCGCTCGTGGCATAATAAGCGAAGAAGCAGACATCCGGTGGTAGGTCCCACTCCCTACCGCCGAGCTTCGGAAGGCGCTTCAGTGATCGCCTTCCACCCTATCGTCAGATGGGATAACCGCGACTGCATCCACCTCCACCATGACATCTGGACGAAACAGCGTCGCAACGCCAATCAGTACGCTTGCTGGCGGCTTGTCTACCTTGATCCAGCGGTCACGGACTTCGCGGATGATTGGCAGGACGGCCGGATTAAGATTGCACACATAGAACGTCAAGCGGGCGACGGAATCAAATCCAACTCCCGCGGCTTTCAGAGTTGCGTCGAGATTTTGAAACACCTGCTCAAGCTGCGGCCCGATATCTGGTGAAGAGATGCTCCCTCTCTCATCGAACGGAACATGGCCTGACAAAAACAGCAGGCGCCCAGACTCGACGAGCACTGCCTGAGAGATACCCGGGATGGAAGGGCCCGGCGGATTGATGAGACGGAGCATGTATTGGCCTCCAAGGATGTTCTGCATGTCGCTACAGCGGAGGGCTGGATTTAAACCTACCGCTAAGCCTTGAGAGTTATCCGCCTCTACATCCCATATGATTAGACCCACTCAATTGGTTGGGTTAATGAATGTGATTCATGTATCAGGCAGATTGATATGGCGAGGGAGATTCGTGTGCGTCGGGAAGACATGGCCGATCTCACCCTTTTTCTGGCCGTGTGCGAGCACGGGAGTTTCACCGGAACCGCGCGGAAGATCGGGCTCTCGCAATCGGCCGTCAGCCACGCAATCCGACGTCTCGAAACCAGACTCGGCCTGCGCCTGCTCGCGCGCACGACACGGAGCGTGTCGCCGACTGAAGTCGGCCAGCAACTCATCGAGATTCTACAACCGGCACTTGAGAATATTGACAAGAGACTTGCAGAGCTTCGGCAGAGGAGCGAGCGCCCCGTAGGCACGATCCGTATCACGGCGACCGATCACGCTGCAGAGACGTTGCTCTGGCCGGCGCTCGACGAACTTGCTGCCTCCTTTCCGGATATTGCGGTGGAGCTGAGCGTCGAAGGCGGTCTCGTGGATATTGTCGAGGGCCGCTTCGATGCGGGTGTCCGCCTGGGTGAGGAGGTCTCAAGGGACATGGTGGCCATCAGAATTGGCCCTGACATGCGCATGGCGGCCGTCGCAACTCCGGATTATCTCGCTCGCCGTGGGACACCCCAGTCTCCAAGGGATCTCGCCCAACACGCCTGCATCAATATGCGATTTGAAAGTGGGGACATATACGCATGGGAGTTCGAAAAAGAAGGGCGCGAGATCAGAAGTAAGGTCGGTGGTCAGTGGATGATTAACAGCTCGCCGCTCATTACACGCACAGTGCTCGCAGGTCGTGGCATAAGCTTTCAATTAGAAGACGCCGTTCGGCCGATGATCACGGATGGCCGATTGGTGCGTCTGTTAGAGGACTGGTGTCCTCCATTCTCTGGTTATCACCTCTACTATCCATCGAGGCGGCACGTATCCCCTGCCTTTCGTCTGCTTATCGAGATCTTGAGATTCCGGGAGTAGCGATCGATCGGGTTTAAGCTCGTGATCTGTAGCTAACCTCCGCGCTGCTATAGAACTTCCTTAATGAACTTGAACATCGATTCCGAAGGCCGAACCTTCGATTTCATCATTGTGAGGGAGGTCTCGTTTTGTCTTATGCGAGCATTAGGCATTTCGCTTAAAGCTCTCATCACGTTACGGGTATGATAGCGACCACTTCTGGAGGGATCGGGCGCCGTTCGCTGTTAAGCGGGTTCGCCCATAGCAATGTCCGCTCTCTGGCTATCTCAGGATGCCAGAAAGCGTCTGCTGCTGGCGCGCAACTGCCACCGTCAAACGGCAAAAGGTGGCCGAAAGCAGACCATCTGCTTTGAGATAGCCTCATGGTAATAGCGGACATCCAGTTTCCCAGATATGAAGCGGCCGAATGGAAGGGGATCGCCTCAGACTTGAGATCTTCCCACACGATCTAGAAGCGAGCCGGGCCTTCTACTGCGACGTCCTGAGCTTCGGTGTTGTCGATGCTCGATCCGCAGCAGGACACCTATTTCTCGCCAAAAGGCGAGTTCTAATCACTCTGACGGATCGTTCCCACCTAGACGAAAATCACCTCGCTTGCGAGGCGCCGAAAGGAGAAGGTTACGGGGTAGGGGTTGAGTTCGTGATTCCCGTGCATGACCTGAACGGGCTGCAGAAGACCCTTCGGGCTTTAGCTTATCCTATCCAGACGGAGCTAACCCAGCGTCCGTGGGCCCAGAAGGATTCAAGGCTTCTGGACCCGGATGGCCTCTATTTTCGCTCAACCGAAAATGCTGCATAGCTTCAGAGAGAACTGGCCGGAACCGGACTGTCGGGTATGGAGCACGGCGGCACAAGGCTGACACTTCCACTCACCGCTAGCCTCTGTCTGCCACCTTGAACAGGAGGCCGAACAACAGGTTTCAATTGCATCCGGCCGATAGTCTGCTCAACCAACGGGCTCGATGGCGGAAAAGTGCTTCACCTGTGCGCAAGTGTCGCAAAGAGGATCCGCTTGAAATCGTCATTCGAGGCTTCAGTGCATAAGTTGACGTTGGCAGGCAGGGTTGGAACCATCGAATATCGGTTTTCCCCATAAAGGATATCACCGCGCGTGAGTTCTCCTTCTAGCTCGACCCGCGCATGGATTGCTTTGAACTTGATCCCAATCCCAGGGTCTATGACCATGGCCGTGGCGAGTGGGTCGGCGTTCACCGATCCGGGCGCGTTACGGGCTGACATTTCAAACGTGAGTCGCAGCTCGTTGCTCTGCATGAAAAAGCGGCTGCGTGGCGTGTCAAACGACGCGACATGATCGAAGTCGGCCCGAGTGAGAAGAGAGTCGTACTGCCGCCCCAGCCCCATAGTCACTGGCGCTCCAGACCTCAGGACGATGTCGGCCGCCTCTGGATCAACCATGGAGTTGAAGCTCGGTACGGCGTTGCCGGCACTACCCACGAACTGGATGCCCTTGATCATCGACGCGATCGCGGGGTCGCGCAGAAGTGCCATGGCGACATTCGTCAGTCCGCCAAGTGCCAGGATCACCACCTCGCCGGGATATCGCCTTACGATACGACGGATGGCGTCAACCGCGTGCTCGGGATCGGGCTGCTGACGCACCGTTGGTACCGCCGCTTTACCCAGCCCGTCCGTCCCATGTATGAAGGTGGACGTCGAATAAGGCCGATCGAGGATCGGATGGGTCATCCCAGGATGTACGGCGACCTTCCCGGCATATCCTGCAAGTTCAACGACGTAGAGTGCGTTTCTGACCTCTTTATCGTAGCGGATGTTGCCAGGTGCGATCGTAATCGCCTCGACCTGCAGATTGGGTGCATCCAGTGCCATCAAAATAGCGATTGCATCGTCGTTTCCAGGATCGGTATCGATGATCACGCGATGGTTGTTCAACAGCCGGGGCAGCGGGGTGTCCGACACACCCGGCTCTGCAGCATGCAGTGTGCGGGGTGTCATCGCCATCGTTCCACTTGCGATCAGACCACCCAGCAGCAGTCGGCGATTGATGCTCATTGTGCGGGTTCCAGTTCTTCCATTGCCACGACGGCCAACGTGAGTGCCGTGCGCGGGCTGCCTTGCACGACGCGCGCCAAGCGGAGCGTCGCGCGGAGCCTTTGAGTTGTTGCTGCTTGTAGGAGCCTGAGCGGTGTACCAGCACATGCAGCCCCGGACTGTCGCGTTATTCCAGCCCTGCCTGGGTGATGATAAAACCAGGTAAGCCTTTTCGCCGATCAGTCGACACCGGGGTTGATCCGCTTTAAAGCTCTACACCATTTGACGTCCGCTTTCGGGTGATCCGTGGCTGCGTGTGAACGTCGGGAGTTGGCGCAAAGCAGCCGATAGCCATCGGGCAGGTTATGTCTGGCCCCGCAACCGGGTCCTGTGACCGAAGGTGGCGGCTCCCGAAGTAGACGATGGCTCCTGCCGCCACCTCACGTGCGTGCTGCCGGTCGATCATGCGAAAGGTACCGGCCATGAATGACCTGTCCGCACTGGAACTGGTCTTCGTGACCGGCAGCCGCCGTGGCATCGGCGCGGCTGTTTGTCGCAACCTCGCGGACGACGGTGATGCCGATGCGGTCGTCGCCGGGAGCCCGGTGGCCGTGCGTGTGTTGTGCGAACACAGCTGACGTCCCGAACGAGGACGATGTCCGTGGATTGTTCGAGCAACGCCCACGGAACGCGGGGCCCCGGCCGGGCTGGTCAAGAATGCCGACTTCAGAGGGGCGTCCCGGCGGGTTGATGTACTGATCCTCGACGTGCTGACCTACCGTTGCGGCGCTGATCTTGGCGGCGTTCGCCATAGCCGTGCCGATCAGGCACCATGACACTACAGCCCCGGTGTGTGGCGGTCGGCCACGGAAATCGCATTTCCAGGGTTCACGGCGGCCGGCGTTTTGCCGAGATGCTGTAGCGGCATGCCGGTTCGTGCGTCGGAGCGGGAAAACCGGAAAGGCTTGTCGTGACCTTATCAATTCGTACCTTGGGCCGGTGCATGCCCATCGTCGGCATCCTCGTCGCGTTGGCAAAGATTTCCACGGCCGGCGCCACCCCGGCCCCGGCCCCGTCATCCAACTTCGCCGACGTCGATCCGATGATCGGGACCGGGCCGGACGGTCACACCTTCCCCGGTGCCACGGTGCCGTTCGGCATGGTCCAGCTCAGCCCGGACACCTGGATCGGCGACTTCCACCACTCCTACAGCCATGCCGCCGGCTACCGCTACGAGGACCCGACGATCCAGGGATTCTCCCACACCCATTTTTCCGGCGCCGGACATTCCGACCTTGGCGACGTGCTGGTGATGCCGCTGGAAGGCGCCGTGCAGCTCGATCCCGGCGACCCGGACAAGCCCGGCTCCGGCTACCGCTCGCGCTTCAGCCACGATACCGAGCATGCCGAGCCGGGCTACTATGCCGTCACCCTCTCCGACTCCGGGATACGGGCCGAGCTGACCGCGACGGCGCGTGTCGGCGTGCATCGCTACCGCTTTCCGGAAGGCAAGCCCGCGCACCTGCTGATCGACCTGCGGCAGAGCATCTACAACTATCCCGGCAAGGTGCTGTGGTCGCGGCTGACGCTCCATCCCGACGGCACCATCACCGGAGCCCGCGAAACCCGCGGCTGGGCGCCCGCCCGGCAGCTGTATTTCGCCATGCGCTTTTCCCACACGCCTACTGGCCATTCCTTCATCGACCGCGAGCCCGAGCCGGTGCCGTATCACGGCTTCAAGGGCCCCGGCGACGATCCCACCGACACCGATGCCATCTCCGGGCGCGGCCTGGTCGGCGTGGTCGATTTCGGCACGCTCGCCGCCCCGCTGGTGGTGGAGGTGGCGTTGTCCTCGGTCAGCGAAGCCGGCGCACTCGCGAACCTGCATGCGGAGGTGCCCGGCTTCGACTTCGACCACGTGCGCGCCGCTGCCCGCGCCGCGTGGGAACAGGCGCTGTCGTCGGTGCAGTTCACGGCACCCACACCAATGCGGCGCACGCTGGCGACCTCGCTCTATCACGCGCTGCTGGCGCCGAGCCTGTCGATGGACACGGACGGGCGCTACCGCGGCCCGGACAATGCGGTGCATCAGGCGCGTGGCTTCGATTTCGTATCCAGCTTCTCGCTGTGGGACACCTATCGCGCCGAGCAGCCGCTGATGACGCTGATCCAGCCCTACCGCCGCACGGTGGACGTGGTGGACTCGCTGCTGGCCTCGCGGGACGAAAGCCCGTTCGGGATCCTGCCGATCTGGCAGATCCAGGGCCAGGAAACCTGGTGCATGATCGGCTACCACGCGGTGCCGGAAATCGCCGACGCGGTGCTGAAAAACATTCCCGGCATCGATCGGGACCGTGCGCTGGCCGCGATGGTCGCCAGCGCCACGTACGCGCCCTATGGCCACCTCGGCGACTACATGGGGCTCGGCTACGTTCCGGTGGACCACGACGACGAGGCGGTGTCCAAGACGATGGAATACGCCTTCGACGACTGGACCATCGCCCGCACCGCCCGCGCCATGGGCCGCGCCGCAATCGCCGATACCTTCGACAAACGCGCCCGTAACTGGCGCAACGTGTTCGACCCCGCCATCGGTTTCGTGCGGCCGAAACTCGCGGACGGCCGGTTCCGCGACGGCTTCGATCCCACACGCGCCGGCGCCGGAAGCGGCTTCACCGAGGGCGATTCGTGGCAGTATTCCTGGTATCAGCCCCAGGATGTGGGAGGCTTGATCGGGTTGCTGGGCGACGACGATCGCCTGGTCGCCAAGCTCGACGGGATGTTCGACGCCCCGATCGTGCCGCACCAGTACGACGCGGTGGAGGACATGGCCGGGCTGATCGGCCAGTACGTGCACGGCAACGAGCCGAGCCACCATCTCGCCTATCTCTACGCCTATGCCGGCCAGGCATGGCGCGGCCAGGCACGGCTGAAACAGATCGTCGAGAGCCAGTATCGCCCGGCGCCAGACGGGCTGGTCGGCAACGACGACCTTGGCCAGATGTCGGCCTGGATGATCTTCACCGCGCTCGGCTTCTATCCGGTGGCGCCCGGCTCGAACGAGTATGTCATCGGACGCCCGTTCGTGGACCGCGCGGTCCTGCGCCTGCCGAACGGCAAGCGGTTCACCGTGATCGCCGAGGGCCTGTCCGACGCGCATCCCTATGTCGGCCAGGTGACGCTAGACGGCGTGAAGCTGTCGCGCAGCTTCCTGCGCCACGACGAGATCATGCGGGGCGGCACGCTGCGCTTCGTCATGCAGGCGACGCCGAATAAGTCTTGGGCGACAGGCAGGCAGGACCGCCCGTTCTCGACCACGCCCTATGGCGAGTAACGTCGGCGCGACGCGCGCGACTGCTTGAACCAGCCGATGAACGACCCACCAGCGGGCTGGTAGCGTGATAAGCCCGAGCAAAACGCAGACCGGTATCGTGTCGTCCATTACGGGATAATGGAGAGATTTGGACAGACAATTGCATCGGACTGGAGGCCGAGAGAATACTGAGTTCCTGCGATCTTGCGCGCGTCGTCAGTTTGCCAGTAGCGATTCATCTACTCTGGAGCGCTGGCTGACGGGTGCTTCGATAGACGATCGTGGCCGGGCCAATCTGTATGATGCGTGCCGAAGCGATCGAATAGGGTACAGCAACTATTCCGATCGGCCAGCAAACGGATTGCAGTAAAAGAACCTGGCACGAAGTTTAAGGGCGCGGCCGGCACATGCAGCTTCCATCTGCGCTCTATTGCTCCACTGGAGGACATTTCCCACGAGAGCAGGCTTCCCGTGCAGTAAGGCCGAGGGGTTCGAGGTGTAGATGAAGAATTCATCCGTTCCACCAGCCCATCCTCCCCACTCGAAAGCATGAAAGGCACTCTTGGCTTGCGGTAGCTCGGCAAGCGCCTTGAGATAATCCGGCATACGCCCTGCCAGCCTGATCTCGAGGTCGATGATCGACAATAGCGGGCTTATGCCTACAACAAAACCGATCGCCGCGAGGCCGGAAAACGCCGATCGCCACTGCCTGGAGGCTATCTTCCTTACGACGTAAACGACAACCGCAACCGGCAGGACCAGCCATCCCGCGATAGCCAAAGCATACCGACGGCAGTTGCGCCAAAGCTGTCGTTCACGCTCAGTGAACTAATGCCCATGCTCATCGCGATATGGAGCAGGAGGACCATCAAGGGTGGCAGGAGATAGCGTGATGACCGCGCTGATCCGATACCGGGTCCGACCATCAATACAAATCCCCTGCGCCTTGCCGCCATGGCAGGCTCCGTGACAATGCACGACATGTGTGGTGCGAGCACGATAAACGGCCAGTTCATCGTCGGGCAGTGTTCGTTCCCGTGTCCGCTTTCGAGGAGCCTGTGAACCTCGCTCAAGGTCAACATCTGGCACAAAGCGGCTGATAATGTGCTTGCACCCGACCGTCGGGGTCACGGTGGCCCATAGCGTCCGCAGCCGCACTGCGTGCATGCTGCCGGTCGATCATGCGAAGGAAACCTGCGATGAATGACGTGTCAGCACGGGGACTGGTCATCGTGACCGGCGGCAGCCGCGGCATTGGTGCCGCCATCTGTCGCAAGCTTGCGGCCGACGGCTATGCCGTTGCGGTCAATTACGCCGCCCGGTCGGCCGACGCCGATGCGGTCGTCGCCGGCATCCGGCAGTCCGGTGGCCGCGCCTCCGCCATCGCGGCCGATGTCTCGAACGAGGACGATGTCCGCAGGCTGTTCGAGCTAGCGCAGGCGGAACTCGGGCCCCTGGCCGGGCTGGTCAACAATGCAGGCATCACCGGGGCGTCCGGGCGGCTGGATGAGCTGACCCTCGACGTGCTGACCCGGACGATGGCGATCAACGTGATCGGCACCATCCTGTGCGCCCGCGATGCGGTGCGGATCTTGTCGACGCGGCACGGTGGCCGGGGTGGCTCGATCGTGAACCTGGGGTCGGTCGCGGCACGGCTGGGTGCACCGGGCGAGTTGGTGCAGTACGCCGCGAGCAAGGGCGCGATCGACAGCTTTACCATGGGGCTTGCGCGTGAAGTGGGCGACGAGGGCATCCGGGTCAACGCGGTCGCGCCCGGCATCATCGACACCGAGATGAACAGCCAGGAGCGCCAGGCCCGCGTCGGCCCGACCATCCCGATGAAGCGCGCCGGAACCGCTGCCGAGATCGCCGAGGCGGTGGCCTGGCTGATGTCGCCGGCCGCTTCCTACGTGACCGGAACCATCATGACGGTGTCCGGCGGACGGTAACGGGTCGTCGGAGGCTCAGCAGGCCTCCTCGAGTTCCTGCTCGGCTTCCAGCCACTGTTCCTCGGCGCTGGCCTGCTCGCGGCCGATCGCGGCCAGCCGGGTGTTGGCGCGGGTGATTTCGTCGGTGCGGCCGGGGGCGTAGAGCGCCGGGTCGGCGAGCCTGGCTTCCAGCGCCGTCCGCTCGGCAGCCAGCTTGGCCATCAGCGCTTCCGCGTCGCGGGCGCGCTTGCGGACCGGGGCCATCGCCTTGCGCACCTCGGCCCGGTCGCGGCGGTCGTCGGCGCGGGCGGGCGAGGGGCGCGAGCCCGGTTCGCGCGGTGCCTCGCGGGCGGCGGCGCGGGCCCGCTCCGACAGCCAGACCCGGTATTCCGCCATGTCCCCGTCGAACGGCTGCACGCGGCCGTCACCGACCAGCCAGAGCCGGTCCGCGACCAGCTCGACCAGATGCGGGTCGTGGCTGATCAGCAGCACCGCGCCCTCGAACTCGGCCAGTGCACGGATCAGCGCCTCGCGGGCGTCGAGGTCGAGATGGTTGGTCGGTTCGTCGAGGATCAGCAGTTGCGGCGCATCCCGCGTCGCCAGCGCCAGCAGCAGCCGCGCCTTCTCGCCGCCGGACAGGTCGCGCGTCGGCGTGTCGGCGCGGTTGGCGTCCAGGCCGAAGCGGGCCAGCTGCGAGCGCAGCACGGTCGGAAGTGCTGCCGGCAATGCCCGCGCCATGTGCTGCACCGGGCTCTCGTCGAACACCAGCTCCTCCGCCTGGTGCTGGGCGAAATACCCGACCTTCAGCTTCGGGTGGCGCTGCATGGTGCCGGAGATCGGCGTGAGGCGGCCGGCGATCAGCTTGGCGAAGGTGGACTTGCCGTTGCCGTTGGCGCCGAGCAGCGCGATCCGGTCCTCCATGTCGAGCCGCAGCGACAGGTTCGACAGCACCGGCCTGCCGTCATAGCCGATCGTCGCCCGCTCCAGCGTCAGCATCGGCGGCGGCAGCTGCAGCGGCTCGGGGAAGGCGAAGCGGGTCGGCGTGTCCTCGACCACGCTCTCGATCGCCGGCAGCCGCTCCAGCGCCTTGATCCGGGCCTGCGCCTGCTTCGCCTTGGTGGCCTTGGCGCGGAACCGGTCCACGAACGACTGCATGTGCGCGCGGCGGGCCGCAATCCGCTCGGCGGCGCGGTTCTGCTGCATCGCGTGCTCGGTGCGGATGCGTACGAACTCGTCGTAGCCGCCCGGCGTGAGCGAGATCTTGCCACGGTCCAGATGCGCGATCGCCTCGACCGCGCGATCGAGCAGGCCGCGATCGTGGCTGACGATCAGTGCCGCACCCGGGAACCGGGCCAGCCAGGTCTCCAGCCACAGCGTCGCCTCGAGGTCGAGATGGTTGGTCGGCTCGTCGAGCAGCAGCAGGTCGGGGTTGAGGAACAGCGCCGTCGCCAGCGCCACCCGCATGCGCCAGCCGCCGGAGAAGTCATTCACCGCGCGCTGCTGCGCGGCCGCATCGAAGCCGAGGCCGGACAGGATCGTGGCCGCGCGGGCCGGTGCGCTGTCGGCCTCGATCGCCCGCAGGCGCTCGTGGATGTCGGCTAGGCGGGTCGCATCGGTGACGGTGTCGGCGTCCGACAGCAGCTGCGTGCGCTCGACGTCGCCGGACAGCACGGTGTCCAGTAGCGACTGCGGGCCGGACGGCGCCTCCTGCAGGATACGCGCCATGCGGGCCCGGCTGGACAGGCGGATCTCGCCGCCGTCGGGCTGGATGTCGCCGGCGATCGCCGCCAGCAGCGTAGACTTGCCGGCGCCGTTCCGACCGACCAGACCGATGCGGCGACCCGGATCGATGGTGAGGTCGGCCTGGTCGAGCAGGGTGCGGCCGGCGATGCGCAGCGTCAGCGCGGAAATGACGAGCAGGCTCAAGCGGATCGTGCTCCTGTGGATCGTGCGGCGTTCTAGCAGTGGAGACGGTGGCACGTGCCACGTTTTTGCTCTAAATCGCGGCCCAACCTCACCAGCCTGCTTCGTGCCGGCCAACCAGGAGATAATGGCCATGGCCATCGAGCGCACCCTGTCGATCCTCAAGCCGGACGCCACGCGTCGTAACCTTACCGGCAAGATCAACGCCCTGTTCGAGGAAGCGGGCCTCCGCATCGTCGCGCAGAAGCGCATCAAGCTGTCCGACGCGCAGGCCGGCGCGTTCTACGAAGTCCACAAGGCGCGCCCGTTCTACGGCAGCCTGGTGTCCTCGATGACCGGCGCACCGGTCGTCGTGCAGGTGCTGGAAGGCGAAGGCGCCATCCTGAAGCACCGCGACGTGATGGGCGCGACCGACCCCAAGAAGGCCGAGCCGCACACCGTGCGCGCGCAGTTCGCCGAGAGCATCGAGGCGAATTCCGTGCATGGCTCGGACAGCGCCGAGAATGCCGCGACCGAGATCGCGTTCTTCTTCGCCGGCACCGAGATCCTGCCCTGATCCTCGGACTGGCGCCCGCATCGGACCCGTCGGGTCCGATCGCGGGCGCCGACCCTGGCATGAAGTCGCCGCCTTACGCCGATGTCGTGCGCCGGCCCGCGATCGCGGCCGCCGTGTTCGGCAACGCGCTCGAGGTGTTCGACTTCATCGCCTACGGCACGTTTGCCGTCATGATCGGCCGGGTGTTCTTCCCGGCCCACGACCCGTTCATCAGCCTGCTGCTATCGGTGTCGACCTTCGGCATCGGCTTCGTGACCCGGCCGCTCGGCGCATTCCTGGTCGGCCATCTTGCCGACCGGCGCGGTCGCAGCGCCGGCATGATGGTCTCGCTCGGCCTGATGGGGCTCGGCAGCCTGATGATCGCCGTGCTGCCCGGCTACCGCAGCATCGGCCTCGCCGCGCCGGTCCTGCTGGTGCTGGCACGGCTGATCCAGGGCCTGGCCTGGGGCGCCGAGGCTGGCCCCGCCACCACCTATCTGCTGGAGAATGCGCCGCCCGGTCGCGCCGGCTATTTCGCGTCGTGGCAGTCGGCGAGCCAGATGCTGGCGGTGCTGGCCGCCGGCCTGCTCGGCTACGGCGCCGACAAGCTGCTGGGAACTCCGGCGATGGAGGACTGGGGCTGGCGCATCCCGTTCGCGCTCGGCGTGCTGGTGGTGCCGGTCGGCATGCTGCTGCGCCGTGGGCTGTACGAGGTGCCGGTCGCGGCAACCAAGGCGGGGTCCGGGCGGATCGCCCTGTTGCTGTCCGGGGGCGTGCTGCCGCTGCTGTGCGGGTTGATGCTGGTGATCGCCGGAACCGTCAGCCAGTATTTCCTCAACTACATCACCACCTACGCCCTGACCGTGCTGCATCTGCCGACCGGCCTGTCGCTGCTCGGCACCGTGGTCGCCGGCGTGTTCGGCACTGTCGCGGCGCTGGGGGCCGGCGCGCTGTCGGACCGGATCGGCCGGCTGCCGCTGATCGTCTGGCCGCGCCTGGCGCTGGCGCTCGGGATCGTGCCGATGCTGTGGCTGCTGCAGGCGCATCCGGGCGCATGGGCGTTCGCCGTGGTCACCGCGATCATCGCCATACTCCAGGTCGGCAGCTTCGCCGCGGCGATCGTGGTGCTGTGCGAGCTGTTCCCGCCGGCGGTGCGCGCCACCGGCTTCGGCACCCTGTATGCGCTGGGTATCTCGGTGTTCGGCGGCACCGCGCAGATCATCTTCGCGACGCTGATCCACTGGACCGGCGATCCGGTGTCGCCGGCGTGGTACCTGGCCGTGCTGAACCTCGCCGCCGTACTTGCGGCGTTCGGGTTGCGCACGCGTTCGCCTCGGGTCCGCGCCTTTTAGGCTGACGACAGGACGGCTGCGAGCGTCGTTCGGCGCGAGAATCCGCTCAAGATCGCGTGACGCGAATTCATCGGACCGGCGCTGCGGTCTCGTCGAGAGCGAAAACAGTTCGTGCTGAACCTTTCTGCCGCAATATCGCGTCCGGAACGGGAAACATTTGACCTGGTCGATGCTTGATCAGGGCGATGGCTTCCTCGAGCGTCGATCTGATCCTGCGCGACAGGACGCGCCTTGCAAGCTCGCGTGTTCGCTCGGGATTGCGTGGCCCGCGACTTCTGGCGGCGCTGTATCTGCTTGTCGCATTGCCGGTCGCCTGTTTACTGAGTTGGCACATGCCACCGTTCCAGACCGCCGACGAGGATAGTCATTTCCTGCGAGCGTTACAGGTTGCGCATGGTGGCCTGGTATCCGCCCGCATGAAGAGCGGCCGGATCGGCGGAATGTTGCCCGCCGGCGCCGACCAGCTAGCCCACGGTTATTTCGATCTCCGCTTCCATGCCCACGTCGACGTTCCGGCGCGGCGTTATGAGCGGGACGCGCTGGTGCAGCCGGGTGCGCCGGTCGAAGTGAGTTTTGCCAACACAGCGATCTATCCGCCGGTCTTCTATCTGCCCGCCGCGGCCGGCATCCTGGCCGGCGAGGCAACCGGCCAGGGAGTGTTAACCGACCTACGCTTGGCACGCTTGGCGACCGCATTCTGCGCCACGCTGATGGCAGCGTTTGCGATCGCCATCACCGTGTCCGGCGCCCTGCCGTTATTCTGGCTGCTGTGCCTGCCGATGACACTGTCCCTGTTCGCATCCTGTTCGCAGGACGCCTTGGTCATTGCGTCCTCGGCTCTCGTAGCGGCGTCGATCTCCAGGCTTGCCTACCGTCGGCATGCCGGCCCTGGCGCCTGGATTGCGGTCTCGGCTGGTCTCGGTTGCATCGCCGCCGCGAAGCTTCCGTATCTCCTGCTGGCGCCGCTTCCACTCCTCTGGGCGGGTATCGGCGGGCTGCGAAGCGGCCGGATGCGGCTGCATGGTTCCGGTTTATCGTGGCTGCTGCTGCCGCTTCTGCCACTGGCGATCGGGCTCGGCTGGCTGATCCTCGGTGCCCGTCCGGTAATTACACCCAACGATGCCGGCAAGCAGATCGGCTGGCTGCTGGCGCATCCGCTGCGGATTCCGGCGATCGTCGTCGAGACGCTGCATATAGAGGCTGCACGGCTGGGCCTGGAGTTCATCGGCGTCCTGGGATGGCTGGACGTTCCGATGTCGCCGGTGTTCTACGGCGTCAGCGTGTTCGTGATCGGGGCATTGCTTGGACAGGAGCGTCCAGGCCGCCAACGGCCATACGTGCTGTCGGCAACGCTGATGGTGATCGCGCTGTGCGGGATCGGCATCCTCGGCACGCTCTATCTCAACTGGACCAGGGTCGGTGCCGCGACGGTCGACGGCCTGCAGGGCCGCTACTTCATCCCGCTTGCGTGTTTCGGAATCCTGTTGTTGCAGCCTAAAGCAATCGCGCCGAGAGGCAGCACGGTCGTCTGCGTTGGCTGGGCGTTACTGGCGGCTCTCGTCACCATCAGCGCGATCCGCCACCACTATACCCCAGGGTGGTAGCGGCCCGCACTCATGTGCGTCGGCGCATGGGCAGGGCGAAAGCGGCGAAGCCGAGCAGCATGGCCGCCCACGCCCAGCCGATATTCGGCGGAGCGTAGGAGAAGCGAATACGCGACCGGCCGGCAGGCAGCGGAATGCTCTGGAAGCTGTCGTCGAACCGGTCGACGCCGACATCCCGCCCGGAGATGGCGGCGCTCCAGCCTGGAAAGAACAGTTCCCGCCGGATCAGCCGGTCCGTCCCGGTGCAGGTCGCGGTCAGATCCTGTCGCGATTGCACCTGGAACACGCAACGGCCCTGCTCGGTTGCGAGATAGGGTGCTGGGTCGGGCAGGCGAACGATGTCGGCCAGCGCGTCGCGATACACCAGTTCCAGGCCGGCAACGCGGGCGCGGTAACGCAACAGCACGAAGGCCGCATGGCCCGGCGGGATGCCTGAGGACGCTGGCTGGTTGCCGGGCCCGATCGGAACCGTCCAGACTGCCACCGGCCCGGTCAGTGGGCCCGGCACGATCCGGTAGTCGATCCGGTCGCCGGATCGGGTTTCGAGTGGGCGTGCCAGCACGACCCAGAGCGGCTTGTTATCGACCGCGCCTGCAAGATCGGCCTGCCCGGTCGAACAGGTGCCACCGGCGCACACCGTCACGGTCAGCAGGCCGCGCGGATGCCCGCCATAGGTGCCGACCACGATACCGACCTGCTGTATGTCCGCGTTGCCGGTCAGGCCGGTCGAGAGAGATCCCGTCATGGTCGTGACGGTAGCGAGCGACTGCGGCATCAGCGCGCCGGGTATCGCCTGCACGGACATCGTCTCCACCAGCGGATCGAAACCCCGCGGCATCACCAGATAACCGACCCCAAGCCGTTCCAGGCGTGCGATCGCGGTCGCAGCGTTGATCTGTTCGCTTGCCGGATCGGCTGTCTCCCGGCCGATATTGTGCAGCCTGTCGCTGAGCAGGCCGCTCATGTCCATGTCCGGGTCCAGGTCACGCGCAAGCCGCGTGGTCAATGCAACTGGAACCGGCACAGCCGTGTAGTTGAGCGAGGCGACCCGGAAATAGCTGCCGTAGTTCGGCGCCACGATGAACATGCTGTAGAATCGTTCGAACCCAGCACGATCCTGCAGAAATTTCATCAGTCCCGTGTCGATATTCCCACCGACCGTTCCGGACAGCACGGGTATCGCGAAGAGCGCGATGCCGTTCACGACGAGCAGGGACGACGCTGCACGGCGCCCGAACGTTCCGCGGCCGGGTGCCAGCAGGAAGCACAATCCGGCAACGGCGACGGCGGCCCATGCCGCGGACAGCAGCGGATACAGACGATAGCCGGGCAGGCGGGCGGCCAGTTCGCGCATAAGCGGTGCGGCCTTCAGGCTCGCGACGACGGTCGCGACGACGCAGGCCGTGGCAAGTGCGCCAAGACGCAGCCGGGACGGGCCGGCGTTCGATCTCAGATCATCCAGTGCCAGGGCTGCAAGTACGCACAGCGCAAATTCCCAGCCGGGCGACGCATAGACGTGGAACAGGGTCTGGCGGATGAACGGGATCAGGTCGAACGCCTGGCTGATGACGGGCATCCCGGCGGCCTTGAGCAGGCTGAGGGCCAGCCAGCCGGCAAAAACCCGCCGGAGTCCAATCTGCCGTCCGCCCGTGCCGGTGATTGCCACCAGGGCGACAAAGACCATTGCGAGATCGCAATACCCGCCGGTGTGCCACCAGATTTCCGCCGAGGCGTGGATCGTCTCGGGTCCGTACAGCAGCGATCCGAGCAGGTACGGCAACAGCAGCAGCGCATAGCTCGCTGCCATCAGGTGAGCGCCGCGGAGATCGGCGTTCTGTCCGAGATAGGAAACCGGAAGAGACTCGGCGAACGGCAACCACGCAGGAGCCGACAGCATCAGGCCGACAATGCCTCCGCCGATGATCCGCCGCGCCAGCGCCAGTCGGACGGAGCCGGCCGACACCACCCGCCAGGCTGCAATGGCCAAGGCAAGCAGGCCGTCCAGGAAGGCGGTCTCGGGGAACCCGGCGACGATGGAACCGGCGATGGCGATGGCGATCATGGGCCATCCACCCGGCCGGCCTTCGCGGCTTAGACGCGCGCAGCGTTCGATCCCGAGCACGAGCAGCGGCAGGAACGCGATCGGGGTGATCGGCGCGTGGCCGAACCAGGCAAAGGCGCCGCAGAACTCCAGCAGGAGCGCGCCGACCAGACGTTCCCGGCGGCCTACCCCGATCTCGTGCAGGAGCGCCAGCATGCTGAGGCCGGCGAGGATCTGCAGGTTGATCTTCAGATAGAGCAGGCCGTCGGCGAAATGCAGCAGCAGCACGAACGGCAGGAACAGCGCGGAGTTCTGCATTTCCGCGGCCAGCGGCATTCCGAGCGCGGCGTACGGGTTCCACCAGGGCAGTTCCCCGTGCAGCCAGTCCTCGGCGGCCAGATGCCCGAGCGCCTGCGTCGTCGCGCCGGCATTCGGATCGATCCAGCCGGGGAAGCCCGGAACGATCTGGCTGACCTGGCCGATATTGAGGCCCGCGTCCCTGAACAGTGGGTTCGCGGATAGCCAGCCGATCAGCGCCGGTAGCTGCACCAGGATCGGCAACACGACGATGAGCGCGATGCTGCAGACCGTGACGCCGCGGATCCGTGTCATCCGGCCCGGACCCGACGCGGTTCCAGGGTCGGGACAGTCCGGCGGCGTGGGGTCACACCGACAGCAACGTCCGGTCCGCCTGCTCCGTTGGGGCGCCAGCGCCCAAGTGGCGGGCCAGGGCTGCCGGATACAGGCGGTGCTCCTGTGCCAGCACGCGCTCCCCGAGCAGGGCAGGCGTGTCGTCCGGCCGCACCAGGATCGCGGCCTGGCCGACGATCGGCCCCTCGTCCATGATCTCGGTCACCAGATGCACCGTGCATCCATGCAGCTTCACCCCGGCCGCCAGAGCACGCTCGTGCGTGTGCAATCCGGGAAACGCGGGCAGCAGGCTGGGATGGATGTTCAGCATCCTTCCCTGCCAGCGCGAGGTCAGGAACGGGGTCAGCAGCCGCATGTAGCCGGCGAGGCACACCAGCCCGATCCCCGCCTCGACGAGGGCCGCGTCGATCTCCCGCTCATGCGCCTCGCGGTCGCGGCGGTGCGGACGATGGTCGATCGCCAATGTCGGGATGCCGGTATCCGAAGCTGTCCGCAGGCCCGGCGCGTCGGGGTTGTTGCTCAGCACCAGCGCGATCTCGGCCGGGAAGGCCGGATCGCGGGCGGCCTCGATCAGCGCCGTCATGTTGCTGCCGCGGCCACTGATGAAGATGGCGACCCGGGTCCGTGGCGCCATGCTCAGAGGGCCGGCCCGAACGACGGCATGTAGCTGAAGCGCAGGCTGGCCGGAGCGTCCGGCGACGGGGCCGCCTCGATCCGGCCGATCATCACGAACGCCTCGCCGAGTTCGGCCAGCAGGGCGCTGGCACTGGCGACGTTCGACACCACCAGCGCCATGCCGATCCCGCAATTGAACACGCGCAGCATCTCCTCGGGCTCCACCGGCCCGGCCTGGGCGAGCCACGGGAACACCGGCGGCACGGTCCAGGCGCTGCCGTCGAGCACCGCGACGACGCCGTCGGGCAGCACCCGCGGCAGGTTGCCCGGCAGGCCGCCGCCGGTGATGTGGGCCGCACCCCGGAGCAGGCCGGCGCGATGCAGCGCCAGCACCTGCGACACGTACAGCCGGGTCGGGGTCATCAGCGCTTCCGCCAGCGACATCATCGGCGCGAACGGCGCCGGCGCGTCCCAGGCGAGGCCGGTGGCGGCGACGATGCTGCGCACCAGAGAGAAGCCGTTCGAGTGCACGCCGCTGGAGGGTAGCCCGAGGATGATGTCGCCGGGCGCGATCCGTTTCGGCAGCAGCGCGTCGCGTTCGGCGGCGCCGACCGAGAAGCCGGCGAGATCGTAATGGCCGGGCGCATACATACCGGGCATCTCGGCCGTCTCGCCGCCGACCAGCGCGCAGCCGGACAGCCGGCAACCCTCGGCGATGCCGCGCACCACCTTGGCGGCATCCTCGATGGCGAGCTTGCCGGTGGCGAAATAATCCAGGAAGAACAACGGCTCGGCACCCTGCACGACCAGGTCGTTGACGCACATCGCCACCAGGTCGATGCCGACCGTCTCATGGCGGCCGCTCTCGATCGCCAGCATCAGCTTGGTGCCGACGCCGTCGGTGGCGGACACCAGCACCGGGTCCAGGAAGCCTGCCGCCTTCAGGTCGAACAGCGCGCCGAATCCGCCCAGCCCGCCCATCGTGCCGGGACGGTCGGTGGCCTTTGCCGCCGGCTTGATCGCCTCGACCAGTGCGTCGCCGGCAGCGATATCGACGCCGGAGCCACGATAGGAAGCAGTTTCCGGGATTGAACTCATGGACTAGCCCTCTGGCGGTGCCGGTGTTCGCGGCTCGCCGGCTTGATCGAAGCCGGGGGTCGAGGCCGGGGATCGAAGTGCTGGCGCAGCTACGGTATTGATCCGGACCATTTACGTCAGCCGGCGCGACGCGCAAAGCGGCGTGGTCGTATCGACGCGGGAGAAGGCAGGCGAATGGCGGAGGCGAGCGTGGAGACCGGCCTGCGCCAGCTCGCCCTGCCGTTCGCGCACCGGCCGCGCTTCGAGCGCGCCGACTTCCTGGCCGCCGGATCGAACGCGCAGGCCATGGCCTGGCTCGATCCGCGCCGCCATGGCGCCTGGCCGTCGCGCCGGCTGGCGCTCTGGGGCGAGGCCGGCAGCGGCAAGACCCATCTGCTGCATGTCTGGGCGCGCGAGCACGATGCGCTGCTGCTGCCGGGCACGGCACTGCGCGATCTCACCATCCTGTTCCGGGCGCCCGACCGCTGGGGCGGCGTTGCCGTCGACGATGCCGATGCGAGCGTCGACGAGCCGGCCCTGCTGCACCTGCTGAATGCAGCGCACGAGACCGGGCTGCCGGTGCTGCTGACCGGGCGGTCCGCCCCGGCGCGCTGGCTGGTGGCCTTGCCGGACCTGAGCAGCCGTCTGCGTGCGACCCAGGCGGTGGCACTCGGCCGTCCCGAGGAGACCTTGCTGCGGATCCTGCTGATGCGTCTGCTGGTCGAGCGGCAGCTGGCGGTGAGTGCTGCCGTCGTGGACTGGCTGCTGCCGCGTCTGCCGCGCACAGCCGGCGCCATGCGTGAGGCCGCACGCCGATTGGACGAGACCGCACTGGCGTTCGGCCGACGCGTGACGCGTCCCCTGGCGGCTTCGGTCCTGGCGGAAATGCTGCCAGGATCGACGGAGGTTGCCATGGCGGCGGACCGGGACGCGGAGATGGAGTTCCTGCTGTAGTCGGGCGGCTCGGGTTAGGGTTGGGGAGAGGGCTCGAGCCGGCCTCGGCCTCGTTGGGAACGACGCTGTGGATCGCCAGTGCATGATCCCGCTCGCAAGGGCTCACGGATTTCAGCCGAGCTTGTAAGGGGCAGGGCATCTCAGTGCAGTCCAACGATCCTGTTCGGTTGCCGAACGTGATGACCTAGCCGGTGATCAGCCGTTCGATCCGGTCGGCGAGCGCGTCCATTGCAAACGGCTTGGTCAGCACCTGCATGCCGTGATCCAGCGCGCCGTTGCCGATCACCGCGTTCTCGGCATAGCCGGTGATGAACAGCACCTTCAGCCCGGGGCGCAGCGCGCGGCCGGCATCGGCCAGCTGGCGGCCGTTGAAGCCACCGGGCAGGCCGACATCGGTCACCAGCAGATCGACCCGGTCTTTGGAACTCAGCATCGCCATGCCACCTGCACCGTCCGATGCCTCGATCGCCACGTAGCCGAGATCGCCGAGGGTCTCGCGGACCAGCATCCGGATGATCGGCTCGTCGTCGACCACCAGCACCGTTTGACCCTCGGTCGCTCGCGCCGTGCCAGCCGGTTTCCGGATCTCGGGCACCGTATCCTCGGGGCCGAGATGGCGCGGAAGATAGAGGCACATCGTGGTGCCGGCGCCCGGCGTGGACTGGATGCAGATCTGGCCGCCGGACTGGCGTGCGAACCCGTAGATCATCGACAGCCCGAGCCCGGTGCCCTCGCCGAGCGGCTTGGTGGTGAAGAACGGATCGAACGCCCGCGCAATCACCTCCGGTGTCATGCCGCTGCCGGTGTCGGTCACCGACAGCGACAGATACGCGCCGGGCGCCAGGTCGCGAGGCCCGGCGGCCTGCTGGTCCATCCAGGTGTTGCCGGTCTCGATGAGGATGCGGCCGCCGTCCGGCATCGCGTCGCGGGCGTTGATGCACAGGTTCAGCAGCGCGTTCTCGAGCTGGTTCGGATCGACCAGGGCGGTCCACAGACCCGTCGCGCCGACCACCTCGATGTCGATGGAGGGCCCGACCGTGCGGCGGATGAGCTCCTCCATACCGGACACCAGCCGGTTGACGCCGGTCGCCTTCGGATCGAGCGTCTGCCGCCTGGAGAAGGCCAGGAGCCGATGGGTGAGGGCAGCGGCGCGCCGCGCAGCCCCCTGGGCCGCCGAGATGAAGCGATCCACCTCGCCGACCCGGCCCTGTGCCACGCGGTTACCCAGCATTTCGAGGCTGCCGGTGATGCCGGTAAGGAGATTGTTGAAGTCGTGCGCAAGGCCGCCGGTCAGCTGGCCGACCGCCTCCATCTTCTGGCTCTGGCGCAGATGATCCTCGGCCTGGCGCAGCGCCTCGGCCGCCGCCTTTTCCGCAGTGACGTCGCGACCGACGCAATAGATCAGGTCAGCTTCCGGCACGGCGGTCCAGGCCAGCCAGCGGTCATGCCCGTCGCGATGCCTGACCCGGTTCTCGTAGGCATGGGTGGGCTTGCCATCGGCCAGGCCTGCGAACGCGGCTCGCGTCGTCGCGCGATCGTCCGGATGTTCCAGCCATTCCAGGGTGCGGCCGACGATCTCGTCTTCGTTCCAACCGAGCAGGGCATGCCAGGCCGGGTTGATGCTGATCCAGCATCCTTTCATGTCGGCCACGCCGAGCAGATCCTGGCTCACGCGCCAGATCCGGTCACGCTCGCGCGTGCGCTCGGCAACCTGCTGCTCCAGGAGCGCGGCCAGGTCGCGCAGGCGCTTCTCGGCAAGCCGGCGCTCGATCGCACCGCGCGTGCGCTCGGCGACGTTGCGCACGAAACTGAGCTCGTCCTCGGTCCAGGCACGTGGCTCGGAATGGTTGATGTAGAACAGCGCCACCAGCCGGCCCCGTTCGATCAGCGGCAGGTTGAGCAGCGCCTTGATCCCGACGCGCTGCAGCGCGCCCAGGTTGGCGCTGGTGCGCGGATCCTTGGCTACGTCCGCGATCGCGACGGTGTCGCCACGCTGCAGATCCTTGTAGTAGGCGCCGTAATCCGCCATCCGATGTGCCCCGGCAACGCTTCCGCATCCCGGCGCGGTCCAGTCGCGGTCGACAAGAACGCTCTCGCCACATGCATCCAGTGTGCCGTAACCGGTTCGACTGACCTCCAGTGTCTGCCCCATGATCTCGGCTGCCACGAAGGCCATCTCCACCGGATCCGCCAGGTCGCGCATCCGGTCACCCAGCTCCAGCAACGCGTTCCGGCGGGCGTCCGCGCGGTGCCGCTCGCGCAGGTCGCGGGTGATGGTCCCGTAGCCGGTCATGGTGCCTGCCGCATTGCGGAGCGCAAAGACCGTGTAGAGCACTGGAATGGCCGCGCCGGTGGCGAAATGGCGAAACCGGAGCTCGCCTTCCCAGTAGCCGCGCCGGTGCAAGGCAGGAAGCACGGTGTCGATCACGGTGCGTCGGTCGTCCTCGGTGAAGAAGTCGATAACGCCGAGCTCCAGCGTCCCGCCGCCCAGGCCCACTAGGCGGCGCCCGGCCGGGTTGACGAACAGCACGCGCGTCTCCGGGCTGGCGATCCCGATGAAGTCGCTCGATTGCTCGACCAGCCCGGCCAGGTTGCCGATGTCGGCATCCGCCTTCCTGCGCTCGGTAATGTCGCTCGACACCACCAGCAGCTTTTCCGGCACGCCATCGGCACTCAGGATCGGCGTGACCCGCACGTCCCACCATCGCGGGTTGCCGGCCATGGTCTCGGCGCTGCCCTGGAAGTGGCCGGTACCCCCGGCCCTGGCCGCCTCGATCGCCGCCAGTGCAGCGACGTTGCCCTCGTCGCGCCAGAAATTTGGCCACGGACACCCGATGATGGCATCGAGATCCTCGACCTCCATGACTTGCTGTCCGCCCTCGCTCATGAAGACCAGTCTGGCGTCGAGATCGAGCACCTTGATGCAGTCGGCGGAGGCGGCCAGGACGCGGGTCAGGAACTCGGCGCTGGCCCGGTGCCGTTCCTCGGACGCCCAGTGCTCGGTGCGGTCGCGCAGGATCTCGAGGAAGCCGAGATGGGTCCCGGATGCGTCCCGGAGCGGCATCATCTCGCCGTTGCCCCAGAACCGCGTGCCATCCCGGCGCACGTGCCAGCGCTCGCCGATCGACCGCCCAAGCTCGAGCGACTGGCGCATCTCCTGTTCCGGGTGCCGGGCAGCCCGGTCCTCGGGAGTGAAGATCCGGTCGATCGGCTCGCCGTGCATCTCCTGCCTGGACCAGCCGAAAACATGTTCGGCGCCGATATTCCAGTCGGTCACCCGGCCATCCAGACCGGTGGCGATGATGGCGAAGTCGACCGCGCTCTCGAAGATCGCCCGATGCTGCCGGTCCCCCGCATCGTCATGCCCGGAGTGGGTGGGGGAGCCGGAAGCTGCGAGGTCTTGGTCGGGGGCCATGGCAGGGATCTAGCAATCGCCAGCCATGGCGTCACCTGCGCAGATCTCCTGGCCTCGTCAGGCCGGATGCGATCCTGCAGCGGTTGGAGAGGTTTCAGAACGCCAGAGCGCAACCGTCGGCGCGCATCTCGCTGGCGGCCGCGTAGACCCGATCGCGTCCGTTCATCCGGTGCTCGATGCACTCGTAGCGACCGAAGCCGCCATCCGATGGCGCCATGGTCCAGCCGATATCGACCATCGCCTTGCGGGTCGCGTCCGGGACCCCGGATTCCAGCCGCAGGATTCCGGTCGGCGGCAGACCCGGATGATCCTCGCCCATGCTCTGCGACGACCCTTCATGGTGCCAGCGTGGACTGTCGCCGGCGGCCTGGATGTCGAGGCCGTAATCGACCCGGTTGGTGATGATCTGCTGCTGCCCCATCGGTTGCATGTCGCCTCCCATCACCCCGAAGCTCATCCACGGCTGGCCGCCCCGGGTGGCAAAGCCGGGGATGATGGTCTGGAACGGTCGCTTGCCGGGCTGGTAGAGGTTCGGATGGCCGTCGCGCAGCGAGAACAACTGGCCGCGATCCTGGAACATGAAGCCGAGCCCGTCGGCGACCAGGCCCGATCCCATGCCGCGGAAGTTGGACTGGATCATCGACACCATCATCCCGGACTGATCCGACATGGTGTAATAGGTGGTGTCGCCGTGGCTCGGCGCGTTGCCGGGGCGGACGTCCGGATTGATCCGGTCCGGCCGGATCAGCTTGACCCGCTCGGCGGCATACTCCTTGGAGTTCAGCCACTCGACAGGGACTTTCGCGAACTTCGGATCGGCGTAGTAGCGGGCGCGGTCTTCGTAGGCCAGACGCTTGGCCTCGATCTGCACCTGCAACGACGAGGGCGACTGGAAGCCCATCTGGCGCAGGTCGAAATGCTCCAGCATGTTGAGCATCTGCAAGGTCGCCAGCCCCTGGGTATTGGCCGCCATGCCATACACCTCGACGCCGCGATACGTCGTGACCAGGGGCGTGTTCCATTCCGAATGGTGCCGGCGCAGATCGTCGCGCGTCATCCAGCCGCCGATGCGCTTGAAGTAGTGCTCGATCGTGTCGGCGATCGGCCCATCGTAGAAGGCGTCACGTCCGCCCTGGGCGATCATGCCGTAGGTGCGGGCGAGATCGGGATTGCGGAACACGTCGCCCTCGCGCGGCGGGTTTCCCCCGGGCGCGTAGGTGTGCAGCGCGTTGGCGGTTTCCTCGACCCCCGAGCCGGGCCGGACGAAGGCGCGCATGTTGCGATAGATGTAGTAGCCGATGATCTGCGGCACCGGCACGCCTTCGGTCGCGAGCCGGATCGCCGGCTGGAACAGGTCGGCCCACGGCAGCTTCCCGTAGCGCTGGTGCAACGACCACCAGGCATCCAGCGCCCCGGGCACCGAGACGCTGACGGCCCCGAGCGGCGGCAAGGCGCCATTCTTCGCGCGGCTGCGAACGGTCTCGAGGCTCAACCCGCGCGGGCTGGCGCCAGATCCGGCCAGGCCGACGACACGGCCGAGCTTGGGGTCCCACACCATGGCGTAGCAGTCGCCGCCGAGCCCGGCGCTGGTTGGTTCCAGGAAGCCCAGGCAGGCGTTCGCCGCCACCGCCGCGTCGATCGCCGAGCCGCCGCGCTTCAGGATCTCGATCGCGGTCTGGGTGGCGATCGGATGCGCGGTGCCGGCGGCGCCGTTGAGGCCCATCGCCGCCGAGCGGCTGGCGAAACTGGCACCCGACGGCCGGTCGCCGGCGTGCACGTCCGGGCGGATGAAGCGTTCGGCACCCTCTGGCTGGAAACCGGGCAGGCTCGTCGCCGGGGCGTGGGCCGCCCCACCTTGTCCAGGCCCGTCGGTGGTGGCGGCGGGCGAGGCGGGCGTGTTTCCGGCGGCCCGGCCAAGAGGCAGGGCGACGACTGGCAAGGCGGCGATGAAAGCTCTGCGGCGCAAGGGTCAGGCTCCTATGGAGTCGTCGGGGGCAGGAACCATTAGCGTATGAGTGCCGTCCCCTGTTGACGAGGGTCCGGGCGGGGGTCGGTGAACGTGCCGTGCATCCGGACCCTGCGGGCGACGCTTGACAGTGCGGGCCACACAGGGTTCAGCGCAGCGAACGACAAGAAGGCAGGGCGAGACGATACACCACAGATTACGATGAAAGCGGCGCTTGCATCGTTTGCATCCCATTATTCTCGGAGCTACCGGTACGGACAAGCCGGGCGGTCCGATATCCGGGCGAGCAAATCGCGATATTCTGGCGGGATGACGGCTTCGCCCGACCTTGGATCCATCTGTTGTGCATCAATCGACGCACCGGGGCGCGGTCGCCAACACTACATTTTGCAAGCACTTCCAGACTATTGAGATCTGCAGCCCGTCCGACGTGCGGAATGCCCTTTCTTGCCAGCACTGTAAGTGCCAACAACGAGCAGCATAGCCCTTGTGCGAGGTCGTCTCTGGGATCATCTGGCAGGACAGCGACCGTCGACCTCGTGGTCGTGAATATTGCTGGGTGTGAACACAAGTTGTTCGCGAGGACCGATTGCGGCCTGCACGCGCCTTGGCGTTTGAATCGGCTTGCGCCCTCAATGCCCGAGCACGCACCGTCGCCGGTCCAACTTCTTTTTGACCAGTCACAGCATCGACAAGCATGCTGTCGTCACCACTACCCCCGTGTCGAGCAGCACGAACGCCATCCATATCAGTGCCGGCGCCGAAATCTCAGGCAGTGTGGAGAGCCTCACCAGGTATCTGCCTGCGCCGATGTTTACGACTGCTATCTGTTGGTTTGATTGGAACCCTACGGCGGAAATCGCTCAGAACGCTATTGAGATGAGCAGCCATAAATTAGATCTTTGACTAAGCGATTGACTATTGATTGTGTGTATCGCAACACCGTGAAAGCGCGGGACGCCAAAACGCTATGGAAAAACCGGATAAAATGAATAAAGCCGTATGGAACATGATCAGAGGAAGCAGATCTTTGCTTTGTTCATTGATCCTCGCTGTCTTGTCAGTAATATATTACACATATGTTATGGCAACTCCGGCGTGTATGGTTGCAAAGGCGAGGTCGGTGGTCGGTGTATTTAGTATATTGTTTATAACAATAGGCTCAATCTGCCTTCTTTACTGTTGTTTTATAATACCGACAAGATTAAAGAAATTGGGATACAACGCGAGCCTGTCATATTCGAAAAGGACCATTATACTACTGATGGTCGTAATTATATACGGTTTTATTGTGCCAGCAATCAGAAACAACGTTAGTAACAACTGTAGTTGATACCGAGCAAGTATTATGCGCTTCTGCGAGGCGTTATACCAGGACTCATGGCACATGACCTGGCACCCACTGCCGCAGTCCGATGCTCATGACGCGCCATGGCTGATCCGTGAGGCGGTTCCAAGCATCGCAGCAGTGATCGACGATTGCGTTGTATGAGGCGAACACCCGGTTCGAAAGCCAGTTATTTCGCATGAACTGCCAGACGTTCTCGACGGGGTTCAGTTCCGGGCATTTGGCGGGAAGCGGCACGATGGTGATTTTCTTTGGCACGGCAAGCCGCTCCGACATGTGCCACCCGGCCTGATCGACAAGCAGGGCGCAGTGCTTGCCCGGTGTGACATGTGCGGCGATCTCGGCCAGGTGCAGGCCCATCGCCTCGGTGTTGCACCGTGGCAGGATCAGGCCCGCCGCGGCTCCTGTTGCTGGACAGATCGCGCCAGAGATATAGGTCGACGCCGTGCGCTGGTCCTGCGGTGCTGACGGCCTGGTGCCGCGCTTGGCCCAGCGCCGGGTAATCTTGTTCTTCTGGCCAACACGGGCTTCGTCCGCGAACCAGACCTCTACGGCGCTACGATCGACACCCTGCGCGCGCCCGATCGCGTCCAGACGCGCGGGGAGACTTTTTAAAAGTCTCGATTGCGCCTGCCGCCTGCGCATGGTGGCGCGGCCGGGCCGTCAGGCGGTGGTAGCCCATGGCACGCAGCTCGCGGCTCAGCGTCTGCTTGGACACAGCCACCTGGAACTCGTCGGACAGCCACTGCACCAGATCGATCACACGCCAACGCACCACGCCGTGGACGGCTGGGATCGGCCCATCCTCGATCGCAGCCGCCAAGGCCCGGCGATGCTCACCCGCAAGGATCGCAGCGGGGCCGGGGCTCTTCAGGTTGATCAGGCCAGCAGGCCCGTGTGCGTTCAGCTTCAGCACCCAGTCCCGAACGATCTGTAACGTCACAACACCGATCGCGGCCGCCTCCGTGCGGGTCGCGCCATCGTAAATCGCGGCAAGCGCCAACAGACGCCGGGTCTGGCCAGCATTCTTGCTCGCGCGCGCAGCCGCCCGCAGGTGCGCGGCGTCATAGTCGGCTCTCAGCGGAATCGGCATGGCCCGCCTCCTCAGGGTAAGCCATCGAATCAGATCAGCACCCGCCGCGGAAGCCCCGAGAGTCAGCCTTCGCAAGCTTTGGTATTAGTTAATTGGAATAGATGTGTCCCGCCAGTAACTAAGCCGTATCCGTTTAAGGTCAGCGGCGCAGAACGATTCCTGGTTGTTCTGTATCTGACACTGATGACGGAGGCCAATCCGCAATATGAGCAGTCTATGCCGGAGTTGTTCGACGCGCTCCGTTACGTGACTGCAAGGTCGTTGCGCCGCGCGCGATGTCCACCAACTTTCCAGCTTTGGCGGCGGTGTATCAGAAGTCCCACGCTTGCCGGCGATTTTATGTTTGAGACGTTGGCGCCGGACTTGCGGGGGTTGCTGGGCGTGGCCGCCGGCCGCGCAGAGGAGCCGTCGTCGGCAATCGACGACAGCCATACCCAACGTTCGATCCCGGAAAGCGGCACCCGCGCCGGTCATGACGGCGCCACATGCCAGCGTGGCTGACAGGTATATATAGTTGTCAATACGCTCAGCCATGTGCTCGCCCTGCATGTCCACCAGCGAAACAGCAGCAGATGCGGCCGTAGCGGACGGTATCAACTGCCCATCGTGAAGCCACCAGAAGCAAAGGAGGTTTTGTTCTACTACCAGCACGCTGGGTCGTGGAACGGTTCTTTGCCTCGGCCGCACGGTGTCGCCGCCTGGTTATAGACACGAGCGGCATGCCACAGCGCTCGCAGATTTCATCATCGTCGCCTTCGTCGGACACATGCTCAAGCATGCCGAAAGCTGATGAAACGTCCACAATACCCGATGGTAGAACAGCAGACCCAACTGAAATCAGTCAGACCAAATACAGATCCCAAAATCGGAACAGAGTGTCAGGTAGGATCATACCGTGTGCCGAATCACGAGCGATTAGGATCGCAACGCTTTAGAGCGCTACCAGCCAACATCATGACGGTCCGGTCTCAAAACTTCACGAGCTGAGATGATCACCGTTAAATAAGAATCTTGATCGCTCATGTTAGGGGCAACATACGTATGAAACTGCTTTTGAACTGCCGCGTTCGGGTGAAACTGACTGCGGGATAGTTACTTTCTGATGGCGGACATCTCAGCTTTCGTCTTAGCGCGCCCGATGTAGCCGGATTAGAAATAGAGAACACGGCCGATCGCCGCACAACAACACTGCCGAGAAACGTCGTGAGAAAAGTTCTTTCCGTGGTGGAATAGCCTTCAGCCAATCAACCTGAAGTAGTTTCAGGAACTTCCCGTTCACGCATGCGGCCGCTGGCACCGACGCAACTCTATTCCCCGGGCTCCGGGCAGATATCGGCTTCGGCCGGGGTCATCGGCAATTCAAAATTTACGAGGGCACAATGGTAACCGCAATTGATCTCGGCTCCACCAACAATACGCTGACGCTTGGCGATGCTGATTACAATGTGACCGGCACCGATGGAAGTAACACCTTAACTCTAGGAAACGGAACCGACACCGTTACCCTGGGCAACGGAAACAACACGCTGACCCTGGCCAACGGCCCGGATCAGATCGTTCTCGGCGTCGGAAACAATACGGTAACCACCGGATCCGGAACCGACTCGATCACTGCGACGGACGGGAACAACACGATCACCGTCGGCGACGGAAACGACAGCGTCGTCCTTGGAAACGGCTCCGATTCCGTGACCTCTGGTAACGGAAACAGCGTCATCACTGCCGGAAACGGTATCAACGACAACATCACCGTCGGTACTGGGAGCAACACACTTTTCCTTGGAACTGGAACCGGGGGTGTCGTCAACACCCAATCCGGCGGTAATACCTTGTCCATCGCTGCCGGGTCACTCGGTGGCGATTCGATCCTCGGCAACCTAAGCGGCACCGGTGTTGTACCCAACACGCTGGTATTGACGACGGCCGGGATCGCGAACGCAGCGAACGTAAGCGGCTTCGGAGTTTATAACCTGGCACCTGGTGGGGCTACCACGCTCGGCCTTACCGATGCCAATTTTACGCGCGTTCCCGGAGCATCGATCAAGGTTGTCGAGGCGTCTGGAGGAAGCACGGTAGACGCGTCTGCGGTGTCTGCCGCCAACTCCGTTTCGGTCTATCTTGGAGTAGGGGCGAATATTGCGAATGGCGGTGCCGGCGCGGACTTCTTCTATGGCGCGCCTGGCGACCAGTCGGTCGTAAATGGCGGCGCCGGCTACGATTCGATGATCTTTTCGGCGCCCCGTTCTGACTATACCATCACGACGACCGACGGCGTGATCACGGTCGTCGGGAATGGTGAGAACGACACCCTCACCAGCATCGAGAACATCCTCTTCAACGGCAACGTCACCACTGCGTTGACCTCCGATACCGGTACGTCGAACACGGACGGGATCACGACCAGCGATGCGCTGAATGGCACGGCAGAGGCGGGGAGTATCGTCTCGATTTCGGAAGGCAACCTTGTAATCGGAACAACGACGGCAGACGCAAATGGGGTTTGGGCGTTCACGCCGACGGGTCTTGCGGACGGGAACCACACGGTTACGGCGGCGGAGACAAACCAAGCGGGGATCACAAGTAGCGCTTCGGTTGCCTTCACCCTGCTTACGGCGGCCCCGGTCGTGACCGCGATGCTGGGGGTTCATGATGGAGCGGTCAGCAGCGACGACATAATTCTGACTGGCACCGCTCAAAGCAACGGCGCGGTCACCATCGAGAATGGCGGCACCGCTATCGCGACCGTCACGGCGGACGCGAACGGAAACTGGAACTACACGACCGGCGCTCTTGCCGATGGCACGTATGCCCTGACGGCCTCGCAAACGGATGCCGCCGGCAACACCGGGGCGGCGACGGTGGCCGTGACCCTGGACCATATCTATACCGGCAACGTCAATGATATCGACGACACCTCGACCGTCTTCGTGGTCCTCGACAAGCCTGGCTCGACAGCTAACATAGACCTGACCAACAATGCACAACCGGTCACCGTATTTGGCGGCGGTGCAGACTTGAACCTGACCGCCGGAAATGCCCTGGTGATCATGAACGGCCCAGGACAGACCAACGCAGCAACCATTCACAGCCTGGGCAATGACTTCGTCTGGGGTGGCCAGAGCACGATCGATGTGGATGGCGTAAGCGGTAACCGGATGGTCCTCAGCGGAACCGGCCCGACGTCGGGAACCCTGAACCTCAATACTGCAGGATCGGCGTTCAATCTGATCGATGTCGGGGGTACTACCGGCACCACGGAAACGATCAACAACCTCGGTTCCAGCGCGACCGAGATCTTCGGTGGAAGTTCGGACATCGCGTTCACAGGTAGCAACTCGCTGATCATCGTGAACGGGGCGGGCCAGACCGGAAATCTTACCGTCCAGAGCACAGGCGGCAACACGGTCTGGACCGGAAGCTCCGCCGTGACGTTCAACGAGGGCACCGGCGGAAGCGACACCGTCGTGCTGGCCGGCAGCGGAACTACGGTGGTGCATGGCACATTCGCACCCTCGACCGGGACGACGACGATCGCCGACGACGGAGGAACCGGCCGGTTCGAATATGATGGCGGCACAAAAGCGGCCTCCATCTCGATCGGCCAAGAGCAGGCGACCGTTTTCGGCGGAACCGCAGGCCAGACCGTAAATCTGAACGGCAACGGTTCCCTTATCATGGCGAATTCCGATACCGTGTCAGGGCTGCAAACCGTCGTCGTCGCTCCCGGGTCCACCGGTAGTCTCGAATTCTGGGGCGGATACGCCAGCAACGACACAGCTATCACGTTGGGGGCAGGGGGCGCCTTCGTCCAGGCAGGAGGCGGCAACGACACGCTTACGGGCGGTTCCGGCAACTTCAGTCTGGATCTGGCCGCTTCCGTGAACACCCTGGTGAACATCGACGGCAGCAAAAGCGGCGCGGTCAACATCATGGGCTATACTGGCAGCAACGCCACCTTGAACGTGACGAACGTCGATAGTCAGGCCGTCGTCGGCGGAAGTCTGGTCATGCATCTGCATGACGGCTCAAGCGTCACCTTCCAGTCCTACGTGCCCAATGCGAACCAAGCATCGGGTGCACATATCGGGTAAGCGCGGCGACGCAAGAGGGCGCCGGTGGGTCGATCGGATCGCAGAAACGCGTCCTCTGATCCAACACGCTGCTCAGCCGGCCGTCATCGAGTCTCGTCTCGACGCCACCGCATCCAGAAGATGCGGTGGCGGATTAATGGCCGGCCACCCGATCGAGGGGGTTACGACAAGGTGACAGCCCGACCTTTGGGCGACGGCAGGTTGATCTCCCCTCCCACAACCCAGATGCCTCGTGAGGCCGGGCTTGGAGATACTTCCGCAGGACGCCGACCCTGAGTGTCATTGCGGGTCAGGCGAAGTCGGAGTTTATCCATAGCTTCCCGCGGGTACCCTGCTGACCATTCTAACCGAGCCAGAACTGTCGTTCGGCGATCAGCGACTGGCGATGGTTGAAGCTGAACTGTCAGCCCGGTTCATCGCCGCGATCTTTAGATCCAGATCATTCTGGGCAGTCGACATGGCCTCTTCGCGGCATCGATCGAATTGTATCGACGTCGACAGATCCTTGAAGTCCGGTCCGCCGCAGGCGCTGCTCGCCGCGATTGCGATGCGGTCCTTTGCGGCGGCCCGTCCGGTCGGCGAGAACACGTCGATACCGCTTAGATCGACAGACACCGAGTGCGTATCGACGTCGGGGTCGGCGCCGCGAGCGGCGGCGCAGGAAAGGACGGAAACCGCAAGCATCGTCGACAGTGCAGCGCGGAGGTTGAAGGAACGCGAGTGAACGGTCATGGCGCAAAGCTCCTTGGGAAGATCGGCAGCGATCTCTCATCAGCAGGAGCTGTGCCAACAGGGTGCGGTTCTAACACGCTGTAAAGACGATATAAATCTTAAGCGCGCGATCATGCTTTCGCTCAATCGATCGAAAACCGTGAAAACTTAGTCGAGATCACCACGAGTTGGGCAAACACACTGAAAGTCCGTGAAACCGAGACTGATCGACCATCGGATGTGGTGTTTCCGCTGCTTCGAGGTCGAGGTGGGCAACGACAAGCGGAGCTGGCCGACACACATTGACACGCGGCGGCCGGCGAAGCTCTCGCGGTCCTGTTTACCGGGCTCATCGCACTGCGCCCGCACGCCCGGGCGGGGGTTACGTCCAGCGTTTATCGGCGAGTGGTAACCGGGAAACGCCACGTGGAGGATGTTGTCATCAGATTATCAAACGCGCTGGATGCCGCCATGCCCGGATCGCTGGACAATGTGCACACTCGATGACGAGGCCGACTATTCCCACCCTTGCCAACACTCCTTAGGCTTGGAGCGGCCAAGACAGGGGACCAGAGGTGAACGAAGCGAAGCCGCCAGCGACGACGAAGGGCAGGGGCAGGACGCGCTCGCTGACCAATCGCACTCCAGCGCGTGCAAGCGGGAGCCCCGCCCCGCACCAGCCGGCTGCGGTGTCAGTTGAGGCATTCGAACTTGGTTCTCCGGAGCGGTTCATCAACCGCGAGCTGTCGTGGCTCGACTTCAACCAGCGCGTCGTCGAGGAGGCGGATAACCCGCGCAACCCGTTGCTGGAACGGCTGCGCTTCCTGTCGATCAGCGCCGGCAACCTGGACGAATTCTACTCGGTCCGCGTCGCCGGACTGGTCGGGCAGGTCCGTGAGTCGCTGACCACCCGGTCGCCGGACGGGCGCACGCCGTCGCAGCAGCTGGCCGCGGTCGAGGATCGATCCAGCATCCTGCTGGCCGAGCAGCAGCGCATCTGGCGCGAACTGTGCAATGCGCTCGGCGATGTCGGCATTACCGTGCTCGATGCGACCGCCCTCGATGACGAGGATCGCGCCTGGCTCGATACCTGTTTCATGGAACGGATATTCCCGGTCCTGACGCCGATCGCGATCGACCCCGCGCATCCGTTTCCGTTCATCCCGAACATGGGTCTCGGGCTGGTGTTCCGCCTGCTCGACAACGAGAACGACCGGCACGCGATGACCGGCCTGATCATGCTGCCCGGCCAGGTCGAGCGCTTCATCCGGCTGCCGTCGCGCGGCCAGGGCACCGACAAGACCGGCACCAATACCAACAAGGGCCCGGTGCGGGCGCGGTTCATCATCCTCGAAGACCTGATCACGATCTTCCTGGATCGCCTGTTCCCCGGCTTCCATGTCGGCGGCGGCGGCGTGTTCCGGGTGATCCGCGATACCGACGTCGAGTTCGAGGAGGAGGCGGAGGATCTGGTCCGCTCCTACGAGACCGCCCTGAAGCGGCGCCGGCGTGGCGTGGTGATCCATCTCGATATCGTCGGCGGCATGCCGGACGACCTGACCGAGCTGGTGGCGGACGAGTTCGACGTGCCGCTCGGCGAAGTGCTGGTGCATGACGGGCTGGTTGGCGTCGTTGACGTGAAGCAGATCATCGTCGACGAGCGGTCCGACCTGCTGTTCCCGCCGTACGTGCCTCGCTTCCCCGAGCGCATCCGCGACTTCGGTGGCGACTGCTTCGCGGCGATCCGGGCCAAGGACATCGTCGTCCACCACCCGTTCGAGAGCTTCGACGTGGTGGTGCAGTTCCTGCGCCAGGCGGCACTCGACCCCGCCGTGGTTGCGATCAAGCAGACGCTGTATCGCACCAGCCGCGACAGCCCGATCGTGAAGGCGCTGATCGAGGCCGCGGAAAACGGCAAGTCGGTGACCGCCATGGTCGAGTTGCGCGCGCGCTTCGACGAGGAAGCCAACATCCGCCTGGCCCGTACGCTGGAGGCCGCCGGGGTGCAGGTGGTGTTCGGGTTCGCCGAGCTGAAGACGCATGCGAAGCTCAGCCTGGTGGTCAGGCGCGAGGGTGGCAGCGTGCGCTCGTATGCGCATTTCGGCACCGGGAATTATCATCCGATCACCGCCCGGATCTACACCGACCTCAGCTTCTTCACATGCGACACCGGACTGGCGCGGGATTCGGCCCGGCTGTTCAACTACATGACCGGCTATGCGAAGCCGAACTCGATGGACGCGATCGCCTTCAGTCCGCTCACCGTACGCAGCACGCTGGTCAGCCTCATCGACAAGGAGATCGCCTTTGCGGTCGCCAAGAAGCCGGCACAGATCTGGCTCAAGATGAACTCGCTGGTCGACGACGAGCTGATCGACAAGCTGTACGAGGCATCCAATGCCGGCGTGCGCATCCTGATCATCGTGCGCGGCATCTGCTGCCTGCGTCCCGGTGTGCCCGGGTTGTCCGACAACATCCAGGTCAAGTCGATCGTCGGACGGTTCCTGGAGCACAGCCGCATCTTCGTGTTCGGCAACGGCAGCCGGGTGCCGTCGCGCGAGGCGCTGGTGTTCATCAGCAGTGCCGACTGGATGGCACGCAACATGGATTGGCGCGTGGAAACCATGGTGCCGATCCGCAACGCGACGGTGCATGCGCAGGTGCTCGACCAGATCATGGTGATGGACCTGAAGGACAACCTGCAATCCTGGAAGCTCGGTCCGGACGGACGCTGGCTGCGTCTAGATCCGGGTCCGAAGCCGTTTTCGGCGCATGAGTATTTCATGACCAATCCGTCGCTCTCCGGTCGTGGATCGGCTGGCCAGAAGGCGGCACTTCCGGTAGTCCGGCCGCTGCCGCGCCGGCCCGACCGGATCCTGCAGGATTGATGCCGATGGATGCTTTTGCCCGACCCGACCCGGCCATGTCGAACGGTCCTCCCCGGCCGCAGCGCGCCGCCGTGGTCGATCTCGGGTCCAACTCGGTTCGGCTGGTGGTGTTCGAGGGCAAGGCCCGCAATCCGGTCACCATCTTCAACGAGAAGGCGGTGGTCCGGCTCGGCCGCGGACTCGAACAGACCGGCAAGCTGAACCCGGACGGCCTGAGCCAGGCGTTCGTGCTGATGCGGCGCTTCTACGCGGTGGCGCAAAGCATGGGCGCCGATCCGTTCGAGGTGCTGGCAACGGCCGCGGTGCGCGATGCCAGCAACGGTCCGGAGTTCGTCGAGGAGTTGCGCCGGATCATGCCCGGCGTGCCGATCCGGATCCTGTCCGGCGAAGAGGAGGCCGACTACTCGGCGACCGGCGTGTTGTGCGGCCTGCCCGATGCGGACGGCGTGGTGGCCGATATCGGCGGCGGATCGCTGGAGCTGATCCGGCTCGCCGACGGCCGCAAGCACCATGCACGGACCCTGAAGCTCGGCGTGATCAGGCTGAGCGACCGCGCCGGCGGCGATCTCGAGAAGGCGCGCAGCCTGGTCGAGCAGGACCTCACGGAGGTCAGCTGGCTCAAGGAGGGGAACGGTCGCACCCTGTATCTGGTCGGCGGTGCATTCCGTGCACTGGCGCGGCTGCAGATCGCGCGCACCTTCTATCCCCTGAACATCGTCCATCAGTACGAACTGCGCGCCGACGAGGCCCGCGAGATGACCGGCTGGATCATCGGCGCCAGCAAGCGGGCTTTGGAGCGGCTGCCGGGCGCGCCGCGCAAGCGCCTGGAGGATCTGCCCTACGCGGCGATCGTGCTGCGTCGGCTGCTGCGCAAGGCGGCACCCGAGCGCGTGGTGTTCTGCGTCGACGGGCTTCGCGAAGGCTGGTTCATGCGTCACGTCGCGCCGGAGGTGATGTCGCAGGATCCGCTCGAGGCGGCGTCCCGCGACATGGCCACGCGCCTCGGCCGCAATGCCGATCTGCCACCGGCGCTGATCGCATGGACCGAGGGCCTGTCGGAGATGGCGCTGCCCGGGCATCCGACCAGCGGCCGAGAGACCCCGAGGCAGAAGCGCCTGCGGGCGAGCGCCTGCTGGATGTCCGACAACGGCTCGTTCGATCATCCGGAATATCGCGCCGAGCAGACGTTCCTGCGCGTGCTGCGCCAGCCCGGCATGGCCTTCGATCACCCGACCCGTGCGTTCCTGGCTCTGACCCTGGCGATGCGTTACGAGGCGGAACTCGACCAGCCGTTCCTGCAGCCGGCCAGGCGATTGCTGGACAATGACTGGTTCCGCCGCGCGGAAATACTCGGCTTGGCCTTGCGCCTAGCCTACACGCTCTGCGCCGGTGTGCCGGAGCTCCTGGAAGGCACCAGCCTGACCACGCAACCGGGCCGGCTGGTCCTGCGGCTGGCGCAGGACCGTGGCGACTTCACCGGCGAAAGCGTGGTTCGCCGCCTGGATCGCCTGGCACAGGCGGTCGGGCTGCAGCCGGAGATTGCGACCGCGTGAGGGGTCTTGCTCATGCAGGCCTGATTGCCGGCATGCTGTTCGGCCTGGCCGCCCCGGGCAGGCCGGCGTTCGCGCATGATTCCGATGCGATCTGGAAGATCGTTCACGGGCGCTGCCTGCCGAGCCTGCAGGCGACCCATACGCCGGCGCCATGCGTCAGCGTCGATCTCGCCGGCGGCGAGACGCGGGGTTTCGCGATCCTGAAGGACATCGAAGGCGCGTCACAATATCTGCTGATCCCGACAGCGAAAATAACCGGCATCGAATCACCTGCGATCCTGGCACCGGATGCCACCAACTATTTTGCGCATGCCTGGGACGCGGTTACGCTGGTCGGCGAACGTCTGGGCCGCGTGCTGCCGCGCCGGGATCTGGCGCTTGCCATCAACTCGGAACGCGGCCGCAGCCAGAACCAGCTGCACATCCACGTCGATTGCATCAGCGTGTCCGCCCGTGCCGCTCTCGATCGCGCCGCGGTCCATATCGGCACGCACTGGCAGATGCTGCCGCGGCGGCTCGCGCTGCACCGCTATCGGGCGATCTGGCTGCCGGGCGAGGAACTGGGCGACACCAATCCGTTCCAGGTGCTGGCCCATTCGCTGGCCGATCCCGGCATCGAAATGGCACGCCACACGCTGGTCCTGGTCGGCGCCGAACGGCACGGCCAGTCGGGCTTCATCCTGCTCGACGGCAGGGCAGGTGCGTTGTCGACAACGCTGTCGCCACGGATCAAGCTCGGGCCGGGTTCCGGCGAGGAACTGGAGGACCATAGCTGCAGGATCGCGCAGGAACGGTCCTGAAAGTGATCGAGGAGAAGAACGAACATCCGGTCGAGTGGTGACAATCGGTCGAAGGCATATTTCGGAAATCCTCGCCCATCAGGGCGCGTGAAGAGGCCGTCCCGGTCCAGGTCAGCCTTGGTCTCCATCCCGCTGGATGCTCAATCCGCCATTCTCATCCTGTCCGAAGCCAGTGTCAGCTCATGCTGGTGAAGCCCTGAGCGCCTGCTCGGCAGCCCGGATCATTGCGTCGATGCTGAGCTGCACATCGGTGTTCGTGGTCGCCCAGCTGGAGACGCTGATGCGCATTGCCGTGCGACCCTGCCATACGGTCCCGCCACACCAGCAGACGCCTCCAGCCTGTAGAAGGCAGATCACAGCTCGCGTCGTCTCCGGCGATCCGAACGAGACAAGCACCTGGTTCAGCACGACATCGTTGAGGATCTCGAACCCGCCTGCCTCGAGGCCCCGGGCAAAGGCGCGGGCATGGCGGCAGTTGCGCTCTACGAGATCCGCGATGCCGTCCCGACCAAGGGTCAGAAGTGCGGCCCATATCTCGATGCCGCGCGCACGCCTCGATGATTCCGGGGTGTAATGCGACGGTTCACGTTCCCCGTCGACATTTTCGGCCAGATAAGCAGCGCTGACCGACATCGCCGCACGCAGATCGGCCGGTCGGCGCACGAGGACGATGCCGCTATCATAGGGAACATTGAGCCACTTATGCGCGTCCGTCGCCCACGAGTCTGCCTCCGAAACGCCCTCGGCCAAGTCTGCAAAATCGCGATGTGCAAGAGCCCAGAGGCCAAATGCGCCATCGACATGCACCCAGGCCCCAGCATCCCTGGCGCGCCGGCAAACTTCGGCCGCCGGGTCGAAGTCGCCGGTGTTCACGTTGCCGGCCTGGATGCAGACGATCGTCCGGTCATCGAGCGCCGGGAGCTCGTCGAGCAGCAGCCGACCCTGGCGGTCGGTCGGAACGCGGATCACCCGGTCGCGCCCGAGGCCCAGCAAAGAGAGCGCTTTCGACAGGGTGACGTGAATTTCCCCGCTGACGATCACGCGGAGCTCTGGGGCGCCATAGAGCCCCTTGGCTTCCACATCCCAATCGAGGCGGGCAAGCAGTGCATGGCGGGCCGACGCAAGAGCCGCCATGTTTGCCATCGAGGCGCCGGTGACGAAGGCGCCGCCGACACTGTCCGGCAACCCGAACAGATCGGTCAGCCATCGGAGAGAGACGTCCTCCAGAACCGCGGCGATCGGGGAGGTATGCCGGAAGGAGGCGTTTTGATCCCATGCGGTGGCGAGCCAGCTCGCGGCGACGGTGGCCGGCAGGGCGCCGCCGATCACCATGCCGAAATACCGGCCACCGGTCGTGGCGACCGTTGCCGGGGACCCGATCTCGTCGAGGTGCCGCACGACCTCACCGGCATCGAGGCCTGTCCGAGGCAGCGGATGCTTCAGTTCGTCGAGGCGCTGCAGCGCCATTGCCGAGACGGCCACCGGTCGGTCGCGGACGGATTGGACATAGGCTACGGCGCGCCGAGCGGCTTCTTGCAAGACATCGATTGCGGACGTTTCGTCCATATGGATCCACCTTCTGCAGAAGGTGTTTGTCAGCTAACCCGCGCGTTGCAAAGTTCTCGACGTTGATCGCGAAGTTGCATGGCTGGGCTTCGGTCGCTTGTCTGCAGCGGCGAGAATGACGTCCAGCAGCCCGGGGAAGGCGGCATCGAGCGATGGGCGGCACAGCATGTTCATGTGCGTCACCCCCTGGTTGCGCGTGTGTACCAGGCCAGCCTCCCGAAGCACCCGGAACTGGTGCGACATGGTCGATTTCGGACGGCCGCCATCGAGCGCGGCGCAACTGCTCTCTCCCTCGCGCTCCAGCTGCAGCACGATCCCGAGCCTGACCGGGTCGCCGAGGGCATGCAGAACTTTCTCAAGGCTCAGAGGCTTGAGCGGGGCAGGACCCTGGTCTGTCGATCTTTCCGGCGCGTTCATCGTCCCCAGCCCTTGTCTTCGTTCGAATAACATCGAACTAAGCATCTGTCAGTTCTATCGAGGTTATCCATGCCAGGCCTGTTCGACCCCTACACGCTGAAGGGTGTGACGCTGCGCAACCGCATCGCGGTCTCGCCGATGTGCCAGTATATGGCGATCGACGGCGTCATCAACGACTGGCACCGCGTGCATTACGCATCGCTCGCCCGTGGCGGCGCCGGCCTCGTGGTCGTCGAGGCCGCCGCGGTGGCTCCCGAGGGGCGTATCACCTGGGGCGATCTCGGGCTGTGGAACGATGCGCAGGCCGAGGCCCTGCGCCCCGTCGTCGCCTCGATCCGCGAGGCCGGCGCGGTTCCGGGGATCCAGATCGCCCATGCCGGCCGCAAGGCGTCGGCGAACCGCCCCTGGGAGGGTGACGACCATATTCCCGAGGGCGGCGAGCATGCCTGGCGCACGATCGCGCCGTCGCCGCTGGCGTTCGGCGGTGGCCTCGGACGGGTGCCAACCGAGATGACCGTGGACGACATCGCCCGCGTGCAGGCCGATACCGTGAACGCGGTGATCCGGGCGCGGGAGCTGGGCTTCGAGTGGCTCGAGCTGCACATGGCGCACGGCTACCTGGCCCAGAACTTCTTCTCGCCGATCTCCAACCATCGCAGCGACCAGTATGGCGGCAGCGCGGAGAACCGGGCGCGCTACCTGCTGGAAACGCTGATCGCGGTGCGCAAGGTCTGGCCGCAGGATCGTCCGCTGACAATTCGCCTCGGTGTTGTCGAGTTCGATGGCAACGACGCCATGCTGGGCGAGGCGATCGAACTGCTGCGCCGCATGAAGAGCGAAGGGCTGGATTTCATCGACGTCTCGATCGGCTTCAACACGCCGGATGCGAAGATCCCATGGGGGCCGAACTTCATGGGACCGATCGCCCAGCAGGTCCGGACCGAAACCGGGCTGCCCGGCACCACGAGCTGGTACATCTCCAATCCGAACGAGGCGGATGCGCTCGTGCGGGACGGCAAGGTCGACCTGATCATGCTGGGCCGCCCATTGCTGGCCGATCCGCACTGGCCGTATGCCGCAGCCAAGGCGCTCGGGGTGGAAAACCCCGCCTGGGCGACCTTGCCGGCGCCGTACGCGCATTGGCTGGCGCGCTACAGGTAGGCATTCCTTTCCGGTTGCGGGCGGGTGCCTGCAACCGGCCGAGCCTATACCCAGCTCACACCGTAACCGCACGGTCGAGGATTTTGGCGCTCGGCTTCGGCCGGCTCAACCTTCGACCGAGTTGCTGGGCGGGATATTCGACAAGGCGATAGAAGATCGGCGCGGCGGCAAAGCTCAGGATGACACCGCTGATCAAGGCGATCGGTACAGGAAGCCATTCCTGCGTAATAGCCAGAAAGGCAGTGATGATCGGCACGTGGATCAGATAGACGCTGAATGAAATCTTCCCGAGCCAACGCGGCGTCGCGCGCTGGAGAAACGACGAGAACCATCCCGTTCTCAGCGCCGCAATCATGACGAGCATGGATCCGGCTCCCAACGGGATGAAAGCCACAAGCGGCTTTGTCGACCAGACAGGAAACAGGAGCAACGCACCGAGACCAAGAAGCGCGGTGGTCGAGCGAGTGGATCCTGGCTCGAACGTCTGGATCCGGTCGACGATCGAGGCAAGTGCGGCGCCCATGATGAACAGCGCGATGTAGGCATAGGCCACGCGTCCGAATTCGGCAGCAACCGGCCCGGCAACGCGAAGGCCGATACAGGCGACGAGCATGACCACCAGGCTCAGCAGCAGCCCGTTCCGTTTCAGCAACACGACCGGCGCAAGCAGGATCGGGAAGATCAGGGCTATGCGAAGTTCCCAGGCGATCGTCCAGGTCGGAAAGTTGAGGCTGTTGTCGGTGTCGACGGCCAGGGTGCGACCGAGTGTCGAAACATCGAGCGCGCTGTGCCAGATCGAGGCGTAGAACGTGCTCACGTTCGAGATGACCGGGTGCCCAACGGCCAGCAACAGCAGAACCGAGAAAAGCATCGATGCGAGGTAGGGGATGTAGATGCGGCAGACGCGGCGGATAATGAAGGTCGGATAGGTCTGGTGCCGGCCGGAAAACCAGGGAAGCGCCAGGACAAAGCCGCTCAGAACGAAAAAGAGGTAGACCGCGCTGATACCCTGGTCGAGCAGCATGACCGGGCTTCTGAATGCAACCCATTCCCACCATTGATGCGGCTGCGCGTGGTTATGCCAGAAGTCGTTGCCGGTAACCGTCAGGATCACGGCGTGATGGATCACGACGGCCAATGCGGCCAGACCTCTCAGGGAATCGAGCTGGCCAAAATGATGTCGATGACTGTCGGTTTGGCTGGAAACAGTTGAAGTTGAATGAGTCGCTGATCCGGGCACATTATACTTTCGTTACATTCCACAGCATACCCGGTAGAAGTTCCGTGTTGGCAACTAAGCCCGTCGCCGACCCGATGCATATGCCGGGTTCGTTTCCGCAAGTTCGCAGTGTCGACCAATAGAAAAGACACCCGACCGCGGCATATCGAGACCAGACGATCGCTCGTTGGCCTAGTGGGGGACATACGCTTGGTCATGTTGTTGCGCATGAATCGACTGGCCGCAAGTAGGCGATTACCACCCGGGTGCGTTTGCCGGCTCTGAAACATGCGATCCGGTGAAGGGTATTGGGACCGACAGCGACCGAGCAGGACCTGCCTGTGGCGAGTGACCGCTGCTTCATTTTGGATCGAGATCAGCGTGTTCGGCTGCATGCCCGACCATGCCGGGCCACAATGTTGCCGGATCGGGACAACCACTGCGAGCGGGCCAGACCTGGGGATCAACCGAGCAACCTGACGAGGCTCGGGGCTGCGGCGAGACTTGTCGATATTCGCGAGTAAGTCACCCTGCTCCCTGCGGAGCCGAGGTTTAAGTCAGCGGGATGAGGCGTGCGCACGCTCCCGCAATTTGATGGGGCTTTCGGTCGACGATGTCATTGTGGCCGGGTATGGATGGCAGACGGCCGGATAAAGAAGCCGTCACACCAATAACTTGAAGGGGAGCGTCATGGATCTCGGTTTGCGGGGCAAGCGTGCGATCATCACCGGCGGCAGCATCGGAATCGGCCTAGCCGTCGCCCAGGGTCTGGCGGAAGAAGGTGTCGACCTGATCCTCGTCGCCCGGGATGGCGCCCGGCTGACGGCGGTAGCGGAGCAGATCGCGTTGCAGCACGGCGTCAAGACACGTGCGGTCGCTGCCGACATCGCAACCTCAGATGGTGTCCAGTCGGTCATCCATGCGGCTGGTGAAGAAGGCGGTGTCGATATTCTCATCAACAATGCCGGTTCCGGCTCGAACGAGACGATCGAGGCAGCGCCCGACGAGAAGTGGCAGTTCTACTGGGAACTGCACGTCATGGCCGCGGTCCGGCTGGCACGCGGCATCATCCCGGGTATGCGTGAGCGCGGCGGTGGCGTGGTGCTGCACAACGCGTCGATCTGCGCTGCACAGCCGCTCTGGTACGAGCCGATCTACAACGTGACGAAAGCGGCGTTGATGATGTTCAGCAAGACGCTGGCGGTCGAGGTCGTCAAGGACAACATACGCGTCAACTGCATCAACCCCGGTCTCGTGCTGACCCCGGACTGGATCAAGACCGCCAAGGAGCTGACCGCGACGAGCGGCGGTGACTGGGAAGGATACCTGCAACAGGTTGCGGAAGAACACGCACCGATCAAGCGCTTCGCCACGCCGGAGGAAATGGCCGACTTCTTTGTCTTCCTGTGTTCCCGAAGAGCGAGCTACAGCGTCGGCTCGGCGTATTTCGTCGACGGGGGAATGCTCAAGACAGTCTGATCGAGGACGACGCGGACCGGCCTGATCCCGGTCTCGCTCATGGGCGCTTTCGGCACGCCATGACAAACGGGATCAGGCCGGGGCGCTGGCTCTAGAACCCTTCCAGCACGATCTTGCCTTTGGCGGTTCCACTCTCGATGTGCGCATGCGCGCGCTTCAGGTTGGCAGCGTTGATGGTGCCGTAATTCTCGCCGAGCGTGGTCTGGATCTTCCCCGCATCCACCAGTGCCGCGACCTCGTTCAGCAGCGCACCTTGCTCCGCCATGTCGCCGGTCTCGTAGAGCGACCTCGTGAACATCAGTTCCCAATGGATCGAGATGCTCTTGCGCTTGAACGGCATGATGTCGAGCGTGCCTGGATCGTCGATGACGGCGAAGCGTCCCTGCGGTGCGATCAGCTCGACGATCTCGGCGAGATGCGCATCGGTGTTGGTGGTCGAGAACACGAAGGGCGGTGCGCCGATACCGAGCGCCTCGACCTGGGCCGCAAGCGGCTTCGAATGGTCGACCACGTGATGCGCGCCGAGCGTACGCACCCACTCCTGCGTTTCCGGCCTGGAGGCGGTGGCGATGATGGTCAGGTCGGTCAGTTGGCGCACGAGCTGGATGGTGATCGAGCCGACGCCGCCGGCACCGCCGACGATCAGGATCGATGGCTTCACTCCGGGGACCGGGTTCCTGATGTCGAGCCGATCGAACAGGGCTTCCCAGGCGGTGACCGCCGTCAGCGGCAGGGCAGCGGCCTCTGCGAAGCCGAGCGACGTCGGCTTGCGCCCCACGATCCGTTCATCCACCAGGTGGAACTCGGCATTGGTGCCCGGATGGCGGAGGTCGCCGGCATAGAACACGTCGTCACCGGGCTTGAAGCCGACCACATCGGACCCGACCGCCACCACGGTTCCGGCGGCATCCCAGCCCAGAACCTTCCACTCGCCGGCTGTGGGCCCAGCGGTCTTCCGGATCTTGGTATCGACCGGGTTGACCGAGATCGCCTTCACCGCAACCAGGATATTCCGGCCTTGCGCCTCGGGCACCGGCTGCTCGATATCGACCAGCGAGGCATCGTCCGCAATGGGCCCGGGCGTTTGGTAGCCAATGGCAAGCATGATCATTTCCTTCGTCGACGGGGCGATCGCCGCCCTCGACACAGGAAGTGGACCCGGTAGCGCTTTGCAGCAACCGGCGACCTCCCAAGGAAACCTCAGTAGAGCTTCTAGGATTGAATGATCTCGCTCCGCTTACCCTCGCCGCCGCGGACGCCCACTCGATGGACCATGCGACGTTCCTGTAGGTCCCGAGGAAACCGCCCTGTGGATAAATCGCCTCAAGTCCTCACGATATTGACGTCGAACCCGAGACTACGACGCAAGCAGGCGTGGGTTCCATCTGCCGATACGATGGAGCTGACGTCATGCCAGAAATCGGTGCCGCGGTCCGGATGAAGCCACCCATACCCTGGCATCAACGTTTCTTCGTTCAGGGTGGTGAAAATGCCGTCGACCCTCTGGTAGAGGCGGCTGACGCCACCGGCAGTGTTTTCGCGCAAGACCACCAGCGCGGGAACGATAAAATCCGCACCGTCCTGGTGTATACCCTCAGGTGATCCGTCGCCCGTGTCTCCGGGTTCCGCGAGCAGCGTGACCTGATGGCATGTCATGGCAAGTTGCTGTATCGAGCTGTCGATCTGCGCAACGCGGCGTGCGATCAGCTGGAGCAGTCCGCAAAATTCCGACGTGGCTGTGGCCCATTCGGACATTGCCGCGAACTTGCGCTCACCTGGGAAGAAGCGGCTTTGAGCCTGCTTGAATGATTGGTTCATCAGGCGATCGATGGTCCAAGGCTGCGACGCCACCCCGGACTTGCGCAGATGGAAGTCAGCAATGGCGCGCTTCCGCCGAGGTCTTATTGCGAGTATCTCATTATAGTTCTCTTCCGTAAAAGAACTGTTTTCAAGAAGGCTGCCGATGGTTTGGACCCCGCGCATGAAGTCCTGTCCGAATTCGCCTTCGGCGAGGTCGGCACCCAGAATTCTCCGGGCGACAGCCAGCTGACGGCTCCGCTGCTCATATAGATCCCAATCTGTGTTCTCGAACGAAATATTAAGGTTCTGAAGCGTCCGTTTTATATCGCCACCGAGCTCCGTTAAAGAAACGTTTTGTAGCACGGACGAATTATCAAAGCTTCTAATCGCAGAGTACACATACTTATCCTTGCTCTCAACTACTGGCTACCAGACCACCTTCCACAAACACAGTCTCTAAGTCAGCTGTCGCGCTTTGTTCATATGCCATGCGTGATGACCAGTCGGCGGGAACTCGTAGTGAAGGGATCCGGAGAGCAGTAGGACAAAAAAACCTTTGTAAGCACCGACGCAGCACTCGACGTGGCAGAACACGGCGTCTGACTTCGGTTTTGAAATCCTTTGGTGCTACCCATACGATTGCTTTCAATATGCGCTTTTCGAGCGGCATCCCAATGGATGCGCCGTTGCGCCAGACGCCGGACCATAATCGGGACTTCCTGGATCGACCGACGGATGAGGTCGGGCGGCCTCTGGTTGCGCGGCATCTCGTTCGCGTGGCAACAGCCTTTTCGCCGGATGGCGGATAGCACCATCATGTCGAAGGTGAGCGTGACGAGAGAGACATGACGATGCCAGCCGCGCCAGTATCAGGTTTCGTCATGCTCAAGCCTGAATCCGTTGTCGGTCCGCATCGAATCAGCCGGTATCGGCGCCCAAACGGAAACCCCTGGCAGGTTTGTGCCTGTGCTCAATCGGGAGTTGCCTGTGGTCTATGGGTGGAAACCCCGGCGCGCAATCAGGCCCGGTTCTTGGACCGCCGGCTCTCGTTGCCGGTATGGAGTTGTGCCGTGGACCTGCGCCAGCACATGGAGAAGGACAAGAACCCTGGCATTCACAAACCTGTCCGGATGGCGCGTCGTCAGAGCGCCGGCCGGTCGGCGCTGAACAGCTCGGTCAGTTCGTCGTTTTGCTGCTTGGAACTCTGGATCAGCAATTTCTCGTCGTCACGGATCGCGACGGTGCGGATGAGCGTCGCCTCGTCGGCTTCGCGGAACGCCTCGACCGCGTCATGAGCACGCGCCTGGTCAAGCCCGAGTTCTCCCAGCACCAGTTCGGTCATCTGCAACGCCGAATGAAACGTTTCGCGTACGATCAGCGGGATGTCGCGCTCCATGAGCAGGTGTGCGTGCCGCCGGTTGCGGGCACGCGCCATGATCCGAAGGTTCGGAAACGTGCGCCGCGCCATGTCCACCACCCGCAGCACGTCGTCCGGATCGCCCAGCGTCACCACCAGCAGCCGTGCCGTCTCGGCGCCGGCGGCCCGCAGCAGGTCGGGACGGCCGGGGTCGCCGTAATAGACCTTGGTGCCGAACCGCCGGATCACCTCGATCTGCGTCGCATCCTGCTCCAGTGCCGTATAGGCGATCCCCTGGGTGCGCAGCACGCGTCCGACGATCTGGCCCATGCGGCCGAAACCGCAGATGATCACCGGTGCGTTCTGCGTCGACACCATGTCGTAGACCGGTTCCTTCTTGCGGCGTTCGAGGCGCGGCAGCAGCAACCGCTCCGACATCGCGAACAGGATCGGGGTCGCCGCCATCGACAAGGCGATCACCAGGGTCGCGCGATCGGCGACCGGTCCGGCCAGGCTGCCGGCGGTCACCGCCGCGCCGAACAGCACGAAGCTGAACTCGCTGCCCTGCGGCAGGGCCAGGCCGAACCGGATCGCCGTGGCACTGTCCTGGCCGCCGATGCGCCCTAGCCCGTAGCCGATCGCCGCCTTGACCAGCAGTAGCGCACCCACCGCAGCCAGGATGCTGCCTGGGTCCGACACCAGCAGGTCCAGCCGCGCCGTCATGCCGACCGACATGAAGAAGAATCCGAGCAGCACGCCCTCGAACGGCTGGATGTCGGCTTCCAGCTCGTGCCGGTATTCCGAGTTCGACAGCAGCACGCCGGCGAGGAACGCGCCGAGCGACATCGACAGCCCGACCTCGTCGGCCAGCCATGCCGTGCCGGCGACGGTCAGCAGCGCCATTGCCGTAAAGACTTCCGGGGTGCGCGCGCCGCCGATCAACCGGAACACCCGCGGCAGCAGCACCAGTCCGCCGACCAGGATCGCACCCACCGCCAGCAGCGCCAGCCCGACGGTGCGCCAGGGCAGCCCGGCTGACAGGTGATGCGCGTGTCCGTTCGCCAGCAGCGGAACCAGTGCCACCAGCGGAATGAACGAGAGATCCTGGAACAGCAGCACCGAGAAGCTGTCGCGTCCGGCCCGTGTTTCCAGCAATTGCCGCTCGGCCAGCATCGGCAGCACGATCGCCGTCGAGGAGAGTGCCAGGCCGGCGCCCAGGGCGGCGCAGGCCGGCCAGTCCAGCCCGCCCCAATAATGGATCAGCGCGGCGAGGACGCAGGCGCTGACCAGCACCTGCGCCGACCCCAGCCCGAACACCGAGCGGCGCAGCGTCCAGAGCCGGGCCGGGCGCAGTTCGAGCCCGATCAGGAACAGCAGCATCACCACCCCGAACTCGGACACGGTGGCGATCTGCGAGACGCCCGACACCAGACCCAGCACCGACGGGCCGATCACCACGCCCCCGACCAGGTAGCCGAGCACGCTGCCGAATCCGGCGCGGCGCGACAACGGCACCGCGAGCACGCTGGCCAGGAGCAAGGCGACGAGTGTGTTCAGCATCCGTAAGGCTCCCGCGGTCCGCGGCATGATGCACCGCCGGGAGCCGATCAGGCGAGACAACCGTTTCGCTTGACGCGCCGGCCGCATGATCGGATGGGCTCCTGGCGACGGCGGCCATCGCCCGAATCATCGACACGGCGGCGGGAGCTTCCATGAATCGCGCGCTCGCCGTGCTTTATCTTGCAGCGCTGATCGATGCGATCGGGGTCGGGCTGATCATCCCGATCCTGCCGGCGCTGCTGCGCCACCTGGCCGGCGACCGCCCGATCGCGGTGCATTACGGCGCGCTGATCTCGACGTTCGCTCTGATGCAATTCCTGTGCGCACCTGTCCTCGGGGCGCTCAGCGACCGGTTCGGACGGCGGCCGATCCTGCTGCTCTCGCTGGCCGGCGGTGCCGCCGACTACCTGCTGACCGGGTTCGCCGGCTCGCTATGGGTGCTCTATCTGGCCCGGGTGCTCGGCGGGGTCACGGCCGCCAACATGGCGGTCATCTCGGCTACCATCGCCGACCTCACCCCGGAAGCCGATCGCGCGCGCCGCTACGGCACGCTGAACGCGGTGATGGGCATCGGCTGGATAGCCGGTCCGATCCTCGGCGGCAGCCTGGGGCAGATCTGGCTTGCCCTGCCGTTCCTGGCGGCGGCAGGCCTCAACGGGCTCAACCTGCTGCTGGCCTGGTTTCTGTTGCCGGAACCGGATCGCCTGCGCGACCGCTCGCCGCTGCGACTGTCCGGAATGAACGCGTTCTCCTCGTTGCGCCGGCTTGGTTCGATGCCCTTGCTGCTGCCGATGATCGGCATCTATTGCGTGATGTGCCTGGTCGGCCAGATCCCGATGTCGATCTGGGTGCTGTATGGCCAGGCCCGCTACGGCTGGACGCCGCTGGTGGTCGGCTGGTCGTTCGCCTGCTACGGGCTGCTGTTCGCATTGAGCCAGGCATTCCTGACCGGTCCGCTGACCCGCAGGATGGGCGAGGGCGGCACCATCCTGCTCGGCATGGTGCTCGATGCCGGCGGCTACGCACTGATGGGACTGGCGACGCGTGGCTGGATGCCGTTCGCGATCATGCCGCTGCTGTCGGCCGGCGGGGTCGGTCTGCCGGCGTTGCAGGCATCGTTATCCGGCGCGGTCGGTCCGGCGCGTCAGGGCGAGCTGCAGGGCACGCTGTCGAGCCTGGCCAACCTCGCCGGCGTGGTCGGGCCGCTGCTGGTGACGCTGCTGTTCGCCGCCACCTTGCACACGCTGCCCGGCACGGTGTGGTTCGTCGGCGTGGCCGCCTACGTGGCTTGCGCGCTGCTGGCCGGGTCGGCACTGCTTGGGCGACGCACCGGAGACCGATCCTCAGAATGAGCACCACCACCTCCCCGCGCCGCAGGCCATTGTCGCCGATCGAGATACGCACGCTCGGTCTCGCCTCGCTCGGCGGCATGCTCGAGTTCTATGATTTCGTGATCTTCGTGTTTTTTACGGGCGTGATCGGCAGGCTTTTCTTTCCGGCCGACCTGCCGGACTGGCTGCGGCAGCTGCAGACCTTCGGGCTGTTCGCCGCCGGCTACCTGGCGCGTCCGCTCGGCGGGGTGATCATGGCGCATTTCGGCGACACCGTCGGCCGCAAGCGCGTGTTCACCTTCAGCGTGCTGCTGATGGCGATCCCGACGCTGCTGATCGGCCTGCTGCCGACCTACGCGCGGATCGGTGCGCTGGCGCCGCTGCTGCTGCTGGCGATGCGGGTGATGCAGGGTGCGGCGATCGGCGGCGAGGCGCCCGGCGGGTGGGTGTTCGTCGCCGAGCATGCGGCTCCGGGACGGGTCGGGCTGGCCGTCGGGCTGCTGACCGGCGGCCTGACCGGCGGCATCCTGCTCGGATCGCTGATGGCGACCTCGATCGACCTCGCCCTGACCCCGGCACAGATCGCCGGCGGCTGGTGGCGGCTGCCGTTCCTGGTCGGCGGGGTGTTCGGGTTCGCCGCCATGGTGCTGCGGCGCTGGCTCGAGGAGACGCCGGTGTTCCTGGAAATGCGCGGCCGCGCCAGGCAGGCGCGTGAGATGCCGCTGCGTGCGGTGCTGCGGCGGCACCGTGCGGCGGTGGTGGCCTCGATGGCCAGCACCTGGATGCTGACCGCGGCGATCGTGGTGGTGATCCTGATGACGCCGTCGCTGCTGCAGAAACTGTTCGCGCTGTCGCCACGCGATACGCTGCTGGCCAATCTCGCCGGGACCGCATCGCTGTGCGTATCGGCGGTCATGGTCGGCATGGCCACCGACCGGTTCGGGCTCAGGCGGACGGCGGTGCCGGTCACGCTGCTGCTGGTCGGCTCGACCTACGCGCTTTACCTGGGTGCGGCGTCCAGGCCGGATGCGCTGGTCTGGCTCTACCTGCTGGCCGGCGCCGGTGCCGGCGTGGCCAGCCTGACGCCGGTGCTGATGGTACGCGCGTTCCCGGCTTCGGTTCGGTTCAGCGGCCTCTCCTTCTCCTACAATGTCGCTTATGCGGTGTTCGGCGGCGCCACCCCGTTGCTGGTGTCGTGGCTGGTTCATCTCGATAGGCTGGCTCCGGCGCATTACGTGGCCGGCGTCGCGGCGATCGGACTGGCGGCGGTGTTCCTTGCGCCGGAATCGACCGGCTGACGCGACGTCTCGACCGGCTCCGGCGCACATGCCAGAAGCTCCTGCAAAGGCCGGGACAGGAGCAGGATCGATGTCTTCCGAAACCAAGCGGGATGCCGGGCTCATCCTGTCGCTCGGCAGCGTGAACATCGACATCATCGCCTATTCGGACCGACTGCCGCGTCCGGGCGAGACCATCCATGCCAGCCGCTACGCGATGGGGCTCGGCGGCAAGGGCGCCAATCAGGCAGCCGCCGCCTCCAGGCTGGCGGCGTCGCTCGGGCTGCGGGTCGAGCTGGCCGGGCGTACCGGCACCGATGCGTTCGGGGAGCTCGCGCGGACCCATCTGGCCGGTTTCGGTGTCGGCCTGTCCGCGCTGCGCAGCGACCCGGACCATCCGACCGGCATCGCCCTGATCGGCGTCGATGCCAACAGCGAGAATATGATCACCTTTGCCGGCGGCGCGAACATGGAACTCGATGTCACCGACGTCGATGCCATCGACGCGTTGCTGAGGCAGACGCGCGTGCTGCTGCTGCAGCTCGAAATCCCGATGCCGGCCAGCCTGGAGGCCGCACGACGTGCGCGGGCCGCCGGTGCGCTGGTGATCCTGGACCCGGCACCCGCGCCTTTGGACGGCCTGCCGGACGAGGCCTGGAGCCTGGTCGATCTGGTGACGCCGAACGAGACCGAGACCGAACGGCTGGTCGGTATCCGGCCGACCGATGCGGCCTCGGCGGCACTCGCCGCAGACCGGTTGCAGGCGAAGGGCCTGACGCGGGCGATCGTCAAGCTGGGCGCACGCGGAGTGTTCTGGCGCGACGGACGGGATAGTGGGTTCGTGCCGCCGTTCCAGGTGCAGGCGATCGACAGCGTCGCTGCCGGGGACTGCTTCAATGGCGGGCTGGCGGTGGCACTGGCGCGCGGCGACACGCTGGGCGACGCGGTGCGGTTCGCTGCCGCGTGCGGTGCGCTCGCGACCACCAGACGAGGTGCGGCGGACGCGGCCCCATCCTTCGACGAGGTCCGTGCGCTGCTCGGCTGACCCGCGGGCGCAATTGGATCCGTTGGATGTTGGCAGCGACGACGCCTGCCGGATCGCGGCCTTGCGATAGACTGATGTGCCTCTTGCCTGCAGAACCGGGCATCGTGCCCTTGTCCCGGAGCCAGCCATGTCCGTGCTCTCGATAGTCGGGCTTTTAATCAGTCGCGCGCAGTCAGGACGTTTCTCGGGTTTGTCTGCGGCAATGCCGTCCGCCGGAACGCCCCCGGCATCGGGTAGACTGCCTTACGTGTCCAGATCTGCTGCAGGGTGACTGACCGCGCCATGACCTTGCCGGACCGCTATCGCCCGCACCGATCGCCACGGGGCTGTTTCCTGTTGTTCCTGCTGCTGGTGTGCCTGCGCGGGGCGGTGGCCGGCGATGCCGGGCCGGTGGTGCATGTCGCGGATGGTGCGCTGCTCGGGCGCGCGACCAACGACCCCGGGGTGCAGGCCTTCATGGCCATCCCGTATGCGGTGCCCCCGGTCGGACCACTGCGCTGGCGTCCGCCGCAGCCGCCGTTACCCTGGTCCGGGGTCCGCGATGCCACGCGCGCCGGGCCCGCCTGCATGCAGTCGCACCGTGGCGACGTCACCGCGATCCCGTCGGAGGATTGCCTGTCTCTGAACGTGTGGGCGCCGCTTCGGCGTCACGGCCCGCCGCTGCCGGTCATGGTGTTCGTGCATGGCGGCGGCTTCGTGTTCGGCTCCGGCGCCGAGCCGGTCTATGACGGAACCGCGCTGGCCGGCCACAAGGTGTTGCTGGTCACGCTGAACTACCGGCTCGGGGTTTTCGGCTTCCTGGCCCATCCGGCGCTCACGCGCGAGGGGGGCGGCACGTCCGGCAATTACGGGCTGCTCGACCAGATCCGGGCACTGCGCTGGATACAGGCCAATATCGGCGCATTCGGCGGCGATCCGCGCAGGGTCACGCTGTTCGGCGAGTCCGCCGGCGGCACCTCGGTCGCGATGCTGCTGGCGTCGCCGCTGGCGCGCGGGCTTTTTGCCCGGGCGATCCTGGAGAGCCCGGCGCTCGGCTGGCGCTTCATGACGCTGGCCGAGGCGGAGCGCACCGGCCTCTCGATCGGGTCCGATCTCGCGGCGCTGCGGCGTGCCCCGGCGCAGTCGCTGGTGGCCGCGAACCTCATGATCCAGTCGCGGGCGCCACGGATGGCACCGGTACCGCTGCCGTTCCCGGTGGTCGACGGGCAGGTGCTGCCGGACCAGCCGAACGCGCTGCTGGAATCACCGGCCGGGTTCCGGATGCCGATGATGATCGGCACCAATGCCGACGAGGGCCTGTCGTTCGCGGCACATTGGCGCGGCCTGTCGCCCGGGGCCTACGCCCAGCGCCTGTCGCTGCTGTTCGGCACGCAGGCCGCGCAGGCGGCACTGGTCTATCCTGCGCACGATCCCGAATCCGCCCTGCGTTCCGGTGCCGACATCATCGGCGACGGCCTGTTCTACGAGGGTGCGCGGATGCTCGGCCGGGCCGGCGCGTCGCGTGAGCCGCGCGCGTTCAGGTATGTGTTTGCCGAACCGATCCTTGGCTTGCCGCCGCGCCACGCAGCCGAGGTCGCGTTCGTGTTCGGCACGCTCGGACGCCTGGCATCCGCCCAGGACCGAGCATTGTCGGAAACGATGATGACTGCCTGGACCCGGTTCGCCACGACCGGCGATCCGAACGGGGACGGGGCGTCCGTGTCCTCCGCCCGGTGGCCGCGCGCGGGCGGGACCGGCGATCCCTATCTCGAACTCGGTCCGACCATCGCCGCTCGTGCCGGGTTCCGCACGATACAGCTCGACTTCATGCAGGGTACCATCCCGGGCGGCTGATCATCAGAACGGCTTGAGCAGGCGGTCGAGATAGTCCAGCTCGGGCTGCGGGCGAGTACGGTCGCTGTCCCGGCGGCGCAGCTCGCGCTCGATCTCGCGCGAACGACCGGTCTCTGTCGCGTCCGGCACGTGGGTGTCCGAGCCATCATCCATGCCTGCATGGCCCGATGCCAGATGCCGACCGAGCGGATCCTTTTTGCCGTCCTGCTCGGCACCGCTGGCCTCGTCCTGGCCGGGTTCGCTGCCCGTGCCGGACCCGGACTGGCCGTCGCCCGGGAGCAGCGCCATTCCGCTGCCACCGCCGCTGCCGCTGCCGGACATCGCACTGCGCATCTGCTGCGCGCCTTTCTGGAGCGATGCGAGCGCCTGCATCTGTGCCGTCACGGCCGGCGCATCCTGGCCTGCGGACAGCGCGTCGCGAGCCCGATCCATCGCCTTCGAGGCGTCGTTGAGCCCGGCCGCTGCCTTGCCGGTCAACGACTTGAACTCGGTCGACAACTCGCCGAGCGCGCGGCGCAGCACATGCTGGGCATGGCCGTCGGACTTCTGGCTGGATTGCTGGTCCGGTCCGGTCGCACCGGCTTGCGGCGTTCCCTGGGATGGCGACTGCTGCGGCGATCCTGGAGGCGATCCGGCCTGCGGTGGCGCCCGCCGGGGTGGCAGGCTTGCCTCCGGAATGCCGAGCTGGCGCATCAGGTCGCGGGTGGCCGGGTCGACGGCATCCTCGCCGTCCTGCTGCGTCCCGGCCCGGGCCTGTTCCGCCGCGTCGGCCTGGTTCTGCCTGGACTGGGCATGGTCGAGCAGCGCGGTCTGCCGCTGCACCAGGTCCTGCACGGCCTCCATCTGTTCCTTGGCCTGCTGCTGGGCCTGGGCCTGCTGGCGCGCGCTCTCCAGGTCCCGCGGCGTCGCGGCGCGCATGTGCTCGAGCATCGCCTGCATGCGCGACAGCATCTGCATCGCCTCCTGCGGATGCCCGGCGGCGGCGGCATCCCGCATCTGCTGCAGCATGCGGGCCAGATCCTGGCCTCCCAGCATCTTCTGGTCCGGCATCGGCGGCAGCGCCGTGTGTTCGCGCTGCGCCTGGGCCGCCAGCGCCTGCATCCGGTGGGCGATCGCCGCCGTCAGCGCATCGATCCTGGCACGCAGCTTGGCCTGCTCCGGATCCGACTGGCCGCGGTCGCCGAGCTGCCGCATGTGTTCGAGCTGGGCCGACAGCCCGTCCTGGGCGGCCCGCACGTCGAGCGCCGCGCGCGCTCCGTCGCGGTCGTTGTGCAGGCCATCCTCGAGTGCCAGCGCCAGCTCCCACAGCCTGGACACGCCCTCGTCGGTCGCAGCGGGCGATGCAGGCTGAAGCCGAAGCAGCGAGGCATCGGCACTGAGGTTCAGGAACAGGCTGCTATCCTGCGCGAAGGCACCCGGCGTGTCGCCGAGCGCCTGCAGGTCGTCGGCGGCCTCCGCCGGCTGCTCCCGGCCGAGCGCCAGCCGCCGCCGTACATCCAGCACCGCGCGCGCCAGCGGATTGCGGAACGGCCGCGCCGGCAGGGTGAAGGCCGCGTCGGCACTGCGGCCGGTTTGTCCCGATGCATCGGTCGCCAGCAGTCGCGCGGTCACCGGTTCGCCCGCCCACGGGTCGGCCGAAAGGTCGGGCAGTGCCACCCCCTTGGCGGATTTCGTGCTGCCCGGCATCGGGATCGGCACGCGAACGACCCGCTCCGGCTGGTCGCGCCGGCCTGGTTTGGTCAGCCTGAGCTCGGCCATGAGCGTCTGTACGCCGTAGCGGTGGGACACCGACCAGGGCAGTTTGGTTTGCCACGGTTCGTTGGTGGCCGGACCGGGAGGTGAGGCCCAGCTCACCACCGGTGCCAGGATCGGCTGCACGGTGATGGTCCAGTCCGCCAGCCGGTAGCCGGCGCCGCGCACGCTGACCACCGTGCTGCCGGTGAGGGGCTGTCCGAGGGTCCAGCTTGTCGGCGAGAGCCGGACGAAACGGACCGGGCCGGTTCCCTGCATCGAGACTCTGGGCCGCGATGCGAGCCCGGTCAGGCTCAGCATCAGCGTGGCACCGGCGGGCACGTCGTAGCGACCGTGCGGATCGGTCAGGAAGATCGGCGCGCCGCCGGCATAGTCCGGCGGGGTGATCCAGGCCTGCAGGGCGGGCCTGGGTCCCAGTGGAATGTCCAGGCCCGGCCAGAAGCCGGACGCGATCCGCATCGGTGCCTCACGCCCCGCCAGCAGCAGGCAGACCACCAGCACTCCGAGCAGCGGCAACCCCAGGCGGTAGCGATCGTGGCGACGCAGCCCCAGCCGTGGCGGCCCGGCGGTCAAGCGGCTTAGGCCGGCCTCGGTCCGATGCAGATGGGCCTGCCAGATCCGGCTGGTGGCATCGTTGCCTGCGTGGTCGAAGGCGGGCTGGTCGCCGAGCGCCAGCAGCGGACGGTGGGCCAGTCCCGACGCGCGCTCGATGCGGTCGTCGCGGCGGCGCAGGCCCGGCGCGCGGAGCAGGACCAGCCGGCGATACAGGAGCAGGCCGGTGCAGGCGACGATCGCGAGCAGCAGGGCCGCATGCAGCCAGAGCGGCAGGCGCTGCGGCAGCGTCAGCAACGATGCGATCAGCACGACGATCAGCACGCCTATCGCCGGCAGCAACCTCGGCCAGATCTGCTCGATCCACAGGACCCGGCCCGCCTGCCGGCGCGCCCGTGCGAGGACGGGAAGCTGGCTCATTCGGCGGCTCGTCCGGCTCCTGTTTCGCCCGCGGCGATCCAGTCGGGCACGAGCTCGCCGGCCCAGAGCTGCTCGACCGGCTGGCGGGGCCGTATCGTGGTCCAACGTGACCCGTCGACCAGCGCCTGGGCTGCCAGCGGCCGCGAATTATAGGTCGAACTCATCACCGCACCGTAGGCGCCGGTATCCAGGATCGCGACGCGGGCGCCGGCCGCAAGGTGCGGCAGCGGCCGGTCGAGCGCGAACGTGTCGCCGGTCTCGCAGACCGGTCCGACCAGATGGGCGGGTCCGGCCGGCTGCACGGCGTCGCGAGCCGACAGCGGCACCACCCCGTGCCAGGCCTCGTACAGGCTCGGACGCAGCAGGTCGTTCATCGCGGCGTCCAGCACCACGAACGGCGCACGTCCGGCGCTCTGCTTGACCAGCAGCACGCGCGACAGCAGCACGCCCGCCGGCGCCACCAGCCAGCGGCCGGGCTCGACCACCAGCTTCAGTCCGAGATCGCCGAGGGTGACGCGGATGGCATGCGCCAGGGCCCGCGGCGATCCCTCGATCTCGTCGCGATAGCTGATGCCGAGGCCGCCGCCGCAATCCACCAGCGACACCGCCTGGCCCGCCTCGCGCACCCGCCGGACCAGGTCGGCGATGCGTGCATAGGCGGCGCGGAACGGCGCCGGGTCGTTGATCTGGCTGCCGATATGCACCGCGAACCCGATCGGCTCGATGCCGGGCAGGCGGGCGGCCAGCGCATAGAGGTCCGCCGCCTCGTCGTAGGCGACGCCGAACTTGTTGTCCGCGAGCCCGGTGGTGATCTTGGCGTGGGTGCCTGCGTCGATGTCGGGGTTTACCCGCAGCACGATCCGAGCGGTCCGGCCGCAGGCGCTTGCCAGGCCTGAAAGGCGCTCCAGCTCCTCACGGCTTTCGACGTTGATCTGGCTGATCGAAAGCGACAGAGCGAGGCCAAGCTCGTCATCCGACTTGCCGACGCCGGAGAACACGATACGGGCGGGCGGGATGCCGGCCTCGATCGCGCGACGCATCTCGCCGCCGCTCACGACGTCCGCACCGGCGCCTTCAATGGACAGGATCCGAAGGATCGCGAGATGGTCGTTGGCCTTGACCGCGTAATGGATCGAGGCCCCGAGGCTTGGCTCCGCCAGTGCTGCTTCCAGGCGCCGATAGCGGGACCGCAGCGTTCCGGCCCCGGTGACCCAGACCGGGGTTCCCAGCGCATCCGCGATGGCGGCGAGCGGCACCTGTTCCAGCATCAGCCCCTCGAGCGCATGCATGCGGAGATGCGGACGCGCCGCGAGCAGGTCGGCGACGCTCGGGTCGGTCATGGAGCTCGAAGGCGGGGCGGACACGCTTGGCATGGACATCAGAGTAGGGGCGGGCCGGTTCGTCTCCAAGTGCCGGTTGCGGTTCGGCGATGGCTTCGTGTGGCAGGCGGCGATACGCTCCCGGCTGCTGCGGCGAAGGGGCGGGGACATGGCGGATGCGTTGATCGAGGCTGCGCTGGCGGCGCGGCAGCATGCCTATGCGCGCTACTCGAAATTCTTGGTCGGGGCCGCGATCCGGTGCGAGCGTGGCGTCATCCATGCCGGATGCAATGTCGAGAACGCTGCGTATCCGCAGGGCGTGTGCGCGGAAGCGGGGGCGATCTCCTCGATGATCCTGTCCGGCAGCCGGCAGATCGAGGAGGTGGTGATCGCCGGCGGCGGCACGGGACCTTGCACGCCGTGCGGCGGCTGCCGGCAGAAGATCCGCGAGTTCGCCGGTCCGGATGTTAGGATCCGGATCGTCGATCCCGATGGACGCACCCTTCTCGTGCGAAGCCTCGCCGAGCTGCTGCCGGACTCGTTCGGACCGGAATCGCTCGGCTAGAACATCATCCGGTCGCCTCGCTCTCTCGGTCCGATTATTCGACCGGAACACCGAAGCTGTTCGCGAGCAGCCGGCGCAGGCCTTGCCGCCATGTTTCCCAGCTCGGGGCATTGCCGCCACGTTCCGAATGATCGCGGTGCCTCCGGGACGGGCGGTCGCCGCGCGCCATGACGATGTCGCTCATCGCATCCACGTCGAGATAGGCGACCTCCGAGGTCTTCGGGTCGCGGCCACCTCCAGCTTCCGCCGGGCGGTTTCTCGGGAACCTGAACTTCACCAGCGGCAGCCCGCTGGTCCGCGCCTCGATCCCGGCGACGCTGGTTGCACATTCGCGGGACGTGAGCAGGAACAGGTCGGCCCCGAGCAGGAGTTCCGCGGGCGCCGCATCCGGGTTCAGCAGCCGGACATGTGCACCCAGCCCGAGCCGGTCGATATCGTTCTGGCACAGTCCGGCGAACAGCGGATCCTCGGTGGCCCCGATCCAGAGAAAGAAGGCCTGCCGCGGGGGATTCTCCACCGGCACCTCGGAGAGGCTGCGTGAAATGACCTGGGCCGCCACCTGGATGAACAGATCGGTGCCGGTGCGGAACGCCACGTCGCCGCTACCCATGACGATCAGCGCATCGAGCGGCAGCCCGAGCTGGCGACGCAGGGTCAGCCTTGCCTGGCGGACAGTCAGGTTGGGCGGCGGCTGCACGATGCCGTCGGCAATCACCGTTACCTGCGCCGGGTCGAGGCGGTAGTGCAGGATCAGCGCCTCGCGGGCGGGCTCCGAGCCGGTCACGATGCACGATGCCGTCCGCGCAAGTGTCTGCATCGCGCTGTCGCCACCGGGCAGGCTGTCGATCAGGAGTGGCATTTCGTGCAGCCAGGCCAGCAGCTCCAGGCCGAGCGAGCCGATCAGCCGCGCCACGTCAGGCATCGCGGCACTGTTGATGATGACGAGGCGCGGCGTCGGCAGCGCACGGAACGAGTGCAGGATGTCTGCCAGCGTATCGACGTCGGCCGATGCCTCCATGTCCGCCGGCAGGACGATCGTCGGAGCGAGTGCTGCGAATGCCGGTGAGAGCGGCCCGTCATGACGAACGATCACGCGACAACTCAGCTCGGGATCGGTGACCAGCTGCTGCAACGCGCGCAACGCGCAGATGCCCGCATCGCCATGCGATGCCTGCTGCACGATGAGCAGGATCGACGTGGCTCCGGCGATCGGGGCGGGTGACGGGAAGTGGCCTGTCGTCGCCGGCAGGATCCAGTCATGCCGCTCGATGGCGCGCGGCAGCGGCGACAGGCGCTGCGCACGACCGACCGACAGATAGTGGCCGAGCGGCGGCGTGCCCGTCGCCGCGGCGCAGGATGGATGGCAGGCACGGTAGAAGGCCGGGTCGAACTCGTCGCTCAGCGGCAGCAGATGGGTCTCCGGTGTGCGCAGGAAGTGCGCGAGCGGACCAGCGCTTTCGTCCCGCGCACCGGAATTTCGAACCTGATAGATCACGGCGGGGAAAAACGGGTTCGGGTCGCGGCCCTCCCTTATGCCGTCGCGGACATAATGAACGAACGGTGGCAGGCCGCTATCGATCACGTCCGGGTTCTGGTTGCGATAGAACCAGGTATCGAACAGCGGATGCGGATCACGATTTTCCACGAGGCCGAATTCGAGGAAATGCAGGAACGGATCGATCCCGGTATCGGCAAGGTCCGGATGCTGGAGCACGTAGTGCCTGGCATCGAACAGCGGATGCGGCGATCGCTCGAGGCCGCAACCGTTCGAGGCGCAATGCAGCAGGGCGTCGCAAAGTGCCACCGGCGCCGAGCAGCTTGCGGCGTAGTGCCCGGCATCGAACAGCCAGTGGGTGCGAGCCTGCTCGCGAAAGCCCTGCTGCAGGTAATGGGCAAGCGGATCGATTCCGGCGGCCTCGATATCCGGCCGCTGGTCCAGATACGCCCTGGGGTCGAACAGCGGATGCGGCTGCAGCCGCTCGCGCCAGCCTTGCGCTACGTAGTGGATCAACGGATGCAGTGCCTGGTCCATGCGCGGCTGGCGGCGCCGGTAATAGACCGGGTCGAATAACGGGTTCGGCCGCCGGTTCTCGCGCCGGCCGGCACCGAGCATGTGCGTCAGCGGATTGGTGCCGGGAGCCAGCGCCGGACTCTGCCGCATATAGAAACGGGCATCGACCAGAGGATGCGGATCGAGGGCGGCCTGGATGCCGGTTTCGAGATAATGCAGGAAAAGGAAAGCACGTTCGGCCGGCGCGCCTGCCTGGTGGAGATAAAAATCCGGATCGAACAGCGCGCAGGGCGACCGGCCTTCGGCAAGTCCGAGTGTCAGGAAGTGATCCAGCGGATCGATTCCGGTCGCGGCGACATCCTGGTTTTGCGACAGGTAGAAGCCGCGATCGAAGAGCAGCCGGATGGCATACAGCGCCGCGCGGTCGGGCCGCGCGGATTGTTCGCGGACGTCTCCCAAGCCGGAATGAGTGCCGCCGGCCCACGCCCGTGTTTCGACCGATGTCATGCTGTCGGCCATTGCATCCGCTGCCATCGCTTCGCCCTGTTTATTGAGCGGACGGTATTCTCGAGCGGTTAAGTCGCGGTTAACGAGACAGACCTCGCCAGGTGGAACCGGGGGCCCTGCACGATCGTTCGACGGCTAGAAACCAGGAGTGATGGTACATGGCCTTCGTCAAAATGCCCGACGGGATCAACCTGTTCTACAAGGACTGGGGTACGGGCAAGCCGGTGGTGTTCATCCATGGCTGGCCGGTCAATTCCGACATGTGGGAATACCAGATGGACCCGATGGCACGGCGTGGCCTTCGCACCATCGCGTATGACCGTCGCGGGTTCGGGCGATCGGACCAGCCTGGTGGCCGCTATGACTACGATGTCCTGGCGGACGATCTGCATGCGCTGCTGGAGGCGCTCGATCTGAACGACGTCACTCTGGTCGGCTTCTCGATGGGCGGTGGTGAGGTTGCCCGCTACCTCTCCCGACATGGCAGTGCACGCATCGCGCGATCGGTCCTGGTCTCCGCCGTCACGCCATACCTGATGGAAACCCCCGACAATCCTGAGGGCGTCGATCGTGGCATCTTCGACCAGATGGTCGAACAACTCAAAACCGATCGGCCGCATTTCCTGGCGGGCTTCGGAAAGAAGTTCTATGGCGCCGGCCTGCTCAGTTTTGCTGTTTCGTCCGAGTTTCTGGAATGGAACAGCGGCATGGCGTTGACGGGGTCGCCGCGTGCGACGATCGATTGCGTCAGGCTGTTTTCCGAGACGGATTTCCGTGCCGACATGAAGGCGTTCGACAAGCCGACCCTGGTGATACATGGAACGTCGGATGCGACGGTTCCCGCCGGCGTATCCGGAACACGGGCTGCTGCTCTGATACCGGGCGCGCAATACATCGAATATGACGGCGCGCCACATGGACTTTTCTATACCGAGCGGGAGCGCCTGACCGCGGATCTGCTCGCCTTCATCGGTACGTAGCCAGCTTCTGTATCAGGAGGGCGGTACCAGCAGGACCGCCTCGTTGATCCGCCAGCTTTCACCGTCGGCTACGAGTTTGTCGATCAGCACGGGATCTTCGAGAAACTGGCCCTCCTGGTACGGCCCGAACGCGTGCATGACGATTACGCCGCGGCGCGGCTCGGGTCGCGTATCAGCTCTTGTCATTTAGTCCTGGTCCAATGCAGACGTCGTCGGGGAACATGCGGCGATAGAGCCGATCCTTGGCTTCGTCGGATAGAGGCATTCTTATACCGGACACGGAGTCGTGCAACGCGCGCGCGGCAATCCGGTCGAGCATTGCCCAGGAGGGCGACGCAAGGCCAGTGCTGAACATCCCGTTCGATGGAGGCTGGTCGGATCGGGTCACCCTGAACTCCTGTCCTGCTCGACGGAATGACGGTGGACGCGCTCTGTGGCGCATTCATGGCGTTCAACGTCCTTGTAACGGGAGTCAGCGATCAATTGATGAATATGCGACAGGTTGTGACTTTAGGGTCACTGCTCGGATTGTTCTTATCCCGTTCGACCGGTGCCGCTACCCTTCCGCTACGCCCGGGCGTCGGTGCCGTCGATCACCGCATCCCGGTCGATATAAGCGCCAAGCCGTGGAACAGCCTGGTGCGTGTACAGACCGAGCTTGGCGAACGCTGCACCGGCTTCGTGGTGTCGCCCCAGGTCGTGGTGACGGCAGCCCATTGCCTGTTCCTGCCGCGGGTGCGGCGTTTCATCCAGCCGGCTTCGGTGCACGTGCTGCTTGCTTATCGTGACGGGAACTATGCGGCGCACGCCCTGGTGCTCCGCTTCGTCGTGCCGGCGGCCTACAATCCACTCGACGAGGCCGGTACTGCCGGTGCCGATCGTGCGGTCCTGGTGCTCGACCAGCGTCTGCTGCCGGAAGCCGAGACGCTGCCGGAGGCGCCGGTGCCGGTTATGCCGGCCCGGATCCTGCTCGGCGGCTACGGACAGGACCGGAACGAGGTCGCGATCGCGGACCGGACCTGCGCGCTGGTCGGACAGGCCAGCGACGGGCAGGGAAGGCCGTTGCTGGTCCATGATTGCGAGGCGACCCGCGGGACCAGTGGCGCGCCCCTGCTTTGGCAGCGGCCTGACGGACGCTGGGCGGCGGTCGGCATCCAGATAGAAGCGGCGGCCGGGGCAGGGGGACGTGCGGTCCCGCTGGTCGGCACGCCGGATCCCGCTATTGGGTCGGGTAGACCCGCGGATAGGTGATGTGATTGCTGGGGCCGGGCGCTTCCGGCGACCCCTTCTTGCCGCAGGCCGACAGCCCGGTGCCCATCGCCAGGCACACCACCAGCGCGACCAGCTTCGTGCGCGCGGCTGGGGAAATCTTCATGAAGCAGCTCCGTGCGGGTGTTGCAGGCGTCCGATCCAGGCCGAAGCCTGCCTCGCCACGTTGTCGGGAGCGGTCCCGCCCTCGCTGGTCCGGGACGCGACCGAGGCATCGACCGTCAGCACCGCGAACACCTCCGCGGTGATCCCCGGCTCCTCCGCCTGCATCTCCTCCAGCGACAACTCCGCAAGCTCGACCCCGCGTGCCTCGGCCCGTCCGACCAGCCGCCCGGTAACGTGGTGGGCGGTGCGGAAGGGCAGCCTCAATACCCGCACCAGCCAGTCAGCGAGATCGGTCGCGGTCGAGTAGCCGGAGCCGGCGAGAGCGCGCATCCGGTCAGTCCGTGCGACCAGGTCGCGGACCATGCCTTCGGTCGCGGCGAGGCAGAGCGCCGACGCGTCGGTGGCCTGGAACACCGGCTCCTTGTCCTCTTGCATGTCCTTGGCATAGGCCAGCGGCAGTCCCTTCATGACCGTCAGCAGACCCATCAGCGCGCCGACGATGCGCCCGGTCTTTGCCCGGGTGAGTTCGGCGGCATCCGGGTTGCGCTTCTGCGGCATGATCGAGGAGCCGGTGGTGAAGGCGTCGGACAGCCGGATGAAACCGAACGGCGCCGAGCACCAGGTCACGATCTCCTCGGCCAGCCGTGACAGGTGCACCGCCATGATCGACAGCGCCGACAGGTACTCCAGGGCGAAATCGCGGTCCGATACCGCGTCCAGCGAGTTCTGCGTCGGCCGGTCGAAATCCAGCAGGGAAGCGGTCAGCGCGCGGTCGATCGGGAACGAGGTGCCGGCCAGCGCCGCGGAGCCGAGCGGGCACTCGTTCAGCCGGCGCCTTGTATCGGCCAGCCGTCCGCGATCGCGGGATAGCATCTCGACATAGGCCAGCAGGTGATGGCCGAACGTCACCGGCTGCGCGGTCTGCAGGTGGGTGAAGCCGGGCATCGGGTCGGCGGCGTGCTCGGCGGCCCGGATGGCGAGGCTCAGCATCAGCGAGGCGACCTGCCGGTCCAGCGCGTCGATGGCATCGCGCACCCAGAGCCTGAAGTCGGTGGCAACCTGGTCGTTTCGGCTGCGGGCCGTGTGCAGCCGCTTGCCAGCCTCGCCGATCCGTTCGGACAGGCGCGCCTCGATATTCATGTGGATGTCCTCGAGCGCCGTCTCGAAGACGAAGGTGCCGGCCTCGATCTCCGCGCCGATCGCATCGAGCCCGTCGCGGATCGCGGTCTCGTCGGTTCCGCTCAGGATTCCGGCACGCGCCAGCATCCGCGCATGCGCCTTGGAGCCGCGCAGGTCCTGGCGCCACAGGACCTGGTCGAAGCCGATCGAGGCGTTGATCTCCTGCATGATGGCGGATGGGCCGCCCGCGAAACGGCCGCCCCATTGTGCGTTCGCCGGCTTTGCACCCACTCCGGCATTTACCGGCCTTGCGCTATTGCCGTCGTCTTCTAAAGACATGCGATGTCCAGGATCATGCAAAAAACTCTTCGCCGCACCGTGCTCGCGGCCGGCGGGACCCTACTGGCCGGCGCAGTCGCGCGCAAATATCTGGTCGAGCCCGGCCAGGCGGAACAGGCGGACCCCGGCCATCCACCGGTCCAGCCGCTCGACATCATCAAACCGCATCCGCCGACGATCCTGCCTCGGCTCACTTTCCTGGATGCTGATGGCAAGGCGCAGTCGCTGGAGCAGTATGCCGGGCACGGCCTGGTCCTGAATTTGTGGGCGACCTGGTGCGTTCCCTGCGTCGCGGAAATGCCGGCGCTCGATGCCCTGTCCCGAACCCTGGCGCCGTCCGGAATACGCGTATTGACCGTCTCGCTCGACCGCAGCGGTGCGGCGGCGGTTAGGCCTTTCTACGCGGCGCACGGGATCAACTCGCTGCCGGTGCTGCTCGATCCGCACAGCGTCTTGCTGGGTGCTCTGGGACTGGACGGCATTCCCACCACCCTGCTGGTCGGCAAGACCGGCCTGGAGGTCGCGCGCCTGCAGGGGCCGGTCGATTGGGCCTCGCCCCAGGCTGCGGCACTGGTCACGAAACTCATCGGCTAGGGATGTTCGCCCCTGCCGGCCGGGATTAAGCCGGGGCCGGCGACGAGGCCATCTGCTCGTAGGTGATCACCTCGAAGCCGGCCAGCCAGGCCGTACCGAATGCCGTCGAGATGGCGACGTCGGTCGCATCGCGTCCGCGTGCCATCAGGACGCGGCCGATGCGCGGCTTGTTGTGCCTTGCGTCGAACACATACCAGGCGCCGCCGAGATACACGTCGAACCAGGCGCTGAAATCCATCGGGTCGTCCACGGCCGGCACGCCGATGTCACCGAGATAGCCGGTGCAGTAGCGCGCCGGGATGTTCATGCAGCGGCACAGCGTCACCGCCAGATGCGCGAAGTCGCGGCACACGCCCCTCCGCTCCATGAAGCCCTCGTAGGCGGTCCGCGTCGGGCGCGCGTGCTCGTAGCCGAAGCTGATGCGATCCTGGACGTAATCGACGATCGCCTGCACGCGCGACCAGCCCGGTGTCACGTGGCCGAACAGCGACCACGCGGTGTCCGACAGACGGTCGGTCTCGCAGTAGCGACTGCCGAGAAGATAGACCAGCACATCGTCGGGCAGATTCTCGACCAGCGACTGCTCGGCATCCGGCGCATACAGGTCTGGCTGCCCGCTATCGGCGATGGTGAACTCATTGGTGATCCGCAACAGTCCCGGCGGTGCGACGACCCGTGTGCAGACGTTGCCGAATACATCGCGATAATGATGCGCCGGCACCGGCGGGTCGAACATCATCTGCTGCGGCGATTGCAGATCCGGCTCGCGTTCGGGATGGATGCTCAGCATCAGCAGCAGCGGCGTCGGATTGGGGGCATTGAAGGCGATGTCGTATCCGGCGCGGATCAGCATCGGTGTCCCTTTCGCATTAGCCGGGCGCTCGTTCCTCGATGCGCCTTCCGGTTATAGAAAAACAGCCTTTTCCTGAGCGGATTTTGGGCGGTCAGCCGGCATAGACCGTCGAACGGTCGGACTCGAGCCGGGTTGCGATGCTTCCCGAGGCTCGTGCCGAACCGCTGTCCGGCCCTGGATCGCGCGGCGACAACTGCACAACGCCCCCTCCGGCATCTCCGCTCCGGTTGCGATCGACGAGGGATGAGTCCGTCGCCGGCTGCTCGGGCCGGCGCGCCACCGTTACCGCGACCTTCATGCCGATGCTGTCGGCGGGGAAGCCGGTCCATGTGCCGGCGAGCGGCACTGCCTGGTGCCAGTCGCGCACCGACGCGACACGGATCAGGTCGCGACTGCCGACGATGCCGTTGGTCGGGTCGAACTCGGTCCAGCCGCAGCCGGGGAGATAAACCTCCACCCACGCATGGGTCGAGCCGCCGCCGACGTTCGCGGTACCGTCGGCGCCCGGTGAATACACGTAGCCGGACACGAAGCGAGCCGCCATGCCGAGTGCCCGCACAGCCTCCATCATCAGCACCGCGTAGTCGCGACAGGTACCGTTCCGCAGCGCCAGGGTGCGAGCGGGTTCCTGCACGCCCTCCTCGTGCCGGGCCGAATAGGTAAAGCTGCGACGGATCTCCTGGGTAATGTCGACAAGCAGGTCGAGCGTGTTCCCGGTCGGGTGGTTCTGCAGGAAGCTGCGCGCCCAGGCATCCACCACATGGTCGGGGTCGTCGTAGTGCCGCTCCCGGACCCGAGCCAAGTCGGCGGTGTCGTCCTTGTCGTAGGTGAACGGCCAGGCGCGGGCATACGGCGCCAGCCGATCCGCGTTCGGTGCGGTCGGGGTGTGGTCGATCACCAGGCGGTTCTCGAACCTGAGCTCGCGGGCCCGGCCGGCGAACCGGGCAATTGTCACGATGTTGCCGAACGCATCCGGGATCGAGCGCAAGTCGACCGGCTTGGGGCTGATCGCGAGGTCCCACGACAGCAGCCGCTGATCGGCCGAGTCGCGCGGCCGGAACAACATCCGGTGCTCGCCAAAACCGACGACGCGGCGGTAGCTGTAGGTGGTTACGTGCTGGACAGTCAGAACCGGCATGTGCGGTCCTTCCGCGCTTCATGGGGTGCAATCGGGGGCGTCATCGAGATCAGGCTAGCATCGGCGGCATCGACGCCTCATCAACAGCGTCACGCCTTTCAACGTCGGGAGCAAGAAATGCAGCAAAAGTTGGACCAATCGTGACCCGGCGTGGCTGGCAGTGAGCCGCGACTCGAAGCCGGCCCCTCGCGGTCTGCTGACCCAAGCCGATCCGGGCCCGGTGCAAATCCTGCACGAGCAGTCCGGTTCGGACATCCTTCTGGTGATCGACCATGCCGGACGCGCGGTGCCCGCATCGCTCGGCCGGCTCGGCCTGCCCGATGCCGAATTCGAGCGGCACATCGCCTGGGACATCGGTGTCCTCGGAGTCGGCGAGCATCTGTGCACGCTGCTGGATGCGACGGCGGTGGTGCAGCGCTATTCGCGCCTGGTGATCGACTGCAACCGGACGCCCCGGCACCCGACCTCGATCGCGCCACGCAGCGACGGCACCGACGTTCCCGGCAATCGGGGCTTGGACGACGCAGCCCGCGACGCCCGACGCGACGAGATATTCACCCCATACCAGGACGCGATCACCGCCCTGGTCGATGCCCGACTGCAGGCGGGGCGGCCGCCGGTACTGGTGGCGGTGCATAGCTTCACCCCGGTGATGGCCGGCCATGTCAGGCCCTGGCATGCCGGCGTTCTCTACAACCACGACCCGCGCTACGGCCGCGCCCTCCGTGCGCTACTGGAGGCGGAAGGCGATCTCGTCGTCGGCGACAACGAGCCGTATGCCCTGTCCGATACGGACGACTACACGGTTCCGGTGCATGGGGAGCGACGCGGCCTGCTGCATGTCGAGCTCGAGATCAGGCAGGATCTGATCGCGACGCCGGAAGGCCAGCGTGACTGGGCCAAACGCCTGGCCAGGCTGTTGCCGCAGGCGCTGTCCCTGTGCCGGGACGCCGGAGCGAGTCCGTCAGGGTGAGCATCACGACCTTGACCGGGCGCACGCGGCTGGCCGGCGTGGTCGGATGGCCGGTGTCGCACTCCCGATCGCCGCGGCTGCATAACGAATGGCTGCGTCGCTACGGGATCGACGGCGCCTACCTGCCGCTGCCGGTCGCACCCGGGCAGCTCGGGACCGCCCTGCGCGGCCTGCGGGCGGCAGGGTTCGCCGGGGTGAACGTGACCATTCCGCACAAGCAGGAGGCGTTCGCGCTGAGCGACGTGCTCTCGCCCGCCGCCCGGCGCTGTGGAGCCGTCAACACGCTGGTGTTCGGGCCGGATGGCCTGCTGCACGGCGACAACAGCGACGGCCAGGGATTCCTGGACAGCCTGCGCGCGGCCGGGGTCGATCCTGCCGCGGGCCCGGCGTTGCTGCTTGGCGCGGGTGGTGCTGCACGCGCGATCGCCGCGTCGCTGCAGGCCGAGGGCGTCGCCGTGCATCTCGCCAACCGGACCCGGGACCGCGCGGATGCGCTGGCGGCCTCGCTGACGGACGGATGCAATCCGGTGCGTGTCCTGGACTGGGCATCGCGCGACATCGCCCTCGGGGAACAGTCGCTGCTGGTGAACACCACGTCGCTCGGCATGGGGGATGCGGCCTTGCCGTGCAGCCTCGACCATGCGGCTCCGGGGCTGGTGGTCACCGATATCGTGTATGCGCCGCGGGTCACGCCGCTGCTGTCCCTGGCGCGGGCGGGCGGTCTCGTCACGGTCGAGGGGCTGGGGATGCTGCTTCATCAGGCACGCATCGGGTTCGCTGCCTGGTTCGGGGTCGATCCGGCAGTGGATGCCAGCCTGTTCGACTTCGTGTCGGCCGATCCCGTCCCTGGTCCCTGATGAAGATCATCGGCCTGACCGGTGGCATCGGCATGGGCAAATCGACTGCCGCCGCCGCCATGCGCCGGGCCGGGCTGCCGGTGTTCGATGCGGATGCCGAGGTGCACGCCCTGCAGGCGCCGGGCGGCCAGGCGGTGCCGGCGATCGCGCGCCTGATCCCCGATGCGGTGCGGGACGGACGGATCGATCGTGCCGTCCTGCGCCGGGCGGTGATCGCGGACGCGTCGCTGTTCACGAAGCTGGAGCGGATCATGCATCCGCTGGTCCGGGCGTCTCAGGCCCGGTTTCTCGGGCGTGCCCGCCGGGCCGGGCGGTGCTGGGCGGTGCTCGATATCCCGCTGCTGTTCGAGCGCGGCGGTTACCGGGCGTGCGACCTGGTCGTGGTGGTGTCGGCGCCGCGAGCCCTGCAGCTGCAGCGCGTCCGCCGGCGACGCGGGATGAGCGAGGCCGAGGCGCTGGCCCTGATCGCCCGGCAGATGCCCGATGCGGAAAAGCGCCGCCGCGCGGACCTGGTCATCAGCACCGGGCTGTCCCGCTGGCACAGCCTCAGGCAGATAAGGCGCATGATGACGAACCTGACCGACCCGGAAACAACAACGCCATGATGCGCGCGATCCTGTTCGACACGGAAACCACCGGGCTCAACCCATTGACCGGCGACCGGGTGATCGAGATCGCGGCGCTGGAGCTGGTCGGGGACCTGCCGACCGGGCGGCACTACCATGTGCTGATCGACCCGGAACGCGACATCCCGGAGGAGGCGTCGCGTGTACACGGCTACACCCGTGCGCACCTGCTCGGACAGAAGAAGTTCCACGAGGTGGCGGAGGCGTTCCTCGAGTTCATCGGTGACGACATGCTGATCGCGCATAACGCGCGGTTCGATTTCGGCTTCATGAATGCCGAGTTCGCGCGTCTGGACATGCCCGCGCTGCCTTTGGCGCGGATGATCGATACGCTGGACATGGCCCGGATCCGCTTTCCCGGCCTGCCGAACAGCCTGGACTCGCTGTGCCGGCGGTTCGCGATCGACCTCGCCGAGCGCACGACCCACAACGCGCTGCTCGACTGCAAGCTGCTGGCGCAGGTCTATGTCGAGCTCATGGGCGGGCGGCAGCGCGGGCTCGAGCTGGCGCGGGAGGAGGGGGGATCGTCGTCGATCTCCTACGCGCTGTCCCGGACCCGTCAGCCACGCCCGATCGTGCCCACGCCGGCCGAACTGGAAGCGCATGCGGCCTTCGTCGCCCAGTTGAAGCTGCCGGTCTGGCTGGACTGATCGCCGGCGCGGCTCATCGCTGGTTGCCGTCCGCCTCGGCCGGCCCGAGCCAGGTCGGGTGGCGGCGTTCGATCCAGGCCAGGGAACGGCCGGTCGCGCGTTTCAGCCAGGGAATGTCCTCGGCCAGCAGCACGATGCCCAGCGGCAGCATCCAGAGCCCGAACACCGGCAGGATCGCGAGAAAGCCGCCCGCGATCAGCAGCAGGCCGGCCGGGATGCGCACGACGAGGTTGGCGGGGCGGCGGAGCCACTCGATCCATCGCCCGACACGCGCCGGCAGCCGGCCGATCAGACGTCGTAGCCGCCGTTCGCGCGCGTCATCCTCGGTCTCGGCCATGTCGGTCATCCTGTAGCGGTATCGGTAGCAGGAAGAACGACCGCACGGTTCCGCATGTTGCGTGTCGTATCATGACAGGCATCAGACCGATGCCGCTCTACAGGCCAGTGCGCTGATCCGGACGAGGCTCGTTCTCGTTTGCGTAGGTGATCGCCCATTTCAACTCGTCGTTGAAGACCCGGTAGTTGTCGCGGCCGGTATTCTTTGCGGAGTACATCGCCAGGTCCACGTTCCGTAGCAACGTGTCGGTGTCGCCATGGCCGACCTGCATGCCCGCCGCGCCGATGCTGACCGACATCAGGACGGTCACGTGGCCGACCTGGTAGGGTATGCGCGCGGTCCGCAGGATCGACCCGCAGAGGGCGTCGATATCCTGTCCGGAGTCCTGGTCGGGGATCAGCATCGCGAACTCGTCGCCGCCGAAGCGGGCGGCCTCGCCGCCAAGACGGCGCGCGCACTCCCCGATCCGCTTGCCGAAGATCCACAGGACCTCGTCGCCGGTCTGGTGGCCGTGCACGTCGTTTACCCGTTTGAAATGGTCGAGGTCGATAAACAGGACGACCCCGTTCTTTCCGGCCCGAACGCAACCAGCCAGGTGCTTCTTGAACAATTGACGATTCATCAGCGTGGTCAGCGGGTCGTGGGTCGCCGCGTGCTCGAGGTTGCTGGTCAGCTGCGCGAGCCGTCGCGACGTCCGGAGCTTCTCGCCGAGTGCGTTGCTCGCCGGCAACGCGGACAGCAACAGCGACAGCAGGTACGGCTGCAGCATGTTCTCGCGCATGAGTTGCCCATCGGGGGATAGCAGGGCGATCGGCCCGAGATTATGCGCCGTCATCGCGGAGACGAATATCGAGACGACCAGCACGGAGGTGAGGACCCAGATCGGCCTGGCCCGGAAGGCCAGCATGACCATCACCGGGAAGATCAACAGGAACAACGGAGAGTGGGAGAACATGAAGCTGACGAACGTCAGCACAACGGTCAGCACCAGCAGGATCACCGGTTCGACCAGCGCGTGGGTGATCCGCCAGCTCCTGCCGATGTTCCTGATCACCAGGATGACCACGGGCGTCGCGACCAGCAAGCCGAACAGGTCGCACAGGACCCATTGCGCCCAGTCGCGAACGACGCTGCTATCGTCGTGCAGGACCAGTTTCTCGATGCTCACCCCAACCGCAGAATCGGCGATCGTGACCGCCAAGGCGATAAGCGTGAACGTCGCGAACCTGCGGAAGCGGGTAAGGTCGGTCAGCGCACCGCAATATCGTCGCGTCAGGACCGCGACGATAACCGCCTGGACAACATTCACGATGCAGGCAAGCAGGCTCTCCTGGGGCGAGAGAAAACCCAGGACGTTCAGGCCGAGGTTCAGCCAGAAGCAGCCGATCAGGACTGGGATCGAGTAACGCAACCTCAGCGTCAGCAGCGCACCGACCATGGCGGCATTGGCCGGCCAGAACGACGTATATCCGTCCAAGTCTGCGCAGAAGAGCCGCGCCACCAGGACCATCGTCCCGAACATGAGGACGAGGAGCGCTGCAACCAGAGGGCCGCGGTCCGGTTCGGCGGCGCGACAGAGCGTCCGCCGATCTGCCATCTACTTTCTCCAGGAATTCAAGCGGCTCAGCCGAACCAGGAGATTATCAGCTGCGCCAACCGATACGCTACCTATGGTAACACTGCAGATCGAGTTGCAGTCAACGAGTTTCCCGCTTAGGTCATGGCGTTCGGTCCGCAGAATGACTGCAGTCGGTCGAACAGGAATAATCTGGAACGGGAGCGGCGGATGACCACGCTTCGTCCCATATTTGCAACGACACGTCGTCAAAAGTCAATGATTTATAAGTTCCGATGCCGTATCAACCGAATTGTCACGGAACTTTTGTGATGGCATCCCCTTGTCACTCAATCGGCTAATCCGGCCAGCTCCCGCCATGCCGGCTCGTCGAGCGTGGCGATCCCGAGCAAAGCGGCTTTCTTCGCCTTAGATCCGGCTTCCGCGCCGAGCACCACGAGATCTGTCTTCTGGCTGACGGTGTCGGTCACCTTGGCGCCAAGGCGCTCGGCCATCGCCTTCGCTTCCGGACGGGTCATGGTCGCCAGCGTGCCGGTGAATACGATGGTCTTGCCGGCGAGGGCGGCACTCTCCGGGGCGACCTCGTCGGTGATCGTCAGCAGGGCGGCCAACTCGTCCACGGCAATGCGGTTGTGCTCCTCCGAAAAGAACGTCGCCAATTCGTCGGCGATGGACGGGCCCACGCGCGAGATGCTGCCAAGCGCCAACCGTTCGTCAGAGCCGATCGTGGTGGCGAGCAGCATCTGCGCCCGCCACTCGGCATAGCTGCCATAATGACGGGCCAGCAGTTTGGCGTTGGTCTCGCCGATGCGGCGAATGCCCAACCCGTAGATGAAGCGGGCCAGCGGGATGGTGCGTCTCGCCTCGATGGCCCGCATCAGCTTGGCGATCGAGGTGGCCTTCCAGCCTTCGCGCCCGTCCAGGTCCTCGGGCTTCAGCCGGAAGATATCGGCGGGCGTTCGAATCAGCCCCGCGTCGTGGAACTCCTGGATCGACTTGTCGCCAAGCCCGTCGATGTCGAACGCGGGCCGCGACACCAGGTGGATCAGCCGCTCGACGGTCTGCGCCGGACAGACCAGGCCGCCGGTGCAGCGCACCACCACCTCGCCCTCAGGCCGCACTGCCTTGGAGCCGCAGGCCGGGCAATGGTCGGGAAACACGTAGGGCTCGCCACGCTCGACGCCATCTTCCGGCACCCGTCCCAGGATCTGCGGGATCACGTCGCCGGCCCGTTGCAGCTGGACCCGGTCGCCCGGCCGCACGTCCTTGCGCGCGATCTCGTCCTCGTTGTGCAGGGTCGCCCGCGTGACCAGCACCCCTCCGACATTGACCGGCTCCAGCACCGCGACCGGGGTCAGCGCGCCGGTGCGTCCGACCTGGATGCGGATCTCGAGCAGCCGGGTGACGGCCTGCTCGGCCGGGAACTTCCAAGCCACCGCCCAGCGTGGCGCGCGCCCCACGAAGCCGAGCCGCTCCTGCAGGGCGATGTCGTCGATCTTGTAGACGACGCCGTCGATATCATAGGCGAGGGCCGATCGTTTCAGGGCCAGCTCGGTTTGGAACCGCTCCGCCTCCTCGGCATTCTCCAGCACGTCCGACAGTGGATTTACGCTGAACCCCCACGCGCGCAGCTGGTCCAGATAGCCGGAATGGGTGTCCGCAATCCGCTCGCTGGAACGGCCCTGTGCGTAGGCAAATAACGACAATGGCCGGCCCGCGGTGATCTCCGGGTCGAGCTGGCGCAACGATCCCGCGGCTGCATTGCGCGGGTTGGCGAACAGGCGCTGCCCGGCATCGGCCTGGTGCTGGTTGAGCGCCAGGAAGTCCACCTTCTGCAGGAACACCTCGCCACGGATCTCGATCAGGCCGGGGGCCTTGCCGGCCAAGCGCTCCGGCAGGCCCTTGAGCGTGCGCAGGTTGGCGGTCACGTCCTCGCCGGTGGTGCCGTCGCCACGGGTGGCGCCGCCAACGAAATGCCCATCCTCGTAGGTGAGGCTGATCGACAGCCCGTCGATCTTTGGCTCGGCGACGAACCGAAGCCTGGTATCGGCCTCGTCCTTCAGCCCGAGGAACCGGCGCGCGCGGGCGGCAAACGCCTCGAACTCGGCGCGATCGAAGACATTGTCCAGCGACAGCATCGGCACGAGGTGCTGGTGCTTGGCAAAGCCGCCCTCGGGCGCGGCACCCACCTTGGCCGATGGGGTGTCGGCCCGGACCAGCCTGGGAAAGCGGCGCTCGATCGCTTCGTTGCGACGGAGCAACGCGTCATATTCGGCGTCGCTCGCCTCGGGCGCATCGTCCACGTGATAGGCATGGCTCAGCCGCGCCAGTGCCACCGCAAGGCTGGACAGCTCGGCCGCTGCCTCGGTTTCGTCCAGCCCGTCCGGCTCGATCGTGCCCAGCTCGCGCGCTTCCGTTGGCGGCGCCTTGGCCGCCACTACGCGATCCCGAGCAGGCTGTCGGCCGCCTTGCGGGCCGCCTCGGTGATGGTTTCGCCGGCCAGCATCCGGGCAATCTCCTCGCGTCGAGCGTCGCCGTCCAACGGCTCGGCGCGGGTCTCGGTTCGTTCGCGCGTCACCTGCTTGGCGATACGCAGATGGTTGTTGCCGCGTGCAGCAACCTGCGGGCTGTGGGTCACGACCAGCACCTGGACCCCATCCGCCACCCGCGCCAGCCGTTCGCCGATCGATGCCGCCGTAGCGCCGCCGACGCCGGAATCCACCTCGTCGAACACCAGGGTCGGGATCGCCGAGCGTCCGGCGAGAACGACCTTGAGTGCCAGCATCAGCCGCGACAGCTCGCCACCGGAGGCTACGCGCGCGAGCGGCCCGGGCGGCTGGCCGGGATTGGCGGCGATCAGGAACGAGGACTGCTCCATGCCGCGAGCAGTCCAGGACTCGGCCGGCAGCGCCTCGAGCGAGACGATGAAGCGCGCGCGTTCCAGCCGGAGCGGCTTGAGCTCGGCCATGACGGCGGTCTCCAGGCGCTTTGAGGCGGTGGTGCGCGCTGCCGTCAGGGCAGCACCCTCCGTCTCGAACGCCCGGCGCGTTTCGGTCACCGCACGCTCCAGCGCCTCGATCCGGGCATTGCCGGTCTCGAGCGCGTCGAGGCGCGACCGAAGCTCGAGCAGCAGGCCGGGCAGTTCGACCACCGACACGCCGTGCTTGCGGGCGCTGGCACGAAGCGCGAACAGGCGCTCCTCGGTCTGTTCCAGGAGCTTCGGGTCGGCATCGTGGTCGGATGCGAGCCGGGACAGCAGCCCTTCGGCATCCGAAAGCGCGGCCTCGGCCTGATCCAATGCGTCGAGTGCCGCCTGCGCCTGCGCTTGCGGACCATCGGCCTGCAGCATGGTTTCGGCATCCGCGCTGGCGACCGCCGTGGTGGCCGGCAGCAATCGCTGCAGCGCGCGGCTGGCTGCTCGCAACGCGGCCGCCGGACCGCCACCGCTGCGCCGGTCGCGCGGGGTCAGCTCGGACATCGCGGCGGTGATCGCCTCGGCGCGGCGCTCGCCCTGCTGCAATGTCAGCCGCGTCGCCGCGAGCTGGTTCTCCTCGTCTTCCTGGGTTCCGAGCGCCGCAAGGTCCTGTACTGCGCGACGCAGCCATTCCTCCTCTCGCGCGGCTTCCTCGATCCGGCTGCGGGCCTGGGCCAGCTCCGCGCGGGCCGCGATCCAGGCCTTGTGCCGGGTGGCGATCGCCGAGCGCAGGGCGGGCTTCACCCCGAACGCGTCGAGCAGGTCGAGATGGGTCGCCTGATCGGCCAGGCCCATCTGCTCGTGCTGGCCCTGGATCTCGACCAGCAGCGCGCCGGTGCGCCGCAGCAGCGACACGGCGACCGGCTGGTCGTTCACATAGGCGCGCGAGCGGCCATCCCTGGTGACGATGCGCCGAAGCACGATCGGTTCGCCGGGCTCATGGCCAATACCCTGCTCGTTGAGCAGGTCATGGACCGGATGATTCGGCCCCATGTCGAAGCATGCACTGACGCTGGCCTGCTCGGCACCGGCGCGCACGAGGCCGGTCGCCGATCGTTCGCCGAGGGCCAGGCCGAGGCTGTCGAGAAGGATGGACTTGCCGGCACCGGTCTCGCCGGTCAGGACCGTGAGGCCCTTGTGCAGCATGAGGTCCAGCTTCTCGATCAGCACGACGTCGCGGATCGAGAGTTGGGTCAGCATGGGAAAGAGATGGTCGTCCCGGACACGGGTTCGAGGGTCCGGAACCGACGATCGTCAGAAGATCGAATGGAAGGTGCGGCCGAAGAACCCACGCTGCTGCGCCGGAACGGGCGGCTGTCCCGGCTCGCTGACCGAGGCGTCGAGTGCCCCGGCACTGCGGAGATCGGCGTAGCTATCCTGATACCATGTGCTGCCCGGATAGTTGTAGCCGAGCACGGAGGCGGTCTTGCGGGCCTGGTCGGTCAGGCCGAGCTTCAGATAGACCTCGACCAGCCGGTGCAGTGCCTCGGCAGCGTGATTGGTGGTCTGGAAGTCCTGCACGACGCGCTGGTAGCGGTTGATCGCCGCCTCGTAATAATGCTGGCCCTCGTAATAACGTCCGACCAGCATCTCCTTGCCGGCGAGATGATCGCGGCAGAGGTCGATCTTGAGGCGGGCGTCGCGGGCGTAGGAGGTGTTCGGGAACCGGGTGATCACGTCCTGCAGTGCGTTCATCGCCTGGACGGTGCCCTGCTGGTCGCGCTGGATGTCGGCGATCTGCTCGTAGTAGCAGAGGGCGCGCAGGTAGTACGCGTAGGCCGCATCGCCGCTGGTCGGGTGCAGCTGCAGGAACCGGTCCACCTGCGAAACGGCGTCCGAATACTGGTTCTGCAGATAGTAGGCGTAGCCCTCCATGAGCTGGGCGTTCGCCGTGTATCCAGAATAGGGGAAGTTCTGCTGGATGTTCTCGAACTGCGTGACCGCAAGCTTGTAGCGGCCGCCATGCAGCGCATCGATCCCGTTATTATACAGGCCTTCCGGAGTCTGCGGCACGTTCTCGGCCTGCGGGGCCGGCTTGGAGTCGGAGAACGGGTTCAGGCTGTCGAGCGTGGAGCACCCGCCCAGCAGTGCCAGCAGGAAGGGGACCGTGAACAGCCGGGAGACATGTGACGTATTGGACGACATAGACCTGCCGGCTCTTGAGTTGAGGACCGCCTTATACCATGCGGTCGTGCCGCGAGAAGGCGTTCCGGACAGGCCGGTGTCAAGATCGACCGATGTCAGGCGGTCGGCTGCACCGTGCGCTGGTCGGTGATGGCGCGGCCGGACAGGCGCCAGGCGCCACGGTCGGCGAATAGGGCATGCAGAAGCCGGTTGTTCAGACCATGACCGGACCGGTTGCCGATAAACGCGCCCCGCATCGGATGTCCCGCCAATGCGAGATCGCCGATCGCATCCAGCATCTTGTGCCGCACGAACTCGTCCGGGCGGCGCAGGCCCGCAGGATTCAGGATGGTTCCGCCATCCACTACGACGGCGTTGTCCAGGCTGCCGCCACGCGCCAGGCCGGCCGTGCGGAGTGCCTCGATCTCGCTGCGCAGAGTGAAGGTACGGCAATCCGCGAGTTCGCCGCGAAATCCGTGCTCGCTCAGCCGCATCGTATAGGCCTGGCGTCCGATGGCCGACGCCGAGAAGGCGATCGACATGGACATGGACAGACCTGGTGCGTGCGATGGACGAAGCTCGGCGAACGCGCCGTTCTCCTCGACGCGGACGGGCTTCAGGATTTCTATCGCGGCACGGGCCGCCGTCTGCTCGGTCCGGCCGGCACAATCGATCAGGAACACGAACGGCGCGCTGCTGCCGTCGAGAACCGGGACTTCGGGTCCGTCCAGCTCGACCACGACATTATCGACGCCGCATGCCGACAAGGCGGCCATGACGTGCTCGACGGTCGCGATTCGGGCGTCCGGACGATCCGCCGGTGCCAGCATCGTGCACAGCCGCGTATCGATGACCCGGTCGAAACGCGCCGGCATGTCCAGGCCGAGGTCGACGCGCCTGAACACGATTCCGGTATCCTCGGCCGCAGGCCGCAAGGTCAGGGTAACCGGATGTCCGGAATGCAGCCCGACACCGGTGCAGGAGATCGGATTGGACAAGGTGAACTGGCGTGTACGACCGATCCGCGGCTGGTAGCCTGCCGGGTGGCCGAGCGCCACACTATGCGCCTCGGAGGCAGGCGCGTCGCCGATGAACAGCTGATCCGGCTCATGGGCGAAATCGACGACCAGGCCGGAAGACATACCGTCCATGAACTACTCCCTGCAACCTGACCGCGACCACGCACGCTGCGGAACGATCATTGCGTAGAGGGGTCTTTAAACGTGGACTGCATAGCCGGCCAGTCAATGATTATTGCCGAGTATTTCGTCGCAAGCAATTGATTCGACATGCTTATTGCTGTCCTACCGGTTGGCTGGCAGCCAGGGATGGCCGGATCGTTCCAGTGATATTGCCTAAACCCGCCCCAGCCTCGAGGCCTCATGCGACAGCTCCTGACCGCCGACCACATCCTCACGATGGCACCCGGGCCCGAACGCGGAGTGATCACGGATGCGGCCATCCTCATCGATGACGGCCGGATCCTCGCGATCGGACCGGCGCGCGATGTTGTCCCGACGGCCGCGGACGCGACCCACATTGCCTTGCGCAACCACGTGGTCTTGCCCGGCTTGGTGAACGCGCATTGCCACTCCGGGCTGCTGCGCGGGACCGCCGAAGGTCTGCCGGTGTGGGACTGGCTGGAGACCTACATCAACCCGATGCATCGGGTGCTGCTTGCCTCCGAGGCGGAGGCGGCGTCCTGGCTCTGCTACGCCGAGAGCGTGCTGAGCGGCACCACGACGGTGGTCGATATGTGGCGGTTCATGGACGGCAGCGCGCGGGCCGCGGCAGGGATCGGCAACCGGCTGGTGATGGTGCCGTATGTCGGTGCCCACCCGGACTACACGTATTTCGATACGCTCGACGATAACGAGGCATTGCTGGAGCGCTGGCACGGCAAGCAGTCGGGCCGCATCCATGCGTGGGTCGGGCTGGAGCATCTTTTCTACACCGACGAGCCGGGAAGGCGCCGCGCCGTAGAAATGGCCAAGCGTTTCCGCACCGGGCTCAGCACCCACATTGCCGAAGCGCAGATGGAGGCGGCCGAGGTGACCCGGCAGTTCGGGTGCCGCCCGGTGCAGGCGCTGGAGCGGCTCGGCCTGCTGGAACCGGACCATGTGCTGCTGGCGCATTGTGTCTGGCTGGACGATGCGGACATCGGGACGCTGGCGCGCAACAAGGTCGCGGTCGCACATAATCCGGTCAGCAACATGAAGCTCGCCAGCGGCGCCGCACGGGTGATCGACCTGCGTGCGGCGGGCGTGGCTGTCGGGCTCGGCACCGACGGGGAGAAGGAGAACAACAATCTCGACATGTTCGAGGAGATGAAGACCGCGTCCCTGCTCGCCAAGCTGAGCCGCATGGACGCTACGGCGCTGGATGCGTGGGACGCGCTGGAGATGGCGACGATCGAGGGCGCGCGCTGCATCGGGCTAGATCACGAGATCGGCTCGCTGGAAGTGGGCAAGAAGGCCGACCTGATCGCGGTGCGCAGCGATACGCCAAGGATGACGCCGCTGTTCGACCGTGGCCGCTATGCCAACCTGCATCATAACCTGGTGCATGCCGTGCGTGGCAGCGACGTGTCGCTGACGATGATCGACGGGCACGTGGTGGTCGAGGACGGCGTTCTGAAAACTGCGGACCTGGCCGAGATCATCGCCGAGGCGCGGCGTGCGGCGCCACCGCTGTTTGCCCGCCGGGAAGCCTATCTAGACAGCCTGCGTCCGAGCTGACGGTCAGCCGTGCGCCGGGTCTTCGCAATCGTGCTCAAGCTGCACGGGGACTGGTGTCGCCACCTTGATCATTACAACCAGCCGATGCAATGCGAGGCGTCGTTACGGTAACGATTACCGATGCTCCTGCCGCCTTCCCGGAGCCTTTGCTTGAAGGCAACGCGGTGCATCTACCGTCCGAAGCAAGACGACTGGGTTCTGGCGTGCTTGATACTAAGCAGCGGAGTTCCGGTTGCCGTCGGTATATTACAAGGCGCCGCTTTATGCTGTCGATTTTGCACGGTCGGGGGCGGTGCGGATCGCTACCCGCAAGCCTGCTCATCCGGGTCCGGCCTGACCCTCTGAGGTCGCACTCCAACCTGACGATCTCATTTGCGGCAGCATTGGTAAAACAACCTCGATCGGGCAATCAAGCGGGTTTTATCTGCTTGACAGCCGCGCGACGATCTTACAGCCTAATCTTTAGGCGCTGAGCACCGTAGCTTATCCAGGGCGCCTACAAACATCCCACACAACTTAATAAATGGGCACCGTGGCCGTGGCAGCTTACGCCACTAGTCGCTTGTGCAGGCATATGGAGGCAGATCCGTGGCGACTTATCCAATAGGCCTGCTTTCATCATCGACAGGACCGTACGACGTTGTCGGGCGATCTATACTAAACGGTGCGATCCTCGCGTTGGAGGAGGTCAATAATGCCACGGACCATGGTGTGCGGCTGAAGCCGATCATGGCCGATCCTCAGGGCGAAACTGCGCGGTATGCGCCGATCTGCCGCGATCTGCTCGATGCAGGGACCCGGCATGTTGTCGGCTGTTATACTTCGTCGAGCCGCAAGGAACTGATCCCCCTGATGGAGAAGCGCGAGGCCTTGCTCTGGTATCCGTCGCACTATGAAGGGTTCGAAAGCTCCTCCAACGTTGTCTACACCGGTGCTGTGCCGAACCAGCATATCGTCCCCCTCATAGATTACGTCCTGGACCAGCCGCATCGCCGCCTGTTTTGTATCGGTTCCAACTATATCTGGGCTTGGGAAAACAACCGGGTCGTACGTGAGGTCTTGTCGTCGCGCGGCGGCTCGATTGTTGGAGAGCGTTATTTTCCAGTCGGTGACGAGGATTTCAGCCATGTCATCGATACTATATTCGCCGCGCGTCCGGACTATGTATTCAATACCCTGATTGGCCGTTCGGCCTACCGTTTTTTCAGTCTGTTCCGCGACGCCTGCGCACGCCGGAACATCGATCAGGCACGAACATTTCCAGTGTTGAGCTGCAGCCTGTCCGAACCGGAACTCGCCGAAATCGAGCCGGCGGCGCGTGATGGCCATATCAGTTCCAGCGTTTATTTCTCGTCGATCGACAGCCCCGAAAATAGGCGCTTCGTGACTCGTTACAGCCAGCGCTTCCCGATCGGCCCGGTCGTTTCCGCCGACGCGGAGGCATCCTATGTTGCAGTCCATCTTCTGGCTCTTGCGCTGAAAGCTGCGGGAACCGATGCCATCGATGCAGTGCTGTCGGTCGCAGGCCAGCAGGTGCTACAGGCTCCACAGGGTCAGATACATCTCGATCCCAATACCATGCATGCCTTTCTCACCCCGCGTATCGGACTGTCACGGGCCGACGGTAGTTTTGGAATCGTACAGGCCGCAGCCGTGCCCCTGAAGCCGGATCCGTACCTGGTCTGCAATGCACCTCGTCTGGAGATCAGCCAGATACCGAAGCTGAGGATCGTTTCATGACGCCGACGCGCCTGATCCAGAACTTTCAGGGCTTCCGCGCCATCGTCGTCAGTCCGGTCGTGCCGGATGTGTTGCGAGTTACCCTGACGAGGCTCGGACTCGATGTCGAGCACGTCCATGAGCAGAGTCTCTCAGCCGTCAACTCGACCCTGCTGCCAGAGCGGGACGTCGTGATCATCGACGGTGATCCCGGCCTGCCGGTCGCCTTCGTGACCGCCATGACCGAGAGCAGGCTGCCCGTCCCGGTCATCGGCCTGGTCGGGAGCGAGGCGCCGAGCCGCCTGCGCATGCTGACAGAGGCCGGTGCGACGGCATTCCTGCACAAACCCGTGCATGGTGGAGCCGTCTATTCGTCCCTCTACCTGGGGATCAATGCCTTCCGGCGCCGACAGCAGGCCGAGGACTTTCTGGCTGACAATGAAAAGCGGCGGCGTGGCCGCCGTCATCTGGTGAAGGCAATACTGCTCATGATGCAACGTGAAGCAATGGACGATGAGACCGCCTTCGACGTATTGCGCCGCGCGGCAATGCGAAGCCGCCTCGGCATCGAGGATTTCTGCGAAGCCTGGCTGCGGGACAACCAGCCTGCGTCGAGCGACACTTGCTCTGCAATAAACACACAGGAGAGAGATCGTGCGTAATCTGTTGCTGCGTAGCGCATGCCTCGGTGCCTTGATGATGGCCAGTCTCGCAGGTCAGCGAGCCCTGGCGGCCGACCCGATCAAGCTTGGCGTGCTCGAGGACCAGTCGGGAGACTTTTCACTTGCGACGATCGGCAAGGTGCATGGCATCGAGTTGGCCACCGACGAGATCAATGCGAAAGGCGGCATTGCCGGACGGAAGATCGATCTCGTAATCTACGACACCCAGTCCGACAACACGCGCTACCAGCAGTTTATGCGCCGGGTGCTCCAGCGTGATAAGGTGGATGTCGTTTTTGCTGGTTTCTCCAGTGCGTCGCGCGAGGCCTACCGGCCCATCGTCGATCAGCTGGATGGTTTTGCCTTCTATAATAATCAGTATGAAGGCGGCGTCTGCGACAGCCACATGGTCGTCACAGGAGCTGTACCGGAGCAGCAATTCTCGACCCTGATCCCGTGGATGATGGAGAAGTTCGGAAAGAACATCTACACGATCGCTGCCGACTATAATTTCGGCCAGATCTCCGCCGAATGGGTCCGCAACATCGTCAAGAAGAACGGCGGAAAGATGGTCGGGGAGGAATTCATCCCTCTCGGCGTTTCGCAGTTCTCGCAGACGATCCAGAACATCCAGAAAGCCAAACCCGACATCCTGATGACGCTCCTGGTAGGAACGGCTCAGGCCTCCTATTACGGCCAGGCCGCCGCGGCAAACCTCAAGGTTCCGATGGGCAGCTCCGTCAATATCGGCCAAGGCTACGAGCACAAGCGCTTCCCGCCGCCCACCCTCGCGAACATGTATGTGACGACCAATTATATCGAGGAAGTCGATACCCCGGCGAGCAAGGAATTCCTTGCCCGCTGGCATGCGAAGTTCCCGCATGAGCCTTATGTCAACCAAGAAGCCGAGAATTCATATGCTGCGCTGTATCTCTACAAGCAGATGGTGGAGCGCGCACACGGTTCCACCAAGCGCAGTGATCTCCGTGCGATTATCGACCAGGGCGACGTTTGTATCGATGCGCCGGAGGGACGGATGTGCATCGATCCCAAGAGCCAGCACGTGTCGCACACCATCTACCTTGCGAAAGTGAATGACGATCACTCGATCAGTTTTCCGAAGGTCTGGCACGACATCAAGCCCTACTGGCTCGGCGACTCCGGATGCGATCTGACCAAGAAGGATCCGCAGACCCAATACACTCCCAGCAGCCCACCGCCGAAGCTCTGATCGGACGCGACCCAGTGGAGGCTGCATGACGGACCTGATCAACCTGCTTTACCAGTGCGGCGATGCCTTCGCCTTCCTGGTGTTGTCCTCGCTGGGACTTGCGGTGATTTTCGGCATGATGGGTGTGATCAATCTCGCCCATGGCGAGTTCATCATGTGCGGCGCCTATGTGACGGTCAGCGTCACCCGGCTCGGTGTGCCGCTCCCGTTCGCGATCCTTTCCGGTGCACTGGTAGCCGGGATCGTCGGCATCGCGCTCGAGCGACTGGTTATCCGCCACCTTTATGGCCGGCCGCTGGACAGTATCGTCGCCACCTGGGGCATCAGCCTGATCGCGACGCAAGGCACGCTGATCGTCCTGGGATCCAGCCTTCCCGGGATCGGAACGCCTTTCGGCAGCGTACCGTTCGGGGGCTACTCCTACCCGATCTATCGACTGGTGCTGATCGGCGCCGCGGTTTTGCTTCTGGTCGGCCTCTACATCCTGTTCAACGCCACCCGCTACGGCACGGTGGCCCGGGCCACCATCCAGGTGCCGCACATGGCCGAGGCGCTCGGGGTCGATACCCGTCTTGTCTATAGCCTGACCTTCGGCCTCGGAGCCGCGCTGGCAGGTCTGACCGGCGGTCTCTACGCGCCGACCATGACCATCGTGCCGACCATGGGCGCTACGTTCCTGATGGAAGCATTCGCGACCGTGGTGATCGGCGGGGCCGACGTGTTCATCGGTACGGCACCTGCGGCAGCGGCGCTCGGCGTGATCAAGGCCGTCGCAACGTCCTGGGAGGGCCAGTTGGCGGGCCAGATCGCCCTGCTGGTCGCGGTGATCGCCATGATCCGGATACTGCCGAACGGTGTTTCCGGGTGGCTGTTGCAGAAGCGCAGCTCATGATCCGACTGATCCACCTGCTGGAAGGGCCGCAGACCCTCGGACGTGGCAGGCTGTTCTGGGCCGGCTTTATCCTTGTCCTGCTGATTGCCATCGGCTTCCCGGTGATGACCGACGGCTACACGGTCGGCAATACGGTTTATTTTCTCGATTGGGTGTTCATGGCACTCGGGCTCTGCCTGATCTGGGGCTATTGCGGCGCCCTTTCTTTCGGACAGACCGCGTTTTTTGGGTTGTCGGGCTATGTTTACGGGGTGATGACCGTCGACCTGGGCAGCGCCCATGGCCTGACGATCGCGGCATTGCTGGCCTCTGTGGTGGTCTCCGCCCTGTTCGCCACGGTGCTGGGCTATTTCATGTTCTTCGGACGGATCAGCGGGGTTTTCCTGGGGATCGTGACGCTTTCGATTACCCTGGTGTTCGAGCGGTTCATGTCGCAGACCGCGGGTCCCGAATGGCATATCGGGAAAGCGCGCCTGAATGGCTATAACGGCATGAACAATATGCCGCCGCTCACGCTGCCCTGGTTCGGCGGTGATCTTGTGCTTTTCCCCGATATCGGCCTTTATTATTTCGTCCTTGCCCTGGTCGTGCTGGTTTATCTCGGTCTCCGGATGCTGGTGAATTCGCGTTTCGGCAACGTCCTGGTTGCTATCCGTGAAAACCCGGAACGGGCGGAAATGCTCGGCTACGACATCCGGCGATACCAGTTGGCAGCCTTCGTTATCGGCAGTGCGCTGGCTGGCCTCAGCGGGACGCTCTACACGTCCTGGGGGCAGTATATCACACCGTCCAGCATGGGACTCGCGGCAGCCGCACTCCCGATCGTATGGGTTGCCGTCAGCGGTCGCGGCGACCTGACGGCAACGCTGGTCGGGACGCTTATCGTGCTGGCCGGTTTCCAGGCTCTCACGATCTACGGCAGCCAGTATGCGCTCGTGGTGATGGGGTTCCTGCTGGTCGTGACGGTTCTGGTTGCACCGCAAGGTCTGATTGCCGGTCCGATCTACACGCTGTTGCGGCGTCGGCTCCGCCGGGACGACGCGTTATGACAGCGCTGTTGCAGACGACGGGCCTGAACAAGCGTTTTGGCGGCCTCCATGTGACCAACGATGTGGATCTCGCTCTGCAGGAAGGCGAGATCCATTGCCTGATCGGCCCCAATGGCGCCGGTAAAAGTACATTGTTCCGGCTCATCCTGGGCGTCTACGCGCCGTCAGGTGGCCATATCCTCTATGCGGGACAGGACATCACGGCACTCAGGCCGTTTCAGCGCATACGCATGGGGATCAGCGTCAAATTCCAGGTGCCCGGGATCTTTCAGGCGCTCAGTACCCGGCAGAATCTGGAAATCGCCCTGCAGCATCATATCGAGCGGCATCGACTGGATGCGGAGACCGACCGTCTCCTAGAATTTCTCGACCTTCGAAATTCCGCCTCGCAACCTGCGGGTAATCTCAGCCACGGGCAGAAGCAGTGGCTGGAGATCGGCATGGCGGTCGCCCTGAAGCCGCGCCTGCTGCTGCTCGACGAACCGACCGCGGGCATGTCGCCGCAGGAGACGCATGCGACCGGAGAGTTGTTGAAGGCGCTGAATGCCGATGGCGTCACCGTGCTGGCGGTGGAGCACGACATGGAGTTCGTGCGCCAGGTTGCGCATACGGTAACGGTGCTGCACCTGGGTCGTATTTTTGCCCAGGGCTCGATCGATACCATCGTCGCAGACGAGCGGGTGGCTGAGATCTACCTCGGAGAGTCGCATGACTGATCCGCTTCTCGACGTTAAAAGTCTGCGGGCAGGGTACGGCGGCAAGCCGGTGCTGCAGGGCGTCGATCTCGAAGCGAAGGCTGGGGAGATCGTCGCGGTGATCGGCCGCAACGGCGTCGGGAAATCCACCCTGATGCGAACCCTGATCGGATTGCTGCCCACCATGAGCGGCGATATTCACCTCGATGGGACACCGATCGGTGGCCTGACGCCGCATCTTCGCGCACGACGAGGCCTCGGGTATGTGCCGCAGGGGCGGGACGTTTTCCCTCGACTGAGCGTCGAGGAAAATCTTCAGGTCGCCGAATCCAAGCGTGCAGGCAAGCCGGGCGGTTATCAGCGGGTGTATGATTATTTCCCGATCCTGCACGAACGCAGGCGGCAGCGCGCGGGCACGTTGTCCGGTGGGCAGCAACAGCAACTGGCAATCGGGCGCGCATTGATCGGTCAGCCGAACGTGCTGCTGCTTGACGAACCATCGGAAGGTATCCAGCCGTCCGTGGTGCAGGATATAGCCCGCATCATCATGACGTTGAACCGGGAAACCGGCATCACCGTCATGCTCGTGGAGCAGAATCTCGACATGATCCAGACCGTCGCTCAACGTTGCTACGTGATGGACAAGGGAAGGATCACGGCCGAACTCGCGGCCACCGATCTGCACGACCGTGCGGCGATGCGGCGGCACCTCGCCGTTTGACTATCCAGTTAATTTGCAAGGTCCAGCATGATGATGTGGCCATGCTTCAGACAGGAGAACACATGATGTCTTGGTTCGGGAACTCGATCATGGCGCGCAAGGGCGTCGCGGGCGGACAGGTCACCAGCGAACACAGCATGACGGAAGCCGATCAGGGAAAGTATCATTACGTCTATGGGCCCTATGCAACGCCGGTCCTGCAAGTTGAACCAGGCGCTGTCGTGTCGGTGGAAACGCATGACGCCTTCGAGGGTAAAATCCAATCGGAAACCGACAGCCCATCGGAGATCCTCAATTTCCCGTTCCTGAATCCACAGAACGGCCCGATCTACGTCGCAGGGGCAGAAAAGGGGGATTGTCTTGCGGTCTATATCAAGTCAATCCGCCCGCGTGGGCCGCAGCCCGTTGGCACGACTCTCATCATGCCGGAGTTCGGGGGCCTTGTTTCCACCGGCAGTACCGCGCTGCTGAATCCGGCGCTGCCAGAGCGGGTCAAGAAGCTCCATGTAACCGCCGAGCATGGCACCGTGTGGAGCGACCGGATCACGCTACCCTACGAGCCCTTCATCGGCACGATCGGCACGTCGCCCGAGATCGAAGCCATCTCGTCGCTGCACCCCGACTATTATGGCGGGAACATGGACGTGCCCGACGTGGCGCCGGACTCGGTAATCTATTTGCCGGTACAGGTGCCGGGCGCTTTGCTGTATCTGGGTGACTGCCACGCTACGCAGGGTGATGGCGAGCTCTGCGGAGTGGCGCTGGAACACCCCACGGTGACGACCATACAGGTTGACCTGATCAAGCAGTGGACCATCCGCTGGCCGCGCCTCGAGAATTCAGAATTCTACATGACCATCGGGTCGGCTCGTCCGATGGAGGATGCCGCGCGTATCGCCTATCTTGAGCTTGTGCGCTGGCTCGCGGCGGATTTCGGCTTCGACGAAATTGAAGCCTACATGTTGCTGACGCAGTGTGGCCGTGTCCGGCTCGGCAACATGGTCGATCCAAAATATACGCTCGGTGCCTCCATCAAGAAGTCGATCCTGCAGGGGCACCAAACCTGATCCGCAGGAGAAGACTGCCCTGATGACGGCCTACCACGCAGCGTGGTTAAGGTAGCTGCCCGATACTCCGGCACAACAGCCTCCTCGCTGGACTTCGATGCCATCGAGCAGGCCGAGTTGCTTAAAGTCTTGATCGCCTCTGTATCGAAACGCGCCTTAAAGGCGGATAGTCGGCATCGATAAAGGAGATCATCGCGGGTGAGGCACCGGTAAGCCGTGCCATGAGCTGCACGAGCGCGTCGAAAACGATCTCGGTGGTCGTTTCGGGGTAGCGCAGGTGAGCGCCGTGTTTCCGGCTTTTGATCTCGTCGGCGGGACGTTTCGGCGGCCCTTATGCGTAAGGCCGACGGCTGGACGAGAACCGATGCCGAACGAGGTCCGGGGCCTGTTCTGAACCTTCAGAAAGACCCCGAACCTTTAGCTCAGTTCGACTGGCGGCGCAGGAAGGCGGGGATGTCGAGACCGACTTCCTCGCCCGCTGCCGGACGGACCGTCGCGGACGGCTCGGGTTCCGACACCGATGGTTCCGAACGGAGCATCGGAGCCGGCTGTGCAGCCCGGCCACGCAAAGCACCCGTCACGATCCCGAACAAGCTGCGGGACGGTGCAGGAACGACCGGCTCGGGCGCCTGACGCGGCGGCTCGGAGAACAGTCCCGAGCGCGGCGAGGCGGGCCGTGCATTCGGAAGCTGGTGCGGCAAGGCGTGCGCCGAGGGTGCCTGGCTGCCGGATGCCTCGTTCGAGTATTGCGGCATCGATGGACGCAGCGCACCGATCTGGGTCGGCGCCGCCGACGATTGCGACAGTGCATGTGTCGGGCCATGCGACATTGCCGGCGACGAAGCCGGCGCCGGCGCGTGAGCGGCCTGCTCGGCATAGGCCGCCGCTGCTGCGGCGCTCTGGTTCAGCACGGGCGCACCGATCGGTCCGGTATGGACCGGCTGGTGGCCGGGCTGCGCCTGCTCTGGATGGCTGCTGACGGCGTGCAGCCCGGTCGGCTGCATCCCGCCGACCGCGACCAGGCGGGGACGCTCGGACTGGGCGATCGGCGTATCGATGCCGGTCGCCACCACCGACACGCGGACGCGGCCGGTCAGGTTCTCGTCGATCGCCGAGCCGAAGATGATGTTGGCGTCCTCGGCGACTTCCTCGCGGATACGGTTGGCGGCCTGGTCGACCTCGAACAGGGTCATGTCCTCGCCGCCGGTGATGTTGATCAGCAGGCCGCGCGCGCCGGCCATCGAGGTATCCTCGAGCAGCGGGTTGGAGATCGCGGCCTCGGCGGCGCGGATCGCGCGGTTCTCGCCGTCGGCCTCGCCGGTGCCCATCATCGCCTTGCCCATCTCGGCCATGACGGTGCGGATGTCGGCGAAATCGAGGTTCACCAGGCCCGGTGCGACCATCAGGTCGGTGACGCCGCGCACGCCCATGTAGAGCACGTGGTCGGCCATCTTGAACGCTTCCTTCCAGCCGGTACGCTCGTTGGCCAGGCGGAACAGGTTCTGGTTCGGGATGACGATCAGCGTGTCGACGAACTGCTGCAGCTCGATGATGCCGGCATCGGCCGCCTTGGCACGACGCATGCCTTCGAAGGTGAATGGCTTGGTCACCACGCCGACGGTGAGGATGCCGCGCTCGCGCGCCATGCGGGCGATCACCGGCGCCGCACCGGTGCCGGTGCCGCCCCCCATGCCGGCGGTGATGAAGATCATGTGCGCGCCGTCCATGTGACGGGCGAGCTCGTCGGCGGCTTCCTCGGCGGCGGCGCGCCCGATCTCCGGCTTGGCTCCGGCGCCCAGGCCCTGGGTCAGGTGTGGCCCGAGCTGCACGCGCCGGTCGGCGCGGCTGTGCGTGAGCTGCTGGGCGTCGGTGTTGGCGACCACGAACTCCACGCCCTGGAGCTGGAGCTGGATCATGTTGTCGACCGCATTGGTGCCGCCGCCGCCGACACCGATCACGGTGATCCGCGGAGTGAAGTCCGAATAGGTCTGCTGCGGAATCGTCAGGTTGAGAGTCATAGGCGGTCTCCCCGGGTTCTGGAGGCTTGGCAATCGACCGCCGACGGCGGCCTGGTGTTCTGGATCGTTGCGGAGAGCGTCATGTCAGACACGCTCCCGCAAGAATTCGACGAGCCGCCGCACCAGGCCTGGTGGGCGCGGCTCGTTGAAATCGATGTCGTGCAGGGTGCGGCCGGCGCCGGCCGCCCATGCGAGCAGGCCGACCGGGGTGGCGAACCCCGGACCGGTCGCATTGTCGGGCAGGCCCCGCACGCCGATCGGGCGTCCGAGCCGGACCTGCCGGTTCAGGATGCGCGCCGCCATCGGCGTGATCCCGTCGAGCTGGCTGGCGCCGCCGGTCAGCACCACGCGCCCGGCGGCGGCGCGACCGAGGCCGGCGCCGTCGAGCCGGTCGCGCACCAGCTCGAAGGTCTCCTCGATGCGCGGACGGATCACGCTGACGATCCGGCTGCGCGCCATGCGGGTGAACTGGTGCTCGTCCTCGCCGATAAGCTGGACGTTCAGCATCTCGCGGTCGTCGTCGGAGCTGGTCTCGGCGTTGCCGTAGATGACCTTCAGCCGCTCGGCGCTGCCCAGCGGCGTCGAGATCATGCCCGCGATGTCCTTGGTGACATGCAGCCCGCCGACCGGAAGCTGCGAGGTGTGCAGGATCTGGCCTTCCGCGAACACCGCCATCGAGGTGGTGCCGCCGCCCATGTCGACCACGGTGGCGCCAAGCTCGCGCTCGTCCTCGACCAGCACCGACAGGCCGGACGCCAGCGGGGCAGCGACCAGCTCGGTAATGTCGAGGTCGCAGCGGGCCAGCACGGCGGCGAGGTTTCGCAGCGCCATCGACGACGCGTCGATAACGTGCAGCCGTGCCGACAGCTGCTCGCAGTGATGCCCGCGCGGATCCTCGACGCCGGTGGTCTCGTCGACCGAGAAGGCCAGCGGCAGCGCATGGATGACGTCGCGCCCGTCCGTCACGGCCCGGTTGCGGCCCTCGTTCACCACGCGCCGGATGTCGGCGTCGGTCACCGCACGCCCGCCGACCGGCCAGCGCACGTTGAACAGCCGGCTTTCCGGCTGGCCGCAGGACAGGTTGACGGTCACCGAGCGCAGATGGTGGTCCGCCTGGCTCTCGGCCTGGCCGACCGCCGCCCGGATCGCCCGCTCTGCCTCGGCGAGGTCGGTGATACCGCCGAGACGCACGCCACGGCTCCGCTGCCAGCCGCAGCCCATGACGCGGAGCGTCCCGTCGCTGTCGCCGCGGCCGATCAGGCAGGTGATCTTGGTGGTGCCGATATCCAGCACGCCGAAGATGCCCGGCCGGTATGTGCGCTTGCGCATGATCTGCGCGGTGTCCGGCGGCGGCAACGCCAGCAGGCGCGACTGCTCCGGCGCTGGTGCGGCCAGCCGCGGCAGCAGTCCGGGTTCCGCTGGCTCCTGGGTCCGTCGCGCCACGCGACGTCCACCCCGGGCAGGCGCACGTTCGGCAACCATCCGCTCATCGGGTGGCCGGTCGGCGAATAGCCGTTCGTCTGGTGGGCGGACGAGCTCGTTCATGCGGGCCTCCTGCCGAGAGTGTCGGGCATGCCGCCGGCCTGGCGTGCGTCACCGGTGATCTGGCCGGTCGTATGGCCGGTGGAACCGAGGCTGCCGGGCGGAGCTGTGGCGCCCGGGGTAAGCGCTTCGTCCTTCAGCGTCGGGTCGTTCGGGTCGACCGCCGCGACCGGGCGCGGCCGGATGACCAGCCGGTCGGGCAGGCGCATGTCGATCGCCGCCAGCGGCCGGATCAGCAGCTGCTGGCTCGACTGCAGCTGCGCCAGACGGTGCAGCGCGGCGGCCTCCTCGCCTTCGGGCAGCAGCACGTCGCAGCCGTTGCGCAGGGTCAGGTTCCAGCGGCGCAGTCCGACGCGGACCGCGGCGACCACGTGCGCATGCACCAGCGGCTCGGCGTCGAGGGCGGTGATCAGCGTCTCGGCCGCCTGGGGCGCGCCGGCGCCGACTACCAGCGGAAGCTGTGCGAAAGCCTCCGCATCCTTGCCGTTCATGCCCTGGTCCGCGACCATCTGGCCCTTGCGGTCGATCAGCACGAAGCGGCCCTGGTTCTGCCAGACCGCGAACGGGCGCCGCTCGGTCAGCTGCACGACGATGGTGCCGGGCAGGCGGCGCTCCACCGTGGCGTGCTCGACGAAGGTCAGGCTGTCGATCCGCTTGCGGGCTTCCTCGACCGAGAAGCCGAGAATGTCGTCGCCGACCTGCGCGCCCAGGGCGGCCATCAGCATCGGCTCGGGGGTCATGTCGCGGCCGATCACCGTGATGGTGGTGATGTGCAGCGCCACCTTGTGGCCGAACTCGGCCCGCAGCGGCGCAAAGGTTTCCTCGCTGCGCATCAGGTGGGTCAGGTGGATGCCGCCGCCGATGCCGACGCCGGCCAGCACCATCACCAGGATCGGCCGCACCAGCCGGCGCTGGCGGCGTGCGAAGATGCCGAAGCGCGAGGGCCGGTCCATCAGGCTGCCGCCGGCGGGGGGTGGGGTGGGCTTCACGCGCGGCATGCGACGTTCTCCACCATCCAGGCGCACATCTCGGCATACGAGATGCCGCAATAGGCGGCCTGCTCGGGCAGCAGCGAGGTCGGCGTCAGGCCGGGCTGGGTGTTCACCTCGAGCAGCACCAGCCGGCCGGGCGCGGCACGACCGTGAAGCGTGTCGTCGTAGCGGAAGTCGGCACGGGAGGCGCCGCGGCAGCCGAGCGCCTGGTGGGCAACCAGCGCCAGCCGCATCGCCTCGGCGAACGCATCCGGGTGGATGTCGGCCGGCAGCACATGCTCCGAGCCACCGGCCGAGTATTTGGCCTCGTAGTCGTAGAAGCCGTCGCTAGCCGAGGAATTGGGCGTGATGTCGGTGACGGTGAGCGCGCGGTCGCCCATCACGCCGACGGTGATCTCGCGGCCGGGAATGAACTCCTCGACCAGGGCGGTCGGGCCGTAGTGCCAGGTGGCCACGATCTCGCCGCGGCGGTTCGAGCCGGCGCGGACGATCGAGACGCCGACCGACGAGCCCTCGTTCAGCGGCTTGATGACGTAGGGCAACGGCAGCGGGTCGGCGTCGGCGAACCGGTCGATGGCGATCACCGTGCCGCGTGCGATCGGCAGGCCGGCACTGGCGAACACTGCCCGCGCCGCTTCCTTGTCCATCGCCACGGCGGAGGCGCGTATGCCGGAGTGGGTGTAGGGGATGCCCATCCAGTCGAGCACGCCCTGGATCGCGCCGTCCTCGCCGAACGGCCCGTGCAGCGCATTGAACACCACGCCGGGACGGTCGCGGGTCAGAGTGTCGACCAGCGCGGACAGGTCGGCGCCGGCATCGATCGCGCGGGCGTCGTAGCCGGCCTCGATCAGGGCCGCGAGCACGCCGCGCCCGGAGCTGAGACTCACCTCCCGCTCGTTCGAGAAGCCACCCATGAGCACGGCGACGGTCGGCTTGACGTGGCTCATGCCGCACCGCCGAGGGTCGCGAGGTGACCTGGCACGCCGAGGCGCCTGATTTCCCAGTGCAGGTCGATGCCCGAGCTGTCGGCGACGCGGCGGCGGACTTCCTCGCCCAGCGCCTCGATGTCGGCGGCGCTGGCGGCACCGGTGTTGAGCAGGAAGTTGCAGTGCTTCTCGCTGACCTGGGCGCCGCCGATCTCGAGGCCGCGGCAGCCGGCCTCGTCGATCAGCTGCCACGCCTTCAGCGGCGTCGTCGCCGGGTCGGGATTGCGGAAGGTGGAGCCTCCGGTGCGGGCGCGGGTCGGCTGCGACGCCTCGCGGGCGGCGCGGATCTCGACGATGCGGGCGCGCGGGATGGCCGGATCGCCCGGCTCGCCACGCAGCCGCACCCGGACCACCACCGCACCCTCGGGCAGGCTGGACCGGCGATAGCCGAAGCCGAGCGCCTCGACCGGCAGCCGCAGGAACTCGCCGGAGCGGTTCACGATCTCGGCCCAGTCGAGCACGTCGGTGATTTCCGCACCGTAGGCGCCCGCATTCATCGCCACGGCGCCGCCGATCGAGCCGGGGATCCCGGCCAGGAACTCGAGCCCGCGCAACCCGGCGCCGGCGGCATGCTCGGCCACCGTCATGTCGAGGCAGGCACCGCCGCAGACGATGCCGTCCGCCTCGACCACGATCCCGGAGAAGCCGCGGGCCAGCCGGATCACCACGCCGGGCAGGCCGCCATCGCGGATGATCAGGTTAGAGGCCTTGCCGAGGGTGACGACCGGCAACTCCGGCGGCAGCGCGCCGAGGAAGCTCGACAAATCGTCCGCATCCGCCGGACGCAGCAGCACTTCCGCCGGACCGCCGACACCGAACCAGGTCTGCGGCCCCAGGGCAGCATTCGCCTCCAGCCGTCCGCGTACCGGCGGCATCAGTCCGGCGATGCCGGTGGTCGGGATCGGGTTGGCGGCTGCCATCATGCGGCATGGCCTCCGCGGGCACGCTGCAGCTCGGTCAGTTGGGCGGGCAGTGCCTGCGCCCAGGCGGTGATGTTGCCGGCACCCAGGCAGATGACGAAGTCGCCGCTGCGGGCGATCGCATGCACCATCTCGGCCAGGTGCTCGGGCCCGGGCAGCGGCACCACGCTGCGATGGCCGCTGGCGCGCAGCCCGTCGACCAGGCTGTCGCGGTCGAACCCCTCGATCGGCGCCTCTCCGGCCGCATACACGTCGGCGATGATGACGGTGCCCGCATCGTTCATGCAGGTGCAGAACTCGGGGAACAGCGACTGCAGGCGCGAGTAGCGGTGCGGCTGCACGATCGCCACCACGTCGCGGGCGCCGGCCTGGCGTGCGGCCTTGAGCACCGCGGCGATCTCGACCGGGTGATGGCCGTAATCGTCGACGACGGTGATGCCGCCCGCCTCGCCGGTGCGGGTGAAGCGGCGCTTCACGCCGCGGAAGTCGGCCAGCGCGCTGCGGATGGTGCCCTCGTCGATCTCCATCTCGACCGCCACGGCAATCGCGGCGAGCGCGTTCTGCACGTTGTGGCTGCCCAGCATCGGCAGGCGGAACGGACCCATCTTGCGGCTGCGATTGCGGGCCCGGTCGGTGACCATGACCTCGAAGGTGGCGCCGCGCTTGTCGGCGACCATGCGCTCGGCACGCACGTCGGCCTGCGGCGAGAAGCCGTAGGTGATGACCCGATGATCCGACAGGCGCGGGATCATCTGCTGTACGTTCGGGTGGTCCACGCACAGCACCGCGAAGCCGTAGAACGGGATGTTGCCGACGAACTGGTCGTAGGCGGCCATCATCGCCTCGCCGGTGCCCCAATGGTCGAGATGTTCGGGGTCCATGTTGGTGACCACGGCGATCACGGCAGGGAGGCGCAGGAACGAGCCATCGCTCTCGTCCGCCTCGACCACCATCCAGTCGCCTTCGCCCATGCGGGTATTGGAGCCGTAGGCCTCGATGATGCCGCCGTTGATCACGGTCGGGTCGAGCTTGGCGGCATCGAGCACGGCGGCGACCAGGCTGGTGGTGGTGGTCTTGCCGTGGGTGCCGCCGATCGCGATCGACCAGCGCAGCCGCATCAGCTCGGCCAGCATTTCGGCGCGACGCACCACCGGGATCAGCCGGGCGCGGGCGGATACCACTTCGGGATTGTCGCGCTTCACCGCGGTGGAGGTCACCACCACGCGGGCATCGCCGAGATTGGCGCTCTCGTGCCCGATCATCACCTTGATGCCGGTGGCGCGCAGGCGCTGCACGTTGGCACTCTCGGCGATGTCGCTGCCCTGGACCAGGTAGCCGAGCGTATGCAGCACCTGGGCGATGCCGGACATGCCGATGCCGCCGATCCCCACGAAGTGGATGGTGCCGATGGAAAGGGGAAGGGCTCTCATGAGGTCGAGTCCATAGCGTGCATCTCCCGTTGCGAGCGGGCGGGGATGTCCCGCTGCAAGTGGGCGGGGATGACGCCTTCGGCAGCCGGGCGCAAGCGGGTGGAAGCGGTTGCGGCCACCGTCGATTCCACCAGATCGGCCAGCCGCCGGGCGGCGTCGTGGCGGGCCAGCCCGGCAGAAGCTGTCGCGGCGGCGGCAAGCCGAGCCGGGTCGCCGAGCAGGCCGGCGAGCAGCAGTCCGAGGGCGGCCGGGGTGAAGTCCGGCTGGCGCAGCATCCAGCCGCCGCCGGCCTCGATCAGCGATGCGGCGTTGGCGCCCTGCTCGTCGGATGCGGCGATCGGCAACGGCACCATGATCGAGGGACGGCCGACCATCGTGAGTTCTGCGACCGACGACCCGCCGGCGCGGCCGATCACCAGGTGGCTGTCGGCCAGCCGCTTGGCCACGGCGTCGAAGAACGGAGCCACCTCGGCGCAGATGCCTGCGGCTGCGTAGGCGGCGCGGACACGCTCGACATCCTCGGCGCGTGCCTGCTGCGTCACCGACAGCCGCAACCGGAGCAGCTCGGGAAGGGCGGCCAGCGTCTGCGGCACGATGTCGCTGAACACGCGGGCGCCGAGCGAACCGCCCCAGACCAGCAGGCGCAACTCGCCGCCGGCCGACGGATACGGGCTGTTCGCGGCGGCGGCGATCTCGGCCCGCACCGGCATACCGGTCAGCACGGTGTTCGCGCCGGACGGGAGCCGGGCAACCAGGGGAAAGCTGGTGGCGATGGCGTCGGCGAAGCGGGCGAGCTGCGCGTTCGCCTGGCCAAGCACGGCATTGCCTTCGTGCAGGATGATCACCGGCCGGCGGCTGCCGAGCAGGCGGGCGCCCAGCAGCGGCGGCACCGACGGATATCCGCCGAATCCGACCACGGCGGCGGGCCGCAACCGCGCCAGCATCGAGCGGGCAGACATCGTGCCGCGCCCGAGTGCCACGCCAGCCCCCAGCTTGCGACCGATGCCGTGCCCGGCGATCCCGGACCCGGCCAGCACGTGCTGTTCGGTGTTGGCAAACACGCCCTGGGTGCGACGTCCCGCGCGGCCATCGGTCATCAGCACGAGCGCATGGCCACGCGCCGCAAGCTCGGTCGCCAGCGCCTCGGCCGGGAAGAAGTGCCCGCCGGTACCGCCGGCGGCGATGACGATCGGAGCGGTCATGCGGCCACGCTCCGGCGCGAGGCGGTCGAACGACGGTCGGATGCAGGACGGCCCAGCTCCTGGGCGCGGCCACGCGGGCGTCTGCGGGTCAGGGCGAGCAGCATGCCGATGGTGAGCGCCACCGACATCGCCGACGAGCCGCCATAGGAGATGAATGGCAGCGTCATGCCCTTGGTCGGGATCAGGTGCAGGCTGGACGCCATGTTCACGAAAGCCTGCAGGCCGAAGCCGGTGACCAGGCCGGTGCTGGCCAGGACGATGAACGGGTCGTCCTCGGCCAGCAGCTTCAGCAGGGTGCGGATCACGATGAAGCAGAAGATACCGATGATGAACAGGCACACCAGCAATCCGAATTCCTCGCCGGCGACTGCGAACACGAAGTCGGCGTGGGCATCCGGCAGCATGTCCTTCACGCGGCCCTCGCCCGGGCCGCGACCCAGCAGGCCGCCATTGCCGAACGCCTGCATCGCGGTGTCGATCTGGTAGTGGTCGCCCTGGCCCGGATGCAGGAACCGCATCACCCGGCTGCGCACGTGGGTGAACATCACGAAGGCGGCGGCGAAGGCGGCGATCATGCTGCCTATGCCGCATCCGACCAGGAACAGGTTCAGCCCGCCGATGAACAGCTGCGCCATGAACACGCAGGTGATCACCGAGAGCATGCCGATGTCCGGCTGCGACTTCAGCAGCATCAGGATCGCGATGAACACTCCGAACGCCAGCAGCATGCCGGGGAAGCCACGGCTGCGCTTGCCTTCGGCCAGCAGCCAGGCGGTGACCACGGCGAAGCAGGGCTTCAGGAACTCGGACGGCTGCACCGACATCATCGGCAGCGCAATCCAGCGGCGGGCGCCCTTGATCTCGATGCCGTGCACCAGCGTGAGTGCGGTCAGCGCCAGCGCAACCAGGCAACCGGCCAGCGCCACACGACGCACGCCTTTCGGCGACAGCATCGAGCTGGTCACCACGATCAGGCCGGCGATCGCGAGGAAGACCACCTGCTTGAGGATGAACATGTCGCGCGACGCGCCGATGCGGGCCGCGACCGACGGGCTGGCGGCCAGCATCAGTACGTAGCCGAAACCGATCAGCAGCCCGACGCAGCCGAGCGTCCAGCGATCCACCGTCCACCACCAGCGGCCGATGATCGAGTTGTCGGAGCGTGCGGATTGCGACATCAGCGTGCTTCCCCGAGATCTCGGGCAAGCTCGGCGAAACGCTGGCCGCGCGCCTCGAAGCTGGCGAACTGGTCGAAGCTGGCGCAGGCCGGAGACAGCAGCACCACCGGAGCGGAGAGCGACCGGGCGGCATGCAGCGCCTGCGGCACGGCGGCCTCCAGTGTCTCGACGATCCGGTGCGATACCAGGTGGCGGGTGAGGGTTTCGGCCAGCACGGGTGCGTCGCGGCCGATCAGCAGGGCCAGCTCGACGCGCGGGAACAACGCCGCCAGCGCGTCGATGCCGCCCGACTTGGCGATGCCGCCGGCGATCCAGACCAGCCGGTCGTAGCAGCCGAGCGCGCGGGAGGCGGCATCGGCATTGGTGGCTTTGCTGTCGTCGATGAAGTCGATGCCGCCGATGCTGGCGACCCGCTGCTGGCGGTGCGGCAGCCCCGGGAAGCTGGCGAGGCCGGCCTCGATGGCGGCGTCGCTCATCCCGAGATGACGCGCGATGGCGGCGGCGGCGAGGGCGTTCTGCGCGTTGTGCGCGCCCGGCAGGGCAATGGCACCGTCCAGCGCAGCAGCGAGCGCGCCGGGCCTGTGGCCGGAGACGGTCAACAGCTGGGCGACGGTGCCGCGTGCCGCGATCGCGCGGCTGGCGGCATCGTCGAAACCGATCACCGCAAGGTCCGCCGGGGTCTGGCGGGCGAAGATCTCGAGCTTGGCGCGGGTATAGCCGTCCATGCCGTCATGCCGGTCGAGATGGTCGGGCGACAGGTTGAGCAGGCAGGCGGCGTCGAAGCGCAGCGTGTCGATCCGCTCCAGCATGTAGCTGGACATCTCCAGCACGTAGACGCCGTCGTCGCCGAGCAGCGGCAAGGCCAGCGAGGCAGGGCCCAGATTGCCGCCAGCCGCGTTCGGGATGCCGGCCGTGGTCAGCAGATGCGCCACCAGGGCGGTGGTGGTGGACTTGCCGTTGGTGCCGGTGATGCCGACGAAGCGGGCGCGGCTGCCGGCAGCCCGCACCGCCTCGAACAGCAGGTCGGCGTCGGACAGGATCGTGATGCCGAGCTCGCGCGCCATCAGCGCGACGGGGTGCGGCGCCGGCAGGTGGTGCGGGATGCCGGGGGACAGCACCAGCGCGTCGAAGCCGGCCATGCTGTTGAAATCGGCCAGCGTCAGGCCTTGCATGGTGCCGAGCGCCAGCCGTCCGGCCTCGTTGTCGTCCCAGGCCTGCACCGTCGCACCCATGGCGACGAGTGCGCGCACCACGGGCAGGCCGTTGCGGCCGAGGCCGAGCACGGCGTAGCGGCGGCCGGAGAACAGGGTATCGGGGAAGCCGGTGCTCATCGGATCTTCAGCGTGGCCAGGCCGGCAAGGCCGAGCACCATCGAAACGATCCAGAAGCGGATCACGATTTTCGGCTCCTGCCAGCCCATTTTTTCGAAATGATGGTGCAGCGGCGCCATCAGGAACACGCGCTTGCCGGTGCGCTTGTACCAGAACACCTGGATGATCACCGACAGCGTCTCGACCACGAACAGTCCGCCGACGATGCACAGCACGATCTCATGCTTGACCGCGACCGAGACCGCGCCGAGCGCGCCGCCGAGGGCCAGGCTGCCGGTATCGCCCATGAACACTGCGGCCGGCGGCGCGTTGAACCAGAGGAAGCCGAGGCCCGCACCGATCAGCGCCGCCAGGAATACCCCGAGTTCGCCGGTCCCGGGAACCGGATGCAACTGCAGGTAGTCGGCAAAGATACGGTTGCCGACCAGATACGAAATCAGCGCGAACACCACGGCTGCGATGATCACCGGCACGATCGCCAGGCCATCGAGTCCGTCGGTGAAGTTCACCGCATTGCCGAAACCGGTGATCACCAGCATTGCGAAGATCGGGAACGCATACGACAGCGGCAGCACGGCTTCCTTCACGAACGGGAAGGTCAGCGTGTTGGCGATCGACGCCGGCATCAGGCTTTCGATCCAGTAGCCGGCGATCAGCGACGCGCCGAATTCGCAGCCGAGGCGCATGCGCTTGGACACGCCCTTGGTGTTGCGGCGCGACAGCTTGAGATAGTCGTCGGCGAAGCCGACCGCGCCGAACGAAGCGGTCGCGAACATCACCGCCCAGACGAAGCCGTTGGACAAGTCTGCCCACAGCAGCGTGGAGACGAACCATGCGGTCAGGATCAGTACGCCACCCATGGTGGGGGTGCCGGCCTTCTCGATCAGGTGGCGCTCGGGACCGAGCGTGCGGATCGGCTGGCCGTCGCGCTGGATCTTGCGCAGCCTGGCGATGAAACGCGGGCCCATTGCCAAGCTGAGCACGAACGCGGTCAGGCAAGCGGCGCCCGACCGGAAGGTGATGTACCGGAACAGGTTGAACAGCGCGAAGTGCTCGGCGAATGGATGGGCGAGGTTATAGAGCATCAGGCTGCTTGATCAGTATCGAGTGAGGTCGTGCCGGGCGTGGCGACCAGGGCGGACACCACGTCGCGCATGCGGCTGCCGTAGCTGCCCTTGACCAGCACGACGTCGCCGGCGCGCAGTCCGGCCGCGACGATCGGCGCCAGCGAGCGCGCATCGGCGGCATGGGCGCCCTGGATCTCCGCAGGCAGGCCGTCGAAGAGAAATTTCGTCATGTCGCCTGCGCAATAAACGATGTCTGCCGATTCGCGCACGCTTTTACTGAGATTTTCATGCTCCGCCCGTGCGAAAGCGCCAAGTTCGAGCATGTCGCCGAGCACCGCCACACGACGCGTTGCCGGCAGCAGCCCGAGCACCGACAAGGCCGCACGCATCGAGGCACCCGAGGCATTGTAACTCTCGTCCAGCAAAGATGCAGTTCCTTGCAGCAACGGACGCAATGCGCCGCGGCCCTCGCCCGGAACGAATCCGGCTAGTGCATTCGCGGCCAGCGCGATATCCTCGCCCAAGGCCCAGACGACAGCGAGGCAGGCGACGGCGTTCATCGCCATGTGGCGCCCGGGTGCCGCCAGCCGGAACGGGTGCCGGCGTCCGCCGTTCAACAGGCTGGCGCGGGATCCATCGGCTGCCAGAACCAGATCCTCGATCCGGGCCTCGGCGCCGGCGGTGGTACCAAACCGGCTGATCCGGGCACCGGCCTGCGTCGCCGCGCCGGCAAGCCGGTCGACATGCGCCGCATCGTCCGGATAGATCGCGGTGCCGCCCGGCGACAGGGCGGCGAAAACGGAGGCCTTCTCGGTCGCGATCGCGGCCAGGCTGCCCATGTGCCCGATGTGGCTGGCCGCGACGGTGGTGATTACCGCGACGTCCGGACGTACGAGATTCGCCAGCGGGGCGATCTCGCCCGGGTGGTTCATGCCGATCTCGCTGACGCAGAATGCGGCGTGCTCGGGCAGCCGCGCCAACGTCAGCGGTACGCCCCAATGGTTGTTGTAGGACGCCGCCGACGCATGCGTCTCGCCGATCGCCGACAGTGCGGTTCGCAGCATTTCCTTGGTCGTCGTCTTGCCGACGCTGCCGGTGACCGCGACCACGCGGCCCCTGAAGCGGGCGCGACCGGCGCGGCCGAGTGCATGCAGCGCCCGGAACGTGTCCGCCACATGCAGCAGACGCGGATCGTCGCGCAGGCTTTCGGGCAGGTGCTCGCTCGGGTGGACCAGAGCCGCCGCAGCGCCGTTGCGAAGAGCCGTCGCGACATGCACGTGCCCGTCGCCACTCTCGCTGACCAGGGCCACGAACAGGTCGCCGGGAGCGAGCGTGCGGGTATCGATCGAGACGCCGGTGATCGAGGCGGGGGCCGGGCCGCCGAACTGCCCGTCCACCGCCAGCGCCAGCGCCTGTCCGGTCCATAGGGCGTTCATGCGGCACCTTCCGGCGCGATACCGGCAAGCCGGCGCGCGGTCGCGACATCGTCGAACGGATGCACCTCGCCGCCGATCGTCTGGCCCTGCTCATGGCCCTTGCCGGCGACAACCAGCACGTCGCCGGGCCGCAATGCGTCGAGGCCGGCGGCGATCGCCTTCGCCCGGTCGCCGATCTCGAGCGCGTCCGGGCATGCCGTCATGATTTCGGCGCGGATCGCCGCCGGGGTCTCGCTGCGCGGATTATCGTCGGTGACGATGACCAGGTCGGCGAGACGGGCTGCCGCCGCTCCCATCAGCGGACGCTTGCCGCGGTCGCGATCGCCACCGGCGCCGAACACGATCACCAGCCGGCCGCCGGCCTGTTCCGCGTGCGGACGCAGCGAGGCCAGCAGCCGCTCCAGCGCATCCGGGGTGTGTGCGTAATCGACATAGGCGGCAGCGCCGTTCGACAGGCTGGCCGCCAGTTCCATGCGCCCGCGCACGCCGACCAGACGATCGAGGCGGGCTAGAACCGACGGCAGTGCCGCGTCGTCGGTCTCGGCAAGGGCGGCGGCAAGCAGCACGTTGTCGGCCTGGAACCGGCCGGGCAGGGCGAGCCTGATGTCGTGGCGGCGGCCGTCCGCCTCTATCTCGAGCATCTGTCCGTCCGCCAGCGGCACCGCGCGATGCAGCGTGATGGTCTCGCCGAGCATGCCGACCGAACGCAGCGTCAGCCCGCGCACGAGGGCGATGCCGCGCAGATGGGCCAGCGTCTCCGGGTCCATGTCGGCGTTGGCGACGGCAAGGCCGCCTTCCGGCAGCAGATCCGAGAACAGCCGCAGCTTGGCGTCGCGATAGGCATCCAGCGTGCCGTGATAGTCGAGATGGTCGCGGGTGAGGTTGCTGAAGCCGGCGGCGGCGAGCCGGACGCCATCGAGCCGGAACTGGTCCAGGCCATGCGAACTGGCCTCGATCGCCGCTGCCCGCACGCCGGCATCGGCCATCGCACCCAGCAGGTTGGCCAGATCGATACTGTCGGGCGTGGTCAGGGCCGGGCCGGCATCCGGCAGCGCCATCCCGGCGATTACCCCAAGGGTGCCGAGGCTGGCGGCCGGCAGTCCGCCGAGCGTCCAGATCTGGCGCAGGAAGTCGACCGTGCTGGTCTTGCCGTTGGTGCCGGTGACGGCGACCATCCGGTCCGGCTGGCGGGCAGCGAACGCGGCAGCCAGCCGGGCCAGCACATGGCGCGGCAGCGGGGCGGTGATCAGCGGGCGAGCCGCGACGTTGTCCGGCCAGTCGGTGCCCTCCGGGGCCAGGATCGCGACGGCGCCGCGCGAGACGGCCTCGGCGATGTAACGGCGTCCATCGATGGCGGCACCGGGGAGGGCGGCGAACAGGAAGCCCGGCTGGACCTGTCGGCTGTCGATGGCAACCCCGGTCACCGGCAAATCGGCGGCGCCGGCGGGCAAGCCGACGATATTGCGCGCAAGGGTGCCGAGCGTCCGCGTCGGCGGGGCGCCGGGACCAGCATCGCGGACGAGAGCGGCACTCATCCGGAAGGCCTGACGTAGCTGACCTGCCGGCGCAGCGCTGGCGCCAGCGGGACCGGCGGCGCCAGCGGTGTAACGTGGCCGAGTGCGCTACGGCCCTCGGCCTCGCGCTCGCCCTGCGGCGATACCGGGTGGGTGCCGGCGACGGGATGCAGCATGTGCGGCGCCACCACCGGAACCCCGGTATGCGCGGCGGCGGCCTTGGCGGCCTCCTTTTCGTGCTGCTTGAGCTGGGCCTGGACCCGGGGGTCGCCCGGGTCGTTGCCGGGGCCAAGTGCGCGGTATCCAGTGCCGACTGCCGGCGACATCGGGATCGAGAGCGATGCCTCGATCGCGTCGACATTGGTAGTGACCGGGAACATGCCCAGCATGGGCGCGATGCGGGAGACGATCTTCTGCCAGGTCGGAACCGCGTTCCAGCCGGAGGTGTACCAGCCGTGCGTCTCGGGTATCGCGATCGGGCTGTCGAGCATGACGTACACCGCGTAATGCGGGTCGTTGAGCGGAAGGATACCGGTGAAAGCGGTTACGTTGACGTGCTTGAGGTAGCCGCCATTCGCACCGACCTTTTCCGCGGTACCGGTCTTGCCACCGACGAAGTAGCCCGGGATATCGGCGCGCTTTCCGGTACGCTCGTTGTCCGGTCCCGCAACGACCATGCGCAGGATGCGGCGCAGCAGGGACGAATTCGCCTCCGACAGCAAGCGCTCGCCCTGCGGCACGATCTTCGGTTCCGGCGCAGCGGCCGGGTCGCCTCCCACCTGATCGTTGACCTGCTGGAGAAGCGGCTGCAGGGACGTCGCGCCCGCGGTGTCAGCCGGCTGCGTCTCCGTCCGGGCAATCAGCGTCGGCTTGATCAGGATACCGCCATTGGCGGTTGCGGCCGTGCCGCGCACGATTGCCAGCGGCGCCACCGCGACGCCGTGCCCGAACGCCACCGTCATCACGGTCGACAATCCCCAGTTGCTCAGGCGGGGCACCAACGGACGTGCCGCCTCGGGCAACTCGACCGGAACGCGATCAAAGAAGCCCATGTTGCGCAGCCAGTCCTGCTGGCGCTTGGCGCCGGCATCGAGCGCCATGTGCGCGGCGGCAGGGTTCGAGGACAGCGCCAGCGCTTCCGGCATCGCCAGCCACGGTGCGAAATGGTCGGTCTTCATGTCGCTGATGGTGAAGCGGCCGACATGGATGGGGGCGGTCGAGAATTTGTCCCAGACATGAGCCACGTTATCCTGCAGCACCATTGCGGCGGTCTGCAGCTTGAAGGTCGAACCCGGCTCGTACAGGCCGGTGACCGCACGGTTGAAGCGCTGATCGTCGAGCGCCTTGTTGAAAAGATTGGCGTCGTAGTCAGGCAGGCTGACCATCGCGATGATCTCGCCGGTGCGGACGTCCATCACGATCGCGCAGGCGCCGATCGCGTGGAACTTGTCCTTGGCAGCCTGCAGTTCGTCACGCACCACACCCTGGACGCGCACGTCCAGGGACAGTCTGAGCGGTGTATGTTCCGAGCTCAGCCGCTTGTCGAAAAAGCGCTCCACGCCCGCGACACCGTGATCGTCGACATCGACCGCGCCCATGACCTGGGCGGCGGTCCGCCCGAGCGGATAATGACGCTTCTCGCCAGGCTCGAAATATACTCCGGGAATCCCGAGATCGTTGATTGCCAGTTCCTGGTCCGGCGGAATGTCGCGGGCGATGTAGACGAACTGTTTCTTCGACGAGAGGCGGCGGATGGTATCGTCGAGATCGAGCGTGGTCAGCACGGTCTTGAGCTTCGCCGCCGCGCCGGCCGGGTCGATCAATTCGAGCGGGTTCGCGAACACCGCAGCCAGCGGCAGCGATATTGCGAGGATCTGGCCGTTGCGGTCGGTGATGGTGGCGCGGTGGACATGCGGCAGCCCGGTATCGTCGGCGAACATGCTGTGCGGATCGGTGTTGATGACCGGGATCTGCGGCACCTGCGACGCGATCTGGCGCTTGGCCGGCGCCATCGGGAACAGCACCGTTGCGGCGGCGAGCTTCAACGACACCGCGCCGAACAGGCAGGCGAAACCGACCGACGCCACCAGCAGCCGGACCCGCATCTTTTCCAGCGACGCGCGCTGCGCCAGGTCACGGCCGGTGACGCTGACCACGGTCTCGCGGCCGAGCAACGGATCGGGTCCCTGCTGCGGGTCCTCTGGACCGGGCCGGTCGCTGTTGTTGCCGCTCATCCGGATCAGTTGCCGTCGGACAGAGGTACGGGTGCGGCCAGCGTGCCGTGCGAGGACCCGAGCGACGACCCGTTATAGCTGGCTGGCTGCGGCGCCGGCCATGTCGCCCGTGCTGGACGCCATGCTGCCGCGGCGATAGTCGGCGGCCGGACATAGGAGCTGGCCGTAGACACTGCGGGTGCCGTCGCGCCGGCCGGCGCGTGCTGAGTATAGGAGGCATAACGCGCCGGGGCGCTCGGGTGGTACGCCACCTCGGAGGCGACTGCCTGACCGCTGGCGCGCGCACTCCAGGCGCGCCGCACCGCCTCGGCGCGTGTCGCCTCGAGACGGGCGACATCGACATGCGCAGGCTGCGGCCGGACGACGGCGTGGGCCGCCACCCGGCGCACCGCCGCCTTCGCGACCACATCCTGGGTGTTGCCGCCATCGGCCAGCTCGGTCTGGCGATGCGGTGCCGGCTTCTGCGAAGTCTTGTGCGCGTCGGCCTGGGCGATCGCCATCGCTGCGGTATCGGGTGCCGGGGCCAGGCTGTTCGGCGCCGGGGTTGTGGCAGGGGACTGGCCGACCAGATTAGGCGCGGTCTCCGGGGTGAGGATCGGATGCGGCGGCGTCTCCGGCCCGGGGGGCGGCAGCCGCTTGTCGAGCGAGGCGAGCTGGACGAACTGGGTCGGCGCCATCGGCTGGAGTTGCGGAAGGAAGCGCGTCGCCAACGTGCCGAGCCGGTCCGGCTGGTTCAGCAGTTCCCATTCGGCGCGCAGCATCGCGGTCCGCTCGCGTGTCGCCTGCGTATCGGCAACGATTTTCGAGATCTGCTGGTCGAGCAGCGTGGTGCGGTGCTTCTCGGAATAGAGATACAGACCGGACGCACCGGCGAGCAGGGCGCAGACGCAGGTGAAAGGGCGGATCATCGTGCGGCTCCGGCCGATATAGGGTTGTTCGAAAAGTCTGTAGACGACGAACCAGAACTCGGCATTGCCGGATCCGTCGGATTTTCCGACGCGGCACGAACGACACGTTCGAGCGCGCGCAGCTTGGCGCTTCGCGAACGCGGGTTGGTGCGGCACTCGTCCTCGCCCGGACGCAATGCCCGGTTGGCGACGAGTTTGAATGCGGCCGGTGCGCTCGGCAGGGCCAGACCGCGCGGGTCATGACGCGACGGCGCGGGCAGGCGCCCGGCGGCACCGGTCATGAAGCGCTTCACGATGCGGTCTTCCAGCGAATGGAACGACACCACCACCAGCCGGCCGCCCGGGCGCAGCAGTCGGGCCGCCTGTGCCAGGCCTTCCTCGATCTGGCCAAGCTCGTCGTTCACGCGGATGCGCAATGCCTGGAACGAACGGGTGGCGGGGTCGAGCCCGGATTTCTCCTGCGGCACCACGCGCCGGATGATGTGGGCGAGCTGCAGCGTGGTTTCGATCGGTGCATCCGCGCGGGTCGCCACGATCGCGCGCGCGATGCGGCGCGACAGCCGCTCCTCGCCGAACTCGTAAAGCACGTCGGCAAGCTCGGCTTCCGGCAGCGTGTTCACCAGGTCCGCGGCACTGGGGCCTTCGAGGCTCATGCGCATGTCGAGCGGCCCGTCGGTGCGGAAGCTGAAGCCGCGTTCGGCCTCGTCGATCTGGAACGAGGACACACCGAGATCCAACACGACCCCATCGAGCCCGTCGACACCCTGTGCGGCCAGCAGCGACAGCATGTCGCCGAACCCACCCTGGACCAGATGCAGGCGCTGGACGCTGTCGGACTGCTGCAACTGTGCAGCCATCGCAACGCCACGGGCGATCGCCTGCGGATCGCGATCGATCGCCCACAGGGTGCAGCGTGCGTGGGAGAGAATTGCCCGCGCGTAACCGCCGCCGCCGAATGTGCCGTCGAGATACGTTGCACCGTCGGCCGGACGCAGTGCCGCAAGCACCTCGCCGAGCATCACCGGCTTGTGGCCCGGCTCGCTGGCGTGCGGTCCGCCGGTGGCGGTCTGCGGGCTCAGGAGACGGCTCCGCGAACGGTGTCGTTGCCGGCCGGCAGCGTCACGCTGCGGGCTTTGGTTCGCGCTTCTGCGCGACGGCGCTCGGCAGCTTCCGGTTCCCAGATCTGGAAATGACGGCCGAGCCCCATGAAGGCGACCGAATCGGTCAAGCCCGCATGCGTGGTCAGCGGCTGGGGGAGAACGATGCGGCCTTCCTTGTCCGCATCGACCGTATAGGCATCGCCGTAGAGCGAGAGTGCCAGATCTTCCTGATCGTCGCTGAACATATCGAGCCGGTTCAGGGTTGGGCCAAGCGCCAGGAAGGCGGTCATCGGCCAGGCTTCGATGCAGGCGTGTTTCGGGGACTGGCGCAGGACCAGGAGTGGCTCGCCCGGGCTGGATAGCTCCGCCTGGACGCGCAAAACCGCACGGAAGCCGGCAGGGATAGAGACCCGCCCTTTGGCATCCAGTTTGTTCTGGTGCGTGCCAAGGAACACACTCACCGTTGTCCCCCCCTTAACCACAACCGGTTCTGCCGGTTGAAACCGCCCCCGCGGTATGCGTCGCTGATGCGATCGAACTGCATCAACCCAGAGACGATCGCGTTTTCCGCCGGCTGCGCTGGTTACAGCCGAGGTGACCAGAATCGTCTTGGGTGATCATGGGATATCATGGGAAAACATGGGGGGTCAAACTAAAGCGGCTGTTAAAACCGCAGAAAACCGCGATTCCTGACGAATCCCAAGTGCAGCTTCGCGAATGGACAATCCGCATCCGGAACAGTTACCAACCACTACTTGTTCTTGTTATGTTCTTGTTTTGCGAGTGGTCTTGCGATGCTGATCCCAGGCCCTGGGATTGGATGGGTGCACGCGAGACGAACCAGACGCAATGCCCGTTTCGTGAGCGGTTTCCGGGTGTTTTCTCGAAGTGCCAGACGGCCTGTAAGCCGGGTTCTGTCCGCAGGCGAACCTGCGGGACGATCATTCCTCTGGGACACGCATTGCTGCGTGCCTCGCGCGACCAACCCGGACGACGAGGCGGAAGAGCCTCCAGGACCTGACGCCGAAGCGCCGATCCCTGTCGTCCCTATTCGGTCTTGCTCCCGGTGGGGTTTGCCCTGCCGCCGCCGTTGCCGGAAGCGCGGTGCGCTCTTGCCGCACCGTTTCGCCCTTACCTGCAAGATGACCGCGTTGCCGCCGCCACCCCGTGCGGGCGGTTTGTTTTCTGTGGCACTTTCCCTAGGGTCGCCCCCGCCGGCCGTTAGCCGGCACCGTTCTTCCGTGGAGCCCGGACTTTCCTCCATCACGCGCGAGCAAGCCCCGAAGAGCGCACCCCCTTGCAACAGCGACCGTCCAGCCGTCTGGCGGCCGGAACCTGACGGCGGGAGGTGGTCCCGTCAAGCGGTTCGGTCCGGTCTTCCAGACACCCCGGTTCGAGCACGATCGATTGGGCAGGTGGTTCGATCGGGACCAGGGCGGCGGCATCGGTCGGGGTCGACCGCGCAGCCGGTTCCCGGCGCCGGCGTTTCGGTCTGCACCCTGATCATCGACATGGCCACGCGAGGTTGGCGTGGTTCATCTACGGACAGGCCATCGGCACGTCCGCCACGAACTCGCGAAAGCCCTCCCGGCAGGACACGCAAAGAAATATCGATTGCCGTTGCAGAGGACCCGACTGACCAAGCCGTCATCTGGCAGATGCGCCGGAACTGGCAGCGGAGAAATAGTTTCCGCCAGAGTTTCGGACAAAGAGATCCAGACCGATATGGCAACGAAAATACTGGAAATATGACACTTTGCCTGTCGCAACTGGCATGTCCAGAAGTCTCGACACGGGCCTCCTTGCTTCAACTTGAACGGTCCAGGTGCGGATAGACTGCAGGTCTGGCAAGGGTGCCTACGGCGGACAGAACTCGACTGAGCGAGGCGAATACGGTTCGCATCGTCCAGCTTCCTGCGGTGACACCTGGAAGGAAGATTAACGTTCGGATCTCTGCCCGATGATCGGAAAAGGGATCATCGACGTCGGTATCGTCGTGTCCGGCCGTTCAGATCTGCTTGATCGTATCGAAATCGAAGTGGTCTCCGTCCGGGTTCACCCCAATGCGCAGGTGCGTCGGCGTGACCAGCGTGTGTGGTGGCACCGGCAGGTTGTATGGAGCGGGTGCGCCGGCGAAGACGCGGCCAGCCAGGTCGAAGCGCGATCCGTGGCATGGGCAGGCGTAGCCTCCCGGTGCGGCCAGATCCACGGTCGGACGGAAGCGCGGGATACAGCCGAGATGGGTGCAGACGCCGACCATCACCCCATATTCCGGAACGATCGAGCGATGCCAGTTCACCGCGTAGTCGGGCTGCTGGTGCTCCGCCGACACCGGATCGCGCAGCCGTCGCTGCAATTCCGAGGTTTGCAGCGCCTGCAAAGCATCCTGCGTGCGATGGACGACGAAGACCGGATGGCCGCGCCACACCGTCTCGACCTGCTGCCCCGGTGCGAGGTGGGTCAGGTCGATGTCGACGACGGCGTCGGCCGCATCGCCCGAACCGGTACCATCCAGGCTGTCGATGAACGGCCAGGCGAATGCGCAGGCGCCGACGGCGGCGGTGGCGACGGTCAGCAGGGTCAGGAAATCGCGCCTGACCGGCTCGGCGGCGGCATTCGTGCCGGGCTCGTCATGCATGGGAAGGTCCTGCGACGGCATGTCGGGTTCCTGGCTCATGATCAAGGCAGCGGGTGGAACGTGCCGGTGGTCCCGGCATCGGTCTGTACCGTGTGCGTCAGCCGGTTGACCCGGACGGTGAACAGCTTTGGCAGCTCGCCCTTGGCGCCCGGGCAGCTACCGGAATGCTTCTCCATGACCTGCAGCCGGCTCGCGTCCGGCGGATCGTTGCCGTTGATGATGAACAGCAGGCAGTCCTTGCGGTCGTGGGTCAGACCCTCATCCACCACCACCCTACGCAGATGTTCCACGAGCTGGTAGTCGTTGTTCCAGTCGAAGCGGGCCGGCGCGACCTGGCTGAGGAAATGTTCCATCACCCCGGTCCGTTCCAGCAACAGGATCGCCACGCCTGCCAGCAAAGCCATCAGCACCCGCCTGACCAGACGGCTGCGCGTCGACATCCGGCGTTGGGCCGGAGACGGTTTGATGGGGACGGGCGAGGGGGCGAGGGTCGGGCGTTTTCGGTTCGGCGGCATGGCCTTGTGTAAAGCAGATCGGTTCCGGGTGGGAAATCGGCCGTTGCCGACAGGACTACCGCTCTCGCCGGTGGACGCTACGATTGCGGATGAGCTTCGGACCCTTCCGTTTTCTGGCCCTGATACTGCCGGTTGCCCTGGCGAGCCCGAGCCTTGGCGCGCACTGGGCCTGGGCGAAGGTGTCTTCCGATGAGGCCCGGCAGCTCCGCAGCACGCTGACACCGTTCGGTGCCCAGAAGGCCGGCAACGCGGACAACACCATCCCGGCCTGGACCGGCGGTCTCACCCGACTTCCGCCGGGTGTGGCCGCGACCGACCGGATGCCGGACTTCTACAAGGACGACCGCAAGATCCTGACCATCGACGGCAGCAACGCGGACGGGTATGAGGCCCGGCTGTCGCCGGGCACGATCTACCTGCTCACGCACCAGGACGGCTACAGGATCGAGATCTACCCGACCCACCGGCCTGCCGCCGCCCCACGTTGGTTCTATGACGCGACCGGTGCGAACGCGATTTCGGCCGACGCCAGGAACGTCAACTGGGTGTCGGACGCCAAGGGCGGTATTCCGTTCCCGATCCCGCATTCCGGCAAGGAGGCGATCTGGAACCTGAACCTCGGCTGGCGCGGCGTGCAGACCAAGTCGATCACCAGTTCGTTCGTCGTGCCGCCGGACGGCACCCCCACGCTGACGACAGCCGTGGTCGGGCAGCGTTGGAGCCCGTATGCCGACATGAGCTACCGGACCGGAGCCTTCGTCGGCTACTACCAGACCGAGCTTGACGACATCACCGGACCGGCCGGGCGGGCGGGCGACGTGGTGCTGTCCTGGCAGTCGATGGACCAGACCATGGTGCCGCAGATCACCTGGCAATTCCTGCCCGGGCAGCGCCGGTTGCGCAGGGCGCGGCAACTCACCTACGACGGCGCGAGCGTGGATTGCGGGGCCATCATGACGGTCGACGAGCGGTCGCTCTTCAGTGGCCCCCCTGATCGCTACGACATCGCGTTGGTCGGCAAGCAGGAGATGTACGTCCCATACGACGATAACGGCATGTTCCTGCATCGGTCCGGAGACCTGCTCGGCCCCAACTACCTGAACCCCGATGACGTGCGCTGGGAGTTGCATCGCGTCTGGGTGCTGGACCTGACCCTGGCGGCCGGGAAACACCATCTGTTGCCGCATCGCCGGCTGTATCTCGACGAAGATAGCTGGGAAGCGCTGGTGTCGGAGGATTACGGCGCGGACGGCCGCCTATCCAGGATCGGCCAGGCCTTCAACTACATGGCGCCGGCCCTGCCGGCCCTGATTGCCGATACCACCGTCATCTACGATACGCACAAGGCGGGTTATTGCCTGTCGCACGGGGTGACGTCGGATCATCCGGACGAGCGTGCGCTGGTGCCGGCCACGTTCGACCCCGGCTTCTTCTCGCCCAACATGGTTGCCGCCGCCTCTGCCCGCTGAACAGAAGACATGTCGGGATCGCCCGCTGGCGGGTTCAGCGCCCGCCAGATCCGGTCGCGGGTGAACGGGGTCCGGCGGAAGCGGTGGCCGGTCGCATTGGCCAGCGCGTTGGCGAGGGCCGCGGGCACCGGGTTGAACGGGCTCTCGCTCATCGACTTGGCGCCCAGCGGCCCGAGCCGGTCATGCGTGTCCGCGAAGAACACCGTCGTGCGCGGCAGGTCGGCCAGTCGCGGCATGTGGTAGCTGCGGAACGCCGGGTTGGTCACCGCTCCGGTCTCGTCCAGCCGGATCCACTCGAACAGCGCGCTACCGATCCCCTGCGCGACACCGCCCTCGACCTGGCCGCGACACTGGACCGGGTTGATGACGTGGCCGGCATCGGCTGCCTGCACGCTCTGCAGGATGCGCAGCAGCCCGGTCGGGCGGTGCACCGCTACGCGAAACCCATGCACGTTGAAACATACCGTTCGCGGGGTGCCGGTCGATAGTCCCTGTGCCGACAGCGGTGCCAGCGCGTGCAGCGCCAGGCGCTGCCGGCCGCGCACCACATGGTCGCGCCCGACCTCCCACTCGCCGGCCGGTGTTCCGGTCAGCGCCGCTGCGGCCTCGCGCATCGCGGCGGCGAGCGCATCGGCGGCGCGCTGCGTCGCGAGCCCGGCGATCGCGGTGCCGGTACTGCCGAAGGCGCCGGTATCATGGCCGAGCAGGGCGGTGTCCGACTGCCGGATACGGATGCGATCCACGCCGGTGCCGAGCCGGGCTGCGGCGATTTGCGCGTGCGTCGTGGTGGAGCCGTTGCCGAATTCGGCGGTGCCGACGATGAGTTCGTAGCCGTCCGCGGTCAGGCTGATGCGCGCCTCGCCGAAATGCCCCATCGGCGGCGCACTGTCGATCATCGAGGCGGCGACGCCGGTGCCGATGCACCAGTCCGGATCGCCGATTATCTCCCCGGGCACCTCATTGTTCGACAGCGCTTCGCGGACATGTGCCAGGCACTGGTCCAGCCCGTAGCTGCCGTATTCCACATCGTGCAGCGCCAGGCTGGTGGACACCATCGCGTCACCCGGCCGGATGACGTTATGTTCCCGGAACGAGACCGGATCGATGCCGAGGCCTGCCGCCACCTCGTCGATGGTCTGCTCCAGCGCGAAGATCGCCTGGCCCAGCCCGAAACCGCGGAACGCCCCGGCCGGCGGCGTCGTGGTGTAGACGACGGTGGCATCGACCTTCTTGTTCGCGCAGCGATACAGCGCGATCGACTCGTTGGTCGCGTGGAACATCACCGCCGGACCGAAATTCCCGTAAGCGCCGGTATCGGACAGGATGTCGAGGCTGATCGCGGTGAGGGTACCGTCCCGTTTCGCGCCGACGCGCGTGCGCACCCGCATCGGATGCCTGCAGGTGGCACCCATGAACTGTTCTTCCCGGGTGAACTCGATCATCACCGGTCGGCCGGTGCGCAATGCCGCCAGCGCCGCGATATCCTCGGTCAGCATTTCCTGCTTGCCGCCGAACCCGCCACCGACCCGCTCGCAGAACACCCTGACGCGATCGGCCGGCAATCCGAGCACGCGGACCAGTGCATTGCGGGTCAGGAACGGCACCTGGCTGCTGGTCCGCACCACCAAGATGCCGTCCTCGTCGACCCAGGCCAGCGAGGCATGGGTTTCCAGATGTCCGTGCTGCATGCGCTGGGTAAAATATTCGCCCTCGCGCACGATGTCGGCTCCGGCGAAGGCCGCCGCGACATCGCCGATCTCGTCATGCACCGATGCGACGATGTTGCGGTCGGGACGCTCGATTCCCGATGTCGCCGGGTCCTTGTCGTGGATGACCGGCGCACCGGGCGCGAGTGCTGCTTCCGGCGTCGGCACCGGGACCAGCAGCTCGTACTCCACGCGCAACGCGGCACAACCCTGTTCCGCGACGGCGACGCTGTCGGCGACCACGGCCGCGACGCGCTGGCCGACATGCCGCACCACCCGGTCAAGAATGGCGGTGTCGAGCGGGCTGTCCTCGAAACGGTCATGTCGTGCGGTGGAGAACAACTGCGCCGGCGCGTCCGCATGGGTCAGCACCAGCTGCACGCCTGGTATTGCGCGTGCTGCGGACGTGTCGATCGATACGATCCGCGCATGCGGATGCGGCGAGCGCAGCAGCTTGAGGTGCAGCACCCCTGCTGTCGGCACATCCAGCGTATAGGCTGCCTTGCCGCCGATGATGGCATGCGCCGCCGGTGCCAGCGGACTGCGCGCATCGCGGGCGATCGGCGTCAGGCCGGGATCGTCGAGGCTGCGGATCGCGTCGGCGATCGGGCCGTAGCCGGTGCAGCGGCAGATGTTGCCCTTGAGCGCGCGCGGCAGGTCCTGGCGTTGGGCCTGGTCCAGGCTGGCGGCGGTGACCAGCAGGCCGGGCGTGCAGAAGCCGCACTGGAACGCGGTGTGGTCGAGGAAGGCCTGCTGCACCGGATGCAGCCGGTCCGGGCTGGCCAGGCCATGCACAGTGGTGACGCTCCGGCCTTCGGCGCGGAATGCCGGCACCAGGCAGGAATGCACCGGGACGTCGTCGAGCAGCACCGTGCAGGCACCGCAATCGCCGGTATCGCAGCCTTTCTTGACGCCGAAATGTCCGTCCTCGCGCAATGCGGTGCGCAGGCACTGGCCGGGACGCGGGTCCAGCTCGCGTTCGGCGCCATCCACCGTCAGCTTCATGCGGACAGCTCGCGCCTGATCTCGTCTGCGAGGCGCAGCGTCATGTGCCGTCTCCAGTCGGGAGCGCCATGCACGTCGTGATACCAGCCGTCGGTGCTGGCGGCATCGTCGATCTCGAGTGCGAGCGACGCCCGGTCCGGCATGGTCTCGAATGTCAGGCGCAGCGGTCGCGGCACCGAGGCGGTCACCGTCAGCACCATCCCGTTGCCGTCAGCGCGGCCGACGAGCAGCGCGGCAGACCGGCCTTCCACCGTCAACGATGCCTGGCGGACCGCGTATCGGTCATGCAGCCGGGCCGTCGGTATGTCGATCTGCCGGAGCATGTCGCCGGGCTGCAAGCAGTTCACCTGAGGCGCCCGGATGAAGTCGGGCGCGGCGACGCTCCCGGTGCGGCCGTCCGCTCTCCAGACCACGCAATTGCCGTCCAGCGCCCCGAGCAGCGCCGCCATCGGGGCCGCGGGCAGGGCTAGACAGAGGTTTCCGCCGACCGTGGCCGCGTTCCAGATCTTGAACGACCCCCACAGCGCGCGGCAACACTCCCGCACCAGCGCCGATCCCGGCCAGCCGGCCTCGTTGGCGAAACGCTCGAGCTGCTCGAGGGTGCAGGTGGCTCCGATCGACAGGGTCTCGCGGGCCATGACGATGGCCGGCCAGCCAAGCGCCTGCAGATCGACCAGGCGGGTCAGGTCCCGTTGCGGTTCGGAGAACAGCCATGTGCCGCCTGCCAGGAAGGCATCGCCGGCTGCGTGAACCGGCAGCTCGTCGCGCCCGGACGGCCGCAGCACGGTTTGGATCGTGTTCAGGTCCATATCCGCATCCTCCCGGTAGGCAGTGGATGCAAATGTAGCGCCAGATCACGATCCGCGGGGCGGGGAACTACTCCTTCACGATGATCGAGATCCGGCCGTCACGCTCGGCGATCGCGTAATGAACCTGCGCGAGTTCGCGCAGCCCGCGCTGGCGGGCGGCGTACATCACGTCCTCGGTCTGGATGTTCAGCCGGCGCATGCGTTGTTCCTGGAATGCCCCACCCTCGTAGAGAATGACCGGGGTGCCATCGACGATCCGACCGAAGGTCGGAAACCGCGCCTTGAGCCAGGCGACCAGCCGGTGCATCAGTCCGAACGTCACCATCGCGCTGACCGCGGCGGTCAGCGAGCGCTCGTCGCCGAGAACGCCGGAGATGGTGGTGCCGGCGACCAGGAACAGCACAACCAGGTCGAACGGCGCTAGCTGGCTGGACGTACGCCTGCCGAGCAGCCGGATCACGAACAGCAGGATCCAGTAGGCGGCCGCGGCACGCAGGACGACGTTCATGGCACGATCACCTGCGACCATTCCACAGTGGCGGCCGGATCAGAAGTCGGATCCTGACTGTCGGCGAGGCTGGTATCTGCAACCCGCCATGCCTTCACATGGGCCACGCCGAACGCCGTCGGCATGGTGGCGAACCGGATCTTGCTGTCCGCCTGATGCGCCCCGATCATGAACCGGAACAGGAGGCCGTGGTCGCTGATGACGGCGGACTGGGCCAGCGGAAGCGTGTGATCCAGCCCGAGTGGTTCGGCCGCATGGCTCGACACGTAGATGACCACCGGAACCGCCTTGTCCCGCATGTTCGAGACGTGGAACGTGACCTGCGTGCCCGTGCCTTCACGCGCGACCGGCTCGTAATCGACATGCAGAGAGCCATCCGCGGAGGCCTTGCTCCGGTGGCTGAACACGCCACGCCCGAACACGCCGGCTGCACAGGCGGACAGGAACACGACCATGCAGACGAGCCCGACGATTTGTGCCGCGTGCCAGCGAGCCTCGAACTGCTCGTTGTAGCCGACCTCGAGTTCGCCATTGACCGCGTCGGCTCCGCGTAACTTCTCCTGCGCCGCCAAATGATGTCTCCGCGCCGTGGTTTAGCGCGTCCATCAACATGACCGGCGAAGCCGGAGTTCCATCACGTCAGTGTCCGTCGGCTGACGACGTGCGGACGGGATTTTCGGCCGGTGGTCCACGCCCTGCTCGCCTGGGGAAACCGGCAGTTCGCGCCGGAGGGGGCGAGCGTGGTCCTGGCCGATACCGAAACGGGTGCGGTGGCGGACCCGGTGATGACCGACCGCATTAGTGGCAAGCTGTTGTCGGACGGGTCGTTCAGGACAGCGCCGGGTCCGGCGGCGAACGACCGGACCAGGGCACAGCGGCAGCAGGCACGGGATGCTGCCGTTTGATGCGCTTCAGAAAGTCTCTGTCCAGGGCCTGAGCTCGATCTCCCAGCTCCAGGCGCTGCGCGGCTGGCGCAGGGTGGCGAGATAGCTCTCGGCGATCGCGTCCGGATCGAGCGTGCTGTCGGGGTTCGCGGACGGATCGGCCCGACCATCGCTGCGCACGCTGCCATCGATAATGAAATGGGCGACGTGGATGCCCTTCGGCGCAAGCTCCCGCGCGGCACTCTGGGCCAGCCCGCGCAACGCGAACTTGCCCATCGCGAATGCCGACGAGAGCGGAAAGCCCTTGACGCTGGCGCTGGCGCCGGTGAGCAGGATCGCGCCGTGCCCGTGCGGCACCATGCGACGCGCGGCCTGTTGCACCACCAGGAACGCCCCGAACGCCGACACCGCGATCGCGTCACGCACTGCGCCTGGATCGAGATCGGCAATCGCGCCGCGTACGCGGCCGCTCGCATTGTAGACTACCAGGTCCGGCTGCCCGATCCGCCGGTCAACGTCGTCGAACAGCCGGGCCACCGCGTCCGGATCGGTCGCATCCACCGCGAACCTTTCGGCACCGGTCTCGGCTGCAAGCGCTGCCAGCTTGCCTGGATCGCGTGCCGCTAGCCCGACCGTCACCCCGGACGATGCCAGCGCACGTGCGACCGAGGCACTGATTCCCGGGCCGGCGCCGACGATCAACGCCGTCCGATAGGGCAGTGAGGCCGGGCTCACGACTTACCTGCCTTCGGCGCGGCCTTCTGGCCGAACAGGATACGGCGCTCCTCCTCGGTGCGTATGCCGGGGTTCGCGTTGATGGACTGGATGATGTCGTAGGCACGGACCGTCGCGGGCCGCGCCTTGATCGTGGCATGCCAGCGCTTCAGGTTCGGGAACTGCTCCATGTCCTGGCCCTGCGCGTCGGGAAGGATCCACGGGTAGCTCGCCATGTCGGCGATCGAATACTCTTCGCCAACGATGAACGGGCGATCGGCGAGACGCTTGTCCAGCACGCCGTAAAGGCGATTGGTCTCGTTGACGTAGCGATCGATCGCGTATGGAATCTTCTCAGGCGCATAGTTGCGGAAATGATGGTTCTGACCGGCCATCGGCCCGAGTCCGCCCATCTGCCAGAACAACCATTGCAGCAGCTCGACGCGACCGCGTGCGGTATCCGGGATGAACTGCCCGGTCTTCTCTGCCAGGTAGAGCAGGATCGCCCCGGACTCGAAAATCGAGATCGGCGCGCCGCCATCCGCAGGCTCATGATCGACGATCGCCGGAATGCGATTATTGGGCGCGACCGCCAGGAACTCCGGCTTGAACTGCTCGCCCTTGCCGATATTGATCGGCACGATCCGATAGGGGAGCGAGGTCTCCTCAAGGAAGAGCGTCACCTTGTGACCGTTCGGCGTGGTCCAGTAATACAGGTCGATCATGTGTGTGGCTCCCTGGCTTCGCAGGCATGTGGCAACCCCGACCTAATGTTCAAGAGTTCCGAACTCTTGAACACGGTGGCGGCCTGACCGATATGGATGCCATGCGACCGTTTCTCCACCCTCGATCGGAAGAGATCAGCCTGCAAGGCGTGCTGCATGCATTGGCCGACCCGGAACGGCTCGCGCTGTTCCGCCGGATCTGCTTGAGCGAAGCCGGCCCGGTCAATTGTATCGGTTGCGCCCCGTCCGACATGCCGAAATCGAGCCTGTCGCGTCACGTCCAGGTCCTGCGCGAGGCCGGGCTGGTGAGGTCCGAGCGTCGCGGCAGCGAGGTCATGAACCTGTCCCGTGCGAACGAGGTGGAGACGAGGTTTCCGGGTCTGCTCGACCCGATCCTGGCCGCACACTCCCTGGAGCATTCGTCATGAGTTCCACGCGACAGCTTCGGCTCGGCGCCTTCATGCGTCCGGTCAGCATCCACACCGGGGCCTGGCGTTATCCGGGTGCATGGCCCGACGCGAACTTCAATGTCCAGCACATCAAGCGTCTTGCCCAGACGCTGGAGCGGGGACGCTTCGACGCGTTCTTCATGGCCGACCATCTGGCGGTGCTCAACATGCCGGTCGACGCGCTGAAGCGCAGCCATACGGTCACCTCGTTCGAGCCGTTCACGCTGCTGTCGTACCTTGCCGCCGTCACCGAGCATATCGGTTTGGTGGCGACCGCATCGACCACGTTCGACGAGCCGTATCACGTCGCCCGGCGCTTTGCCTCGCTCGACCACCTGAGCAATGGCCGCGCCGGCTGGAACATCGTCACCACCGCCAACCCTGATGCCGCGCTCAATTTCGGCAAGAGCACGCAGATGGATCATGGCGAACGCTACGTGCGAGCCCGCGAGTTCTACGACGTGGTCACCGGGCTCTGGGACAGCTTCGAGGACGGCGCGATCATCCGTGACGTCGAGAGCGGAATTTTCTTCGATCCGGCCAGGCTGCATGTGCTCGATCATCACGGCGCGCATTTGGACGTTCGCGGTCCGCTCAACATCGCCCGGCCGATCCAGGGTTGGCCGGTGGTGGTGCAGGCGGGATCGTCCGAGCCGGGGCGGCAGCTGGCAGCCGAGACCGCCGAAGTCGTGTTCGCGGCGGAGGCCGACATCGGCGCGGCGCGGCGCTTCTACGCCGACGTGAAGGGCCGGATGACGGTGCTCGGACGCGACCCCGACCATCTCAAGATCCTGCCGGCCGCGTTCGTCGTCGTCGGCGACAGCATCGGGGACGCGCAGGCGATGCGCGACCGGCTCGACAGCCGTGTGCATTACGATAGCGGCATCGCCACCTTGTCCAGCACGCTGGGTCACGACGTATCCGGCTTCGATCCCGATGGGCTGTTGCCCGAAATTCCCGAGACCAACGCCAGCAAGAGCGGTCGCGCGCGCATCCTGGAGCTGGCCCGATCGAGGCAGTTGACGATCCGCCAACTGGCGGCAAAGGTCGGCAGCTATGCGGGCCTTGCCTTTGTCGGCACGCCTGTCACCATTGCGGACCAGATGGAGGAATGGCTGATGACCGATGCGTCGGACGGTTTCAACATCATGTTCCCGTTCCTGCCTGCCGGCCTCGACGTCTTCGTCGACCGGGTGATCCCGGAGCTTCAGCGTCGCGGGTTGTTCCGGCGCGAGTATGAAGGCCGCACCCTGCGCGAAAATCTCGGCCTGCCACGTCCGCCCAATCGTTTCCTGGAGAGCTGATCATGCGCACCCTGAAATCCGTCGTTCTCGCGGCGTCCCTGCTGGTCGGCCTCGCGACGCCGGTCATGGCGGCTGGCCTCGCCAAGCCGGTCGATCTGCCTACACAGCAGCCGGCGCCAGATCCGCATCCCTACGACACGGCCGCCAACGCGCAGGCCCAGGTCGATGCTGCCTTTGCGGAAGCGAAACGGACCGGCAAGAAGGTCATGATCGATTTCGGCGCCAACTGGTGCCCCGATTGCCGCCTGCTCTCGAGCGTGTTCGAGATGCCGCAGGTGAAGGCCTGGAAAGAAAGCCACTTCGCCGCCGTCGCGGTGAATGTCGACCGCTTCAACGTCAACATGGACATCCCGGCGCGTTACGGCGTCAAGGTGAAGGCGATCCCAACCGTGCTGATCCTTACCCCGGACGGCAAGCTGCTGAACGCCGATGGCACCCTGGCGCTCGGCAACGCGCGCACCATGTCGCCGCAGGCCGCAGTCGACCTGATCGCATCTTGGGATGCCCGCGGGACCTAGTGGGCTCAAGTTTGACGCTCGGGAGGGTGCTACCTGAGCAGGTTTCGATACGAAGCGTGCGTCCGTGGCATCGGCTCGGCCAATTGGATCTGCCCATATCGAAGCGTCGGTCTTGGAACCGGATCTGGGAGAAGCGGACGTCGATCCGTCGGCGCGCGGCGGCAGTGATCGACCACTTCCTGCCGTTTGTAAGCTCCAGTCCGTTACGGCACCGCACCGGAAACTAGCTCTGGTTCATGAAGACGCGCAAGCTGACGATTGGCCACCCGATAAGACCTGGTCTAATCCCGTCGACGCGGCTTCTGCGACAACAGACAGTCTCGTTTCGTCCCATCCCTCGCGCGCGGCCGCCGACAGGCCGAGCATGGTCGCAGCAACGTAATCAGCGGCACGCGCGGGCGTCGGGATGTCTGCGGCTTCGAGGAATGCGAGCACCCTGTCGCGGTTCCCGCCCGCGATCCGCGTGGCGGCGATACCCCAGTCCGTCACCCCGTTTCTGGCGTGTTCGAGGATCAAGCAACCACGCCGCTGCGGATGGGCGGTATAGGCACGCGCCGTCGCCGTCAGCATGGCGGCAAGGGCGGTCCGGGGGGATCGACCCGGGATCAGGAAGCGATCCAGCGGCACCACGGTGGCCGAGTAGAGTCGCAACGTATCCTCGAAGAACGCCCCCTTGCTGCCGAATGCCGCATAGAAGCTGGGCGGGGTGATCCCGATCGCCTCGGTCAGCGTGGCAACGCTGACACTCTCGTAGCCGTGCTCGTGAAACAGATGCTGCCCCGCCAGGATCGCAGTTTCGAGGGCAAATCCGCGCGGACGCCCACGTGGTCGTTTATTTCCCTTATCAACCACTATAGAAATCCTTTGCGTCGGTGATCGTATTTATATAGTGAGCTTTAATGGAAATATCCAAGCCTCCGATCTCCATGTCGACAGGGCTGATCTCACACCGAATTGCTAAGGACGATCATGCCGTCTTCTCCATCGCCAAGCCCCGTAGTAGAGGCGTCGATTCCGCTTGCGCCCCTGCCGGCCGCGGCCCTGTCCGGTCTCGCGGCAAGCGGCTTCCTGTGCATTGTCACGGAGACGCTGCCCGCCGGGCTGTTGCCACAGATCGCGTCGGGCCTTGCGGTATCGGAGGGGATCGCGGGGCAGCTGGTCGCCGTCTACGCACTTGGATCCCTGCTGGCCGCGATCCCGCTCACCAGCCTGACGCAGGGATACCGGCGGAGACCTGTGTTGCTCGCCACGATCGTCTGCTTCGTGATTGGCAACACATTGACGGCTGTGGCCGGGTCGCTTGCTGTGGTGCTCGTCGCGCGCTTCGTCGCAGGGTGTGCAGCGGGGCTGGCCTGGGGAATCATCGCAGGATACGCCCGTAGCATCGTGCGCCCCGATCAGACGGGACCAGCGATGGCGTTGGCGATGGTCGGCGTCCCTCTGGCGCTCTCGCTCGGAGTTCCTGCCGGCACGTTTCTGGGTGGACTGGTCGGGTGGCGCGGCTCGTTCCTGCTACTGTCGGCGCTTGGTGTCGTGCTGGTCGGGTGGATCGTCGCGAGGGTGCCCGATGCACCTGGTCGGACGAGTGACGATCGACCCTCGCTCCGCCGCGTCGTGGCGACGCCGGGTATCGTGCCGATCCTGCTGACCATCCTGGCATGGATGACGGCGCACAACATCCTCTACACATATATCGCGCCGGTCGCGGCGGCCGCGGCCGCGCGCGTCGACCTTGTTCTGGTGGCGTTCGGCGTCAGCTCGCTTATCGGGATCTGGATCGTCGGACGACTGGTGGATCGTATGCTGCGCCGGTTGATGCTGCTGGCGATTGGTTCGTTCGCTGCTGTCGCGATCCTTCTCACGCTTACCGGGGAACAGAGCCTCACCCTCTACGCCGCCGCGATTATCTGGGGCCTGGGCTTCGGCGGTGCTGGGGCAATGATGCAGACCGCATCCGCGGACGCAGCAGGCGATGGTGTCGACCTGGCACAGGCGATGGTGACGACGGCGTGGAACCTGGCGATCGCCGCAGGGGGCGCGCTCGGCGGGGCGCTTCTTACGGCCGGAGGAACGCGGCTGCTACCACCTGCGGTTGCCGTGCTGGCGCTGGTCGCGTTCGCGATCGCACTCGCGGCACATTGCTCTGCCTTTCCGACTGGTCCTCGGGCGTGATCGAGGCACTGAAATGTCGCCGCTCCCGCCCAAGCAAATACGCGAAGGACTCAACCGTCAGGGTGTCAGCCTAGCCGGCTGGAACAAAGCAAGGGATACCTGCTCGGCGCGCGGGTTTTCCGGTGTCGTTCGGATGGTTGACGCCATCCGTGACGGGCACTTCAAAGAAATCGAATGGGCTAACCCCATCGAGGCAGGCGACGTTCAAGGCATACTGGCTGTTGTCGGATCGTCGCTGATGGTGGGTGTATATGCCGCAACAAGAGCAGAAGAAGTGCTGCACGGATCCGGTATTGAAGCGGTAGCGCGTCAGCACATCCTCGCCCTGCAGGATCCTGATCCCGCCTGTTCCTGCCATGACAACGACGGCGTCGCGCATCCGGCAATAGGAACAGGTACAGCGGCGGATCAAATTGAAGCCGTCGCTGAGCGTCGCCTCGAACCGTACCGCGCCGCAATGGCACTGGCCGGTCCGAACATTCGTGTCGTCCACCATGTTGTTCGTTTTTCCTTCGGATAGGCCCTATGACGGAAAAGCGCCGGTCGATTGACTATAAGTCGGCATTGGCTTTTTGGAGTAGGCCATGGAGGTATGACATCTCCCCGGCGATGCCAGCCCCAGACCGTTAAAGCACAGTGCGATGTGCTGGCTGTCGAAAAACCAGTCCGGAAGTTTCGAGCGTTATCGAATGTCTCCGGTCGGCTATCATGTGTTCCTACCAGAGCTAGTGGCTGCTTTGGAAGATGGTAGCGTGTTGATACCGTCTTTTCTACCGACACATGAAAGCTTGCCTCCACGTTCGCATCGTCAGCCGGATAAGTCTAGACCACATGTTCGCCTGAGACAGGGCGACCCGTTTCACAATATGCAGGTTGTCGAGGGTTGTGCTGGATCGTTCAGCGCAGAGCCTCATGCATAGGGAGACGGGTCTTGGAAAAGCTTATCACCTACGTCGGGCTTGATGTTCACAAAGAGACAATCGCCGTGGCGCTTGCAGACGAGGGCAAGCGGGGAGATGTGCGTGAGCATGGCACGATCGCCAACACCGCTGCTGCTCTGACAAAATTGGTGAACAAGCTTGCAAAAGATGGTCGTGAGCTGAAGTTCTGCTACGAGGCCGGGCCATGCGGTTACGGTATCCAGCGTCAGCTGAGTGTGGCCGGGCACGAATGTATTGTCGTTGCACCCTCGCTGATCCCGATCAAGGCAGGCGACCGGATCAAGACGGACCGGCGGGACGCGATCAACCTCGCCAAGTTGCACCGGGCTGGCGAGTTGACGCCGGTCTGGATCCCCGATCAGGCGCACGAAGCTGTCCGCGATCTCGTGCGTGCCCGTTTGGCGGCTGTGCGCAGCTTACGCCAGGCTCGTCAGCAGTTGTCCGGGTTTCTGCTACGGCACAGCCTGCATTATAGCCGCCCGGCCTGGACGCTGATGCACAGACGCTGGCTGGCGGAGCTGCGTTTCAAACAACCCGTGCATTATCTGGTCCTGGAAGATTGTCTTGCCGTCATCGAAGCAGCGACGGCACGGCGAGATCGTCTCGAGGCTCACATTCGGGCGGCATTGGCGGACTGGTCGCTCGGCCCGGTCGTGCGCGCCTTGCAGGCTCTGCGTGGCGTCGCCCTGGTGGCAGCGGCAACCTTGGTGGCCGAGCTTGGCGACATGACGCGCTTTACCAACCCGCGCCAGCTCATGGCCTACCTGGGTCTGGTGCCATCGGAACATTCGAGCGGCGGCAAACGGCGCCAGGGAGGGATAACCAAAGCGGGCAACGGTGCAGCACGACGGATGCTGATCGAGGCTGCATGGACCTACCGGTTCCCGGCCCGGATCAGCCGGGATCTGCTGTTGCGGCAGGAAGGCGTGTCCGGGCCCATCCGCGAAACGGCGTGGAAGGCCCAGACCCGACTATGCGGGCGCTATCGCAAACTCTCTCATACCGGCAAGTCGGCAAAGATCGTGACCACGGCAATCGCACGTGAATTGAGTGGTTTTGTTTGGGCGATTGCCAAGCATGTCGAGGCTGCCGCCGCCTGATCTGTTTTATCTGATTGAACACGACGGTAAGGAGAACAGCAGCACCTCGATGCATCCAAAGCTGGGCAGGGCTGGAGGCACGGTCACGGCCAGGAGAACCCTCGGAAACATCTACAGCCGGATTTTTGTCCGACGCTGGTTTTCTAGACAGAGGACGCTCCGCGACGTATCCCCGGTCCGGCGGTAACCAACCCGCGTATCAGAGCATGATCAACCGTCGTTTCATGATCGTGCCTCCTGCCTTACCCAGCTGCGGCTATGCTGAACAGCCTGTCATACGGGCGCAGATTCACCATGCCTGCAGCTTGAAGTGGCGAACATTAGAGGTGTTTAGTCCCGGAGTGTAGTGACCCCTTCATGCAGAGTGGCCACAGGCTGGATACTATGGATCTCGAAGGTCGCAACCTTGGTAGTGAGGTGCGTGACAGGCTGCAGGCCGAAGCTGTGCGGAGCAGCAATCCGACCCTCATTGCCTCCTTAGACTGTGCGATCGTCGCTTCGAAGACAAGTCTGACCGGCCCCATGTCCGACCAAGAGGCTCATCTGCGCGGCCTCCGCATTGATACCGAGTTGACGCGTCGAGAGATCGAACAGGCTGTAACTCACCCATCGCATCTGCCCGGCATGTAGTGGAGAGATGTAGTACAACCGATGCTTGGCATGCAATGGTTCGTTAACATGCGACCCTCCGGAAACTCATCTCAACATGGGGATATCGAGTAATGAGGTTCCCAATATAGTTTCCGGAGGGTTGTCGCCGGTCTCCGGGGCCGGATGCAGCGCGGGCTTTTAGTAAGCCGATATGAGACCGTTTTTCGATGGGACTAGATGTAGTGTTCGGCGGCTCGACTAGAATTGAAAACTCGTTGCCGGGCTCAACGTCTATCCGAACCTAATGGCAGCGGGTATCCACGCCTATCAAGCGACCCGGGTGCTGGTCGGGAGTGTCGGCTATCATGTGTTTGCTGTCACGCGTCTGCTGGCCGTATGGACGCAAGTAAAAGGCATGCTGATGCCGCAAGAAGTACTAGGTCCTTCAAAAGGAACTGTCCGGTTCCCGCCGAAATCGCCGGGAATCCGCCAGCGGTCGGCTCGGCGACGCCGGGCGTGCTGAGGAAGAATGTTAGTGTCACGGCATAGACCAGGCAGGACATCGTCGCGCCAAAAGCGGAGGCCATTTTGTTAAAAGTACCGATGATCAGTGCAGCAGCTGTCACTAGCTCGGCGGTGCCTATGAAATAGCTTGCACCCTGCACCCCGAAGACGGCCGGAATCCAGCTCATGATCGGACTGTTCTGCATCAACGGCGCGATGCCCATCGCTTCGTAGCTCGTGAACTTCATGCAACCGAACCAGAGAAAGATGACTACCAACGCCCAGCGCAGCAACGCGAGTGACCCGCGAGAGCCAGTCGTCTTTTCAGCTATATGTAATGTCGGAAACATGGTGCCTCGCTTTCATTATGGCGCATGACCTGCCTTCATGATTAGACAGGTAATTATATATGCGCGACGCCTACATCTTTAAACTATGTTGAAAATTAGAACAACCCTTTGAACATACTATTGGACCGGATGGTCAGTCTTTTCGGTGCATTGGCGATGGGCACCATGGATCGTACGAAGAACGCAACATTCGCCCCGATGATCCCCGGCAGTAGCAAAACCAATGCGGCGGTTGTTATTATCGGTCACGCGACCGGCCTGTCGATCGATGAATTACGACGGGTGCTAGGCTTGTCCTACCCAGGGACGGTACGACTTGTCGATCGATTGGTTGCAGCCGGGCTCTCTGTTCGATCCAAAGCGCTCCGCGACCGTCGTGCAGTGGCGCTAGTACTCACTGAGGCAGGCGGGAATTGTATTTCTGAGATCTTGTAACAACAAAACAGCGTTTTATCGAAACATTTGAGCAATGTACCGAATGCTGACCACCTCGTTCTGGACGGCATTGCCGACACAATGCTTACGCGTATTTCTGACAACGCTGTTTTGTCGCTGACGATATGTCGGCTCCGTGACGAAAGATGCTACGACTGTCCGATGGATGCCTTTGAAAGGCTGGAATCTTCGACGCATACAGTCGATCCATGAATATTGGGAACACAATTCCACCCACGCCACATCAGCAAAAGCACTTAAGCCAATTTTCACCTACTTACAGGCAAATCATGGAGAGCTTAGAGTATATCCGTGCCCGTTCTATATACCGACCCCGTGTAGCGCACGTGTCCGGTATAGCGATCTACGAGAGCCTACGAATGCGCGAAAGGAAATGCGAGCAGAAGTATCTGTATCCGTGCCGGACCATATTCCACGCACGATGACCATATTACCCTCGGCTACGACGCTGAGCGGATCGACGTGGAAGTCCGGGACGCGATCAAACATCGCCTGCATTCGCTGCGTACCATCCTCGGCACTCCTGCCCACCCCCTTAAGGGCCGTCGCGATCGATATATCGGTTGAACGCTATGGTACGCGCAATGGCGTCCGGCTTACGGTGATTGATGGCGCCTTCAAAAGGCTCGATGACCACACGATTGTTGACTTCCGCCACGCTGGATTAAGTATTCGGCATTATTATTCTCTAAGAATGAAGCTCATGCCTTATCGCGCTTCCGCGGCTTTATCGAGGATATAACAAGCAGTGTGTTCCTGAAGCGCATTTATGGTTGTTTCGATCGATAGAGAGCTGAGATCGAGAAGGGCGGCCTTCGTCTTAAATAAGAACTACAATCGGGATGTGGAGGGCGCTTCCGATTGGGATTGAGAAATGGAATAACCATGTCTGGTATTCAGCAACCCGCCATCTATCAGGGCCGTGTTCCCGTCGCCAAGACGACGGATGTCGTCAAGACGATCCTGTCGTCTACCGCCATTCGATCTACGACTGCCAGAACCGCTTCGTCCAGGCGGGCGCGCATGTCAGCATCAAGCGCCGCGTAAGGACCCATGAAGGGATGCAGATCGCGAAGCTCAGCCAGATACGCTGGGCCAGCGCGTCCCTCCCATACGGCCTCGATCTCCTCGACCTTCACGTCGGCAAGGCCGGCATCCCGCATTGCGTCCGCCATCCGGTCGGGGTCGGCGAGAACCAGGAAACCTTCGGGTGGCGTGGGCGGGGGCCGGTCTGGAAAGATCGTCCGCAGTGCCTGTGCCATGATGACGAACGGCCCCCCGCCGGGCAGGGTGCGCCACGTTGCCACAACAGCCCTTCCGCCGCGCCGCAAGACACGCACCTGTTCTGCTAAGCCGCGCTTCCAATCCTCGAATATACTGACACCGACAATCGACGCAGCAGCGTCGAAACTTTCGTCAGGAAAGTCCAGCGTTTGCCCGTCCATCACGTGTGCCACCGACGTGGGAAATGGCCTCAAGCGTTCGGCCAGCAGTTCGACCATGCCCGGCGCGATGTCGATCGCGGTCACGGAGGCACCCGAGTGCGCGGCGGGTATGCTCAATGCTCCCGTACCCGCTGCGATATCGATGATGCGCGTCCCTCGCCCAATCGGCCCCATCCGCTGCAGCGCGGCAAACGAGACAGGCGCCATGATCCTCGTGGCGGTTTTCTCGTAAGCGCGTGCAAAGGCGATCGTCATGTGCGGATTGTCTTCGGGAGCGGGCGTCTTTGGTAGCCATCCCTGCTGTGCAACAGGGGCGTCGGCATTGGAGGTAGAGTTCATCAAACTGCCTTTCGGTTCCGGCTCTTACCTTGAGCCGGTGTCGCGACCGGGTCGACTTCTTTTGGGCCCATACGTCGCATTGTTCACAAGTGGCACCAGGGGTTTGCGACACGCGCCGCCAACCCCTCAGCGATTACGCTGCGTCGGCGGTATGTACGACCGGAAAGTCGATCTCGGTGCCGGCAGCGATGTTGATGAGGTTTGTGAAAATGTTCTCAGCTACGACCGCAATAATTTCGACGATCTGGGCGTCGCTAAACCCCGCTGCCTTGATAGCCTGCACATCGGCATCGCTGATTTTGCCGCGCTTCTCGTTGACTTTTACGGCAAAGGCTACGGCGGCAGCTGCCTTAGGCTCGGACGAGGTACCCTGGCGGTTCAGGGCGATTTCAGCGGCATCGATCTTGGCGAGGTTCAGGCCGATATAGCTGTGCGCCGAGAGGCAGTAGTCGCAGCTATTACTCTGCGCAATTGCAATTGCAATGGCGATCCGCTCACGGGTTTTAAGGTCGAGCGCCTTCACCAGGGCGGCATTCAGCCCGAGCAGGCCCTGCAACGCTGCCGGGCTCAGGGAAAGCACACGGAAGCTATTCGGGACAACGCCGAGCTGCTTCTTCACGGCTTCGAGCATAGGCTGCGAGGCGGAAGGGGCGGTCTCGTAGGTAGGAACGGTAATGCGGGACATGGGTCTCTCCTTAATTGAAGAATGAATTACGGCGTGACTAACAGCTAGAGCATCATCCGATCGTCTTAATTTCTGCATCGGACGAAATACCGAATAAAACACCGACCTTGAGATCTCTTCCGATCTGCTTCGATCGATAGAAGTCTAGTCCGCGACTGCCGGCGCGATAATCCACTAAGTTGATAAAACTCTATTGCGTTCTCAGCAATTATGGATGGCATTCGATCACGTGGCAGTCGTAAGGACATCACATCGCCAGCTCGCTATCCTTGATGTTGGCGATGGGGCCGAGGATGGCCGGGTCGAAGTCGTTAAGAATGCGTCGATCAGACAAACGCCTCGGCAAGTCCGGATTCGCCAATGCCCCACGGGCGATGGTGATGATATCGGCCCCATCATTCAGCGCCGCAATCGCCTGCTCGATTTTGTGCAGACCGCCATTGGCAAAGATTTCCGCCTCGGGTGCGTAACGTTTGGCGAGGTGCATCAACGATGGACCTCCGGGCTTAAACGCCGGCTTCCACGCCTCATATTCGGTGACATGGATAAAGTCCGCGCCAGCCTGCGCAAGGCTACCAAAGACGATTTCAGCGTCGCGCTCTGCATCTGCCCATTTTTGATGGTGATCGTTCACCTTGCCTTGCGAAATGCGGACGCCCACCGGCACCTTGGCACCAACCTTGGAACGTACCGCTTTGAAGGTCTCGAGGATCAATCGCACGCGGTTCTGCGTGGCGCCCCCCCAACGATCCACTCGTTTGTTGGTAGAGGCGGTCAAAAACTGGTCGAGAAGATAGCCGTTGGCACCATGGATCTCGATGGCGTCAAAGCCTGCGACCTCGATGGCGCGCCCTGCTGACTCCGCAAAGCCGTGGATGGCATCGGCGATCTGCGATTCAGTCATCGCGGCCGGTAACGCGTAGCGGCCATGGCCGTGATAGAATGCCATTTGCTCGCCCTTCGGCTGGACGGCGGACGGCCCTAGTGTCGTGTCGCGAAAGCGGTTGCCCTGGCTGATTGCGCCGGCATGCATTACCTGGGCGATGGCGAACGCGCCCTCCGCCTTGATGCCCCGCACCACAGGCTTCCAGGCATTGGCTTGCGTTTCGTCAGTCATGCCGGGCTGATGGGCGTAGCCCTGCGAGAACGCCTGATCGGTATAAACGCCTTCGGTGCTGACTGTCCCAAAGCCACCCCGCGCGAAACGCTCATAGTAGCGGGTCATGGTCTCGGTCGCCCGGCCGTCCTGGGTCGCGCTGATGCGCGTCATCGGCGCGACAGCGAGGCGGTTTTTCAGGGTATGGCCGTTTATGATGATCGGCGCAAAGAGCGCACTCGTATCAATGTCCATCTTCCAAGTCTCCAGAAATGTTAAATCAGATACCAGTCCAAGTGTTAGCAATTAGCTGTAGGTTTTATTACAATCTATTCTAGGAGGGCGGAGGGACGGGCGGCTGGCTTGTACACCGCGCCAAGCCGTCCCAGATCATCGTCTCTTTCGCTTTGATCAACCGTTACAGGGCTTTATGTCTCGGTGATCACCTGGATCCGGTAAACCTTGGGAGCCTAAGAAAGGAGTGCCTCCGCTACCGCCTCATCATCGAAACTGTTAAAGATTCTTTACGCCTCGGGATCAGCTTTTAACTTCGTCGCGTGCCAGGGCATCGTGCCTGGCTCCCCCGTGACCAGCGAAGAGACGCTGAAGCGTGTCCGTCGTGGATTCGACCACTGCAAGCGTAGGGGAGGCCGCGTAAACGAGGCCCTTGACCCCGGGGTGATCGCCAGCGTGGGTGATGACGGGGATGCCTTCACGCTGGAGCCCGGCGGGCACTTGATGCCAGATCGACGCCTCTTGGAGGGCGCGTGCACAAGGATGACCGTTGGCTTGACTTGGGCGGCAGGGGCGATGTCAAGGGTTGGACCGGTATTGCTTGACATTGGTCTCTCCTACGAGTGGACCGCCAGTTGCGGCGTGACCGGAGGTGTAGGACCGCAGTGCTAACGCGATAATCCGTTGAGTTGACAAAACCTTATTGCTGTTTCAGCAATAGTATATGGACAGTCTCGAAGCGATGCGCATTTTTGTCTCTGTCGCGACACAAAGCAGCTTCACCGAAGCGGCTAGGCGCATGCGGCTGTCGCCTTCCGTCGTTACCAGATCTATCTCACAGGTCGAAGAGAAGCTGGGCATAGTGTTGCTCAACCGCACCACTCGATCGGTGCAGTTGACGGAACGCGGCCAAATCTACCTGGAAGACTGCAAACAAATACTTGAAGATTTGGAGATGGCGGAGCGGCGGGTCCGCGGCGAAGATGCGAAACCTCGCGGTACCTTACGCGTCACCGCACCGGTTCTGCTGGGACGCCTGTATGTGTTGCCGATCGTGAATTCGCTTTTGCACGAGCATCCGGCTCTCTCGATCCATCTCACATTATCAGATCGCAACGTCCATCTCTTCGAGGAAGGCGTGGACGTTGCCGTCTGCGTCGGTGAGCTTGCCGATAGCAGCCTGATCGCGCCCACGCTGGGTCTCGCCACCCCGGTCCTCGTCGCCAGCCCCGGCTATCTGCAAAAACGCGGCGTGCCGGCATCGCCGGTAGCACTTTCATCGCATGATATTATCCTCTTCGGAGGTATCAGTTCCGTTAATGAATGGCCCTTTGGCGCAGATAGAAAGACAGTACGGGTAGAGCCTCGCCTCACTGTCAACGGTGCCGACGCAGCGATAACAGCGGCAGAGGCTGGTGTTGGTATCGCACGAACGCTGTCCTACCAGGTCTGGGACGCCGTGCACGCCGAGCGTCTCACGCTTGTGCTACAGAAGTTCATGGCGCCACCGGTGCCGATCAGTGTCGCCTACCAGGCGCGGCGCATTGGATCAGCCAACGTAGCCATTTTCGTTAAAGCCATACGGGAGCATTTCAGGGCCAATCCTCTCGTTCAGTTCGATGGAGCGGAGGCACCTGTCGCGATAAACCCTGCAAATGATTGAAAGCGAGCCCGAGCAGTCGCTTCGCTGTAGGGCGGTGATTGATTTTAATGACGCAAACGGTATACGCGCCTTCTATCCGACGTCAGGTTGCACGAGAGTCTGGATGTCGCGCTGCAGTCATTCGGTGGAACCTGGAACGCATGATTCGAGTACGTTAGACGATCAATGTTTGAGAAATGCTGCTGGATATCTGCGACAGGTGCTAATCTAACTGCACAAAACTCTGGACGAAGTCGCTTAAAACGTTGCAATATGAATTAAGTTAGATCAATCAGTCGAAACTAGTTTAACCCACTGTTATCGCTCCACGAGTCTAGTGTCGACTTTACTGAAGTTTTAAAAGGACCGGTCGGACTTTCCGGGACTTGAGTGCAGTGGACCGTGAGAAAGCAACCATTTCCAGCGATATCCAGCAGTCTGACATCGACGGCCGCCTCGGTCTGCCACTCGGTCGATTTCTGGCTGCGTGATCGTCCGGGTTTTTTCCACTCCCCGGTAAGTCGAAAAGAATGCTGACCTGATCCACTTTGACCGTCGAGACCGGACGATGGGAGGGGAAGGACTGTCGGGCTCAAGAAGGCGTTTCCTGTCGTTACCAAAGTGCGTTAGTCATTGCTGCGCCCGTTTGTTCTATGGTGAAGGATGGAGTTGATCTAGCCGCTAGGGCACGGGCTCAAGCCTTAGGCGTTTAGGCGCGCAACATAGATGGAGAACCTCGTGCATCGCTTAACCCTGCTTCTCGCCATGATAGTGGCTTATCTGCCTGCGCCGGGGATAGGGCCGACATTGTGGTTACGGGAAGCTGCCGGACAGTAATAATTGCTGGCAAACTCGATCGCTGCATGAACATCGCTCAGGTCAAATATTCGCTGTTAGATAATGGCCGCGCCATGTTGGCGTTTGTCGTAGGGGTGGTCGTGTCACCGCATTTGTTAATGAAAAGGATGCCCAGCCTCAGCCCCAGACCTACTACATGTACCTCTCGCGGGTCCGCATCGCCAGGCTGGGAAGCGATTTTGCCGCCAATGTCGGTGGTCAGTGCCTGATCACTATCTCGCCAGATAAAACAGTCTGGTCGACGATTTCCTGTAAAGCGATCGACGAAGATGGGGCTGCTTAGCCCCTTACCTTTGATTCCAACGGTGACCCAAACAACGTAAAAGTTTCGGATTCCACAACAGTCGTTTTGCAGGACCACCCAACCCCGGCCTCGATTAGTCAGGTCAGCGCCCGGTTTAAGGTGGGCTTGAAGATTTCAGGCGTACAAGGCATTGCTAGGGACGTGGCGACTTGCCACGACACCGCGGGTTTCGGTATCCAACTCATCCGAAACTGTGTGCTCTACGACTCCGCGGCTATCTCCATGGATATGGCCATGCGCAAGATCTTCCGCGAACACGGTGTAGATCCAGGACCACATCCACCAGTCCTCTTCAAAGCGCAATCAAGGCCCGATCTGAGCGCTATGCAGCGTTGGCATTCGGGGGCTCCAAAGAATTGAAAGCCAGCTATCTAGGCATCGCACCCGCAACCGTGATGCTGGGCGCATCCAAGTAGCCGGAGCACGATTCTGAGCGAAGTAAAACACACTTATAGAGTATTCTATTACGTTCTCGTAAGTCTCTAACAAATCTATATAGTCATCGACCTTTTAAGGGTCTGACCCGATTCTTTCTCTGCTTCATCCGCTTCAACAACTCTTTCTTGCGGCTGCGTGCTTATCGGGAACTTCTAGATCAACCACCGGCTTCGATGGTTTCAGTCTTCAAAGGTAGTTGCCGGAGAACCATAACCGGCGGCGCCGATCCTATACGCGGCGCACGGATCAGGCTCAGCGTCGCACCGACATCGCCGGTGACCACGGCGGAGAAGATCTAGATGAAGCAGCATTCGGTGGTTATGTTGCCGATACCGTTGTCGGTGCAGCCGGCTCAGTGCGTCAGCATCGCCTCGAGTGCTGCCAGCGCGGGCCCGGCCGAACGGATCGCGTCCGCTTCGGCCTTCCGGTAGCAGTCGATCAGGGCGGCCCCGGCCGGTGTCACCGTCGCCCCGCCACCACCGGCCCCGCCAGGACGTGCGGCAACCACCGGCTGGCCGAGGCTGTCGTTCATCGCCTCGACCAGTCGCCACGCCCGGCGGTAGGACATGGCCATCTCGCGGCCAGCCCGGGAGATCGAGCCATGTTCCGCGATCAGCTCGAGCAGCCGGATCTTGCCGGGTCCGAGCCAGCGTTCGCCATCCCTGTCGACCCGGAGCGTGAGCCGGAGCATCGGACGGTCAGGCGGCCAGCACGGCTTCCGCCTCACGCACCACCGCTTCCAGCGCGCCGTCGGCGAAGGGGGAGATCAGGCCGGCAGACGCGACCAGTTCGGTAAACGGCGCCGAGCCGCCTTCCGCGCACAGGTCGCTGTAGCGCTGCATAGTTTCGGCCGGCGCCTTTCGGGATGCCAGCCAGAACTGCATCGCGCAGCACAGGGCCAGCGTGTAGTCGATATAGTAGAACGGCGATCGATAGATATGCGGCTGCGCCTGCCAGCGTCCGCCCTTCGCCGGGTGGGACAGCTCGCCATAGTCGCGCCACGGCATGTAGAGCGCTTCCAGCCGTTTCCAGACGGCGTTACGCTCCGCCGGGGTGAGATCCGGGTTCGAATAGACCTCGTGCTGGAAATGATCGACGCAGACGCCGTAGGGCAGGAACGCAAGCGAGCCGATCAGGTGCATGCGCCGGAACCGGTCGGCCGCGTCCTCGCCGACCATCAGCGCCATCTGCGGGTAGGTCAGGAATTCAAGTGCCATCGAGTTGATTTCGGCCGCTTCCATGGTCGGCCACAACACGTCGATGCCGGGCAGGTCACGGCTTTTCCAATTCTGGAAGGCGTGTCCCATCTCGTGCGTGAACACGTTGATGTCGCCGTGCGTGCCGTTGAAGTTGGCGAAGATGAACGGCACGCCTTCGGTCGGGAACGAGGTGCAGAAGCCGCCGCCGGCCTTGCCCTCGCGGTTCTTGAGGTCGAGGAAGCCACCGTCGGCCATCATCGCGAAGAACTCGCCCATCTCCGGGTCGAGCCGCTCGAACATGGTTTTCGCCTGCGTCACCATGAAATCATGATCGCCGGCCGGCTTCGGATTGCCTGCGGGGTCGATCAGTGTCTCATCCCACGACTGCACTTTATCCCAGCCGTGCGTCGCTCGCCGCTGCTCGAGCAGGCGCGCCACCAGCGGCACCACGTGCGCAGCCACCTGGTCACGGAAGGATGCGACCTGCTCGGGGCCGTAATCGACCCGGCGCATGCGCCGGTAGCCGAGCGGCACGTAGGTTTCGAAGCCGAGCTTGCGCGCCATCGTGGTGCGCAGGCGGACCAGGTCGTCATAGATGCCGTCCAGCGTCCGGGCGTGTTCGGCAAAGAAGCCCCAGCGCGCCGCTTCCGCCTGATGCCGCAGGTCGCGGTCCAGCGACTCCCCGAACGGTGCGAGGCCGGACAGGTTGGTCACGGTCCCGCCGACACTGAGCCTGGCAGAAGCCAGCAGCTCGGTATAGCGCGCGCCGAGCCGTGCTTCCTCCTCGAGGTCGGCCGCGATTGCCGGATCGAAGGTGGTGACGTCGCTCTCCCAAAGCCTGACGACATGCGCGCCGACCACTGCCTCGACCGCCGCGCGATCCTCGGCTGCCAGCAGCCGGCGCTTCACGTCGGTTTCATAGCCGGTCGCGACCGGACCCAGCCCATCGGCGTAGTCGCGGTCGGCGCGGGCAGTCTCGCTGGTGGTATCCTGCGCGAACCGGAGATGCACCAGCGCCGCCCAGCTATCGTAGCGCCGCCGCTCCTGGTCCCACAATTCGAGCGCCTGTCCGAGCGAGCCCGGACTATCCAGCATGGCGTTGATGGTGCCGTAGGCCGCTTCCAGTCCCTCGCGAGTCGGGCGCTCGGCGTGGATCTCGGCAAACTTCAGGTGAGGTATCTTCATGGCAAACGGGGTCCTGTTCGGCAGGAGGCGATCATCCAGCCATTTCACACCAGGGGCCGTAAGATGGCCAGAGCAGCAGTGGATATCGCGCAGCGAAGGCCCGCGCGTCACTGGTTCGACCCATCTCAAGGTTCGGTGACAGACGAAGTTTCACCCAGACAAAGGTCGGGTTCTCGCGTCACCGCTTCATACCGATGAAAGCATACGACCATATTGGTCATGACGCGCTGCATTCGGCGGCGCAACGTCCGGTTGAGGGAGTAGACGATTGAGCCTGTAACCCGCATCCATCGTATTCAGCCTCGGGAATCCGCAAACTTAATCGGACCTTGACAGGTGGTCAGCCGGGGCTGGGGGAGATACAGATACCAGCATCCGACCTTTTTAAGGAATGCGAATGCCGGTAGTTCTAGAACCGATCTTTCGTATGCAGCAGCTTACATTTCCTGCATGTCTCGCGTTCGCCACGATCACCAGCGCATTTTTTTATATAGACATGGTATTCCTTTTGCTCCTGCTGCCCGTCGTGGCGGTCTTTTTTATTGTCTGCCTGATTCGCTTCAGCTTGCAGCCGACAAAGAAACCTAAGTTGATCCGCCTTTTCGCCGCAGTATGCGTGGCCGTATTATGGGGCTACCTCTTCAGGGCAGGACACCATTTTGGTGATGATCTGCACTGGGCAGCCTGGTCGTCGAGTTATAAACGAAACTTGTATCTAGCGAATGCTCCGTCCGACAATCCTGCCGGTCTCTACCCACCACATATGCTTTGGCGGGTTTGGGGTGGCTTCGGGGCGGATACGGAGGCGGACCTCGTGTTCGACCATAGCGCCGCTGTTGCGCAGACCGCGGCCAAAAGTAGGCACGACAACAAATCCGTTTACGGCTGCCAAGTTGTGGATGTGCATCAGCTCGAGCACGACTGGTATATCGTAGAACTATACGCAAATGAAGGATGGCCGGGCTGCTGATGTGCTTTCTCCCGGATAATCGCTTCTCAGACTTCAGAGTGGTGTCGTGTCACGCTCATCCTTCACGCAGTCCGATTAAGTCACTACATCTAGAAGTCAACGCTAACGGTACGAACTTTCCATCATAGACGTTCGTTCGCCCACAGGAACGTCAGCTCGTGCTTGTTGTGCGAGAGATGCAGCACCGTTCCGCCCGGGATCACAGCGAATGCCTGTGCGGCATCGTGGTCGGTCGGGTCCTGGAACTTGATCGTGCAGACGATGCGGCCGACGGTGCCGGCCTCGATCCAGCGTCGCACCAGCGTCAGCAACCGGTCCGGATAGGCGATGATGTCGCTGAACAGCCACTCGACCGGCGGCTCGTTCGCGGGCTCGAGACCGAACGCGCTCTCCCGCCGGAAGCCGACGCCCGGCATGGAGGCCACCGTCGGGTCGAGCGGGGCGCGGTCGATCGCCATCACCGTTGCGCCGAGGCTGGCGATCGCCCAGGTCCAGCCGCCCGGCGTGGCGCCGAGGTCGAGGCACGCGTCACCCGGCTGCGGCCACATCCCCAGTCGTGCGCAGGCTTCCCATAGCTTGAGGTAGGCGCGGCTCGGCGGCCCGACCCTGTCCTCGACGAAGCGGGCAATGCCGTTCGGAAACGGGCTGGTCTTGGTGGTGCTGAGCAGCAGCAGACCCGGTTCCAGCAGCGTCCAGGCTCCGAGCGGGGCGGTCGGCGCGGCGGCCGGAAACACCAGCGGTGCCGACTTCACGCTCGGCAGCCGGTCCACGATCAAGGCCGAGCGACGATGGTGCAGCAGGGGCAGGTGGCTCCAGTTGCGCTGTCGGTCGCGCAGTGCCTTCGCCGCGTCGCCTATCGAGGCGCAAGCGACCAGCTCGGGCGCGGTCCAGGTGTCGAGCGACCACAGCACCGGTGCCGGTGGTTCGGGCGAGAGTGCCAGCCTGCCATGCCAGGCCGAGATGGTCAGGCCGTGGCGCGACATCTCCTCGGCCAGCACCGCCTCATTGCCTTCCGAAGCCAGATAGGCGGCGCCGATCACGCTCGGCACCACGATTTCGGACGGGCTGGTGTTAGACGACTCGTTCATCGGCGCAGGCACGCGAGGGCCAGCAGGAGCCAGCCCAGCATCAGCACGCTGCCGCCGAACGGTGCCAGATGCCCAAGCGTCCGCGCCCAGACGCTATCGCCGGCGAAGCCGAGCGCATACAGCCCGGCGCAGAAACAGGTGATCCCCAGCAGGAATGCGACACCCGCAAGCCGGACCGGCAGGCCTGGGCGGCGGTCGGCCAGTATTCCGGCGACGAGCAGGGCGACCGTGTGCCAGCCCTGCATCTGCACCGCGCTGCGCAACAGTTCGCGCCCGCCCGGAGCCAGCGACCGGTCCGGCAGGTGCGCCGCAAGCGCGCCCATTGCCACGGTCGCGAAACCGAGCAGCGCGCCGCACGCCAGGAAAAGCCTGGCCCAAGGCGAGAGGGTGGAGTCCGCTGGCTGCAACGTGACCGCGACCGGGGGCAATCCGGCATCCGCTTGGGCTTTCATGATCTCCGGCTTCTAGCTGTCGGCAAGGCCTCGCGTATAGTCCGCCCATGTCACGTGGCGACCTGTTCCCAGAAATCGAGCCGTTCGCCGCCGGCTTCCTGCCGCTGGAACCCGTGATCGACGGGCGGACAACCAACGGCGAAATGCCGCATGTCATGTACTGGGAGCAGGTCGGTCGCGCCGATGGGCGCCCGGTGCTGTTCCTGCATGGCGGTCCGGGGGCAGGGGCGGGTATCGTGCATCGCCGCTTCTTCGATCCGCACGTATGGCGCGCGGTGATTTTCGATCAGCGCGGCGCTGGCCGGTCGCGTCCGCAGGGGTCGCTGCGAGCCAACGACACCGACGCGCTGGTGAACGACATCGAGACGCTGCGCAGGCATTTGGGGATCGAGAGCTGGGTGCTGTTCGGCGGGTCCTGGGGGTCCACGCTGGCCTTGTCCTATGCCCAGGCATACCCGGAGCGGGTGGTCGCCCTGGTGCTGCGCGGCATCTTTCTCGGCCGGCCGCCGGAAATGGACTGGTTCCTGTATGGCCTGCGCTCGGTGTTCCCGGACGCGCACGCCATCTTCGCGCAGCATGTCCCGGAGGCTGAGCGCGGCGACCTGCTGACAGCGTATCTGAGCCGCCTGGTGGATCCCGATCCGGCGATACACCTACCGGCGTCCCGAGCCTGGTCGGTCTATGAGGGAACCTGCTCGACGTTGCTACCGACGCCGGGGCCGGTGACCGGTTTCTCGCGGGATCGCGCCGCGCTGGGCCTTGCCAGGATCGAGGCGTACTATTTCCGCAATGGGTTGTTCCTGCCGCCGGAAGGGCTGCTGGGACGCATGGATCGTATTGCCCACCTGCCGGTCGAGATCGTGCAGGGCCGCTACGACATGGTGTGCCCGCCGGTCAGTGCGTTCGACCTTGCAGCGTCATGGTCCGGCGCCCGCCTGACGATGGTCCCCGATGCCGGCCACTCGGCCCTGGAACCGGGCACCAGGCGGGCGCTGATCGCGGCTTTGGAACGATTCCGGGGATGACTCCGAAACACCTTATTCGGGATGAATACTTCCTCGGATTATTGCGTTAGACCGACTGACTGCCGCCGACCTCGTCACCCCGGCACGATCGGGTGACGAACCCCAAGATCCGCTCAGGTTTCAAGGACCGCAATATGAACCGCTACGCTCGCTGGGGCATCGCCCTGGTCATTCTTCCGATGGCTGCCTGCGCAAACCAGTCGACACCTGCGCCGATGACACCACCGGGCCCGCCGCCGCTGGCAGCCGCAGACGCGACGTTCATCCAGGACGCCGCCCAGGGCGGTCTGGCCGAGGTTCAGGCCGGACAGCTTGCCCAGAGCAAGGCACGCAGCTCGCGGGTAAAGGCCTACGGCGCAAAGATGGTTGCCGATCATACCCCCGCGAACGACCAGCTGAAGCAGATCGCGACCGCCAAGGGCGCGATGGTGCCGACAGCGCCGAACGACATGCAGATGCAGCAGATGACCGCGCTCCAGGCCGACATGGGCCGCAAGTTCGATCACGACTACATCGAGGACCAGATTGCCGGTCATACGGCAATGCTGCAGCTGTTCCAGACCGAAGCGGCGTCCGGTACCGATCCGGACCTGAAGAAGTTCGCAGCCGATACCGTACCGGTCGTGCAGGCGCATCTCGATGCGGCGAACGCGCTCGAGCATGGCGGAATGCACAAGGGCATGCATAAGGGAATGCACCACCACACCGCCAGCTGATCACTCGACCAGAAGCTGAATAGTCCCGCCGCCCGGATCCGTCCGGGCGGCGGTTTTGTTTCGGCGCCGGTCAGCTTCATTCAAGGAAAGTCGTCCCATGTTCATCGCCATGAACCGCTTCCGCGTCGCGCTGGGGTCGGAAACCGACTTCGAGCAGGTCTGGCTCAACCGCGACGTGCACCTCAAGACCGTGCCTGGATTCGAGACCTTCCATCTGTTGCGCGGACCCCAGCACGAAGACCATGTGCTGTACTCCTCGCACACGATCTGGTCGAGCAAGGCGCACTTCGAGGACTGGACCCGTTCGGACGCCTTCCGTGAGGCGCACAAGAATGCCGGCCAGACCGGAACCCGCTCGCTCTATCTCGGGCCACCGCAGTTCGAGGGGTTTGAAGTCCTGCAGACCGTCGACAAGACCTGAACGGAGAAGCATCCCCATGATCCGCATCGACAAGGTCGCCACCCGCACCGGCGACGAAGGCCATACCAGTCTCGGCGATGGCACCCGCCTCGCCAAGGATGCCCTGCGTATCGAGGCGCTGGGCGCGGTCGACGAGGCGAATGCGTCGATCGGGGTGCTGCGTCTGCATCTCGACGCGGGCTCGCCCGATGGTGTCCTGCTGCAGCGAATTCAGAACGGGTTGTTCGATATCGGCGGCGACCTGTGCATGCCGGGCGAGATGGGCGACACGCTCAGGATCGACGGCCGCCTGCTCGCAACCCTGGATGCGGCGATCGAGACCATGGCCGCCAGCCAGAAGCCGCTCGACAGTTTCGTGCTGCCGGGTGGAAGCGCCGGTGCCGCGCAGGCGCATGTCGTCCGGACGGTCGTCCGGCGGGCGGAGCGCCGGGTGGTGTCGCTGGCCGCAGTGGAACCGGTCAATCCCGAGGTGACGCGCGCGCTGAACCGGCTGTCCGATTACGCCTTCGTGCTGGCCCGCCGCCTGAACGACGACGGGCGGAACGATGTGCTGTGGGTGCGGTAGCGGTCGGATGTGCTGCTTATGCAGCTGGCTCGTCATCGCCTGCGATGCACGAGCGCGGTGAAGAAATCCAACTACGCACGATTGCTTGTTGTTTCAGCGCTATTGCTTGCCTCATGCAGCGATCAGTCGATCCGTGAACCGAGCCAGATTGGCTCGGCGACCTGCATCCCGTCCTCTATCTCGTTGCCTTTGCTCGGGATGCCCGGCGACAGCCCGATCCTTCCCGTCCATTTGCACGGGACTGCGGCTGCGATGTTCTTCTCGCCGGGCTTTGTCCCGTTGTTGTTTCGAAACAATGGCGCGGTTGTTTTTCCGAAGTATCGGCGTCTGAGCTTGCGTCAGCAGGATGGCGACGTACAGCCGGTTTTCGCATCGATCGCACGGGATCTCTCGATTGGTGGCAGAAAAGCCGCAGATCGAGCAGGCTATCTTTTGCCGGAGCCCGATGATCGGACCTTGGAAAAGCGCCCGATCGTTGGCATGCTCGGGCGCGATATCCTGCGGGAAGGCTCGATCGTGGAGTTGGACCTACCGGGCCGCCGAATGACTATCGCTACCCCTCAGGTCGCTTGCCAGGGTCCTCCGCGTCTTGCTCCGCCCGGCTCGATCGACATGCAGCAGGAAATTCTGTTGGTCCCGATCCGGATCAATGGGCAGCTGATCCAGGCAGTCCTGGAACCCGACCTTCCGGTCAGCATCCTTCCAACCGGACTAGCGAACAAGGCTGGTATCAGCGATGCGGACCTCGCGAACGATCCGTCAGTCGTAACGAAATTCGGAAGAGGCGTCTTAGGAAGACGCCATTATGTGGACATTCTCGATGTTGGCAGCGTGCAGATGCAGCATGTCGCGTTCGACGTCGAGGATGATGTAAGTTATGCAATGCTCGGGCTCAACTTCTTTGATCTCGGCGTAGGGACGTTCGACTTTCAAAACCAGAAATTCGTGTTCAGGCAGACGACCGACATTCTGCCTGCTGCGACAAGGATACATTTCGACCAGACGAAGGTGGTTCAGATAAAGGTGGACGAATAGCGGCTCGCGTCATCATTCGGATGCCTACCGACCTTAGACTTCGGAAAAGCTCACGATGGCTTCTCTGAGTTCGGCAGCCAGCGTTGCCATCAATGCGGCCGCAGGCATTGCGCGGGCCAAGGGTGCGCCCTGGCCGGCCCATTGCGCCCCATATCCATTCTCTCCGGCGGCCTTGGCGGCTGCGTTGAGCGCCTTCCCGGCATCGTACGCGATCGGATAGTCGGGGCTCGCGAGGCTGGTCTTCGTCCCCCAGTCGGTGAAGCGGTTCCGGATGCAGCGGGCGGCCCTGCCGGAGATCGACCTGGTCATCACCGTGTGCGCCGCGCCGGGTCCGGCCAGGGCCTCGCGGTAGGACTGGTCGGCACCGCTTTCCGGGCACGCGACGAACGCGGTGCCGAGTTGTGCTGCGATCGCGCCCAGGTCGAGCGCCGCCTGGATGTCGCGTCCGTTCATGATGCCACCGGCTGCGATCACCGGCAGCCCGGATCCGGCTACGAGCAGTCGCGTGAGCGCCGTCATACCCAGGCAATCATCGGTCGCTTCGGGATCGAAGTTCCCCCGGTGCCCGCCTGCCTCGTAGCCTTGGGCCACCACTGCGTCGATTCCGGCTTTTTTTGCCAGGGCGGCTTCGCCCAGACTTGTAGCGCTTGAAAGAAGCACGCAGCCGGCGTCCTTCAAGGCAGCGACCTGATCGGCACGCGGCAGTCCGAAATGGAAACTGACCACCGGAGGCGCGAGATCCAGAAGAGCCGCGAACATCTCGTCGTCGTCGATCAGGCTCTTGTAGATAATCCGGAGGGTGGAAGGAGGTTCGGCGCCGAAGCTCCGGAACAGAGGTGCGAGCGCCTGCAGCCAGGCGGCTTCGCGCGCCTGGTCGCTTTGTGCGTTTGCATGAACGAACAGGTTGACGTTGAACGCCCGGCCGGTCAGTGCCCGCAGTGCTCCGATCATCGCCCGGGCGCCGGCGGCATCGGTTGCGCCCAGTCCGAGCGAGCCCAGTCCACCCGCATTCGAGACCGCGGCGGCCAGTGCCGGCGTCGATACTCCTGCCATCGGCGCCTGCACGATCGGCAGCCTGAGCGCGAGACGATCGAGAACAGACATGAGACTCTCCCTGGTCAAGCCGCCAATGCTTCCGCAGCCGGCCCGAAAAACTCGTAATGCAGGCGCTGGATGCCGACGCCCGCACCTGCGAGACCGCTGATCAGGAAGCGCAGGAACGGTAAGGGACCGCAGAGGTAGAAGTCCGCATCCGCAAGGCTGGTATGGTCCCGCAGCCAATCCACGGTGATCCGGCCGGTCACGTCATGGGTCGTTCCCACGAGATCATGCGCACCGGGCCTGCTGTAGAACGTATGGACGTCGATGCCGCCATACCGTCGCGCCAGGTCCCGAACATGCTGGTCCATTGCATGGGTCCCACTGCTTGCGGTGCCGTGCACGTAGTCGACCTGCAGTCCTGGCCAATGGCCAACGATTGCTTCCAGCATGCTGACCATGGGCGTCAGCCCGACGCCGGCGCTCAGCAGCACGAGCGGGCGCTCGGGGCGCTCGGACAAACAGAAGTCGCCGGCAGGCGGAGTGGCCGAGATCGCATCGCCGACATCCACCCGGTCATGCATCCAGTTCGACGCGGTTCCACCCGGCTCGCGCTTGATGGTGATCCGGTAGCTGTCATCTCCCGGGCCGCTGGAGATGCTGTAGTTCCGCGTCAATGGTGGGCCGGCCGGCTGCGGGATATGCACCGTCAGGTATTGCCCCGGCAGGTGCCGGATCACGGAGCCGCCGTCCTTGGGACGCAGCACGAAGGAGGTGATCGTCGTACTTTCCTGCTTCTTCTGCACGACCACGAAGTCGCGCCAGCCACTCCAGCCGCCCGGAGCGCTTTCGATGCTGCGACGAATGGCTGCCTCACGGCCCTGCATGATGTCGGCGAGATGCCAGTATGCCTGTCGCCAGGCCTCGATCACTGCGGGCGTCGCCGCCTTGCCCAGCACATCGGCGATGGCAGCCAGCAGAGCCGCTCCCACGATCGGATAGTGCTCGGGCAGCACGTGGAAGCCGACATGCTTCTGCGCTACCCGCTCCACCATCGACCCCAGCGTCTCAAGGGCATCGATGTTTCGCGCATACGCCAGCACCGCTGCCGCCAATGCCTTGACCTGGGCGCCGTCCTTGCCCTGGTTGGCCTGGTTGAACAGGGCCCGCACAGCCTCGTCCTGGAACAGCCGCTCGTACATGCGCAGGCTGATGGCTTCGCCGTATTGCGCGAGGGCCGGCTCGGTCGCCTTCACGATGGCCACGGTTTCCGGAGAGAGCGACTGGCTCATGACATGCTCCATAAGGTGTATGATCGATCCACCTTTAGGCGCCTGGCCTTAAAGATGCAATAGATATACACCTATTGACGTATCAGGACTCTCCGATCATGCGCCTCACCCGCTACACCGACTATTCGCTTCGCGTGTTGATGTACCTGGCGGTGCAGGAACCACAGCAAAGCTCCATCGCCGGGATCGCTGCCGCATACGGTATCTCGGAGAACCACCTCACCAAGGTGGCGCATCAGCTGGGTCAGATGGGCTTCATCCAGACCACCCGGGGTCGCGGGGGCGGGCTACGGCTAGGCCGCGCGCCAGCCGCGATCAATATCGGGGACGTGGTACGACAAGCCGAGGGAGATCTAGCGCTGGTCGAGTGCTTCGCCGGCGGTGCCTGCGTCATTACCGTGCCATGCCGCCTTCGCCATGCCTTGAGCCAGGCACTGGCGGCATTCCTTGCGGTACTGGATGGCTACACCCTCGCCGATCTGGTGGCCGATGAAGCTGGTCCAGCAATTGCCGGGCTACTCGGTATTCCGGAATGATCGTGTCGAGCATGCTGATCGGTAGCGGCGAGCGTAGTCAGGACAAGGTCGCCGTCGTTTCGGTGAGAGCGACCTGACCAGGGCATGTCCCGGCTATGGCTTGTCTCATCGGCATGCCTGTCAAAGCGTTGTGGTGTTCACCGATAAAAGCGCCATGGCCGCTTCTGCCTTTGGAAGAACGATAATTATCGCCCGCTGCCGTCCGGACTGCACGCTAGATGAACTTCCTTTTATTTAGTGTCATCATGCCGGTGACCATCGGGAAAGCCATTCGATGCTGACGCAAGATATGAAAGACACGCTGCATAAGCAGCGTCTCGGTTTCGTTGCCACCGTCTCCGAAACGGGGGAGCCGAACCTGTCGCCGAAGGGGACCTTCGTCGTCGTCGACGACCGGACGCTCGCTTTTGGCGATATCCGCTCACCGGGGACGATCGCCAATCTTTGCCACAGCCCCGCCGTGGAGGTGAATTTTGTCGATCCGCTCCGCCGTAAAGGGTTTCGCGCGAGGGGAACCGCGACGATCCATGCTCGGGACAGCGATATCTACCGTCTGCATCGGGCGCGCTTCGACCGGTGGGGAACGATGGCCAATCGCATCGAGCACATCGTTTTGATCGACGTACTATACGCCAAGTCGCTCTCGACACCTGCCTACGATGACGGAGCTCGGGAAGATGATTTGCGGGCTCAATGGTCTGCGACCTTGCTATCCGACTGATCGACGGGACGCTTTCGATACGATTGCGATCAGCATGGTCAGCGTCTTCCTCCAGCCCTGCCGGCCGTGTCATGCGACCGCCGGTTTTCGACGTCGAATCACCCGTTCTGGTCTCTGGAGAACGTGGTGGTGCCCCCGCACCTCAGCACCCTGAGCCTGGAGGCGCAACGCGCAGTGTCGACCATGACCGCCGGTAAGGTCATCGCGTTTCCGGGCGGTGAAGTCGTGGGGAAATAATTGGTGCTGCGGCCTTGAGCGCGTCCACCCGGCCGTCAGGCGCCGGACGCAATCAGGATGGTGACCGTGCCGAGCCGGCGGAACGGCTCGAGCTGGGCCTCGCTGGCATCGGCGTCGGTGACCAGTGTCCAAGGCCGGTCCAGCGGCGCCCAGGCGCGGGACGCGGCCTTGCCCAGCTTGTCGGAGGTTGCGAGCACGTAGATCGTTTCTGCCTGCGCGGTCATCAGCTCCTTCAGCGAGGTCTGTTCCGCGCTGGCTTCGCAGAGGCCGCGACCCGCGACGACGCCGTCCGCGCCGAGAAAGGCGCTGTCTGCGGTAATTCGCCGCATGGCCTGCTCGGCCAGCGGGCCGGTGAAGCCCAGGCTGATCGGCCGCAACGTGCCGCCGAGAGAAACGAGATCGATCCGATCCAGGCCGCTCAGCGCCTGCAGGCTGGTCAGGCCGCTGGTCACGACGCGCAAATCCTTGCGGTCGCGCAACCGGTTGGCGAGAGCGCCGACAGTACTGCCCGCATCCAGGATAACGGTCTGGCCATCAAGCACATGGTCTGCCGCCAGCGCCGCGATCGCGTTTTTCTGCGCGTTTCGCTCACCGAGCCGCTCGGTGAGCGGCTGCTCGGGCTGCACCGGGCCGGGCAGCGCCGCCCCTCCATAGGTACGCAACAACGCGCCTTCGCGCGCCAGCACCGCGAGGTCGCGCCGCACCGTCGAGAGCGAGATGCCGAGCTGCTCCGCCAGCGCCTCGGCGCTCGCCATACCGGCACCGATATGCCGGAGCATGTCCAGCCGCCGGGCACGTGCCACCTTCATGCGCGGTTTCGCCCTGGCAGGATCACGCGTCCGCTGGAGCCAGCGCGATCGCCTGCCGCAGCGCCTCGAGCAGGGAACGCTCGTCGGCGATGCCCTTGCCGGCAATGTCGAAGGCGGTGCCGTGATCGACCGAGGTGCGGATCACCGGCAGTCCGACAGTGATATTCACTCCCGATTCGAGACCCAGGACCTTCACCGGTCCGTGGCCCTGGTCGTGATACATCGCCACCACCATGTCGAAATCTCCCCGACCGGCGCGGAAGAACAGCGTGTCCGCCGGCAGCGGCCCCTCGACATCCCAGCCCTTGGCCCGGCACGCCTCGATCGCCGGAACGATCTTCTCCGCCTCCTCACCCTGGCCGAACAGGCCGTTCTCGCCGGCATGCGGGTTGATGGCGCAGACACCGATCTTGCGCCGCGACAGCCCTGCCTTCACCAGCACTTCGTGACCACGGGCAATGGTACGCTCCACCAGGCCGGGCTCGATCTTCCGGATCGCGTCCATGAGACCGATATGGGTGGTGACGTGGATGACGCGCAGGTTCGGCGCGGTGAGCATCATCGAAACCTCCTCGGTCCCAGTCAGCGCCGCCAGCATTTCGGTATGGCCGGGATAATGATGACCGCCGGCCTGTAGCGCCTCCTTGTTGAGGGGGGCGGTGCAGATCGCCGCCACCTTGCCGGCAACCGCGAGTTCCGTCGCCACGCGCAGATACTGATAGGCGGCATCGCCTGCGACCGGCGACAGCTTGCCGAACGGCAGGTCGTCCGGGATCAGCCCCAGGTCGATGCAATCCACCGTGCCCGGCTCAAACTTCGCATCCTCGACGGCGAACAGCGATCGCACCACCAAGTCGGACCCGACGATCCGTCCGGCGCGTTCGAGCCGCTTCGCATCCCCAATGACCAGCGGGCGACACCGCTCATAGAGCTCGGCATGGGCCAGGCTCTTCATGATGATCTCGGGGCCGACACCGGTGGCATCGCCCATGGTGATCGCAATGAGGGGCAGCGTCATGGAAGAAACTCCGGTCGGGAACGGTTTGGAACGTAGCCGGCGTGCAGCAATGCACGACAGCGCAGGAAGGTCTGCTCGGAGCCGAACGCCCCGGCCTTGGTAACGACCGGCAGGCGCCGCCAGCCTTCGGCCAGGGACAGCGGCACGCCGGGCTCGATCTCGCCGCACAGGCGCAGCCCCGCGGCGCGGAATGCGAGCAGCACCGCCCGGGCAGTCTCGCCGCCGGCCGAAACCAGCGCGCCGATGCGGTCGGCATGCGGTGCGGTCAGGCTGGCCAGCGCGTGGCACAGAACCAGGCCGTCGCGCGGATCGGCGTCCGGCTCGGCTTCCAGCGACACCACCACATCATGTCCGGTCTCCAGCGCCGCATCCAGTTCGCGCTCGATCCCGCGCCACCGGGTCGTCCGGGCGCCGTCACGAAGCGCCGCGGGGGGCACCAGCAGGTGTTCCACGTCCGGACGCTCGGCGAGCAACGCGACCTGCCGCGCGGACACCGCGGAGAGCGAGCCGATCACGAACAGGATCGGGCCGGACACTGCAGCGACCGGGCCGCCAGCCGAACGGCCCGTGGCGAGTTGCGGCAGCATGGAAGCCGGGACGTGGCCTGCGAGACCGGCCGATCCGGCCCAAATCACCTGCCGCCCGAGTGCGGCGCCGGCCTGCGCGATCCGGCGCAGGTCATCCTCGCTCTCGGCGTCGCAGCACAGCACGTCGATCGCGTCCCCGGCGGCGGCCGTCATCGCCCGGGAAAGCCGGCTATCCCGCACGGCGGCAAGGTCGAACACCGCCGAGCGCAGATCCGCCGATGCCATCATCTCAGGCAGGTAGGCCGGGCCCTGCATGCGCTCGCGCTGCCAGATGACGGTCTGTTCCATCGGAATGCCATCGAGCAGCTGAACGCCGTCGCGGGTCGTGCGCCCGGTAGCGGGAAATGCGGGTGCGAGCACGATGATTGCAGGCCCGAACTCACGCCGGGCGGCGAGCGTCGCGGCCAGCTCGGTCGCCACGTGGCCACGCAGGGTCGAGTCCAGCTTGCGGAACAGGATCCGGTCCGGGGTCCCGTGCAGCCGCACCAACCGCGCGGACTCGGCTGCCGCATCCGCCGACGAGCCGCCCCGTGTGTTCGCGTCGATAGCCAGTACCTGGCAATCGAGCTCGTCCTCTCGCTCGCCCAGCACCACCAACGTCCCATAGCCGGCTGTCGTGCACGCGATGCCGCAATCGGCGGCGCCGGACAGATCGTCGGCGATGATCACCATCTCGATCATGTCGGATCGACCGGTATCTTCCGCTGGACGAAGCGCGCCCAGCGGGCGGTCAGGATCGGGACCAGCAGGCTGGTGACGATCACGCAAGATGCGACCAGGATCGTCGCCGGTGCCGCGGCGGCCTTGTAAACGGGATTGGCGGCGGCAATCAGGGCCGGCACCGCCGCGGCGTTGCCGGCTGTCGAGGCGGCTGCGATGCCGGCTGTTCCGTTACCCCCTGAGAGCCGGTCGGTCACGATCAGCGCCACGCCGGATACCGCGACCACCGCAAGCCCAAGCGCCACCCCGAGCAGGCCGGCGCTCCAGACCCGGTGCAGATCAAGGGTCGTCCCGAGCGCGAAGGCGAAGAACGGGATCAGCGTCGGTGCCGCAACACCCAGGAAGCTGCGCATCTCGCGATCGAAATTGCCGATGACGATGCCGGCCAGCAGTGGCAACACGGCACCGACCAGCGTCTGCCATGGGAACGCCGACAAGCCCGCGACACCCAGCGTCACCATGGTCAGGAAGGGTCCGGACTCGAGCGTCATCACCGCGTAGGCGCCGGCTTCTTCCGGGCGGCCGAACTGGTTCATCAGCGCCATGTAGAGGCCGCCGTTGGTGTCGTTGATCGCTGCCACCACAGCCAGCGTGGAGAGTCCGGCAAACCATCCCGACGTGACCGGCTGCTCGCCGAGCACGTGGCCCAGCATCAGGCCGGCTCCGATACCGAGCGCGATCTTGGTCGCCAGCAGCACGCCGCCACGCCGCGCCACGCGAGGCAGGGCGCCGAGCGCAATCGTGGAGCCCATGCAGACATAGAAGACGGCGAGGATCGGCAGCGCCCCGTGGAACAGCGCGCCGGTGAAGGAGCCGAAGAACGATGCCGTCTGAGGGACCAGCGTCGCGAAGGCAGCGCCAATCGCAAGCGGCACGACCATCATGCCCCCGGGGATCCGGTCGAGCCCCCGCTTGATGGCGATCTGCATACGGAACTCCCGGCTGATCAAGCAAATATTTGCGCGTTTCGCGCAGATTGCAAGGGGTGAGGGCTGTCGGTTCGTTTCGCCGCTGCCATCGTGTCGGGGCGCACACGTCAGGCACAGGAAACATTGCCCATCACGTCAGGATCGCTCGCGACAACAAGTTGAACCATATGGCCTAGGCTTGTGATCCTCGATGGCACACTGCCGCCGCAAGCGATCACGGGTGGCTGCCGCGATTTGCGCTTAGGTGCGATCGGCCGGCGTCGCTCAGCGGCCGCGCGGCTCGGGCACCTGGAGGCTGGTCTTCAACTCGTCGATCGCGGTGCGAACGCCCAGGGGCAAATGGCTGGCTGCCGGCCAGACGGCGTGGATCGGGCTGGTCGCCGGCAATAATTGTGGCAGCACAGGCAACAGGACGCCGCGAATAAGCGCATCCTCGACAAGCCAGTCGGGCAGCCACGCGAGACCGACGCCGGCGATCGCCGCGTCCATGATCGCGCCCAAATCGTCGAGCCGGAACCTGGATTCGGGGCGCACGACGAGAGCGGCATCGCCCGTGCGTGGGAAGGTCCACGGGTGCGTGCGGCCGCCGCGGGAGTAGGTGATGGCAACATGCAAGTCGAGCATGTCCGGTCCCTCGGGACGGCCGTGACGATCGAGATAGGCGGGTGACGCGCACAGCATGGTGCGTTCCTCGCCGATCCTTACCGCGATCAGGCCGGTCACAGGGTCGAGCGGCCCCATCCGGACTGCGAGATCGACCCTATCGCCGATCAGGTCGACCAGCCCGTCGCGGAAATCGAGTTCCAGGGCAAGAGCCTGATGTCGTATCGCCAGCCTGGTGAGGACGGGCGCCACCTTCAGTCTTCCATAGAGGACCGGCATCGAGACGCGCAGTATTCCGCTGATCTCGCGACGTCCCCGCTCGAGCTGCGAACGTCCGGCTTCAAGTTCGGCAAGGGCGCGATGGCAGTGCACGTGGAACGCATGGCCATCCTCGGTCAGGGTGACGCGGCGCGTGGTCCGTTGCAGCAACTGGGCGCCGAGCCGGATCTCGAGCCTCGCGATCGCCTTCCCGACCGCCGACCGCGACAGGTTGAGATGGCGCGCGGCCGCAGCGAATCCGCCGAACTCGACAACGGCGACAAAGGTGGGGACGTCCTCATAGATGTCGATCATCCGTGGATTGTAGACCTCAGCGCGACAAAGTGGAGCCGAGATGGCGCGACCGTGGTCATCAGGCACTTGGTAGACATGACGGGCGCCCCGCCAGGATTGGAACCACGCCATGCTCGATCGTCGAGACATCGTTCGCCTTGCCGCTGTCGGTCTGTTCGCCGCCGTCCCGGTTTCCCGCGCGATGGCATCGGCAGGGCTGTCGGCAGGCGAGCGACTGAACCAGGCCGGTCCGGAAGCGGATCTGCTCGCCGGACGGACGGGACGCTGGCTCGTTACGGAGTCCGCGTGGTCTGCACCGGGCGCCGTTCCGGTGACGACGAGCGGGCTGATCGCGGTGCGGCGGATGATGGGAACCCTGTCGCAGGAGATCATCCGTCCAGCCGGCGACGATGAGTCGCGCGACGTGCGCCGGACCGACCTCCTGACGTTCAACCGGCTCGAAGGACGCTGGGACTACATGTCGTTCGACACGCGCGGGCCGGACGGAATGATGGTCGCCTGGAGCCGCGACCGGGGCGGGAACGGCAGCATCGTGCTCGATTTCGCACCGTTCGCGAGTCCCCGTCCCGGGCCTGACGCGGTCGGACAGTTTCTGCGGCTGGATCAGGTCATTCGTTTCGTCGATGAGGATCATGACGTGAAGGAGCAGTACTTCAGCCCTGCGGACGGAAGCGATGTCCGCTGGCTGGGGCACCGCTACAACTACAAGCGGATGCCGGATCACTCCTCATCGGCTGCCGCCGGCCACTAAAGTCTGGTTCGTCACGCGCACCGGCGATCGATCGTCCCGGTGACGTTGCGCCCGGGGTGGAGCGCAACGTCGCCGGAACAGGAAACATCCCGGCCGGATCGATCAGGTTCTTACTTGGGATAGCCCGCCTGATGCATCGTCCGTTCTGCGGCGGTGTTCGCGGTCGACAACGCGTTGTCGACCGTCGTGGCACCGGTCAGCGTCGCGGCGATGATCTGGCCAACCTGGGTTCCGATACCCTGGAACTCGGGTATGTCGACGAACTGCGCACCCACATACGGACGCGGGTTGGCGGTCTTGCCGTTCGGATTGGAATGCTGGATCGCGGCAAGCACGAAGTCGGAGAACGGGGCCACCTGCTTATAGTCGGGTGACTGGTACGCCGAGATACGCGTGCCCGGCGGGATGTTCACCCAGCCATCGGTCTCGGCGACCAGCGCGATATACTCTTTAGACGTGGCCCAGGTGATGAAGGTCTTGGCCGCATCGACATGCTTCGAGGAGGACGGGATTGCCAGGTTCCACGACCACAGCCAGGTCGGACCGCCCTGGAACGAACCGGTCGGGATTGCCGCGAAGCCGACCTTGTCGGCCACCTGGCTCTGCTTCTTGTCGTAGACCGTGCCCGCGGCACTCGTCGCGTCGATCCACATCGCGCAATGGCCCGACGAGAACAAGGCGAGGTTCTCGTTGAAGCCGTTCGAACTGATGCCGGGCGGCCCGTCGGCCTTCAGGATGTCGCTATAATAGGTCAGCGCCGTGTGCCATGCCGGGGTGTTCAGCGTCGCCTTCCAGTTGGCGTCGAACCACTGGCCGCCGAACGCCGTCACCAGCGTGCTGAAATAGGCTATGTTCTCGCCCCAGCCCGGCTTGCCGCGCAGGCACATGCCGAACACGTTCTGCGACTTGTCGGTCAGCTTGTCGGCGAACTGGCGGATCTGCTCGTAGGTCGGTGCCTCGGGCATCTTGAGCCCGGCCTTGTCGAACAAATCCTTGCGGTAGAGCGTCATGGCGCTCTCGGCATAGAACGGCAGCGCGTAGACGTGGCCCTGGTAGCTCAGCCCGTCCTTCACCGGCCCGATGATGTCGTTCTCGTCATAGCTCGCCGGCAGGTTGTCGAAGCTCTGCAACCATTTCTGCTTGGCCCAGAGCGGCACCTCGTAGTTGCCGATCGTCATGATGTCGAACTGGCCGCCATGCGTGGCGATGTCGGTGGTGACGCGCTGGCGCAGTGTATTTTCCTCCAGCACGACCCAGCGCAGGTGGATGTCGGGATGCGCCTTCTCGAACACCGGAGAGAGCTTCTGCATCTCGATCATCTGCACGTTGTTGACCGTCGCGATGGTCAGGGTGGTGTCGGCGGAAGCGGCACCCGCTCCCAGTGCCAGGCCGGCGGCCGCTACGGTCGCTAGCAGGCGATTATGTGTCGTCATGGTGTGGATCCTCCCCAGAACCCGGATATCGTTTGGCCGGTGAGTCCCGACCGTGGCCCAACGTTACGGTAACGAGTTCAGTTCATCCAGTTGCCTCCGTCGATATTGTAGGTCTGCGACACGATATAATCGGCGTCGGCGCAGGCCAGGAAGGCGGCCAGGCCGGCGATCTCGTCCGGACGGGCCATGCGGCCGAACGGCACCGCGGCCGCGACCATGCGCTTCTTCTCGCCGGGCTGCAGGTTCTCGTACTTGGCGAAGCTCGCATCGACATGCTCCCACATGTCGTTATCGACCACGCCCGGCGCGATGGCATTGACGTTGATGCCGTGCTTGATCAGGTCCAGCCCGGTGCTCTGGGTCAGGCTGATTACCGCCGCCTTACTCGAGCAATAGATCGCCACCAGGGGTTCGCCGCGCCGGCCGGCCTGCGAGGCGAAGTTGATGATCTTGCCGGCGGCACCACCGCCAGCCGGCCGACCCTGCGCGATCATCTGCCTTGCGGCCGCCTGCAGGGTGAACAACAGCCCCTCGACATTGACTGCGTAGACGCGGCGATAGCTCTCGCGGGTGATTTCCACTGTCGGCGCCAGGTCAAATATGCCGGCATTGTTCACCAGGATGTCCAGCCGGCCATGCTCGGCCACCACTGCGGCGATCATCGCGTCGATCGAGTCCTGCCGCGTTACATCCAGCGCCATGCCGCTGCAGGCACCGCCGATTTCGGCAGCGGCGGCCTTGGCCCCGCTCTCGTTCAGGTCGCCGATGATGACCGTGGCACCCTCCGCCACGTAGCGCGTGGCGATGGCGCGGCCGATGCCCCGGGCGGCGCCGGTGACGACCGCGATCTTGCCGTCGAGTCTCTTGTCCATGTCCGGTATTTCCCTGGGATGATTGCGGTTTGTTGGTCAGGCGGCGCAGGCGCGGGCGTAGAGCCGCAGCACGTCGCGGACGGCTTCGATAAGCAGCGTGCGGGCATCCGGCGTCAATGCGCCGGTCATCACGCGATCATAGAAGCGCGGCAGGTACTGGCTGATCAGTGTCTCGGACAACCTGGTATCGCCAAGCCGCTGCATCAGCGCGTCGGTGGCGGCACGGGCTTGCGGATCAGGCCAGTAATAACGGATGCGGTCGCTATAACTGTAATGACGCAGCAGGCGCTGTTCGTTCGGCGTGCCGGGATAATGCGACTGCCAGTGCTTCGGCTCGGCCAGCATCAGCGTCTCCATTTCGGCGGGCAGGCGGGGCGCCGCCGGCAGCATCGCGTGCGCGATGGCGTCGAGCCCATACAGCGTCTCGCGCAGGGCGAAGGTCAGGCCCGGACCGACCTTCAGGATCGGGAACCCGTCCAGCACCAGCCGTCGCAGGGCGGCCTCCGGCTGGTAGTCGGTCGAGTGCGCCTCGAATACCAGCCCGGGTAGCCCGGTCAGCGTCGCGGCGAGATCGCGCGCCGCATCCGGCCGGTAGATCACCACCTCCTCGTGCCCGAACTCGACGCCCGGCTGCACCACCATCGCGATCACCCGGCTCCAGGCGCCGGGAGCGACCTCGCGGAAGGCGCGCTCATGCACGTCGTAGGTCGCCCGCACCGCACCCGCCTCGGTCGGAACCAGATGGTCGAGCGCCTCGGTGGCACCGCCCGGCGTCGGGACCTCGGTGCCGATGATGTAGACCGGGGCTGCCGGAGCGCAGGCTTCGGCCCGCGCCGCCAGCCGGGCCGCGCGGGCGGCGGTGAGCTCGTCGGCCAGCGCTGCCGGCTCACCGGCGCACCCCATGCTGCAATCGAGATGCAGTTTCTCGTAGCCCGCCAGCGCATAGGCGGCGATCATGTCCTCGGCACGCTGCATCGCGTCCTCGGCCGGCAGATGCTTCCAGGGGTTGGGACCGAGATGGTCGCCGCCGAGAATGATCCGGTCTCGGTTGAAGCCGACGCGATCGGCGATCGACATGACGAAATCGCGGAAGGCCGCCGGGTCCATCCCGGTATAGCCGCCATCCTGGTTGACCTGGTTGCAGGTCGCCTCGATCAGCGCCTCGGTGCCGTCTTCCCGCGCCTGCAGCAGGGCCGCCTCGATCACCAGCGGATGCGCCGAACAGACCGATGTGATGCCCGAGGGGCGTCCGGCGGCGCGATCGGTCGCCAGCCGCTTCAACGTATCGATGCTCATGCGGCGTCTCCTGCGATCAGCGCGTCGAGTGCTACGAAATCCGACGTGCCCTCCATCGGCCCGCGCTGGCCCACGGCGAGGGCGCCGCTGGCGTTGGCGTAGCGCAGGCTGTCGGCGATGCTGCGTCCCTGCAGGCGGCAGGTGACGAAGGTGGCGCCGAAGCAATCGCCGGCGCCGGTCGGGTCGATCTCGGCAACCTTGAAGGCAGGCACGAACAAATTCTGCGTGCCGTCATGCCAGGAGGCACCCTCGCTGCCGCGCTTGACGACGATGCCGGATACGCCGAGGCCGAGGATCTCGGTGATCGCATGCTCTTCCGTCGTCGCCTCGGTCAGCAGCATCAGCTCCGGACCGCTCGGCATGAACAGGTCGCAATATTGCAGCATCATCTCGAGTGCCGCTCGCATCTCGGGAATGTTCAGCATCTCCTTGCGGACGTTCGGATCGAAGCTGATCGTGCCGCCCTGCGCCTTGACCTGCTCGATCGCCTTCTTGGCCTCGTCGATGAGCCGGAACGAGAACAGCGACGAGCCCATGATGTGGAGGTGCGCGCACTGCGCCAGGAGAAGCTGGCCTTCCTCGGTGATCCGCGTCTGGCCGCAGGCGCTGTTCTTGATGTTGAACACGAAGTCACGTTCGCCGCTCTCGCGATAGCGCACGAAGGCGCTGCCGGTGACCTGGTCGGGATGTACCCGGATCGCCGAGGTATCGACGCCGTCGGCGCGCAACCGCTCGATATTGAGCCAGCCGAAATCGTCGTTGCCGACGCACGAGATCAGGCCGGCCTTCTGGCCGAGCCGCGCGACCTGGTCGATGAAGATCGCCGGCGCACCGGACGGGAATGGTCCACGCAGGGACAGCGGTTCGCGGAACCCGTCGCCCCGCGTATCGGCCATGATCTCGACGAGAACCTCGCCGATCGTGACGACGCTTTTCGTGGTGGTGTCCATCAGGATTGTGCCTTCTTGGCTCGGATATCCAGCCAGACCGCCACCAGGATGACGATGCCCTTGACGATCAGCTGATAGAAATACGGGACCGACAGCATGTTCATGCCGTTGTTGATGACGCCGATGACCAGAGTCCCGAGCAGCGTGCCGACCATCGACCCGGAACCGCCGGACAGGCTGGTGCCGCCGAGCACCGTCGCCGCGATCGCATCGAGTTCGTAGCCGGTGCCGGCGTTGGTCTGTGCCGAAGACAGCCTCGACGACAGCATCATGCCGCTCACCGCTGCCAGAACGCCGCTCAGCATGAACACGACGATGCGGATCCGGTCGATCCGGATGCCGGAATAAGTCGCTGCCTCCGCATTTCCGCCGGTGAGATAAGCTCGACGACCGAACACGGTCTTGACCTGCAGCACGTAGGCGATGACGAACAGCGCCAGCATGATCCAGACCAGCACCGGAACGCCGAGCCACTGGTCCGAGCCCATGTCGAGCCAGGTATCGCTGTCGATGGCGGTGGGCAATCCACCCGTGGGCAGGCTGACCAGGCCGCGGAACGCGCCCATCGTTGCGAGCGTGACGATGAACGAGGGCATCCCCAGCTTTGCCACGATCACGCCGTTAATCGCGCCCATCACCAGCCCGGCGGCGAGTGCCGCGATGATGGCAGGACCGATGCCGGTGCCGTGCGCCATGCATTGTGCGGCCGCCATGCCGGCAACGGCGATCATCGAGCCCATCGAGAGGTCGATCTCGCCCAGCATGATGACGAACGTCATGCCGAACGCGGCGACGGCGATGACCGCGACCTGCTGCATGATGTTGACGAAATTATCCAGCGCCAGGAAGCGTTGGCTCAGGCACGAGAACACGATGACCAGCAGCAGCAGCGCCGCGACGATGCCTCCATACTGACGGCCACTGGCCCGCACGGATGGCATCGTGCGGTTCAGTCCAGCGGCTAGAATGCTCATGCGGCGCTGCGTGTCGCGAGGCCGGCGGCGTGGGTCATGACGATTTCCTGGGTTAGGCCGGCCGATGGCAGGGTGGCTGCGAGCGCCTTGTCATGCATGACGACGATGCGATCGCTCAGGCCGAGCACTTCCGATAATTCCGATGAGACCAGCAGGATGACCGTGCCTTCGGCTGCAAGCTGGCGAATGATCCGGTAGATCTCGTACTTGGCGCCCACGTCGATGCCGCGCGTCGGCTCGTCGAGGATCAGCACGCGCGGCGATACCGCCAGCCATTTGCCGAGCACGATCTTCTGCTGGTTGCCTCCGGAAAGCGCTCCAGCCGCTGTCGCAAGGCTTGCCGTCTTGACCGCGAGACGGCGCACTTCGGTGTGCGCGGTGTCACGTTCCAGGCGCGGATGCGCAAGCCCGAACGATGGCGCCAGCGCCGCATGACGGACCGCGCCCATGTTCCGCTCGACGCTGTGCTGCAGCACAAGCCCCTCCTCTTTGCGGTTTTCGGTGACGAAGCCGATCCCGAGCCTGATCGCCTCGAGCGGATGCCTGGGTGCCACCGCAACGCCGTCGAGCAGGATCTGCCCTTCGGTGACGACCTGCTGGCCGAACAATGATTTCATCACGTCGGACCGGCCTGCGCCGATCAATCCGAAGAAGCCGAGCACCTCCCCGGGACGTACCTCGAAGCTGATGTCGCGGAACAGTCCGGGCGCGGTCAGGCCGCGCACCGAAAGCCTCGATGGCGTATCCGGCGGCGGCGCCGGGACGGTCCGTGGCGGATACAGCTCGTCGATCGGCCGGCCGACCATCTGGGTGATCAGGCTGCCGATACTGGTTCCGGCACGAGCCTGGGTGGAAACGTGGGCGCCATCGCGCATCACGGTAATCGTGTCGGAGATGCGCATCAGCTCGTCCATCCGATGCGAGATGTAGACGATCGCCACTCCCTCCTGCTTCAGCCGCTCCACCACCCGGAACAACTGGTCGGCCTCGTTGTCGCTCAGCGAGGAGGTCGGCTCGTCCATGACCACGATCTTCGCAGGCCGGCTCAGCCCCTTGGCGATCTCGACCAGCTGCCGTTCCGCCAGACGCATGTGCCGGACCGGCCGACGCACATCCAGGCGGAACCCCAGCCGCTCGATCAGCGACGCCGCCGCATCGTGCAGGCGGCGCGTCTGCAGGAAGCCGAACCGGCTGGGCTCACGTCCCGCGAAGATGTTTTCGGCGACACTCAGGTTCGGGCTCAGGCTGAGCTCCTGGAAGATGATGGAGACGCCGGCCTGCATCGCTTCGGTAGGTGACGCCGGGCTGAACGGCCGCCCGTCGAGCTCCATGCTGCCGGCAGTCGGCTGCAGCACCCCGCCCATGATCTTGATCAGGGTCGACTTGCCGGCGCCGTTCTCGCCCAGCAGCGTGTGGACCTGCCCGGCATGCAGGTCGAGGCTGACCTGGCAAAGCGCATGAACCGGCCCGAACGACTTCGCAAGGTCGCGGATCCGCATCACCGGTATCGTCCCGACGGATGATGCGGACATCGCCTGCGCCTCCTATTTCGCCGCGTCGGCCTTGGTGTAGACGCCCGGAACGATCAACTGCTTCGGCTCCACGGTCTTGCCGGCGATCAGCGCGACGGCGCTGTCGATCGCCTGTGCGCCCATGCGATCCGGATACTGGCGAATGACACCGACGAATACCGGGTCATGGTCGACGGCGGTCCGTGCTTCCTGCATGCCGTCGAAGCCGATCACCTTGACCGTGCCGGCCCGCTTGGCGCTGTGGACCGCGGACACGGCCGCGAGGGCTGCGTCGTCGCCGAATCCGAAGATCCCGGTGATGCCCGGGTTGGCCTGCAACATGTTCTGTGCGACCGACAGCGCCTCGGCGCGGGTGATGCCAGCCTGATCCGCCACGATCTTCACGTTCGGATGCGCTTCGAGCGCGTGCCGGAACCCGTTCACCCGGTCGACCACGGACTGCACGGTCGGGTAGTCGATGATCCCCACCTGGCCGGTATCGCCGAGCTGGCTCGCCATCAGTTCGCCGGCCTTCTCGCCACCGGCATAGTTGTCGGTGCCGACATAGGCGGCAACGTCGGCATGCTTTGCCGGCACGTCGACGGTGATGACCTTGATGCCGGCCTTCTGCGCCTTGCGAACGGCGCCCCGGACGCCGGATGAATCGACCGGCGAAATGATGATGACGTCGACCTTCTTGGTGATGAAGTCCTCGACATCGGCAATCTGCTTGTTCAGGTCCTGGTTGGCGATCGAAACCTGCAGCGTCACGCCATCCTTCGTGGCTTCTTCCTGCATCGCGCGGCCGAGCTCGATATAGAAAGGATGCTGCTGCGTCAGCAACGATGCGCCGATGACCCCGGCGGCCTGGGCTGGATGCGCCAGGGCGGCGCCGGCAAGCAGCAAGGCAGTGGCGGTGAGTGTCGTCGAGAGCTTCATGGGAGCGTTCCTGTCGTTTATTTTGGTTTGCTGAAGAGATAGGCGGTGGTTTTCGGCAGCGGCACCTGATGGAAGCCGGTTTCCGCCAGGTGCCCGAGCGCCTCCCGATGGGCGCTCGCTGGCAGGATCACGTGGTCGACGCACTGTGTCGCAAGCTGCGGCAGGCCGACCGCGGTGTGCAGGCCGTTGCCATTCACCAGTGCGACGGCATGGCCTGCACGCCGGGCAGCGGCGCGGTTGAACGGCTCGGACGCACCGGGCGGCAGCAGCAGCGCCGCCGGCGAGATCGCCTGCACCTGCAGGACGAACAGCCCGATCACGTGCAGGCTGAGCGCGTGCAGGCTCTGCGGCCCATCCAATCTGTTGCTGTCCCGGTCGAGCTCCCCGCCGAGCAGATGCAACGGCCCGTCCAGGCAGGCACGGGCTATCGCCAGCGCGTTCAGGTCGGACAGCACGAGCCTGAAGTCGATGCCGGTCGGCAAATGCGGGATCAGTTGTCCGGTCAGGCTGCCGGCACCGAGAAGAACCGCCATGTCCTGGCCCGCCAGCCCCGCGGCGATCCGGAGCATCGGCAGCGCTTCGGTGCGGGACAGGTCGGGCAGGGCGGCAACCTTGATCCCGGCCGTCGGATTGGGACGTGCCTGGCCGGCCGAGCGCACCACGAGGCCCTGTTCCTCGAGGTACGCCAGATCGCCGCGGATCGTCACCACGGAGACGCCGAGCTCCTTGCTCAGCGCCTCGACACGGGTGATCCCATGCCGGCGGATCCGGTCGGCGATGGTCAATCTGCGCTGCAGAACGACGCTGCGTGATCCGATCGACACCTGGGACGGTCCAGACCTGTCAAAACATGCAAGCCTATCGAAACGAAAGACCTGACTTACGGTTCGAAAGCTCTACAGCCTCGTATCTTCGACCGCAAGCGTCCTGGCCGAGGAACGCCAGGCGCGGGATTTGCAGTTCCTGGGAAGCCGCAGACTCGAACAACGCTCGCAGGAACATCCGGCGGACGGGCCGGACCTGGCCGGAAACCGACAGCCGGCTTTGGTGTGGGAGGCCGTGCAGAGCGGATAAAAGCTGATACTCACATCTTGGCGGCTTTCGACTCAAGGCAGACTCTCGTGGCATATACGCCGGCCTCGGGGTGAACCGCCGACAGAGCGAACCTGGACGACTGCTCGAAGAACTCTTTCGTGCGCCTAGCAGATCGGCGGATTGAGCCTCGCGAAGCCCTCTTGTCGCAAGTACGGAAAATATGGATAGGGCGCGGTTACGGTGCTGGCTTCGTCCAGTGCGCGCATCTGATCAAGCGTCAAAGCCCACCCCACCGCTCCGAGATTTTGGCGAAGCTGCTCCTCGTTTCTTGCTCCAATGATCACCGAGCTTACCGTCGGGCGTTGGGTAAGCCAATTCAGCGCGACCTGCGGGACAGTTCTGCCAGTTTCCTCGGCGACAGCCTCAAGCGCGTCCACGACCCGATAGAGATGTTCGTCTTCCACCGGCGGCCCAAATGATGCCGTGTCGTGCAACCGGCTGCCTTTAGGCAAGGGCTCACCGCGACGTATTTTGCCGGTCAGCCGCCCCCAGCCGAGCGGGCTCCAAACCAGGGCACCAATACCCTGATCTCTGGCCAGCGGCATCAACTCCCATTCGTAGTCGCGGCCGAGAAGCGAGTAATAGACTTGGTGAGCGACATAGCGCGTCCAGCCGTTGCGGTCGGCAACGCCCAGCGACTTCATCACCTGCCAGCCAGAAAAATTGGAGACCCCGGTGTATCTGATCTTGCCCACCCGAATGAGTTGATCGAGCGTCGCGAGCACTTCATCGACCGGCGTTGCGGCGTCGAACGCGTGCAGCTGGAGCAGGTCGATATAGTCGGTTCCCAGCCGCCGCAGAGCTTCCTCGACCGATCGAAGTATCCTGGCGCGCGATGTCCCGGCGTCGTTCGGACCATTCCCCATCGGCAGCGCCATCTTCGTTGACAGAAGCACCTGCGAGCGACGCCCTTTGATCGCTTCGCCGAGCACGGTCTCGGAAGCGCCGGCCGAGTATACGTCCGCCGTGTCGAACAGGGTAACGCCGGCGTCGATGCAGATGTCGACGAGACGCCTTGCCTCGGCACCCTCGGTATTGCCCCACGCCCCGAACAAAGGACCTGACCCGCCGAACGTCCCGGCACCGAAGCTCAGAACAGGCACCTTCAACCCAGAGTTGCCGAGTTGGCGATATTCCATTGTTTATCTCCTGTGATCAGTCTTTGGGCCCGCGATCAGCGGCCCCTGAAACTCTCGAGATCGACGGCCGCAGCCATTGCGAGATTGCCTTCATCACCGGGGTGAAGGTGGTCACCGCTGTCGAAGCGTGGCAGCAGTCGGCTCGGACTTTGGGGATCGGCAAGCACGCGATCGAAATCGACCAGCGCGTCGAAGGCCCCCGACGTCCGGATCCATTCATTGACCCGACGCCGGAGCACGTCCTTCTCGAGGCTGTAATAAGTTGAGGCCATCGGCGTATCCGGAAGCGCGTCTACAAAGGGCGAAAGCGTGCCGCCGATTATCCGGAGATTTGCCGCATGGCCGCGCGCGATCACAGCGGCATATCCCGCAATCATGCGCTCGAAGGTCATCGGCGCTTCACGCGGTGCAAAGGCAGTCCCGGGCCAGGCAATGTCGTTGATGCCGATCAGCAGGATCACCGCGCAGATACCAGGCTGGCTTGCGACGTCGCTGTCGAACCGTGCGAGGACGTGCTCGCCCATGCCGTCGCTTAACAGGCGAGCCCCGGAGATGCCCGCATTCACGACCGCGTAACCATTCCTGGCGGCCGCCGGCGCTAGGAAGTCTGGCCAACGCGCGTCACGATCGAGCGTAGCGCCAGCACCGTCGGTGATCGAATCACCCATGACCGCGACGACTCCCAGCGGTGCAGGACAGGCCACGTAGATCGCCTTCAGCAGCAGTCGTCGTTCGGTTGTGGCACGACTGACCGGCGAAGCGACATCGAGTTGATCGCCCTGCAGGATGTAACCGGTGCGCCGGCCATCCCAGTGAAACCCGCCGAGCCGCGGGGCATCTCGCAGCCTGATCGAGATGGCGAGACTGTCGCCGGACGCGACCTCCAGGCCTGCGGCGTCGCTTGCCACGACGGCATCCGGCGGAATGGTGACTGTTTCCGCACCGCTGAACGTCACAACCCTGCTTCGAGCGGCGTCGATCCGACAGCCACCGACCGAGGGTGCGACAACGATCTTGTCCAACGACGTCGGGACTGCCCCGTATCGATTGCTGATCAGCAACCTGATTTGATGCCCGGCATATCCAAGCTGAACCACCTGCCGGAGTGTGACATCATGCAGGTCGCTCGGCAGGTCGGCGGCCAGTGGAAGGCCGTCCGACCAGACCGGCTGCGGACTGGCAAACCAGGCGGGGGCCCATTGCAGTGGATACCCTTCCGGCGCTTGCTGCCTCGACTTGGCAAGACGGCTCCTCATCAGGCAGCCCGCCGCGCGACCGGGGATCTCTGCAGGGTCACTGCCAAGCCTGCGGCGACGATGGCGGCAAGCGGAAAGAGCGCCGCGACCGACGTCAGCGAAAGCAGCCCGAGCCGGTCAAGCGCGATACCACCGATCCAGGCGCCGATCGCATTACCCAGATTGAAGGCGGCAATGTTGAAGCTCGACGCCAAACTCTCGGCGGCACCACGTGTCTGCCTCAGCACCCAGGTCTGAAGGGGGGCTACCGTCGAGAACGTCGCGAACCCGAGCGCCGCGACGGCGAACAGGGCCCCGACCCGGGAGGTGAACAGCGGCCCAGACACGAGAAGTACCGCCAGCAGAAGGCCAAGCGTTCCGAAGATCGCGGCCACGAGGGAGCGGTCGGCCAGCCGGCCGCCGGCCAAGTTGCCGAGCACCAGACCACCGCCGAAGAGGAGCAAGATGGGTGAGATCGCCCGCGCCCCGAAACCGCTTACCTGCGTCAGCAGCGGAGCGATATAGGTGAATACGGCGAAGACTCCCGCATAGCCCAGGACCGTCATCAATAGACCCATCAAGACCGGCAGCCGCAGGATCGCCCGCAGATCGTCGTGCATGCTGGAGCCGCCACATTCCGGCCGATCGGCCGGGAGGAGCCTGGCGATGATGGCCAAGCCCAACACCCCGACGAGGGCGACCGCCCAGAACGTCGCCCGCCAGCCGGCGAGCTGGCCGATCCATGTGCCGATCGGCACGCCGAGGATGTTGGCAACCGTGAGGCCGGTGAACATAACAGCGATCGCCGAGGAGCGACGACCGGGCGCAACCAGATTGCTCGCGACGACCGAGCCCACGCCGAAGAACGTGCCGTGCGCGAACGCGGTGACCACCCGCGCCGCCATCATCAGTTCGTAGGTCGGCGCAATCGCGCAGCCGATATTGCCGACGACGAAGACGGCCATGAGCACCAGCAGGGTTCGCTTGTGAGGCCAGCGGGCGGTAGCGAGCGTGAGCACCGGCGCGCCGACCACCACGCCGAGCGCGTAGCCGGAGATCAGCAGGCCTGCGGTGCTGGTTGAGACGCCGAAGCTGGCCCCGACCTGCATCAACAGGCCCATGATCACGAACTCGGTCACTCCGATGGCGAATGCGCCGGCGGCCAGGGCCAAGAGAGGGAGGGGGATGCCGGAGCGTGTTGCCATGCGACGAACATGGCAGAAGGCCTTGAAGCGAATTAGAGTGCAGTCCGGAACATGATTGATGAAGTGAATTGCGATAATGCGTCAGGAACCGAACCGTGCCGGCGAGATGGCGGTGTTCGCCCAGGTCGTCGAGAATGGCAGCTTCACGCAGGCCAGTCGTCTCGTGGGCCTCTCCCCGTCCGCGGTGAGCAAGCTGATCACCCGGCTGGAGCAGCGCCTCGGCGTGACGCTGCTGCGGCGATCGACCCGTCGGATCGCGCTTACCCCCGAGGGCGAACTGTTCCATGGTCGCGCCCTGGGTATACTCGCCGAGATCGATCTGGCGGAGCGTGAGGCGGCAGGGTCGCGTCTTCCGTCCGGCCGCATCCGAATCAACAGTTCGGCGAGCTATGTCTCCCATGTCCTGACCGCCATCCTGCTCGAGTTCCTCGAGCGTTATCCCGACATCGGAATAGAGATCATCCAGACGGATGCCGTGTCGGATCTGCTCAAGGATGGCACCGACGTCGCGATCCGGGCCGGCCCCCTCCCGACATCCAGTCTCGTTGCCCGGGCACTTGGCGAGAGCGCTTTGGTTGTTGTCGCGGCCCCGGTCTGGATCGAGCGTCATGGAATGCCGGCAAATGCCGATGATCTGCCGGCGCGAGATCGCATGGGGTTCGCGTATGCGCGTGCAGCCGGAGACTGGCTGCGGACTGGAGAGGCGGTGCCCGCAAGGGTCCGTGTCAGCGACGGCGAGGGTATCAGGCGCCTCGCCCTGGCGGGTATAGCTCCGGCTCGGCTTGCCGAGTTTACGATCCGGGCCGAAATTGCACGTGGCAATCTCGTGGTGCTGCCAACGACAGAGCACGAAATGAAGCTGGAGCCGTTTCATGCAGTTTATGTAGGAAAGTCTGGCAAGCTTCCCGCTCGGATACGTGTGTTCCTCGACTACCTGGCGACGGAGGGTCGGGTGGACGCGCAGCGGCCACTCACCTCGCTAGCCGGAAACACATGAGATTGGATGGCTCGCGACAGGTCAGTCTAGCCTGACTACGACTTTCGCGTCTGCTTTGCAGCCACACACCGTGTCCGACCAGCTTCCGATCGAACTTCATGACGCGATTAGTCCGATGGTTCCTCTGTTACATAAACTCTACGACCATATTACCGGGATCATCGGTCATTCCGGCGTCGAGCACGGTGGTGGGATCTGCCTGCCGCCGTCGCCGATGAACAGCGTGACCAGCATCATCAGTTCTTCAGCTGTACCTACTCGCCGCACTTCACCCTGTGCGATCGCATGATGGGAGCCCTGCATAAAACTCGCGATGCCAAGGTCAGGGAAAACCTACTCCGGCGGTCGCGTCGATCGAGTTGATCGGCAGACGTTCCACAAGCGCCAACAGGCAGCCCGGTCGGGCGGTGTGGATGTTGACGAAGGCCGTTCGAGGATCACCGAGAGCGCGCTCGAGCGGATCATCAACATCGTGGCCTGCGCAGACCTGGCCTAGGTCGTACAGGCATTGGTCCTCTTCATCGTAGGCACGGACGGACACAAGTGGATTAGCCCGGACGATCGGGGCGACCTCGTTCTCAGCCTCGGCGCGCGTGCACGCAGTCTGATGCACGAATATCGGGCTCGGCGTCCAATAGATGCCGCTTGGCCGCGGAAGGTTATAGGACCCGAGCAGCATGGTCTCGCCGGGCTTACCCAGACGCAGGCAATGGCGGCACGGGAAGGTACCGCTTGCGGTTGCCATGATCAGTTTGATTCGGTTCCCGTTATCATCCTGGCCGGTGCGACGAAAACGGTCGGCGATTTCGGTCTTGATAGCGATACAGTGAAATGCGGCCATGCGAGTGCTCCCCTGGCCGCATGTTCATCTGTGACAAGACGATCGGCATCCCGTGTCTTGTCTTTCAATTCGAGAACACACGCGGGAATCGTCTGCTTCAGGTTGTGAATGGCGTTGCCCCTGGGTCTCGACCGTCAGCTTTCGGCCGCTAGAACGTCTCCAGCACCGCCATCGCATCCGCGGCGAGGCCGCCCAACGCGTCCCGCATCGCGACGATGCCGCCGATCACGATCAGCGCCGGCGTAGGCAGCGGGTGCCGGTCGAGCAGGTCGGGCAGGGTGGCCAGGGTCCCGACCAGCAGCGTCTGCTCGGGCGACGCGGCACGGGAGATGGCGGCGGCCGGCATGTCCGCCCGCATGCCGCCGGCGATCAGCCGGCCGGCGATGACCCCGAGATTGCGCACCGACATGTAGAGCACGATCGGCTGGCCGAGCCTGGCCAGCGCCGCCCAGTCCAGGGCCGCCACCGGATCCGCCTCGCCCTCGGCGCTATGGCCGGTGGCGAGCACGATCGCCTGGTTCACGCCGCGCATCGTGGCCGGGATGCCGGCCGCCGCCAGCCCGGCGAGTCCCGCGGTCAGCCCGGGTATGATCCGGAACGGGATGCCGTTTTGTGCCAATACCAGCGCTTCCTCGGCACCGCGGCCGAACACGTACGGGTCGCCGCCCTTGAGCCTGAGGACGCGATGGCCCTCCCGAGCGAGTGCGACCAGCCGGGCCGAGATGTCGCTCTGGTGGATCGACGGCCGCCCGCCGCGCTTGCCGGCGAATTCCAGCACCGCCGTTGGCCGGGCCAGGCCCAGCACCCCGGGATCGACCAGCGCGTCGTAGACGATGATGTCCGCCTGGATCAGGCCGCAGAGCGCGTAGAGCGTCAGGTGGCCACGATCGCCGGGTCCGGCGCCGGCCAGCCAGACGTGACCTTCATGCATGACAGGGCATTGCGAGCCGAGCAGCCGGTTGACCGCGTCGCTGGTGCTGAACCCTGTGGTTCCGCCGTTATCCGGGTCGGTCATGCCGAAACTCTGCCTGCCCCATCGATGTTGCGCTGCAACCCAATCGTCATGCCGGCCCCTGCCATGAGCGTTTTGTGCTGGCAAGTGGCCCGTCTCGACCATAGATCAACGCCTTGCGACACAACCTGGAGCTCGCTTGGAATGTCCGACATGGCCATCGGCCTATCATCGTCTGCGCTGCCCCCCCCGAGCAGGAGCTATGCGCACCTGAACCCGGAGACGGTGCTGACGGTGCATCATTGGACCGATCGGTTGTTCTCGTTCACCACGACACGTGACCAGAGCCTGCGGTTCGAGAATGGCCAATTCGCGATGATCGGCCTGGAACTGGGCGGCAAGCCCCTGCTGCGTGCCTACAGCATCGCCAGCGCCAACTACGAGGAACAGCTCGAGTTCCTCAGCATCGCCGTGCCGGAGGGTCCGCTGACCTCGCAGCTCTGCAAGATCCAGCCGGGCGATACCGTGCTGGTCGGACGCAAGCCGACCGGCACGCTGCTGGTCGACAACCTCCGTCCAGGCCGCAACCTGTACCTGCTGGCCACCGGCACCGGCCTGGCGCCATTCATGGCGCTGATCAAGGACCCGGCGGTGTACGAGCGGTTCGACCAGGTGATCCTGGCGCATGGCGTCCGGATCTCCGGCGAGCTCGCCTACGCCAACCACATCCGCCACGAGCTGCCGAAGCACGAGTTCCTCGGCGAGGAGGTAGCTGCGAAGCTGCGCTACTATCCGACCGTGACCCGCGAGGACTACCAGACCACCGGGCGCATCACCGACCTGATCGAGAGCGGCAAGATCTTCACCGATCTCGGGATTGAGCCGCTCGATCCCGAGCATGACCGCGTGATGATCTGCGGCAGCGAGGCGATGCTGGCCGATCTCGAGAGGCTGCTGGAAGCCCGCGGCTTCGATGAGGGCAACAACGCCAAGCCGGGGGCATACGTCGTAGAAAAAGCCTTCGCCCAAAGGTAGACGGTCGATAATGCTACTGTGCCGGCGAGCCGACGCGGCTGTCTCCGCTTCCGGTGCTCACGGCCAGGAGGCCGCTCCGCTCCGGTTCTCGACAGCCACGACGGGCGCTTCGCTCTCACTCGGCACAGCGCATTCTCGACCGTCTACGGCAACTCGAGTCTAGGAGCGTTTCCTGATGGCGTATGATTTTGATCTGTTCGTCATCGGAGGGGGCTCCGGTGGGGTTCGGTGTGCGCGGATGTCGGCGGCGCATGGGGCTCGGGTCGGGGTGGCGGAGAGCCGGCACTGGGGCGGGACCTGCGTCAATCTGGGGTGCGTGCCGAAGAAGATGATGGTCCAGGCCAGTGAATACGGCGCGCATGCGGTGGATGGTCGCGGGTTCGGCTGGAGTGCGGAACCGGGAACGCATGACTGGGCGAAGCTGATCGCCGCCAAGGACCACGAGATCACCCGGCTCAACGGCATCTATGTGAAGCTGCTGCAGGGGGCCGGCGTCACCTTGTTCGAGGGGCGCGCGCGGTTCGAGGATGCGCATACGCTGATCCTGGAGCCGGGGCCGCTCGATCCGCATTTCGAGCCGAGACGCATCACCGCCGAGCGGATCGTGATCGCGACCGGCAGCACCCCGATCGTGCAGCCGCATATCGAGGGGCAGGAGCTCGGCATCAATTCGGACCAGGCGTTCCACCTGGCCGAACGGCCACAACGGGTCACCATCGTCGGCGGCGGTTATATCGGCGTCGAGTTCGCCGGGATCTTCGCGGGGCTTGGGTCCGAAGTGCAGATGATCTACCGCCAGACGCTGCCCCTGCGCGGCTTCGACGAGGACATGCGCACCGCCCTGGCCGAGGCGATCGGGGAGCGCGGCATCATCGCCCATCCGAGCACGCTGCTGCACCGGATCCGCCGCCATGAGGGCGCGCTGCGCGTCAGTCTAACCGACGGGCGGGAGTGGGATACCGACCTGGTGTTCTTCGCGGTCGGGCGGATGCCGAACGTCGCGGGTCTCGGGCTCGAAACCACCGACGTGCGGACCACCGAGGAGGGACGCATCCTGGTGGATGGTGGGAGTGAGACGGATGAACCCGGGATTTTCGCGATCGGCGATGTCACCAACCGGATGAACCTGACGCCGGTAGCCATCGCCGAGGGGCACATCCTGGCCGACCGGCTGTTCGCCGGCACGACCCGGGAATGGTCGTTCGATACGACGCCGAAAGCGGTGTTCTTCTCGCCGCCGCTCGCCAGCGTCGGCCTGACCGAGCACGAGGCGGCCGAGCGCGGGCCGGCCGATATCTATCTCACCCGTTTCACCCCGATGCGCCACACGCTGAGTGGGCGCAAGCGGCAGCACGTGATGAAGCTGGTGGTCGACCAGGCCAGCCGGAAGGTAGTCGGCGTGCATATGCTCGGCGAGGACGCGCCGGAGATGATGCAAGGCATGGCGATCGCCGTGACGGCAGGTCTCACCAAGGAGGATTTCGACCGTACGATCGGCATCCATCCGACCTCGGCGGAGGAGTTCGTCACCCTGCGCGTGCGCACCCGGATCGCGTCCGCGCTGGCGCCAATCTGAGCAGTGGCGCCGCATGCGCGGAAAGAGTAGTGTTATGAGACGGGTCAGCCAGTAAATCGGTCTGCTCCGTCTGTGACCGGCCTAGAAGCCGAATCAGTCGATCCCCACATCGCATTTACCGCATTAATTTCGAATATTTTGCTGTATATCGCTTCCTTTGGAAGGATACTTCCCATGACTACTCCCGAGCCGAAGCTGGTGCTGGCCAAGCCACGATGGGACGGGAGTCGCGTCGTGTTCGAGATCGATGTCGACGGCGAGATCGTGGATTGCGCGATTTCCAGGTCCGCCCTCCAGGACATCAGCGGCGTCAGGCGGTTTGCCCCGGTCGACCTGCTTCGCGGATTCGGTGAGGTGCGGGCTCGTATCGAGGAAATCGCTGCAAACAAGTTTCGGATCAGGCCGGAGACCGTTTCCGGATTCGTCAGCATCTGGGCGGACGACGTCGAGGACGGGCGCGCACCGACCGGTGCCGCGCAAAGCGCCTGAATGCCTCCAGGTTCGGTGTCCGTGCCGGACATCCGATGACGCCGTTACACATGCAGACGGGAGCAACTGATGTCCAAGGAACAGAATCGCGGTAATCGCGAGGCCAAGAAACCGAAGGCGAACAAGAAGCCGGTCGCCGTCGCGGCATCGCAGTTTTCCAGCCCGCAAAGCGCCTTGCCGACCAAGACTGCCCGCAAGCCAAACTGATCGCGGTTTTCGGCTGATACCGATCCTCGGTGCCGGAAGGGCTTCCGAGGATCTGCCGGCCCCTGGATGGCCGATTTTTCCATCATCCTGAACGGTCCAGCCCATCGGCCAGTCTCATCGTCCGGCTGGCGGGCCCGACACTTCTTCCAATAGGAATATCTCCATGGCAGCCAAAGACGTCCGTTTCGGTAGCGAGGCGCGCCTGCGCATGTTGCGCGGTGTGGACCTGCTCGCCGATGCGGTGAAGGTCACACTCGGTCCCAAGGGCCGCAACGTGGTGATCGACAAGAGCTATGGTGCACCGCGCATCACCAAGGACGGCGTCACCGTCGCCAAGGAAATCGAGCTGTCGGACAAGTTCGAGAACATGGGCGCGCAGATGGTGCGTGAAGTGGCCTCGAAGACCAACGACCTGGCCGGCGACGGCACCACCACCGCGGTCGTGCTGGCCCAGGCGATCGTCCGCGAGGGCGGCAAGGCCGTCGCCGCCGGCGTCGACCCGATGGACCTGAAGCGCGGCGTCGACAAGGCGGTCCAGGCCCTGGTCACCGAGCTCGCCCGCATCTCGCGTCCGATCACCAGCCAGTCCGAGATCGCCCAGGTCGGCACCGTGTCGGCCAACGGCGAGGAAGAGATCGGCCGGATGCTGTCGGAAGCGATGGAGAAGGTCGGCAAGGAAGGCGTCATCACCGTCGAGGAAGCCAAGGGCATCGCCACCGAGCTCGATGTCGTCGAGGGCATGCAGTTCGACCGCGGCTACCTGTCGCCGTACTTCGTCACCAACACCGAGCGCATGCTGGTCACGCTTGAGCAGCCTTACATCCTGCTGCACGAGAAGAAGCTGTCCGGCCTGCAGCCGATGCTGCCGCTGCTCGAGGCGGTCGTGCAGTCCGGCCGTCCGCTGCTCATCATCGCCGAGGATGTCGATGGCGAGGCGCTGGCGACCCTGGTCGTCAACAAGCTGCGCGGCGGCCTGCAGGTCGCCGCCGTGAAGGCACCGGGCTTCGGCGATCGTCGCAAGGCGATGCTGGAAGACATCGGCACCCTCACCGGCGGCCAGGTCATCAGCGAGGAACTCGGCATCAAGCTCGAGACCGTCACGCTGGAGATGCTCGGCACGGCGACCCGCATCGTCATCGAGAAGGACACCACCACCATCATCGGCGGTTCCGGCGAGAAGGAAGCGATCCAGGGCCGTTGCGCCCAGCTTCGCGCCCAGATCGAGGAGACCACCTCCGATTACGACCGTGAGAAGCTGCAGGAGCGTCTGGCCAAGCTGGCCGGTGGCGTTGCGGTCATCCGGGTCGGCGGGGCCAGCGAGATCGAGGTGAAGGAGCGCAAGGATCGCGTCGACGACGCGCTGCATGCGACCCGCGCCGCGGTCGAAGAGGGCGTCGTTCCCGGCGGTGGCGTGGCACTCGCCCGCGCCTCCAAGGTGCTGGCGGCGCTGGTTCCCGACAACAAGGACCAGAAGTTCGGCATCGAGATCGTTCGCCGCGCGGCACTCACCCCGCTGCGCCAGATCGCCGAGAATGCCGGCGAGGATGGTGCCGTCGTGTCCGGCCATGTGCTCGACAATGATGCACCGGACTGGGGCTTCGATGCGAACCTGTGCGAGTACAAGGATCTCGTCGCGGCTGGCATCATCGACCCGACCAAGGTGGTTCGCGCCGCCCTGCAGCACGCGGCATCTGTTGCCGGCCTGCTGATCACCACCGAGGCGATGGTTGCAGTCGCGCCCGACCCCGAGGGCTGATTTCCGACCATGACGACCGGCGGCCCGGGGTTCCGGGCCGTCGATCGTGCTTGAAGATCGAGCTGGCATCACTTATCTGACTAGTCTGGTCAGGAGGGCGATTATGTCGGCTCGGTCATCGAACAGGCATCCAGCTTCCGGAGCCGGCTTGCCGGTGTGGAAACTCGAGGACGCCAAGTCCCGCTTCAGCGAACTGGTCCGGCTTGCGCGCGAGCGTGGTCCGCAACGGGTGACCGTGCGCGGACAGGATGCCGTCGTCGTGCTGTCCGCGGCCGATTATGCCCATCTCGCGCCGGTAGCCGCCAAGCCGACCCTTGCTGCGCTGTTCGGGGATAGTCCGTTCGCCAGGATGGACAGCTTCGACGAAAAGCCTGTCCGGGAGCACGCCTCGTTCCGGGAGCCCCTGGAGTTTTGACCGGTGGCTGATGGGCCGCGCGGCTGGCTGCTCGATACCAATGTCGTCTCCGAACTTCGCAAGGGTGGCAATGCTGACCCGGGGGTCCGATCCTGGGCGGAGGCGGTGCCCCCGGCTGCCTGCTTCCTGAGCCTGGTGACAGTGGTGGAGATCCGCTTCGGGATCGAGCGCGTCGCGGATCTGCAGTCTCGCGGCGAACTCGAGGCATGGCTTCGCGACGGCGTTCGCATCTGGTTCGGAGATCGTGTCCTGGTGCCGGACGAGGCCGTGCTGATGACCTGCCGGCGGCTGGTGATGGATGGCCAGAAGGCCCGATACACCTATTCCCAGCCGGATGCCCTGATCGCAGCAACCGCCTTGGTGCATGGGCTGGGCGTGGTCACCCGGAACATTGCCGACTTCGAGCGGGCAGGCCTGGTCCTGGCTAATCCCTGGACCGGACCGGATTGACATGCCCGGGGTCAGCGCGGAGTTTCGCCGTGTTCGAGATGGGAAGCCGGCGTAATTCCGGCACGGTCGCGCCACTGTATCTGGACGGCATTGTATCGCCGCCCAGAAGTCAGACCTCTCCCGGACACTGTGCAATCGAGCGGGACGCGTTGATTCCCCGAGGAGACGTCATGAGTGCAACCACATCCATTCCGGTAGCGGAACCGATCGTCATCCCGGTCCGGGAGATCCTGCCATGGGCGATCTTCGCGGGCCTGATCGCCCTGCTGGCGCTCTATTTCGTGGGTGCCGAACAGGGTGCGACATCGCTGATCAAGGGCATGTACGTGCATGAGTTCGTGCATGACGGCCGCCACGTGCTCGGTTTTCCCTGCCACTGAGCGGCCGGGATCGTGGTTCGGCAACTCCTGATCCGGGGGATGCTGGTCGGCATCCTCGCGGGTCTGTGCGGTTTTGCGTTCGCCTGGCTGTTCGGCGAGACGCAGATCGATCTGGCGATCGCGTTCGAGGATCATGTGCGGCAACTGGCCGGCGAGGCTCCGGAACCGGAACTGGTCAGCCGCGCGGTGCAGAGCACGATCGGGTTGCTGACCGGCATGCTGGTCTATGGCTGCGCGCTCGGCGGCATTCTCTCGCTGGTCTTTGCCACCGTGCAGGGACGGATCATCCGGCTGAGCCCGCGTGCGACGGCCGCGATCGTCGCACTTGCGGGCCTGGTGGTGCTGATCCTGGTGCCGCAGATCAAGTATCCGGCCAATCCGCCGTCAGTGGGTGATCCGGCGACGATCGGGCTCCGGACCGGGCTGTATTTCGAGATGATCGCGTTGTCGGTGGTGGCGGCCATTGCCGGCGTCCGCGTCGCAACAAAGCTGGCCGGACAGTTCGGGCGCTGGAACGCGGTTCTGGCCGGGGTCGGTGTCTATCTTGTCGCGATGATCGTGACGATGCTGGTGCTGCCGCCTGTCGACGAGGTGCCGGCAGCATTCGTTGCGGTCACCTTGTGGCATTTCCGCCTCGCCTCGATCGGCACCAATCTCGTGGTCTGGGCGGTGCTTGGTCTCGGCTTCGGCGCCCTGGCCGAACGCGCCCTGACACCCATTTCCAAAGCCTCCGCCTCTGGCAGGGTCAAGGGGCAGCGCCCCTTGCCTTCCTCGCGCTAAAGCCCAGGCGTAATCACCGAAGCCAGCCGATCCAGCAGCCCGCTCATCGCAGCCACCTGCGCACGATCATCCATCGCGACGCCCGTCACCACGATCCGGGCTCGCCGACGAGCCAGGATGGCGGGTGGTCTCGTGGTCTCGATGCTCCAGCTCGCATCCACGGCAAGGGTGCCGGCCTGATCCAGCTCGAAGCTGGTGATGGTCAGGTTCAACCTGCGGAAGTCCGGCTGGATCGGCGAGGTGGTGACGATCGAGTCCTGCGGAAGCCGCGCCTGCAGGTCGGCGGCAATCGCCAGTCGTATCCCCACCGAAAGCCGGTCACCCCAGCGTCCGTTATGGCTGGCAACGAGTTCGTTGGCGCCAACGCGCCTCAGGATGTCGCGGCTGTCGAGATGGTCGGGCAGCAGCACCGGCCGCACTTCGATGATTGTCGTGGACAGCGCCTCGACCGCCGGCCTGGCCGTCGCGAACTCCGGCCCGGTCAGCACGTAGGTCCGCAGGCCGGGTGCTGCGCAGCCGGCGAGAGCGAGTGACGCGAGCAGCAGGGACACGGTCGGTTTCATCGGCTGCGTCCTCGCAGGACCAAAGACGGGTCGCTCTCGACGTCGCGGGCGATGCCGCGAAGGCTGTCGGCGGCGGCGGCAAGGTCGCGCAGGCTGGCTTCCAGATTGAGGCGAACCTCGGAGCGCTCGCCGGCGACGGCGTTGATCGTCACGGTGAGCTGTTTCGCGTTATCGGCCGCCTGGTTGGCGGTGGCGATCAGGCGCTTGAGTTCCGGCCCGCGGCCGGCGACCTGGTCGTGCAACTGGAGCGACAGGGCCTGGTAGCCATGCAGCGTCTTGAGCGCCTGGTCGCGCACGGACAGCACGGACTGGTTGATGATCGGCCCGGTATCGTGCAGCCCGTCCGCGGTGACCTGCAGGCTGGCGATCAGCGGAGGCAGATTGGTGTCGAGCGTGATCGCGAGATGCTCGATTGCGTGCAGGGTGCGGGTGGTGCTGTCGGCGAGGTCGCGCAACGGCAGCTTCGGGATCTGCTCGCGCAGCCGCTCGAAGTCGGACTGCACGGTCGGGATCTCGATCAGGCTGCTTTTCAGGCCGGAGAACACCGCACCGGAATTCGGCTTCATGTCGAGATCGACCGCCATCTGCCCGGTGACGAAACTCTGCATGATGAGCTGGGCACGAAGGCCGGCCGCGACCAGCTGGTCCAGGTCGAGACGCTCGGACGCGCTGGCCGGCCGGTCCAGCACCACGCGGCCGGGATCGAGCTGGATGACGACCGGGATCCGCGCCTCAAGGTCGACCGGGTTCACGTGCAGCGAGATGGTCCCGACCGAGCCTACGCGCACGCCGCGGAAGGTGACCGGGGCGCCCGGGGCCAGCCCGCCGACGCCGCCATGGAAATAGATGACCGCGCGATCCACCGGCGTCAGCAGATGCAGCTGGCCGAACACCAGGATGACGCCCATGCCAAGGGCCAGACCGACCAGCACGAACAGTCCGACCAGCGTTTGTCTAGCTGCCATCCGCATCACCCCCGTTCGATTGCATTATCGGTGTCCGGCTTTCAGATGTGCGCTCCCGGTGCATGAAGGCCTGCACCGTCGGATGAGCGCAATGGTCACGGAGTTCGGTGGGCGAGCCGGACGCGATCACGGTTTGGGTCTCCGCGTCGAGGAACGCACCATCGTCGGCGATTGCGAACAGGCTGGGCAGTTCGTGGCTGACCAGCACGATGGTGGTGCCGAGACCTCCGCGCAGTTCCAGGATCAGATCGTCCAGGCGCCGCGAGGTGATCGGGTCAAGGCCGGCCGAGGGTTCGTCGAAGAACAGCACCTCGGGATCAAGCGCGAGGGCGCGGGCCAGGCCGGCGCGCTTGCGCATGCCGCCGCTGAGCTCGGACGGCATCAGGTCGGCGGCCGCTTCCATGCCGACCAGGGCCAGCTTGAGCCGCACCAGGTCGGCGATCGCGGCGGGCTTCTGCCGGGTGAACAGCTTGAGCGGCAGGGCGACGTTTTCCGCCACGGTGAGCGAACTCCACAGGGCCGCACTCTGGAACAGCACCCCATAGCGGCGGTTGATCTCGATGCGCCGGTCGTCGCTCGCGTCCCAGTAGCTCTCGCCATCGATCAGCACCGTGCCGGCAATCGGCCGTAGCAGGCCAAACAGTCCCTTCATGACCGTGCTCTTGCCGCAGCCGCTGCCGCCCATCAGTGCGAAGATCGAGCCCGGGCGGATCCGCAGCGCGACGTCGCGCTGGATCACCCGGTCCCCGAAGGCGAGGGTCAGGCCGCGTGTCTCGATCTTGAACGACACGTCAATCATTCGGGTCAGAACCCAAAAATGTTGGCAACGACCGCGAACAGGGCGTCGAGCGCGATGACGCCGACGATGCCAGCCACCACCGCGCGGGTTGCGGCTTCGCCGACCGCCGCCGCGCTGCGGCCGGCATTGAGGCCGATCTGGCAGGACACCAGTCCGATCAGGGCGGCGAAGGCGATGCTTTTCACCAGCCCGAACACGAACTGGCCGAGCGGCACCGCATGGGCCACCGCCGTCGCGAAGGCGAGGGGGGACAGGTCGAGCATGGTCGTCGCGACCAGCGCGCCGCCGGCGATGCCGATCAGGCAGGCATATAGGTAGAGCAACGGCATGGTCAGCATCAGCGAGAGCGTCATCGGCAGCACCAGGTACGTCTGTTCGCTGATGCCGAGCACGCGCAGCGCATCGATTTCCTCGTTGCCCTGCATGGTGGCCAGGCGCGCGGCGTTGGCGCCACCGGTGCGGCCGGCCAGCACGATCGCGGTCATCACCGCCGCCAATTCCCGCACCAGGGCCAGCCCGACCAGGTTGCTGACGAAGATCTCGGCGGCAAACCGCCTGAGCTGAACCGCGCCGATGAAGGCCAGGATCGCGCCGAGCAGGAAGTTCACCACGCCGACGATCGGCAGCGCGCTGGGACCGGCCCGCTGCACCGCATCCAGCAGGTCGGCGCCCTGCATGCGGGTGCGACGGCTGCGCGGCAGGACGCTGCTGAACAGGCCGCGAACAATGTCGCCGGCGAGCATCGTGCCGGCGCCCACCGAGGCGAGGGCCGACAGGCAGATCGTGCCGATCACCGCGAACAGGTTCGGCCGCGGTCGGCGAGGCTCGGGGAGTTCGGTGGTGCTGGCAGCGAGGGCCAGCAGCCGGCGCGCGGAAGGCGGCAGTCCGTCCTCGTCCAGCATGGTGCCGTCGGCCTGCAGGAGCCCACGCAGTCGCCAGAGGGTCGCGACCAGCAGACTGTCCCAGGCGACTAGCGCCTGCGCCTCGAAGCGCAACCGCCGCGGATTCGCGATCGCGCGGCGGATCGCCGCCGCCTGCATCGCAGGCACGAGGTCGGTCGCATGGCGCCAGTCGCCACCGAACACCAGGATCGCATCGTCGCCCTCGAGGCGAACCTGCCAGAGCGGGTCCTCGGGCGGTGGCATGGGTCGGAGCGAACTCGCCAGGAGCCGGTTCCTAGCCGGTGCAGCGCTTGAGGCGAGGGCCGCAGGCGGCCAGCTTGTACGCCAGACCGTCATAGCCCCGGTCGATATGGTCCAGGCCATCGATAAGAGTGGTCCCGCGCGCGGTCAGGCCGGCGATGACCAACGCAGCACCCGCCCGCACGTCCGTTGCCATGACGGACGCGCCGTCCAGGGCAGGGACGCCGCGGACCAGCGCAGTACGGCCACGTACGGTAATGACCGCCCCCATGCGGCGGAGTTCGTCGACATGGCGGAAGCGGCTTTCGAAGATGGTCTCGGTCACCGTCCCGGCGCCATCGGCGATGCACAGCAACGCCATTGTCGGCGCCTGCAGGTCTGTCGCGAAGCCGGGCCAGGGCTGCGTTACGACATCGATGCCGACCAGTCCGCCCGCCGCACGCACGGCGACCAGGCCTCCCGGCACCTCGCGCAGACCGACCCCGGCCTGTTCGAGCAGCGGCGCGGCTACCCCGAGCAGCCCGAGCGTGCCGCCTTCGAGCAGGATTTCTCCACCGGTCGCGGCCGCGGCGCAGGCGATGGTGCCGAGCTCGATCCGGTCCGGCATCACCCGGTGCAGTACGCCGCCGAGCGCGTGCCTGCCTTCGATGGCCAGGGTCGAGCTGCCGATCCCCTCGATCCGGGCACCCATGGCGATCAGGCACGTGCACAGATCCACCACTTCGGGCTCGCGTGCGACGTTGCCGAGGATGGAGGTGCCGTTGGCCAGGACCGCGGCAAGCAGCAGGTTCTGGGTGGCGCCGACCGACGGGAATTCGAGCTGGATTTCGGCGCCATGCAGCCCGTCCGGTGCGCGGGCATCGATGATGCCATGCTCGAGGGTGATCTCCGCGCCCATCGCCCTGAGGCCGGCCAGATGGAAATCCACTGTCCTCAGGCCGATCGAGTCGCCGCCGGGCATCGGCATCCTGGCCTCGCCGCAACGCGCCAGCAGTGCGCCGAGCAGCAGGATCGAGGCACGCATGCGCATGACCAGCCCGGCCTCGATCTCGCCCGGATGCACGCGATCGGCGCATAGGGTGAGGGAGAGCGGGGCGCGTGGGTCACCGTCCGACCAGGACACACCGACGCCGAGCCGGTGCAGCAGCGCCCCGAGCACGGCCACGTCGAGGCTGCGCGGAACGTTCTGCAGCGTCACCAGATGCGGGGTCAGCAGGGCGGAGACCATCAGCGGCAGCACCGCGTTCTTGGCGCCGCTGATCGGATAGCGGCCGGACAGCGGACGCCCGCCCTCGATCGACAGCAGGTGGTTCGGGTCCGGCTGCCACCAGGGCGATGCCTCGGACAGGATACGGGCCGGTGCGGATTGGAACGAGGTCATGGCGTGCCGGCTTTCCCATGGCGTTGCGGCAGGATAGCGAAAACTTGGGCCCCCGATACGTCCGGAACTCGATAAAGCTCGGTGATTCTCACTGCTCGGTGATCGTACTGGCCAATCGGCGGGTTGCCGCGCGTGCCGCCTGCCGGGATGATCAGGCATGAATTTTACACGCTTGCGCACTGACTGGCTTGGCAACGTACGGGGTGACGTACTGGCCGGGATGGTCGGTACCTTCGCCCTGATCCCCGAGGTGATCGCTTTCTCGTTCGTGGCCGGCGTGGATCCGGAAGTGGGGCTATTTGCCTCGTTCGTGATCGGCACGGTGATCGCCATAACCGGTGGGCGCCCGGCGATGATCTCGGGTGCCGCCGGCTCGGTGGCGCTGGTGGCGGCGGCGCTGGTGCGCGGTCATGGCCTGGAGTACCTGCTCGCAGCCACCCTGCTGGCCGGGCTGATCCAGATCCTGTTCGGGCTGCTCCGGCTCGACGTGCTGATGCGGTTCGTGTCCCGCTCGGTGCGGACCGGCTTCGTCAACGCGCTGGCGATCCTGATCTTCTCGGCCCAGTTGCCGCAGATCGTCGGGCCGGACTGGGGGTTCGGCGCGCAGTTCGGCTGGCAGAACGACGTGATGATCGCGGCCGGCGTGGCGCTGATCTACCTGGTACCCCGCCTGTTCACCGCGATCCCGTCACCGTTGATCTGCGTAGTCGTGCTGACACTGGTGTCCGTGCTGCTGCCGATGCCCCTGCGCACGGTGGCCGATCTCGGCCGGCTTCCGTCCTCGCTGCCGATGCTGCACTGGCCATCGCTGCCGCCGACCCTGGCGACGCTTGGCATCATCGCGCCGTACGCGCTGGCGATGGCGGTGGTGGGCCTGCTCGAATCCATGATGACGGCGAGCGTCGTCGACGATCTTACCGAGACCAACAGCGACAAGCGGCGCGAATGCACCGGTCTCGGCATTGCCAACGTGGCGGCAGGCCTGTTCGGCGGCATCGCCGGTTGCGGGATGATCGGCCAGACGGTGGGCAACGTGCGTTACGGCGGACGGGGACGGCTCTCGACCTTCGTGGCGGGGGCGTTCCTGTTGCTCCTGATGGTGGTGCTGCGGCCCTGGGTGGCGCAGGTCCCGGTGGCCGCCCTGGTCGCCATCATGATCATGGTGTCGATCAGCACCTTCTCGTGGGGGTCGCTGCGCGATCTGGTGGTCCATCCGAAGACCTCCAGCATGGTGATGCTGGTCACCGTCGCTGTGGTCGTGGTGACCTCGGATCTCGCGATCGGCGTGGTGGTGGGGGTCCTGCTCAGCGGTGTTTTCTTCGCGTTCAAGGTGATGCGGCTGATGGCCGTCGAGATTGCCTACGACGCGGATACCGATACCCGCTTGTATACGGTCCGTGGCCAGGTGTTCTTCGCATCGGCCGACATGTTCGCCGATCGCTTCGACCTGCGCGATACCGTGCGGGCGGTGCGGATCGACCTGCGGCAGGCGCATCTGTGGGACATCACCGCAGTCGGCGCTCTCGAGTCGGTCGTCACCAAGATGCAGCGCCACGGCCTGCACGTCGAACTGGTCGGGATGAACGAGGCCAGCGCCGGCATGGTCGAGCGGCACGGCGGAGCCGCACTGGATCTTGCATAGCAGGTAAGCGAAATCCGTTGTTTCGGGCCGCCTTGGCTACCGCGCGACCACGCAACGTATGGATGTGTCAAGCATCCAGAGTCGGAGCCAAAATAAGCTTTGGTGACACAATACTTCAATCCGCGAACAACGGCCCTCAACATCTTCATGCAGTGGCAGTGCCGAGTGCCACGATGATTTCGTACTTACAAGTATTAATGGAAGTAAACGATTGGCTACTTATTTCCATTTCTAGCATCGGTATTGAAACGGTTTCCGATTCCGTCTCAATTTCGAGTAATGGTGCAGTGCACACAATCAAGATTGTTCAAAAGCGTTTCTTGACTTGGGCCTCAGGAGGATCAAGATGAAGTTGCGCGTCCGAACCTAGGAAAAGTCCGGAGCAGCGTTGGCAGTCGAGCCATGTATCAATTCGGCAAAGCGATATTCCGGACGAACGCCCATGAACCGTGTACTTGTCGGCAATCACCTCGCCACTTTCGGCGCTGCAACGATGGCTTCGGAACGCAAAGTTCCGGTTGCCACGACGACAGGTGCGACCAACGGGTTCTTTCGCGGCATCGTGGTCGGCTTCGCTGCAGTCGTCCCTGTCTGGGGCGGACTCATCTGGCTCGGAATGCGGGTCTTCAACTAGGTCTGATAGGCACACTCGCCTTGGCGATCCCGAGGCGAGTTTATCTCGCGCCTGGCGCGTGGAGATAGGGCAGGAGCGCGGTCATCTGGGGGCGATCGACTCCGTGATCCGGCTCCAGGGTGAACATGTAGTTGCCCCACAGCGGTCCGGCGGCCCAATAGGTCCACCCGAGCCATTCGCTGGAATTTGCCTTCATATACGCGACGACGTGGTCCAAAACCGCGACGCACTCCGGCCGGCGGCTCACGCCGAATTCGCCCAGGAGTCCCTTGGCGTGGTGGGTGCGTAGCCACTCCGTCATGGAGGTCAGTCGCGCGACCGCTTCGTCGGGGCTGACACAGACATCCTTGGTTCCCGACGAGTCGTGGTCGAAATACTGGTGCACCTCGAACACTATGCGGTGGCGCGGGTCCTTCAACCCGGCCAGCGCATCTCCGTTGAGGGAAGCGAAGTTATGGGCCCCGTCCCAGCCCACCCCCGAGACCAGAATGCGGTTGTTCGATCCGGCGTGCCGGATGCCGTCGATCGCCTGCTGCTGGATGTCCTTCCAGCGGAGCGGATCCGGGATCTGCGGCTCGTTCATGAGACCGAACAGGACGCTGTCATCGTGGCCGAAGCGCTGCGCCAGCCTGGTCCAGAGATTCGTGAAGCCTTCGATGGGCACGTTTCCGGTGCCGATCGGGATGCTGCGATAGCGTCCGTAATCATGGATGTCGATGATGGTAGAGGCGCCGTGCTGGCGTACCGTCTGGATCAGGTCGGCGAGGCGCGTCAGTTCCTTGGCATCGAGTGGACCGAGCAGCTTGGGCTGCAGGCGCTCCCAGAGCACCGAAATCCGGAAGACGTTCATGCCCTTCTGCGTGAAGTAAGCGACCTCGTCCGTCTTCGGATAGAGGTAGTCCCTGCCGTAGATCCCGGGCACCTTGGACGATGCGAAGCCGGCGCCTGCCAGGTTCACGCCCTTGAGATCCTGTGCCTGGCCGCGTGACGGGCCGAGGGCGCACAGCACGATGACAGCCGATCCTACCAGGGTTGCGAGCCGCCTCATGCGAGACTGCCCTCGATGGCCGGGCGGGCAAACCGTTGCAGGCTTGGCATGGCCCGGGCACGCGCCTTAACGGCCTGCGTCGCAGGGCAGTTGGCTACGCCATACAGGAACCACAGCAGTGCCGCGGTTTTGATCGTGAAGATCGATGCACCGATGCACAGGGACGTCGACAGGTAGACGGCAATCATGACCTTCATGGTGGTCGCTTCGCGGCGCAGCGATCGATTATAGGCGAACAGGCCCAGGAACAGCAGGGTCAGCGGGAGGCCCATGTTGTTCACGACATACGCATACCCGGTGTCGGCGGTATAAACCTGCGACGGCAATATCGCGAACCATTGCGGCAGGTGCCAATAGTTCAGGAGCCGGCTCGAGAACAGGAGGCGTCCCGAAAGGTTGTCGCTCATGATGGCCGGAAGGACCCCCGTCAGCTCGTTCAGCGACCCGACGACGGTCATCAACACCATCACCGCGATCGGCAGCACGAAAACGGCGATGCGAGACCGTACCAGTGGCGTCAGGCGCACGAGCAGCATGGCGGTGCAGCATCCGCCGGCGAAGCGGCTATCCGCGATAACGACGCACAACAAGGATAGGGCCAGCATCCAGCCTCTGCTCCGTCGCGATCCGATGCTCGTGGTGATGGACCATGCAAACATGATGGCTGCATAGTTGCCGAGCGAGTCCGGCTCGAGAAAGATCGACGAGACCCGATGCGATCCGAGCAGCGTCGGGAAGAAGGTGCGGGACAACGCACCGCGATCGCCGCTGAGATACAGGTTGGTGCCGCTGTAATTTACGGTGCCGGGTGCGATGACGCCCTTGTCCACATAGTAGGACCACACGTCGAAGATCTGGCCGAATGTCGGTGTGAACAACAGTTCGAAGAACCCGACTGCAAGAACGATCACCATCAATGTCCAGGCCAGGTAACTGGCCTGGCGTGGGGTCGCCATCCTGCCGAGCTTGTAGAAAATATACATGATCCCAAGATCATGTAGGATTTTAAGGTTCACCTCGGAATTGATCAGCTTCATGCCGATCATGAACACTACGCTCATGACGATGAGCTGCTTGACCCACAGCGCCACGTCCTTGCGGATGACCAGGAGCCCGACCAGCATGATCAGCAGCTCGGTGGCGATGATCGGCAGGCTCCCGATATGCGCCCAGCCACGCGTCTTGATGAAGCACAGAGCCATGTTGAACATCATCGATGCGATGATCAGCCAGGAACCAATGTCCAGGCGCTTTCCCCGTGGGGATGATCTTGCCGGGCTGGCGCGCATTCACCCTCTCCTGTTCGCAATGTCGGGTTCGCATTCCGGCATCTCGCACCCGGTCCGATCCTTGCCCGCCGGCTTCAGGTCTGTCGACATCGCGATGGAGTAGGTCCGCCGGTCAGGCCGCATGCGATGAGACAGTTTAACCTCCAGAAGACGGTGAGTGGGACCGGATAACGTGATCATGACTGCCATGGCTGGTTGAGCGAAAGCGGGCCCGGACGCGCCCGCGCTGCTGGCGGTAGCAAGGAGTAGGCGTCCCGGTGGCCCATTGCAGGTGCAGCAAATACACGCTGCACGAGCGTTTGCCCATGAAAAACAGGCTCCTGCGCCGGGCTCCGGGCGTATCGGCCGCGGCACACGGCTCGATGCCAGCTCCGGAACGCCTGCACCACCTCGGACGGTGCCTATATTCGCAAATCCGGCGTGATCGTAGCTTAACCGGTGCCTGGACTTTGCTTCAGACGCAGGTTTTCACTCGTTACAAAAGAGCTGGACAGCCATTGGTGCCGGATGATCGTGTTCCGAGCGGGAGAGAGATACGATTTACTGAACCTGTCTGACTGCCAGAACGACTAAGGTGTGTAGGCAATATCGTTAGAATAACGGTAGGAGACGACGATCATTTTGTCCGGGAACCAAACGGTCCCAGAATCTGCTGCGGGAAGCCGGTCAAAGCGATTGCCTGTCCGATGAACAGGTCGTGAGCACAGCCGCTCCGGGGTGTGTCGTCATGGTAGAGATTTTCGGCTATGCTCGTACTGTGAAGAGTGGACGACAACGCCGGCAATACGGTTGCGGGATATACTGATGAAGGGTAACGGCACCATTCCATGCTCAATTCCCTAGTCATTTCAGTTCATGATTTCCGCAGCCTCCGCAAAGCGAGTGTCCACTTCATCACAGGTGAGCTCGCGCATCGGGGGCCCACGCGCTTTTTCTCGATCGGCCTGTCCCGCCTTTCGATGCGTCGGGGCGACACGCGCGCCAATCTGGCAGATCGCGCGAACCGCGTGGAACGGCATGAGGGCGTCGACTGCTACCTCTGGAAGAAGGCCTGGCACCCGTTCAACATGCGCCGCGCGCAGCTTGCGGTGCCGGAATCGGCCCTGTTCAGGCTCTACAGGCTCCTGCTGCCCTCCGTCCCGCGGCGCTGGATACGGGAAGCCGACATAGTGTTCATCGAGTCCGGGCTCGCCGCCATTTTCATTGCCGACGTCAAGCGGATCAACCCGGCCGCACGGATCGTCTATCTCGCGTCGGATGATCTGGAGGTCGTGGACTGCGCGTCGACCATCAAACGGGATTTCGCTCGAAACTTCGACAAGATCGACACGGTGAGGCTGCCCTCGCGCTTCCTCGCCAGCGGCATGCCACACACCAGAAGTTCCATTTTCGTTCCGCATGGCATCGATCGCGACATGGCCTCGAAGAGCTATCCGAACCCATACAAGGGACGGACTGCAGCCGTGTCGGTCGGATCGATGCTGTTCGATGCGTCGTTCTTCACAACCGCCGCATCTCAGTTTCCCGATATCGACTTCCATGTGATTGGCGCAGGCAAGTCTGCCGCATCGCTTGCCCGCAACAACATCATTGTGCATCCGGAACTGGCATTCGTGGAAACACTTGGCTACCTGCAACACGCCGCATTCGGCATCGCGCCGTATCGCGACGCGGAAACCCCGCGCTACCTGATCGACACATCGCTCAAGCTGCGCCAGTTCGGGCTGTTCGGCATTCCCGCGGTATGCCCGAATTTCGCTCTCGGTGCCGAACCGGGCCGCTTCGGCTATGTGCCCGGCAATGCAGAATCGATCCGCGAGGCCATTACCGCCGCACTGGCAAACCAGGCGCCGATCGTCGACGCATCGTGCTCCTGGGCGGAAGTCGTGGAGCGGATTCTCGAACCACAGGCCTACCCGGATACAAGGCTTTGACCGTGCCCCCGAGCGACGGTCCCCGTGTCGCGACCGATGCGGGCGCGGCTCGTTCCGTGGTTGCGATCTACCGGACGGAGGTGCTCCCGCTCTCCGAGACTTTCGTTCGCGATCAGGCACTGGCGCTCCGACGCTGGCAGCCCATCCTGGTCGGCGAGCGGCAGATAAACGCATTGCCGCTGTCCGGTCTCGCCGTCTCGACCTGCCATTCCGGCCCGGCAACCGTGGCCCAACGCGTCGCGAGCCTGGCGTGGCGCCGGCTCGATCGCCCGTCGCCATCGATGGTCGCCCTGGTCCGGCGCGCGGCGCCTAAGCTGATCCACGCCCATTTCGGCTTCGACGGGGTCGAGGCCTGGCCAATTGCGCAGCGGCTCGGGCTGCCGCTCCTGGTCACGCTGCACGGGTCGGACATCACCACGACCATGGAATGGTTCACCTCAGGCCGGGCCGGGCGACGCTGGGCCGCCTACCCGTCGCGCCTTGCCCGGCTCGCCAAGGAGCGCAGGGTCAGTTTCGTCGCCATCTCGGAGAACATCCGCCGCGCCGCGCTGGATGCCGGACTTCCGTCGGAGAGGATCTTCGTGGAGCGGATCGGCGTGAACACCGGCGGGTTCGCGCCGGGCGGCCTGCCGATCGCAAAGCGACAACCGATGATCCTGTTCCTGGGCCGCCTCGTCGAGAAGAAGGGCTGCAGCTTTCTGATCGAGTCCTTCAAGACGCTCCGGCGCCAGATACCGGGTTGCCAGCTGGTCGTTGCCGGGGACGGGCCCCTGCGTGCCGACCTCGAGGCCCAGGCCGCCGGCCTCGACGGCGTGCGTTTCGCCGGCAGCGTGTCGCACGATGAGGTCCGGGCGCTCATGCAGCAGGCTCGGGTCTTCTGCCTGCCCAGCATCACGGCCGAGAGTGGCGATGCCGAAGGATTGCCGCTGGTGATCCTGGAGGCCCAGGCCAGCGGCGTGCCGGTGGTGACCTCCGCGCGCGGTGGCGCCGAGGAAGGCATACGCGACGGCGAGACCGGGCTCGCGTTTCCCGAGCGCGACGTTGCCGCCATGACCCAGTACCTGTCGGACGTGCTCACCGACGATGTGCTTGCGACGCGCATGTCCGAGGCGGCTCCCGGTTTCATCGCCGCGGAGCACGACCTCTTGAAGTGTACTGCGCGGCTGGAACGCGTTTACGATCTCGCATCCGGGACTGCGTCGTGAACGGTATCGACAGCGTCGCCATCATTATCCCGACCTTCAATGCCGAAGCCTTCATGATCCGTGCGATCACGTCGGCGCAGGCCCAGACGTGTCCAGCCGACGAGATCATTATCGTCGATGATTGCTCGACCGACGATACGCGGGCGATCCTGGACCGCATCGCGGGCGAGGATCCCCGGGTGCGGGTGGTCCTTATGCCCCGCAACGGCGGGCCGTCCGCTGCCCGCAACGCGGGGATCAGGCTCGCAACCAGCCGATGGCTTGCGATCCTGGATGCCGACGATGCCTTCGCGCCGGAACGGCTGGCCGAACTGGTGCCTTTCGCCATTGCGACGCAGGCGGACGTGGTGACCGACAACCTGGCGTTCTACGACGCGCAGGCCGGGCAGGTCACCGGCACCGGGCTAGCCGATGACGCCATCATTCCCGACCGGCCGATCGGCTTGCGGGACTTCCTGGAGCACAACCGGGCGGACGGAAAGAGCTTCGACTGGGGTCTGCTGAAGCCGCTGTTCCGTCGGCAGGCGCTGATCGATAACGGGTTGTTCTATAACCCCGAGGTCCGTCACGGCGAGGATTTCCAGCTTGCGGTCGAGCTGCTGATGGCCGGCCTGACGTTCAGGATCCTGAACCGGCCTCTCTATCTCTACACGCAGCGTCAGGGCGCGGTCAGCGGACGCGCCTCCGGCATGACGCGCACCACCGTTGCCTACGGCACCCTGAAGGACGCCGCCCTGGAGATGAGCCGCGACGAGCGGTTAAAATCGGATCCGGAGCTGGTCGAGTTGTTCCGGATCAGGGCCCATGGGCTTGCGCGCCTCGACGACGCGGATTTCGTCTCGAAGGCGTTGCATGGGGGGAAGATCGGGCAGATCGTTCGGCGTTGCCTGAACGATCCGGCCTTCCTGCCGCGCATGCTGCGCCAGATCGGCACCGCACTCCGGCGACGACTTCGCGTCTGATGCGGTGGCTGGACATCCTGGTAGGCAGGCGGGATACCCAGCCTCTTGCCGAACTTTCGGTATCATGGTCGGAACCGTCTTCGGCATTCAGTAGCGAACCGATGATCCGGGTGAGGGCATCGAGAGGCGAGCCGGTTGCCCGGTCTCTGCAGCAGGGGGGTAGCACCCATCCAGTGGTCCCAAACGGAAGCTCAGGCCCGAAGCGGCAAGCGCTACCCGAGGAACGGCGACACTTGAGCGCCTCAAGATAGCCCCCAGGTCTGGAGCTCGCCGTTCAGAGACCGATATGTGGCTGGCTTGGGCAGATGAGCGCCCGCAGCCGCAACGTCGCGAACGAGTGGATGCGATGTTCGATCGTCATCCGGTGACCGTGCTCGAGCAGGGTGATGCCGGCCAGCACCAGCATGATCCAGACACGGGGGAGGCGGGACGGCCCCGGTCCCCTAAGGCGCATGAAGATGGCAAGCCCGCCCAGGCCGACGAGGCCACCGATCACGACCTCGATCACGCTGTGATCGTGCAGGATGACGCGTGATGCGCCGAACAGCAGCGCCACACTGATCGCCAACATGAACCGCACCCTGGAGCCCAGCCTCGGGAACAGGATCGCCGCGATGCCGCCATAGAGCATCGTGGCACTGGCGGTATGACCGCTTGGGCTATCCAGCGCGCCAGCCCCGAGAGCGGGCCCGCATGCACCGATCCCAAGCTTCAGGAGCAGCATGAGTGCCAGGACTCCTCCCATGGAGATTGCCCAGGCAAGTGCTGTTTTCCAGCAACGGCTCAGGAGCAGGAAGAGCAGGACGAAAACCGACGTCGGGAGCACGATCGCCTGGTCCCCGAAGTCGGTGAACCACTGGATCACCTCGAATGTAGCGTTCATCTATTCAAATCGTCCCGGACCACTCTGCTCGCTCAACAATACACGGCGAGACACCATGCCGCGACAACGCTGCATCACGCATGCGGAACGATTGTGAAAGCGCTTTCCTTCGGCTGTCCCGGCCACTACGGTCCGCCATCTTTGAACATGACCAGGCGAATGAGGACGAAAAAGTCGGAGCACTCCACGCATACACACCATGCAGGATCGACAAGATCGGTCCACGCGGCGATCCCGCGTCTCGCAGCGCGCGTCGTTGCTGCGACGGCCATCGGCCTGATCCTGGCGCGGCCTGCAGCTTTTGCTTCGGCGGACCGAGGCATCCTATGGGGCATCAACGATAGCGGCATGGAATTCGGTCGGGGTATGAAAGCTCAGACGAACTATGCGGTGCCGGATCCTGCGTACTATCTGCAACATGGCGTTCAACTCGTTCGTGTGCCGGTACAGATCGACCGGCTGGTTCCCGATCCCGGTCACGAGCTGAACGTCGCGGTGTTGCAGGAGCTCCGCGGGATCGTCGCAGCGGATACGGCGGCAGGCGCCATTACCGTGGTCGATCCGCACGGCTACGGCTACATGAACAAGGATGGACACCCGCGCGACATCCTGACGGACCAGAGCGGGCGCGCCGACTACGTCGATCTCATGCGCAGGCTCGGGCAGGCGTTCGCCGGCGACGGCCATGTCGCCCTGGGTCTGATGAATGAACCCCATGCAGGCGGCGATCCGGCCTACATCCCGATCTGGAACGACGCGATCGCAGCGATCCGCCAGTCCGGCTTCCACGGTACGGTGCTCGTTCCGCACGCGCACTGGAGTGCCGCATCCGACATAAGCCCGGCCAGGCCGTTTCCGGATGGTATCGTGGATCTGCAGAGGAACTGGGTCCTCGAGCTGCACTCCTATCTCGATCCGGATGGAACCGGGACCTACCGGCAGGCGGTCCTGTCGCCGGATATCGGCGTCTCACGGCTAGCGGGCGCGATCGCGTGGTCCCGGCAGAGCCATATCCGCATCTTCCTCGGCGAGACCGGCGGACCCGCGTCGCCCATCGGCGTTACTGCGCTGGCGAATATGTTTTCGCAGGTGGCAGCCGCGCCTGATGTGTTCTGGGGTGTGGCCCTGTGGGGCGCCGGACCCTGGTGGAAGCCGAACTACCCGATGCGGCTCGATCCGATCGACCATGTCATGCGGCCGCAGATGGCGGTGCTCGAACACCAGATCGCGCCCGAGCAGGTCTACCTGGCGACCGATCCCGATGTGCCGGAGGTGGTGGTGACGATCAGGCTGGACGGTCGGGCTGTCGCAGACGACGCGCATGTCCAGGCCAGCCGGCTACAGGGACCTCAGGCGGTGCCGGTGATGGGGACCTTGCCGCCTGGATGCCACGTGATGCAGGTCGTGGTGCATCAGTCCAATGCCTCGAACGCCGCTCGTATCTATCTCGTCGGGTCGACCTGGAAAGATCGCCGTAATAGTGACGATGCTTTTGCCGGCAGTAACAACGGTAATATAACGTTTCACGTTCGGATACCTGGGAAAGATGATGTGATTAACGGTGCTTGTCATTGATCTTGTTCGTTCCACTCGCGTTTGTTCATGGACGGACAGGGTTGGGGATGAATAGCTGATGCGTATCGCGATGATTGGTGGCGGCTATGTCGGCCTCGTGTCCGCCGCCTGCTTCGCGGAGTTCGGCACCGAGGTCGCGGTCGTTGAAACCCATCCCGGTCGTCTGGCGACGCTGCGGAAGGGCGAGATCCCGATCTACGAACCTGGTCTCGACAAGCTCGTCAGCGAGAACATCGAGGCTGGCCGGCTCTCCTTCGGGAACGACGTGGCGGCCGCCGTTGCCGGGGCGGACGCGATTTTCATTGCGGTCGGTACGCCACCTCGCAACGGTGACGGCCATGCCGACCTGACCTATGTGTTCGCCGCCGCCGAGCAGGTCGCGCGCGCCATGACCGGCTACGCGGTCATCGTCACCAAGTCGACGGTACCGGTCGGGACGGGCCGCCGCATCGCCGAGACGGTTCGGCGCCTGCGCCCGGACCTCGCGTTCGATGTCGCTTCCAACCCGGAGTTCCTGCGCGAAGGCAACGCGATCGGCGACTTCATGAAGCCGGACCGGGTGGTGATCGGCACCGACACCGACCAGCCCGGGGGGACGGAACGCGCGCAGGAGATCATGAGGCGCCTGTACCGGCCGCTATATGTGATCGAGGCGCCGATCCTGTTTACCAGCCTGGAAAGCTCGGAACTGATCAAGTACGCGGCCAACTCGTTCCTGGCGATGAAGATCAGCTTCATCAACGAGATGGCGGACCTGTGCGAGCGCGTCGGTGCGGACGTGCACGAGCTCGCACGCGGCATCGGCATGGACCACCGTATCGGACGCAAGTTCCTGCATGCCGGCCCCGGTTATGGCGGGTCGTGCTTCCCCAAGGACACGCTGGCGCTGATGCGGATCGCCCAGGAGGCCGGTGCCTCGTCACGCCTGGTCGAGGCGACGGTGCAGGTGAACGATGCACGCAAGGCCAGCATGGGCGCCCGCATCATGTCGGCCTGCGGCGGCAGCGTGCGCGGCAAGACGATCGCGGTGTTCGGCCTGACCTTCAAGCCCGGAACCGATGACATGCGTGACGCGCCGTCGATCCCGATCATTCATCGTCTGATCGAGAATGGCGCGCTTGTTCGTGCGTTCGATCCGGCTGGCATGACGGCGGCCCGGCCGCTCCTGCCAAAGCATGACATCACGTATTGCACAGACGCCATCGATGCAGCCACCGGCGCGAACGCTGTCCTTGTGTTGACCGAATGGAACGAGTTCCGGGCGATCTCTCCCGACCGGCACCGCGACCTGATGACCGGCAAGGTCGTGGTGGATCTTCGGAATATCTGGGAGCCGAGTTCGATGGCTCGGGCGGGCTTCGACTATAGCAGCGTCGGACGACCGGAGCGTCGTATCGAACTGGAGCGTGGCACTGCTGCAGCCTGAAATTTGGGCGTCTGGCGCGGTGTCGATCCCGGAAACAGGACAACGACACTCGAGCGACATCGGTCGATATCGGCGACCGCGTGGCGATCACGCCGGATCGTTAGAAGGGTGATCCCGTCGTGATCAAACATGGGAGACCTTAGAGGCTGCTTTTGTACTTGGCGATCGCCGGCATCTGCTTTGCATCGACCCCGTTGGCAGGCTCTACGCTCATTGCATAATTGCCCCACCACGGACCGCCCGCCCAGTAGGTAAACCCAAGTAGGCCACCCGATTGCATCGCAGCCAGCCCATTGACGAGTTGCGTGTTCCAGTTGGCATCGTTGTTTCCGACGCCGATCTCACCGATGATGCACATGCGGCTTTTCACCTGGCACCAGTTCGAGAAGACACCGATCCGCTGAGCCAGAGTGTTGACGGTGACTCCGTAGGACGCCTCGGTCGTCCAGTCGAAATGCGTGCCGCTTGAATCGCGGTCGCCATAGACATGAGCCTCGTAGATAATCCGGGACTGAGGATCGTTCATGGTCAGGTTGGCGTTGTTGGATGTCCAGCTACCGGCTGAAGCCCAATTGTTGCCTTCGACGAAGATGTATGAGGCATTATCGACCGTCCGGATCGCTGTGACCGCGGCCTGGGCGGCGCTCGGCCAGACATCGGGTGACGGCATGTTGCTCGGCTCGTTCATCAGGTCGTAACCGCCCAGGCCTGGCGAGCCCTGCAGCGCGGACGCGAGGATCTGCCAGAATTGGGCGAACTGTGCCTGAGTGACGGTTCCGTCGCCGATCTTATGAGTGGCATAACCACCATAATTGTGAATGTCTACAATGACTTGCATGTTGCGGGCGGCAGCCTGCGCGAGGATCTTCTTCACGAGGCCCAGGTAAGCAGGATCCAGGGTGGTGCTCGGGCTCGACGCCAGGAGATTGGGCTGCAGGCGAGCCCAGAGGACCGGCAGCCTGATCATCATCACGCCCTTGCTCTGGTAGTAGGCAAGTTCACCGTCGGACGGCGCGACGTAATTGTGATTGACCACGCCTGGCAGCACGCTCGAGTTGAATTCAAGGCCGGAGAGGTTGACGCCTGCCGACATCGTCGGTGTCGCGGCATGCGCCGATGAGACGCCCATTACGCCGAGACATGTTCCGATAATCAAACTTGTTCTCAGATTCATCATGAAAATTCTCAATCTTCTTTCGGCACCGATCACGCGGCGGTGATGAACGCTTCTACATTGAGCGGCCACGTGAAAACAAGATTAATCATTTAATAACGATAGAAATCTGCCGTTTATTTCGGCGATTGCCGCTATTAAGGGCTAGCCTGGCTTCGCGATGCCTCAAGAAGCCCTTGTAGATTCAGCTATTTAAACCGCTAACAGTTTGATAAGGCTTAGGATGTGCCCTGAATTCTGAGAATATCTCTGAAGCGACACACGCAGCGACAGTCCGTTCCACGTGTCGCAAAAACAATAAACAAGATCTGTATCCAGATAATGTCTAGAATTTCAGCATCCGATTTTCTGGACAAACCAACTGCTGCTGGGTTGCTAGCTAGCGATCTTTGAATTCGATGTTCGCGGAACGCGAGGTGATTACCGTCCATATTCTAAAATTCACCTCCAGCCGCTGAGATGATTCAGGTTTCATGGTTGGCTGGACGGCTGAATTGCGCAGGGGCAGGCGTTGCTGTGCGCCGGAGTTGGGCTCCATCTCCTTGACGGTGGCGGCACAACTAGCGTCGTAGGCACAGAGCAGCGTTACTCGGAAGTTACAGTTCGTGAAGATCGCTTTGGCGCCACGATGCTTGGCGAGTAAGCGAATTCAGCGCGAACCACAGCGCAATGCAGGAGAGGCCAATCGTCACCCATTACCAACTTTCAGTTGCGTGTCCGACGAAACATCCGCAAGCTATCTTCCTAGTATGCTTCAGACTTACAACTGAAACCTGCAACCTGGAGATTTGAGCCGCTTCCATATACCCGTCATACGTGTGGTGCCGGCGTGGGTCTTTTTGGTCGGAAAGTGATTGCCGGCGGGGATCGTCTCCGGTCGTTTCATGTGCTTGCGCGACATTCAGGCTGTGGTATTTTCACGTCCACAGGCAGGTTCCTGCCCAGGTAAAGATCGGACTCTGGGCCGCAGGATGTGACGTGGAATAGCCTTGTCCATAACGCGTGTTCCCTGACAGATCGGGGTATAGATTTACAGCTTTCCACCCGAGGCTGCTTCACGGGCGGGGGTGCTACCAGTGGATCCCGTAACGTTCAGGAAGGTTATGGGCAGATCAACGCGAAGCAACGGCCAAGTCCGGACGGATGAAATTGTTGGCTAACGTTGCATTGACTTAATTTTATCGCAAACTGACATGGTCTTTACAGTTTCCAGGCAAACATCGGTGCCACGAATTTGCCAAAGTTGCTGGCTAGACTTCAATTGTGAGCATACTGCGACAAGAGGAAGAAGATTATACGAGGTCTCTCGACCCAGATCGGGCTGACAGAATAATGAGTTACAATTGAACTATTAAGACGGGTTTTGGCTTGATCGTTGCGATCGCTCGTGATTCGTTATTGTATAATTGACCCGAGGGGCCAGTAGACAGTGCCACACTTGATCAAGAAAACGTTTATAGCGCGGGTTATGAGGCCTGTTTATAGTCGATTTGATAGCCTCGTTTCGGGCTGCCTGTGTTAGATACACTTGGATTTGTGCTGATCTGGATCGAATCTCGGGAGTCATCGGTTGACTGCAACCATAATGGATTTCGCGGATTCGGACTCTGTCGACATCGATGTTAGCGCCACCGGTTCATGAGCGTCGTGCTGATTCACGCAATACCCAGGGCAGAGTGTTTCAGATGAGGCAGACCGTTTCCTCCACCAAGCATCTGCTCCAGACGGCGAAACTGGAGTCGAACCAGGACGCGTCGCCCTCGTCATTCGCTGCTCAGGTGAAGGATGATCCCATCGACGTGTATGGCTACAAGCATCCGATGCTTCCTTGGACCATCAAGATCATCGACGTCATTGCGACGGTAGCCTCGACGTTGCTGCTGACCTGGGTCGGCGGTCATCTCCTGATGCACCTGCAGGACCGTGTTCGCGTGACCGCGGATCTGGTCTCGATCTTGATCATCTTCCTCTGGCCCAAGACCGAACGTCTGCTCAACATTCCCCAGGTCACACGGTTGTGGGATCAGGTCCGTTATATCGGACCTGCGCTGCTCGTCGCGACAGCGTCTCAGTTCATCATCCTATGGGTGTTGGGGTGGGCGCCTGCACCGTCTGCGACGACGGCGCTGAATTGGTTCGTTACGACCAGTCTGACTCTCCTGCTCGTCCGTGCCGGCATGATCTACGTGCTAACCAAGCCGTCGGTACGGCACCGGCTGTCCTGCAAGATCGCGATTGTCGGCAATGGACCCCAGGCCGCAGGGGTAGCCGAACGCCTGAACCGCGGAACGGCCGGCACGATCTCGACGCTCGGCATCTTCACCGACACGCCTTACGAGCTGAGTGCCGCGTCGGTACGCGGTTCGTTATCTGAGCTCGTCTCGCTCAGTCGGGAGCGCACCTTGCATGGCATCATCATCGCGGTTTCACCTGCACAGGATAACGAGCAGCAGATCGAGCAGATCGTCTGGCAGTTGCGGAGCGTCCTGGCCCATATCTACGTCATGCCCCACCTGGTTCCCGAGTTCGATTCAGCATTGCCGATCGAGGCGGTCGGCCCGGTCTCCCTGATGGTGCTGCGCAGGCGACCGCTAACCGAGCTTCAGACGCTAGCCAAGCTGGGCATCGATGTTCTGTTCGGGACAATAGCTCTGGTAATCCTGTTCCCGCTGCTGCTTGCGATTGCGGTCGCCATCAAGCTGGACTCCCCGGGACCTGTTTTCTTCAAGCAGTCGCGCCTGGGCTTCAACAACCGGTCGTTCCAGGTTTTCAAGTTCCGTTCCATGTATGCGGACATGGCCGACCCGACCGCGATGAAGCAGACCAGCCGCAATGATTCGAGAGTGACACGGGTCGGAAAGTGGCTGCGTAAACTCAGCCTCGACGAGTTGCCGCAGATCCTGAATGTCCTGCGCAACGAAATGTCATTGGTAGGCCCCAGGCCGCATGCGCCACACACCCGGGCTGGAGGCAAGCTTCTCGACGATGCCCTGGCCGAGTATGTCATTCGTCATCAGGTCAAACCCGGCATTACCGGATGGGCCCAGATCAACGGTTCTCGCGGAGAGCTTGTTACAACCGAGGACCTACACAAGCGGGTTACGCTCGATCTCGAATATATGCAACGCTGGTCGATCTGGTTCGATATCAAGATCATGTTTCTTACTGTCATTCGGGAAGTGGTGAGCCGTCATTCTTACTAGTAGATCACCTGCAATGCCCGAGGCTCACGGTTCTTCGTTACAACGCGATGATGACCGCTTCGATGTGATGGGCATTCCGCTACATGACCTCCATCGGGACACGATTGCAGACCGTGTTTTTGTCGCAGCATCGGCGAAGCGCAAGATGCTCGTGGTCAATGCCAACGCGAATCTGGTTGTGCTTTCGCAGAAGCAGACCTGGCTGCGCTCGATGTTCAAGCACGCGGATATTGCATTCTGCGACGGTGCAGGTGTCCAGTTGGCCGCGTTGATCCTGAGTGGCCGCAGGTTGAACAGAACGACGCCGCCGGAGTGGATCGGAAGTGTTCTGGACCGTCTTGGGCCGGACGCGTCAATTTTCTGGCTTGGCGGTACCGAGGCGGCTGTCACTGCCGCGGCTGAAACGTTCTCGACACGATACGGCGTCGCGACTGCCGGTACTCAGCACGGTTATTTCGATGTGTCTCCTGGATCGCCTGAGACCAAGGCCGTCGTTGAACACATCAACGCTGCCAGACCATCGATCCTGCTCGTCAACATGGGTATGCCGCAACAGGAACGCTGGCTATGGGACAATTGGGACCAGCTTCAGCCCGGGGTTGCAATCACCGCCGGCGCCTTGGTCGATCATGCAGCTGGCAGTGTGCGCCGTCCGCCGAGGTGGGTCGCGAGCATGGGGATCGAATGGCTCGTGCGGCTTATCCGTGAGCCACGCAGGCTATGGCGCCGTTATCTTCTGGGCTTGCCAGTCTTCGGGATTTATCTGCTGCGCTACCGCTTGACGCCGACGAAACGTTCTAGCTGATCCAGCCGTGTTCGGTTAAACTCTACTTAACTGAAACAGATCCGTCGTACATTATAACTACTGAGGATACATTAGCACCGTGAGCGACCTCCTTGTGAACGAAAGCGCCTTTTCGAGGGAGCGTCCGGAAGCTGATGGCGTACAGGCTGTTACCCGGGCCTTCCGTCTTCTGCGCAGGCACATCGTCCTTTTCCTCTGCGTGTTTCTATGTATTTGCCTCCTGGGCGCGGGGGTGGTCGCACTTCTCACGCCGAGCTACACCGCTATAACAAGTGTCGCGATCGCGAATCAGGACGCCGATCCGCTAGCCGCATCCGGCCAGCAGGTCGCGGATCGTCTTGAAGACGATGTCCCGGCTACCGAAGCGGCAAAGCTTGAATCGCGCGATGTCGTCGGTGCCGTGGTCAGGCAGTATCCGAAGCTTCTCGTTGAGCCGCCGCACGGGCTAATGTTTCAGCTGTGCACTCTGGGCTTGAACATGGCATGCCCGAAGCCGGCTACCGTGCCATTGAATCCAGAAGAGCAGTTCCAGCAGCAGGTCGATACGGCTTTGGCCAAGCTGACGATCCTGCCGCGTCCGCGCTCCCGCATCATCGATGTCAGTGCGACGGCCGGTACCGGCTACCAGGCTGCGACGCTCGCCAATGCCTTGGTGGCGAACTATCAACGACTTGCCCTGGCTCAGCAGACCACCAATATCGATCGCGTCGCACACTGGCTTGACGCACGGACCGATCAGTTGCGCCAGCGTTGGCTGGATGCCCTGCACAGGGCCGATAATTTCAACGTGTCGCACAACCTCGACAATACCGGCGACGGCACCACGGCGAACCCGCTGATCAATAGTCAGATCGCCGAGATCTCGTCCGAACTCGGTCAGGCGCAGGCTCGTCTGGCTGCAGCTCTCGCACGTTCCTCGGCACTGCGCGATGCATCGGGCCAAGGCTCCGGCCGTGCGGCGATAGCGATGGCGCAACAGCCGACACTTGTTGCAGCGTCCAATGCACTTATGCAGCTCCAGGCAACACGCGCCCAGCAGGCGGCGCAGTTCGGATCCAATTACCCGGGGATCAAGGCGCTGGATCGGCAGATTGCGAGCACGCAGGCAGCGCTTCGATCGGAAACCGGCGCCGCACTTGCGTCGATACGCGAGGATAGTGTCTCTGCACAGGCTGAGGTCCGTCAGCTAACCCAGCGTCTTGACGCCCTGCGTGCCCAGGCTGGCCAGCAGAGCCCGCCACAGGCCGAATATCGCAGCCTCGTCCAGGAATCACAGAGTGCCCGCGATGTGTATCAGACGTTCCTGGAGCATTCGAAAGCTGTGGTGGATCGCGCCGCCCTGCTTCAGCCGCCGGTCGTCGTGGTGTCGTCCGCGGTTGCATCGCGCACACCGACATTCCCTAATCACATGAAGCTCGGCCTCGGCATCTTTGTCGTTGCGCTGGCTATCGCTGCAGCAACGGTTCTCGTTAAAAACCTTTTCGCGACCGGTTTCGAGGACGCGGATTATCTGCGCGCTGCGGTTCAGCTCCCGTTGCTCGGGACCATTCCGTTGATCACTCGGCGTCGCGACCAGCAGATCGCGCGATACGTATTGGATGAGCCCAGCTCGCGTGTCAGCGACGCCGTACATGAGCTCGCCTTGCAGCTGTCTTTGCTCTCGCCCAAAGTCGACGCTCCGATGGCGGTCGTGATCACCTCGGCTACGCCGCAGGAAGGCAAGAGCACGCTCGCCATGTGGCTGGCGCTGGTGGTTCGTCCGAACGGCCTGCGTGTGTTGATCATCGATTCCGATCGCCGGCGTATCGCGCCCGGGCTGCATAAGGTCCGGAACAACCACCCGGGCTTCACGGACCTGATAGCCGGCACGGCAACGCCGGAAGAGGCGATCCAGACGGATGCCGAGACACGGATAGACTTCATCTCGCCTGGTACAACGGCTTCCTACTCGAGAGGAAGCGCCGGTATCACCCGGTTGCGGAAACTGATCGATACCCTGAAGCTCTCCTATGACATGATCATTATCGACAGTCCGCCGCTTCTTTCGAGTAGCGACGTTCTGGCGCTTGCCCGAGTTGCAGACCAGACCGTGTTCGTCTGCCGCTGGCAGCAGACCTCACGGCAGGCTGTCATGACGTCGTTGGATCGTCTTCGCACCTGTGGCGCACGGATTTCCGGCGTCGTCGTCTCGATGGTCAGCAAGGGCTTCGAGGATAACGGATACGATGATTACAATCGGCGGGAACTGGCGTTGATCAAGAAGTTTTACGGCTCCTAGGAGCCGTAGATGAAAGTTGCGCATGTCGTTCGTCAGTTCAGTCCCGCGGTCGGCGGGCTGGAGGAGGCGGTGCATAGTATCGCTCGAGCACAACGCGACCAGCTTGGGATCGACGCGCGCATCATCACGTTGAACCGCATATTCGACAAACCGGATTATTTGCCGAAGAACGATGTCGTAGACGGGATCCCGGTGCTTAGATTACCCTGGGCAGGTTCTACCCGTTACCCGCTGGCTCCGTCCGTGCTCAGTCACGTCCGTTCGTTCGACCTGCTGCATGTGCATGCGATCGACTTCTTCTTCGACTTCCTTGCCCTGTCGAAGCCGCTCCATCGGCGTCCGATGGTCGCATCGACCCATGGCGGGTTCTTTCACAGCCAGGAGCTTGCACGGCTGAAACGTGTCTGGTTCTCGACGGTCACGCGCGCCTCCATCACGGCGTATCAGCGTATCGTCGCGTGTAGCTACCACGATGCGGAGCTGTTCAAGCCGGTTGCCGGCCACCGGCTGACTACGATCGAGAACGGCATCAACCAGTCTAAATTCGCTGATGCGTCGTCCAGGACGCCAAGCCGGACGATCATCAGCTACGGACGTTTCGCCCGGCACAAGCGCCTCGACGCGTTGTTTCCCGTACTTGCGCAGCTCCATGAAAACGATCCGGCATGGCGTCTCATTATCGCCGGGTCGTACGGCGATCAAACCGAAGCGGAATTGCGTGATTCGGCTACCTCGGCAGGCGTCAAGGATCTGGTCGAGTTCGTGATTGGCCCGAGTGACGGCGAGTTGAAGGCTCTCATCGCTCGATGTGGCTATTTCGCCAGCTTCTCCGCCCATGAGGGGTTCGGCCTGGCTGCCGTGGAAGCGATGTCCGCCGGGCTGCTCCCGATCCTGAGCGGTATCGAGCCGTTCCGACGCCTTATTTCAGCCTCGGCGGTCGGCCTTATCCTCGACCCGGATAACGTCACGGAAACCGCAGCCGCGATCGCTTCGAGCTTTACAACCGATCCGGAACGCTTCACAGCGCGCCGGGCGCAATGCATGCACGCAGTCCGGCGCTATGACTGGAACGCAGTCGCACGGCTTTATACGGATGTCTACGATGACGTACTGTCCCGACGGCGATCGACGCATGCGACAACAAGTCAGCCGCTTGGATGATATGCCAGCGACATTGCGCATGTCCGGCCCATCCTTCTCCTGAGCATCTTTGCCATGAACGTGGCAGCAGGGCTTCTATTTCCAGGTCGCTACGGGTTCTGATGAAACAATCGGTCGAAGCTCCACAGCGTGTTTTTCTGTTCGTGCTGAGTTTTGCAGGCTTTGCGTCGCTGGTGCCGCAAGGTGCGCTGGCGCAGCAACTGGTTCAGCAGTATTTTCCGGTCGACGTACCGGGCTTTGCCCCCGACTTCAGTGCGTCCGTCGTGAACCGCCTGACCACACAAAACCAGGCGCAGGGGATCAATGTCGGCAGCTTCGTCGTGCGGCCGAGTGCGTCGCAATCGTTTGGCTACAACAGCAGTACACTCGGGCTTCCCGGAACCGGGAGTTCGAGTGAGTCGACGTCGGCCGCGATCGGCGTCAAGTCGAACTGGGGTCGCGACAGTCTCGGTGCCTCGGTCAGTGTCGCCGACCAGCGCTATCTCGATATTCCGATCGCAAGCTTCACCAATTGGAACGCCGCACTCGGCGGAGCGGTCGCCTTGGGCCGGGATTCCCTCAGCCTCGGCTATTCCCACCTGGCACTTCATCTTTCGGCAACCGACCTGGGCGTATTCGGGGTGACGACGCCAGCTCCGTATAACGTCAACGTCGTGCGGCTCGCGTATAACAGCACGTTCGGCCGCTTCAGTGTCACGCCTGGCTTCGAGTATCAGGATTTCTCCTTCGGTACGAGTAGCGGCCAGACGGACATCAACTATCACTCGCTGAGCCACCAACTCGAGTCCGGCTCGTTGCAGACGCGCTACCAGTTATCCACGGGAAATGCGGTTGTTGCGATCCTTCGCGGGTCGACCGCCCAGTTCACGCGCGTGCCGGGAACGTCTCCGAACAACTACGACGACATCGAGGCATTCATCGGCCTCGATTTCCGCGCGGATGCTCTCGTGCAATACCGGGTGCTGGTCGGTGGCGAACACCGCAAGTTCTCGTCAGCCGGATTCGTATCCGCCAGCACGCCCACCGCCGAAATCGACGCGGTCTGGACGCCCACGCGACTGGACACCGTGACGGCAAGCCTTTTCCGTCGCCTCGACGATCCGGAATCTCCGTTCGCCCGGAACCAGACCATCAGTTTCGGGTCGCTGCAATACGATCACGAGCTCAGGCAGAACCTGTATTTCCGGCTGACCGGAACTCTCGGCGCAACCGACTCCCAGTCGAACGTAGTCGGACAACAGAATAATGGTCAGACCCAGTACAAGGCCGGTGCTTCCGGGACCTGGCTGGTGAACCGCCATATGAGCACTAGCTTGTCCTATAGCTACAACCATAGCCATAGTTCATCGAATGTTTCCCCGCTCGAGAATGTCAGTGCGTTCGGCACGACGTTAAACAGCTTCACCAGTCATACAGTCTCGATCAGCGTCAGCCTGTTCGAGTAAATCCGTCGCATGCCCGACCTTGCCTGATCTGCAAAAACTTAACTCATTCCACCGAGAGCAAAATGACCCTTGTTCAGCATCCGCCGGTTCGGCGATCTTTGACGGCAAAACCGATCGTGTCCGTCGCAATCATGCTTTCTCTCGCGATAGGCGTGGAAGGGTGTGCGCCGGGATCGAAGCTGGCTCCGCTACCTCCGGCTACGGACGCGGGATATGTTCTCGGGCCAAGCGACCAGATTCGCGTCATTACCTATAACGAGCCGCAGCTCACGAACACCTTCACGGTCGGCGACCAGGGAACCATTGCCTTCCCGCTGATCGGCACTGTTCATGCCGCCGGCATGGCTGCCAACGAGGTTGCCTCCACGATTTCGACATCGCTGGTTCAGAAGAAGCTCCTGAGCGACCCCAGCGTGTCCGTCGAGATCACGCAGTATCGGCCGATCTTCGTGCTGGGCGAGGTTTCTCATCCCGGGCAATATCCCTACCAGCCCGGGATGACGATGCTGAGCGGCGTTGCCTTGGCGGGGGGATTCACCTACCGCGCGATTACCGGTTATGCGGGTGCGGTCAGGAGCCAGGGTGAGGAAGCCGGACATGCGATCGAGGGCAAGGTCGGTCGGGCCACCTATCTGCAGCCGGGTGACGTCATAACGATCTACGAGCGTTATTTCTGACGCGGTCCGCCTTAACCTCCGGGCCGATACGCACGACACTGGTTCGCGTCGGTCCGGTTTGAGCTTGTGCCCCGGGATTATGCCAGCGACCGCGTTGGCAGCCCGACCCGCTACAATTGCGCCGTCCGCAAGCGCAACGCGTTGGCGATCACCGAGACCGAGCTAAGCGACATCGCCAGTGCCGCGACCACCGGGCTGAGCAGGACGCCGAAGATCGGATAGAATACGCCCGCTGCGACCGGGATGCCGATGACGTTGTAGGCGAATGCGAACACCAGGTTCTGGCGGATGTTGCGCATCGTCAGGCGGCTGAGCGAGCGGGCCCGCACCAGGGCCGCCAGGTCGCCGTTCACCAATGTTATGCCGGCGCTTTGGATCGCCACCTCGGTGCCGGTGCCCATCGCAATGCCGACATCCGCCTCCGCCAGTGCCGGCGCGTCGTTGACGCCGTCTCCGGCCATCGCGACCACATGACCCTTCGCCTTCATTTCGCGAACGACCCGATGCTTGTCCTCGGGCAGCATGTCGCCGCGCACGTCGGTGATGCCCAGCGCCCTGCCGACAGAGGCTGCGGAAATCGCGTTGTCGCCCGTCAGCATCACGATGCCGATCCCATCGGCGCGCAGGGCCTCCAGGGCTGCATGGGTGGTGGCCTTGATCGGATCTTCTATGCCGATAATCCCTGCGGCCGCACGATCCACCGCCAGGAACAGGATCGTGGTGCCATCCTGACGAAGCCGGTCCGCTTGCTCGCCGAACTGCTGGAAATCGATCTGCAGCTCATGCATCCACGTGGCATTGCCCAGAGCCACGAATCGTCCGGCAATCGTCGCCGACACGCCCTTGCCGGTTTTGGATGTGAAGTCCGACGGGTCCCGCAGGGCCAAACCCCGTCGCTTCGCCTCCGCGACGATCGCAGCCGCCAACGGGTGTTCGCTGGATCGTTCCACACCGGCGGCCAGCGCCAGCAGTTCATCTTCCGGCAGGCTGCCCGTGGCGGCGACGATAGTGGTGACGCGAGGCTTGCCTTCGGTCAGGGTTCCGGTCTTGTCGATGATCAGGGTGTCGACCTTCTCCAGCCGCTCGAGCCCTTCGGCGGATCTGATCAGCACCCCGATGCCCGCACCCTTGCCGACCCCGACCCCGATACTCATCGGCGTTGCCAGCCCAAGGGCGCAGGGGCAGGCGATGATGACCACCGACACAGCGGCAACCAGCCCGTAGGCGAGTGCCGGCGACGGTCCCCAGATCGCCCATGCGACGAACGCGAGCACGGCAACGGCAAGCACAACCGGCACGAAATAGCCGGCGACGTGATCGGCCACCCGCTGGATCGGCGCGCGGCTGCGCTGTGCCTCGGCGACCATGGCGACGATCCGTGCCAGCATGGTGTCCGCGCCCACCTTTTCCGCGCGCATGACCAGGGCGCCGGTGCCGTTGATGGTGCCGCCGATCAGCCGGTCGCCGGCCTGCTTGAACACCGGCATGGGTTCGCCGGTGACCATCGCCTCGTCCACAGATCCGCTGCCGTCCAGCACCACGCCATCCACCGGAACCCCGTCGCCGGGACGCACCCTGAGCCGATCGCCGGTCTCGACCTCGCCGAGCGGGATCTCGCTGTCATGGCCGTCGGTGCCGAGACGCCACGCGGTTTTCGGCGCGAGATTGAGCAGTGCCCTGATCGCGCCGCCGGTTCGATCCCTGGCCCGCAACTCCAATATCTGCCCCAGCAGGACCAGCACAGTGATGACCGCTGCCGCCTCGAAATAGACCGCAACCGCACCGCCCATGCCGCGGAACCCGATCGGGAAGATGCCGGGCAGGAATGTCGCGAACAGGCTGTACAGGTAGGCCGTCCCGGTCCCGAGCGCGATCAGGCTGAACATGTTCAGGCTGCGATGCATGACCGAGGCCCAGCCACGCTGGAAGAATGGCCACCCGGCCCAGAGCACCACCGGCGTCGACAGGACGAGCTGGATCCAGGCCGATAGTCGTGGCGGCACCAGCGCATCGAGGCCGAGTGCCGGGATGTGGCCGCCCATTTCGAGCACGAACACCGGCAGCGTCAGGGCCAGCGCGATCCAGAACCGGCGCGTCATGTCGGTCAGTTCGTGGTTCGGCGGAGCCTCGGCGGTGATCGTCATCGGTTCGAGTGCCATGCCGCAGAACGGGCAGCTACCCGGGCCTTCGTTGCGCACGTCGGGATGCATCGGGCAGGTGTAGAGCGCGCCCGGAAGGGCAGGCGGTGCGGCCTCGGCCGGCTCCGGATGCAGATACTTATCCGGATCCGTCATGAACTTCGTGCGGCAGCCCGCCGAGCAGAAATGAAACTGCGTGCCGGCGTGATTGTGCCGATGCTTCGAGGTGTCCGGATCGACCGTCATGCCGCACACCGGGTCGATGGTCCGTGCCGGCGCGGTATGGTGTGGGTGATCGCAATGATGGTCGGTCACGGAAAGTCCTTGGTGATAACTGTCTTCGGACATCGGCAGTCGCGACTTGTCGCATATACCCAATGGGGGTATGGTATCAAGCATGCACGAGGTCACGAAGAAACAGGTGTCCACCCGGCTCAGGAAGGTCGAGGGCCAGATCGGCGGCCTGCTGCGCATGGTCGAGGAAGATCGCTACTGCGTGGACGTGCTGACCCTGATCAGCGCCGCCCGCGCTGCGCTCCACACCATCGAGAGTCGCATCCTCGAGGACCACGTGTCGCACTGCGTCGCCGATGCCTTCTCGTCCGGTGACCTGGTCGACCAGCAGCATAAAATCAGCGAGCTGGTGGCCACGATCGGACGGATGACGAAGTAGGCGCGTTACCGGCCGCTATCCGGCCGAGCCGGATCGGGAGAACAGGTTCACCACCAGGACGCCGCACAGGATCAGCGCCATGCCGATGACCGCGGCGAGGTCAGGGACCTGGTCGAACAGGAGCCATGCGAGCATGGAAATCAGCACGATGCCGATGCCCGACCAGATCGCATAGGCGACGCCGACCGGCATGGTGCGCAGCGTCAGGGAGAGGCAATAGAAAGAAATACCGTAGCCGAGCACGACGATGATCGATGGCCACGGCCGAGTGAAGCCGGCCGACGCCTTGAGCGCCGAGGTGGCCGCGGTCTCGGCAAGGATGGCGATCAGCAGAGTAAGATAAGGCATGGACGCCGTTCTGCTCCCGGTTGCGACGTGGTTCCACTCCCGGCGTTGGCGATCGTCCTGCGACCCTGTAGGCGCAACCGACTAAGTGTGGAGAGCATGATGGCCGACCTGTTCGACACCCTGACATCCGGGCCGGGCGAAGCCGTGGCCCTGGCTCCCGGCGCCTGGCTGCGCCCGGGTTTTGCCGGCGGGGAGGTGCCGTCGCTGCTGGCCGCCGTGCTCGCCGTTGCCGAGGCAGCTCCGTTCCGCCACCTGGTCACCCCGGGCGGAGCCACGATGTCGGTGGCGATGACCAACTGCGGCAGCCTGGGCTGGATCAGCGACCGTCGTGGCTATCGCTACGAGCAGGTCGATCCGCTGACCTCGCGGCGCTGGCCGGCAATGCCGGAGCGGTTCCTGCAGCTGGCGCGGCGCGCTGCCGACGCCTCCGGCTTCCCGGGTTTTGCCCCGGACGCCTGCCTGATCAACCGCTATGGTCCCGGATCGAAACTGTCGCTGCATCAGGATCGCGACGAGCTCGATCTCGATGCGCCGATCGTGTCCGTGTCGCTTGGGCTGCCGGCGGTCTTCATGTTCGGCGGCCAGGCCCGGGGCGCATGCGCCTCGCGGCATCGCCTGCAGAGCGGCGATGTCGTCGTCTGGGGCGGGGTGTCCAGGCTGGCGTTCCACGGCATCGCGCCGCTCGCCGCCGGGGCTCACGGCCTGACGGGGGAGTTCCGCTACAACCTGACCTTCCGCAAGGTGATGTCCGAACCGGGGGCAGGGGCCGGTGCGCAGAGGTAAACTCCCGGCCGCCGTCCTTTCGTTCCTGTCCGAATGGGAGGATAAGGGCGCCATCCCAGGCATATGAGGACTGTTTCGCGCGGTTCGCCTGCCTGACAGAGGATCCGGAAGCCAGACCGATGAGTGCTGTTCTATCTGCGACAGGCCCGACCCGCCCAACCCTGGAACATTCAGCCTCGGTACAGGCAGCCTGGACCCCCGACACATGGCGCTCGTCCCCGATCAGCCAGGCGCCGTCCTACCCGGACCAGGACGCGCTCGAGACCGTCGAGGCACGGCTCCGCGGCTATCCGCCGCTGGTGTTCGCCGGTGAGGCACGCCGGCTGAAGCAGCAGCTGGCACTCGCCGCCGAGGGCCGCGCCTTCGTGCTGCAGGGCGGCGCCTGCGCCGAGAGCTTCGGCGAGTTCAAGGCCGACATCATCCGCGACACCTTCCGCGTGCTGCTGCAGATGGCGGTGGTGCTGACCTTCGGCGCCAAGGTGCCGGTGGTGAAGCTGGGCCGCATGGCCGGCCAGTATGCCAAGCCGCGTTCCTCCGGCATGGAGACCATCGCCGGCGAGAGCCTGCCATCGTATCGCGGCGACATCATCAATGGCCCGGACTTCACGTCCGCTGACCGCGTGCCCGATCCCGCGCGGATGGAGACCGGGTATTTCCAGTCGGCCGGCACGCTCAACCTGCTGCGTGCCTTCGCCGGCGGCGGCTATGCAAACCTGCACCAGGTGCATCGCTGGAACCTCGGCTTCGTCGAGCGAAGCCCGCTCGCGGCCCGTTACCGGGATCTCGCCGAGCGGATCGACGAGACGCTGGAATTCATGGGCGCGTGCGGCCTGTCGGCCAATGCCCCGCAGGTCAACGAGACCGAGTTCCACACCAGTCACGAGGCGCTGCTGCTGCCGTACGAGCAGGCGCTCACCCGGATCGATTCCACCACCGGCGATTGGTATGGGTGCTCGGCGCACTTCCTGTGGATCGGCGACCGCACCCGCCAGCCGGACGGCGCGCATGTCGAATATCTCCGCGGCGTGCGCAATCCGATCGGCCTGAAGGTCGGACCGACCACCACGACCGACGACCTGCTGCGGCTGATCGACCTGCTCAACCCGCACGAAGAGGCCGGTCGCCTGACGCTGATCAGCCGGATGGGTGCCGAGGGCGTCGCCCGCCACCTGCCGCCGCTGCTGCGCGCGGTGCAGAAGGCCGGCCGCAAGGTGGTCTGGCTGTGCGACCCGATGCACGGCAACACAATCAGCACCGCCTCCAAGATCAAGACCCGCTCGTTCGATGCGATCCTGTCCGAGCTGCGCGGCTTCTTCGACGTTTTCGCGGCGCAGGGTGCCTGGCCCGGCGGCATCCATGTCGAGATGACCGGCCAGGACGTCACCGAATGCGTCGGCGGTGCGCATCGCCTGACCGAGGCCGATCTCGGCAACCGCTACGAGACCTTCTGCGACCCGCGGCTGAACGCCGAGCAGTCGCTCGAGATGGCGTTCCTGGTCGCCGAGGAACTGACCGCGCGACGTCGTGCCCATGCGAGGTGATCGTCCGATGAGCAATGTCTCCGGCGTCTCAGCGGTGACCGACGACCCTTCGATCGCCGCGCGGACCGATGCCTATTTCAACCGGACCCGGACGATCGTCGGCAGCTATGGCGACGTTCGCGTCACCTACGCGCTGTTCCTGCGCCGTCCGGTCATCGCCGCCTGCCGGCTGATGACCGACTGGCTGCTCGGCGTCGCCGCCGTGCGCGGCCTCGATATCGAGGTCGAGCAGAACTTCGCGGAGGGCGACTGGGTCGGGGCCGGCGAGCCACTGGTGTATGTGACCGGCAGCTTCCACGGGCTGGTCGATCTCGAGACGCTGCTGTTGCAGAAGCTCGGGCCGGCCTGCGTTGCCGCCCACAATGCGTACCAGATGTGCCTCGGCCTGCCGCAGGTACGCTTCCTGGCGATGGAGGCCAGGCACTGCGCCGGTTTCGAGATGCAGGAGATGATGGCCTATGCCGCGTCGGTCGGCGGACGTGCGGCAGAGAAGGAAGGCGCGCTCGGCTTCATCGGCTGCGCCAACGACGCGACCGCCCACTTCTACGGCGCCATCTCCGGTTTCGGCACCATGCCACATGCCCTGATCGGCTATGCCGGCTCGACCCTGCGTGCGGCCGAGATGTTCCACGAGAGCTTCCCGGATGCCGACCTCACCGTCCTGACCGACTATTTCGGCCGCGAGATCACCGACGGCCTCGAAGTCTGCCGCCGGTTTCCGGAACTGGCGGCGGCCGGCCGAATGGGCGTCAGGCTGGACACGCATGGCGGCCGGTTCCTCGAGGGGCTCGACCCGCAGCTGAGCTACGCGGTGATCGAACGGCACGTTCCAGGTGCGATCCGCCGCTACCGCAGCGAGACCGAACTGCGCCACCTGGTCGGGACCGGCGTATCGGCGGCGGCGATCTGGCGGACGCGCGAAGCGCTGGACGAGGCCGGCTTCCCGGCGGTCCGGATCATCGCGTCGTCCGGTTTCGGCGTGGACAAGTGCAGGGTCATGGCCGACGCCAGGGCGCCGATCGACGTGGTCGGCACCGGCAGCTTCATCCCCGACAGCTGGTCGGAGACCTATGCCACCGCCGACATCGTCGCCTATGACGGCGTCCCGCGGGTCAAGGTGGGACGCGAGTTCCTGTTGCGGAAAATCGAGGACCGTTCGGGGCGCGGCCGGTCCGCTACGAAAGACGATGCATGAGTGACGAGTCGTTTCCTCCCGAAGGCGAGCCGTTCTCGTCGGAAGGCGGATTGTTTGCGCCCGAGGGTGGCTGGGTGGTGCGCCTTCTCGACCAGTCCGGTGCCTCCGACGATGACGTCGTCGAGGAGATCAAGGGCTTCCCGACGCTGATGCAGGCGAACGCGTTCTGCCAGGCCTATGTGCGGGACAGTGTCGAGCGCTGCCGCGTCGCCGGTGCGACCGCGCGCGAGGTGCTCGCCTCCTGGTTCGCGTTCGGGGAGGATGCCGAGGTGGTCGATGCCGGGGAGTCCGGCTGGCGTTCATCCGGCGAGCTCGAGGATTTCGCGGCGACTCCCAGCACCGAGATCGAGCGTGACTGGCGGTCGATCGACCCGCGTGGCGATGTACTGGTCTCGGGCCATGAGCCGGACGACGAGGAAGATGCTGCCGACGACGAGGATGACGACGACGCGGACGAGCACGAGGAGCACGGCGAGCCGGACGACGGATCGTGGCCGTTGCCAGGGCGCCCGTCGTGAAGCTCCGGTTCGCCCCCAGCCCGACCGGGCTGCTGCATGTCGGTAATGCGCGCCAGGCTGTCGCCAACGCCCTGCATGCGCGCAGGCACGGTGCGGGCTTCCTGCTGCGTATCGACGATACCGATGTCGAACGCTCGCGAGAGGAGCACGTGCAGGGGATCCAGCAGGATCTGAGCTGGCTCGGGCTCCAGTGGGACGAGATGGTGCGGCAGTCCGAGCGGCAGCCGCGCTATGCGGCGGCAGCCGAGCGGCTCCGGCATTCCGGCCGGCTCTATCCCTGCTTCGAGAGCGAGGAAGAGCTGCGGGCCAAGCGCGACCTCAGGCTGCGCCAGCGGAAACCGCCGGTCTATGACCGGGCGATGCTGCGTATAACCCCCGAGCAGCGTACCCAGGCCGAGGCCAACGGCAAGGTCCCATACTGGCGCTTCCGCCTCTCGGACGGGATGGTCACCTGGGACGATCTGGTGCTCGGACGGTCGCAGGTGAAGCTGCCGTCGATCTCGGATCCTGTGCTGATCCGCGCCGACGGCACGGTACTCTACACTCTGGCCTCGGTGGTCGACGACCTCGAGCTCGGTATCACCCATGTGCTGCGCGGCGAGGACCACGTCACCAACACCGGCGTGCAGCTGGATATCCTGGAAGCCCTCGGCGGGCGGCCGGACCGGTTCACCTTCGCCCATCTGCCGCTGCTGCTGGACGAGGCCGGCGGCAAGCTGTCGAAACGATTCGACGGGCTGTCGCTGCGGGCCCTGCGTCATGACGGGATCGAGCCGGCGGCGCTGGTATCGTACCTTGCACGGCTCGGAACTTCGGAGGATCCGCACCCTCTCTCGTTCGCGGAACTGGCATCGACCTACGACGTGCGCCGCGTGTCGAAGTCGCCGGCCCGCTTTGACATGCGCCAACTGCTGGCGCTGAACCGCCGCACTACCCACCACATGTCGTTCGAGCAGGTGCGCGACCGGTTGCCGGCAGGCGCCACCGAAGTGTTCTGGAACGCTGTCCGCGGCAACGTCGATATGCTGTCCGAGATGCGACACTGGTGGGACGTGGTCGGCGGCAGCATCGTCCCGCCGGTCCAGGAGGATGAGGTCGGGTTCCTGCTGCAGGCGCTCGATGCACTTCCGGACGACTCGGCGGAACGGCCCTGGAGCGAGACGACCTGGACCGAGTGGACGACGGCATTGCGCGACGCCAGCGGTCGCACCGGCCGCGCCCTATTCCATCCGCTCCGGCTGGCGCTGACCGGGGAAGAGAAGGGACCGGAACTCCGCGATCTGCTGCCGATCATGGGTCACGAACGCGTGTCCGGGCGCCTCAGGATGGCTGCAAGTTGAGTTACCGGGCATTCATGACGCAGATGCAATCCAGCGATGAGTGCGAAACGCTTTTTGTGCAGTGCGGTAACGCGGAAACAGGTCCAAAACAGGGTGTATGACGTCCTGCATGCTCAATCCGAGCCGGTTCGTCGCCCTGAGCCGTTCGCTGGTCGCAGTGACGGCCCTGGGATTACACGACTGATGAGATCGACGAGGGATGGAATGAGAACCAAGAGACTGCCGCCATTACCCGGAGCACTCGCTCTGGCGGCACTGACGATGCTGACCGGCTGCAAATATTCGATCCTTGATCCCAAGGGCGCGGTCGGCATGGCGCAGAAATCGCTCATTCTAACCTCGACCTACGCCATGCTGGTCATCGTCATCCCGGTGATCATCCTGACCCTTTGGTTCGCCTGGCGCTACCGCGAGGGCGCCGGTGCGCGCTACGAGCCCGACTGGGCGCATTCGAGCATCATCGAGATCTTCTGCTGGGGCATTCCCTGCGCGATCATCCTGTTCCTGGGCGTCCTGACCTGGACCAGCACCCACGAGCTCGACCCGTACAGGCCGCTGGTCAGCAGCAAGAAGCCGATCAACATCGAGGTCGTGGCGCTGGACTGGAAGTGGCTGTTCATCTACCCGGACCAGGGAATCGCCACGATCAACGAGATCGCCTTCCCGGTGAACACTCCGGTCACCTTCCATATCACCTCGGACGCGGTGATGAACTCGTTCTTCATCCCCGAGCTCGGCAGCCAGATCTACGCGATGGCCGGAATGAAGACCCAGCTGCACCTGATCGCCAATCAGCAAGGAACATTCCCGGGATTGTCGTCTTTCTATAGTGGTCGCGGCTTTTCGGACATGCACTTCAACGCCATATCCACGACAGACGCTAAATTCGCCGACTGGGTGGCCAATGCCAAGAAGTCTCCTGCTGTTATCGATGCCGCCGACTATTCGAAGGTCGCGGCACCCGAGGAAAAAGCCCCAGTGAGGTATTTTTCCACGGTAGAGCCGAACCTCTTCAACGAGATCATCGCCAAGTATCTTGGCAAGGCCGAGAGCTTCCACTCCGGCATGAAGGAGTAGACCAATGTTGGGAAAGCTCTCGCTCGCGGACATTCCGTTCGACCAGCCGATCGAAATGGGCGCCGCCTATTTCATGGGCGTCGTGGCGCTGGTCGTGCTGGGCGCTGTCACATATTATAAGAAGTGGGCCTATCTCTGGACAGAGTGGGTCACCTCGGTCGATCATAAGAAGATCGGCGTAATGTACATCATCGTTGCGCTCGTCATGCTGCTCCGTGGCTTCTCGGATGCGTTGCTGATGCGCTCGCAGCAGGTCATGGCCTCGGGCGGCCGGCCAGGCTTCCTGCCGCCTCACCATTATGACCAGATCTTCACCGCCCATGGCACCATCATGATCTTCTTCATGGCGATGCCGTTCATGATCGGGCTGATGAACATCGCCGTGCCTCTCCAGATCGGTGCCCGCGACGTCGCCTTCCCGTTCCTGAATTCGTTCAGCTTCTGGATGACCGCGGTCGGTGCGATGCTGGTCAACGTCTCGCTGGTGATCGGCGAGTTTGGACAGGTCGGCTGGCTAGCCTATCCGCCGCTGTCGGAGCTCAAGTTCAGCCCTGGTGTCGGCGTTGACTACTATATCTGGAGTCTCCAGCTCACCGGTCTCGGCACACTGCTGACCGGCGTGAACTTCTTCGTCACCATCGTGAAGATGCGTGCCCCGGGCATGACCTGGATGCGCATGCCGATCTTCACCTGGACCATCCTGTGCACCTCCATCCTGATCATGGCGGCGTTCCCGATCCTGACCGTCACCTTCGGGATGCTGTCGCTGGACCGTTATCTGGGCATGCACTTCTTCACCAACGACCTTGGTGGGAACCAGATGATGTACATGAACCTCATCTGGTGCTGGGGTCATCCGGAAGTCTACATCCTGATCCTGCCGGCCTTCGGCATCTTCTCCGAGGTGGTCCCGACCTTCGCGCGCAAGCGGCTGTTCGGCTACGTGGCCATGGTCTACGCGACGGTCTGCATCACCTTCCTGTCGTTCGTCGTCTGGCTCCACCACTTCTTCACGATGGGCTCGGGCGCCAACGTGAATGCCTTCTTCGGCATCACGACGATGATCATCTCGATCCCGACCGGGGTGAAGATCTTCAACTGGCTGTTCACCATGTATCGTGGTCGCATCAGCTATACGGCGCCAATGCTGTGGACGGTCGGCTTCATGGTGACTTTCACAATTGGCGGCATGACCGGCGTCATGCTGGCACTTCCGGGCAACGACTGGGTGCTGCACAACAGCTTGTTCCTGATCGCCCATTTCCATAACGTCATCATCGGCGGCGTGCTGTTCGGCTACCTCGCCGGCTACGCCTACTGGTTCCCGAAGGCGCTGGGCTTCAAGCTGCACGATGGCTGGGGCAGGGCGTCGTTCTGGGGCTGGTTCGTCGGCTTCTACGTTGCCTTCCTTCCGCTCTATGCGCTTGGCTTCATGGGCATGACCCGCCGCATGAACCATTATGACAACCCGGCCTGGACCCCATACCTGGTCGTGGCGGCACTCGGCGCGCTTATCGTGCTGGGCGGCGTCATCTGCCAGATCATCCAGCTCTATGTCAGCATCCGCGATCGTGCCCAGAACATGGACGTGACTGGCGATCCGTGGAACGGCCGGACCCTGGAGTGGTCCACCTCCTCGCCGCCGCCCTTCTACAACTTCGCCGTTCTGCCGCATGTCGACGCACTCGACGCCTTCAACGAGACCAAGAAGCGTGGCATCGAAGCACGTGAGACGCCGGTCTATTCCGACATCCACATGCCGCGGAACACGCCGGCCGGCTTCATCATGTCGGTCGCTGCCGGCGTGGTCGGGTTCGCGCTGATCTGGCACATCTGGTGGCTCGCCATCGTCGGCATGCTCGTCGTGGTCGGCACCTTCATCGTCCGCTCGTGCAACGACGATATCGACTACTACGTGCCGGCGGCCGAGGTGGCCCGCATCGAGGGGCTGCATAAGGCCCGCGTCGCCAGCCTGGAGTTCACTCATGTCGCCTGATTCACTCGTCGCACATCACGGCGAGTTCGCTGAGGATCACTCCCACGAGCCGAACAACGTGTTCGGCTTCTGGCTCTACCTGATGACCGACTGCATTCTGTTTGCGACCCTGTTCGCCGGCTTCGCTGTAGCGCGTCACCAGTATGCGGGTGACGTCAGCGGGCGAGACATCTTCAACCTGAGATACGTGGGCGTTGAGACGGCGCTGCTTCTGGTCAGTTCATCGACCTACGGCTTCGCCATGATCGGCGCCTACCAGCGTAACCTCCGCCAGGTCATCACCTGGCTGGCGGTGACGTTCCTGCTCGGCGCCGGCTTCGTGGCTATGGAAATCAACGAGTTCCATCATCTGGTGGCAGAGGGTCATGGCCCGGACAAGAGCGCGTTCCTGTCCGCATTCTTCACCCTGGTTGCGACACACGGATTGCACGTCACGTGTGGCCTGCTCTGGATGTCGGTGCTGATCTTCCAGATGGTCGTGCTGAAGAAGGGCCTGACCACCGTCTACGTGAACCGGCTGATGTGTCTCAGCCTGTTCTGGCATTTCCTGGACATCGTCTGGATCTGCGTCTTCACACTGGTCTATCTGATGGGGGTCCGGTGATGGATCATCCTGCCCTGCACGGACACTCCCACAAGACCCACATCGAGGGATCCGGCGGTGCCGGCCATGCCGGATACGGTGCCTACGGCGTCGGCTTCACGCTCTCGGTCATCCTTACCGTGGCGGCTTTCTATCCGATCATGGTGCCCGGCACGTTGCCGAACGGGTGGCTGGTTCCGACGATCGCCTTGCTGGCGATCATCCAGATCTTCGTGCACCTCGTCTGCTTCCTGCATATGAGTGCAGCCTCCGAGCAGCGCTGGAACGTCACGGCGTTCGGCTTTGCGCTGCTGGTGGTGTTCATCCTGATCACCGGCTCGCTGTGGATCATGCACAACATTTCCGAGAACATGATGACCCCCGAGGTCCCGGCCGTCCCGACTGCAAGCCAGGCCCAGGGGACCGAGCCGAAGCCCGGTGGCATGGGGGGCATGTAGCTCTCCCCGCCGATCCTCGCGCGTCTGAAACGCCTGCCGCTCACCGCGGCAGGCGTTTTTCGTTTCGGCGTCTCGTGCCGGTCCTGGCGATGAACCGCAGCATCATCATCACCGCCACCGCACCGAGCGCCACCGCGAGACCGATCCATAGCCCCGCCGCTCCCAGCCCGAGCCGGAATGCGGTCCACCAGCCGAGCGGCGCACCGATCGCCCAGTAGCCGATCGTCGCCAGCACCATTGGGACCGCGGTGTCGCCCAGGCCGCGCAGTGCGCCGAGCGCCACCACCTGGATCCCGTCCGCCACCTGGAACAGTGCCGCGATGCCGAGCAGGGCCACCACGGTCCGGATCGACGCGTCGTTTGCCGCCACGTGCGGGTCCAGGAACACCGATGCAAGCCGGTGCGGGACAAGCAGCAGCACAAGGCCGATCGTTGTCATGACCATAACGACCACCCCGGTTGCCGCGAAGCCGGCCCGCCTGGCGTCCGCCATGTCGCCGGCGCCAAAGGCCAGGCCGACCCGGACGTTGGCCGCCTGGCCAAGCGACAGCGGCACCATGAAGATGAAGGCGGTGATGCTCAGCACCACCTGGTGCGCCGTGAGCGCCGATGCCCCCAGCCGGCCGGCCGCGAGCCCAGCCACCAGGAACAAGAGCGTCTCCGCGGCGATCGTGACCGAGATCGGCAGGCCCATGCGGGCGATCGTCCGGATCTCACCGGGCGAGAACCGTGGCGGGGTCACCAGCCGTCGGCCGGCCGGGCTCCTATGCAGCAGGACGAACAGGATCGTGACGGTGAGCCAGAGCGTGAGCGTGGTTGCCAGGGCCGAGCCCCGGAGCCCGAGTGCCGGCAATAGGTGCCAGCCGGACAGGTCGAACCCGTGGATCAGGCCGTAGTTCAGCAGCCCGTTGACCACCACCATCGGCGGCATCACCCAGAGCAGCAGCCCGGCTTCGTCGATCGCCGGCAGGATCGCCCGCAGCATGCCGAGGCACGCAAGAGAGGCGGGACACCCCCAGCGCAAGACATCCATGTAGATGCCGACATCATTCGCCAGCACCGGCGGCTCGTGCATAACCAGCAGCGCCGGCTTCACCAGGCTGAAGCCGGCGAAGGCGATCAGGCTGAGCACCGATCCCACTACCAGCCCGGTCCCGTACAGCGAAGCCACCCGACGATCGTCCCCGGCGCCGAGCGCCTGCGCCGCCAGCACCCCGGCGGCGATCAGGGCACCCTGCAGGATCACCAACACGGTGAAGAACAACGACGCCGCCAGCCCGCCGGCCGCCAGCGCACCGCCGCCGATTCCGCCCAGCAGGACGCTGTCGGTCAGGCCCATCGCCATCTGCGACAGGCTCGACAGGGCGAGCGGAACCGCGAGCCGAAGCAGCGCCTTCGCGTGTCCGGCCATCGTCGTTCGCGCAGCGAGGTGCGTGCTCATGCGGTCTCCTCCGCACGGTCGCGCGGCTGCGCCCGAACATGCGGATGTGCTTGCCGGCACCGCACCGATGCCGCAAAACCCGCCAATGCCCGAACTTGTGCTTCATGACAGCCTGACCAGGAGAACGGCACCCTTCGTGCCGCTCGATCCCGACCATGTCCGTCTCTATTACTGCGGCCCGACCGTTTATGACCTGGCGCATATCGGTAACCTGCGGGCGGCGCTATCCGCCGACCTGCTGGTCCGGCTGCTGCGGCTGCTCTACCCGCGTGTCACCTTCGTGCGCAACATCACCGACGTGGACGACAAGATCAATGCGCGCGCCGCCGAGCGCGGCATCGCTATCGAGGTGCTGACCGCCGAGACGATCGCCGACCTGCATGCCGATCTCGCCGCCGCCGGTATTCTGGCGCCGGACATCGAGCCGCGCGCCACCCACCATATCGCCGACATGATCACGTTGATCGGCAGCCTGATCGGGTCCGACCATGCCTATGAGGCAGACGGGCACGTTCTGTTCTCGGTACGGCATTTCGGCGATTACGGCCGGCTGTCCGGGCGGGATCCTGACGAGTTGATCGCCGGTGCCCGGGTCGAGGTCGCATCCTACAAGCGCGATGCCGGCGACTTCGTGTTATGGAAGCCCTCGACGCCTGAGCTGCCCGGCTGGGACAGCCCATGGGGCCGTGGCCGCCCGGGTTGGCACATCGAATGCAGTGCGATGGCGCACCGCTATCTCGGCGACAGCTTCGACATTCACGGTGGCGGCGACGACCTGCTGTTTCCCCACCATGAGAACGAGCGCGCGCAGAGCCTGTGCGGCTATCCTGGCAGCCGGTTCGCCAACATCTGGCTGCATAACGCGATGCTGCTCGTCGATGGCGAGAAGATGTCCAAGAGCCTCGGGAATTTCTTCACGGTGCGCGAGATCCTGGCCGATACCCCACCGGAGGCGTTGCGCCTTCTGCTGATGCAGACCCACTACCGGTCGGTGCTGAACTTCACCCGCACCGGCCTGGTCGACGCACGGCGAACGCTCGACCGGTTCTATCGGGCGATCGCCGCCTGCAACCTGCCACCGGAGCGCGGCGACGAGCCGGTTCCGGCGGCAGTGGTCGACGCACTGTGCCAGGACCTCAACACGCCCGGCGTGATGGCCGTGCTGCACCGCTTGGCTGATGCCGCACTGGCCGGTGATGCCGCATCGGGCCTCGGGCTCCGGGCAGCTGGCCGCGCGATCGGCATACTGCGCCTGACCCCCGAAGCCTGGTTCCGGTCAGGCGTCGATGAGCCGGCGATCCAGGCGGCCATCGCCGAACGGCTGCAGGCCCGCAAGTTGCGTGATTTTGCCCGGGCGGACGCGATCCGCGCCACGCTCCTGGCCGACGGTATCGTGCTCGAGGATGGACCGGACGGCACGAGCTGGCGCCGCGCATGACCGGCCGCGACGGCGGCGCCGACCTCAGCCCGATCGGCAACAGCCCGGTCGTGGTGCTGGTGCGTCCGCAACTGGCCGAGAATATCGGTGCGGTGGCGCGCGCCATGGCCAATGGCGGCCTGTTCCACCTGCGGCTGGTGGCGCCGCGCGATGGCTGGCCGCAGGAACGCGCTTGGCGCTCGGCCTCCGGCGCTGATCGCATCCTGGACGCGGCCACGGTGCATCCCGACGTGGACGACGCGGTATCGGACCTGCACCGGGTGTTCGCGACCTGCCCGAGGCCGCGCCATATCGTGAAGCCGATCCTGACCGCGCGCGGCGGGGCGGCCGAGATCCGCGAGATCAGCCGGCGCGGCCTCGGCGTCGGCCTGCTGTTCGGACCGGAGCGGGCAGGGCTCGACAACGACGACATGGCGCGGACCGACGCGTTGATCCGCTATCCGCTAAACCCTGACTTCTCGTCTCTCAATCTCGCCCAGGCGGTCATGATTATGGCCTACGAGTGGTGGCTGAGTGCCGCCGGGGAGAATGGCGAGGAGGAAATCCCCGCCCGCGTGCTGATGACCAACGAGACCCAGGTCGCCACCAAGGGCGAGCTTGGCAACTTCATGACCCATCTGGTGCGCGAGCTCGACGCCTGCGGCTTCCTGCGCAACATGCCCAAGCGCCCCGGCATGGTGCGCAACCTGTGGCACTTCTTCGAGCGCGGCGAGGTGACCCAGCAGGAGCTGCGCACGCTGCACGGTGTGGTGACGGAGCTCGCCCTGGGGCGCCGGCTGCGCGGTCGCGACGAGGCCAGCTGACTCGCCAAACATTGACTTGGCCGCCTGTCGCACCTATACGCCGCCGCACTGCCGGGAACGTGGACGGTCCGGTTGGTGCTGCACCTGCATACGAGGCAGCGGCCCCAATGATACGGACTGCGCCCGTCGCGACCAAATCCGGTCGCGGCCTACCGGTGCAACAAGCGGAACAGGGCGACGGGTTTCTGGCCTGAACGCGCGCCGCACCGAAGAAAAGAAAGGAGCGCGCTCGTGACCAAGCGCCTCGAAAGCAAGTACAAGATCAACCGCCGCCTCGGCGTCAATCTCTGGGGTCGTGCGAAGTCGCCAATCAACAAGCGCGAATACGGCCCGGGCCAGCACGGCCAGCGCCGCAAGCAGAAGCCCTCGGACTTCAATGTCCAGCTGATGGCGAAGCAGAAGCTCAAGGGCTATTACGGCAACATCAGCGAGAAGCAGTTCCGCAAGTATTATGACGAGGCCGTCCGTCGCAAGGGCGACACCTCGGAGAACCTGATCGACCTGCTCGAGCGCCGGCTGGATGCGGTGATCTATCGCCTCAAGTTCGCGATGACGCCGTTCGCCGCCCGCCAGTTCGTCAACCATGGCCACGTCACCGTCAACGGCAAGAAGGTCAACATTCCGTCCTTCCTGGTGCGCGACGGCGATGCGATCGAGGTTCGCGAGAAGTCGAAGCAGCTGGCCGTCGTGCTCGATGCCGCACAGAGCGGCGAGCGGGATGTTCCGGAATATCTCGAGGTCGATCATCGTGCGATGAAGGGCAAGTTCCAGCGCAGCCCGAAGCTGTCGGACGTGCCGTATCCGGTGTCGATGGAACCGAACCTGGTCGTCGAGTTCTACTCGCGCTGATGGTTACCGCAGGAGGTTCCACCTCCTGCAACTCCACCAGAGGGCAGTCGCCCTCTGGACACCCAATTATCTAAACCCTGGGTTCCAAGGGCGACAGCCCTTGGGCTAGGTCCAGGGGCGGAGCCCCTTGGCCTTGTCCAACCTAGCATCCGAAATCTCCCGCCGCCGCACCTTCGCGATCATCTCGCATCCGGACGCCGGCAAGACCACGCTGACCGAGCGCCTGCTCCGCGCCGGCGGCGCGATCCAGCTCGCCGGCAACGTGCGCGCAAAAGGCGAGCGACGCCGCACCCGGTCCGACTGGATGGGGATCGAGCGCGACCGCGGCATCTCCGTCGTCACCTCGGTAATGACGTTCGAGTATGGCGGCTGCATCTTCAACCTGCTCGACACGCCCGGCCATGAGGATTTCTCCGAGGATACCTACCGGACGCTGACCGCAGTCGATTCCGCGGTCATGGTGATCGATGCTGCCAAGGGCATCGAGGCCCGGACCCTCAAGCTGTTCGAGATCTGCCGTCTCCGCGACATCCCGATCATCACCTTCGTCAACAAGATGGATCGCGAGGCGCAGGACCCGTTCGCGTTAATGGAAGAGGTATCGCAGGCGCTGGCACTCGACACCGCGCCGGCGACCTGGCCGATCGGACGTGCCTCCAACTTCGTCGGGACCTACGACCTGCGCGCTCGCGAGGTGCATGTGTCGGTGCCGTTGGAGCAGTCTGACCCACGCATGATCGCCCTGGGCGAGGAACTCGAGCTGGTGCAGGCGGCGTTGCCGGAATGGAACAGGGAAAGCTTCGACGCCGGCCATCTGACGCCGGTCTATTTCGGCAGCGCCATGCGCGAGATCGGCGTGACCGACCTGCTCGACGCGCTTGTGAGCTTCGGGCCGCAGCCGCGCGCGCAGGCGACCGACGGCCGCGTCGTGCAGGCGGACGAGCCGACCATGACCGCGCTGATTTTCAAGATCCAGGCCAACATGGATCCGAACCACCGGGACCGCATGGCGTTCGCGCGTGTCTGTTCCGGCCAGCTGACGCGCGGCATGCGGGTCAAGCACGTGCGGTCGGGCAAGCAGTTCGCGCTGCACACGCCGCAGTTCTTTTTCGCCCGCGATCGGCAGCTTGCGGAGGAAGCCTACGCCGGCGACGTCGTCGGCATTCCGAACCACGGTACGCTCCGGATCGGCGACACGCTGACCGAGGGGGAGGAGCTCCGCTTCACCGGCGTGCCGCATTTCGCGCCCGAGATCCTGAGGCGCGTGCGGCTCGACGATGCGATGAAGGCCAAGAAGCTGCGTCAGGCGCTGCAGGAGCTGGCGGAAGAGGGCGTGGTGCAGTTGTTCCGACCGCAGGATGGCAGCCCGCCGATCGTCGGCGTGGTCGGCACGCTGCAGCTCGACGTGTTGCAGGCGCGCCTTGCCGGCGAATACGGGGTTGGGATCGGCTTTGAATCCACGCCGTTCTCGCTCGCGCGTTGGGTGGACGGCGACAAGCTGCGACTGGCGAACTTTGTGGCCACCAACCGGACCGCGATGGCGGACGATTTGGATGGCGACCCGGTGTTTCTCGCAAGCTCAGCTTTCATGATGCGCCGAACCGCGGAAATGAACGCCGAGTTGCGGTTCGTGGACATCAAGCAGATTGGCAGCAATTTCAGCTAGGGACTGCCAACAACCTTTGACCAGGCAGTGGCTCTTGTCGGTGATGAGAACAATGGGTGCCTGTTCTGTTCAACATTCCTGCGGATAAGGAACCGGTTGCAGGAAATATCCGCTCTCAGTGATTGGCCGGAACATGCCGGAAGACCTCGAGGGCGACATGAATGCTCGACTGATGCGCAAGCCCGGTGCCGGCCGGTAGCCCTGGCAATCTGCGCCTATGCAGAGTGGACGCGCTGCCGGGTCGCACGCGACGGCCATGTCGAACTGCACGGCCACGTCTACTCGCTCCCATCGCGTCTGATCCGGCGCAGATCCGGGCATTCGGGACCGAGGTCGGACCGGCCACCAGCGCCCTGGTTGAAACGATCATGAACACCACGTTGAGTTTCGAGCAGGGTTTTTGTACTTGCCCCGGTATCCTTCCGTTGGGATTGGTACCCGCAGTGACTAGCCCCCGCCAGCGCCTCGAATATAGCCGGCGTACATTTATGACTATGCCGAATTGGAGTGAAAACTTGCAACGCCGCCTAATCGGTTGAAGTTCTAGTGACGCAGAAGCGAATAGAATTGCGACCGGCTATAAAAACCGACGGTAAACCCTATCTAGGCGTCGGAGGTAAGGGCGGCCTAGTTGTCATGGGACGCCGAGCACTCATGATCTGCCTCGGCAAAGACAGACCTACGAGTGATCCGATCGAAGCTGCATTATGACGATGTGTGATGTATCTGTCGGCGAGGCTCGTACGTTTTAAGAGTACACCCCTAAAGCAGTGAGATTACTATGCACGCAAATGGCCCGTAGCAGCATCCGGCTACGAGCGCAGCAAATCGCGAAGCCTAGTTTGGCATGTGTGTCGTTCGCCAAAAATACAGAATGCAATAATCATCAGGATGCCAAAATCAACGTGAATCCGTCTACATCAGAAAAATTATGAGGGTCGCTCTTACAGTCCATACTGCCTTCGCCTTTTTCCGGATCAATCCATTCCTTATTCAGATACCGAAGCCCGCCGTTACAAGCTCCTCGCGCGGATACCCGGTCCTCTGAGCGGGAGATCTGGCGCAGACGACAGGTTGGGTGTTTCCACGCATTGACTTCTTTCGTGCGACCCCTAGCCACTGGCCTCGATAAAGTCTGTAGATTAAATAATAATCAGAGTGCCTCTCTTTGGAGCGCCTAATAATATGCGGCTTTTCCGCTGAAATAAAATTAATGCCACCCGATCGGTTAAGCTGTCTGATCAGACATCATACTGTGATGCCTGGCCGATGATTACCCTGAAGGTCAGGTCGAGGCTGGCAAGTGTCGGAGAACCGTGCCGTGCCATACCAACCAACACGAAATATCCACTTATCCTCACGTTCGGAAATCCAGACGATCTCGTCTACCGCCGACAGTCCCGGCTATTCATTCTGTGCAGAATCACGAGATTAACCCTTACCGTACCGCTAACCTTGCAGTGTGTGCAGAGACCTTCGCGAACCTTGGGTGATGGGCCCGCATCGGACCCTTGTATCGAAGACAAGAACCCCTTCCGAGCCCGACCCCGAGTGATCGACGAACTTCCGACCGAGGCTGTCCTCCATGGCGACATTGCACAGCTAGGGCGCGTCCAAAAGCATGGGTCTCTTGTGGCGCCCGCGGCGATGGCTGCCACCAAGGGCTGGTGTGCCATTTTCCAGGATCGACCGGACCAGCACGGCAATTGGAACGAACGGAGATTTTGCATTGCACAAGTTCTTGCCGTGAGCTGCCGACAATTCATCATTGAGTATAGGTCGTTGACAATCGATTTGGTGGCGCGCAGCTTCAACTCAACAAAAGAAACTTAAGTTCCAGGTAATGAACAAAGTCGGGGAAGTATCCAATCTAAAGGTTCCGGCGCTTGGGAGGGGTGTCGCCCTTCTGGAAGCGGTTGCCCGCGAACCTGGCCTTGGGTTCACCGGTATCCAGGAACGGCTCGGCATGCCAAAGAGCTCCACGCATCATCTTATCTCGACTATGTGTGAACTTGGCTTGATCAAGCGGAGATCGTTGGGCGGATACGGTCTGGGGCTCAGGTTGTTCGAGCTTGCCGGTATCGCAAACGAGAGCAACGATCTCCAACGGGACGCGATGCCGATACTTCGCGACTTTGCAAAGCGGGTCCAGCTCACCTGTCATCTGGGTGTACTCGAGCAGAACGAGGCGGTTTATCTTGCACGCGTCGAAGGTGCGCGCGACATAATCGTGAAATCTCACGTCGGCCAACGATTTCCCGTCAACTGCAGTGCCCTTGGCAAGAGCCTGATCGCCTGGATGCCGCCCGAACTGCTCGACATTGTTATAGCGAGCCTTGCTTTCGAAAAGCGGATGCCGAAGACCGTCATGAGTGCCGCGGGTCTTCGTCTCCAGCTCGCAGATGTAAGGCGCCGGGGTTGGGCGATCGATGACGAGGAACAGGCGCCGAACTGCCGCTGCATCGCCGCACCGATCCGTGATCGCGATGGCATGGTTATCGCTGCAATCAGTGCGGTCGGAACGCTGGAGCAGGTCGAGGACAAACGGTTCGATGCGCTAGCAGCACAAGTAATGGCGGCAGCGAACGCTATATCCGAATCCGTATACTGCACATCCGCAGATATAACGAAGCCGCCGAAATCGCGAGCGGCCAAATCTAGGGAGAAGGGGCGTTGAATATTGGATTTATCGGTTTGGGCGTCATGGGGCGCCCGATGGCAGAACACCTGATCAAGGCCGGTCATAGGGTTAGCCTTGCAAGCCGTTCGGGCGTACCATCCAACATGGGCGACGGCGACGTGTTGAGATGCGCGAGTGCTGCCGAGGCTTCGGCGGATGCGGACGTTATCATCATCATGGTGCCAGACACGCCTGATGTCGAAGCCGTGATATTCGGACCCGCAGGCGTGATTGAGACCGCGAAGTCCGGGTCAATTGTCGTCGATATGAGCTCCATCTCGCCACTTGCGAGCAAGCAGTTCGCTGCGCGTCTCGGTGAGCGTGGCATCGGGTGCCTCGACGCGCCGGTATCTGGCGGCGAAGTCGGGGCAAAAGCGGCGTCGCTGACCATCATGGTCGGCGGCCCGGCCGACCTGTTCGAGCACGTGAGGCCGCTCCTCGAATTGATGGGGCGCAACATCAACCGGGTCGGGGAGCACGGCGCCGGTCAGACGACAAAGGTAGCCAACCAGATCATCGTCGCGCTTACGATCGAGGCAGTGTCCGAAGCGTTGGTGTTCGCGTCGCGTGCAGGTGCAGACCCGGCGCGCGTGCGCGAGGCGCTGCTCGGCGGCTTCGCCAGCTCCCGCGTTCTCGAGGTTCATGGCGAACGGATGATCAAGCGCAATTTCACGCCGGGCTTTCGCGTCGAACTGCACCAGAAGGATCTCAATCTCGCACTTGAGAATGCCCGGTTACTCGGAGTGTCGCTTCCCGCAACGGCTCTGGCTCGGTCGCTGTTCAGCGCGTGCGAGGCGCATGGTGGCGGCCGCGACGATCATTCGTCCATGGTTCGAGCCCTCGAACTGCTCGCCAACCACGAGATCGGACAATCCATGGCTAAAGATGCCGCGGAGTAGACGGAGAAGAACAACACAGCTCTCAAGAGACGCCGCTGCTGCTTACGGACGAGGCAAGATTAATGAGACATAAAATCTACGTTACGCGGGCGATCCCCGATCTGACGATCAAGGCCCTCGAGGCGGAGCACGACGTTACCGTGAACCCCGAGGATCGCGCACTCTCGCCCGAGGAGCTTCGTCGCAACGTCTCCGGTTGTGCCGCCATCGTGTCGCTACTGACCGACCGCATCGACGGTCCCCTTCTTGACGCTGCGGGGCCGGCTTGCCGGATCGTCGCGAACTATGCGGTCGGCACGAACAATTTCGACGTGCCTGCGGCCACCGACCGCGGTGTCGCACTGACCAATACGCCCGGCGTGCTCGACGACGCGACGGCGACGCACACGATCGCTCTTATGCTCGCGATGGCGCGCCGCATTCCCGAAGCCGAGCGCTTCCTGCGCGAGGGACGGTGGGACGGGTGGAAGCCGATGTTCTTCATAGGCGTCGATGTCGATCGGAAGGTCCTCGGTATCGCTGGGGCGGGCCGGATCGGACGCAACGTGGCCCGAAAGGCGCGTGGCTTCGATATGGAGATCATCTACAGCGACGTGGCACCAAATCGCGAGATTGAAGAGGAGTCCGGCGCGCGTTTCGTCAGCAAGGACGAGCTCCTCACGCGATCGGACTTTCTGACACTACACGTGCCGCTTTCGCCAGAAACGCACCACTACGTCAGTACGCATGAATTCGGGCGGATGAAGCCGACGGCGATCTTGATCAACGCGAGCCGTGGCCCGGTTGTCGACGAGAAGGCGCTTGTCGAGGCCTTGCGCGAGCATCGCATCTGGGGTGCGGCACTCGACGTCTTTGAGGACGAACCCAAGCTCGCACCAGGCCTGATAGACCTGCCAAATCTCGTGATCGTCCCGCATATTGCCTCCGCGACGGAGGAGACCAGGCTGCAGATGGGCGAGATCGTCTCGCGCAACGTACTGGCTGTGCTGTCTGGCAGGCCACCTGATATCTGCATCAATGCAGACGCACTGACCCGTCGCGACGCGTCGCAAACAGTCATGTAATTGGCAAGGAAAGCTCTTTGACCCCCGCCTTCACTGGAGGTCGCCCACAGGGGACAGACGCCTGCAGACCACCAGGAGGAAAAAAGCCATGCCGCAACCGGTATTCGCTCTGCCTGCTGGCTTTGGGGCAGTTACGCCTGTTCCAGATCCAACGACTGCAGCGCCCGCGTACTACCGGAGAAACTCGTCCGACAGGCGCCGGTGCATCGACCTGGCGGAAACGGCTGTCAATCCGATGCCGATCGGCACCGACGAACGGGAATCGTCTCGTTGAACGCCCGGAACTCGAACACCCACGGCTCTTCTCGGGATGAGGCAGCCAGGGCGATCGCCTCTGGTTTCGGGATCAGCGTCGTCAACGCTTTGCACGGCAGCCGCATGCGCCAGGATGATGATGCGCGGTGCCAACTGCATCGAAACACGCCTTGGCCCGAGACGCAAAACATTGAAACAACACAACTATCACTTCCGTCTCGGCGAGTTACAGTTAAGCGATGCAGGTGGCATGCCTTCGGAAATAACTCAGACACACGATCATCTGAACCGTTTACACGCTAACTGAACTGGAAAAGCGTAATCGGCTGATGACGTCACGTAGTAAATAAGGCACTTTGCAGCAGAGCGCGTTGGGCTACTGAGACCCGACCGCTTGGGGGAATAGATAATGAGTGCGAATATCGCACCTGCAATAGTCGATCGTTACGAGACCGTTGTCGGCGCCCACGACGCCAGGCCTCTTGGAGGCTTCTCTTAAGCTGGGGATGGTGACCCAGATTACGGCATTCGCCACGCGGTCGCCAGTGATGGCACCATGTGTGAACCAGCGACTACACTATCATTAACCGATATCGTGTCAGAAACGGACTCGGATACGCTACCGTTGATCAACCCGAGTACCACAAAGCAAGAAAAGCGAAGGGATAGAAACATGCCTCGCCTCTCAGGCGTCAATAAGACAATGTTCATGGCGGTCGCGATGTGCGGCCTATCCACGGCGGCTGTGGCAGCCGACGAGCCGACAATCGGCGTCGTTGTGCCGACACTGGACTCACAATTCTGGAACAGAGACATCACGTTCCTGCAGACGGGTGCGAGCCAGCTCGGCGTCCACCTCGTCGTCCTGAATGCTGACAACAAGCCGGATCAGATGACCCAGGCCGCACAGGATCTCGTGGCTCGTAAAGTCGATGGAATCATCTCGGTCGGTTACTGGTCGACTGCGCCCGCCACTATCAGGTTCGCCAAGCGTGCGAACATCCCCGTTATCATCACGGACACTTATACTACATTCGCACCGCAGTCCGGAGAGCACACCAACTATATCGCATTCGTCGGACCGAGCGACTTCGACTCCGGCTACCACATGGGCAAGGCACTGCTTGCCGCGGTCAAGCCTGACCCGCAAGGGAAGAAAGTGATCGGTGTGGTCAACGGAACGGCCGGTACATCGGTCGCGATTGACCGCCGCAAAGGTTTCCAGAAAGCGGTCGATGAAGATGGCAACGTCACGATCGTTGGCGAGGTGGACGGAAATTTCGTGCGCGACCAGTCACAGACGGCCTTTGAATCCCTCTATCAGGGTCATCCCGATATAGCTGGAGTATGGTGCGGAAACGACCCGACCGCGATGGGCGTACTTGCGGCGCTGAAGAGCAAGGGCAAGGTACCTGGCAAGGACGTGATCGTCGTCGGAATGGATCTCAATCCCGAAAATGTCGAGGAGGTCAAAAACGGCGAACAGATCTTCGACATTGGCGGTCACTGGGTACAGGGCGGTATCGCGCTGGAGATAATGTACAACTATCTTCACGGCTTCAAGATTCCGGCTGACCAGGCGAATATCAAGCTCAAGCTGCTGCCGATGACGAAGGCCGATGTTCCCCGCTACGTGAGGGACTTCCCTGGCGGACAGCCGAACTACGACTTCAAGGTTCACTCGAAGGTCTACAACAAGGACGCGCCCCTGTCCCCGGCCTTCGAGGTACACTACTCCCAGTAATTGAACGACAAGGCAACCTCGCATCCGTCGTGGTGCGAGGACCTCCTGTATTTCCGGTTATTTCATGAATGGTTGCGCTCCATGACGCTCGTTGCAGTCAATCTGAACAAGCGGTTCGGCCCTACCCTCGCGGCGAGCGATGTCTCTATCACGCTCCGTACAGGTACGGTTCATGCCATCGTCGGCGAGAATGGAGCAGGCAAGTCCACGACGCTCCGCATGCTTGGCGGTGCGATGCGTCCCGACAGTGGCGCGATGACGCTGGACGATGCGCCCTTCGCTCCGCAATCCATCGTCGATGCCACGGCGCGCGGTGTGGCGCTGGTTCATCAGGAAATCACGATCAACCGGTCGCTGACGATCGCCGAAAACATCTTTATTGGAAGCCTGCGCCGATATGCGCGGCCGCTCGGGATCGTGAAGCGGAAACAGATGGCGACGGTGGCACAGGCTGCCCTCGACCGGCTTGGCGTCAAAATCTCGGTCTCGACCAATATCGATCGGCTCAACCTTGGCGAGCTGAAATGCGTGGAGATTGCGCGCGCCATCTCATCGGACCCCAACACGCTTCTACTCGATGAATCGACGGCCTACCTCGATCATCGCGAAGTGGATGCGGTACTGAACGTCATGCAGGAGCTGAAATCGCAGGGCATGACGATTGGCTTCGTGTCGCATCATTTGAGCGAGGTGCTTGCGGCGGCTGACGATCTCACCATTCTCAAAGATGGGCGGTTCGTTGGTTCCTTCCTGGCCGCGAGCATCGAGGCAAATGAAATTCATCGCCTGATGGTGGGGCGGGATCTGTCGCACGGCACGTATCCGCCGCGCGGGCCGCCTGGTCTCGCCGCACCCGCTATCCTGCGCGCGCGCGGGGTCGCGGTAGGCCGGGAGTTGAACGACCTCAGCATCGAGGTGCGGCGTGGCGAGATCGTCGGACTTGCGGGTCTGAAAGGCGCCGGCGCGGAGGCGCTGTTCGCCGGCATCGTCGGCGACGAGAAATTAGTTCACGGCGACCTGAATCTGGCGGGGATGGACTATCACCCCACGACGCCGCGCGCGGCCTGGCAGCAGGGGATCGCATACCTTCCGGGCGATCGCGGCAACGAGGGGCTTATTGCGGGGTTCAGCGTGCTGGATAATCTCGTCATGGCGCGGCCGCCGTCGCACGGACCGTTCTTCGACAGGTCGCGTGCCCGCGAGATCTCCGACGATCTCATCTTGCAGATCGGCATCCGGACGGCCTGCGCCGACGCACCGTGTCGTTCGCTCTCGGGCGGGAATATGCAGAAGGTGGTGCTGGGCAAGTGCCTCGCCGTCGGTCCGTCGCTCCTTTTGCTGAACAATCCCACGCGTGGAGTGGACATGGGTGCCCGCGTCGAAATCTACGGGCTCATGCGCCAGAAGGCGGCCGAAGGCCTCGCCATTCTTCTCTCGTCCGAGGATATGCCGGAACTCATCGGCATGTCGGACCGTCTCGTCGTTCTTCGGCAAGGTGTAGTAGCCCGTGAATACCCCTCGCTGGACGGCGTCGAAGAGCATGACATCGTGAAGTACATGACCTGAGGCATGATGATGAACAAGATCAGCACCGTAACCGACCTGGACAGGAAGGTCATCCCAGCCGAGCGATGGAATATTCCGCGGATCGAGCTGTTGCGACGGGGGTTCCCCCTCATCTTTCTCGTCGTATTGGTTGCGGTCTTCACGGCCATGTCGCGCCGCTTCCTGTCGCTCGACAATCTCTCCACCGTGCTCGAACAGGGAACCGTGCTTCTCGTTGCTGCACTGGGCATGACCTTTATCATCATGGCGGGGTCAATCGACATCTCGGTGGGCGCGATCGTCGCCGTGTCAGCGCTGGTGGCAGCCGTGACGTCGAACACGCTCGGTGCCTGGGCAATCATCCCGGCGATTGCGGTCGGAGCGATGTGCGGCTGTCTCAACGGCTTGCTGCTGGCGGTCGGGAAGGTTCCGTCTTTCATCGCGACGATGGGAACCATGGTCGTCTATCGCGGTCTGGTCCTGTACTTCACGCGTGGCGCGCCGGTTTCGATCGAGAATGACGGTTTCCTCGATGCCTACTCCGGGATCAGTTACGGTATTCCCCATGAGGTCGTGATCGGTCTGGCTCTTGCGGCGGTCGCCTGGTGCATCATAAACTATACTGTCTTCGGTCGCGAGGTACGGGCGATCGGTGGTGGCGAGCGTGTCTCGATCCTTACCGGCATCCCAGTCAGGCGCGTCAAGATCTTGATGTATGTGCTACTCGGAGCACTGTGTGGCATGGCTGGGCTGCTGCAGGGCGCGCGCACGATGGCCGCGACATCGCAGCTCGGTCTCGGTCTCGAACTGGATGTTATCGCGGCTGTGGTGGTCGGCGGCACGCCTTTGACGGGTGGCCTCGGCAGCATCATGAATACCATGCTCGGAGTATTGATCATCACGCTCCTTTCGAGCGGCATGAACATGGGGGGAGTCGACCCCTATTTTCAGAACATCATCAAAGGTTTCGTTCTGGTCACTGCGGTCTTCATAACCATTGATCGCAAGAAGATCGGGATTATCAAGTAGCGGCGATTTACGCACCTGACCGACACTCCAGCAACAACGAAAGAGATGACGACCATGGAATATCGCCAACTTGGCCGGTCCGGCTTGAAGGTTTCCGCCCTTACCCTTGGCACCATGACATTCGGCGGAAAGGCGCGGTTCTCCCATGTCGGGAATACCGACCAGGCCGGGGCCACACGCATGGTCGATATCGCGCTGGACGCCGGCGTCAACCTGCTCGACACCTCCGATATCTATTCGTCCGGAACCTCGGAAGAGATCGTCGGCGAAACGATCAGAGGCAGGCGTGACCAGGTGTTGCTGGCGACCAAGGCCCGCTTCCCGATGGGAACCGGCCCGAACGATGGCGGGCTTTCGCGCCACTATCTGATGCGTGCCTGCGAGGCGAGCCTGAAGCGTCTCAAGGTCGATCACATCGATCTGTACCAGCTTCACGAGTGGGATGGCCTCACCCCGGTCGAGGAGACCATGGCGGCGCTGGAATCGCTCGTCTCGTCCGGAAAGGTCCGTTATGTCGGGGTGTCGAACTTCACCGGCTGGCAACTCATGAAGGCGCTGGGCGCTGCGGATCGGGCTGGCAGCGCGCGCTTTGTCAGCCAGCAGATCCACTACACCCTCGAAGCGCGCGAGGCAGAATACGAACTGGTTCCGATCGCGCTGGACCAGGGTTTGGGCATCCTCGTTTGGAGCCCGCTTGCCGGTGGCCTTCTGTCGGGTAAATATCGCCGTGGTCAGGCCGGTCCGGAAGACGGGCGCAACTTCGCCGGCTGGCCGGAACCGCCGATCCGTGACGAGACCAGGCTCTACGATATCATCGAGGTGCTGGTCGCGATTGCCGACGAGCACAGCGTTTCTGCTGCCGAGGTCGCTTTGGCTTGGCTGCTGCATCGGCCGGCAGTGTCGTCGGTGGTGATCGGCGCGAATACCGAGGCACAGCTTCTGACCAACCTCAAGTCGGTGGATCTGCGGCTGAACGAGAGCGACATGGAGCGGCTGAACGCCGTGAGCAAGTTGCCGTTGCTCTACCCGTACTGGCATCAGGCCATGACCGCAAGCGACCGACTCGGGAAACTCGATCTGGTTTTGCTGGAGCAATATCTGCCAAAGACCAACGCGTTCTAGGATTTGATCGAGACGCTCGCTCGACGCCGGACGATCGTAGAAGTGCCCTTTGATGGTTCGTTGGCCCCACTGCCTGCGAGCCATCAAATCGGGCGATGGGTCCCTGGAGAAATGTCCCCTTGAGCGGCTCGCCTTTATCGTGCGAACGAGGAGTGCAACTCCGGTCAGGCTTTTTCCAGACGATAGCGAAGTCGGCGAGCGCTGGGTAAAATTCACGGGGTGCGGTCATCCGACCCCGACAACACCATCAAGGGTCCCAACGCCATGAAGCTCGATCGATCGGACGCTCACCACCTTATAGAGGAAGCAGTGATCCAGGCGAACATATTGGGCCGCCCCATGTGTGTCGCGGTGACCGACGAGCGCGGCGCGCTCCTGGCCTTCTCACGCATGGATGGGGCGCCGGTCAGGAGTATCAAACTATCGGAGGCCAAGGCATACAGCGCCGCGAGACTCGGCGTCACCACAACCGCGTTCCATGCGCGCCTGGTGCGGGAAGGCGTGCAGGCCAGCTATTTCGCGGATTCGACGCTGACGGGGTTGCCCGGCGGGGCTGTTATTTGCAGCCAAAGCGGCGCGATAATCGGAGGCATTGGTATCAGCGGTCTCGCTCCCGTCGAGGATCAGCAAATTGCCGACGAGGTCGCGGCCGCTCTTGCAAGAAACATGGGTGATAAGACCTGACGTCTCGATCCCGTACGACCCCAGGATGAGCCCAGGATGACCGGAGCCGCCAGCCAGATCGTCGTGCCATTAACGATCGAGGCCGGTGGCTGAGACACCATCGCGGATGAAGTGGAAAATGACAGTGTCGCACATCGACCTGCTGTTCGGAAAAGGCCATCTGGCCGTAGCCCTCCCGACAGGCGCACGCGCGACCGTGATCCGCAAAGGCGTATTGCCCAAGCTGTCGAACCCATACGACGCAATCATGGCTGCATTCGCGGCGCCAATCGGGGCGGCACCGTTGTCCGAATTGGCGCGCGGCAAGGCGAGCGCTTGCATCCTGATCTGCGACATCACCCGCCCGGTGCCGAACGGGCTGTTCCTGCGCCCGATGATCGAGACGTTGGTCGCGGCCGGGATCCCGTTCTCGGGGATCATCGTCCTCGTCGCGACGGGGCTGCATCGTCCGAACGAGGGCGACGAGCTGGCCGAGTTGATCGGCGATCCCTGGGTGCTCGCACGGGTGCGGGTCGAGAACCATTTCGCTCGCGACGATGCGATGCATGTCGACCTCGGGGTGACGTCGACCCGCGGGACACCGATCGGGATCGACCGTCGCTTCGTGGAGGCGGAGTTGCGGATCGCTACCGGCCTCGTCGAACCGCATTTCATGGCCGGCTGGTCGGGTGGCCGGAAGGTGGTCGCGCCCGGCGTCGCGCATCACCATACCATTCGAACGTTCCATTCGGCGCGCTTCATGGAGGATCCGCTTGCAGTCCAGTGCAACCTGGTCGGCAATCCCCTGCACGAGGAGCAGCTCGAGATCGTTCGCCGGCTTGGCGCCTGCTATGCGTTGAACACGATCATCGACGAGGATCGCCACCTCGTTCACGTCACCTTCGGCGAGATCATCGAGAGCCATCTGGCGGCAGTGAATTTCGTCGCCGCATCCACCAGGATCGACTCGCCCCGGCGTTTCAGGACGATCGTGACGTCCTCGGCCGGATATCCGCTCGACAAGACCTATTACCAGACCGTGAAAGGCATGGTGACGCCACTCGACATCTTGGAGCCCGGAGGCACCCTCATCATGGCGTCCGCTTGTTCCGAAGGCTTTGGTTCGGTCGAATTTCGCGAGGCGCAGGAGCGATTGATGGAGTTGGGACGCGATCGCTTCATCGCGACGCTGACTGCGAAGTCGTTGGCAGAGATAGACGAGTGGCAGACCGAAATGCAGATCAAGGCCATGCGCCTCGGCCGCGTCGAGCTCTACACGACAGGGCTGACCGCGGATGAGCAGCGGATCACCGGGGTGGTCATTACGAACAACATTGAGGCGGCCCTGCGCGATGCGATCGCGCGCCACGACGATCCGGAGATCGCATTTATTCCGGAAGGGCCCTATGTCGTTCCAGTGTTCGCCGGTGCCTGAGCTTCCTGTGTCGGCTTCATCACCGCCGTCACGACCATGACTAACCCTGGTTCGCCGCGCGCGACCGAACACCGCGCAGATACCTCGATGACATAGGATGCGACGCGTCTTGATCGCGCTGCAGGTGTCGCAGGACCGATCGCCCGGATCGACAGGATGATAGGACGGAACATGGATACTCGCGCTGTTCTCCGGTCGCTTTTCGACGTGGCCGTCGCTGCCGCCGACCCTGCGAGATCGCTGCCGCATTTCCTGCCGGAGAGGCCGCGCGGACGGACGGTGGTGGTCGGCGCCGGCAAGGCGTCCGCGGTGATGGCTCAGGCATTCGAGGCGGCGTGGCCTTATGCGCTCACCGGTGTCGTGGTGACGCGATACGGCTATGCGGTGCCGTGCGAGCGGATCGCCGTTCTCGAGGCGGCGCACCCGGTTCCGGACGAAGGAGGGGTGGCGGGCAGCATTGCCCTGTTCGACGCGGTACGTGGGCTTGGGCCGGACGACTTGGTCGTGGCACTGGTGTCGGGCGGCGGATCGGCCCTGCTGCCGTCGCCACCTCCCGGACTGACGCTGGTTGACGAACAGCTTCTGAACCGGCTGCTTCTCGAGAGCGGTCTGCCAATCGGCGAGATGAACCTCATCCGCAAGCATCTCTCGACGATCAAGGGCGGACGTCTTGCCCGAGCGGCCTTCCCGGCCCGCGTGGTCACGTTGGTGCTGTCCGACATCCCGGGGGACATCGCCGCTGAAGTCGCATCCGGGCCAACCATCCCCAGCGCCGCCACGCGCCACGATGCGCTGGCTCTGGTCGAGCGGGCGCGGCTGCCGCTTCCGGACAAATTTCTTCAGCGGCTGCACGATCCGTCGTCGGATGCACCCCGCCCGTCCGATCCCGACTTCGCGCGCCACGAGGTGCACGTGATCGGATCGGCCGCGCTCTCGCTCGAAGCAGCGGCGGCAGAAGCTCAACGTGCCTACGGGTTGCCGAGCGCGATCCTGTCCGACGCGCTGGAGGGGGAGGCGCGCGACGCTGGACGCTTCCATGCGGCGATCGCCCACGAGGTCGCCGCGCGAGGTCGTCCGTTCGCATCCCCCATACTCCTGCTCTCGGGCGGCGAGACATCCGTCACGGTGACCGGCGAAGCGGGCCAGGGCGGACGCAATACCGAGTTCGCACTCGCCGCCGCGATCGGTGTCGAGGGCGGACCCGGGGCCATCACCGGCCTGGCAGCCGACACCGACGGGATCGATGGCATGAGCGGCGGTGCGGGTGCCTTCTTCGACACGACGAGCGTGGCCCGGCTGCGGCTCGCCGGCTTCGATCCCAAAACGGTGCTTGCCAGGCATCAGTCGGGAAGCGCCTTCGCGGCGATCGGCGATCTCCTCGTCTCCGGGCCCACGCGCACCAACGTGAACGACTTCCGGGCCATCATCATCCGTCCTGGCTAAACCGGGCCGGCGCCGCGAGAGCCGCTTGCACCGGCTCCTGATCGTGTGCAGCCGTGACGAGGAGGTCATACGGCTTGGCCTCGATCGCCTCGCAGCGCGCCTTTCTCCTGCATGGGCGACGGTCCGCGGCACCGCAGCAGCTGCGGTGCCGTTGGCTGCAGCCGCAGGTGAACTCTTGCTGTCTATGCCTGGAGGCGTTCCAATGTGTGCGTCTACGCATCGATTGCGCATGCCGCTCGATATCCGTCGCGAAGCGGTCAGCCAGCTCGCCGAAATGCTTGGCGGCCCGCAATCGCGCCATCCAAACTCGGGACGGGATATCCAAATACCGACGCCTCGTGCGGCTGGCGACCGACGACCGCCAACCTCGTGCGGGCAAGGGGCCGGCAGGGAAGCGGCTTCGAAGATCAGCTGCAGGTCGTGCGGGCCTACCAGGTGTTCGCCTCGCCGGTCCCGTGATCGAGCCCCATCGCGAACGCGTCCTCATATCCTGCGGGAGCGCGAAGCAGGAGTTCGGCTCGATGCGTCTCCGATGTCGCGGGCGAGACGGCATCGCCGGCGTCGTAGGCATCTTTCCACCGCCGGCTTCGGTATGGGTGAAGGGGCGGCTGGGGGAACATGGCTTGCACAACACGGACAAGCTCGAGGACGCGGGTCCTTGGCCGAAAGAAACCCATCGCGGCTGGCATCAACGACTCACTCTGCAAGGTGGATTGCGGCCGCCATCGGCGCTGGCTGCTGGCAGGATGCAATAGAGCGACCCGATGCCGAAACACAATCCTTTTGTAACGAATATACTCGGGAAGTGTAGACGCTTGAAGCCGCCGCGGAGCACGTTCCTGGCCAGCATGATGTCGTTCACCCGACCAGACCGAACCGAACTCATGCCGACGATGCTCTACGCGATCTGCCGGCTGCGCAGTCTCGTCGTCGTGAAATTCGGTTGCCTGGGCCTGGGCAGCGGAAAGCCCTCGTCGGGCCCCTCGGTGATCCGCAAGGCGAAGTCGTTGAGGGCATAACGCCAGGCTTCGTCGTCGCCCTGCCACGAGTAGGGGTTCGTCGGCTGGCGAAGATAGCTGCTCCGGTAGGCGCCCTCGATCAGTTCGCCCCTGGTCGGATCGTTGTGCAGATACAGCAGGCGGATGTCGCGGCGCCTGGCGCGCAACGCTTCGTACAGTTCCCGCGCGTCGGCCTCGTTTTCGTCTCCGTCCCGCAGACCCCAGAGTCGAACCAGGTAGACCGGCGGCTCGTCCGGTTCGAGCATTTCCATGAACCACCGGCTTCGGAGCGCATACATCGCCTGGATCGTCCGGATGTCGGCCGGCTTGAACTCGCTCATCTCGTGCCGGACATCGGTCCTGTAGCGCGTGTCGACGATCCCGTAGAATCCGTCTCCGGCGAAGATCGGATGCATGTTCTCGCGATCGAGAAAGCCCTTGAAGTCGTTCTCGATCAACGCGATGGTTTGCCGGATCGGAATGCCGATCCAGTCGAAGAAATGGCTTGCGGTCGAGACCCGGTGTTTCCTGATTTGGGCGGCAGGCTGGCAGTCGCCGCCGATCGAGACGAACTGGAACATGAACGCCATAGCCTCGTCGCACTATTGTCCCGGACCGGGTGGCCCATAGTCTGCAGTTTTCCGCCGATTGAGCAAAGCGCCGGCTTACCGACCCGATACCTTGCCAGATGCAGGGCCAGCCTTATCCGAACGGCCCGGCGACATCACCAGATACCACGCCACGCAACAAGCCGGAGGATAGCCGGTCGGTTCCGGCGCGCCGAACAGGCGTCAGCGAGCCTGCCAGCGATCAATCAGGATACGGGCCGAGGGCAGCAAGGCCGGTCCGGTTTCGGCGACGAACTGCTCGATCCCAGCGACCGGCACCAGCCTCAGGACGTCATACTCGTCATTCCCGGACTGCGCGTGGCGCTCCCGGACCTGTGCGAAGTCCAGCCGCGTGCGGAGCAGGAAGCCCACATCGATCACATGGCTCACCCCATGTTCGATCGCCGCGACCGCCCTGAGCAGGTCGACGTCGTCACGACCCAGCCCGAGCTCCTCCTGCAACTCCGCAAGGAGCTGGTCCTCGAGGTCGAGGCTGTCATCCTCGCGTGCCTCGACGTTCCCGGCCGGTGCTGCCTGCCAGCAGCCTGGCAGATAGATCGACCCAGGCTGCCTTCGTCCCAGGATCAACCCGTCCGCGCACTCGACCAGCCCGTTGACCGCCAGCGCCCGGATCGACAGCAGCGGAAACAGCGAGGGCTGCAGCAGTTGCGCGAAGGTCCGCCGATACTCGGTCCAGTGCCCGCCGATCTCGGACGCGGTTACCCGATCAGCGCAGAACACCCGGCCGTTGAACAGGGATGGCCTCAATGCGCACTGCTCGGCCCAGAACGCCGCGATCATCGCCTCGATCTCGGCAGGCAGCGTCGGCGCCGTGCGATCCACCACAAGCCTGACCTTCGCGTCGAGCCGGGTGCTGGTCCAGTCGGTCGGGGCGCCGATCATGGCGTGCGGCTACTTCATGTCCTCGTGCCAGACATGGCCGGTCTCCTGGATGAGGGTGCGTGCCGCGTCCGGACCCCAGGAGCCGGCGGTGTAGTGGTGCGGCGTGCCCGGATGCTCCTTCCACGCCTTCAGGATCGGCTCGACCCATGTCCAGGCCGCCTCGACCTCGTCGCGGCGCATGAACAGCACCGGGTCGCCACGGACGGTATCCATCAGCAGCCGTTCGTAGGCGTCGGGGTAACGGGTTGCGAACGCCTTCTCGAACGAGATGTCGATGTTGGCAGGCCGTAGCACCATGCCGTCCGGGCCGGGATCCTTGCTCATGATCGAGAGCTGGATCCCCTCCTCGGGCTGCAGCCGGATGATCAGCCGGTTCGGCTCCAGCTTGGTGTTGAAGATCGACCAGGGCGTCTCCCGGAACTGCACGACCACCTCGCTCACCTTGTTCGGCAGGCGCTTGCCCGAGCGCAGGTAGAAGGGGACATTGCCCCAGCGCCAGCTATGAACCTCGGCCTTGATCGCGATGAAGGTCTCGGTGTCGCTCTGGCGGCCCTCGCCGAGCTCCTCGAGATACGCGGGCACGATCTCCTTGCCGACCATGCCGCGGCCATACTGCCCGCGCACCGCCACGTGCTGCACATCCGCCGCGTTGATCGGCTTCAGCGCGCGCAGCACCTTCAGTTTCTCGTTGCGCAAATTGTCGGCGTCGAGCGAGCCCGGCGGCTCCATCGCCACCAGGCACAGCACCTGCAGCAGATGGTTCTGGATCATGTCGCGCAGCGCGCCGGAATGGTCGTAGTAGTCGCCGCGCCCCTCGACGCCGACCGTCTCGGCCGCGGTGATCTGGACATGGTCGATGGCGTCCGCGTTCCAGAGGCGGGCGAAGACCGGGTTGGCAAAGCGGAGCGCGATCAGGTTCTGCACCGTCTCCTTGCCGAGATAATGGTCGATCCGGAAGATCTTGGTCTCGACGAAATACTGGCCGACCTCGTCGTTGATCGCGCGGGCGGAGTCGAGGTCATGTCCGATCGGCTTTTCCAGCACGACGCGGGCACTCTCGGTGACCAGCCCCTTCGCGGCCAGGTTGCCGCAGATGCGGCCGTAGAGCTCCGGGGATGTGGCCAGGTAGAACACCCGGATCTTGTCCGCGACGCTGTCGTCGAACAGCCTGGTCATGTTCTCCCAGGTGCTGTCCGCCTCGGCGCCGTTGACGCTGGCGTAGAAGATCATGCCGAGGAAGCGATGGATCAGGTCCTCGTCGAGCGCGTCCGGCTTCACGAACCGGCGCAGCGCCTTGTCGGCACGATCGCGGTACTCGTCGTCGGACAGGACCGACCGGGCAGCCCCGATGACCCGGGCGGTTTCCGGGATCTGCTTGTCGCGGAACCGGTGATAGAGCGCCGGCAGCAGCTTGCGCATGGTCAGGTCGCCGGTCGCACCGAAAACCACGTAGTCGAATGTGTCGATCGCGCTCATCGAAGGCATCCTGTCAGTTCCTGCTCGTCCGGGGGCGGCACGGTCCCCTGGGCGGGGCGTTCTCGGGTAGCCGGGAGGTCCGTCCATACTCATTGACCGCGCGCGTCCTGCCAAGGTAAGCCCCGCGACCTTGCCGGTCGATGGGGACGGGTGGCCAGTGATGTTTGGAGACAGACGGGATCATGACGCTTGAAGCGCCAGCCGCGCAGCCGGGCATGACGACCCGCCGGCAGGTTCGGTAGGCGGCATTCGAGCTCTGCTCGACGCAGAACGGAAGCGCCATCCAAGCTTGCTGGCACCCGAGCATCCGTGACCGAAAGCTTTGGCGCTGGTGCTCCCGGTGCGCAGCTCCCCATAGGGACGGAAGGCACTCGATTAGCCACGGCCGCAACTCGACGCTAGGCTGGATTCAACGGCTCCCGTCGAGCTACCAGAAACAAAGATAGTTCGATCAATAGGTTAAGGTAGTCCAAGTGTTGCGTAATGCATGGTCGTCACCAGGATCGAGCGTGGAATACATCTTAGTGAACGTTCGGTTCTGAGGCAGAATATGGCAGATGATATGACAGCTCATACGTCGGACGATGCGAAGATCAGCCGCGACCGGCAGGCCGCAGACCCTGATTCCACCGTCGGAGGGATAGCTGCGGACAGGCTTCGCTCGATCATCGAGCGGATCGAGCGGCTGGAAGAAGAACGGAAGGCGCTCGGAAGCGACATTCGGGATATCTACGCCGAGAGCAAGTCCAGCGGCTTCGACCCGGGCGTCATCAGGCAGCTCATCCGGATCAGGAAGAAGGAGCCGGCGGAAGTCGAGGAACAGGAGTCCCTCCTGGAGATATATCGCCGCGCGTTGGGGATGTAGTCTGTAACCACGCTGCGCGTAGATCTATCTCGCTGCCCAGGTTAGCATGTGAAGCTGTAGGCCCAGGTCGCGGTCTGCTGATCTGGAAGCGTCTGCGGATATTTTACTGCCGCTGCTTGAGCATGAGGCGCACCGAGGCGACAAGATCCGCTTCTCGCATGCTCTCCGGCAGCCATTGGTAATCTTTGACCGGGCGTCCGAAGCATGTCGCCCTTGCGAACAACCGCTCGCCGACAGCCGCTTCCGCGGCAGCAAACTGGCTGTGTGCTGATGGCATGCATTGCCTTGGTTGGAGTGCGTGCCGCCAGCAGCTGCCCGAGCGTTTTGCGAGTTACGCTAACAATCTTGTGGAACCAGTTTATCACGCATGACCGATAGGTGTTCGTGCCGCTACTCCGCGATGCCGGCGGCCTCGGAGGCTGATATTGAATCAGTCAACGACAAAGCTCTACCGGAACCTGCTCGTTGCATGCGCTTACAGGTTGAGCGTCATGTCGACACTCCGACGGACAGTTCGGCCCGAACACGACGTTGCGCCCGATCGTTGCCTGGATACCCTGCGGTAATGCGCAGCCGACCACGACATCATCGAGCACATCACCCGAGGCCCTGCCGCTCGCCTTCGCCAGTGTCTGCATCAGTCCGACGCGCGCTATCTTGAACTGCCGAACAGTCCGGAGGACGACGTCATCAGCACGATGCGACCGTATGCCTGGGACCGCAACGATGTGCCTGAACGCCGATCTCGAAGCCGAGATGTGCAGGTGTGTCCGGTTCTGGCACAAGCCGGCTGGCATCCAGGTCTGACCGCCTTCCACCCATCGGACTGGCGCTACGACGGGATCGTCCAATTCCTGAAAGCGACGCCGGGCGAGGTCTGAACATGGCAGGATTCTGCGGTCGCCTGCCTCGAAAGCTGTTCAGCTTCGTCCTGCTTGGCTTCATGCTGTCGGGCTGCGCGAGTGGGCTGCAATGCGCGCCCTACGCGCGATTGGTGACGGGGCTGCCCCTGAACGGCCCGGCGGCGGGCTGGTGGGATCAGTCGGAAGGCCGTTTCAGCCATGCGGATCGCCCGGTGCCGGGTGCGGTCCTGGTCCTGCGCTCGACCAGTCGTCTTCCGGACGGACACGTGTCGGTCGTACGCGCCGTGCTGGGACCGCGCCAGATCGTTGTCGAGCAGGCAAACTGGGAGCCGGGTCGTATCGACCGTGCCTCACCAGTCATCGATGTATCGGCCGTCAACGACTGGAGCCTGGTTCGTGTCTGGTGGCGTCCGAGCCGGTCCATGGGTCGTACGATGTATCCGGCCTACGGCTTCATCCTGCCGCGATCGCCGGGTTGAGCCGGCCGATGGTGCTTTAGTCTGGAGAGGACGCGGGATGTCGCAGAACGTTGACGCCAAACACAGGCCCGGGTCGCCCTTCCGCTTCTACCTTGCCGGTCCGTCGGTGTTCGCCCCGGACCCGACCGCCGAAGGCTTGAAGCTAAAGGACATCTGTTCTGCACACGGCGCAATCGGCCTCTATCCGCTGGATAACGAGATCGACGAGACGACCGGGCAGTCAGGCCTGAGCGGCGCGATCCGGGCCGCCAACATGGAGCTTATCCGGCAGTGCGACGCCGTCATCGCGGACATGGTGCCGTTCCGTGGTCCGTCGATGGATCCGGGCACTGCATACGAGATGGGTGTCGGGGCCGCTCTCGGGAAGCTGGTCGTCGGCTACACGTCGGATCCGCGGTCCTACGTGGAGCGAGTTGGTGCTTACACCAGAGTGACCCGATCCGCTGGGAAGCTTTGGGACAGCGACGGAATGCAGGTCGAGGATTTCGGCCTGGCCGACAACCTGATGATGGCGAAGGGTGTCGAGGGCATTTTCGCGACGGCGGCAGAAGCCATCGCGCATGCGGTCGCGCGACTTCTCGCGGCTTGAACGCTCGGTGCCGCGTGTTCATCGACCGAGGGCATCGTTGCACTCGATGCGCACTATTGAGGGTCGGTGACGACATTTCCGCTCACGCCTTCGACGGGACCGACAAGCTCGCCAGAGGAAAAATTGTCGACGTCCAGATCGATATGCTTCCCGTTGGGCTTGTCTTACATGCCGGCCAGCGGCTCAGGTTCATCGTGAGCGGCCGGAGCCTGCTTGGCACGATGATGTCGTGGATGCCGGATACACGTCTCACAGCGGCGGCACCCACATCGTGCATACCGGTGGCGACCACGCGCCCTACCCGCAACTGCCCGTAGAACGCATCCGAAAAAAGCTACAGTCTCGCACTCGATCGAATTGGCCCGTTTCGGCAGTCCCAACAGGAGCCTGAGTACGTGGAAGGACCGCTCGTCCCGCACGAACACCATGGAAGCGGCGAGAAGGCCAGGTCACGGTGATCCGGCACAGCTATCACCGGAAGTCGTTCCAGCCAATCCGCTGCGTCAGGTTTGGTCCCGTCGCCATGTCTCGAACTCGATCAATGTCATCGGGTCCGTCGCTGGATAGAGGCCGGCGATACTGCGGCCGCCCCGGACCTGAGCCATGACGAAGTTCTCGAACTGCGTCATCTCGACCGCCTCGTCGGCGATGGAGGCGGCAATGTCGATCGGCACCACGATGACGCCGTCGGCGTCCCCGACGATCACGTCGCCCGGAAAGACCGGCGCATCGCCGCAGCCGATCGGAACGTCGATGTCGACCGCCTGGTGCAAGGTGAGGTTGGTCGGTGCGGATGGACGCTGATGGTAGGCGGGTAACCCCAGGGCGGCGATCTCGGCAGAGTCGCGGAAGCCGCCATCCGTGACGACCCCCGCAACGCCCCGCATCATCAGCCGCGTCACCAGGATGCCACCGGCGGATGCGGCGCGCGGATCCTTGCGGCTGTCCATCACCAGCACGGCACCTGGAGGGCAGCGCTCGACGGCGACGCGTTGTGGATGCGCCGGATCGCGAAACGCGGTCAGCGGGTTGAGGTCTTCCCGTGCCGGTATATAGCGCAGTGTAAAAGCCTGGCCGACCATGCTCTCCGCGCCCGGCGGTGAGAGGGGACGAACGCCCTGGATCACCTGGTTGCGCAGGCCGCGACGATACAGCGCGGTGGCGAGGGTCGCTGTCGAGACGGATTTCAGTTTGGCACGTGTCGCCGGATCGATCGGCATCAGGATGCTCCCTGCGTGTTGACGTAGATTGCGTAGACGGAGGTGCTGGCAGCCATGAACAGCCGGTTCTGCTTCAGCCCGCCAAAGCACAAATTGGCGCAGCGTTCCGGAAGCCGGATCCGTCCGATGCGCATTCCGTCCGGAGCGAACACCATGACACCGTCCAGCGCCGGGCCGCTGCCCCAGCCGGCCCATATATTGCCGTGCACGTCACAGCGTATGCCATCGGCGGCGCCACCATCGTCGGCGCGGATCAGCACGCGTCCATCGGTAAGACCGCCTACCGCGGTTACCGTGTACGCGCGGATCTGTCGTGGACTGGCGCGTGATTCCACGATGTAAAGTATGCGCCCGTCAGGCGAGAAGCACAGGCCGTTGGGGCCTGCGATATCGTCCGCAACGATGGTGATGGAACCGGTCGCAGGATCGATCCGGTAGACCCGTTCCGGCATCTCTGACTGCGCCTGGTTGCCCTCGTAGTTGCCGGCGATGCCGAAGGGTGGGTCGGTGAACCAGATCGTCCCGTCCCTGTGCACAACCACGTCGTTCGGCGAGTTGAGCCGTTGCCCCCGCAGGCTATCCATCAGGACTGTGATGCTGCCGTCGTACTCGGTGCGAGTAACGCGGCGCGTGCCGTGCTCGCAGGTGACCAGCCGCCCGGCACGGTCGCGGGTGTTGCCGTTGGCGAAATCGGACGGCTTGCGGAATACCGAGGCGGTTTCGGTTTCCTCATCCCATTTCATGATGCGGTTGTTCGGTATGTCGCTCCAGAACAGGGTGCGTGTGTCGCCGAACCAGACCGGGCCCTCGCACCAGCGAAAGCCCGTCGCAAGACGTTCGACCGCGGCGTTGAACAGCACCAGCCGCGAGAAGGCGGGTTCGTAGGCCTGCACCGCAGGGTCTGGGTAAGAACTCTGCTGCCAATCCTGCATGATCATCCCTCCAGGCGTTCGACCTTGCCGACCAGGAAAATATAGGAGAGCGCGCCGATCAACGCCGTTGCGGCGACGAACATGATGGGCCGCGTGAAGCTGTCGCCGGTGGCCAATCGGCCGATGACGATCGGCGTGACCACGGCAGCAAGGTTGCCCATCAGGTTGAAGATGCCGCCGGTCAGTCCGAGCAGCCGGGTCGGCGCGAGGCTGGACACCAGAGACCAGGTAATCGAGGCAAGGCCGTTGGCGAAGAAGGCGAGGGTCATGAAGGCAATGATCGCCGCAGGACTATCGACGTAGTTGGCGCCGATGATCACCGTCGAGCACAGCAGTCCGGTAATGATCGGCACCTTGCGCGCAAAGCCGAGGGATGCGCCACGACGCAACATCAGGTCGGACAGGAAGCCCGAACACATGACGCCGGCGAAGGCGGCAAAGAACGGCACGGATGCGAGGAAACCAGCCTTGATGAAGCTGAGATGGCGGTAGTGGACCAGATAGGTCGGAAACCAGGTCAGGAAGAACCAGGCCGTGCAGTTGAGCCCGAACTGTCCGATATAGATGCCCCAGAGTTTACGCCGCCCGAGCACCACGCCGACATCGCGCCAGCTGAAGGGCTGGCGGCCAGCGCCGAACACGCCGCCGCCGCCCTCGGTGATCAGGGCGACTTCCGAGCGGTTGGTGCCTCGGAAACTCACCGGGTCGCGGTACATCAGGAACCAGATCACCGCCCAGATCAGGCCGAGCGCTCCGGTTGCCATGAACACCGACGCCCAGCCGAATTCCACATCCATCCAGGCCAGCACCGGTGTCAGGAATGCGAGCCCGACAAATTGCCCCGATGTGTAGAAGCCGATTGCGCCGGCCCGCTCGCGTTCGGGAAACCACGTCGTCACGACACGATTGTTGATCGGGAACGAGGGCGCCTCGAAAGCGCCGACCAGAAGGCGAAGCAGCAGCAGCGCCACGAAACTGCTCGCGAAACCCATGCAGAAGGTGACCGCCGACCAGATCGCCAGGGCGGCGGCATACAGCACGCGGGGATGGATCCGGTCGACCAGCCAGCCCATCGGGATCTGCAGTGCCGCGTACGTCCAGCCGAACGCCGAAAACGCGATGCCCAGATGCACCGGGTCGATGTGCAGTTCCTTCGAGAAGGACGGTGCCGCGATCGAGAGATTGCTGCGGTCGAGATAATTGATGACGACAGTGACGAAGATCATCGCCATCACCAGGAAGCGCGTCCTGGAGGGCCGCTCCTCTATCCGTGCTGCGTCCATCATGGCTCCACTCGAATGACGAGGACCAAGCTCTTAGGCCTGGAACCGCATTCGGTAAATTGGTTATTTAAATTGACAAGTGGGGGTGGAAGCGCAACATCGGACGGAGCAGCGCCGCCGGCGCGAACGGAGGCCAGACCATGCGCGCCACACCCCTGGAGCCTCAGGATTATCGCAGGACCGTGGTTGCAGTGCCGCCACTGCCTCTCACCGCGACGCTCGACATCAATGCCGAGGCGAACGGCACGCTGATCCGGCACATCGAGCGCGGCGGGGTGAACATCCTGCTCTATGGCGGCAACGCCAATCTTTACCATATCGATCTGGGCCGCCTACGCGTGCTGCTCGACCTCCTGGTCACGCAAACCGGGAGCGAGACCGTCGTTCTTCCCTCGATCGGTCCGGATCTCGGCCGTATGCTCGATGCCGCCCCGTTGTTGCGCCAGGCCGGTTTCCACCACGCCATGGCTCTGCCCGCCGGCTTCCCCTCCGATGCTGCCGGGATCGAGCGCGGATTGCGGCTCGCGGTCCAGGCGACCGGCTTCGGCCTCGTGCTGTATGTCAAGCGTGATGGCTATCTGGAGCCGGCGGGCATCGAACGTCTGATGAAGGATGGCGTCATACGGTTCGTGAAATACGCCGTCGAACGCGACGATCCCTTCGGCGATGCCTATCTCGCCGATATCGTTTCGGCGGTCGGCGCGGACCATGTCGCCAGCGGAATGGGCGAGACACCGCTGCATGCCCATATCGTCGAGGATGGTCTCGCCACCTGGACCTCGGGCGGCGTGTGCATCGCACCCGCGGCGGCCACGGCGTTGCTCGCTGCCTATCGGGCGCATGACCATGAGGAGGCCGAGCGCCTGCGTGCGCCGTTCCTGGCGTTCGAGAAGGTCCGCATGGCGCTCGGCGGTATCAGCGTGCTGCACGATGCCGTCTCGTTGTCGGGCATTGCCGACATGGGACCGATCCTGCCCATGCTTTCGAATATTGCCGAAGCCGACAGGCCGGCAGTGCGTGCGGTCACGGAAGGACTGCTTGCGGTGGAAGCCACTTGCCGCGATGGCGCCAGCCGACGCAGCGCCTGACGGAACCGCCCGCCCGCCCGGGGTCAGAGGTCGCGATTACGATCCGTCATTCGCCGGCGCGCCTGGCCGATGTGAAACCGCATCGCCGTTTCCGCGCCTTCGGCATCGCCGCTCACGATGGCGTACTGGATGTGGGCGTGCTCCTGCAGCACAGCCTGCGCGCGTGCGGTCGAGCCGGTCCGGGTGAGGTTGAGCGAGAGACGCATGAAGCCGCTGAGCACGCCCTGGATGTGATGCAACATGTCGGTGAACATCTCGTTCCCGGAGGCGGAGGCTACGGCGGCATGAAACGCGAGATCGGCCTCGACACGCAGGCTGCCTTCGTCGAGTTCACGGCGGCACACTGCCTGCGCGGCCTCGATCCGCACGAGGTCTGCCTCCTGGCGTCGTTCCGCTGCCAGGCGGGCGGCGGCGGCTTCCAGTGGCAGCCTCACCTCGACGCAGCGCAGGAACTGGGCGATCTGGCCGGGTTCGGCGAACCGGGTCAGGCGGTCCGCCGGCCGATGCAGCACGAATGTGCCGGCGCCCTGCCGCGCCTGAACCAGCCCATCGGCACGCAGGCGTGACAGGGCCGCCCGGACCACGGGCCGCGACACGCCGAACATCTCGCAAATCCGCAACTCGGACGGCAGACGCTCGCCCTCGCGCAGCCGGCCGGAAACGATCTGTTCCAGGATCTGTCCATAAAGCTGGTCGCCAAGCCGCTGCCGGCGGCCAGGCTGCAGCACAAACTCCGGCGGCCCTGCCGGGCTATGATCCATGGCGGCCTCCGCAATCCGGTCTGACGTGTATCATGGATTTGTCATGTCGTTTGACGTGTTGTCCTGATCAGAGCAGTCTTTCGGTATAAAATCAGCGACTGCGACCGGGGGGTCAAATGACTACCAACACCGATCGGGTGCAGGACCGTGCGGCCCGGCATCCGCCAAGGACCCCGGAGGATCTACGCAGTCATCGCTGGTTCGGGATCAACGACCTCCGGTCGTTCGGCCACCGCTCGCGAATGAAGCAGATGGGCTACGCGCCGGAAGAGTTTACCGGGCGCCCGGTGATCGCGATCGTGAACACCTGGAGCGGACTCGCGCATTGTCATGCGCATTTCCCGCAACGGGTCGAGGATGTGAAACGCGGCGTGCTGCAGGCCGGCGGCTTCCCGGTCGAAATTCCGGTCATGGCGCTTCCGGAGAATTTCGTGAAGCCGACGACCATGCTCTATCGCAACCTGCTCGCGATGGAGGTGGAGGAAAACCTGCGGTCGCAACCGATCGATGGTGCCGTCCTGATGGGCGGGTGCGACAAGACCACGCCGGCGTTGCTGATGGGCGCAGCCAGCGCCGGACTGCCCGCCATCTTCATGCCGGCTGGACCGATGTTGCGCGGCAACTGGCGCGGCCAGGTCCTGGGTTCCGGCAGCGACATCTGGAAATACTGGGACGAGCGACGCGCCGGCAACATCACCGATGCCGACTGGGAAGAAATGGAAGCCGGTATCGCGCGCTCCGACGGCGTGTGCATGACGATGGGCACGGCCGCGACCATGACGGCGCTGGCCGAGGTGCTTGGCATGGCGTTGCCCGGCTCGTCATCGATCCCGGCGCCCGATGCCAACCACCCGCGCATGGCGTCCGCCTGCGGCAGGCGGGCGGTCGAGCTGGTCTGGGCCGACATCGTGCCGTCCGACATCATGACCCCGGCGGCGTTCGACAACGCGATCCGCGCCAGTGCCGCGCTGGCGGGGTCGACCAACGCGATCATTCACCTGATTGCCCTGGCGCGCCGTTGCGGTGTGCCACTGGCACTCGACCGGTTCGACGAACTCTCCGCAGGCGTCCCGGTGCTTGCCGATATCCGGCCGTCCGGACGCTTCCTGATGGAGGATTTCTATTATGCCGGCGGTCTCCCGGCCTTGCTGACCCGGCTGCGCGACCGGCTGGACCTCACGCAGCGCAATATCGACGGCCGTTCCCTCGGCGAAATTCTGGACCGCGCGACGGTGTGGAACGACGAGGTCATCCGTCCGCTGGACAAGCCCGTTTCGACCCTCGACGGCCTGGCCGTGCTGCGCGGCAATCTGGCGCCGGATGGCTGCGTGATGAAGCCGTCGGCGGCCGAACCGCGGCTGCTGCAGCATACCGGCCCGGCGATCGTGTTCGACGACTACAACCAGATGGCGGCAGCGATCGACCGCGAAGACCTGGACGTGACGGCCGATCATGTGATGGTGCTGCGCAACGCTGGTCCGCAAGGTGGTCCGGGCATGCCCGAATGGGGAATGCTGCCGATCCCGACCAAGCTGGTGAAGGCCGGCGTGCGCGACATGGTGCGGCTGTCTGATGCGCGGATGAGCGGTACCAGCTATGGCGCCTGCATCCTGCATATCGCACCGGAGAGTTTCGTCGGCGGTCCGCTTGCACTGGTGCAGAACGGCGACATGATCCAGCTGGACGTGCCTGAACGGCGCCTGACCCTGCTTGTGGCCGAAGATGAGCTGGCACGTCGCCGTGCCGTTTGGACGCCGCCTGCCAGGCATTATCCGCGCGGATATGGCGCCCTGTTCTCCGCTCACACCGGGCAGGCGGATAGCGGCTGCGATCTGGATTTCCTGCAGGCTGCAGGTCAGATTGCCGAGCCCGAGATCCACTGATACAGCGGAGACGGGCATCATGCAGGTGGCAATGACCGGCGCCGGGGGCGCCATAGGCCGGGTGCTCAGGCCGTATCTGCTGGCTTGCGGATATGCCGTGCGCTCCGTCGATGTGGTGCCGCTCACGTCGCTCGGCGAGACGGAAACAGTGCTGCAGGGCGATCTCCGCGACCCGGCCGTGATCGATCGGGCGCTCGCGGGCGCGCAAATGGTCCTGCATTTTGCCGGTACCAGCGTCGAGCGGCCGTTACCCGAGATCATCGAGAATAACCTGTCGGCACTGCACCAACTCTATGAGGGCGCACGCCGGCATGGCGTGCGCCGGGTGGTGTTCGCCAGTTCCAACCATGCGTTCGGCATGCATGCGAGCGGCAAGCTGCTGGAACTGGATGCGCCCTATCGTCCGGACAGCCTGTACGGGCTTAGCAAGGTCTGGGGCGAGGCGATGTCCCGTCTCTACTGGGAGAAGCACGGTATCGAGGGCATCTCGCTACGGATCGGCAGCGCCCTGCCGCGGCCAACGGAGACGCGACATCTCAGTACATGGTTCGGCGAAGAGGATCTGCGGCAGCTTGTGCGTTGCTGCATCGAGGCAGGCGACGTCGATTGCCTGGCGGTGTGGGGCGTCTCGAACAACACGCGACGCTGGTGGAGCAACGATGCCGTTTCTGCACTTGGCTACAGGCCGGTTCAGAACGCGGAGGATTTTGCCGGGACCATCCTGGCCGCCGCCGCTTCGGTAGATCCAGTGGCCTTCTTTTACCAGGGCGGTACTTTTGCGGCCACGGACTACACGAGCAGGAAAGGATTACCGGGCGGTTAAACGCAGCGACTACAAAAGAATTCAGGGTTGCCAAAGCCGATAATAATAATAGGCAAGGAAACGGACCATGAAAACTGCACTCGCTCCAAATACGAAACAACGGGTCGGCGGGCCAGTTGCTCCGTTGGTTGGGGTCATGACGCGCTACCGCTGGACGGTCTGTGCGTTGCTCTTTGCGGCCACGACGATCAACTACATGGATCGTCAGGTCATCGGCATCCTGAAGCCGTATCTTCAGAAGGAATTGGGCTGGAGCGAGATCGGCTACGGCAATATCGTCTTCTTCTTCCAGCTTGCCTATGCAGCCGGCTACGCCGGCGTCGGGCGATTGATCGACAGGATTGGCGTGCGCTTCGGCCTCGCCGGCGCCGTCACGTTCTGGAGTTTCGCCGCCGTCGCACACGGTCTGGTGCGCAGTGTTGCAGGCTTCAGCGTGGTACGGTTCGCTTTAGGCCTGGGGGAGGGCGGGAATTTCCCAGCCGCCATCAAGACCGTCGGGGAATGGTTTCCGCAGAAGGACCGCGCGCTGGTCACCGGTCTGTTCAACTCGGGTAGCAACGTCGGCGCCTTGCTGACACCGCTGCTGGTGCCCTGGTTGACGTTGCGTTATGGCTGGCACTCGGCATTCTACGTCACCGGCGCGCTTGGATTCTTCTGGGTGGTTGCCTGGCTATTGGTCTATCGCCCGCTCCTCGATAATCCGCGGGTGTCGGATGCCGAACGCGATTACATCCGGGGTGACAAAGCAGCTTTCCTGGACGGCCCGCGAGAGACCTGGCTGCAGCTGCTGCGCTACCGTGCCACTTGGGCCTACGCCGTCGGCACCTTCCTGACCAGTTCGGTCTGGTGGTTCTACCTGTTCTGGGTGCCTGATTTCCTGCACCGGACGCACGGGCTGAACATCAGCGCGATGGGCGCACCGCTGGTGACGATCTATCTCATCACCGACATCGGCAGCATCTCGGGCGGCTGGCTTTCGTCGTCGCTGATCCGTCGCGGCGTAAGTCCGTTATCCGCCCGCAAGATCGCGTTGCTGGTCTGCGCGCTCTGCGTCGTTCCGATCTTCCTGGCCCCACTGACCAGCGGCCTATGGACGGCAACGTTGCTGATTGCGCTGGCGGCCGCTGCACATCAGGGCTTCTCGGCAAACCTCTATACCCTGGTATCCGACACGACACCGCCGCAATCCGTCGCCTCCGTGGTGGGCATCGGTGGCTTGGCCGGTGCAATCGGCGGAATGGGTGTGGCCGAAGCTGCAGGCTATACGCTGCAGGCCACCGGCAGCTACGTGATCCTGTTCGCTGCAGCGGCGAGCGCCTATCTCCTCGCGCTTCTGCTCATGCACATAATCCTGCCGCGCATGCCGCCGTCGAGAGTGTAGGAGCGCTTCCTTGTCGGGTTAGGACATCGTTGATCGTAGGGAGACGTTAACGGTGTGGGTGTAGCGGTCATGGCGGGTGCAGATCTGGTAGGCTTCCCAGCCCCCGGCCGGTTGAAAAGGTCGAGCGGGATCCATATCTCGGCGCCTCACGATCATCAGGTGCTTCATGGATACCCCGCTCCGTCTGCTGGTGGCAGAAAGCGAGTCCGCCGAGGCACGCGCCGCACGTCGCGCCACCGTGGGGCGCACGTCCGGCGAGAGCTACATTGCCACGCTACGGAGTATCGCGCCCGGGGCCGTCTGCGACATCGTCAGGCCACACGAGATCGGCGCTGAGGCCACTCCACCGCATGCGCTGGGGGACTACGACGCAGTGTTCCTCAGCGGATCCCCGATGCACGTGTACGAGGATACGTCAGAAACGCGACGGCAGCTCGCCTTCATGCGCGCCGTGTTCGCATCCGGCACCCCAAGCTTCGGGTCCTGTGCGGGACTACAGGTCGCGGTCGCTGCAGCCGGGGGCACGGTGGGCAAGGCTGCCCGGCACGAGATCGGCTTCGCGCGGCGCATCACGGCGACGGCGACAGGGCAAGGGCATCCCTTGCTCAGTGGTCGTCCGGCCTCGTGGGATGCGCTCAGCATCCACTCCGATCGGGTCGAGACCCTGCCACCCGGCGCCAGTCTTCTGGCCGGCAATGCGATATGCCCGGTCCAGGCTGTGGAAATCCGCCTCGATCGCGGCATCTTCTGGGGCGTGCAGTATCATCCGGAGCTCACGCTGGCTGAGATCGCCGCCGCCATGCGCCGCCAGTCGGACGATCTTCTGCAGCAGGGCGTGGCACGTGACGAGGACGAGGTGGAACATCAGGCCGCGCTGCTCGATGCGCTGGACGAAGCACCTGTACGCCGCGATCTGAAGTGGCGCCTGGGCGTGAACGACGAGATTACGGAGACAGCCCGGCGGCAGCGTGAGCTCCGTAACTTCCTCGAGCGGCTGGTTCTGCCGGTCCGGGCGTCTCGTGGCTGAGTTGCCCGATTGCGGGCAATAGCTGCGATGCAAGGCCAGCCCGACGGCAAAGCCCAGGGGCCGCTATGATTATGCGATCGAGTAAGCTTTCCGAGCGATGCGAACCCGGGGGAGCCCCACCGATGATGAATGTTCACACAATCGATACATTCGCAGGCGCAAGAAGGCTGACTTGTTCTACTTCATCTCACGTTGCCGCATGGGCATGGTATCGATAAGTCTCGTGATTTCAGATGAAGCTACCGGCGTTGTGCGACGCAATTTCACGCCACCGTCCTTTCCGATCAGCAGCACCTCGAATATCACCTCTGGCTTATCCCCTGGATCAGGCCACTCGTGCTGTGCAGCCTCAGGCGTCATGCCCCGAACCACCACGTCCCGCTCGCGCAATGCTGCGGCGTCCTGATCCAGCGTGGCGTGCTGCTGGATTACCCGCGGATCATTAGGCTGCCCCACCACTATTACCAGCCGGCTGGGTGACTGAGTGGCTCCCATGAGTGTCATCAAACCGAGTGCCATCGCTCCTGTCCTCAGTCTTACATCCATCTTACACCCCCCGGCACGGTAACTAGCCGACCGTTGGGTGGTTTCATCGGATCGCCCGCCCAAACGCTGAAACAGCGGCTTGTCCTGAGTTGCGAAGAGCACCCCCCTCCAGGGCCGAATGCAAAGCGCGGCAGGTGCATGTGCTTGCGGGAACACCTGAACCACGCAAGCAACCCTCAAGGCAGAATTCGAGAAGCGCACGACGCCCGACTTTTCAGGACCTGCATCAGATCGAGGGATCAGCGGCATCAGCCGGCTCCATCCACCGCTTCGCCGAGCGGCATGACGGCCTAGCGCGGCGGAACTGGCCGGAAATCGAGATCGCCATAATCGTAGCTGAAATCGGCAACCGGCGAGGCCGGCTTCATGGCGATCCGCGATACATGCCCGTCGGCATCGAAGGCGAAGCTGACCAGAGCAGGCTCGATCGTGCGATCGGTGAAGCGGGTGACGAAGCTGTCATATCGGACATGGTCCAGCGGCCCCGACATGCGCGGTGTCGATCTGAAGTCGATCGAGAGACCGCCGCCGGCGCGCGCGATGACAACGTCGCCGTACCACGGGTCACGATAGACCCCGACATAGTTGTCAAGCGGCACCGACGATTCTCCCCTGGCCGGGTCTGCCGTCTTTGTCTCGACCAGTTTCGCCGCGTCCTGCAGCCGCCTTGTCGCATAGGCCTGGTATTTCGCAGGCCAGTCGCCGGGTGGCAGGCCGAGATAATGGTCCAGCAGCTCGTACATGAGGCCGAACAGGATCTGGCCATCCTCGCTGTTGATCTCGACGGCGAACCCGACATTCTTTTCCGGCAGCAGCACCACGATGCTCTTGAAGCCAAGCACCGCGCCCTCGTGCCACACGATCTTCGCACCGTGGTAGTCGCGCACTCCCCAGCCAAGCGCGTAGGTGTTGAAAATGGGTGTCGTGCCGGCGAGTTCCGGTGGCTCCGGGTCGATCGGCTGCAGGACGGTCGGGTTCCACATCTCGGTATGCGCGGCCTCGCTGAACAACCGGCTACCGTCCGGCAATTTGCCGTCCGCCAGCTGCAGTTTCAGCCACTTCGCCATGTCCGAAATGCTGATCGCCAGGCCGCCCGCCGGTGCGGCACTGCGGCCGAGTTCGTCGCGCTCGTCGAGTGCCCGTTGCGAACCCAGCCCGCGCACGACACCGTCGGTCCGTGCGTGGGGATAGGCACGATTTGCGTCCGCGAAGCGTGGCTCGCTGTCGGCAGTCGAATCCATCATGCGTGCGGGGACCAGCACATGGTCGCGCATGTAATCTTCCCAGCGCATGCCCGTCACCGCCTCGATCATCTGCCCGACGACCATGTAGAGCACGTTGTCGTAGGCAAATCCGTAGCGGAAACTCGTGGCGGGCTTCAGGTAGCGCAGGCGTTTCACCGCCTCCGCGCGCGTGATGTTGCTGCGTGGGACGAAGAGCAGGTCGCCTTCGCCCAGCCCAAGCCCGCTGCGATGCACGAGCAGATCGCGGATGGTGATTTCCCGGGTGACCCAGGGATCGTACATCTGGAAGCCGGGAAGACGATCGATCACCCGGTCGTCCCAGCCGATCCTGCCGGCATCGACGAGTGTTGCCAGTGCGGCGACGGTAACGGCTTTTCCGGTCGAGCCGGTCGGAAAGATCGTGTGCACGTCGATGGCCCGCAGATGCTCCAGGCCCTGCACGCCATAGCCGTGCAGGAAGGTCGTCTGGCCGTTCTCGACGATGGCGACGGCGAGCCCGGGAATGCCGGTGGTGCGGCGCAGGGCTTCCACGCGGCTATCGAAGCCGTCGGGAGGTGCCGCGATCGCCGCAGCGGGCAGCATCAGAAGTCCGAGCAGCAGGGCGGCGGATGCCGAACGGTGTGGGCGTTTCACGACAGTTCGGCCTCCAGGCGATCGGGTTGCCGTTCCGCCCGTTGTGCCCGCTGCATGGGAGAGTCGAGAAGGCGCAGCATCAGTGCGGCCAGTGCGGCAAGCACGGTCAGCAACAGGAAGAAGGTCGTGTGGTCGATCCGGCTCCACAGGATGCCGACCAGGCCGGCGGACAGGCTGCCGCTGAAGATGGTGAGAAACCAGCAGGCGACTGTGGTCGCGGCGAAGGCCGGGGGCGCCAGTCTCGCGAACACGGCGAGGCCGGTAGGCAGGATGAACAACTCGCCGAGGGTGAAGATCGCGAAGAAGGCGACCAGCCATATCCAGTCCGCACGCGCTCCGCCGTCCTGCCAGGTGAGGGCCGTGAGCAGCAGATAGGCCCCGGCCACGATCAGGGCGCCCAGGGCCATCCTGCGTGCCAGGCGCTGCTCGTGTCCGGCGCTGGCCTGCCGCCGCCAGATTGCCAGCAGCGGCTGGGTGAAGACGATGACGAACAGCGAGTTGAGCGACTGGAACCAGGTCATCGGAATGAGGAAGTGGCCGGCGCTGCGATCGACACCGGTATCGGTCCAGAGCGCTACCGTGTTGCCGACCTGCTCGTAGGCGCTGCGGAACACCGTCGCCGACACTGCCACCGCCAGCAGCACCAGCACCGTACGATACTCGAGCCCGCCGCCTGTGAGGCTGCGCACGACCGGGGGCGACCGTTCCGGCTCGGGCGGCAGATAGCGCCGGCCGGACACGTAGATCAGCAACCCGGCCAGCATGCCGAAGCCGGCGACGCCGAAACCGTAGTGCCAGCCATACAGTTCGCCGATCGTGCCGCACAGGACCGGCGCCAGGAAGCCGCCCACGTTCACGCCGACATAATAGACGTTGTACGCCCATGCGCGACGCGGATCACCCGGTTCGTAGAGCTGGTCGATCTGGCTGGGCAGGCTGGGCAGGAACAGGCCGTTGCCGAGCGCGATGGTCACCAGTGCCACATAGAACAGCGCGTCGAACGTCATCATGAAGTGGCCGGCGGCCATGATGCTGGCACCGACGATAATCGCGCGTCGCTTGCCGAGGAACCGGTCGGCGATCACGCCGCCGAATAGGGGGGTGAAATAGGCACACGCGGTGTAGGCGCCATATACGAAGGACGACGTGCCCTGGCCCAGCATCAGGTGCTTGGTCATGTAATAAACCAGCAGCGCACGCATGCCGTAGTACGAGAACTGCTCCCACATGTTGGTGAGGAACAGGATCGTCAGGCCGCGCGGCTGCCCGAACCAGGAGCGCTGTTCCGTCATGGGCGAATGGCGATCCCTCCGCCCCAGACCTCCGGACCGGCCCAGATGGTGCCGTCGCTGTAGCGGACCGCGGGGTCGCGGTCCGCGGCCAGGAAGGTCGGACCGTCCAGATCCACCACGTCGCAGAGCTGGCCGAGCACGAAGGCCGGTGCCATCGCCAGGCTGCTGCCGATCATGTTGCCGACCATGACCCCGAGGCCCAGCCGGCGTGCTTCCGCCGCCATCAGCAGCGCCTCGGTGAGGCCACCGGACTTGTCCAGCTTGATGTTGATCATGTCGAAGCGCCCGCTCGCGCCGGCGACATCCTCGAGGCTGACGATGCTCTCGTCGCCGGCGATCGGAAGCGGCGCGCGGTAGCCGGCGAGGTCCGCCTCCCGGCCGCGCGCCAGTGGCTGCTCCAGCAGCGACACGCGCTGCTCGTGCAGTGCCGCGACCAGCCGGTCGAGATCGCCGCGGGTGAAGCCCTGGTTGCCGTCCACACCCAGCCAGGCATCGGGCCGCGCCTGCCGGATCGCGGCCACGCGTGCGATGTCGAGATCGAGCTCACCGGTAAGCTTGATCTTGATCGCCTTCGCGTCCGCATAGTCGCGTGCGCCCTGCGCCATGATCTCCGCGCTGTCGGCGCCGAGCGTGAAGGTGGTCAGCAGCGGCTTCGGCGCGTCCAGCCCGGCCAGTTGCCACACCGGCACGCCGGCCTGTGCCGCCTCCAGTTCCCACAGCGCGCAATCGACCGCATTGCGTGCCCCGCCCGGCGGCATGATTTCGCGGAGTGCGCTGCGTGAAGGGCCCTGTTCGATGCGTGTCCTTGCCGTGTCGAACGCGTCAAGCATGTGGTGCAGGTCGTCGCCGAGATAATAGACGCCGCCGCCTTCGCCGCGCCCGGAGTGCACGCCGTCCCGAAGCGTGACGACGACGATGTCGGCCATTTCGAACACATGGCCGGAAATACGGAACGGCTTGGCGAGGCGCAACTGTTCGATCGCGACGTCGAGTTGAAGGCTGGACATCAGTAATGCACCGTCATGGAGAGCAGGCCGAAGGCCGTGGCGACATAAAGCACCAGCAGCGACGACAGCAGCATCAGGATGCTCCAGATGCGGCTGGGCCATTTTCGACCGGGCCAGCTGTGACCGGGCTGCCAGACGAGCCAGGTCTTCCAGCCGCTCAACAGCACCGCCGACACGAACACCACGAGGCCGCCGATCTGCAGCGTCCAGAGGATGGGATCCGAGGCCCGGGTCAGCGCATCGGGGTTGAAGAGCATGCGGGAGACGGTGAGGGCCCAGCCGATAAGCACCGCAAGTGTCAGCCCGGCGGCGAGACGCGATAGCCGGTCGGCCAGCAGCAGCGGCCCGGCGGGCAGTGCAGACGCTCGGTAATGCCGGCGCAGCAGCCAGCGGACCGGCCAGAACAAAAAGCCCGGCAGCAGGATGGCCAGGCTCGTCATCAGCGCTGGCAACAGCCAGACGGATGAACGGCCGAACGGCACGCGGTCCATCACTTCGAACGGCGAGGCAAGGTCCCAGCTCCAGCGCACCACCTTGCCATCGACCAGCTTCGCGGCAAGCCGGTCATGCCCGTTCACGTCGCGCCAGACGAAGGGCGCGATCTCTCTCCAATGACGGATCGCCCCGCTTGGATCGGTCAGGCCGGAGACGACGAGCTCGCCCGCGGGTCCGGTGGAGATCGTGGTTTGACTGAGCAGGCTCAAAGACACCAGGAAGGTTCCGGCCGATTTCCGGCTGGCGTCCCACTGGCCTGTCATCATGCGCGCGTGCTGCATGGCGAGGTCCGCTGCCACATGGCCATCCGGCACGGTCTGCGGAAAATAGCGGTCGGCGAAATCCTGGAACAGCGCCCCACGCAGCGGCTGTACCGAACCGCCCTTGCCGGCGCTGTTGAACGAGACGTAGAGCCCGACGCCATCCTTGATGAAGAGATGCAGGATCGTGTGGAAATTCTCGGTGTCGCCGAGATGGCCGATCACTTCGTGGCCGTTGATGTTGGTCTCGAAGAAGCCGAGCTCCATCCGGTTGAGCGGGGGGATCAGCGAGGTGGGATCCACTCGGTCGAGCGGGCTGTCATGCATCATCTCGGCAGTGGCAGGCTCAAGGATGCGCGTGCCGTTGAGTTCGCCGTTCTGGAGGTGGGCGATCATGAAACGCGCCATGTCGCCCGCGGTCGAGGATAGAGCGCCGGCCGGTGTCGGACCGATTATCTCGAACCTCTTTGCAGGTTGCGAGGCCTGCCCGTAACCGGTCGCCATCTGCGACGCCAGCCCGGCCGGTAGCGGCTGCCGGAAGGTCGAGTTGTGCATGTCCAGCGGCTTGAAGATGTGCTGCTCGACATAGTCGTCGAACGGCGTGTTCGACACGCGCTGCACGATGTAGCCGGCCAGTGAGGTGGCCCAGTTCGAGTAGGCCGGCGTGGTGCCCGCCGCGAAGATGCGCGCCGGCGTCCAGGCTTTCAGGAAGTCTCCCAGTGATTGCAGATAGGCTGGATTGTAGAACGAGATGTCCTTCGCCCGCTCCGCAAACCCTGCCGTGTGGGTCATGATCTGGCGCAGGGTGATGGGCTTGCCGTCAAATGCCGGGATATGGAAATCCAGGTATGTATTGACGTCCTGGTCGAGATCCAGCTTGTGCTGCTCGACAAGCTGCATGACCGCGGTCCAGGTCACCAGCTTCGAGACCGAACCGGGACGAAACAATGTCCGGTCGGGGTCTACCGGAGTACGCCTGGCGACATCGGCATAGCCATAGCCGCGCTCGGTCAGGATATGACCGTCCTTGACGACCGCGACGTCCGCGCCTGCAATGTCGTCGACGCTGAGCGCGAACGGCAGGTAGCCGTCAAGCCAGCTATCGATATCTTCCTTGGTCAGGGCATGCGCGCCTGTCTCGCCCGGGAGGGCAGCGACGGGCTGTGCCGCCGCCGCGGGCGAGGAGGCCGCGACCGGTGGGGCGAGGGGATCGACCGTCGGTCCCGGTGCCGCCGCCGCCAGCCAGACAAGCCCCGCAGGGACGAGCATCCGTAAGGAAACCATCAACCACTCCGATGCAGCACCGGCGGCCATCGCCGAGTGCTCTATCCAGGATCACAATATCCTACTAGGAAACACAGTCAACGACATCGCTTGTCGCGATGCGGGTGCGCCCAGCGGCCGACCGGGTTTGTCCGCACCGATCGGCCGTGGTGTGATCGGGCAGATGTCGGCTGAAATCCCGAGATGTCGGCATGAGCGGGGAATGGGCCTGAAATGACCATCTATACCGGACCGGTCTTCGAGATGGCGCGGCGGCAGTTCAATCTGACGGCGGACCATCTCGAGATACCGGAGGATGAGCGGGCCCGACTGCTCTATCCAAAGCGTGCCGTCACCGTTTCCGTGCCGATCCATATGGATGACGGGCGGACCGAAGTGTTCCAGGGCTACCGGGTGCAGCACCATCTGACGCTCGGCCCGACCAAGGGCGGCACACGGTTCTCGGCCAATCTCGAGGTGGGCGAGGTCGCGGCGCTGGCGATCTGGATGAGCTGGAAATGCGCCCTGGCCGGGCTGCCGTACGGCGGCGCCAAGGGCGGTGTGGCCTGCGATCCGCCGCGTCTGTCGCGTCGCGAGCTCGAGGCGGTCTCACGCCGTTACATGCAGGAGATGATCCCGTTCGTAAGCCCGCAGACCGACGTTATGGCGCCGGACATGGGAACCGACGAGCAGGTGATGGCCTGGTTCATGGACACCTATTCGATGCATGAGGGGCACTCGGTCAACGAGATCGTCACCGGCAAGCCGGTCGCCCTGGGCGGTACCGAGGGTCGGCGAGAAGCCACCGGGCGTGGCGTGGCTCACCTGGTCGGCCGGGCCTGCTCGCTGCTCGAGATCAAGCCGCAGGACTGCACGGCCGTCATCCAGGGTTTCGGCAATGTCGGGAGCGTCACGACCTACACACTGGCCCGGCAGTATGGCGTCAAGATCGTCGGTATCAGCGACCACACCGCGGCGATCCACGATGCCTCGGGCCTTCCGCTCGAGGCGATCGAGGCGCATATGCGCCGGCATGGCGTGCTGGCCGGCTTCACCAGCCAGATGGGGATCGATCCGCATCAACTGCTGCTGCAGCCTTGCGACATCCTGGCCCCCTGCGCGGTCGAGCGCGTCATCGACGAGACCAATGCCGGGCGACTGCGGTGCCGCATCCTCGCCGAAGGCGCGAACGGGCCGACGACGCCCGCCGCGGACGAGATCCTGGCCCAGCGCCAGGACGAGGTGTTCGTCATCCCCGATATCCTGTGCAACTCCGGCGGCGTGATCGTCAGTTACTTCGAGTGGGTGCAGGATCTCCAGCGGCTGTTCTGGAGCGAGACGGAGGTCAACGAGAAGCTGTACCAGCTGCTGGACCAGGCCTTCACTCGGGTGGTCGGCTATGCCGGCAGCAACGGCGTGTCGATGCGCAACGCCGCCATGGCGATCGGCGTGCAGAAGGTCCGCGCCGGCAAGACGCTGCGTGGGCTGTTCCCGTAACAGATCGGCGCCGGCCGGGTGGGAGGGCGTCGTTGACCTGTGTCCCGACTGGGATCATCACTCTCGTCAGGGGCCGGGTAGCGTTTCCGGGGGAGGCGGCATTGATCTGGATCTGGTCACGATGAGCAACGCGACTCCTCCGACACTGGGCTCGCTGATGCGCGCGCTGCGCAGCCGGCAGGGGCTGACCCTCCGGCAGATGAGCACGATCACAGGGATCCCGTTCTCTACCTTGGCGAAGGTCGAGCATGACCGCCTGACCCTGTCCTACGACAAGTTGCAGATCGTCAGCGAGCGATTGAACGTCCGCATGGCGGACCTCTTCGCCGAACCCGACGACCAGGTGCCGGTGGTGGCCAATAGCCGGCGCAGCGTCGGTACCTTGGCCAATGCGCTGGCGGTCGAGACCTCGAACTACGACTATTATTATCTATCGCCCGAGCTCCGGCAGAAGGACATGATCCCGATCGTGTCGCGCGTGAAGGCCCGGTCGCTGGCCGAGTTCGGAGACATGGTTCGCCATGACGGCCAGGAGTTCCTCTATGTCCTGGAGGGCGAGATCGTCGTGCATACCGAGTTCTACGGTCCCACCACGCTGTCGGCCGGCGGCTCGATCTACCTCGACAGCAGGATGGGGCACGCCTACGTCCTGGCCGAAGGCTGCGACCAGGCGCTGGCGCTCTGCGTGTGCTCGACGACCCAGGAAGAACTGCTCGACAACGCCTCGCGCCAAGTCACCGACGTGCCGCGGCTGCCACCCGCCCGGGCACGATCGAAAAAGCCGCGGCGATCCGCCTGACCGTCATCACGGTCGCGAACATTCCCCTCCCGAGCCGACGATTACGGTTGACGATATCCTGGTTAGGATAATAGCGTCCGTGCTAGAGAATAATAATCTAGATCGGCCAACCGGCGGATTTCGGGGAACACATGCAGCCCTCATGTTCTGGTTCACGCGTCGCCGCGGCTGCCGTACTCTCGTTGATCGTGACGCCGGTGGCGGCCCAATCCGCCGCAGCCCAAACCGCTGCAGCCCAAACCGCCAGCACACAGACCACGAGCGCGGTTAATCGCGGGGCCCGGTCGGTGCCGGCGTCCGCCCCTGCAGCCGCAGTCGGTTCCGCGGCACCGGTGACGAACGCCAGCGCCGTTGAGTCGATCGTGGTGACCGCGAACAAGCGCCGGGAACGTCAGCGCGACGTCGCGAACAGCGTTTCGGCGATCAGCGGGGCGGAACTGGACCGGAAGCAGGAGGTCAGGCTGCAGGACCTGGTATCGCAGGTTCCGGGACTGGCGCTGGAGGCAGCCGACAAGACATCCGTCCGGATCGTGCTGCGCGGCCTTAACGCCGGCAGTGCGGGAACCACCGTCGGATCGGTCATCGACGACGTGCCGGTCAATCCCGCCGGCGCGCAGAACAACGCCGCGGTCAATTCGCCGAATTTCGACACCTACGATCTGCAACGCATCGAGGTGCTTCGCGGGCCGCAGAGCACGCTGTACGGAGCGACCGCGGAAGGTGGGCTGATCAAGTACGTGACCAACCCACCCGACGTGACCAAGTATTCCGGGGCGTTGGAAGGTGGTATCGCCGGCGCCACCGCAGGCGGTCTCGGCGGATCGACCAAGGGCTTCGTCAACGTGCCGTTCTGGGATGGCAAGGCGGCCGTCCGGATCAGTGCATGGAACGAATTCACGCCTGGCTACATCGACAATCCCGCCCGTGCGCAGACCAACACCAACACCGCTCAGCAATATGGCTGGCGCGCATCGCTGCTGGTGCTGCCGGTGCCGGACCTCACCGTGCGGCTCACCGCCGAGCGTCAGACGTTGCTGAGCGACAATGCCGACCTGGTTCAGGTGGAGGGCGCGGCGCTGACGCCGACAACGCCTCCGGCCGGGCAACTCAACATCCTGAACGGCTTGCGCAATTCCACGATATTGCCGAACACCAGCCAGAACGAGTCCGCGGTCTATTACGCAAACGTCGATTACGACATGCACTGGGCGACGCTGACCTCCATCACCAGCTTCGCCTACAACAACTTCAAGAACAATCTCGACGCCACCAACACGAACGTTGCCGCCGGCCTCGACTATGGCAACTATGTCGGACAGACGTTCTACGGCGGACCGGTTCTGGTCGGCGAGAGGCAGAACTCGAATACCGACAAGTTCAACCAGGAGCTGCGACTATCGTCTGATACGGGTTCGACGCTGCTGGGCCGTCAGTTCGACTGGATCGGCGGGGCATTCTACACACATGAAAGCTCCTCCCTGTTGCAGTTCCTGGATGCGCAGGACCCCCGGGACGCCACGGTGCTTTCGCCTGCGACAGGCGGCCTGAAGCAGTTCGGCCAGCTCTCCGAGTGGGCGGTGTTCGGCCAGGTGGATTACCATTTCCTGCCGAGTTTCGACGTGGCATTCGGCGGACGTTTCGAGGGGACGTCCCAACATTCCCAGACCAGCCGCTTCTGCTGTGAGCTATACGGGTCCGACAGCGTGTCGCCGTCAGTGACCTCCAACGATCATGACGCGCTCTATTCCGTGGCACCTCGCTGGCACCTGAGCGACGACACCATGATCTATGGTCGCCTCGCCACCGGCTACCGCCCGGGCGGTCCGAACCTCTCGGTCCCGGGCGTTACCAACATCCCGTCCTATGGGCCCGACAAGACGGTCAATTACGAGATCGGTCTGCGCCAGGACCTTTTCCACAAGACGGTCTCCGTCGACATTACCGCCTACTATATCAACTGGCTCGGCGTTCAGGTACCATCGGTCGTCAACACCTCAGTCGGTCCGTTCACCGCAATCGGCAACGCCGGCGGCGCCGTCAGCAAAGGTGTAGAATGGACCCTGAACTGGGTGCCCTTGCACGGACTCACTCTGAGTGCCGTGGGTGATTACAGCGATACGCGCCTGACACAGGATGCGCCCCAGCTCGGCGGCCTGAAAGGCGATTATCTGCCGTATGTGCCGAACATCAGCGCAAGCGTCACTGCCGAATATCGCTGGCATACCTTCAAGGACTTCAATGCCTATGTGTCGGGCACCTGGAGCTTCACCGGTACGCGTTACAGCGACTTCGCGACGGGCGGAGTCACCACCTCGCACGCGCAGCTTCCAAGCTACAGCACAGGCGCACTGCGCGCAGGACTGGAGAACAGGCGTTACAGCCTCGAAGCCTTCATCACCAACCTCAGCGACGAGCGCGGCCTCACCTACTATTCCAGTAATGGCGGCGCCGGAGAAACCGGGCAGGCGGCGTTCATCCAGCCACGGACCATCGGCATGACCGCCCGTGTCAAGTTCTAGAACCGGCACGTGAACGCGCACCATCGAACTGACGCCGTCATGATGTCCGCCAGGCCGGCCGCGATCGCCACCCTGCTCGACCTGCCGAAACCCTATCTGCTGTTCCTCGGCGATACGCGGGAGCCTGGTTACGCCAAGACTGCATTCGGTCTGCGCGACTGGGCGCCGGAGCTTTGTATCGGCGAATTCGCCCTGACCGAGGACACCGTGAGCACCGGTCTGAAGCGGCTGTCGCCGGCCGCGGCCTATGCCCAGGGTGCCCGGGCCGTGGTCATCGGCGTCGCTAATTACGGCGGCGTCATTCTGCCGAGCTGGCTGGACAGCCTGGTCGAGGCGCTTGCCAGCGGGCTCGACATCATCAGCGGAATGCACAGCCCGCTTTCGTCGGTGCCAGCGCTCCGCGAGGCCGCGGATCGTCATGGCCGCCGGCTGATCGACGTCCGCAAGCCACCCGCGTCGATCCCGGTCGCCACCGGCGCCAGGCGCACCGGCCGAAGGTTGCTGACGGTCGGCACCGACTGCGCGCTCGGCAAGAAATACACCGCCCTGTCCCTGACGCGAGAATTTGCGGCCCGTGGCGTGGACGCCGAGTTCCGGGCCACCGGCCAGACCGGCATCCTCATTGCCGGTCGCGGTATTCCGATGGACGCGGTGGTGGCGGATTTCGAGGCGGGCGCTGCCGAGTTGCTCAGTCCGGACGCTGCGGCGGACCACTGGGACATCATCGAGGGGCAGGGGTCGTTGTTCCATCCGGCGTTCGCCGCCGTGTCGCTTGGGCTGCTGCATGGCAGCCAGCCGGACATCGTCGTGGTCTGCCACCAGCCCGGACGGACAACGATGAGCGGCTTGCCGGACTATCCGGTCCCGTCTCTCGAGGACACCATCGACATGACGCTGCGCCTCGGGCGTCGCACCAACCCGTCCATCCGGTGCGCCGGCATCAGCCTCAACACGGCCCATCTCGACGAGGCGGAGCGGCGGCAGGCGTTCGACATAGCCGAACGGTCGCTCGGTCTTCCGGCCGCCGACCCGATGCGCCCCGGCGCGGCGCTGGACGCGCTGGTCGACAGTTGCCTGCGCGCCAACTGACGACGCGCAGTCCGTGCCGCGCGATCCAGGAGTTTCATGATGCCGCAGGCCCACCTCGATCCGGCGGCGCTCGACGCGCTGTTCGCGCCGTTCGATCGCACCGATGCACCGGGCTTCGCGGTGGGCGTATCGCTTCCTGGTATGGCGCCCTATCGCCGCGGCTTCGGAATGGCGAGCATCGAGTTGCCGGTCGCTCTTTCGCCGACGATCAGGATGCGGATCGGCTCGACGACCAAGCATTTCTGCGTGCTCGCAGTGATGCTGCTGGTCGAGGAGGGCAGGCTTTCGCTCGATGACTCGCCGCGGCGTCATATTCCGGAGATGCCCGAGTGGGCCGAGGCGATGACGGTGCGCCAGTTGATGGCGCACACCAGCGGGATGCGCGACGCGTTCGATCTGATTCTGCATGCGTCGGGGCCCGGGCTGTCCGCCGCACCGGACATGCTGTTCAACCGGCAGATCGCGATCGACGATGTCGACGCCCCGCCCGGAAGCACGTGGAGCTACAATAACGGCAGCTATGTCCTGCTGGGCGAGATCGTCGAGCGCCTGAGCGGCCGGAGTTTTGCGGACTTCCTGACCGAGCGGATCCTGCGGCCGACCGGCATGCACGACACGACGATGCGCGCCCTCGATACTGACCTGCTGGCGAACAGTGCGACGCTGCACGTGCCAACCCCGCAAGGAGGGTGGAACCGCGGCATCTTCGGAGTGCCGATTGGCGGCATGGGCGGCCTGGTTTCCACGGTCGACGATATGCTGCTGTGGCTGGCGCATATGAGCCGCCCCGTGGTCGGAACAGCGGAGAGCTGGGCCGCGATGCGCACGCCGCTCACCACGCACGGTTACGGGCTCGGCCTGTTCATGGACACGCATCGCGGATTGCGGACGCTCCATCATGCAGGCGGTGTGGTCGGCGGTTGTAGCCAGATGCTCAAGGTGCTGGACCACGAGCTCGACCTGATCATCATGAGCAACGGCCGTAGCGGTCTCGATCTTTACGGCCTGGTCGACGCCATCATCGACGCTTGCATTCCGGAATTGCCGCCGGTAGCCGAGCCGGCCCCGGGACCGGCCACAGTTGCCACGTTCCACTCGGCGACCACCGGGCGGGTATTGTCGATGGTCGATCACGAAGGTCGCCAGGCGCTTGCGATCAGCGGGACGACGTTGCCGACGCGGCGCCAGCCGGATGGTAGCCTGTCGGTAGCGATCCTGCCGAGCGACCTGCGGGTCCGGCCGGTGCATCAGGGCGATGCGATCGTGGCTCTCGAGGCGAGCGAGTTCGGCAACGTCGACCGGCTGGACCGGCTCGACCCGCCGGAAGACCACACCGGCGCGGAGCTGACCGGCCGTTATGAGAATCCATCCGTCGCCATGACCGCCACGATCGGAACCGACGCCGCCGGCGAGACGTTGCTGCGTATGACCGGCGAGCTTGGTGGCCTGTCCTATGCGCTGACCCGGCTGGGTCCGGTACTCTGGCAGGCACGCGCCACCGGGGCGTTACCGCTGGTATTCACGCTGGAAGTTACCGCAGATGGGTTCAGCCTGAGCACCGGACGCACGCGCCGCCTTGCCTTCGATCGTACGACTTGACGCAGGTGGACAACGCGCCGTCGGCCTTCCCAGGCTGGCGGACGGCACATCTCGCCCTCCTGGTGCTGGCATTGCTCGCCTTCGTCACGTCGATGGACATCACCATGACGTCGCTTCTGGTCGAGCCGATGAAGCGGGAGCTGGCGCTCAGCGATATTCAGATCGGGTTCCTGCAAGGGACGGTCTATGGCATCGGCTATGGCCTGAGTGCGATGCCGCTGGGCCGGCTGATCGACAGCCGGACGCGGACGCGCCTGCTCCTGGCGGGAATGCTGGTCTGGGCCGTGGCAATGGCGGCAACCGCGCTGGCGCATGGCGTCGAAATGCTGGTCGTCTGGCGCCTACTGCTTGGGGTAGTGACGGCATTGGTGCTGCCAGCCTCAATCTCTCTAATCGCTGACCTTTTCGCGCCAGCACAGCGCACTGTGGCGACCAGCCTGTTCGCGACCGGCCAGGCCTGCGGCCAGGCGTTCGGAATCCTCGCTGGCGGTCTGGTGTTCGATCGGCTCACCCGGCTGGTCGCCTGGGCCCCGGAGGCTTTCCACGGCCTGTCGCCCTGGCGGGTCGAATATCTTGGCGCCGGCGTCCTGTGCCTTGTATTGGCCCCGCTGCTGCTCACGATGGACGAGCCGGTGCGCCATGAGCGTGACGCGACACGGGTTTCCGGCCGTGAGGCGCTGCTGGAGCTGTGGTCATACCGGCGTTTCATCGGCCCGCTGATCGCCGCCATGCTGTTCAGCGTGATCGCCTTGCAGGCGACCATGGTCTGGGCGGCGCCGCTGCTGATCCGCCGGTTCGGCCAGACCCCGGGACAGTTCGCGGGCTGGCTGAGCGGCATCACGCTGGCGGGCGGCATCCTCGGCGCGCTCGCAGGCGGCAGGCTGGCCGAGCTCGGGCGGCGCCGGCTGGGATCGGGCGGCGTGCTATTGCCAGCGCTGGTCGCGGCGCTGGCGAGCGTGCCGCTGGCGCTGTTCGGCCTGGCGCCGACCGTGCCGGTGTTCGCGCTGCTGCTCGGGCTGTCGCTGTTCTGCGGCGGGATGATCCAGACCATCGGGGTCGTGGCCTTCACCCTCAACATCCCGAACGAGATCCGAGGCCTCGGCATCGGCGTCTATGTGCTGATCGTGGCGCTGTTCGGAACCGCCACGGCGCCGGCGGCGGTGGCGGTGGTCAGCCGGCTGCTCGGCGGCGAGGATCGGCTCGGCCTGGCGATCGCCGCGATCTCGGCTCCCGCGATGCTGGTGTCGGCGCTGTTCTTTGGGTTGGCAATGCGCAACGCCGCGCGCCGGACGGCCGGTTGAGGTGGCTAGGGCGCATGATCCGGCCGAGGATCGGGCGCCGGCCCGGCGGCGTCTTGTCGCGATGCGGGCGCATGTGTCGCATGACTCGCACAGCCTGCTGCGCATCCTGACCGACGCCGGGCGGCTCAGCCTGATCCTGCGCCGGATCAGCGTGAGGCCCTGCGACACGGACCCGGATACGCGCCACATGTCGGCGGTGTTCGAGATCCCGGAGAGCTGCGTCCTGGATGCGGCGGCTCTGGCTGCACGTTTCTCGCGTCACGTCGGCATCAGCGAGCTGATCTGCCGAATAATGTGACATCCGACGTGTGTGCGGAGCCCCTTGACCCTCCGGGCGCGGCAAACGAAAAGCTCGTCATGGATAAGATGGTCGACATCGCCCAACAATTTGCCAGCGACAATTATGCCGGGATGTGCCCCGAGGCGTGGGAGGCCATGGCTACTGCCAATGTCGGGCACGAGCCGGCCTATGGCGACGACAGCTGGACGGCCAGGGCAGCGGATGCCTTCCGGGACCTGTTCAAGACCGATTGCGAGGTCTTTTTTGCCTTCAACGGCACCGCGGCGAACTCGCTCGCACTCGCTGCCCTGTGCCAGTCCTATCACGGGGTCATCTGTTCAGACGTGGCCCATGTCGAGACCGACGAGTGCGGCGCGCCGGAGTTCTTTTCGAACGGCTCCAAGCTGTTGGCAGCGCCGAGCGAGGACGGCAAGCTGACCCCGGCGGCGATCGCCAGGATCGCGTCGAACCGCAAGGACATCCATTTCCCGAAGCCGCGCGTGGTGACGATCAGCCAGCCCACCGAGACCGGGCAGATCTACAGCATCGAGGAGTTGCAGGCTATTTCGGCGACATGCCGCGATCTCGGCCTCAACCTGCATATGGACGGCGCACGCTTCGCCAATGCCTGCGCATCGCTGGGGTGCAGCCCGGCGGACATCACCTGGCGCGCCGGCATCGACGTGCTGTGCTTTGGTGGCACGAAGAATGGAATGGCAGTCGGCGAGGCCATCATTTTCTTCAATCGGTCGCTGGCGCAGGATTTCGATTATCGCTGCAAGCAGGCCGGCCAACTTGCCTCCAAGATGCGGTTCCTGTCCGCACCCTGGGTCCGGATGTTGGAGACCGGCGCCTGGTTACGCAATGCCCAGCATGGCAATGCCTGCTCGCAGTATTTCGCGGCCGAGATCGCGGACCTGCCCGGGGTGGTACTGATGTTCCCGGTTCAGGCCAACAGCGTGTTTCTCAGGCTGGCGCCGGAACTGGTCGATGCGATGCGAGCCCGCGGCTGGCGGTTCTACACCTTCATCGGCGGCGGGGCCCGTTTCATGTTTGCCTGGGACGCGGAAATGCGAAACGTGCAAGCGCTCGCCGCCGATCTGCGCGATCTCGCGGGTGCCCAGCCAGGCTAGCAAACCTGGGATCAGGATCAACGCCGGCAACAACAAGCATACATGCGGCCAATGCTAGATGGGAAGTTTCGTTGTCTTCTTGACGCATTTCAAAGCAAAATGCGAACTGACCGATGCCACTCCCGGGAAGTGCAGCAGTACCTTCTTGAGGAACTGCTCGTAGCTTTCGATGCTCGGGACGACGATACGCAGGATGTAGTCGCTTTCTCCACTCATCGAGAAGCAATCGACGATCTCTCCCCGGTCGTGTGCCGCCTGCTCCAGCGCCACCAGGGTTTCCTCGTCGTGCACCTTGAGCCTGACATTGGCAAAGACGGTGATGTCGAGCCCCATGACCCGCGGGTTCAGGATGACCGCACGCTCCAGGATCGCGCCGCTGGCCTCGAGCTGTTTCACCCGGCGCCAGCACGGCGTGTGCGACAGCCCGACCTTCTGCGCCAAGTCGGCCGCGGAGATGCCCGGGAGCTCCTGTAGCAGCCGAAGAATTCTGAGGTCGAGCTCGTCCATGCAATATCCTCCTCCTTCAGAGCGCTTTTCGCGCTTTCTATTGCGCTGGTCTGCCGCGCGGCGCCGTTAAAAGCAATTCCTCGATAGGGTAATCGGTGCGAGAGTCCGGATCGGAAGCTGTCTTGCCTCCAGGGATCACTCCGGCATGTCCAACTGGCCCCCGCTCAGGTTTCACGTCCCGGTTCCTGCGGTCAGGCCTGGCGACAGTCCCGACTTCAGCCACATCGTTGTTCCGCCCGCGGGCTCGACGCGGCGCCCTGACGTGCTCGCGGCAGAACCCGATCTGCGGGACATGCCGTATGGCCTGGTGCGGGTGCTGGATGACGAAGGCGGCGCGGTGGGTCCGTGGGATCCAGGGCTGAGTCCTTCCGAGCTGCTGCGCGGCCTCCGGGCAATGATGCTGACCCGTGCATTCGATTCGCGAATGTTCCAGTCGCACCGGCAGGGAAAGTCGTCGTTCTACATGACGTCGACCGGCGAGGAGGCTGTCGGCGCCGCGACATCGATGGTGCTGGGTCGGGACGACATGTGCTTCCCGACATATCGAATGGTCAGCTACCTCATGGCGCGGGACTATCCCCTGCTCGACCTGATCAACCAGATCTTTTCGAACGCCGACGACCCGTTGAAAGGCAGGCAGCTGCCTATCCTGTACTCGGCACGGAAATACGGGTTCTATTCGCTGTCCGGCAATGTCGGCAGCCGTTTCGGCCATGCGGTGGGCTGGGCGATGGCGTCGGCCTACAAGGGCGACCACAAGATCGCGATCTCGTTTATCGGTGAGGGTACAACGGCGGAGGGCGACTTCCATGAGGCGCTGACATTCGCCTCGGTCTATCGTGCACCGGTCATTCTGTGCGTGACCAATAACCAGTGGGCGATCTCGTCGTTCCAGGGCATTGCCGGGGGTAACGAAACGACGTTCGCGGCACGGGCGATCGGATATGGCCTGCCCGGGCTGCGGGTCGATGGGAACGACTTCCTGGCCGTGCACGCCGCAACGCGTTGGGCGGCCGACCGGGCGCGGAGCAATGGCGGCGCGACATTGATCGAGTTCTTCACATACCGCGTGGCGGGCCATTCCACGAGTGATGATCCCACCCGGTATCGCCCGGCGGACGAGGCTGCGCACTGGCCGCTGGGCGATCCGGTCGACCGGCTGAAGACGCACCTGATCGGGCTCGGCGATTGGTCGGACGCACAGCACGAGGAGCTCGAGGCGGCGGTGCGGCAGGCAGTGCGTGCAGCGGCGAAATCCGGCGAGGCGGTCGGCACGCTCGGACAATCCAAGCCGGACACCAGCGAGATCTTCGAGGATGTCTACAAGGAAGCCGACTGGCGCATCGTCGAGCAACGCCGCGAGATGGGCTGCTGATCATGGCGACAATGAACATGGTCCGGGCGATCAATTCGGCGCTCGACGTGATGCTCGGGCGTGACCCCGACGTTCTCATCTTCGGGGAGGATGTCGGTTATTTCGGTGGGGTGTTTCGCGTCACCGACGGGTTGGCGGAGCGGCACGGCGTCGCCCGCTGCTTTGATGCGCCGATCTCGGAAGGCGGCATCGTCGCCACGGCGATTGGCATGGGGGCATACGGGCTCCGGCCGGTGGTGGAGATCCAGTTCGCCGACTACATCTTGCCGGCCTATGACCAGCTCGTGTCGGAGGCGGCGCGGCTGCGTTATCGATCAGGCGGCGAGTTCTGGGCGCCGATCACGGTACGCTCTCCCTATGGCGGCGGGATATTCGGAGGCCAGACGCACAGCTCAAGCCCGGAGGCGATCTTCGCGCATGTATCGGGGCTCAAGACCGTCATTCCGTCCAACCCCTACGACGCAAAGGGTCTGCTGATCGCCGCGATCGAGGATGACGATCCGGTCATCTTCCTGGAGCCGAAACGTATCTATAACGGTCCGTTCGATGGTCGTTTCGATCGACCGGTCAGCAACTGGGCGCAGCATCCGGCAAGCGAGGTGCCGGAAGGGTACTACACGGTGCCGCTCGGAAAAGCGGCGATCGCCCGTCATGGTGCCGCCGTCACGGTGCTGGCCTATGGCACGATGGTGCATGTGGCGCTCTCCGCCGTCGAGGAAAGCGGTATCGATGCGGAGGTGATCGACCTCCGCAGCATCGTGCCGCTCGATCTCGACAGCATCCTCCAGTCGGTGCGCAAAACCAGGCGCTGCGTGATCGTGCATGAGGCCTCGCGCTTCGCCGGCTTCGGCGCGGAGTTGTCGGCGCTGGTGCAGGAGCGCTGCTTCTATCATCTCGAGGCGCCGATCGAGCGGGTAGCAGGTTGGGACACGCCGTATCCTCACGCCTTCGAACGCGATTATTTTCTCGGCCCCGACCGCGTGGTCGTGGCTATGCAACGCACCCTGAAGGGTTGACGATGGATAATTACGTCATTCGCCTGCCGGATGTCGGCGAAGGTGTCGCCGAGGCGGAAATCGTTGTCTGGCACGTGGGCGTCGGTGATCGGATCGAGGAAGATCAGCCAACGATCGACATCATGACCGACAAGGCGACCGTCGAGATGACCACCCCGGTCTCGGGGGTCGTGATCGCGCTATACGGCGAGATCGGCCAGATGGTGCCGGTCGGGGCGCCGCTGATCGAGCTGCGGCTCGACGGCGCCGGCGACCAGGCGCCCGACGTGACGGCGGGTCTGCCCGTGGACGCTCTGGAAGGTCCGGAAACTCCCACACTGCCCGAGGTGATCGCCGCAGTGGCGGCTCCGGCTCCGATTGGCGAACACGTCGAGGCACCGCTCGCCGCGCCGGCCACCCGCCATCGCGCCGACGCGCTCGGAATTGCCCTGAAGCTCGTACCCGCCACCGGCCCCGATGGTCGCATCACGCCGGAGGATCTGGACGCTTATGTTGCGCGGCGCGACGAGGTGCTCCCGGCCGAGACGGTGTCGGTCGAGGCCGGGATCAAGGAGATCAGGATCGTCGGCCTGCGCCGCCGGATTGCGGAGCGGATGCAGGAGGCAAAGCGCCGCATCCCGCATTTCGGCTATGTCGAGGAATTCGACCTGACCGAACTCGAGGCGCTGCGCCGGGAACTCAATGCCGGCAAGGCCGCGCATCAGCCCAAGCTGACATTGTTGCCGTTCTTCATGCGTGCCCTGGTGCGGACGGTGCCGCAGTTCCCGCAGGTGAACGCCCGGTTCGACGACGAGGCCGGGATCCTGCGCACCTATGACGGCGTGCATGTCGGCATCGCCACCCAGACCGAAGGCGGCCTGCTGGTTCCCGTCGTTCGCCACGCCGAGGCGCTCGATCTGTGGCAGAGCGCCGTGGCGCTCGAACGCGTCGTCCGGACCGCGCGGGATGGCAGCGCCCGGCGCGAGGACCTGGCCGGCTCGACGATCACCCTCACAAGTCTCGGGGCACTCGGCGGCGTCTCCGCAACGCCGGTGATCAACCATCCCGAGGTTGCGATCATCGGGCCAAACAAGCTGATGGACCGGCCGATGGTGATCAACGGGCAGATCGTCATCCGGACGATGATGAACGTCTCCTCTTCGTTCGACCACCGCATTGTCGACGGCTTCGATGCCGCCCGGTTCGTGCAGGGCCTCAAGCGGCTGATCGAGCGGCCGGCGCTGCTGTTCGTGTAACTCCATAAACCGAATGTCCAAGACTGATGTTGCCTGCGTCAGCAGCGATCGCGTTCCATATCCACCCTTCAACACGAGGTCCGGCAATGCCATCCGGCTTGAATTCCAGCAGCACCGGCCTTGAATTCTCGCTCGGCGAGAATGCGGATGCGATCCGTGAGACCACGGCAAGATTTGCCGCCGACCGGATTGCGCCGGTTGCCCGGGAGATCGACGAGACCAACAACTTTCCGCGTTGGCTCTGGCCCGAGATGGGTGCGCTCGGGCTGCACGGCATCACCGTCGAGGAGGAACACGGCGGCCTCGGGCTCGGCTATCTCGAGCATGTCGTCGCGATGGAAGAGGTGTCGCGGGCTTCCGCCTCCGTCGGGCTGAGCTATGGCGCGCATTCGAACCTCTGCATCAACCAGATCCGCCGCTGGGGAACCGAGGCGCAGAAGCGCAAATACCTGCCGGGGCTGATCTCCGGCGAGCATGTCGGCGCGCTCGCCATGTCCGAGGCGGGTTCGGGTTCGGACGTCGTGTCGATGCGGCTGAAAGCCGAACGGCGCGGCGACCGCTTCGTGCTGAACGGCACCAAGTTCTGGATCACCAATGCCCCGCATGCCGATGTGCTGGTGGTGTATGCGAAAACCGATCCGAGCGCCGGCCCGAGAGGGATCACCGCGTTCCTGGTCGAGAAGGCCACGCCTGGTTTTACGGTGTCGAAGAAGCTCGACAAGATGGGCATGCGCGGCAGCGACACTGCCGAGCTGGTGTTCCAGGATTGCGAGATCTTCGCCGAGCAGATCATGGGAGAGGAAGGCCAGGGCGTGAAGATACTGATGTCCGGTCTCGATTACGAGCGTGCCGTTTTGGCCGGTGGGCCGCTCGGCATCATGCAGGCTTGCCTCGATGTCTGCCTGCCGTATGTCCGTGAGCGTACACAGTTCGGCAAGCCGATCGGCGGGTTCCAGCTCATGCAGGCCAAGATCGCCGACATGTATGTGGCGCTGAACTCCTCGCGTGCCTATGTCTACGCAGTTGCGAAGGCCTGCGATGCCGGCAAGACCACGCGGACGGATGCGGCAGCGGCGATCCTGCTCGCCAGCGAGAACGCGGTGAAGACCTCGCTGGAGGCGATCCAGGCGCTGGGTGGCGCCGGCTATACGCGGGAATGGCCTGTCGAGCGCCTGCTGCGCGATGCCAAGCTCTATGACATCGGCGCCGGCACCAACGAGATCCGTCGCTTCTTGATCGGACGCGAACTCATCGAGGGAGCAACGCCGCGGTGACACGCCTGATCAGCACGATCGATCCCGGGAGTGCCGCCTTCGCCGGCAATGCCGAAATCAATCGTGGCCTTGCGGCAGCGCTGCGCGAGGATGTCCGCATTGCCGGCCTGGGCGGCCCGGCGGCCTCGCGCGACCGTCATGTCGCACGCGGCAAGATGTTGCCACGCGATCGGGTGGAGCGCCTGCTCGATCCCGGCGCGCCGTTCCTCGAACTTAGCCAGCTGGCGGCATGGGGGCTGTACGACAACGAGGCGCCGTCGGCCGGGATCATCACCGGCATCGGCCGGGTGTGCGGGCGCGAGGTGATGATCGTTGCCAGCGATCCGACGGTGAAGGGCGGCGCCTACTTCCCGATGACGGTCAAGAAGCACCTGCGGGCACAGGAAATTGCCGAACAGAACCGACTGCCATGCATCTACCTGGTGGATAGCGGCGGCGCGAATCTTCCTCACCAGGCCGAGGTGTTTCCCGATCGCGACCATTTCGGGCGCATCTTCTACAACCAGGCCCGCATGAGCGCACAGGGCATCGCCCAGATCGCCTGCGTCATGGGTCTCAGCACCGCCGGTGGCGCCTACATGCCGGCGATGAGTGACGAGGCGGTGATCGTCCGCGGCCTCGGTCCCGAAAGCCAGGGCGCGATCTTCCTGGCCGGCCCGCCACTGGTGAAGGCCGCGACCGGCGAGATCATCAGTGCCACCGACCTCGGCGGCGCCGACACTCATGCGCGCAAGTCCGGCGTGGTCGATCATGTCGCGCAGACCGACGAACATGCGTTGCAGATCGTGCGCGACATCGTCTCGCGCCTCAACACCGTCAAGCGCATCGACATCGACGTCGCCGAACAAGTGCCGCCGCGGTATGATCCGGCCGAGCTCTACGGGATCGTGCCGGCCGACCGGCGCACACCGTACGACGCACGGGATGTGATTGCGCGGATCGTCGACGGCTCCGACCTGCACGAATTCCGGCCGCTGTATGGCCCGACGCTGGTGACCGGGTTCGCCCGCATTCACGGCTATCCGGTGGCTATTCTGGCCAATAACGGCGTGCTGTTTTCCGAGAGCGCGCAGAAGGCGGCGCATTTCATCGAGCTTGCCTGCCAGCGGCGCACCCCGCTGGTGTTCCTGCAGAACATCTCCGGCTTCATGGTCGGTGGCAGCTACGAGGCCGGTGGCATCGCCAAGGATGGCGCCAAGATGGTGACGGCGGTCGCGACCGCGACCGTTCCCAAATTCACCGTGCTGATCGGCGGCAGCTTCGGGGCCGGCAATTACGGCATGTGCGGCCGTGCCTACAGCCCGAGGTTCCTGTTCAGCTGGCCCAACGCGCGGATCGGGGTGATGGGCGGCGAGCAGGCGGCCAGCGTGCTTGCAACGGTTCGTCGCGACGGCATCGAAGCCAGGGGCGGCAGCTGGAGCGTCGAGGACGAGGAGGCGTTCAAGGCGCCGATCCGGGAACGCTACGAGGTCGAGTCAGACGCGCGCTATGCCACTGCCCGGCTCTGGGACGATGGGATCATCGACCCGGTGCAGACACGCGACGTGCTGGGCCTGGCGATCTCGGCGGCGCTGAATGCGCCGATCCCGAGCACGACCGGCTTCGGCCTGTTCCGGATGTAGGACGGACATGATCTCCTCCCTGCTCATCGCCAATCGCGGCGAAATCGCCCGTCGCATCATCCGCACCTGCCGGCGGCTCGGTATCCGCAGCATCGCCGTGTTCTCGGAAGCCGACGCGCACGCACCGTTCGTCGCGGAGGCCGACCAGGCGATCGCGATCGGACCCCCGCCCGCCCGCGAAAGCTACCTGGTCGCGGATCGCATCCTGGAAGCCGCACGGATATCGGGTGCGGAGGCGGTCCATCCCGGCTACGGCTTCCTATCGGAGAATGCTGCCTTCGCGGATCTCGTCATCGCCGCCGGGCTGATCTGGGTCGGGCCGCCGCCCTCCTCCATCCGCGCCATGGGCCTCAAGGACGCCGCCAAGTCGCTCATGGCGTCCGCCGGCGTGCCGACGACGCCGGGCTATCTGGGCGACGACCAGAGCGAGCCGCGGCTGGCCTCGGAGGCTGCCAGGATCGGCTATCCGGTGCTGATCAAGGCCATCTCCGGCGGCGGCGGCAAGGGTATGCGACGGGTCGACCGGCCGGAGGAGTTCTCCGCCCTGCTGGCGTCCTGCCGTCGCGAGGCGAGTGCCGCATTCGGCGACGACCGGGTGCTGATCGAAACCTATGTCGCACGGCCTCGCCACATCGAGGTTCAGATCTTCGCCGATAATCACGGCAACACGGTGCATCTGTTCGAACGGGACTGCTCGCTGCAGCGCCGGCACCAGAAGGTGATCGAGGAAGCGCCGGCGCCCGGCATGGACCCAGACGTACGCGCGGCGGTCTGCGCGGCGGCGGTCAAGGCGGCGCAGGCGGTCAATTACCGCGGCGCCGGCACGGTCGAGTTCATTGCGGACGCCAGCGAGGGCCTGTGCGCCGATCGCATCTGGTTCATGGAAATGAACACCAGGCTGCAGGTCGAGCATCCGGTCACGGAGGCGATCACAGGTCAGGATCTGGTGGAGTGGCAGCTGCGGGTCGCTTCCGGCGAGAGGCTGCCGCTGACACAGGAGCAGCTGCGCGTCGATGGCTGGGCGATGGAGGCGCGGCTCTACGCAGAGAGCCCGTCGGCTGGGTTCCTGCCGTCGATCGGGCGGCTTGATCATCTTCGGCTTCCCATTGCCACAGTGCGCGTCGACAGCGCCGTCGAGGAGGGGTCGGAGGTCACCAGCTTCTACGATCCGATGATCGCCAAGCTGATCGTGCATGCCGCCACGCGCGCGCAAGCCGCGACCGCGCTGGCCGCCGCCTGCCGGCAGGTCCAGGTCTGGCCGGTGAAGACCAACGCGAGTTTCCTCGCCCGTGCGCTGTCGCATGCCGATTTTGCCGCCGGCCGGATCGATACCGGCTTCATCGACGTGCGGTTGCAGGAGCTGATGCCGCCGAGCCAGCCGTCCGCGGCAGCGCTGCAGACCGCGGCCAGCCGCCGGCTCGCTGGTTTCGCCGGAGACACAACCGGGTTCCGGCTCAACGCCGAGCCGCGCATCGATGTCTGGCTATGGCACGATGGCGAAACCCGGCGGATCACGCTGCCGCCAGGGCGGCATCCGGAGTTGCTGCCAGTGTTCGAGCAGGATGGCGAGATCGTCGTCTTCGAGGGCGGCGAGCCGTACCTCTTCCGCGATCCGGCCCTGGCGAGCACTCCCGAGGCGCAGATGGGGGTGGGAAGTGGGGCGGTGATCTCGCCAATGCCCGGGCGTGTGGTGGCGGTGAGCGTGGCGGTCGGCGACAGCGTCGCGAAGGGCGTGGCACTGATCGTCGTTGAGGCGATGAAGATGGAGCTCTCCCTGTACGCGCCGTTTGCCGGTAGCGTGGCCGAAGTTGCGGCGCAGGTCGGGCAACAGGTCACCGAGGGCCGGATGCTGATCCGAATGGAACCGGAGGTTGTCGACCATGGCCGGTAAATATTTCGACCAGCTTAAAGTCGGCTGGAGCGTGCAGCATGATTTGCGCCGCACGGTGACCGAGACCGACAACCTGCTCATCAGCACGCTGACCCATAACCCGCAGCCACTGCATCTGGACGCGGAGTATGCCGCATCCACGGAGTTCGGCCGTATCGTCGTCAACGGCATCTTCACCTTCGGCCTGATGATCGGCATCTCGGTCGGCGACACCACGCTCGGTACGCTGGTGGCCAATTTCGGCTACGACGCGGTGGTGATGCCGAAGCCGGTTTTTGTCGGCGATACGCTACGGGTCGAGACGATAGTGGTCGAGATGCGTGACAGCACATCGCGGCCGAGCAACGGGATCGTGGTGTTCGAACACCGCGCGATAAACCAGCGCGACGAGATCGTCTGCCAATGCCGGCGCACCGCCCTTATGCAGAAGACACCCGGATGAGGCTCCGCTCCTGGCTGTTCGTTCCCGGCGACGTGGTCTCGAAGCTGGAGAAGGCACTGGCCATCGGCGCCGATGTCGTCATCCTGGATCTCGAGGATTCGGTGACCGAGACGCGCAAGCCGGATGCGCGCCGGCTGGTGAACCAGTTCCTGATGGCGCATCCCGCACCGCGTTCTTCGTCGATCTTCGTCAGGATCAACCCGCTCGGCACGCCGCATGCGCTGGCCGACCTGGCCGCGATCGTGTCGGCCGGACCGGATGGGATCGTTCTGCCGAAGCCGGACAGTGCTCAGGATGCAATCCGGCTCGGCCATTACCTCGATGCGTTCGAGGCGGCCGCAGGACTGCCGGCCGGACAAATTCGTATCCTGCCGATCGCTACCGAAACACCGCGCGCCCTGTTCACCCTCGACAGCTACCGCGATGTCGGCGGCCGGCTGGTCGGGCTGACCTGGGGCGCCGAGGATCTGCCCGCGGCGGTGGGAGCTTCCACTAATCGGAATGCCGATGGCGGTTATAGCGATTTGTGCCGAATGGCCCGCACCTTGTGCCTGGCCGGCGCCGCGGCCGCGCGACTATTGCCGATCGAGACGGTCTATCCGGATTTCCGCGAAACGGCCGGGTTGGAGGCCTATGCGGCCCGCGGACGCCGCGACGGTTTCGTCGGCATGCTGGCGATCCACCCGCGACAGGTGCCGGTCATCAACGCGGCGTTCACGCCGGCGCCGCTGGAACTGGAGCATGCCCGGCAGGTGGTTGCGCTGTTCGCGGCCAATCCCACCGCCGGCACGGTGTCGCTTGATGGGCGGATGCTGGATCTGCCACACCTGAAGCAGGCACAGGCGATACTGGCCTCCGCCGACGAAAGTCTGCGGCCACAGCACGACGCCTGAGGTTACTTTCTTCATTTACGCGTCCCCGTTTTTGCGAGATTCCCGGTTCCTGTTCCGCAGTCAGTATTGCTGTGTTCGCCCCACCGGGTCTTTTTCGCCACTGATGCCGATCTATGATCGAACTTCCTCAGCGCATGCGTATGCATCGACGGTGCTGGTGGACGGGATGATCGTATCCGTAGCGGATCAACAATGCCGCCATATCTGAGTGATAACTGGCTTGCATGGTTCCCCCGCTACCCTCGTTACCAACAAACGCTCATGCTCCCCGCAACAAAGGGAGGCCATCATGAAAGCCGACAACGTCCCCGCGATCCGCGCTGCCAGTTCCTATTACGGCCCCGACTCCTGCACGCTTGAAGATCTCAGATCCTGCGTCGCCCGCACCACTGAAGCTACAGACGTGCCGCTCGCCGCGCGCATCGCCAACAACGCGCCGGTCTATGACTGCGACAAGGTGCGCGTCCTGGCCGCCACCGAGGACGGCCGCCGCCAGATCATGGCCGAATGGATCTGGGTGCTGCGCGATGGCCCCGGCATCGTCGTCCTCGACGGCGCCTTTCCGGACACCGGGCCGGTCGACGCCGCGACCGCCGCCTTCGAGCGCATGATCGCCGCCCAGCGTGTCGCCGGGACGGGTGGCGGCGACCATTTCGCCAAGCCCGGTGCCAACGACCGCATCTGGAATGCGCTCGAGAAGTTCTGCCTCGAATCTCCCGAGAGCTTCGCCCGCTACTACGCCAACGAGATGATCGCGCTGATCAGCGAAGCCTGGCTCGGGCCATGCTACCAGGTCACGTCGCAGATCAATGTCGTCAATCCCGGCGGCACCGCCCAGACCGCGCATCGCGACTACCATCTCGGCTTCCAGTCCAGCGAGGTCGTTGCCCGTTTCCCGGTCCACGTGCATTTGTTCTCGCCGATGCTGACCCTGCAAGGCGCCGTCGCCCATTGCGACATGCCGCTGGTATCCGGCCCGACCCTCTACATGCCGTTCAGCCAAGCTTACGGCCCCGGCTATCTCGCGGCGCAAGACCCCGAGATCCGTGGCTGGTTCAACGAGAACTGCGTCCAGCTCCCGCTCAGGAAGGGCGATGCCGTGTTCTTCAATCCGGCCTTGCTGCATGCCGCCGGCACCAACCGCTCCGCCGACATCCGCCGGATGGCCAACCTGCTGCAGGTTTCCTCCGCCTACGGCCGCGCGATGGAGAGCATCGACCGCACCCGCATGATCGCGGCACTCTACCCGGTGCTGCGCAGGATGGACGGGCAGGGGATAGACCACGCCATTGCTGCCTGCGCAGAGGGGTATTCGTTCCCCACCAACCTCGACCGCGACCCACCGATCGGAGGCCTCGCGCCGCAGAGCCAGCAGGACCTTGTTCGTGAAGCCCTGACCGAAGGCTGGGACACCTCCCGTTTCCTTGAAGCCTTGCACGCGCAGGCCGGGCGGCGGCTGTCGTGACGGCGATGCTGGACGGTTAGATCGCCCTCGTTCCTGGCGGCACCCGGGGAGCCGGGTGCTGCGATCGCTGATGTGCTTGCGACCGGTTGTGCGGCCGGCCTCATTCCCTGGCCGTTCCCGGGCCACAGGCGAAGCTATCGCCGCCGCCGTGCCAGATGCCTGCGGCACTCCCAAATCCCTAGGCCGACCTTGCCGACGCCCCGAAAGCGTTGATCGCTGGCGGCACCCGCGAGGCCTGCCGCCTTTGACACCCTGGTCCCCGCCCTCGGCCTGACCCACCGCGGCACCATTCCCGGCATGACGGCCGAGCGGTTCGACCGCCTTGTCGCCGTCGACATCGGCTCGACATCCGCGATGGTCGGTCGGCCCTTCATTGCAGTGGTGCTGCGCGTCAGAGGGCATGCTGGTGAGGCCATCGCGCAATACCGCCTACACCGTCCCGCGCCGCTGCATTCGCATCAACCGCCTGAACATCGGCCCGCTGGCGAGCGACGGCCAGGATCGGGGTCCTGACGATCCTGCCAGTCGCGGTCACGGGCCCTGGCGAGATCGCTGCCGGGTCCGTATGGTGAACACATGCCTCTGACGCTGCCACTGCCGAGTTGGGTGCCCTGGTGGGGGCAACTGATGATCCTCGTGATCGCGATCCTGTTCGGGCTCGCCTTCCTGATGATGCCGTTCGCGGTGTTCGGCCTGAAGGGCCGGCTGGACTTCCTCGAGGCGCAACTCGACGACATCCATGCCGAACTTCGCATGCTGGCCACGCGCCTTCCCGATGCAGATCGTCGTCCCGCGCGCCCGTCCGAGCCGATCGTGAAGGAAATCGCCAGCGCACCGCTGCCTCCGTTGCCGCTCCGGACCCGGACCGCAGCACCGTCCAAGCCGTTCGCAACGACGCCATCCGAAATGGCACCTGCGCCGCGACGTCCCCGGGCGGCGGATGACTGGTCCTCCCGCGAACCCGCCTCCTACGACGATGAGGACGGCCCACGGCGAACGCTCAGGGCGCCGCGCGAACCGGAGCCGCGTCCGGTCGAGCGCAACCGGTCCGAGCCCACTCTCCGCTGGCCACCGCCGCGCTGACCGATCCGTTCGTGCGAAGCATTTGAGGACCTGCTGCATCCGAAGCTTCGTCCGGCAGGATGCAACCGGGGTTTTTGCCGGACGTGGATAGACGCCAAGGAGACATGCCGATGACTGAGCGCGCAGAAGGAACCCTGGCACGTACTGAGAAGGGGCCGGTCTGCCCGCCGCCGGTCCTCGACGAGCACCTGGACGCTGTCGCCCGAATTGTCCGCAGCTGGCCGGGGGTAATTTCCACGACCCACTGGAACCCGTTCCGCCCGTCCGAGGTCGATGGGATCGACTTTTATGTCGGTGAGGAGGAGTTAGGCCACATCCATCTCGATGGCTCGATCCACTTGGCGACCAGCCCGAGCCTCGGGAAGACGATGGTCGACGAGGGCGTCGCCAGACCGTTCCGCTATCAGCAAGGCTGGGTCGAACAACAGGTGCAGCGTGTTGGAGCGGATGCCGCCATCGCATTGTTCCAGCGCAACTACGGGCGGCTTGCGCCTGCCGCCTGACATGGATGACGCAGTGTGTGGTCGACTTGCACCCTGGGACTTACGCCGAAGCCTTGAGAGGACGCTGGTCGCCGAAAGCCTCGCGAGGCCGCCAGGATATCAACAGGGCCGGGTCGGACAACAGGCAAAGCGCATCGGACCAGATGCTGCGATCGTAATGGTTCAGCGCAGATACGAGCGCCTGGAGCTCCATATCCGGCGTGGCCGACAAGGATACCGGGGTTCTGCAGCCGACAAGCTGCGAGCGGCCGCGGCATTCCACGCTTCCTATAGTCACGGCCCCACGCGATCTGTGCTCCAGTTCCTGATTACCGTCACGTGCCCGAGACGCACGGTTTCAGAACTGTCTTCCAGTAGCGCCGCAGTCTCGCCAGTCTATTCGCAAGTCTGCCACCCGAGTCACGAACGGCCAGACGGACCCGTCGGGCTCGCGTCGAGGACAAGATCGTCCCTGTGGATCATCTCGTCGCGGCCGCGCCAGCCGAGCAGGGCCTCGATCGCATCGGACCGGTGGCCGATGATCCGGGCGGCGTCGGCACTGCCATAGGCGGTGAGTCCACGCCCTAGCAGTTGCTGCGTCCTGGACAGGATCAGCACGAGATCCCCGCGCTCGAACGTCCCATCGACCGAAGACACGCCGGCCGGCAGCAGCGAACTGCCACGGGCAAGGGCGTCCGCGGCGCCGCCATCGATCACCAAGCTGCCGGCCGGTTGCAGGCTGCCGGCGATCCAGCGCTTGCGGGCGGATCGTCCCTCGGGCAGCGGCAGGAACCAGGTGCAGCGTGCGCCGTCGGACAAGGCTTGCAGCGGATGGTCGATCGCGCCCAGCCCGATCGCCATCGCACACCCGGCCCGCGTGGCGATGCCAGCGGCCAGCAGCTTGGTGCGCATGCCGCCGGACGAGTAGCCGGGTGGTGGGGCGCCGCCCATCGCCTCGATCTCGGGGGTGAGAGCGCGCACCACCGGGATATGCCGCGCGTCCGGCTGGCGCCTGGGATCGGCGGTGTAGAGGCCGTCAATGTCGGATAGCAGCACCAGCTGGTCGGCCTGGATCATCTCGGCGACGCGGGCCGCCAGCCGGTCATTGTCACCGAAGCGGATCTCGGCGGTGGCGATGGTGTCGTTTTCGTTGATCACCGGGATGCAGCCGAGCCCGAGCAGGGTCGACAGCGTCGCCCGCGCATTGAGGTAGCGGCGCCGGTCCTCGGTATCCCCGGGGGTCAGCAGAAGCTGCGCCGCGACCAGTCCGTGCGCCGACAGCGCCATGCTCCAGGCATGCGCGAGGCGGATCTGCCCGACCGCGGCGGCCGCCTGTTTCTCCTCGAGCCGCAGCACGGGCCGCACCAGCCCCAGCGTATGCCGCGCCAGCGCGATCGCGCCGGAGGACACCACGATCACCTCGACGCCGCGGGCCCGCAGCGCCGCGATGTCCGCGGCCACCCCGTCCAGCCAATCTGCGCGCGGACAGGCAGCCTCGGCATCGACCACCAGGGTGCTGCCGATCTTGACCACAAGCCGCCTGGCCTGACCGACATTCGGCAACATCACGCCGGCCGGCGCGCTCATTCGGGAAGCCGGCTCGATGCTCCATCTTCGACGATGCGGCGTCGCGGGGCAGGGGCGCCGTCCTTGCGGAACTGGGTCACCCGGTCCTGCAGCATGCGCAGCGCCTCGGGCACTTTCCCATGCGTGGCCGCGGACAGCATTAGCACCGGATTGCCGGTCGCCTTCTCCAGCGCGCGGCGGCGGGTGCCGATCTGCTGCGGGGTCATCGCATCGGTCTTGTTGATCGCGACGATCTCGGGCTTGTCGGCCAGGCCGTTGCCGTAGGCGATCAGCTCCTCGCGGATGGTGCGCCAGGCATCGACCACATTGCCGGAGGCTCCGTCGATCAGGTGCAGCAGCACCGCGCAGCGCTCGACATGGCCGAGGAAGCGGTCACCGAGGCCGGCGCCGTCGTGGGCGCCCTCGATCAGACCCGGGATGTCGGCGAGCACGAACTCCTCGGAGTCCGACAGCCGAACGACGCCGAGCTGCGGGTGCAGGGTGGTGAACGGATAGTCGGCGATCTTCGGCCGGGCCGCGGACGCCACCGACAGGAAGGTGGACTTGCCGGCATTGGGCAGTCCGATCAGTCCGGCGTCGGCGATCAGCTTCAGCCGCAGCCAGATCCAGCGTTCCTCGCCGGGCCAGCCCTTGTCGGCGCGGCGCGGTGCGCGGTTGGTGCTGGTCTTGAAGTTCGCGTTGCCATGGCCGCCGTCGCCGCCCTTGCAGAGCAGGATCTTCTTGCCGGCCTCGTCGAGGTCAGCGAGCAGCAGGTCCTTGCTCTCGTCGAAGATCTGCGTGCCGATCGGCACCTTGATCACGACGTTGTCGGCGCCGGCGCCGGTGCGATCGGACCCCGAGCCGTTGCCGCCCTTGCGGGCGCGGAAATGCTGGGTGTAGCGGAAGTCGATCAGCGTGTTGAGGTTGGCGACCGCCTCGAAGGTGATGTCGCCGCCGCGCCCGCCGGTGCCGCCGTCCGGGCCGCCGAACTCGACGTACTTCTCGCGACGGAAGGCGATGGCGCCGTCGCCACCGTCACCGGACTTTACGTAGATCTTGGCCTGGTCGAGAAACTTCATTTCACTGGTCCGATAACGCGCCGGCGTACGGCGATCTGGCCGGCCCCCGGAGACGAAAAAGGGCCGACCCTGAGGGCCGACCCTTGATCTGCTGTCCGGTCGGCGAGGCGGGCTTATTCAGCCGCGATCGCCATGGCTTCGACGGAAACCTGAACCCGGCCTTCGGCGCGGGTCTCGAACTTCACGTGACCATCGATCAGCGCGAAGATGGTGTGGTCCTTGCCGAGGCCGACATTGCGGCCCGGCTTCATCTTGGTGCCGCGCTGACGGATGATGATGTTGCCGGCGATGACGCTCTCGCCGCCGAACTTCTTGACGCCGAGGCGGCGTCCTGCGGTATCGCGACCGTTGCGGGACGATCCGCCTGCCTTCTTATGTGCCATGACCTGAACTCCTGTGCCTTAACGAGCTGCCGACGGTCGTTCGGGGCCAATCCTGACGGATCAACCCCGGACGGGTTCAGGCGGCGCTTATTTCGTTGATGCGCAGCACGGTGACGGGCTGGCGGTGTCCGTTACGACGACGGCTGTTCTGCCGGCGGCGCTTCTTGAAGATGATGATGGTATCGAGCCGGTCCTGCGCGATGACGGTGGCCGTCACGGTGGCGCCGGCTACCAGCGGGGCGCCGATGGTGATGCCGCCCTCTGCGCTTCCGACGGCGAGCACGTCGGTGAAGGTCACGGTGGCGCCGGCCTCGTAGTCGAGCTTCTCGACCTTGAGGACGTCCTGCGGGTTGACGCGATACTGTTTTCCGCCAGTGCGGATGACTGCGAACATGTGTCTCTGCTTTCCGATCTCTCGATCCATCCGGCGCTGCCTGGGCGGGCAGAGGCCGTCGAACCTAGTCGCTTCTTGTCATGGGCCCTGCGCGAACGCACGGCGGCGCCCCTCACGATCCCAAGGGACCACGAGCAACGAAACCGCGATGTATCCGATCGCAGTTTCCTCTGTCAAGGCAGTTGCCACCCGATCGCGCCCGCCCTATAAGCCGGCCGCCGCACGCCTTTGGAGAGGTGCCAGAGCGGTCGATCGGGGCGGTCTCGAAAACCGTTGTGCCTTCACCGGTACCGTGGGTTCGAATCCCACCCTCTCCGCCAAGCTATTGTTATTGCTTGGAAATCTTAGAAATTCGGCTTGAAAGCGTCCTTTGTGATAGGGGGATGTGATAGGCGCGAATCTGGGAACGCTGGTTTACCGGCGTGGCGATACCTACTCATTCCGATGCTGGGTGCCTTTGAGGCTGTCTGGGTGCGTGCCGGGTCGGCATGTCATTCGACGGCTGAAGACCAGCGATGCCGCGACTGCCCGCTTCCTAGCGGCTTCCATAAGCCTCAGACTCGATGGGCTATGGAGTGAGCTGGCGATGGGTGGTCCCGAGAACGAGATCAAGCGACTGATCGGACACTGGTTCGAACGGCAGCTTGAGGTCGCGTGGAAGCAGTTCACCGCTGGGACTCAGGTTGCGGCGCTGGTTGCTGACATTGACGATCCCGGCGAGCAACGGGCACAGAGCCGCCACTTGATGAGTGAGCTGGCGGATCAGCGTTACGATCGGCTGTCAGAGAGCTATCACGCCAAGGATTACCGCGACGCCTATCCAGCAGTTCGCGAAATTCTTAGCGAGCTGGACGCGCCCATAGCCGAGGACGACCGGCGATTCACGCTTATCGCCCGCGAGGTCGTGCTGGGTGAGGGCGAGCTGGCGAATGCTCAGGTGCATTGGGCAGAAGGCCAGGAAGATCATACCCCGGCTTGGACGCCTGATCTTCCAGAGGCGTTGTTTCCCCGCCCGGTGCCGGTTGTGATGCCAGCGGCAGCGGTTGTTGCTCCGTCTCCTGTAGACGCAGGTCCGAAGGCGTCTGGGGTGACGTTGAGCCAAGTCTTTGAGCGCTATACGAGCGCCAGCCATATGACGGCAGGGACCAAAGTTGACTTCGGGGTGTCCATACGGCGGTTCATCGAGGTTCATGGCGACCTAGACCTTCACCATATCCAGAAGCGCCATGTGATTGAGTTCCGGGACGCCATGATCCGGTTGCCGAGGAATGGCGGGCGCGGGTTAACGGTGCCGCAACTTCTGGCGGCGAGCGACGGGAAGGACGTTCCCCGGCTGGCCCCGACTACGATCAATGAGAAGTCGCTGGCGGCGTTGAAGGCGACGCTCAACTACGCGCTCGATAGCGATCTGGTTCGAGAGAACGTGGCAGCGCGGGTAGCGGTTAAGGTGAAGAAGAACGCCGGGCCGAGTCGTCTTCCATACGATCCGGCTGATCTTCAAACCATTTTCGCCTTGCCGATCTTCACGGTGGGCGATCGACCCGTTGCGGGCGGCGGCGAGGCGGCGATCTGGTTGCCGATCCTTGCTCTTTTCACCGGTGCACGGCTGGATGAGCTGGGCACGCTTACGGTTGGCGACGTGCGGGAACGGGATGGCGTCCGATTCCTGTTCATCAAGGATGGGAAGACCATCAATGCAAGGCGCAAGATCCCCATCCATAGTGAGGTCATACGACTAGGCTTCCTCGACTACGTGAAGACACGGGGATCGCGGCCCGATACCTACGTCTTCCCATCTGTTCGAAGCGATCTGGACGAGGCAACAGCGCCGTTCTCGAAATGGTGGGGCCGTTATGCCCGCAAGGCGATCCCGGACACGCGCAAGGTCTTCCATTCGTTCCGACACACAGCCAAGCTCGCGCTACGGAACGCAGGGGTGGACAAGACCCTACGTGATGCCATTCAGGGTCATGATCCCGGCGACGTTGCCGAACGCTATGGGCTGGACGAGGATGGCGAAGGCTATTCGCTGTCTGTGATTGCAGAAGCCGTCGAGAAGATCAGCTATCCGGGCCTTTCTATCGCGATCTCGTTCCCGCCTCTTCGCAAGCACGCTAATACGGCCTCTAGCTCCTGATGGAGCCTCTGGTCGTGAGCAAATTTGATTTAAATTAGTTAACGAAATCGTGAGCAGTCTAGAAAACAGGATCTTCTCTATTATAACAATAACTATGAAAAATGATCGACTTAGAGTGCCTGTAGATGCGGACTACCTCGCGGCTATTGGTATGGCGACTTATTGTTTTGCAACGATGGAGTGGAACGCCGTCTATTGCGGTGAGAAGCTTAAGCCCGGCTACGTCAATGATGTTTCTACGAAGACGGCTGGTGTGATTGCCAATGAGATCCTTGGCTTCGCTCCGTTAGTCAGTGGTTCGATCAAGCAAGCGAGTTATCAAGCTGCCGTTAGTGAGCTTGTAGCGCTTGTGAAGCGTCGTAATGATCTCATGCATGCTAACCCTGCTACAATCGGAAATGACCAGCGCCTAGTCCGCAATGGCATTGCCCTGCAAATAAGTGATATCAACGATCTTGCGGACGATTTTACGGCCTGCTCACTGAAGCTGAATGAGTTGTTGCAGCACCTTCCTTAACCGTCTTCGGTATGTTTAGCTGCGGATAGCTGTGCGCAGTGCCCCAGGCTGGTTAACGTGTTTGGTTACAATATCGATGATCATCTTTTCTCCGTCGAACCTGGGCTGGCTGGCCGTAGCTGTCTGGTTCTGACCGGTCTGGTTGTGGAAGTTGATGGAGATCGGCGGCGAGCTGGGGCCTGCTGCGGTCGAGCTGGTGCCGCCACCGACGTTTGCCGGCGAGCCGATGTTGTAGTTGTAGTTCGCCGGGGCTCCGTGGCTGCTGCCGAGATCCGAGGGCGGTGTCATGCGTGATGCCGAGAACGCACTGACTACCTGACTGAGTGCTGCCATAGACGCTGCCTGCGAACCGATCGCCTCCATCTGACCAGCGGTGAACACGCCCTCGCCCTTCTGCAAGATCGCAGGAACTTCCCCGCCAACGATGCCGTCTGTGTGGTAGCGGGGTGCGTTGGCAAACAGAGAAGCCGGCACGTTCCGCATGAATGTCGGCTCGCTGCCGACAATGCCGCCCTTGTGGTGGCCAGCGGCGTTTACGAACGCAACCTCGCCTGACGACATGCCGGCAGTCGGCAGTCCTGCCGCTGCGCCGAAGATGCCGGTTGCTGCTGTGGTCAGGAGACCGAGGATGCCGCCGGTCGAGCCGCCTGCCATCTTGAGCAACGGCGACAGAGCTGCCTGCAGGGCGATTTTCTCCAGCTCCTTGATGACGGAACTCGCGTAGTCGGACCATGCTGATTTGCCGCCGTTGAGGCTATCGACCGTCGCGTCAACGAAGCCGCTGGCGAACGATGCCGTTGCGGTATCCATAGCGGCGGTCGTGTCTGCCCATGTCCGACCCAGCTTCTCAGTCTGAGATTCGGTCTGTCGCAACGCTTCCTGGGTCTTGGCGGTGATGTATGCGTTGGTCTGATCCGTGAGCCGCTTCTTATCGTCGGCATTGGTCACATAGAGATCGATCGTCTGCTGGAGCGCTTTGCCCTCTTCGGACACCTCGGCGAGTGCTGCTGTCCTGCGTCCGGTGAACGTATCGTCCCAGCTTTTCCGGATCGTCAGCGTCGCGGTGGAATTGGCTGTCACCTGCTGCTGGATGAGGGCCTGGGCTTCCGTGCTCGTTGCCTTCGCGGCATCGCTGCTGGCTTCGATCCCGCGCTCCGGGTTGCTGGTGTCGGCGGTCGCGGTGCGGACAAGCGCGTCCTGCTGGCGCTTGTAATTATCGATCTGGCGCTGCAACGCACTGCGCGCACCATCGCCGGATTCCGCCTGTGCGGTGGCGGCATCTTCGCTTGCCTTGGCAACGTTGCCCTGTAGACGCTGCAAGGCTTCCTGTGCTGCCTCGGCTCGTTTCTGAGCTGCGGTTGCTACGTCGAGCTGCGCGGCATAGGCCAGGATGGCGGCACCCTGAGCCTTGACCGAGGGCGATGCCGTTTTGAGTTTCTCGGTCCATTCCGCAACGGCTGTTCCGCTGCCATGGATCGATGCCGTTGCCTCTGCCACCTTCGCCTTGAGGTCGGTTAATACGTTGATGCCCGGCTGTGCAGCCTTGATGGCCTTGGACGATGCTGTGAGCTGCGCGGCGGTGGTATCGGCGGTGCTGATCTGGTTCGCCTCGGAAACGGATGCGGGCGAGCTGCCGTGATCCTTCAGGAATTTCTCGCGGGTCTGGCGGATGCGCTCATTGGCTTCGGCGAGACCGTGATCATTGGCAGCACGACCGGCTGCTGCTGCCTGAGCAAGTTTGAGCCTGTTCTGTGCCTCGGCGACATCCTTTTGTCCCTGAGCTGCCAGGAGCGCGTTGTTCCCTGCTGTCAGGGCGTCCATCTGAGTAGCGGATAGATCGATGCCCTTGCCGGTCTTGTCGGCGGGGTCGGCTTTCAGGAGAATGTCGGTCAGCTTCGCCTGTGCGCCACCGAGATTCGCGGCGCTGGCCTTCACAAGTTCCTCGTTGAGGGTAGCAATCGCCTGAGCGGCTGGCGTGGCCTTCTGGCGCAACAGGTCAAGCAACTGGGAAGCGTGCAGCACGCCATCGTTATACGGCACGGTAACGTCCTGCCCGCGTGCCAGCGCTGCCGTCAGCGTCTCGATTTCGGGTGTGGTCTTGGAATGCTCCAGGCCAAGGGCGTTCATCGCCTTGCTTGCAGCTTCCACTGCGACCGCTTGGTCGTTTGAAACCTTGTTGGCCCTGGCAGTCGCATCGCTGGCGGCATTCTGCGTGTCGAGCTGGCGCTGCAATCCGTCACGATACGCCACGGCATCGGCGAGTGATGCTCTGATCGCGCCCTTGTCGTCAGGAAGCCCGAACGCGGTTGCGGTGGTCGGCTTCGAAAGCTGGGCCTGGAAGTTGGCCACTTCCCGATTGGCTTCGGCAAGCTTCGGCGTGATCGAGCTGTCAACGGCATGGTCGAGACTGGATACGACCGATGCCCAAAACCTATCCCAGCGAGCAAGCGTCTGTGACGCGCCGAGGGTCTGATCGATATCGGCAGCGAGCTTGTTCAGGCTGTCCGTCAGCGCCGTGCGAGATGACTCCAAGGTGCGGGGTATCGAGTTGAACGTAGCATCGACGTTGACCTTCATCTTCTCCAGGGCGGCGACAACGCGGGCGCTGGTCAGCTCGCCGGCGCCTGCCATTGCCTCCAGTGCCCCGGTCGTCACGCCAACGGCTTTTGCCAAGGCGGCGAGCAATGCGGGGCTGTCCTGTCCGACGATCTTGAGCTGACGAAGGTTGATAGCACCGATGGCTAGTCCCTCATTCAGCTCACGCACGGCACGCGCCGATGCTGCGCCGCTGGTGCCGCTGATCGTGGCCAGCTCTGACAAGGTGGTGGCGAGATCGAGCACCTGTGCCTTCGTCTGGCCGATCGGACCAAGGCTGGTGAACATCTGGGTGAACTGCTTCGTCAGGTCGGCAGTCGCGGTGCCGGTCCTGATCGCGGCGGCGGTGATCGCGTCATACGTCGTCGCGGCCTCGGCGCGTGTGCTGCCGGTGGTCGCCTGGATCTGGTTGAGTGCTGCCGTCATGGCGTCGCCGGCAGTTATCACTTCAGCGAACGCGGCAGAGATCTTCTCGAATCCGGTGATGGCTATCTCGGCGGCGGTGCCGATGCCGATCAGGCCCCCGGCGATGCCAGCGAGACTGCCTAGACTGATGCCTAAAGTATTTTTGCCAGCTCCAGCGGCACCTATGCCACCGCTTGCTGTCTTTAGTGCCGACATGGCTGCCGCCTGGGCATTGATGGCCTGAGTTGTCGCTGCTGATGCCGCCTGCATCTGCTTCATGGCGACGACGTTCGCGTTGAGTGAGCTGGTCGCACTGGCGGCAGCAGCAGCAAGAGCCGATCCCCAGCCCTGTGCTGCTGCGCCGGCAGTGGCGAAGGTGGCACCGCTTCCCTGTGCGATGGTGCGAAGGCTCTGGATGGCCTTCTCGGCGTTGGTGGCAGCTTTGGTGGCATTGGCCATGCCGAGTGTGAAGCCGGTGCTGTCGAGCGTGAGGACGACGGCTAGACTTCCGAGTGATCCCGGCATGATGGCAATCCTTACGGTGTCGCAGAGCGAACAGGACCGCCCTGGCTCGAACGGGGCAGGCTTCCGGCTTTCAGTGCGTCGCTGATGCGTGACGGTCCGACATCCCGCTTGGCGACCGTGTTCACACCATGCGGCTTGTGCGTGTCGCGATGGTTCAACGATACGGGTGCCGCGCCATCTTCGGACTGGCTCTGGGTGCCGTGCCGCTCGTGGAGTGCCACCGCAATACGATCGATGCCAGCGCCTACATGAACCGGGACCGGCTTCTGCGCGGTGCCGCTCTTGAGACGGCTGGCGCGCATGATGCTGGTGCGCTCAGGATCGGCATCGATGATCGCACGCATCGCAGTATCGAATGAGACCGGCTCGCCGGCACCGTCAACCATAGGCGATCGGCCTTCTGTTCCGTGCGGCGCGTCGTATGCAATGACCTTGCCGTTCTCGGTGCTGAACCTGTCTTCAAAAAGCTTGCGCGCCTTGCTTCCGGTGAACACGGTCTCGTCGGCAATGAACTTCGAGCCGGCGAAGGCTGCGCCGAGTGTCAGGTCGGCAATGATGCTGTTGCGCTCCTTGAGCGCGTTGCCGCTGGCGGCGAGCTGGTCATGCACCGTCTGGAGTTCGGCCTTGTTCGCCGCGATCAGGTTCGCCCGAATGCCGTTCCAGTTTTCAGCGGTGATCGCCTTATCCTGATCGGCGGCAGCGACGGCAGCGGCGGATGCTGCCATGGAGGTTTTGAGGGCGGCGAGGTCGGCGTGGTAAGTGTCAGGATTGATTCCGGCGGCTTCAAAAGCTGCAAGCCGCTCGCTGGTTGCCTTCTTGCTCGCCCTGATATCGGCCTTGAGTGACATGAGTTCCTTGAGCAGCTTGTGAGCTTCCGGGCTCATGCTCTTGCCAGGTTCGGCTGTCGCCTCGGCGGCTGTTCCTTCGTCACCATCGGGCGCGAAGACAGGCATACCGCGCATGGTGCCGTGTCGCGGCTGGAAGATGCCGATGGCGCTATGTGCGCCGCTGGTGATGGTGGAGGCGGTCATAGTCGAGATTCCTAGATGCTGTGGAGTGATGCTGTCGGGGCACTTGGTCGGTTCTCGGCGAGGCGTGCGCGTAGGGGTCGCACGTCGTCGGGGCTGTCGATTGGCTCTGCGCTTCAACCAGCGTTTGGTGTTGCGGCTGGCCATCACGATGATTCGGTATGAATGGCAGTCTCGAGATCGTTCTCGGTTGCCGCCGCGAACCGCCTCGCATTCTCGAAATACATGTATTTGCGGGCCTGATGCTCGCGGTAGCTTTCAAGGTCGGCGGCGGTGCTGACCGTGAAGTATCGCGGCCAAGACGGTTCGTAGCTGATCGTCCACTCAACTCCGTCTGGCGCGTTGACCCAGAGCGTAGTGATCGGCTCGACCTCGCCCCGGTCCAGTTCACCACGGAGATACTTCTTGCCGGTGGTCGCCAGCGTGTGCGCCAGCAACTCGCGGACGAACGACAGGTCCATCGGCTCGTAGGTGAAACGGTGGTGCGCACCGATCAGCTTTCCATTGGCTGCCATCTTACGAGTTTCGAGAGGGGCGGCTGCTGTGTCCATGGTATATTATAACCTAACGACGGTAAGATTGGAAGCATACAATCCAGATTGTTCTTTTACAGGTCGGGAAGAATACCAAAGTCATCATCCGGCAAGAGGTGTGATCTTGCGTAGGTATAGTGCTCACGAGTATCCGCGTAGGACATCGGCATGATGGCTGTGACAGGTCTGCTAGCTCGTCTGGCTCGCTCTGCTGAGTCCATCCAGCCAAGGTCTGCGGCAAGATCTTCCTCCGTGGTGAAGCCTGCCTTCTTAGCTGCACTGCGATTGAGGTTGTTCGACATACGGATGCGCCTGCCGGGCCGATCGGCGCTGGCCTGATATTCCGGCAAGTGGTTGTCGGGGTCGGCGCGATGTTCCGAGAGCGGCAGCAGTATGCCGTTAATTGAGGCTAGAGCGGTGCCTGTGACCGTCTTGCATGAATAGACCAGCTTGGTTTCAGCCTCGGCTACAGACAGGCCCACACGGCGAGCTGTGAGGATTTCTGCGTGCGTCTGATTTGTCGAGATGTGGATGGGCAACCGGCGGCAATCGCCTTCGGCGAAGTTGCCGGCCTTGCGAGCGTTCCAATCGGCGACAGAGATGCCGCAAAGATCCCGGAACCTATCTTCTATCCGGAAGCAGGCATCATCTAGCCTCTGCCGGTCGATGTAGACCAAGCTGTGCCAGTGGTAGCCGGTTCCCTTATTCTTCGGTCTTTCAGGGATCGCTATGTAAGTAGGTGTGATGCCTGCGAGCCGGAAGAGATTGTCCAGATTCTTGAATGCATGATCGCTGGCTGCGCCAATATCTGCCGGTGACTTGTAGAGAGGCAGGCAAGTCACATTGATCGTAATGAAGACGTTGGGCACGGTGCCAAGAGCCCTTGCGACCAAAAACGCCTGTCTGGCGCGGAGCGCCGTTCTGGCGGAAAGGTCGAGGGGGCTCGGTGCACGATACCTAACTTCCTTGGCTGCAAGGATCGGCGACGTAACTTCCTTGAACCTAACTTCCTCAGCTACAAGGATCGGTGACGTAACTTCCTTGGACTTAGGAGGTTCGGTCACGCTGAATGATGCTTCTGAGAGGGTAGTTTCAGGAGGCAGGATCTTCATTGCAGATAGTGATAATTCCGGTTTTAGGGGGGCGGATTCAAGTTCCGGAGCGAACACCCACGCCGGGCCAACGGGTGTAGGGTGGTGGGATGGCAGGGCAACGACGTAAGCTAACGGTGTTTGATCGATCGATGATCGAGGTTCGCCTTTGTGATAGCTGGGGCGTGCGGGCGATTGCACGCGACTTGGATCGCTCTGCGGGCATGATTTCGGACGAGATCAATCGGCATGGCGGCGCGACCTCCTACCGGGCGCAGGCTGCGGCGACGCAGGCCGAGGCAGATCGTCGCCTGACTGGACGCAGGCCTGTTCTGGCGCATGATGGTGAGCTGTTCGGCCGTGTGGCGGGGCTTTTGCGTCTGGGTTGGTCCCCCGAGCAGATATCGGGCAGGCGTAAGCGGATGGAGGCGGGAACGGAGCAGCCACCTGGTCTGTCGGTATCGCACGAGGCAATCTACACGGCGATTTACGCCTTGCCGCGCGGTGAACTACGCCGTGAGCTGATCTCGTATTTGCGACAGGACAAGCCAATGCGCGGCCGCAAGCCAAAGGGCAGCGAACGCCGCGGCAAACTTTGCAACATGACCAACATCAAGGAACGACCTGAGGAAATCGAGGGCCGGCTGGTCCCGGGCCATTGGGAAGGCGATCTTATTCTGGGCACCGGCGGAGCGAGTGCCATCGGCACGTTGGTCGAGCGGACAAGCCGCTTTGTGGTGCTGGTGCACATGCCTACGCGCAAGTCCGATGTGGTGGCGAGCGCTTTCTCCGGCGCGCTGAATGCCATTCCCGCATCTTTGCGCAAGACGCTGACCTACGACCAAGGCAAGGAAATGGCACAGCACGAAAGCGTGGCGCTGAGCACTGGCATGAGGATCTTCTTCGCCGACCCTCACTCACCTTGGCAGCGTGGCTCCAACGAAAACACCAATGGTCTGCTGCGCCAGTATTTCCCGAAAGGCACGGCTCTGTCGGGCTTGGATCAGGACGATCTCGACATCGTTGCCGACAGCCTGAATAGCCGTCCTCGAAAGACGCTCGACTACGCGACGCCAAGCGAGCAATTCAGCATGTTGCTGGCCGGGCAGGCTGGTGTAAACAAAGTCTTCGGCGTGGGTGTTCGCTCCGGAACTTGAATCCGCCGGGTGAAAAGGGGGCCTCTCTAAAGGCGATGCTAGTCAAGGGGTCACTTCCGTCAACAAAAACAACGGGTTCACTGCCTTTTCGGGGCTGCGTAACTTCCTCACCTACAAGGCTCGGCGAGCTAATTATCTCCAAAATGCTCGGCGACGTAACTTCCTCACCTACAAGGATCGGTGACGTAACTTCCTTGGACCTAACTTCCTCACCTACAAGGATACGTGCGGAACTGGCCAGTTCGGCGCGCTCAAACATCCGGTCGATTGCAGCAATGGTCTTGGCATCGAGCGGTATCTGTTTAGGCGGAACGTCATCGGCGGGACGGTCATCGGTGCGGATCACTATGCGCGGGAGCACCAGCTTGAACGGCTTCGCGCTTTTGGACGTGAAGAGACCCGCGACCATCTCATCAAGTGTTCGCCTGCCAGTGGCAGCGAGATCGGGTTCAGCGGCGTCGGCGGACATCGGCGGGCAATCCTTGGCGGGTGGAGGTAGCGGGCTGGCAGAGATCCCCACTCTTTCTCTCTGCCAGCCCTGTCGAGACATGACCCTCGATATGCGAACCATAGCCTATATAGCTAATATTGTAGTGAAATTAATGAACCACGAACATTATAAGTGTCTCTTTCGCTGACTGTGAGTCTTCCCGGCAACAGTTGCCTTTAAGGCTATAAATACGGCCTTTGAAGCCAGTGGCTTCGGGTATATCCCGGCCCGTAGGCGAGGAAGCCCTGAACTATGGCTGTTAAGACTACCAAGGCCCGGCAGACGGCACCGACGATCAAGCCGAGCCATCTCCGGTGGATGCTCACGCAGGCCCGTTACTCGCAGGTCGAGTTCGCTGTCCTGATCGGTGTCCAGCCTGCCCAGGTGAACAGGTGGCTACGTGGCAAGCCTGCCATTCCGCCTGGAGTTGGGCTGATCGCCGCTGCCCTGATGAAGCTGGATGCGAGGGTGCTGATCGAAACGATCAGGGAGGCAGAGCTGGATGCCGACCTAGCGGAGCTGACGCGGGTGCAGCAGGCAGGGTGACGACGATCGGGGCACAACACCCGGTCGTCGTCGCCTAGAAGGTAACACAGGTTGAAAGAACAGAAAATGCCAACCATCTGTTAACCAACCATAAAAAAAGTAAGTAAGTAGCTAGTTATAATAAAAGATTGGAATTATTACGAAACAAGCTACTTCAAGTCTATGCGACAACTTGAAATAGGATTAGTGAGTAGCCCACTGCCGGGGCACAACTGGAAGTCGTCTTAACCACCCGGCAATGTAGGTTCTCAATACATGCTCGCTCATGCGCATACTGCCAACACCACGCTCTATATGGATCTTGAGGCTGATGCCGATCGGCTGGTTGCCGCCGTTCACGTCCAGGACCTTGCCCTTAATAGCCGGGTGAAGGTTCTCCAGGTGGTCGAGGCTGACGGCGGCACCTGGATAAGGACCATCGTTGGCGAGGACGATCGGGCGAGTTGGTGCCGGGCTGGCTGACTGATTCCGATTGCAGATTCGGAACGATAGCCGCCCGGATTCTGGTGTCGGTGTCATTCCGGATACAATCTAAGTTTGCCTAGAAAGATCGGCTGCTTTGCCAATTCCTGCCCGATAGGTCCGTTCGCTGCGGGGCTGCTGGAGGTCAGACGGACGCGACGGGAGAAAGACGATGCTGCTTTATCATTACACTTCGCTGACCAGGCTAGGGCCCATTAGCGTTCATGGCCTTTGGAAGGGCGATGTAGTTCTCGGAACAGAGCGTCCGGGCGAGCTACTTGCAACTGCAAATGCTGTATGGCTGACGACAGACACATGCTTTAAAGAGCACGGCCTTTCGAAGGAAAAGCGTGAAGTTAGACTGACTGTTGACATATCTAACAGCGATGATCGTCTAACTGCATGGGTGCCGTGGGCGCGGAAGAATGTGAACCCTGTCTGGTTTGCTGGTCTGGTCGACTCCGGTGGCGGTGACCGTAAGGCGGAAACCTGGTTCATCTATGACGGCATCATCCCCGCTTACTGGATTAAGAAGGCGGCACGAGTTGGAACTGGCAGGCTCATCACTCGCTGGGCCGATGGTCGCATCATCGGACGACCCGATGGTCGAACATCCAAAATGCTGAAGGACTGGTCCGACTTCACTGCAAGCCGGCCCCGCCTAGTCGCCTGAGATTGTCGATCTGAAATCATGCTGCCCGGATTTTTGGGAAGCACCTCCGGAGTAGCTACCGGAAGCCTTGATTTGTTGCTTTGTAAATCAGCATGTTTTTAGAGTCACCTTCCGGTAGAGCCCTTTTTCACCACCTAAGACTTTACCCTTTCGTGAGCGTCTCTGCCGTCAGTCCTTGCTGGGTGGTGACACGACGTGGCAGTGCGACCACGTAGCCAGCGCCGATCAATGCGTCAGCGAGAAGCTCTGCCACGACGCCCGTCATGGTGCTGTGCATCGCCGCATCGGCTAGGCCCGGCCTACGTAGCTCAAGGGCTTCCTGTAGCGCGTCGGCGGTGGCGCGATAGTCCAGCGGGCGCAGTGAGGCGTTGAGGTCAACAGCATGTGGCATGGGTCGTTCTCCGGTTGCTCGGCTGAGAGCCTACCGACCAGATGAGAACGAATCAAGAACAAGAGTCGAGCAGTGGCTGTGCTGATGATCGAACTGCGCCTACGTGACGAGGGATTCGCAGGACGCATGACGGGGCACCGAGCCATGCACAATGACGGGAGTCACAGGCCATGAGGCAGGGCGTATCAACATGGACAACGAAGGTAGTCTAAGTTGATACGCGTAGGGGTCACATGGCACAGGGTCGGTTCGTTGCCTATTTTCGAGTCAGCACGGCGAAGCAGGGTCAGTCTGGTCTCGGTCTCGCTGCACAGAGTGCCGCGGTGCAAGCCTACCTGAACGGCGGCGACTGGAAGCTGCTGGGTCAGTTCACCGACGTTGAGAGCGGCAAGGCAGCGGATAACCGCCCTGAGCTGGCGAAGGCGATGGAGCTGGCCAAGCTGACGGGTTCGACGCTGGTGATCGCCAAGCTAGACCGGCTCAGCCGCAATGCCGCCTTCCTGATGAACCTAGCCGATGCTGGTGTAGACTTTGTTGCGGTGGACATGCCGAACGCGAACCGGCTGACGGTCGGGATCATGGCACTCGTCGCACAGCAGGAGCGCGAGGCGATCAGCGCACGCACGAAGGCAGCGCTGGCGGCGACCAAGGCCAAGGGCACCGTGCTCGGCGGCTGGCGCGGTGGCAGCAAGGTTGAGAGCGGCCTGGGATGTGATGCACAGAGCGATGCAGCCGATCGGCGCGCCGCCAGCCTGCATAGCCGCCTGAGCGAGATGCAGGGCCGTGGCCTGTCACTGCGTGCCATCGCCGCCGAGCTGTCTGGCAGCGAGATCCAAACGGCACGCGGTGGAGCCTGGACCGCCGCCGCGGTGCAGAGGGTGCTGGCCCGCCTCTAGGCGCAGCGAATTTCGAGGATAAATCAGACTGCACCAACGCACTCTTATCTACTTGCGAGATCTGGCGTTCGTTAGAGGGCAACGTGTTAGGACGCGCAGGCGGTCAGCACTTGACCCCTAGCGCTCGAGGTTACTCGTAACCATCTAGAATCTGGTTGCGTTAGAGTCCAGCGACTTTGATCATTAGTGCTGTTGATTGAGAAGCTCCATGGGATGCTTTGATATGCCGATTGCGGCCCGAGCAGTAGGGTGCGACTATCTGGCAATGAATCGTGATTATCTACTTGAATTCGAGGCCATTCTAGTCGGTCAGGAATGTGCGATCAGTCGTCGGGAGCATGATTGGCTTTTCGCCCTCTCCGGTGACGGAGACCTAGCGGTTAGCGTTCCATGGAGGGTTGTTTCCCAGGGATGCATCGAGTTCGGGTCGGAGGATCATGGGCATCTGTTCGGCTTATCAGTTCCAGTCGATGGCGAAGAGATGTGCCGCAAGCTTATCGGCAACAGGCTTGTCACCTCAGCGCGGGTCGACAGGCAGACGGCAGACCTTACGCTGCACTTTGGGTCCACGATCCGCATCGACATCTTCAACAATTCATCTGGCTACGAGGGATGGGACGCTGGTGTTGATGCGGGGTCCGAAAGCATGAGGGTGATCGCCCTCGGCGGCGGTAACGTAGCGGTGTTTTGTAAGCCTTAGATAGATCCAGAAGCTAATAGGCCCTAGGCAGGGGAAAGTATTCGCTGTGAAGTAGTCTGGCAGCAGCATCGGAACCATGCCACGCGTGGGTTTTACCTGTGCCCGGTTCCTTGGTCGGGTTCTGACGGGCGCTACACATCATGCCATTAGCACACCTGCTATCAGGAGTGGACTAAGTCACCAAACAAATTCTTAAGAAACTTGTAATAGCGGCAGATATTTTTGCATGAATCGAAAGGACGCACTCAAATACTTTTGAAGGGCCTGATCATTACGAGCCTTCACCGCTGCTTTTCCATGAGCGATGTTGTCGCGGTCGGTAATCAAATCTCTAAAAACCTTTACATCTGCGGCTAAGGAAACTGTGGCGTTATTTAACAGGTCCTTGTTCCTGGAAAACGTCTTCATCTTATGTATCATCCGCGCCTTGTTCTCACCAATTTCAAACATAAGTGCAAGATTTAATATACATTGTGAATCACTATGACCTTTGTAATCTTCTATAGCCGCTAGAAAGAAAGATAAGCATGGATCCGGTTCAATGTTTTGCTGAAGACAAAGGCCAACGTTTTTCCAAGCATCGGCGCCTAACGGCTCTTCAATGTTTATCAGCTGTTGGACACTAGCCATACCAGCCCAGGTTGACTCTAGAGGGCCTATATCGCGAGCGCTAGAAACCTCGCGCGGTCGGAAACTCTGGTCCATGTCGAAGCGAAGACGGATCCCGGTATCAAAGAAATTAGTTGGAGATGCGACCCACCACTGCCGAGTATATTGCCGAACCAGTTTCAAAAATCTCTGGAGAACAGAAGATACATCCTCACTATTGATTGCATCAATGCGAATGCCGTAGCAGACATTCCAACCCTCTTTCGTTACGTCAACACGTAGGCCTTTCGTCGCATGATCAGGTATGGCAACATAATTATTTACATGATCACTTCCCATCGGAACGAGGACTTCATCTAACACAGACGCTAAAGACGATTTCTTATTGAGATCAAACGGCGGATATATTCGAAATCGAGGTGTAGTGATAACTTGGACTGGGTTCCTGAAACAGGCAATTGGAGACCGCAGCTCAAAGATGAAGCTGCGCCACCCCTGGAGCGCGACCCTGGTTGGATCGTGTTTGATTTGTTCTGAACTGAGTGGCCATAAGTCGAGGTTGCCGTTCTCCTCAAATCTTGCAACAACCGAGTAATAAGTTGTGGTGCGATCCCAGGCGGGCTCAGGTGACTGCTCTGATGATACCATGATCTTTACACTGGCTGACGTTTAGTGAGGTATATTACGACCGGTTTATCTCGGGCCTGTCAACGTTCGATCTAGTTTCGTGCGGCAGAAAGACGGAGGACGCCCATGAAGTAACGCGCGGTCTTCCCACATTGTGTGACAACCGCACGCCGTTCCTTAGCCTGGTCCACAGTCGCTCGACTTAGTTTCGTTCTGTGTAGATCCAGGAAGGACAGAGAAGCGCCCCCTCGATTGGGCGGGATGGATGCCTTACCTGCCACCGTTTTGGTTTCCACAGGCTATTCCGTGCATCGTAGATTGGCGCCCCTAGCCTTTAGCGCCCGTGATGATGACCTGGAGGTCCCCGATAGAGCGGCTAGACGGTTGGCGCATGTTATGGAGAGGCTGTCACCCTTGCGGATGAAGTTTAGGAGGGTTCGCAGCTTGGTCCACTCAGTGGCGCTGGTGCCCGACGTTTTATCCTCGCGAATGATGGAGCAACCGGCCGGCATGAGGGCGTCGCGTAGGATGGTTAGGTCCTGGTTGCTAGCGCTGATGCGGGCGTAGCCGCAGACGCTGACCATCAAGCGGTTCCGTCTCGTTTGGGTTGGGACCATCCTTAATAGCTTCCCGACTTATCGTTGGAATCCCTAACGAGACAGGTAAACCCTGGGAGGACTGTCTCGCCGGGACGCATCGAATGCGTATACCCAAATGAGACGGAAACATGCACGTCTAGGCTGCGAGATCCAGGTCGAACCCTTCGATGTGATCCGGCTCGGCTTCATCGTCGGGCTGGTCAAGCTGCTGGTCGGGGTCGTCCAGGTGGTCAGGGTCAGCAAGCGGGTTCAGGTCGAACAGCGCCTGCTCAAGGCGCAACGACTTGGTTTCCAGGGTGGTCATGTCACGGATCGGCAGCTCGGGCAGGATGGCATCGGACTGGCTGTTCTCGCGGTCCATTCTCAATACTGTGCGCCTGATCTTGTTCACGCGCTCTGCCACGGTCGCCGCCTGATCGAGCATCCGCACGGTGGCTGCTACGTCATGCGGGGTGGTCGGCAGGGTCATCACCGCAAGACTGGCCTGGAGCATCCTCTGGATCATGAGTGCGCCGCTGAGAGCCGCCGCGTTGGTGGCTATGATGCGGGCCTCCGTCTCTGCCGTGGTGGGCTTGCCGGCGCCGATCGGCGGCTCCGGGGCGAGCTTGATGCCGGCGACGGCAGCAGCGGCGGCAGCGATACCAGCACCGGGCTTGAAGGATGCTGTGCGGACTTTGCCTGCCGCACGCACCTTCTGGGCAATCGAGCTGGTCGAGACGCTGTAACGTGCGCTAAGTTCCGGTATTGTGGTGACGCCGGATGCATATCGATCAATAATGCAGGACCACTCGTCTTTAGTCAGCTTGGTGTAGCGGCGTGCCATGGCAGTTTATGCTTTTCGGATTGTATGATTCGCCTATTATATACTATTGTCTGGTCTGAGATTGGATGAATTGCAGGCTTGTAGCACCTGGTTGTGTGGTTAGGATTTTGCCTGCCTCCCGACACTTGGCCAGTCACCAGCTCCAGGTGCTTCCTATCGTCATGCACGAGGTCGAGCACGCTCTATAGGCGCCTTTGAGCGGTGTTGCAGCCATCCCTGAGAGCATCGTCGTGTAGGTCGTCGGGATGCTATTCGGCCTGATCGGGTGCTGAAGGGTCTCCGGGAGAATACCGGTCGAGTGGAGATCGAGGGGACATTGCTGACGCGCATGGACACCGACAGCGACGTCCTCAGCCTTATGGGGCCGGCATAGGTGCCATAAAAGCTAATGATCCCGGCATAATGGATGGTGTGTTCAAAGGGCGCACTTCCAGAGGTTGTGCACGCCACTTCTGTAATTTTAGTTGAATCGCGCGCTTGCGCAGCGATACCCTTTTATTAGGCAGTCGCAATTGATTCTCGACCCACTAGCTAGTCTGCTCGGGTTTTATGACACGGGAATCTAAAAGCCGGAGGTTTGCCATGTCTAAGGCAAGACCGAAGGTTACTCTTGGCGAAGTTGCTTCCCTTATTCGGGCGGCAACAGGAGCACTGAACGCGGTCGTCGCGGCCTCAGTGCTCCTGCACCATTTGTAGCCTTTAACAAGGGAGCGGGGTGATCTTTGGTCGGTGAACCCCAATCCTCTAATCGGAACGTTAAAACAGACTCGTTTTCCAGCGCAAATAAAAACCATAACTTTTTAGCGTAATTCGGTTGTCAATCTGACAACCCTTTGGACAAGCGAACTAACTTGCTCGTTCCGATTGAGACGGTGGTCTAGCTTTTGGTCTGCGCGTCCGTGAGCCAGCTCTGCATGATCTTGGCGACTACCTCGCCCATGGTGGTTCCATCGGTGGCACAACGCGCCTTGAACTGGCGGTGCAGCTCGGTCGGGATGTCTACCGTGGGCCGTGAGAGGTCGGGCTTAGCTGCTGGAGCTGGAGCTGGAGCTGGAGCCGGTGCTGCGATGCCCTTCACGAACCTGTCTGCTGCGTCATCGTCGTGCTGGCGGTTCGGCTTGGGGAAGCGGGTCATGCAAGGAGTCCTTCGATCTCGGCGAGGATGGCTCTGATTTCGATAGCGGCGGCGCTGGAGGGCTGATCGATGATCGTTCCGCCTGCGGTGATCACCTTGGCGCAAGGGAAGCCTGGTGATCGAGGGCGAACGGTCGTTAAGAGGAGTGCGAGCCGTTGAACAAGATGTAGTGGAAAAACGAATCCGGATTGGCATATATAGTAGTCGGGATCGGTCATAGGAGGAAAGATATGGAGTTTTCAGATATTCCGGCTTGGCTCAGCACCGGCAGAGATGCGGTGGCTCTTCTAAAGGCAGCAGGAGGATTGCTGCCAAAGGGAGAGAAAAAGGCAGAGATCGAGGGCAAGATCGAGGATGCTGAGGTGGCCCTACGCAAGAGCAATGCGCTCCTGGCCAAAGATCTCGGTTTCCCGCTTTGCCAGTGCACTTTCCCATCGTCCATCATGCTCTGGAAGGAAGCCCAGAAGGCCCATGTCTGCCCGAACCTGGAGTGCGGACACATAAAGCCACGCGGCATGCAGATATCGCGGGAGGCAGTCGTGCAAGCCCATAGTAGGTCTGGCGGTGGATGGATGGCTAGATAAGCGCCCTTCCAAAACGAACATCCTAGATTAGGCTTGGCATCAAAAATCAGTGTTGTTACGGTAATGGCATGATACTTTCCAAGACAAAGTTCGCAGCGAGAATGCGTCGTCTGATCCCGGACTATGATGAAAATCATCCTGATCTTAATAGCTACGATGACGCCGCAGTGGCAGCGGAAGAAGTCAGGCGAGCCATGCCGGGTATTGGCTTTGCCTCAATGAGCAAGCGCTACAACGCATTTGTAGCCGTCTGCCGTCATCTCGACAGTATGATCGAGAAAGGGGAACTGACTGCTGACGGAGCCCAGCTCGCCATTGTCATCCTGCGCGTTGCTTCAAAGCCATTCGTAAAAGCTGCCGTTGCCTTTGACATCTACGGTCCCCGGCTACGTTTTGCCACTCGCGCTGATCTGCCGCGCACTGCACAGAGTTACATGGCTGATGTGCCGTTGCGTTAGGGGTGCGGTCGCAGCTCTTCCACGTGGCGCTTGATCTCCGTCTGGAAGTTACGTGGCCGGCTCGTGATCTGGCCTTGATGGTGCTTTCGAAATCGTCCTGGACTTCCTGTAGGCGACGCTCCAGGCGCTTGATCCGGTCGAACGTTGCCAAGGGACGGGAGCGCATGTTGTTCTGCTCACGTTGAAGCGGCGCACCTCGTCACGTAGCTCACAGAAGAATTCAGGGTCAGGTTTGCAGACCCGACAGGTCGGTAGTCACCCGCCGATCGCTACTAGTCGGGCGTTTAAAAGTCTCTTTTTTGCGGTTCAAGGTCAGTTTAGCGCCTCGTGTGCGGCACCAGCGATCTGCTTGCAGAGCAATTCATCAGTTTTCGGGCAAGCTGTGGTCGCATAGTGCTGGATCTTCTGGATCTGAGCGGTGTCCAAGGTGCCGTTGATGTGAGCCAGCACGAAGCCTCGAAGCTTCGGCTCCTTAACGATTTCATTGGCGAGCTGTGGTAGGGTTTGCCAGCTATCAGCGAGTATGCGCCCTACCGAATCAGATGAGCCCTCCTGCATCGATCCCTCGTCGCATGCATGAAAACGCGTCATGTAGGAGGCAACTTGATGCCAGTCGGCAAGCTGGGCGGCCAGCCCCTCCGCTGCATCGGCTTTGCCTTGCGGGCACGCCTTCGATTGCGCACATCCCATCTGTGCTGAACCCATGAGCATCATCAGGCCGGCAACAATTGTTCTAGCGTGCATGGTGAGCCTCGATGTGGACACCGTGCTGGGCGACCATCGCGCTGTTTCGAGTGACGGCGATTGTGGACAGCGGGTCGGAGCCGATGATCGCGGTGATCTTGCCCATAGCTTCATCGGTGGTGCGGATGCAGCCCATCGTCTGATGGGGAGGACCTGGCATAAAGACCGCAGCGGCTCGGCCTGAGTGAACCCCTACACCCGTATGACCGGGCACGTTGAACCGCAGGATGCCAAACGATCCGTATGGGCCATTCGGGTCGGACCTGTGAGGGTATCCCTTGTGCGTGTCTGCGAACGAGTAGGTTCCACTGGGCACGAAGTTCAGCGTGGCATGGCGGTCCGTGTTGTTATAGGCGGTCCAGGTGCCGACCGTGCGTCCGCCACGATCCTTGAAGGTTATCTGATGGGCCGTTCCATCGTAGCTCAGCGTTGACATGCTTCACCTTTGATAATGACCCTGGAACCAAACCCTACTCAGATCGAACCTCAATGTCATTACATCCAAGGGACTGGTTGAGCCGGTGCGGCGGCGTGGTCAGGCTCTTGTGCGATGTGGCGTGCCGATGTAGCAGGGGAGGGAAGGACGGCGCGTTCAACGCCCGGAAGCCTTGGATTTCAAGCGGTTAAGGGGTCTCCCACCCTCTCCGCCAAATGTATTTGTAAAGTCAACGGGTTAAGCGGTCCTTTTTAGTTTCTACCCCATCGGCTACCCCAGTGAGATGTTTCGGCTGATTCAGGCTCCATTTCTCACTTTGGCCGTTGAGCATGCGCCGCGGCGATATCAGGCCGATCACGCATGATTTGCGCCGCGATGGCCATTTACCGCCCTCTGAGAGAAGGTCTCCCTACTGCCGCTGCCTCGGGCTGTAGGTTCTCGTCGTCTTAAGGGGCGGCGGCCACGACGCCCAGAGCGGCCAGTGAGATCATCTGAAGGGGTTCTTCACGATCTTCGGTGCCGATGCTGGCGCCGCTTCGGCAGGCAACGGCTTCGCCTCGAGCACCTCGACGATCCGGTCCAGCAGCGCCTTCATGTGGCGTGCATGGGTCAAGCCTGCCTGATCGCGAGTGATGTCCAGGCTGCCATAGAGCGTCACCTGATCCGTATCGTTCTCAATCGTCAGCTTGTCGATGGACATCGACGCCGCGTCGTCGGTGAAGGGGTCGAGCTTGGTTATGAGCAGCTCCTTGAGTGCCTGTTTGTGAACCGTCGGGAGTAACGACATCAGACAAAACGATAGAAACTTCAGATCTACGGTGAACGCGGAGTTCTGGCCGATACCGGACGGTCCGTTCTTGAGCGACATATGGCAGAAGCGGACCTGAGGCTGCCTCTGCACCGGTTACTCCCGACAACGCAGGCGCAGCTACCTGTTGCCGAGTGAAACACCCCCTGGACATCGCCAAGGGCAGCGGCAGGGCTGGCCAATCGCGGCCATTAAGGCCGTCCGGTCGTGGTTATCGGCTTGAAGTTTGCTACCCACCGGCAGACACTGTCGGTAATAAAATTAGGGGGACTGGCCATGAACGCCGCTTCGCAAACACGGGCTATCAGCGAAAAAGCCACTGAAAGCATGCGACACGCCCACTGCAAACCGGGGCTGACGTCAGAGCAGCAGGATGCCGAATTTCGTTCCGCCGGGGTGGCGAAAGCCCGAACTTCGTTGTCCGCACATTTGAAGCACTTCAAGGCTGCCGCGGAGATGCGCCAGAATCATCTTGTTATCGGTGTTGGCGAACCGTGTTCCCCAGCTGTGGCTTTACGAGCCCAAGTGGACGAGACGGTTCGCCTTCTCCGAGAAGAAGGTTTCGCCGTCGAGGAGGAGCCGGTGGTCGAGCAGGTTTATGGCACAAACTCGGTCCTGGCTACTGCGACGCCAAAGACCGGCGCCAACCTGCGGGTCATGTGGTAGCGCGGCCTCACGAACCGACTGCCTAAAGTTAATTTGGCCCTCTACGGCGAGTAATTCGCTAGGTGCTCGTCGCCCGGCCACCTCTCAGCGAAGTGCCTGGTCCGCTGGTGGGCACTTCGCTGTGCCCACGATAAGTATAAGGACGTCTATATAGTATATGACACACAGACATGTAACCGATGACGATACTGACGAAGCATTGGAAATCGACGCTCCGTAATGAACGGTCATGTTGGCATCATGCTGTCCATTGCTCAGCTAGAGCGCACTGACGTGGTGATTTGCTGGATCGAGTGGTTATTGAACTTAGTCTGTCGACGTGACAATGCTTCTCAGACTGTTTGATGGGGCGTCAACAGCCATGAACCTGACGTTGAGGGGTCGACCGATTGCCGATGACGAGTTCGACGCCGGCATCGGCAACCCCGAGGGGCTCGATCTTGCGGATCATCGCCGCGGCGGTGTTCGGGAACGCGCTGGAATGGTATGATTTCACCATCTATGCATTTCTCGCGCCAATCATCGGGCGGCAGTTCTTTCCAAAGTCGACCGACACCGTAGCACTCCTGGCCACCTTCGCAGTGTTCGGTATCGGCTTCGTAGCCAGGCCACTCGGTGGCGTGCTGATCGGCTTCGTCGGCGACCGGGCGGGCCGAAAACCGGCGTTGTTGTTGACGATTATGTTGATGGCCGTCGGAACCGTAGCGATCGGTCTGCTGCCAGGCTACGCCAGTATCGGCCTGGCAGCCCCGGCCCTCCTGGTGCTGGCGCGTGCATTTCAGGGCTTTTCCGCAGGTGGGGAATGGGGGAGTTCAGCATCGTTCCTGGTCGAATGGGCGCCGGCCGAAAAACGCGGCTTGATCGGTAGCTGCCATACCGGCAGCATTTTCATCGGACAGCTTGTCGGCACGGGTGTGGCCGCATCACTCACTACCCTGCTGGGATCTGCCTCGATGGAAAGCTGGGGCTGGCGTGTGCCGTTCCTGCTTGGCGCACTGATCGGACCGCTTGGCCTACTCGCGCGTCGGCGGATCGACGAGACCCCGGTCTTTCTAAGGATATCCCAGTCATCTGCGTCAGCAGCATCCATTGCAGCAACGCGGATGCCGATACGCACGATGATGTTCGCGTTCTGTTTCGTCGCGGTGCAGTCTGTTTCGATCTACGTGTTTCTCGCCTATTTCCCGACCTTCTTGCAGAGAAACCTTGGCTGGACGCCAAGCCTTTCTTTATGGTCAACAGCACTTGCCACCATTGCCACAGGTATCGCAGTCGTGGGGTCCGGCTTCCTCTCCGACCGGATCGGGCGCAAGCCGGCTTTGTTGTTCAGCTGCTCAGTATTTCTGCTATTGTCGTATCCGCTCGTCTGGCTGATGCTGCATGTGCATTCCATATTCCTTGGAATTGCGGTGCAAGTCATCCTGAGCGCTAACTGCGGCCTGTTCATCGGCAGCATGACCACCGCCTTGGTGGAGATGTTTCCAACTCGCCGGCGGTTGACCGGGCTCAATACCGCCTACAATCTTGCATCGATGGTCTTTGGTGGATTTGCACCCTTCATCGCTACCGGGCTTATCTCTCTGACGGGTCAAGCTATTGCGGTGACTTACTACGTCATTCTCGGCGCGCTGGTCTCGCTCCCAGCGGTGCTGATGTTTCGTGAAACGGCTGGCCAGCCGCTCGACTGATGCAGTCACCCTGCCACCTTGTAAGGGCGCCAGGGACTGGTCGGTCGTAACCTCAGTAGAAGACGTGAGCTTCGTCTATGGCTTTGCAGCGGTAGGTAAGCCGGCTAATTCCCGCATGGCCGCGACGACGGTAGGTCGCGCGGCCATGAATTCCGTCTCCCCGGGGCCCCGCAAAGACGTCGCGGTTCGTCGAGCGCGGTGCGTCGTCAGCGGCCAATCCGGCAGCGGCAGCACGGGTTGATACGGTGTTCACCATGCTGGCCAACGACGACGCGCTGGAGGCAGTGGCCTTCGGCGACGCAGGGCTGCTCGCGGCAGGGCCGGGCATCCTGCATGTGTCGTGCAGTACGGTCACTGTCGCGCTGACCAATCAGCGTACAGAAGCGCATGCGGCGGCAGGTCAGCGCTTGAACTCGGCGCAGGTGCTTGGCCGGCCCGACGTGGCTGCTTCCGGCGAATTGGCGATCATCAGCGCCGGTCCGGCGGGCGATCTGGACAGGGCGCAGCCGTTCTTCGACGCCATCGGTTCCAAGACGCTGCGCGTGGGTGACCGGCCGGCGATGGCGGCGGCGGCCAAGGCAACTGTAAATTTCGGTATTGCCGCGATCATCGAGACGATCAGCGAGCAGATGCGTATCGCCGCGGCACAGGGCGTTTCGCATGGGTGCATGGCGGAGCTGCTGATCGAGACCGATTTCGGTGCGCGGATCTTTGCCAGCTACGCTCCGATGATTGCGGAACAGCACTTCGAGCCTGCAGGGTTTCCGCTTCGGCTGGGCAGGAAAGACATCGGCTTGGCGATCATGAACTCCGACGGCGCGGAGTTGCCGTTGGCCAATCTCCTCGCAACGCGGATGGATGCGATCATAGAAGCCGGTGGGGGCGAACGTGACTGGTCGTCTTTGGGTCAGCCGGTCAGGGCATGAGCTAAAGCTGTAGTCCATTCCCATTTGGGACTTGGTCGCCTGTGCTTTGAAAGTTTGCATTAAAGGACGATTAGCGGCTCGATCTTTCGAAATAACGAGTGTTGGCTGAAAGAACGCTGTAGAACGTCCTGAGCAGGCGTTCTCGGCGAAATACGATCCAGACACGCCACAGGCGCCCAGCCTAACAGGCGGGGATCTCCTGTACAAAGCGTCCAGCACGTCAGGCGCGCACGCCACCCCAGGCAGCCTGCCATTGCCTAACTCTCTACTCGACCGGAAAAACCTTTAGTGACAATCCGGCTTCGTCGGCCACGCTCGCAGCGCGAACGCGGCGACGTCGCGCAAGGCGCTCCGGCTTGTTCCTGAAGCCACCAGGACCGCCATGCCGTGGACGACGGCCATCAGGTAGCAGGCGAGCGACGCGGTATCCGTTCCGTCAGGCAGTTCGCCGTCCGTGACAGCCCGATCAAAACGCGTCTGTAATGCTTCTTGCGTCGTCCGCCGCGTATCGGCTAGGAGTTGCCTCACGGAGAAATGCTCATCGGAACAGAGCACCGCGCCCAGGGTGATAAGGCACCCTGGTGGCTGTGCGCCGTCGAGCTGCTGGTCCGCGGAGCCGTAGAGCAGTCGTTCGGCCATGGCTCTCGCGCTGCTTTCGCCACAGGCGATTGCGCTGAACACCGGGCATTCGGACCGGTAACGCTCGAGTGCCTTCCGGAAGAGCTCCTCCTTGCTGCCGAACGCGGCATAGAGGCTTGGCCGTTGAATTCCCATCGCCTTCGTCAGGTCGGTCAGGGACGTGCCTTCGAAGCCTTGTCGCCGGAACACGTCAAGTGCTGCCGCAAGGGCGATGTCCGGATCGAATTTCTTGTGTCGCCCCACCGCCGATCGCCCTCTCGCCACCCCGGCGGCATCGTCACTCCGGCATACAACGCTTGACGACACCCGTCCAGTTTTGATACCGAACGGTATAATATCTTTTACTCGTGCAAGTTTGAGTGAGGCTGAGGTTCGGCAGCATGAACGATATCGAAACGATCAAGACGACCAAAACTGCAGGCAACGAGCCCGCGCGGGGTCCCCGCCGCAGTCGCGCCGGCATCCTGGCCGGGTCGACCGCGCTCGCGGTCCTGGCCCTGTCCGCGGGGTTCCTGGTGCTCGATGGCGCCGCGAGACCCAGCCACGCCATCCAGGCGCCACCGCCGCCGCCGAGCGTGCTGGTGAGCGAGCCGCTGCGCCAGGACGTCTCCCAGGAGGTCCATCTGCTGGGGCAGTTCTCCGCCGTCGATCGCGTCGAACTGCGGGCCCAGGTGGGCGGGACGCTCTCCGAGATCGATTTCAAGGATGGGCAGATCGTTCACAAGGACGACCTCCTGTTCGTCATCGACCCGCGCCCGTACGAGATCAAGCTCGCGAGTGCGGTCGCCTCGGTCCAGACCGCGAAGGCTCGCCTTGATCTCGCAACGTCGCAGCTCTGGCGGGCCCAGCAGCTCAAGCGCACCGATTTCGGGACCGCCGAGAACGTCGACCAGCGCTCGAACGACCTCCGCGCGGCCACCGCTGCGCTCGCCACCTCCGATGAGGCGGTCCGCGATGCCCAGCTCGACCTTGAATATTGCCGCGTGACCGCGCCGTTCGACGGACGGATCAACGACCACCAGGTCTCGGTCCGGAGCCTGGTCAGCGGCAGCCGCGCCGGCGCGAGCGCCACCACCCTGCTCGCCACCGTCGTGTCGCTCGACCCGATCCACCTTGATTTCGACATGAGCGAGAACGATTTCCTCGCCTTCCAGCGTGCCCACACACCGGGGCAACTCGGCGAGACCGTGCGGTTCCGGCTCGGGGACGAGAAGCATGCGACCCACACCGGCAAGCTCGATTTCATCGACAATACCCTGGACCGCAGCAGCGGCACGATCCACGCCCGCGCGCTGGTCGACAATCACGACCTGTTCCTGGTGCCCGGCGAGTTTGCGCGACTGGTCGTCGAGATCGGCCGTCCCACTCCAAGCCTGCTGGTGCCGGACCAGGCGGTGATGCTCGACCAGTCGCAGTCGCTCCTGCTCACTGTCGGGCCGGACGGGACCGTGATCCCCAAGCCGGTCGAGGTCGGTGCCCTCTACAAGGGACTTCGCGTCGTCCAGAGCGGTCTTCTGCCGACCGACCGGGTGATCGTCGACGGGCTGATGCACGCGATGCCCGGCACCAAGGTCACGCCGACGGCGAGCGCTATCCATTTCGCCGCCGACGACGGCCGCGACTGAGTTCGAGCGAAATCGAAGGGCACGACCATGCGCCTCTCCCACGTCTTTATCGAACGGCCGATCCTGGCAACCGTCTTCAGCGCGTTCGTGACGCTGATCGGCCTTGGTGCGCTCTTTACCCTGCCGATTGCGCAGTATCCCGAGATCGTTCCGCCGACCGTCCAGATCACCACGACCTATCCCGGCGCCTCGGCCGAGACAGTCAGCAAGACGGTCGCGACGCCGCTCGAGCAGTCGATCAACGGCGTCGAGAACATGCTCTACATGAGCAGCCAATCGACCGGTGACGGCAAGCTTACCATCACCGTCACCTTCAAGATCGGCACCGACCTCAACGTCGCTCAGATGCTGACGCAGAACCGTGTCGAAGACGCCCAGCCGCGTCTGCCCGACGACGTCCAGCGCCTCGGTGTCCAGGTCAGGAAATCGACCCCGAACATCCTGCTGGCCGTCCATCTGGTATCGCCCGACAAGTCGCGCGACGACCTTTATCTGTCGAACTACGCGACGCTGCACGTGAAGGACATGCTCGCCCGGCTTGCCGGCGTCGGCGATGTCCAGCTGTTCGGGACGCGCGACTACGCAATGCGGATCTGGCTCGATCCGGACCGGATCGCCGCCTACCACCTTAACGCGGGCGAGGTGCTTGCGGCACTCCGGGCACAGAACGTGCAGGTTTCCGCCGGTATCCTGAACCAGCCGCCGGTGCCCTCGCATGAGGCATTCCAGCTCAACGTGCAGACGCTGGGCAGGCTGTCGACGCCCGAGCAGTTCGACAACGTGATCATCAAGAACGATGGCGCCGGCCGCGTGACCCGGCTCCGCGACGTCGGACACGCGACCATCGGTGCGGCCGATTATGGCGCGACCGCGTATGCCGACCGCGGCCCGGGCCTACCGCTGCTGATCTTCGCGCAGCCGGGTGCCAATTCACTGGCGGTCGAGCACGAAGTCCTGTCGACGATGAAGACCCTCTCCAAGGACTTCCCGGCCGGGCTCAGCTACCAGATCATCTACGACCCGACGATCTTCGTGGCGAAGTCGGTCCACGAGGTCATCGAGACGATCTTCATCGCGATCCTTCTCGTGGTGGCGGTGGTGATCCTCTTCCTGCAGACCTGGCGCGCTTCGCTCATTCCGGTGGTGGCGATCCCGGTCTCGCTGATCGGCACGTTCACCATCCTTGCGGCCGTCGGCATATCGCTCAACAACCTGTCCCTCTTCGGCCTCGTGCTCGCGGTCGGCATCGTCGTGGACGATGCGATCGTCGTGGTCGAGAACGTCGAGCGCAACATCCGACTCGGCATGGCCCCGAAGGAGGCGGCCCATCGCACCATGGACGAGGTGGGCGGCGCCCTCATCGCGATCGCACTGACGCTGTGCGCCGTGTTCGTCCCGACCGCCTTCATCTCCGGGATCAGCGGCGAGTTCTTCCGCCAGTTCGCAGTGACGATCTCGGCTTCGACCGTCATCTCGTGCCTGGTGTCCCTGACGCTGAGCCCGGCGCTCTGCGCACTGCTGTTCAAGCCGCACCAGGAGCACCATGGGAGGCGCTCGCTCGCGGCGCGCGGGATCGACGGGTTCTTCGGAGGGTTCAACAGGGGCTTCGAACGCCTCTCGAACGTGTATGGACGCCTGACGAGCCGGCTCGTGCACCTGCTCGGCGCCGTCATCGTGGCCTATGTCCTGCTGATCGTGGTGGCAGGGATCCAGTTCGCGCGCACCCCGACCGGGTTCATTCCGGAACAGGACCAGGGCTACCTGATCACCGTCGTGCAGTTGCCGCCCGGTGCGACGCTCGAGCGGACCGAGGCGGTCGTCAAGCAGGCGGTCGAGATCATCATGACGACCAAGGGCGTCGAGCATGTGGCGCCCTTCGCCGGGCTGGATGCGACGACCTTCACCGTCGCCTCGAACGCCGGCACGATCTTCTCCGGGTTGCCGACGCTGTATAACCATCACATCCCCGGTGTGACGGCGACCACGGTTCTCGCCGATCTGCGGCGTCGCCTTTCGGTCATCCAGGGCGCCTTCGTGCTCACCATCCCGCCGCCGCCGGTGCAGGGCCTCGGCACCGCGGGCGGGTTCAAGATGATGTTGCAGGACCGTGCGGGACTGGGTCCCGATGCACTGGCCGCCGCCGCCAACAAGCTGGTTGCCGCTGCCAATCACGATCCCTCGTTCGCCGGCGTCTTCACCCTCTTCAGCACCCGTACCCCGTCCGTCTTCGCCGACATCGACCGCGAGAAGGCCGAGAAAGTCGGGCTCACCCCGAACGACGTGTTCGATGCGATGCAGGTCTATCTGGGCTCGCAATACGTCAACGACTTCAACTATCTCGGACGGACCTACGAGGTCATCGCCCAGGCCGACGGCGCCTTCCGTCGTGATCTCAGCGACATCACGCGGCTGAAGGCTCGTAATTCGTCAGGCGAAATGGTGCCGATCGGGACCGTGGCCCGGATCACGCGCCAGACCGCTCCCTACCGCGTACCGCGCTACGACCTCTTCCCGGCGGCCGAGGTCATGGGTGCCGCGGCGCCCGGCGTGGCGACCGGCACGTCGCTCGCCAGGATGGAACAGCTCGCCCACGAGGTGCTGCCGCCCGGCATCGGCTTCGAATGGACCGAGCTTGCCTATCAGCAGCAGCAGCAGGGCATCCCGACCCTGCTGGTCTTCGGCGCCTCCGCCCTGTTCGTGTTCCTGGTCCTTGCCGCACTCTATGAGAGCTGGCGTCTCCCGCTCGCGGTCATCCTGATCGTGCCGATGTGCCTTCTCGCCTCGGTCACCGGCCTGTCGCTGCGCGGCATGCCGATCGACATCCTGGCGCAGATCGGCTTCGTCGTCCTGGTGGGCCTGGCCGCGAAGAACGCGATCCTGATCGTGGAGTTCGCCAAGCAGGAGGAGGATGCGGGCTCTCCTCCCGATCGCGCCGCCATCCACGCGGCACGCACCCGCCTCCGCCCGATCCTGATGACGTCACTCGCCTTCATCATGGGCGTGGCACCGCTCGCGGTGGCGACCGGCTCCGGCGCCGAGATGCGCCAGTCGCTCGGCACCGCGGTGTTCTTCGGGATGCTCGGGGTAACCTGCTTCGGCCTGCTGTTCACACCTGCATTCTACACTGCCGTCCGGTTGTTCCTGCGCCGCAGAAGCGTGGTTGCGGTATCGACGCGGGAGACCGTGGACTCCTGATCCCGGTAGGGCCTCGATGGCGCACGGAGTGGGACGGCCTGTCGGGCTGTCCCACTCCGGAGAACCGCCGGCGCCCGAAGGCTCGCAATCGGGCCATACGCTGACAACATTCGTCGGCGGAAGTCGATGAGCAGGCCAACGACTGCTCATCAACGCACCAGACTTCCCGGGTGGCACACGAAGGTTCGACCCACGCCGCTCCACAGCCTGATCCTGATCACACAGCATCGAAATTCGCGTGTTCAGGATGACGACGGCTCATCGACGAAGAACCTGAAACGATCGATGCTGCAGCCGAGGCGAGAGAAGTTCGCGTCATCGGACGCGGCCGTTCCGATCTTCCCCGCTGATAGGCAGCGAACCCGGATCCTGCCGTCTCGACCAAGGTAAAGGTCGCCTTCCCCGGATCTGCAGGGCCGATGCGCAAGCGGACGCCTTGTGAAGGGACAGCCCACAGGCCTCGGCAGTCTCACGATTGAGACTGGATTGTGGTTTTTCGTTTTGCTAGCGTCCCATAGCGCCGACAAGACGGAGTGTGTTCTGAAAGACGGCAAGCCCTGCAAGCATGAGATGCTACAAGAGCTCCTGCGGCGGCAGATCGTCCTGACGCGGTTTGGAGAGCTCGCCCTTCGCTCGGACGACCTTGACGCAATCTTGACCGAGGCCTGCCATCTGGTACGCGAGGCCTTGGACACGGATCTCGCGAAGGTCATCGAATTACAGGAAGACCAGGTCACGCTACTCGTGCGCGCGGGGGTAGGCTGGAAACCCGGTGTCGTCGGCATCGCAACCATCTACGCCGCCGACGACACCTCCGAAGGCCACGCCCTGAAGCTGCAAGAACCGGTAATCTCTCCCGATATCGAGACGGAGACACGGTTCAGGTATCCGGCCTACCTGACGGACAATGGCGTCAGGGCCTTCGTCAATGTGATCATCAAGGGCGGCAAGGACAGGCCGCCGTTCGGCATTCTGCAGGTCGACAGCCGCACGGCGCGCAAGTTCACCGAGGAAGACACTATCTTCCTCAGCAGCTACGCCAATCTTCTAGCGCCCGCGGTGGACCGGTTTCGCGTCATCGGTGACGTCCGCCAGGGGCAAGCCCTCTTGCGTGAAAGCGAGGCCCGGCTGGCTCGTGCCATTTCGGCTGCAGGCATGAGCACGTGGGAGTGGGATCCGGCGAGCGACACGCTTCGGTTTTCGCACGGCTTCGAGGCCCTCCATGGACAGGAGGTCGGCACCTTGCCGCGCATGGCGTCTCTCAGGCAGGTCGTGCACCGGGAAGACTGGCCGGCCCTGACCGTTGCTCTGGATCGCGCGTTGCGCGGAGACGCCCAGGGCAGCCTGACTATCGAGTTCCGGATCACGCTTCCACAGGGTGAGGTGCGCTGGCTGCGATCGACCGGGCATGCGGAGTTCGACACGAAAGGTGCGCCCATGCGCCTCGCCGGTGTCACGCAGGACATCACGATCAGCCGCAACGCCGAGGAACGTATCGCTCACATGGCCCGGCACGACGAGCTGACGGGTCTGCTCAACCGACGTGCGCTGCGGGAGCGGCTGGAGGATGCGCTGCTCCGGAGCCAGCGTGGCGAAGGCTGCGCAATACTTGCGCTCGACCTCGACCGCTTCAAGGACGTCAACGACACGCTGGGGCACGCCGTCGGCGATGGGGTGCTGCATTCGGTGGCGAACCGCCTGCTCGATGCCACGCGCGAGACCGGCGTCGTGGCGCGGCCCGGCGGCGACGAGTTCGTCGTCATCCAGTTCGGCCTGCGGCAGCCACAGGATGCCGAGACCCTGGCAACGCGGATCGTCACGATGCTCGGCGAGCCGCACGAGTTAGACGGGCATGAGGTCACCACCGGGGTCAGCATCGGCATCGCCATTGCGCCGACGGATGGAACAGAGGTGGAGCAGGTGCTGAAATGCGCCGACCTGGCACTATACGATGCCAAGTCGGACGACGAGAGCCGGTTCAGGTTCTTCGAGCCGGAAATGCAGGCCCGTGCACAAGAACGCAGGCAACTGGTGGCGGACCTTCGTCTTGCGGTGGTCAGGAATGAATTCGAGCTGCATTACCAGCCACTCGTCGACCTGGCACAGAACCGGGTCATTGCTTTCGAGGCGCTCGTCCGATGGCGGCATCCGGTGCGCGGCCTCGTGCCGCCAGACGCATTCATTCGCCTGGCCGAGGAAACCGGCCTGATCGAGCCGATCGGCAAATGGATTCTCTTCAAGGCCTGCGCCGATGCTGTCGGGTGGTTGCCCGACACGAAGGTGGCGGTGAACCTTTCGGCCGTGCAGTTCGCCAAGGGCGATCTGGCCGCAACGGTCGCAGCTGCCCTGGAAGGGGCGGGGCTGACGCCGGGACGCCTGGAGCTGGAAATTACCGAAAGCCTCCTGCTCGATGAAGACGACGCTACCCTGGCGATGCTCCGGCGGCTCCATGATTATGGCGTGTCGATTTCGATGGATGATTTCGGGATCGGCTACTCCTCCCTGAGCTATATCTCGAAATACCCATTCGACAAGGTAAAGATCGACCGCTCGTTTATTGCCGCGGGCGAGGGAAAGAGTGGTGCTGCAATCATCCGCGCAATCGTGGAATTGTGCCGGAGTCTCGGCATTCCAACGACTGCGGAAGGGATCGAGACCCGCAGGCAATTGGAGCAGGTTGTCAGTCTGGGATGTTCCGAGGGACAGGGCTATTTCTTCGCACCCCCGCGTCCCCTGGCGGATATTCCGCCAATGCTCGGCGGCCCGCAATGGCCCCACCATTCCGCGGTTCATTAGCGGAGCTTCCGGTCTGCCCTGATCGGAGGCCTGGTTGAAAATCCTTGCTTCGGAGACGTGCCGGGAAAGGAGTTCGTCAGTCGCAGGACTTTAACGCATCGCGGCTTTGATCGACGCCGAGAACCGCGGGTCGGTGTAGGGACAAGCCCGGCACCGACACGAACAGGCATGCGGCGGCAGCGCCCATCCGATTACGGGTGAGGCTGGATCGACAGGAACGGCAGCGGTGCCTGTCCGCCCATGTAGGTCGGCAACACGCCGTTCCAGCGCTGCATCGCCGTGAGCTGTAGAAGCTCAGGGCTGAGTGCTGCCTGTTTTGCCTTGTAGGCCTGGGCGTCGGCATTGGCCTGCAGGATAGTCGCCTTGGCCTGGCCCTCGGCCGTCGCGACCGTCGCATCGGCGGCAGCCTTGGCCTGCACGACCTGCGCCTGCGACGATGTCTGCGTCTGCTCCAGCGTGTATTTCGCCTGCAAGGCCTGTTGCTGCGCGATCTGCTTTGCCTCGATCGCCTGGTCGTATTGCTGCGAGAAGGTGAGGTTCGTTATGTTCACGCCGCCCAGGCTGACCAGCACATGATACCTGCCGAAATCCCTCAGGATGATCGTGGCGATCTCCTCGGCGACGGCGGCGCGCTCGGTGACAAGCTGTTGCGCATCGTACTTGCTGATGACGGCCTTCATATCGTTTGCAACAATCGGAGCCAGGATGATCGATTGCAGCGCGTCCAGGCTTCGGTAGTTCTGGTAGATGATATCGGCAAAGCCTGGATCGATGCTCCAGGTCACCGCGGTGCGTGTGGTGACGTTCTGCTGGTCGTGGGTTGCCGCCGTCTCGTCCGTAACCGAGGTGTTCGGCTGCACGCTGATTTCGTGAATCGACGAGATGAACGGCGTGCGGAAATGCAGGCCTGGATCGAGCTGCTCGTGCTGGATGGCGCCGAAAACCGTCTTGACGCCGATGTAGCCCGACGAGACCGAGTAGAACGGATTGAGGGCCACGAAACCAACTATGATGGCCGCTATGACGATGCCGCCACCTATGAGGGGAGCGCGACCCCGGGACCCTGGCGTACGAAATTCCATGATGGTCGGCGGTCTCACAATGTTTCTCCCGATGTCGAGCTCGCTTCGAGCAGGTACGGTCGATCATGCACGCACTTTACCGTGCGTGACCATCGGTCTCGACGATGGCATGCTGCAACGACCCTTGGCGTCGGAGGAGGCGGTTCCTCCAACCATCGACCGCAAGAATGGACATGGCAGGCACATGCGCCACCTTGTTTCCTGCCGGCATAGTTCAGGACACCGGTAAACTGGTGCAGATGGCTGGGAGGAGGCGCGTGCCAAGTGTCCGGTGACAAATGCCTCGCCGAAGACGCATGCGATGTTCCCGCGACGGGACCGACATGATTGCTCCGATAGACGCAGTGCATCATGCAAGCCGGACACGCAGGTCTCTGCTTCTCGAGTTCACGCAACTTCCCATGGTTGATCGGAGATGTTCCCAATGCCGATCAAGCTGAGGTTGGCGGTCCATGCCATGACCGCGACACTGCGCGCCGCCGGCTTCTCGGATGACGAGCCGATCGAGGCACAGGCGGCAGTGGGACTGAGGTCCCTGCCGCACCGGCCCAGACCAGCGGATCGCTGCATGGCTGCGCCCGAACTCAGGACACGCCAGACCGCGATCGGCCTGGGATTCGAACCGGTCATCGATCCACTGCTTCGCGACTGCGATTATGGACGGTGGCGAGGCCGTACCTTCACCGACATCCAGCGGACCGAGGCCAGGGCCCTGGCAGACTGGATGACCGATCCCGCCGCCGCACCGCATGGCGGGGAAAGCCTGGAAGATGTCTCGGCACGGTGCGCGGCGTGGCTTTCGCAGCAGGCGGACGGTTCCGGGCAGTGGCTCGTGGTGACGCATGCGTCGGTCATCCGCCTGACGATGATGCGCGTGCTGGGCGCACCACTCTCCGCATACTGGCATGTCGATGCGCCGCCTCTGGCCGGTGTCTCGCTATCCTTCAATCGCACATGGCGCCTGCAACTGTCCGGCGGGCTCATCCTCCGGGCAGGCCGTCCGGGTCCAGACGGCTTGGATCAGCTGCGGCCGACCGAGAACGAACCGTGATCGGGAGGTTCGATTTTGCCTCGATCGTGCATCCAGGGTTTCGAATCGGGTAACTGCCTTGGTAGGATCGGGCAGACGTCAGCGAGACCGACATGACCACCCAACCCGTTTTCTCAGTCGCACCGGTCGATCCTATCAGGGGCACCCAGCATCGCGAGGCCGTGCATAACCTGACCTTCGAAGGCGCGGTCCGGCAGCTCATCGTTCAGCATGACGCCGCTGCCCCGGCCGCGGACGAGGCCGTCTGCGTGGCCAAGGGCTTCGGCTCGGGTTCGCACATGAATTTCATCACCGGCAAGATCGCGGTGGTGATCCGCTACTGAGTCTGGCGGTCAGGGCTCGAGGATGGTCCTGAACACGGACCAGGCCGCCACCGAGCCGGCTCGTAGCGGCAGCCTGACATAATCCCCACGCCGCCACAGCGGCGTCAGGTCGTCGAAGTTCTCGCTGTTGAACCAGCCATCCTGGCCTCCAAGCAGCACCATGAAGTTGGCGTCCGGATCGGACATGTCCGAGATATGGCGGGCGCACGAGCCGAAGCGCGCATGATGCGGCCGCACCCCGATCGTGTGGCTGCTTTTGTGAACGGTGTTGTTCCCACCGTCCGCCCGGAATGCCGGCCGGCGATAGCGACGCCCGATTGCCGGCAGGCGTCCCAGTGGATGGGTCAGGGTAATCCGATGCAGCCCGCCCCAGTCATGCAGCCGCTCGAACCGCCGCGCCGTTGGTGCCATCGCCCGTGTCATCGCCCGGCTGAGCGCCCCTGACGGCAGCCCGTCGAGATCGTCGGCGAGCAGCGTCTGCGTCATCCAGACGGCATCGTAGGCCCGGCGCGACTGCAACCCACGCAGCCTGCCGACCGTGCCGGCGAGCAGAAGCTCGAACGCCAGCGCCCCGCGCGAATCCGCCCTGTACAGCCCGTCCCACACGCTCAGCGCAGACAGCAGCACCTGCTGCCCGGGCGTCCATCGGCGGATGGCGAGATGGGCAAGCAGCAGGTCCCGGAGCCCCAGGCTGCGCGTGCTCGCCACATCTGACTGCAGGCCCGCAAGCGTATCCACGCCGACGGTAGGGACGTCGTCCAGCAGCGCTGCGATCCGCTGGGCGCGGTCCGGCGGCGAGAAGAAAAATCCGGCCGGCACCGCGCTCCCGACCGGAGCCTGGTTCGCCGAGACGACGTGGGGGTGGCGCGGGCTGGTCCTGACAGGCAGGTCCGACGCATCGGCATGCGAGGCCCATGCAGCCTCGCATGCCAGCGGCAGGTTTAGGTCGGCAGACGGGGCCAGCGGTCGCACGGGAAGGTAGGCCGCCAGCAGATGGCCGACCTGGCCGTCGCGTCCGGCGAACACCATGTTCAGGCCGGACACGGCGAAACCCTTCAGCGCCGCCTGGAAGCCCGGCCAGTCGCGACAGCGCGCGACGGCCAACATCGCGGTCAGCTCGTCGCTCGGGCGGTGCCCCATCCAGCGCAACGCCAGGCGCCGCGGCGACGGCAGCAGCAGCCCGTCCGACACCAGCGGGCCGTGCGCCGTGCGCCGCAACCGAATCCGGCGGGGTGCGGCGCCACGCACGCGAATGGTTTCGAACCGCTCCTCGATCGCGTCGTCCGGGAGCCCGTCGATCTCGAACAGGTCGCTGCTCTGCGCGTGTAGGCTGGTGCCGCCCCAGGCCGCATCCGGGTTGCGGCCCAGCGCCATGAACGGCAGCCCCGGCATCATCATGCCGATGCAGTCGTATCCCGGCGACCGCATGCCGACGATCATCCACGGATTGGGCAATCCGTACGGCAGGTGCGGATCGCTGGCGATCAACGCGGCACCGCTGGCGGTTCGCCCGCCGGACACCGCCGCGGCGTTGCTGCCGGCCCGTGCCATGCTCCCGGCGACCCGTGCTGCCATTGATCGCGGCGTCGGGTCGGCCGGTGCGCCGCCCGCCAGCAGGCGTGGCCAGAGCGACTCCCAGTCCCGCGGCGCCATGCGCGTGCGGATGCGCAGCAGCTTCGACCAGATCAGCCAGCTGATGTCCGCCGAGGACAGGCGCATCAGCGTCATCAGCTCGGTCAAGGTCCAGGGTTCGGGCCGGATCGCCAGGATGCTGCAGTCCCGCGGCAGCTCCGCCGCGTGGCGGAGGTGATGGTTGATCCCGGCAAGAAACCCTTCCGCCCATTGCAGCGTCGCCGCCGGCAGCGCTGCGATCATGTCCGGAACCGCGCGCCCGAGTTCCATCATCCGGATGCTCCGGTCGATGCCGATCCCGAGCGGGCCGATCATCTCCGCGACCCGCCCGAGCGCGATCCGTCGCATTGTCTCGATCTGGCCGAGCCGGAGATGCGCGTGCACGGCGCCGAGCGCCACCGCCAGGTCGCTATCGCTGCCGGCCTCGATGAACGGGATCTGGTGCCGGTCCCAATGGATTGTGACCGGCTTTGCGACCGGCAGGCCGGATGTCGGCAGCATGGCCAGCCGTTCCGCCGTCGAGAGCGGCATCGGGGCCGGCCGCGCCAGGTCGCGCAGGATCATTCCCGCCATGACCGCCACCCCGTGCGGCAGGTCCTGCCAGCGACCGCCGGCCGGTCCCGGTCGCGGTCCACTCACGCGCTGGCCGCGATGGCGCTTGCGGCCTTCAGGTGCGTGCGCAGCACCAGGCCGACCTGATCCACCGCGCCGGCCGAAAGGATCTCCTGGTGATGGCAATCGACCTCGTAGATCGACAGGGTCCGGACCAGGTCCTGCCACACCGACGGCTGGTATTCGATCACGCTGTCGAGCCCGGTTCCGGTGCGCACCGATGCCGACAGGAAGACGGCATCGACATCGACCGGCTTGGGCGCATAGCGGCGGGCGAGTGCCAGGTTGTTGCCGACCACCTGTTCGAGCCGCGCCACGATGCCCTCGTCGGTCCGCATGATCGCCTGCATGACCGGCTGCGAGAGCAGGTCGTATTTCATGCACAGGAAGTCCGCGAGCCCGGCCATCGTGTCCGGGATCGTCGCGCCGGGGTCCTGTGGGTTCTGGTGCAGGCCGAGGAACTGCAGCGCCAGCCTGACCTGGGCCGCCTCGTCGATCGCATCGGCTTCGTCGCCGATCCTGAACGGATAGCTGTCCAGCAGACCCAGGAACGCCACCTCGTGGCCGTCCTGACGAAGCTGCACCGCCATGGCATGCACCACCAGTCCGCCCAGCGACCAGCCGAGCAGGTGGTAGGGTCCTTCAGGCTGCAGCGTGCGGATCTCCGCCACGTAGCTCACCGCCATTTCCTCGATGGTCTGCGGATAGGAGGCATCCGCCGCCATCTGCTGCACGAGCCCCTTCGCCTGGAGCGCATAGAGAGGGCGCCCGGCATCGACCTGGGAGGTCAGTGCCGCATAGGCCCAGCCGATGCCGGTGATGGGATGGACGCAGAACAGCGGCGGCTTCTCGCCGGCCTGGCTGAGCGGCAGCAGTGTGTCCAGCGAACCGGTCGTCCGGCCGCCATCCAGCACGCTCGCAAGATCGGCGATCGTGGCGGCGCGGAACAGGCTGTCGAGGGGGATCTCCACCGAGAACGTCTCAGCGATCTCGACCAGCATCTGCGCGGCGCTCAACGAGTCTCCACCGAGGCCGAAAAAATTGTCGTGGATGCCGATGCCCTGCCGGCCCAGCACGGCCTGCCAGATGACGAATAGCTGGCGCTCGGTCTCGGTCCGCGGCTCCTCCGGCAGCACGACCATGCGGTCGGCCCAGAACGGTTCCGGCAGTGCAATGCGGTCGATCTTGCCGCTGCCGTTGAGCGGCAGCGCATCGAGCGTCATGAACAGCGACGGGATCATGTGGTCCGGGACGTGTCGCGAGAGATGCAGCCGCAACGCCGCATCCGACACGCCATCCTGCCCGGGAGGAATGACTACATAGGCCACCAGCGCCGGCTCGCCGCGCAGGTCGGGCCGCACCGCGACCACTGCATCCGCCACGGCACGGTGACGCTGTAAGGCCGTCTCGATCTCGCCGAGCTCGATCCGGTAGCCGTGCAGCTTCACCTGCTGGTCCTCCCGGCCGAGATAGACCAGCACCCCGTCCGCCCGCCAGCGTGCAAGGTCGCCCGTACGATAAAGGCGCCCAGCTGAATGTCCATCATCCGAGAACGGATCCGGCCCGAAACTTTCTCCCGTGCGCTCGGGACGGTTGAGATAGCCCTGCGCTACACCGGCACCACCGATATACAGCATGCCCGCCACCCCCTCCGGCACCGGCCGCATCCGGCCGTCGAGCACATAGACGCGCGTGTTGCGGATCGGCCGGCCGATCGGCGGCGGTTCGATATCGCCGGCCGATAGCCGCATCGCGGTCGACCAGATCGTGGTCTCGGTCGGGCCGTACATGTTGATGACAAGACCGCAGCGCTCGAGCATCCGGCCGGCAAGCTCGGCCGATAGCGGTTCGCCGCCGACCAGCGCGTGCACACCGCTCAGCACCGCGGCACGATTGGCCAGCAGGCTGCGCCAGAGCGAGGGCGTCGCCTGCAGCACGGTGATGCCGTGCGCCGCGATCAGGCGGCCCAGCGCAAGCGGATCGCGCACGGTGCAGCCTGTCGCGATCACCAGCCGTCCGCCGCTGATCAGTGGCAGGAACAGTTCCAGACCGGCAATATCGAAGGTGGCCGTGGTGACCGAAAGCAGCCGGTCGTGCGCACCGGGTTGCAGCAGGTCGACCATGCCCTGCAGGAAGTTGGACAGGTTGGCGTGCGACACGCAAACCCCCTTGGGGCGTCCGGTGGAGCCGGAAGTATAGATCACGTAGGCGGTGGCCGCGGGGTCGAGCGGTGCATCGGGCACCATGCCGGCCACGATGCCTGGAGGCCGGTCCAGCAGGAGGCATCGCATGCCCAGGCCCTCGAAGCGGGCAGCGTGGCGTTCCACGGTCAGCACGAGGGCAGGGCGCGCGTCTGCCAGGATCATCGCCAGTCGTTCCGGCGGTCCATCCGGATCGAGCGGCAGATACGCTGCGCCCGCCCTCAGGATCGCCAGCAGCGCCTCGGGCAGCAGTTCCGAACGGGGCAACGCCACGGCCACGAGCGTACCGGCGCTGATCCCGCCGTCGGTCAGGCGCGCAGCAAGCGTTGCGCAGCGCCGGTCGAGCTCGCGGTAGTCGAGGAGGCAGCCGGCTTCGGACAGGACCGCCGGCGCGTCCGGCGTCATCAGCGCCTGCCTGCGAAACAACGTGACCACATCGGGATCCGTCGATGTCGCGAGCGGCGCGGTATCGTTCCACTGGTGCAAGATGCGCGCGCGGTCATCGGTGGAGAGCAGATCGAGTTCGACGACCGGCACCTCCAGGTCCTGAACCGCCTGGGCGATCAGGCGGCACAGAAGCTGCTTGTGCCGGCCGAGCTCCGCCTGGCTGTAGAGCGCCGGGTTCGCGTCGAGATCGATCCGCAGACCGCCGCCGTCGTGACGGTCGTAGACGAAGATGGTCAGGTCTTCCATCTGGCTGTTGCACAGGTTGTCGAGCACCACCGGCACGCCGTCGAAATCGAAGCTGAAGTCGAACGGCTCGATGTTGACGCCGATGCGGGCGATCTGCTGGCCGTGCTTCAGCCGGTTGAGATCGCGACGCAGATCCTCGTAGCGATATTGCTGATGCCGCAACGCCTGGCGCACGACACGGGCAGTCTGCGCGAACATCGTCGCGATGGTGTCATCCGGCGCGAAGCGAAGCCGGATCGGCACCGCATTGGCCACCATTCCCGGGCAGCGCCGCATGATGCCGCCGAACCGCCCGGTGACGGGCATGCCGAGCACGAGGTCCGCGACCCCGGAGATGCGATGGTAGTAGATCGCAACGAGCCCGATCAGCGCTTGCGGCAGAGTGATCGCGGTTCCGGACAGGCGCTCGCGAAGCTGCAGGACCAGCGCGTTCGGCAAATGCGCCGTCGCACGCAGCAGACCACCCTGAAGTGGACGCGTCTGATGCGAGAGCGTCACGGCTTCCGGCAGGTCGGCAAGATGCGTGTGCCAGTAGGCCTGGTCCTTGAAGAAACGATCGGAACTTCGATAGGCCTCGTCTGCAGCCGCCAGCGCGCCGAGACTGGTCAACCCGGCTGGTACCGGATCGCGTTGCTGTCGCAGCGCCGAATAGAGCTCGGCGACCCGTTGCACGATCATGCCGCCGCTGAACCCGTCGAGCACGATATGATGGGCGCGATGATACCAGTACCAGGATCGGTCCGACAGCTTGAGAATGGCGCTGAACCAGAGCGGCCCGTTCTCGAAATCGGGCTTTCCCGACAACTCGTCCATCATGAAGCGGCGGGCCGCGCCACGTGGATCGACGTCAGTGGAAAAATCATGAACATCGATCGGATGCTCGTAGGTCGGCATCACGATCTGCCGCGGCAGGCCGACGCCGCGCACCAGACGCACGCGCGTCGTCTCGACCTCCTCGGTCAGCAGTCGCAATGCCGTCTGCAGCAGGATCGGATCGATCTCGCCGTCCAGCCCGATCGCCTCGGCGACGTTGAAGATCGCACCGGGGGGCGCCAGCTGCTCGCCGACCCACATGCCGCGCTGCGCCGTCGAGAGCGGCAACGTGGCCGGCTCGGCCACGACCAGATTCGCCTCGATTGCAGGGAACATCAGCATCACAGTGGCTCCGTTAAGAGTTCGGGCTGGCGGACGGAAACCGCGACGCCGGGCGCCGGAAGCAGGGACCAGGCTTGCAGCTGCGCGATCGCGGCGGCCACCCCGTTCTCGCCGCACAGTTTTTCACCAAGGCGGGCTGCCGCATCGACCATTGCGGTTCCGCTCGCTTCGTCGATCGCGTCGGCCAACTGGTTGGCTTTCAGGCCGATCCGGTTGAGCGGCGGTGTGGCGACACCGATCCGTTTCATCTGCCAGGCCCAGAAGAACTGATCGCCGACAAACGGAACCGGAATCGTCGGGATGCCGGCCCGCATCGCCGCTCCGGACGTACCGGCACCGCAATGATGTACGGCGAGCGCCACACGCGGAAACAGCCAGGCATGCGGAACGTTCTGGATAAAGAACAGGTAGTCGGAATTGCCTGCAGCGCTCGCCAGGTCCGCCCAGCCGCTGGCGATCACCGCGCGTCGCCCGGTGGCGCGAACGGCATCGACGATCACGGCGACCATCTCCGCCGACCGTTCGGTAACCATGCTGCCGAATCCGATATAGATCGGCTTCGGCCCGTCTGCGAGGAAGCGCGTAAGCGGCTCCGACGGCTGGAAGGCCGCGCCCCGGTCGTTCGAGAAAAAGCCGGGGATCGCTATCCGATCCGGCCATTCCGACTGGCGCGGGACGACGTGGCGGCTGAAGCCATAGAGTATGTTGCCACCCGCACCGAGCGGGAGCGCCCAGGGGCCGACCCATGGATAGGGGGCCAGGCCGAGATCGCGGCGCACTCCATCAACCGAGCGTTTCATGAAACGCCAGACCATCACGCGAAGAATGCGGTGAACCGCCAGGTTGATCCAGCCCGGTAGCGGCTTCGAGGGCGGACGGAACAATACCGGAGGCAGGCTGCGGCTCGGATCGAAAGGTTGCAGCTGCGAGCGTACAAACGGGATCGACAGTTTTTCCGCGACGCTGGCGGCCAGCAGCGAAACATTACCGGACCCGATCACCAGGTCGGCGCCGTTCGCGGCATCCAGCGCTTCATGCGCCCAGGCTTTTGCCATCCGCCGCGTCTCGGCCATCAGCATTCTCAGCATCGCCACCTGATGCCGCTGGTCCATGACCGACTTGTTCCGACGCATCATTTCCAGGAAATCCGCAGTCAGCGGCGCGAACTTCAGATTATGTTCGAGCACAAGCGGTTTGAATTCACGGCTGGTCGCCAGCGTCACGTCATGTCCGCAATCGGCGAGACCCCTTCCAAGCGCCGCATAGGGTCGGGCATCACCTTCGGTGCCGATCGTGAAAATAACGATCCGTCTGGTGCCGGTCATCGGTTGCGGTTATCCACTTGCTCGAAATAGATAATGAAAAGTCAAGAGCGAAATGAGTGAAACACGTTAATAACACATCATAACGACGCCCACAGGAAAGACTACAGGTTTGTGAGCCTCCGATAAGATATTTTGAAACCGTAACATCCGAGCACACGAGGCGTTACCGTTCCGATAGCACAACCATTTGGAACAGGCATTCCGTCCGTTGCGATCGTCGCCACCAAGCAAGCTTGGATGCAGGTTTCTTGGTCGACCGGTCGTTCTATCCAGGCATGGTGACTGGCTCACTGCGCTCGATCGTAGGCCGGACGGTGCAACGCTGGTCGACTCATCGGTCTCCTGTTTGTCTCTGCACGAACGAGCCTGTCTCTTTTAATCCTGCTTACCTCCCCGCCGGTTCGATCGGCTGCCGCACGTCTGGCGACCGCCGGTCCAAGGAGAATGGTCATCACGTGAGGGACCATGAGAAAGACGCTGGTCCGTCAGGCTGGACTTCGACATCGTCCGGCGCCGCGAGGCGGCCGGGGCGACGCAAAGCCGACCGGTAAACTCAAACCTCCACACCAGTCCGTGATGAGGCCGGACCGGGCCCCGGTTTGCATAAACCCGGACCCTGGAGGCAAAACCGTCCCACGGACTGATCAGAGACGGACCCGCCCGATGCCAGCCTATCGTTCACGCACCACGACCCACGGCCGCAACATGGCCGGCGCGCGCGGCCTCTGGCGGGCGACCGGAATGACCGACGCGGATTTCGGCAAGCCGATCATCGCCGTCGTCAACTCCTTCACCCAGTTCGTCCCCGGCCACGTCCACCTCAAGGATCTCGGGCAGTTGGTCGCCCGCGAGATCGAGGCGGCCGGTGGCGTCGCCAAGGAGTTCAACACCATCGCGGTCGATGACGGCATCGCGATGGGCCATGACGGGATGCTGTATAGCCTGCCGTCGCGCGAACTGATCGCCGACAGCGTCGAATACATGGTCAACGCGCACTGCGCGGACGCCATGGTCTGCATTTCCAACTGCGACAAGATCACGCCGGGCATGCTGATGGCGGCGCTCCGCATCAACATCCCGGCGATCTTCGTCTCCGGTGGTCCGATGGAGGCCGGCAAGGCCATGATCGGCGGCAAGTCGCGCAGCCTGGACCTGGTCGATGCCATGGTTGCGGCGGCCGACAGCAGCATCAGCGACGCCGACGTCGCGGTCATCGAGCGCTCGGCCTGCCCGACCTGCGGCTCCTGTTCCGGGATGTTCACGGCCAACTCGATGAACTGCCTGGCCGAGGCGCTCGGCCTGGCATTGCCCGGCAACGGCACCGTGCTGGCAACCCATGCCGACCGCCGCGGACTGTTCCAGGAAGCCGGGCGGACGATCGTCGATCTCGCCCAGCGCTACTACGAACGCGACGACGACAGCGTGCTCCCGCGCAACATCGCCAACCGGGCGAGCTTCGAGAACGCGATGTCGCTCGATATCGCCATGGGCGGCTCCACCAACACCGTGCTGCATCTTCTGGCCGCCGCCCACGAGGCCGAGGTCGACTTCACCATGGCCGACATCGACCGGCTGTCACGGCGTGTCCCGGTGCTCTGTAAGGTCGCCCCCAGCGTCGCCGACGTGCACATGGAGGACGTCCATCGGGCCGGCGGCATCATGGCGATCCTCGGCGAGATGGACCGCGCCGGCCTGCTGCAGACCGGAGGTCCTACCGTTCATGCCGTGACCATGGCGGCCGGCCTGGACCGCTGGGACATCCAGCGCGGCGCCAGCGAGGGCGTGCAGAATTTCTACAAGGCGGCACCCGGCGGCGTGCCTACCCAGGTTGCGTTCAGCCAGGATCGCCGCTTCCGCGAACTCGACCTGGATCGTGCCGGAGGCGCCATACGCAATGCCGCGCACGCCTTCTCCACCGATGGCGGCCTGGCCGTGCTGTACGGCAACCTCGCCGAGGACGGATGCATCGTGAAGACCGCCGGCGTGGACGCCGCGATCCTGGTGTTCAACGGCACCGCCCGCATCTTCGAGAGCCAGGATACCGCGGTCGAGGGCATCCTCGGTGGCCGGGTCGCTGCCGGCGACATCGTGCTGATCCGCTACGAGGGCCCGAAGGGCGGTCCCGGCATGCAGGAAATGCTCTACCCGACCAGCTACCTGAAATCGAAGGGCCTCGGGAAGCTCTGCGCCCTGGTCACCGACGGACGCTTTTCCGGCGGCTCGTCGGGCCTGTCGATCGGCCATGTCTCGCCCGAGGCGGCGGAAGGCGGTGCGATCGGGCTGGTGGAGGAGGGCGACCGCATCGAGATCGACATCCCGTCGCGGTCCATCCATCTCGCGGTCGATGATGCCGAGCTGGCCCGCCGTCGCGCGGCGATGGTCGAACGCGGCGCCGAGGCGTGGCAGCCGGGTCCGCGCAAGCGCCGGATTTCGATGGCATTGCGCGCCTATGCCGCGATGACCACATCGGCGGCCCGTGGTGCGGTGCGCGACCTAGGGCAACTCGCGCGCTGACCGTCGACGTCTGCTACAAGCCGGGTGAGGGCGGTCCGGCCCGATCCAGCATGTGAGGCCCATGACACTTTCCGATCCCGCCGAACGGGCCGGGCGCGCCGATGCGCCGCCGGTCATCTCCATCAGGAACCTGACCAAGACCTACGCGTCCGGCTACCAGGCGCTGCACGCGATCGATCTCGACATCCGTGCCGGCGAGATCTTCGCGCTGCTCGGCCCGAACGGCGCCGGCAAGACCACGCTGATCAGCATCATCTGCGGCATCGTCAATCTGAGCGGCGGCGTCGTGCTGGCCGACGGGCACGATGTCGTCACCGACTACCGGGCGGCCCGCAGCCAGATCGGCCTGGTGCCGCAGGAGCTGAGCACCGACGCCTTCGAAACGGTGCTGGCGACCGTGACGTTCAGCCGTGGCCTGTTCGGCAAGCCTGCGGATCCCGTCTACATCGAAAAGACCCTGCGCGAGCTCTCGCTGTGGGACAAGCGACATAGCAAGATCATCACCTTGTCGGGCGGCATGAAGCGCCGGGTGATGATCGCCAAGGCGCTGTCGCACGAGCCCCGAATCCTGTTCCTCGACGAGCCCACCGCCGGCGTCGATGTCGAGCTGCGGCGCGACATGTGGCAGATGGTGCGCGGCCTGCGCGCTGATGGCGTCACCATCATCCTGACCACCCACTATATCGAGGAGGCCGAGGAAATGGCCGACCGGATCGGGGTGATCAGCCAGGGCCGCATCATCCTGGTCGAGGACAAGGCCGTGCTGATGAACAAGCTCGGCAAGTCGGAACTGCTGCTGCACCTGCAGCAGCGCCTGGAGACGCTGCCGGACTCCCTGTCCGGCTGGCAGCTGGCGCTCGCCGACGATGGCAGCGAGCTGGTTTATACCTACGATGCCCAGGCTGAGAGCACCGGCATCACCGCCCTGTTGCGCCAGCTCGACGCGCTCGGCATCGAGGTTGCCAACCTGCGGACCCGGCAGAGCTCCCTGGAAGACATATTCGTGAGCCTGGTGCACGCCGAACCATGATGAATTTCCACGCCATCCGGGCGATCTACCTGTTCGAGATGAACCGCACCTGGCGGACGCTGCTTCAGAGCATCGCGTCCCCGGTGCTGTCGACGTCGCTGTATTTCGTGGTGTTCGGCGCCGCGATCGGCTCGCGCATGACCCATATCGACGGGGTCAGCTACGGCGCCTTCATCGTGCCGGGCCTGATCATGCTGTCGTTGCTGACCCAGAGCGTCGCCAACGCCTCTTTCGCGATCTATCTGCCGAAATACACGGGCACCATCTATGAGATGCTGTCGGCACCGGTCTCGACGGTGGAGGTCGTCGTCAGCTACGTGGGCGCTGCGGCCAGCAAGTCGATCATCCTGGGCCTGATCACCCTGGCGACGGCGCGGCTGTTCGTCACGTTCGGGATCGCCCATCCGATCTGGATGATCGCCTTCCTGGTGCTGACCTCGATCACCTTCAGCCTGTTCGGCTTCATCATCGGCATCTGGGCGACCAGTTTCGAGAAGCTCAACCTGGTGCCGACCCTGATCGTGACGCCGCTGACCTTCCTGGGCGGCAGCTTCTATTCGATCAGCATGCTGCCGCCGTTCTGGCAGACGGTCACCCTGTTCAACCCAGTGGTCTATCTGGTCAGCGGCTTTCGCTGGTCGTTCTTCGGCACCTCGGACATCAACGTCGGCACCAGCCTCGGCATGACCTTGGTGTTCATGGCGATCTGCCTTGCGGTCATCTGGTGGATCTTCAGGACCGGCTACAGGCTGAAGCGCTAACGGAAGCCGCAGCGCAGCGGGGCAGGGCCAACGGGCCCGCTCCGATGGACAGGGCCGGTGCCGACGGCTATTTCACGCCCTGTTCCAGTTCCAGGGCCTGTCATTCCAGGCCCGTGGCCGTTCACGCGCGCCGACCGGGCGGCACATCAGGAGGCCATCGTGGCACCGCCCAAGATACCACCCGTGGAGCAACTGACCCTGTGCGGCGAGGCTCTCTATGGCGAGGACTGGCACCGCCAAATGGCGACCGAGCTCCGGCGCTATCATGCGCTGTCGGCCCGCCCGACCCTCGACTACCGGATCATCCGCAAGTGGGTGGTCGCCGACCGGCCGGTGCCGGGCTGGGTGCTCGGCGTACTGCCGCGTCTGCTGGCGTCCGCGTCGGTGCTGCATCCGGAACAGGCGGCCGATTTCGAGGCACTTGCCGCCCGGCTGGGATACCCGACCCTGAAGTCGATCGCCCTGCTCCAGGGCCTCTGACCGCCGTGACCGAACTCTGCCGGACGCGAGTTCCCGCCGGCTGATCGCGTTCGGAGCGCTTGACGCCCGAACGTGCGGCCCTATCCGTGCTACGTCACCGCGCATGGAGACCAAATTACCGATTCCTCTCGCCATCCTCGTCGGCATCCAGACCCCGGACGTCGATGACGTCGCCCACGAGGCCAGCCTCGAGGAACTCGGGCGTCTGGTGAAGACGCTCGGCTACGAGGTGGTCGGCACGATGTCGCAGAAGGCCGCGGGCACCGGAAGCGCCTCGCTGCTGGGTAGCGGCAAGCTGGCCGAGCTGGCGGAACTGACCGGCGGCACCGGCGTGGTCAGCACGATGGCGCCGCCTCCGAAATCGAAGGCGCGGGCCAGGTTCGAAGGGGCCACGGGAAGCTTCGAGCCGGCCGAGCCCGATCCGGACGCCGCCCGCAAGCCCGAGTTCGTCATCGTCGACCACGAGCTTTCGCCCAGCCAGATCCGCAATCTCGAACGGGCCACCGGCGCCCAGGTGCTGGACCGCACCGGCGTCATCGTCGAGATCTTCCACCGCCACGCCAACACGCGCGAGGCGAAGCTGCAGGTGGAGATGGCGCGGCTGAAATACGTGGCGCCACGCATGCGGGAATCCTCCTCCGGCGGCGGGCGCCAGCAGGGTGCGGGTGCCGGCGAAAGCGCGCTCGCGCTCGATCGCCGCAAGATCCGCGACCGGCTCTCTGAACTGAAGGACCAGCTCGAGGCGGTGCAGCGCGACAGCGACCAGCGCCGTTCCGCCCGCCGCGACCAGCTGCGCGTGGCGCTGGTCGGCTACACCAACGCCGGCAAGTCCTCACTCATGCGGGCGCTCACCGGGAGCCAGGTGCTGGTGGAGGACAAGCTGTTCGCCACTCTCGACACCACGGTCCGCACCCTGCAGCCGGAAACCCGGCCCCGGGTGCTGGTCTCGGATACGGTCGGCTTTATCAAGCAACTGCCGCACGACCTGGTCGCCTCGTTCCGCTCCACGCTGGCGGAAGCGCTGGAGGCCTCGCTGCTGCTGTTCGTGGTCGATGCGTCGGACCCGACCTACGAGGCGCAGCTCGAGGTCAGCCGCAGCGTGCTGCGCGAGATCGGCGCGGACGTGGTGCCGTCCCGACTGGTGCTGAACAAACTCGACCGCGTCGACGAGGCCGGGCGCGCCGCCCTGATCGAGAAGCATCCGGAGGCCATCCTGCTCTCCGCCCACGCGCCCGAGGATGTCAGTGCGTTGCGCGACACCATCATCGCGTTCTTCGAAGCGGAGATGGTGGATGACGTGCTGGTGCTGCCGTATGCCAAGCAGGGCATGATTGGCGAGATTTATGAAAGCGCGCGTGTACTGTCCGAGGAACACGACGAAATCGGCCGGGTGCTGAAGGTGCGCGGCTTACCCAGCGCCATCACCCGGCTGCGGCGGAGCCTCGCCGCACGCTGAGGCGACCGGCTCGTTTCCTGCAGTCTGCCTGCATCATGCGGTTGCGCTGTTTAGACAAAGCGGCCGCACCATCGGTGCCAGGCAATATTCGAAATCGTGCCGTTCCGTTGCGATAAAACAACATTCCTTATAAGCCCGGGTATCCCGCCCGTGGTGATTGGGAATCCGATAGATTAAAAGATCGGTTTTGAAGTTCGCGACCGCGGGCTCGCTCCTGTCTGCCGCGTTGATTTCAGTTTCCCGCAGGGATGTCGAACGGAACAAATGCCCGGCCCTCGGTCCGATCCGTATGGCTTCGGACCTGGTCGCCACGTCGGCGTCGCCTGAGAAACGTCTTGCGGGTCTGGATGCTGAACGAAGCAATCGATCGCCTCGCGGTGGGCTCGACCGCATTGGCGATGCCATCCCGACAAGTTCTTTAAACGCTCATCGGCTCGTCAAGCTGGAAAGCCGCTCCAGGATATTTGTCGTAGCCGGTGAATTAAACTTCCTGAACGGACGTGGCGCTTGGCGCCTCCATTAAGAGGTCGTCAGCCCGTAGCTTTACACAGCCCACGATACCTGTCCGGAACTGAGTTCACCTCGCACATGGCTTATTTACTAAGCATAAGCCTGCAAAACAGGCTGAGAAATTTGGGGGTTACACCGTTACGGTCAAAACGATTAAAAAAGCGACGGAAATACGTTGCGCAAGGCTGGCCAGTTCTGATCGAAGCCGTTATATTGAGCAGTCTGGCAAATCATGCCGTCTCGGATGAAGGAGAAGCTGGTTCGAGAGCCACAGCTGGGATGTCCGCCAGAGCACGCCCCTGTTCTCGAAAAAATTTCAGCTGTGGATCGACATCGGCATGTTCCGGCCGCCGAGGACATTGCATTTCCGTACTCGACTAAAAGGGATGACCATGACTGCCAGACGACTCACTCGAACCGGTCCCGCCGCTCATGCTGGAGAGCAAAACCCGGTGGTTCGTATGAGGCGCCAAACCGGGATGCGGTCCATCGTCAGCTTCCGGCGCCTGTTGCTGTTGAGTGCGTGTCCCGTCGCCGTGGCAGCGGCGTCCGTGTCAGCCCGCGCGCAAACCGTAGCGCCACCAGCAACCTCCGCACCCGTCGCCACTCACCAGCATCACGCACGCCGGCATTCGGCACATTCGGCCGCAACGACTGGCGCAGTTGCTGCGACTGGAACCGCTGCCGCGATCGACCCCTCCGCCGTCCCGGCCGGCAGCGCGCCTATCCGCGTGGCTGACGCTCGTTCTTCCGGTAGCACCCCGCGCGCCGCAGCCGATGCGGGCGAGAGCATCATCGTCACCGGCACCCGAAGCCTCAACAAGAGAGCCCGCGACAGCACCAGTCCGATCGACGTGATCTCGGCGACGACGCTGGCTCGCTCCGGCCAGCCGAACCTCGGCGACCAGCTGGTCCGGACCGACCCCTCGATCAACATCGCCGCGATGGGCTCCGATACCGCCGCGCTGACCTCGTCGATCCAGCTACGCGGTCTCGGAGGCAACGAGGTCCTAGTGCTGGTCGACGGCAAGCGCCGGCACACGACCGCGAACATCACTGCCGATGCCGGTCCCCTGCAGGGTGCCACGCCGGTCGACATCAACATGATCCCGGCCGCCGCGATCGACCATATCGAAGTACTGCGCGACGGCGCCGCCGCACAGTATGGTTCCGATGCGATCGCCGGCGTGGTCAACATCATTCTCAAGAAGACCGACCATGGCGGCTCCGCCAGCGCCTTCAGCGGCGCAAACGCCTATAACGGCGATGGCTGGCAATACCAGCTCGATGCCGACAAGGGCGCATCGTTCGGCGAGGACGGCTATGTCCACATCGGCGGGCAGTTCTATCACGCCGACCATTTCGTGGCGCCTGCCGTCGATGACCGCGCCGCGGCGGGTAATTTCCCCGGCAACTCGAACAAGATCAATGGCCAGCCAGAGGAAACGCGGGAGACGTTGAGTATCGAAGCCGGCAAGACCCTGATCCCGGACCTGTTCGGCGGCGTGCGAGGCTACGGGCTGATCACCTATGGCCATCGGCACAGCGAGGCATACGAGAACTACCGGACACCGACCGTACTTCCGGAAATTTATCCGAACGGCTTCTCACCCTTGGAAACCAACGAGGAAAACGATTACGCAGCCACGCTCGGCGTCAAGGCAGACGACTTCTTCGGGTTCCGTGTCGACCTGAGCTCGACCTACGGCGCCGACCAGACCAACATCGGCAACAAGCACACCGGCAATCCCAATCTCTACGAGCAGGGAAACTCGCAGTACGGTTATCCGATCGGCTTCAGTCCGACGACCGTCCTGGCGCAGAGCCAGACCAACGCGCAGTGGACCAACAACGCCGATTTCGCCAGGCCGCTCACCATCATGGGAAAGAACTCGACGATCGCGTTCGGAGCGGAGGAGCGCAGCGAGAACTACTCGCTCGGCGCCGGCAGCCCGGCCTCCTACCTGCTAGGTGGCACACAGGGTTTTGCCGGACTGCTACCCGCCAATGCCGGACGCTTCAGCCGCAATGTTTGGTCCGTCTACGGTGACTACGACATCCATCCCATGCAGCATTGGGACATCGACATTGCCGGCCGGTTCGAGCATTACACCGACTTCGGCAATACCGAGAACGGCAAGATCTCGACCCGATACGACTTCACCAAATGGTTCGCGCTGCGTGGCACGATCAGCAACGGCACGCGCGCGCCGACGCTTGCCGAAGAGAACTACAGCTCGCTCAACGTATCGCCGACCGGCGCCAGCGGAATTCTCGCGGTCAGCTCGACGGGTGCGCAATCGATCGGCGCCGTGCCCCTCAAGCCGGAGCGCTCGACCAATGCCAGCGCCGGACTCGTGATCGAGCCCATGCGCAACATGAGCATCACCGCCGATATCTACCAGATCAACCTCCGCGATCGCATCGTCGGCGCCGGCGGCGTCACCGGTTCCGGCGCAGAAAGTGCCATCGCACTGACCGGCGCCACGTTGCCGTCCGGCATCCAGACGAACGACATCTCCGCCTACTACTTCGCTAATGGTGCCAGCACGCGCACTCAGGGCATCGACATCAACGCCAACTACTTCACCGATTTCCGGCAATACGGCACCGTCAACTGGAGTGCCGGCATCGACCTGAACCGTACCCGCATCCACCATGTCGGCACCGATGCGTTCGGCAATCCATTCCTGACCGCGCAGGGCGTTGGCTACCTGACCACGGCTTCGCCACGCTCGAAGATCATCCTGAACGCGTTCTGGAAAATCGGGAAGTTCGACGTCAACCTGCGCCAGACCCGCTATGGCCAGACCACCAACGACGTGACCTACGAGGACCAGGCACCTGAGGAGCTTCAGTATTCCGGTTCGAAGTTCTACGAGTTCAAGAACACGCCGCGCTGGCTTACCGATCTCGAAGTCGGCTACCAGATCGCGCCGCGCTGGCACATGGCAGTCGGCGGCAACAACCTGTTCAACGTGCGGCCGCGACGCCAGCCGCTGGACGTCTCCTATCTCGGTGTCGCCTATTACGACACCACCTCGTCCCAGGTGCCGATCACCGGCGGCTTCTATTACGGCCGCGTCAACTTTACGTTCTAGCCGCAGGATCCAGAAGTTGCGCCGGCCGTCATGTCGGCCGGCGCTTTCCGTTTGTCGGTGTCGCATGATCGCCGCTGCGGCCATGTAGACACCCTGGGTGCCCCGGCTTCGTGCTCACCATCGCTCCGTGATCAATTGTGCATGCGCAGCTGGCTGTCTTCGACCGTCGCCGGTGACCGCATACGCGGAACGTGCAGAATCCGTATTGCTCAAGTAAATAGGCTCAGGACTCACTGATCACGGCCAGAATATGACGGTTGCGGCGATGCAGATGGCGGACATGAAGGTGTGAGCGCAGCGATCGTAGCTTGTATGGATGCGCCGCCAGTCCTTGAGCTTGCCGAACATGTTCTCGATCTTGTAGCCCTGACGGTAGAGGATGCGGTCGTGTGGCACCGCCAGCTTGCGATTTGCCTTTGACGGGATGCACGGCGTGATGCCGGTTCTCGCAGTGCAGTACGGAACCAGTCGGCGTCGTAGCCCCGGTCGCCGAGCATGAGCTGAGCTTTGGAAAGTGCCTCGATCATGAGTGCAGTGCCCTTGTAGGCGCTCATCTGGCCTTCGCTGAGCAGCATGACCAGTGGTCGTCCCTGGCCATCACAGACGGCATGGAGCTTGCAGTCCAGGCCGCCGTTGGTGCGTCCGATACGTCGGGGCTCGACGTCTATGTCGAGGCCTTTTTCCAGAAGGCTGGCCTCTGTCCGGAACGCCTTCAGGTGTGTTGCGTTGATCATCGACTGGATGGGCTTGCAAGCCTTGGCGGCCAGAGCAGCAAAGATGCGGTTGAAGACACCAGAGCTTGATCCCCTTCGGGGCTCAAGCCAGCGAATGAAGCGGTTGTAGATTGTCTTATGCAGTCCACACTCTCGGGGCGCTTGGCGCTAGCGCAGACCGTTGCGGATCACGAAGATGATGCCGCTGATCATCGACCCGTGGCACCCCGTGTGACAGCGGGACGTGCGGCTCGATCCGCCGCATCCGCGCCTTGGACAGCCAGATCAGATCATTCACGGCAGCACGCCTCGATGCCATCGAAAGAATCAGCCAATCCATATCCTGCAAGCAATTTAATAGCTCCTGAGCCTAGATCAGCCTCCGCTTTGCTTCAATTATGGCAGGAGCGCGGTCCCTTTTTCCGCCGGCTAGTTCGGTCTTGCGGGCAGGGCCTTTACCCGCAAGCGATTTCACCCCGCAGACGATTAATCGTATGTTGAGACAAAATCTTAAAACCATTGGACAGTAATCATAAACAGCAAGTCTCAATAAATCGTTTCGTTAAGAGCCTGCAGATCTATACTGTGATCGTTCACCAGCGCCGCCCTATGATCGGACTTTCGGGGAGGTTCGGAAAGGCTCCTTGTGGATCAACTAGCTAGCAAAATGGCTGCGGAAGAGGCTCGGGTCAAGCGTCTGGTCGCACTCGAGATCCTCGATAGTCATCCAGAGGAAATATTCGACTCTCTCACTCAGATCGCCGCCGACATCTGTGGCGTCGACATGGCAATGCTCAACTTCATCGATCGGGACCGCCAATGGTCGAAGGCGATGATCGGCCTGCTCGGGCTGCCGGAGATGCCGCGGGAGCTGTCGGTGTGCACTACGACCATAACCGGCAGGGATGTCCTGGAAATCGAGGATCTGGCGCTCGATCCCGCGTTCAAGGACAACCCTGTTACAGTCGGCGACGTGACGCTGAGGTTCTATGCCGGGGCGCCCTTGGTCCTGGGCGACGGCACCTGCGTCGGGGCTCTTTGTGTAGTGGATCAGGTTCCGAGGAAGCTGACGACCCACCAGCTGGCGGCCCTGCGCCGGCTGGCATCCATTGTCGTCAGGGCCTTGGAAACCCGCAAGAAGGCGATCGCCGCGGTGGCGGCGATGGAACTGACACGGTCCCGACTGGAGCGGTTGTACGCGGCCACCCCGGCGATGCTGCAGTCGACAGACGAGCACGGCTGCCTGGTCACCATCAGCGACCGGTGGCTCGCCGAGCTCGGCTATGACCGGTCCGAGATACTGGGGCGCCGTTTCGACGAGCTGGTCGCACCCGGCTCGGGCTTCAGCCTCCTGCAGAGCGACCGGGAGCCTGTCGACAACGGGCCCGTCCCGGCGCGGATGGCCTGCAAGGGCGGGGGCATCATTGACGTCGAGATATCATCGGTCGCCGACCGGGACCTGGACAGTATGAAATTGCGGATCATCACGGTCATCGAGAACGTCACCGCCCGGGATACCGCGCGCACCTCGTTGGTCTCCAGCCAGAAATTTCTTGAGCGGACCAACGCCGTCGCCCGGATCGGTGGCTGGGAGTTCGACTGCGTGACCCGGCAGGTGGTCTGGTCGGCGGAGCTCTGCCGCCTGCATGATCGCGAGCCCGGATATGCCCCGACCCTGGCGGAGGCACTGGCGTGCTACATGCAAAAAGATCAGCCAGTCATCGAGCACGCGCTTCAACAATGTCTCGAGACCGGACAGCCATTCGACCTCGAGCTTCAGCTCGTCTCGGCGACCGGCCGGCCATTCTGGGGTCGCGTCGTCGGATCGCTAGACGTGATCGACGACAAGCCGATACGAATATTCGGCACGCTCCAGGATGTCACGTCGCGGAAGCTGCTGGAGCGTGACCTCGCCGAAAGCCGGGAGCTTATCCAGGTCACCTTGAATTCGATCGACGCGGCGCTGATCACCACCGATCTCGATGCGCGGGTGACCTGGATGAACCCTGCGGCCGAGCGGATGACCGGCTGGACCAGCCGCGATGCCGAGAAACGCGAGTTGCCCGATGTCCTCGTCATCATGGACGAGTCCGATGCGCGGATAAATGCCGATCCTGTTCGCGAATGCCTTCGCCTCGGCCAGGTCGTGTCCCTTGGGGACAACGTGATCCTGATGTCGCGGGGCGGGGCTCAATACAGCATCAAGGACTCTGCCGCGCCGATCCGCGACTCCGGCGGCCGGGTGCTGGGCGCGGTCGTGGTGTTTGTCGACATCTCGGAGCAATCCCGGCGGAGCAGCGAACTGGAGTATCGTGCCAATCACGACGCGCTGACGGGTGCCGTTAACCGGTCCGGCTTCGAGACGAGGCTCGACGAGTTGCTGAACCAGGCGCATGTCGACAGGAGCCTGTCGCACGTGTTGCTCTACGTGGATCTGGATCAGTTCAAGATCGTGAACGACAGTTGCGGGCATGCTGCCGGGGATATGCTGCTTCTCCAGGTCGCGACACTGCTGAAGGAATGCGTCCGGGACGTGGACACTGTCGCCCGGCTCGGGGGAGACGAGTTCTGCATCCTCCTCAAAGGGTGTTCGATCGAGGGCGGTGAGGGGATCGCGGAGCGAATACGGATCAAGGTCGACCAGCATCGCTTCCAGCAGGACAGCCGTCGTTTCAGGGTCGGAGCCAGTATTGGCCTCGTGCAGTTCGACTGGCGCTGGGCGAACCGGATGCTGATCATCCAGGCGGCCGATGTCGCGTGCTACGCTGCCAAGGATGCCGGCCGCAACCGCGTGCACGTGTGGGACGAGGCCGACCGCTCTACCAAGCTCCGGTTCGGGGACATGAAATGGGTGGCGCGGCTAGGGCAGGCACTCGAGGAGGACCAGTTCGAGTTGTTCGCTCAGCGGATCGAGGCCCTGGCCGGTCCGGGCGCCGGCGTGTGCTGCGAGGTGCTTCTGCGTCTCCGGGAGCCCGACGGGAGCCTGACCCTTCCGGGGGATTTCGTCGCGGCGGCCGAACGTTTCCACATGGCATCGCGGATCGACCGGCGTATGACCGAGAAGGTCATTGCCTGGATGGAAAAGGAGCCGGACCTGCGGGACCGGATCGACATGATCTCAATTAACCTGTCCGGACAGTCGATTGCCGACAAATCCTTTCATCGCGAGCTCTGCGGGATGATCCGGAATGCACGGTTCGACGTGGGCAAGCTTTGCCTCGAGATTACCGAGACGGCAGCCGTCACCCGGTTCGACGACGCGAAATCATTCATCGACGAGGTGCGTGGCCTAGGGGTGAAAGTGGCACTCGACGATTTTGGCGCCGGGGCTTCGTCGTTCGGTTATCTCAAGACGCTGCCTGTCGATTTCCTTAAGATAGACGGACAGTTCATCAAGGAGATTACCCATGATGGCCTGGACGTTGTTGCGGTGAAATGTTTTCGGGACGTCGCCCGGATGGTCGACGTGAAAACCATTGCCGAGTTCATCGAGCGTGACGACCAGCGCGAGGCGCTGACCGCACTTGGCATCGATTTTGGGCAGGGATACCTGCTGCATCGACCCGAGCCCCTGCGCGAGGCCGTGCTCTCGGCCAGCGTGCGATAAAGCGGTACGCCTGCGACACGGGTGGCCTGCGACACGAGTGGCTTGCGACATGGGCGGCTTGCGACACATGATCGCCTGAACTGATGCCTGGAGCCTTCGATGTCCCATCCGATGCCGCCGGCGCCGCCCTTCACGGTGGACACGGCGATAGCGAAGGTCAGGCGCGCCGAGGATGGCTGGAACTCACGTGATCCGGAGCGCGTCTCGCTCGCCTATACGGCGGATTGCCACTGGAGGAACCGCTCCGAGTTCATCCGCGGCAGGACCGAGATCGTCGGCTTCCTGACCCGCAAGTGGCAGGCCGAACTGGATTACCGTCTGATCAAGGAGCTGTGGGCGTTCGGCGAGGACCGAATTGCCGTGCGTTTCGCCTATGAATGGCACAATGCCGCCGGAGACTGGTTCCGGTCCTACGGCAACGAGAATTGGGAATTCGCCCTGGATGGCCGGATGCGGCGCCGGCTCGCCTCGATCAACGACCTGGCCATCCTGGGCTCCGACCGGAGGTTCTTCTGGGACGCGGCCGGTCCCAGGCCCGCCGATCATCCGGGCCTGTCAGACCTCGATCTATAGGACACCTTAGTGTCCGCGGGGTGCTGGTGCGGACCGGCGGACCGCGCGTCCCGGCAGGTTGTAGGGGTTGATGGTCGGAACTCCGGTGACCGGGTCCGTGGCGCCGAGACTGGGCAGCGGCGCGATCGGTGGATTGCCCAGGCTGTTCGGGCTGGGGGCGGCAAGGGACGTGCTGTTCTGCCCGATGTTCGGGCTCCCGAGCGGTGCCTGGCCTAGCCCCGCAGCGGCCGGTGAGCCCAGTCCGGCGCTCGGGCTGCTTCCAAGACCCGGTGCGGCGCCTTGTGCTAGCGCAGGGCTACACAGACCGGCCAGCATCAGCCCGATCAGCACAATTCTGGTTCTCGAAGCGTTCATGATCGTGTTCTCCTGTGCACCGGATGTGGTGATTGCGTCCGCCGATCCAGAGGGCTTGCTTGTCTGGCCGGTCATCGGCCTCGTCAGGCCGACAGGTCCATCGGCAGTGCCTCACCGGAGCGCAGGATCGCTTCCGCCGCATCGGTATAGCCGCCGCCCGGCCGGTGCAGCACCAGGCCCGGCAGAACCACGCCGTCGCCATGCCCGCCGACGGTTCCCTGCACCAGCACGATGCGCGCCGGCTTGCCGGAGAGCGGCCAGAGGGGCAGCAACCTGATCGTGCCGAGACCGCAGGCCGTCATCGATGCCGTCGCCCGTGCATGCAGTGCCGACGGCAGGATCATCGTGAGCGTGCCGCCATCGCGCAGCAGACGCACCAGCGACGCGGTCCAGCCGGCCAATGCGCCCTCGGGCGCCCGCCGCGCCAGGTCGCGGCGCGGCGAGGGCGACATCGTCGCGGTGTTTCGGTGCCAGGGCGGATTGGCGATCGCATGGTCGAACCGAGGTATCGCCTCCACCAGCATGGGAATCGCCGGATCCTCGACGCCGGCGACCAGGACCGGCCAGTCGGCGAGCCCGTTCTCGTCCAGGTTGCGCCGGGCCAGTGCCGCGGTTGCCGGATCCTGTTCGATCCCGGCGCCGGATACGCCTGGCAAGCGCGAGGCAAGGCACAGCAGGCCGGCCCCGGCGCCGCAGCCCGCCTCGATCACCCTTGCACCCGGCCGGGCCTGCACCGTCGCGGCCAGCAGGACCGGCTCGATACCGGTGCGGTAGCCGTCCCTGAACTGACGATACGACACGCGTCCGCCCAGCAGCGTGCCGTGCGTGGTGGCCTCCGTCAGCATCAGCAACGAGCCGGCCCAGCCGCCTTGACCACCCATCCGCCGCCGCTCATATGTGCCTCGCCGTTCGTTGAACGCCCGGAGTAGTTGGAGAAAAACCGCGTGGGCCTAGCCGCCAGTCTGCCGGTTTCTGCCGGGACCACAAGTCACGGCCAGCCCGCGTCGACCGATGCAGCCGTTGTCCCGGAGCGTGCTGCAGGCGCCGACGAGGCTGCCCTCAAGGCGCTGTCCGATCTCCTGGCCGCCGACATGCAGGCCTGCAACCGTGCGATCGTAGCTCGCATGGATAGTCCGGTCGCTTTGATCCCGCAGCTGGCGGCGCACCTGATCGCCGCCGGCGGCAAGCGACTGCGTCCTTTGCTGACCCTGGCCGCGGCGCATCTGTGCGGCTACCCGGCCAATCCGGCCGAGGAGCTCGCCGCCCGCCACGTTAATCTCGCCGCGTGCGTCGAGTTCATTCATACCGCCACCCTTCTGCACGACGACGTGGTCGATGAGAGCCATCTCAGGCGTGGCCTGGCCAGCGCCAACGCGGTGTTCGGCAACAAGGCCTCGGTGCTGGTCGGGGATTTCCTGTTCGCGCGCTCGTTCCAGCTGATGACCGAGGATGGCTCGCTGCCGGTCATGGCGATCCTGTCGCAGGCCTCCGCCACCATTGCCGAGGGGGAGGTGCTGCAGATGGCGACGCAGAACGACCTGTCGACCTCGATGGAGCGCTACCTGCAGGTCATCCACGGCAAGACCGCGGCCCTGTTCGCGGCCGCCTGCCGGGTCGGTGCGATCGTCGCCGATCGCCCGCGGGCCGAGGAAATGGCGCTCGACGCCTACGGCACCAATCTCGGTATGGCGTTCCAGCTTGTCGATGATGCTCTCGACTACGCCGCCGACCAGCGGCTGCTCGGCAAGACCGTCGGCGACGATTTCCGTGAGGGCAAGATCACCCTGCCGGTGCTCGCGGCATACGATGCCGGCACCGAGGAGGATCGGGTGTTCTGGCGCCGGGTGATCGAGGAGAGCGTGCAGGAGCCGGCCGACCTCGAGCATGCGCTCGGGCTGATCGCGGCGACCGATGCGATCAGCATCACCCTGCGCCACGCATCCGATTACGCTGCACGAGCCCAGGCAGCCTTGTCGATCTTCGCCGAATCCGAGATGCGCGGCCTGCTCGGCGATGTCGCCGCGTACACCGTCAGCCGCGCCCGGTAGAGACGCCAGGTCCAGGCCGATCGGGGACGGATGTCACTTCCTTACCAATTGTTTACAGCCTCCACTTCTGGTTTCGCCGTCCGACGCATGCTCAATCGCTGCAATCGAATGGCAGGGGCGACGATGATGAAAAAGACCTTTCGGCCGGGCATGGCCTGCGCAGTCGTGGCAATGACCATGGCGCCCGTTGCCATCGCTCAGACCACTGCGAAAGTGGAACGGGTTGCCCCGGTCGCCGCCGGCGACATCCCCAGCACCTTCACGCCGGTCCGCGACGGTTTCGACTACGTCAAGCGCGAGGTGATGATCCCGATGCGGGACGGCGTGAAGCTGCACACCGTCATCGTGGTTCCCAAAGGCGCCACGCATGCACCGATGATGCTGGACCGCACGCCCTACAGCGCGTCGAAGCTGACCAAGCGCGGCGAGGGCGGCCCGCTGCTCGCCCAGATCCTGTTCCCCGCCTATGCCGAGCTTGCGCAGCACGGCTACATCATCGTGGCGCAGGACGTGCGCGGTAAATACGGATCCGGCGGCGACTACGTGATGAACCGCCCGGTGCGCGGGTCGCTGAATCCGACCAAGGTGGATCATTCCACCGACGCCTACGACACCATCGCCTGGCTGGTGAAGAACGTGCACGAGAGCAACGGCCGGGTCGGCACGATCGGCACCAGCTATGACGGCTTCACCGCGCTGATGAGCCTGGTCGATCCGAACCCGGCCCTCAAGGCATCGGTGCCGATGAATCCGATGGTCGATGTCTGGAAGGGCGACGACTGGTTCCACAACGGCGCCTTCCGCCAGGAGATGATGAGCTACGTCTACGGTCAGACCGCGAAGAAGGACTCCGGCGAGGACTGGTTCGCGCTGCACTACGACGACTACGACACCTTCATGCATGCCGGTTCCGCCGGCGCGTTCGGCGCATCGATGGGCATGCAGCAGCTGCCGTTCTGGAAGCGCCTGAGCCAGCATCCCGCCTACGACGCCTTCTGGCAGGGCCAGGCGGTCGATACGATCCTGGCGAAGGCGCCGCTGACAGTCCCGACGCTGCTGGTCGACAGCCAGTGGGACCAGGAGGACATCTACGGTGCGCCCTCCGTCTGGCGCGCACTCAAGGGCAAGCCGGGCGACGACAACCTGCATCTCGTGCTCGGCCCCTGGTATCACGGCGAGGAAAACAGCGACGGCTCCAAGCTTGGCGCGCTGGACTGGGGCTCCGATACCGGCAAGTGGTTCCGCCAGAACGTTATGATCCCGTTCCTGGACGCGCATCTGAAGGACGGTGCCCCAGCCGCGGACACCGCCCGCGTCACCGCCTACGTGACCGGCACCAACGAGTGGGCACGGCTGCCCGACTGGCCCGTTGCCGACGCGACCACGCCGCTCTATCTCGCCGCAGGCGGCACGCTCGCCCTCGATCACGCGCCCACGTCCGGCGCCGCCTTCGACGAATACATCAGCGACCCGGCCAAGCCGGTCACCTACCGAGAACGCCCGAACCAGGCCCCCTACGTGAAGGGCTCGACCTGGCACAGCTGGCTGGTCGACGACCAGCGCTTCGCCGCCGCCAGGCCGGATGTGCTGGTGTATACCTCAGCCCCGCTCGACAAGCCGCTGCACATCGCGGGACGGCCGCGTGCCGACCTGTTCGCCTCGACCAGCGGCACCGACAGCGACTGGGTGGTCAAGCTGATCGACGTCTACCCCGACATCGTCCCCGACAAGCCGGAGATGGGCGGCTACCAGCTCGCCGTCTCGATGGATATCCTGCGCGGCCGCTACCGCGACGACGCCGCCAATCCGACCGCGATCCCCGCCGGCAAGGTGGTGGAATACAAGCTGCCGCTGACCGACATCGACCACGTTTTCCTGCCCGGCCATCGTCTCATGGTGCAGGTGCAGTCGAGCTGGTTCCCGCTCTACGATCGCAATCCGCAGACGTTCGTGCCGAACATCTTCTTCGCCCAGCCCTCGGATTATCATGCCGCAACCCAGCGTGTGTTCCACGCCCCCGGCCAGGCAAGTGCTGTGTATCTGCCCGTGCAGCCGTAGGTGCATGCAATGCTCGAAGCCGCCGTCGATGGTTTGGGAATCCCTGATCCATCGATGGCGGACGTCGGTTTTCTTCCCCGGCGCGTGCAGCGGCTTGCGGTTCGACCAAGAATGGTCGGCCGCCTACGGTGAGCGGCTTCGTCGGGTTGAACGGATAGGCCACCGACTGGAGAGGGCCACGTTGCGCCGTCCTCACCAGACCCGGCGGCTACCGTAGGCCGGGTCGTGCTCTACCTCGCACCGAAGCACCTTTGCTGCAGCCTAGCCGCTGCAGCTGGCGCCTCCGAGCACGCAGAAGCGGGCACAATGCGGGTGGTTCAGCATTACCCGCCCGGTCGCGCCCTCGAGGGTCGACCCGAGCTCGAACTCCGCCGCATACGGGATCAGCGTGCAGGCGACCACGCTCGGCTCCTGTCCCCGCCGCTTCACCACCATGCGGCTGCTCGCGCACATCAGCGTATCGGGTCGCTGGTGCAGGATGCCCCAGCAGGCGTCGGTGATCTCAGGTACATCGATCCGCGCATCCATCTCCGGAAACAGCGTCAGCCGCGCCGGATCCTGCGCGTCGATCGCGATGCCGAGCGATGCGAACAGCGCCGCATAGGCATGGCGGGCCTGCGCGTCGGTCTCGCCGGCCAGATGACGTCCCGCTACCGCAAGCCGGATGCCGTTCCGCCCCAGCCACTGCAGCCCGTCGATCGCCGGCGCCCATGTGCCGCTGCCGCGCTCAGCCTCGTGGGCGGCCTGCGTATGGTGGTCCAGGCTGACCCGCAGCGTCAGCCGGTCGCCGTGCCGGGAGCGCAACCCCAGCAGGTCCGTCTCGAACCGCCGCATCGGCCGCATTGCATTGGTCAGCACGAGCACCCGGCGACCCCGGCCGAGCGCATCGCCGAGCATGGCGGGTAGTTCACGGTTCATGAACGGTTCGCCGCCGGTAAAGCCGATCTCCCCGGTATCCCAGCCAAGGGCGTCGATCTCGTCCAGATAGCGGGAGACGTCGGCTGCACCGAGATAGATGAGCGCATCGTTGGTCGGCGAGCTCTCGATATAGCAGTGTGCGCAGGCGATGTTGCAGAGCGTGCCGGTGTTGAACCAGAGCGTCCGCAGCCCGTCGAACGCAACGCCGGCGCGGGGCTCGCCACGCGCGGTGACGTGCGGATCACGGAATTTCGCAGGGTCGATCGGCAACGCCGCCGGAACCAAGAACGGCGACGGGCCGGGTGCGGATATCGTCATCGTGCAGTGCTTTCGGAGTGTGCGGCCAGCCCGCGCCGTAACCAGGCGAGCAGCCCGGCCCACCATCGTGCGTGCCGGCCGAACAGGCGGTCCTCGTAGGCCGCGAACGCGAGCGCCTTGGAGATCTCGCTCCGGGTCGGATACGGCACGACCGCCCCCGACAGGCCCCAGAGCGACGTGCGCCGCCCCATCAGCATCACCCAGGGCAGCATCAGCTCGCCCGCGTGCTCGCCGACCAGGGTGATCCCGACCAGCCGCCCGCGCACCAGTATGAGCTTGCCGAAGCCCCCGGCGCTATGTGCCGTCAGGGCCCGGTCGTTATCCCCCAGTTCCTGCCGTATCACCCTGACCTCGGCGTGCCGCCCGCGCGCGTCCGCTTCCGTCGGCCCGAGCTGTGCAAGCTCCGGTTCGGTGTAGATGACCCGTGGCACGTTCGTTTGTACGCGCGATCGCAGGCCGAAGCCGATCCGCGCCACCGCGATCGCGCCATCCTCGCCGGCCGCATGGGTCAGCCGCGGGCCGGCCCGACAGTCGCCGAGCGCCATGACCGCCGGGTTGCTCGTACGCCGTCCCGCATCGACGACGATCCCGTCCGGTCCGACCTCGACACCGGCTTGCAGCAGGTCGAGCGCGTCGAGATCGGCGACCCGCCCGGTTGCGACCAGCAGATGGCTACCCCGCACGACCGATCCGTCGGCGAGGGTGAGCATGACCGCATTGGTTACGGCACGGGCGGCGGTGACAGTAGCGTCGAACCGCAACGTCACTCCCTCGGCCGCCAGGCACGCCAGCAGCAACGATGCCGCATCGCGATCCTCGCGGGCCAGTGGCGGTACTTGGCCGACCAGCGTCACCGCGCTGCCGAGCCGGCGAAACGCCTGAGCCATCTCGATCCCGACCGGGCCCGCGCCGAGGATCACCAGATGGTCCGGCAACACCGCGAGATCCCACAGCGTCTCGTTGGTCAGGAACGGCACCTCGGCGAGCCCGTCGATCGGCGGGATACGCGGCCTCGAACCGGTGGCAACGACAATGCGCGGGGCCGACAGCGCGCGTTCGCCGATGCGGATCGTCCTGTGGCCCGTGAAGCTGGCTTCCCCGGCAATGACCTCGACACCCCATGCCTCGAACCGCTCTCGCCCATCGTGCGGCGCGATCGCCGCCTGCACACGTGCCAGATGGGCACGCACCTCCGCCCAGACCACCACCGGCGCGACCGGCTGGATGCCGACGCGTCCGGCGTCCCGCATCGACTGCGCCCGCGCGGCCGCGGCAAGCAGCGCCTTGGATGGCACGCAGCCGCTGTTGAGGCACTCGCCGCCCATGCGTGCGCGTTCGATCAGCGCGGTGCGCAGGCCGAGCCGACCGCAACCGCCAGCCGTGGTGAGCCCAGCCGAACCGCCGCCGATCACGATCACGTCGTGGGAAAAACGCACTCGGGCCTTCCTCCTGCCGCTTACCGCCGGCTCGCCCAGCGACTACCTTGAGTTCGATCGGTTGGGAAACGCCCGCGTGAACATCGAGAATAGTCGCGACTATTACGGCCAGGTGCTGCAGGGCTCGTCGGACCTGCGCACCGATGCATGCTGCACCATGAGCCCGCCGCCCGCACCGATCCGCCTGGCACTCGAGCAGGTCCATCCGGAAGTGCGAGGCCGCTACTATGGTTGCGGATTGGTGGCGCCCGAAGCGATCGCCGGCAAGCGGGTGCTCGACCTCGGCAGTGGCGCCGGCCAGGATTCATACGTGCTGGCGCAGCTGGTCGGCGAGCATGGCGAGGTAGTCGGCATCGACGCGACCCCGGAGCAGCTTGCGGTCGCCGAACGGCATCTCGCCTGGCATCGCGACCGCTTCGGCTATGCGCGCTCCAACGTGTCGTTCCTGCATGGCGACATCGAGCATCTGGACGGGCTCGACCTGGCGCCAGGCAGCTTCGACCTCATCGTCTCGAACTGCGTGATCAACCTGGTGGCGGACAAGGGCGCGGTGTTCCGGAGCGCGCACCGGCTGCTGCGCGAAGGCGGCGAGATGCATTTCGCCGATGTCTATGCCGATCGACGGTTGCCCCCCGGCTTGCGCGACGATCCCGTGCTGCATGGCGAATGCCTGGCCGGAGCATCCTACTGGGGCGACTTCATGGGCCAGGCCAGGCAGGCGGGCTTCATCGATCCGCGCCTCGTCACCGATCGTCTGCTCGGTATCGACGATCCGGCGATCGCATCCAGGCTCGGCGGCGCCCGGTTCTTCTCGGCGACCTGGCGGCTGTTCCGTCTTTCGGGCCTCGATACCGCCTGCGAGGATTACGGCCAGGCGGTGCGCTACCTGGGCACCTTGCCGGACACCGAGGCATTCTACCTGTTCGACAAGCACCACCGGCTCGAGACCGGGCGGGTGTTCCCAGTGTGCCGCAACACCTGGTCGATGCTGGCCGACACGCGCCTCAGGCCGCATTTCGAGTTTCTCGATGGCGGCGGCCGGCATCTCGGCATCTTCGCCGGTTGCGGCACCGCCCTCCCGTTCGACCAAGCCTCTGGTGTTCCCGCCGCCTGCTGCTGAAGCCGGATTCACCGGACATCGGGGTAATGCCGCTCGAGACCCTGCCTGCGACCCAGTCCCCACTGGACCCCGACCTTCAGATAGATCCAGTTGGCGCGCAGGCCGCCCCAGGCCGCGACCCGCCGGTCCGACGTCATCACAACGCGATCGACCAGGCGGGTGCGTCCGAGCCTGGTGAACGCAATGCACAACGCGGCATCTTCCATGATCCGCAGGCGCTCGTCGCAGCCGCCGATCTCGAGGAACTGCTCGCGCCTGAAGAACATCGCGTGGTCGCCGAACAGCAACCGGCAGCCGCGCAGGAACAGGCGCGGCCGGAACAGCAGCGGCGCGTACCAGGTCTTGATCCAATTATGTGCGCTGGTGCCCCACCGGATGGTGTCCGATCCGCACAGCAGCGGCGTGAAGCCGGCAAGCACGGTTCGCCGGTCGGACAGGGTCCGCCGGATCACCGCGATGGCATCATCCGGCAGCAGCGTGTCCGCGTGCAGGACACACACGATCGGCGACCGGCAGGCATCGACGCCGCGGTTGATCTGCGTCGCCCGGCCCAGGACAGGATGCTCGATCACCGTCAGGCCGCCGTCCAGCGCCAAGGCCACCGAGCCATCGCCGCTGCCGCCATCGACCGCGATCAGTTCGTCCGGCGCAGGGTGAAGGGCGGCCAGTGACCGCAACAGCCGGGGAAGAGCCGCCGCCTCGTTCAGCATCGGGATGACGATCGCCACGCCGGTCATTCAGCGAGATCGGGCCAGCGTGCCAGATCCTCCGGCCGATCGAGATCCGCCAGCGTCTCCAGAGTAGCATACGAGGCCCCATGCCGGTCGAGCCGCGCCATCGTTTCCGCCAGCACCCGCTCGGTTCCCCACGGCATGGCGTCGAACAGGAACGGCATCGGCCGGGCGAGACCCAGCAGGTAGTAGCCGCCATCCTCGGCCGGGCCGATCACCGCCGGGTACGTTTCCAGCGCCGAGGCCGCGGCCTCCAGATGCCGCACCTGCAGGTCGGGCACGTCGGCCCCCAGCAGGATGACCGGCGGTAGCGCGGCTGCGCGATCGAGCCGCTGCCCGAGGTCGCCTTCTCCCTGATCGGTCGGCGCCAGCCCGTCACCGAGCCAGGCCGAGAACCGGCAAGGATCGGCGCCAGTGGTGCGCAACTCGATGCTGCGGCCAGCGGCACGCAGCGTGGCGACGGCGCGCTCGGTCAGGCGCCGGTGCAGCGAGGCTGCGGCCGCCGCGCCGATCGCCGGGATCAGCCGCGTCTTGGCGCGGCCCGGGTCGGGATAGCGGGTGAACAGCACGAGCCGGGGCAGGGCGGTCACCATCGCGATGGACCGGACTTGTGCCGGCCGGCGACCGCAAGCACTTTTGCGGGCATGGCGTCTTTTCCCTCCAGGGCGATCAGGCCGCTGCTTCTGCTTGCTTCGGTCGTCACGATCGTCGCCGGCGAACGGCGATTGCCGCTGCGTCGGCAAACGCAGCAGGAGCCCGACCGTCTCTTGGGCAATCTCGTGCTCGGTGCTGCCAGCATGATCGTGGTCGCTGCGGTGGAGGGCCCGGTGGTGAGCCGGCTGGCGCGGCGTGCGGAGCGGAACCGGTCGGGCCTGGTGCAGAGCCTGAGGCTGCCGAAGCTGGCACGCGACCTGATCGCCGTCCTGGCGATGGATTACACGATCTATGTCTGGCACGTGCTGACCCACAAGGTGCCGCTGCTGTGGCGCCTGCATCTGGTGCACCACATCGACCTGGACCTGGATTCGAGCACCGCGCTGCGCTTCCACGCCGTCGACATGCTGGTCTCGGTTCCGTGGCGCGCCGGCCAGGTCGTGCTGCTGGGGGTATCCGAGCGCGCACTCGGCTGGTGGCAGACATTCTTTTTCCTGTCGGTGCTGTTCCACCACTCCAACCTGCGCCTGCCGGTCGGGATTGAGGCTCTGCTGTCACGGTTCCTGACCACGCCGCGCATGCACGGGACCCACCACACGGCGACCCACTCGCAGACCGACAGCAACTGGTCGAGCGGCTTCAGCCTGTGGGACCACCTGCACGGGACGTTTCGCCGCGATCCCGATCGGGATGCCGCCGAGATCGGAGTGCCCGCCTACCGCGACGCCGCGGAGACGAAGATCGTCCCGTCGCTCAGGATGCCGGCGGGGCCGCAGCGTGATGCGTGGCAGCCGGCAGTGCGGCATCCACGTCGAACGGCATGATCTCCGCGTAGCCGAACCCGGCGAGACCCTCCAGCAGGCGCTCGGCATCCTTGGCCGGTCCGGTGAACCAGGCCCGCCCCCTATCAATCGGACCTGCAGCCATGCACAGTCCCAGGGCGAGCGTGGACAAGACGAACTGCGCCCGTCGCGCCACCGCGGCTGCCGGATCGAGCCAGGTGATGCCGGCCGGAGACAGCTCCCGCAGCGTATCCAGCAGGAAGCTGTAATGCGTGCAGCCGATCCCGACGACGTCGATGCGGTCACCACCATCCTGCCCGAACAACTGGTCGAGTTCGTGCGCGATCGCCGCCTGATCGACAGCGCGATGCCGGAACGCCGCCTCCGCAATATCGGCAAGACCCCGGGCCCCATGGGCGAGAAGTGTGCAGTCCGGCGCGAACCGGCTCTGCAGGTCGCGCAGGTAGGGCCGCCGCACCGTCGCCGAGGTGGCGAGCAGCCCGATCGTCCGGGTCCGGCTGACCTCGGCCGCCCACTTGATCGGCGGCACGCAGCCGATGAACGGCACGTCGAACCGTGCGCGCAGGCCCGACAGCGCCACGGTGCTGGCGGTATTGCAGGCAACCACCACCGCATCCGGCCGGAAGCGCACCAGCGCCGCGCCGACCAGCATGCAGACCCGCTCGATCAGCACCGCGTCCGGCAGCTCGCCGTACGGGAACACCGCATTGTCGGCGAGGTAGTCGATCGGGATCCCAGGCAGCAGCGCGCGCAACTCGCGCACCACCGAAAGCCCGCCGATCCCGGAGTCGAATGCCAGCAGCCGATGGTGCGTCATCGCCGGCGCGTCAGCCCTCGGCGAGCTTGCGCTGCTTCAGCGCCATCGCCTCCTCGACGCTGGCGACGCCGCCATGCTTGGCGGACCATGCGCAGGGGTCCTCCAGGAAGCGCCTCACCTCGGCCGCCGCGGCTTCCGAGAAATACGGCCGCTCGGCGCAGGCCTCGAGCACGTCCCACCAGGTGCAGAGCGAGTGCAGCGTGATGCCCATGTCGCTCAGCGTGCGATGCGCGCCGGGAAACACCCCGTAGAAGAACACCACGAACGTGTGCTCGACGATCGCCCCGGCATCGCGCAACGACTTCGCGAAGATGATCTTCGAGGCGCCATCGGTGGTCAGGTCCTCGACCAGCAGGGTGCGCTTGCCTTCCGGCACGTCGCCCTCGATCAGCGCGTTCCGGCCAAACCCCTTCGGCTTCTTCCGCACATAGGCCATCGGCGCCAGCATCCGGTCGGCAATCCAGGCCGCGAACGGGATGCCGGCGGTCTCGCCGCCGGCGACCACGTCGATGCTCTCGTAGCCGACATGGCGGCCGATCTTTTCCACGCCGAGCTCGACGATCTTGGCCCGGGCGCGGGGAAAGAAAATAATCCGCCGGCAATCGATATAGACCGGCGACTTCCAGCCCGAGGTGAGGGTGTAGGGTTCCTCGGGGCGGAAGTTGACCGCCTTGATCTCCAGCAGCAGCCTTGCCGTGGTCAGCGCGGCATCGCGGTCCCAGTCGGTCATGGCCGTCCGCACCGGTGTCGCATAGCCGGGCTGGTCGGCCCCCTGGCGCCCATCGCTCGCGCTCATCATCATAATCCCTTCATTCCTGCCTGCGCAGTCTCCACTATCCAGCATGACGAAAGAACTCCAGGGTCGCCATTCGCCAGAAGCTGGCGGACGCCGCAACACGGGAGCTGAATTCGGCATGAGTCGGAGAGAAGCGTCGATGGGGATTGCCAGGCTGTTGATGCTGCCGGACGCCCCGGTCTGGGTCATCGAGGACAAGGGCGCCCTGGCAGCAGGCCAGGCCTCCGCGATCGCTGGCCGGCTCGGCCTGCCGTTCCGCCGGATCGGCTTCGGCGCAACCGACGACAGGGTCAGGCCGGGCAGCCTGCCGGACCTTGTGCTGACCGCCGGCACACGGTCGGGCGCACGGGCGCTGCTGCTGCGGGCGAGGCATGGCTGTCGCGTCGTGCATTGTGCGAGCACGCGTCCGCCCGTGCCGGACCGGCTGGCCGGCTACCCGTTCGATCTGATGGTGCTGGCCGGCCTCGAGCCACCGGGGCCGCAGGCTGCGCCGTTGAACCGTCCGGGACGTTTGATGCCGGCGCTGGGACCGCCGCACGTGGTATCGCCGGCACTGCTGGCACGGGCCCGCCAGCTCTGGGAGGAGCGGCTGTCGCACCTGCCGACTCCGCGGATCGCGGTATTGCTGGGAGGGTGCGTATCCGATCCGGCCGAGGCATACACCGCAGCCGTCCAGTTGCAGCGGATGGCCCGCGAGCAGGGCGGCTGCATCCTGCTATCGGCCTCGTCGGAATGCCGGCCGGAGATCGCCGATACATTCAGTGCAGGGCTGTCCGGCTGCATCCACCTGATCTATCGCGAGGGCGAGCCCGGGGAAAACCCGACCCTCGGCTTCCTCGGCGGCGCGGACGCGGTGGTGGCGGCCTGGAGCAGCGCGCAATCGCTCAGCGAGGCTTGTGCCGGCACCGCGCCGGTGTTCGTATTGCCGGCACCGCGCGGCCGGCGCCGACGGCTGATGGAACGGCTCATCGCCCTCGACCAGGCAAGATTGTTCCAGTCCAGCCTGCAACCGTGGCCGCGCACGCCGTTGGATGAGGCAGGCCGGATCGCCCGGGCCATCCGCCGACGCTTCATGATCTGATCTCTACAACGATGGCGACCCGCCCTCCAATCGCATCCAGACAACTCTTTGGAGCAGCGGAGTGCTTGAATTAGCCGGTCGAGCCTGTGCATAACATGTCGGCAGCAATTGAGAACGGTTTGCAACATGCTTCTCGAGACGAGGACCGGGCATTGAACGGTCAGCCACCCATCATCACGCGAAGCTGCGAGCGCGCAGTGGTCACCGCGTATCGTGAGTTGCGGGACTGCGGGACGGTCGACATGCAGGCATTCCATGCCTGCACGACGTTGTACCGCATCCACCATCCGGAAGCCTCGATCAACGAAGCCCGCCGTCTGGTGGCCGAGTGGATCGACCATCACGTGGTCCGCCAAGCCGAAGGCCAGACGCCGGGCTGCGACTGCGACTGACGCATCCGGTCTGAGGCGGCGCCGGACATGTCCGGCGCCTGGCTACAGGATCAGCCGCGGCTGGCGAGCGGCACCAGGTCGCGGCGCGGCGCGCCGGTGTAGAGCTGGCGAGGGCGGCCGATGCGCTGGCCCGGCTCCTCGATCATTTCCTTCCACTGGCTCACCCAGCCGACTGTCCGGGCGACCGCGAACAGCACCGTGAACATGCTGGTCGGGATCCCCATCGCCTTCAGGATGATGCCCGAGTAGAAATCGACGTTCGGGTATAGCTTGCGCTGCACGAAATACGGGTCCTCGAGCGCCACCCGCTCCAGTTCGACCGCAAGGTCCAGTAACGGCTCGTCCTTGATGCCGAGTTCGGCCAGCACCTCGTGGCAGGTCTGCTGCATGATCTTCGCGCGCGGATCGAAGTTCTTGTAGACTCGGTGACCGAAGCCCATCAGCTTCACGCCGCTGTTCTTGTCCTTCACCTTGGCCACGAAGTCGGGGATGTTCTCCTTGGTGCCGATCTCGGCGAGCATCTTCAGCACCGCCTCGTTGGCGCCGCCATGCGCCGGGCCCCAGAGGGCCGCGATGCCGGCGGCGATGCAGGCGAATGGATTGGCGCCGGTCGAGCCGGCCAGGCGCACCGTCGAGGTCGAAGCGTTCTGCTCGTGGTCGGCATGCAGGATCAGGATGCGGTCCATCGCGCGGGACAGCACCGGGCTGACCGTATACGGCTCCGACGGCATCGCGAACATCATGTAGAGGAAGTTCTCGGCGTAGGAGAGGTCGTTGCGCGGATACACGAAGGGGAACCCTTGCGTGTATTTATATGACCAGGCGGCCAGGGTCGGCAGCTTGGCGATCAGCCGCATCGCAGCGAGCTCGCGCTGCTCCGCATCATGCATGTCCAGGCTGTCGTGATAGAACGCCGACAGCGCACCGACCGTGCCGCACAGCATCGACATCGGATGGGCGTCGCGGCGATACCCGTTGAAGAAGTGCCTGAGCTGTTCGTGCAGCATGGTGTGCTGCTTGATCTGGGTGACGAACGCGTCGTTCTGCGCACCGGTCGGCAGTTCGCCGTTCAGCAGCATGTAGGCCACTTCGAGGAAGCTTGCCTGTTCGGCCAGCTGGTCGATCGGGTAGCCGCGATGCAGCAGCACCCCCTCGTCACCGTCGATGAAGGTGATCTTGCTCTCGCAGGCAGCGGTGGTGCCGTAGGCCGGATCGTAAGTGAAGACGCCGAGCTCGGACTGCAGCTTGCGTATGTCGGCGACGGCCGGCCCGAGCGTTCCCGTCAGCACAGGAAGCGTCGCGGTCTTGCCATCGTAGCTGATGGTGGCGTTGGACGTAGCGGTCACGCTCATGAGAAATTCCTGTTGCCAATGAGGCCCGCAAGCCGCTGGAGGATGGCGGCTGCGAACGTCGATTACGCTCGAATGTCGTCTCAGAATAGGGACTGGATCGGGGGCCTGAAAAGAGGTGTAGAGCGACCTGCCAGGACCGGGCCCGGCTTCTAGCTTCGGATCATCTGGAACCGCTCCGTATTCAGTGGTTTCAGGTCGCTCCATCGTCCGATCACGTCGAACTGCGCCAGCGCGCAGGTCGGCATCCCGCTGTCGAGGCCGACCGTATCGCCGCCGGCCCGGGCGAAATGCAGCGCAAGTTCATGCAGCCCCGGATTATGCCCGACCAGCATGACCGCCCCGATCTCCTCGGCGGTTTCACGCAGCAGGAACAACAGGTCCTCGGCTTCCGCAAGGTAGATGCGTTTCGAGATCACCAGCGTCGGCACGGGCTCGACGAACGGTGCCAGCAGATCCCAGGTGTGTCGCGTGCGTAAGGCACTGCTGACCAGCGCGAGGTCGGGTTGCAGACCCTGGCTGCGCAGCACGTCGCCCAGGCGCGAGGCATCCTGCCGGCCACGGTCCGACAGGTCGCGGGCATGGTCGCCTGCCTCGCCGGCCGGGCCGGCAATGGCCACTGCTTTCGCATGGCGCAGCAGCAGCAACCGGCGCGTCATGCCGGGCCGGTCGAACGGGCGATCGCCTCATGGTGGCGGATCACCTCGCGGATCACGAAGGCCAGGAACTTCTCGGCGAAATCCGGGTCGAGCTGAGCCTCGTCGGCGAGCCGGCGGAGCCGCGCCACCTGTTGCGCCTCGCGCGCCGGATCGGCGGGAGGCATGTCGTGGCGTGCCTTCAGCCGGCCGACCGTCTGGGTGCACCGGAAGCGCTCGGCCAGCATGTGCACCAGGGCGGCGTCGATGTTGTCGATGCTGCGGCGGAGCGAGGTCAGCATCTCGCCGGGCGAGGCCTCGGCGACGATGTCTGGCTGCGTCGTGCTGATGGTTTCCCGCCCCAAATCCAACCCGATCTTCCTGTCCTGCTACCCGGCGCGATCCCTGCACGCCTAAAGGCCCGGCATCAAGTGCCGCGGGGGTTCATCGCCGGCAGGTCGATCCAGGCGAGATGTCCACCCTTGCCGGCGCCGGTGTCGGTGAAGACCGCAAGGCCGCCGGACCGGCCCAGCTTGCGCCATGGACGTCCATCGGTGCTGCGCTGGTCATGGCCGCAATAGACCGTGAAGCCATCTGGAATGTGGTCGATCCAGCTCAAACGGCGCTCGGGAAATCCGTCTTCCTGCATGCGCCCGGTGGTCTCGCCGAACAGGGCCCGCGACAGCAGGTGCGTGACCCGCTCGAGCCCGGGCGGCGGATCCTGGTGCAGCATCCCGGTGTGGAACCCGCCATGCACGAACACCGCGTGGCCACGGGTCAGCCAGGCCGGCGCCCGCCCGATCTCCTCGTAGGCACGGGCCGCCAGTGGTTCGTCGAGCTGTGCCAGCGTGGCTTCGAGCGGCGGGTCGGGACGCATCTTGCGGCCGGCCAGTGCACGACCGAGCTTGCGGTCATGGTTGCCGAGCAGGAACAGCCCGCGTCCCTCGTCGATCAGGCTGAACATGGTGCGCAGCACGCGGGCGCTGTCCGGCCCGTGATCGACGAGGTCGCCGAGCTGGACCACGAACCGGTCGGTCGCCACGGCGTGGCTAAACGCGTTGGCGTCGCCATGCACGTCGCCGACGATCCGCAGCGGCCTGTCGGCCGGGATGGCGATCCCGGGGCTGGCCAGAGCGCCGGCTTCGAAGCCCGGGTCCGAGGTGGGCGAACCGTTCATTCGGCCGCGTCTTGCGCCTCGTCGGCTTCGGGCTCGTCCGACCGGTGCTGCACCGTCTCCCGGAAGGCCTTCAGGGCGCGATCGCGACCCTCGTCCAGTCCGACGATCGGCCGCGGATAGTCGTGGTCCAGCACGATCCCGGCTTTCTTCAGCACGACATCCGGGGCAGCCCAGGGCTCATGCAGCCACCGGTCCGGGAGCGACTTCAGTTCCGGCACATATTGGCGCACGTACAATCCATCGGCATCGAACTTCCTGCCCTGGGTCACCGGGTTGAACACCCGGAAGAACGGCTGGCTGTCGGTTCCCGTCCCGGCCACCCACTGCCAGCTTGCCGAGTTCGTCGCGAGGTCGGCATCCACGAGTGCGTCCCAGAACCAGGCCTCGCCCTGCTGCCACGAGACCAGCATGTGCTTCACGAGGTAGGAGGCAGTGATCATCCGCACCCGGTTATGCATCCAGCCGAGCTGCCAGAGCTGCCGCATCCCGGCATCGACGATCGGAATGCCGGTCCGACCGCGCTGCCAGGCCTGAAGGCCCTTGGCATCGTCGCGCCAGGGCAGGCGGGCGAAGGCCGGCCGCAGCGGGTCCTCCGGCATCGCCGGATTGTGCCGTAGCAGGTACGCCGCAAATTCGTGCCAGAGCAGCTCGCCCTGGAACCGCTCGAATCCGCCGGCCCGCACACCATTGAGCTTTGCCGCCGCCTCGCGCGCCGCATACCAGACCTGGGTCGCCGACAACTCGCCCCAATGCAGATGCGGCGACAGCATCGAGGTCCCTTTCGGATCGCCGGGGATATCGCGTGAGGCGCCATAGCCATCGAGCCGGCTGTCCAGGAAATCGTGCAAGCGCCTGGAGGCACCCACCTCGCCGGGTGTCCAGGTGTCGCGCATGCTACCGGCCCAGTCCGGGGCCGTCGGCAGCAGGCACCAATCCTCGAGGCGGTCGCTGTTCGGCAGCCGCACCGGCCCGGCTATCTTTTTCGGTGCCGGCAGCGGCTGTTCCGGATCGGGCAGTGCCCGGCAGGTGTTGGCGAACGGTGTGTAGACGCCGTAGCGGGTGCCGGTCTTGGACCGGATTCCATCCAGGTCGAACAGGGTCGCAACCCGATGCGTGGCGAGCTTTCGTCCATCGGCCTGCAGCGACGCAGCCACACCCGCGTCCAGTCGGCGCAGCCACGGCTCGTGCGCCATGCCGCAATGCACGATGTCCGCCCCGGTCTCGCGCGCAAGCTCCGTGATGATCGTGCTTGCATCGCCGCGGCGCAGGATCAGCCGGGTGCCGAGCTTGCCATAGGCCTCGCCGAGGGCGGCCAGGCTGTGGTGCAGCCACCAGAGCGATGCGCCGCCTGGTGCCCACGGGCCGCCCGCTTCCTGGTCGAGGACGAACACCGGCAGCACCCGGTCGGCGTCTGCCATCGCGGCATGCAGGGCCTGGTTATCGGCCAGCCGCAGATCCTGTCGGAGCCAAAGCAGAGCCAGCCGATCGCCCGTACCGTGTCGTTTGGTCTTCACGCCTGCCTTGTCGGCCACCATCGCCTGCATCGTCCCTGATCGTCCATTTCGAGAGAAACAGCTCAGCCCACGGTCGGGTTGCGATACGATATCGTCATGATGACGCGGCGCGGATCTCGGCCAGGCCGAAACTGAACAGCCGTTCGGACCCGAGCAGGAAGGCGCGTCCACCGCGCGGGAACAGCCCGGAGATCGCCGGATGCAGCACGTCGAGGCCGCCGGTATAGGCGCCGAACGCCGGCATGATCATGCGTCCGGCATCGGCCACGAAGCAGGGACGCGAGATGGTCCCGCCGCGTGTGGTGATCTTGGCCTTGGGATGATGGTGGCCACAGATTTCCGCCCGCTCGGCCTCGTCTCGCGGCAGCGGCCGCCGCCCATGCGATTCGTGCCGGAATGCGAGCGGCCCGAGCTGGAAGGTCTCGCCGTGCTCGCCGGGCAGGCCGGCCGGCGGGACCGGATCGTGATTGCCCAGCACCCAGAACAGCCGTGCGGCAGCGGCAATGCGCCGCAGCCGGTCGGCCTCGGCGGTCGGCAGCCGTGCAGGGCCGTCGCGATCGTGGAAGCTGTCGCCGAGCGCCACCACGATGTCCGGCCGCCAGAACCCGACCCGCTGGACCAGCCGGTCCAGCGTCATGCGGCTGTCCCAGGGCGGCACCAGCGCGCCGCGACGGGCGCTGGCGCTGCCCTTTTCCAGATGCAGGTCCGCGACCGCGAGCAGCTTGGCCGCCGGCCAATAGAGCACCCCGGCCGGATCGAGCATCACCCGCTCGCCGGCGATATGGAACGGCGCCGGGTTCACGGCGAGACCGGCTTCGTGCGTGGCTGCGACCGCGAGCGCCCACGTGCGGCCCGATCCGGCCGGGTGGTGCGCTGGCCGGATGTGCGGGTGAGGCGGCGCAGCTCCTGCGCATGGCCGGGGGCCAGCACCAGCTCCTCGGTCGAAGGCTCCGCCTCGCCCATCGCCTCGGCGAGCAGCGTCTCGGTCTCCTCCAGCAGAGCGTCCTCGTCCTCGGAGGAGCGCACGAACTCGCGGCCGATATCCAGCATGACCGGGATCGCCAGCGGCGATACCCGCTCCAGCCGTGCCACCTTGATGTGGCCCTCGACCCTGAGCAGCATGTCGGCGAGACGGTCGACGTCGGTCAGGCCGCCAGCCGCTTCCGCCCGCGTGGCGCGCAGCAGCACATGGTCCGGCTGGTGCCGGCGCAGCACGTCGTAGACGAGGTCGCTGTTCACGGTGACCTGCTTGCGGGTGCCGGTCTGGCCCGGATGCTGGCGCTCGATCAGGCCGGCGATGACAGCGACATTGCGGAAGGTCCGCCGCAACATCGAGCTCTCCGCCATCCACGCCTCCAGGTCGTCGCCCAGCATGTCGGCCGCGAACAAAGCAGGAATATCGCGTGGTGGGTTGGCGCACCAGAGGGCGATCGCATAGTCGGTCGCCACGAAGCCGAGCGGCGCCGCGCCCTCGCGGGACAGCCTGCGGGTCAGCAGCATGCCGAGCGTCTGGTGCGCGTTGCGGCCCTCGAAGCAGTAGGCGACAACGAAGAACCGACCGTGGCGGGGAAATATCTCGACCAGCAGGTCGTCCGGTCCGGGCAGCACCGAGCGCTCCTGCTGCAGTTGCAGCCACTCGCGCACCGGCTCGGGATAGAGTGCCCAGGCCGCCGGATCGTGCAGCATCTGCCGTACCCGCGCCGCCAGCCCGCTGGTCAGCGGATATTTGCTACCGGCATAGGTCGGCACCAGCGGCTGGCCCCTGGCCCCTTCCGTCACCTCCACCGCACCCTCGTGCAACCGCGTGAAGGCCAGGGTGCGGCCGGCGAAGATGAAGGCGTCGCCCGGGCTCAGCATGTTGGCGAAGCTCTCCTCGATCTCGCCGAGGTTGAAGCCACGTGCGCCGCCGAGCCGGACCTTCAGTACCGGCGATTCGACGATGGTGCCGGCATTCATCCTTGCCTGGCGCGCCACCCGCTCGCCGCGGATCTGGATCAGCCCCTCGGAGTCCCGGAACAGCTTGCGGTAGCGCTCGTAGGCCACCAGCGCGTAGCCGCCATCCTCGACGAAGCCGACCACATCCTCGAAATCGCGCCGGCTCAGCCCGGCATAGGGCGCCGCCCGCCTGACCTCGTCATAGAGTGCCTGCTCGGTAAACGGCGCGCTCGCCGCCATCAGCAACACGTGCTGCGCGAGCACGTCGAGCCCACCCGGCCGTGGCGCCTCCCCATCGAGCTCCATCGCCTGCACGCCGAGGATCGCTGCCTGGCACTCCAGCACCTCGAACCGGTTCGCCGGCACCAGGATCGCGTCCGAGGCCTCGTCCATGCGGTGGTTCGCACGCCCGACCCGTTGCAGCAGGCGCGACACCCCCTTCGGCGCGCCCACCTGGATCACCTGGTCGACCCCGCCCCAGTCGATCCCGAGATCGAGCGACGAGGTGGCGATCACGCCGCGCAGCCCGTCCTTCGCGTCCGGGCCGCGCGCCATGGCGGCTTCGACCTTGCGGCGCTGGCCGATATCGAGGCTGCCGTGATGCAGGGCGATCGGCAGCGTGTCATCGTTGATGCGCCAGATCGCCGCGAACAGAAGCTCGGCCTGGGCACGGGTGTTGACGAACACGATGGTCATGCCGGACGCCGCGATCCGTTCCAGGATCACCGATGCGCCGGCGATGCCCATCCGTCCCGACCACGGCACCCGTGCGTCCGGTAGCATGATCGCCAGCGACGGCGGCGCGCCGGGCGGGGCCTCGATCAGCCGCGCCGGCCGGTCGGGCAGGCCGACATACGCGCGCAATGCCTCCGGATGCGCCACCGTCGCGGACAGCCCGATCCGGCGCGCGCCCGGCGCGAGCATCGACAGCCGCGCCAGGCACAGCGCCAGCTGGTCGCCGCGCTTCAGCCCGGCCAGTGCGTGCACCTCGTCGATGATGATGGTTCGCAGGCCGGCGAACATCGCGGGTGCGTCGCGCCGGGACAGCAGCAGCACCAGGCTCTCCGGCGTGGTCAGCAGGATATCCGGCGGATGCTCGCGCTGTCTGGCACGCCGGTCGGCGGGGGTATCGCCGGTACGCGTCTCGATGCGGATCGCCAATCCCATCTCCTCGACCGGCGCGGTCAGGTTGCGCGCGATGTCGGTGGCGAGCGCCTTCAGCGGGCTGATGTAGAGGGTGTGCAGGATATCCCGCTCGCCGGTATCCGCGAGCTCGACCAGGCTCGGCAGGAAGCCCGCCAGCGTCTTGCCGCCGCCCGTGGGTGCCACCAGCAATACGTCTGTTCCGCTCGCGACGGCTTCCAGCACCGCAAGCTGATGCGGCCGTGCCGCCCAACCGCGTTTGGCGAACCAAGCGGCGAACCGGGCCGGCAGCTTCGAGGCCGGGCTTGCAACGATGGCGACTTCTGTCCGGTTGCTGGTGCGTAGTCTCCGGGTGGCCATCAGCTGGAGATAGGGCGGCACCGCCGTTCCGGAAACGGTATTCGGCTTCGTGCTGCCAAAAGGCGGTGCAGGCCGGGCATGTTCAGCGCGTCCACGTCGATTGATCCCGTACACACTCGCCGACAGGAGAGCTTCAGAGTGAACCTGTCAGCAGGATGCCATCAACGCGTAACCAAAAGGTGACTGCCACTTATTCGAGCGCGTGATCGTGAAGATATTCATGAAAAGGCCCGCGCTGCTGCGGAGTCGCCGCGCAGCCGATGAGCGCGGTACTCGTGCAAGCAAGGCACAGCCAGAACAGGATCATGCGCTTCATACGATTCACCTGGCGTGTTGCCGGCACGTCGTCAAGACTCGCAGCTGGACGCGCGCCTTATCGTGCTTGCACACCCCGGTTTCGGCTGTCAGGGTCGTTGCAATATGTTGTAACAGAGGGGCTGCCTTATGAGACAATCCGGTTCCGTCACCTTCTCCATTTCCCTCGGCGCGGCACTTGCCACGGGGCTGGCCAGCCTCGCGACGGCGAGTGCCGCCACCCTGTCCCTGGTCGGCCAAGCGGCCGCGAGCCGCCCCGTCGAATTCAACGTCGTGCTGCCGTTGCGCAACAAGGCCGAACTCAACACGCTCATCCGGCAGATGCACGACAACACGTCGCCGATGTTCCACCAATGGCTGACGCCGCAGCAGTTCTCCGAACGCTTCGGTCCGGACGCCGCGACGGTCGCGAGCGTGACCAAAAGCTTCCAGGCACGCGGGCTTACCGTCGTGGCCGGCACGCGCTCGCTTCATGTCAGCGGCACCGCCGCCGGCGTTGGCAGCGCCTTGCATACCTCGCTCGCCATCGGCGCGCTTCCCAATGGCCATCAGCATCTGGTCGCGACCAGCGCATTGTCGATGCCCGCCGAGGCAAAGCAGGCCGGTGCGTTCGTGGTCGATTTTGCCTCGTCGGTGAACCTGATGCATCCGCAGTCGCGTCGTGCCAACATGGCGCCGATCCCGTTCAGTGCGCCCTCGAATCGGACATCGACGACCGGCGGCTACTGGTATGGCGACCTCAAGCAGGCCTACCAGTATCCGTCCTACCAAACGTTCATCAGCAAGAACGGCAAGACGCAGCGGCTCGACGGCACCGGGACCACAATCGGGATCCTCATGTCGAGCGACGTGTTCGACAGCGATATCGATGCGATGTTCAACCACGAGCATTTCAAGGCCAACTCGGGCCAGGCCTCCAACCCGAAGCTGTTCAAGCGCGTGTATGTCGATGGCGGTGCCACGACCGACAGCAACGCGCTCGACGAGGTCGAGCTCGACACGCAGGAGGCGCTGACCGGCGCACCGGGTTCGCACGTCATTCTCTACGACATCCCCGACCTGTCGGATCAGAGCATCATCGACGGCTACACCAGGATCATCGACGACAACGAGAGCGATATCGTCTCGTCGTCGTTCGGCGGGTGTGAACTGCCCTACGCCGAGAGCGCCCAGATCCTGCGCTACGAACACGAGCTGTATGTTCAGGGTAACGCACAGGGCATCTCGTTCCTGGCCTCCTCGGGCGACGAAGCCGGCCTCGAATGCCCAAGCGAGAACTACGTCGACAGCGGCACCGCCGGCGTGTTCGTGCCGAGCGTGTCGTCACCGGCCTCCGATCCGAACGTCACGGCCGTGGGCGGCACCAACGTCGTCACGAAACACACGCCCGGCTCGCTGGATTCCACCTATGTCGGCGAGAATGCCTTCAGCGATCCCGAGATCGCGTATGATATCTATGGCGAAGGCTCGAACGTGTCCGGCGGCGCATGGGGACCAGGCGGCGGCGTCAGCACCGTGTTCAAGAAGCCGCTCTACCAGTTTTTGACCAACACCGGATCGAGCACCGCCCGGACGCTGCCTGATATCGGCATGCAGGTCGGTGGCTGCCCCGGCGGCATCGCCGTGCTTCCCTGCAACGGCGGCGACAATCCGCTCAACGGCAGCGGCAATACCGACCGATCATATGTGATGGTGGCGATCCAGGGTGCGTTCTATGGCCTGATCGGCACCAGCGTTGCCTCGCCCGAACTGGCCGGCGCGACCGCCATGCTGATCGAGCAGTACGGGCGCATGGGCAACCTGAATTACTACATATACGGGCTTGGCGCCTTGCAGAACGTGCTCGGCAACAACTCGAGCCTGCCGACCACTGCCTTCCATCGCCGTATCCCCGGCTATAACGGCGTTGTTACAAACCACGCGCAAATTCGGAACTATAACTTCACGACCGGGAACGGCACCCCGATCGTCTATCGCTATGTGGCGGCTCCGTTCGCCACCCCGGCGGGCCTCCCGCAGACCGCCAGCAACCCGTAACATCCGTTCTCGTTACTACTACAGCAGCAGCCCTCCGCTTTTCTGCGGGGGGCACGCCTGTTTCAACGATGATTGGTGTCCAGCAAGTGCGATACTACATCCTGATCATCGGCTTGGTCCTGATACTCGGCGTGATTGTCGCGTTCGGGATCGTATCGACTGGCGGCGATATCCTGCGTCGTCGCCGGGAGCGCGAGACGGGTGGAACGGTGATCGCCGATTCCGAAACCGAGTTCGAGACCGATGTGGGCAGGCGCCCCGACGATCCGGACCATTGACCGCTCGGAGCGCAGCGTCGGCTCATCGACCTGGTGGCTTTCTCCGGCGGTTTTTCAGGTCGGGATCCGGTCGCCGACCAGGCTCATCAGGTAGAGAAAGATCAACAACCCGCCGATCAGCAGAACGACGTTCATCCAAGGCTTCATTCTGTGCGGTCCCGTTTCATAGCGATCCGATCATTACAGCGAGGCAGACGGCGCACCAAGCCGACGCCTAGCTGATCGCCATCAGGCTGGCATTTCCACCCGCCGCCGTGGTGTTGATGCTCAGGCTGCGCTCGTGCATCAGCCATTCCAGCGCCATCCCGGTCTCCTGCTCGTCGAGCCGGTGCGCCGGAACGATCGCGCCCTCCAACCGGCCAAGGTCGACTACGAGTGCTGGCAGACGCGATGCGGTCGCGAGTGCTGCCGAAACGATCGAACGCTCGGTTTCGTCCAAAACATGCTGCGGCAATACCGACATCACCCGGTCCAGCGTCGGCATGGCCGCCTCGGGCATGCGCACGACGGCCTGGTTGCCGCTCGCCAGGGAAGCGGTGATCTGCAGCAACAGGCTCGCCTCGTCGTCGGCTACGCACAGGATCGCCCCGCGGGCACCGAGACTATAGACGTTGCGCTCGCCGACCGGACCAGGCAGCACTCGGCTGAACCCGGCTGGGCTTCGCTGCACCAGCGCCGCGCAGGCCGCCGCAACCGGATGCCCATCGAGACACTCGAGCAACCGCAAGGCCGGCGGCGGGGCGTGCCCCGGCAGCAGCGGCTCCGCATGCCAGGCACGGCGCAACCGATGCAGCATCAGCGGACCACCCGCCTTCGGCCCGGTGCCCGAAAGGCCGGTGCCGCCGAACGGCTGGCTACCCACCACCGCGCCGATCATGTTGCGGTTGACGTAGATGTTGCCGGCGGTGCTGCGCGCGGTAAGCCGCGACATGGTCTCGTCGATCCGGGTGTGCACGCCGAAGGTCAGACCGAAGCCGGTCGCATTGATCGCGTCGACCATCGCATCCTGCCGGTCCTCGCCGAAGCGCAGCACGTGCAGCACCGGCCCGAACACCTCGCCGCCGATCTGATCGAGCGCGTCGATCTCGATCAGCGCCGGGGCCACGAACGTACCGTTCGCGCAATCGTCGGACAGGGTTGCCCGCGTCACCCGGCAGCCGAGGCCCTGCATCCGCGAGACATGCGCCTCGAGCCGCTCCCGGGCGGCCTCGCTGATGACCGGCCCGACATCGGTCGACAGCACCAGCGGATCGCCGACGACCAGCTCGGCCATCGCGCCCTTCAGCATCGCCAGGATCGGCAGCGCGGCCTCCTCCTGCACGCACAGAACCCGCAGCGCCGAACAGCGCTGTCCCGCGGAATCAAATGCCGACGCGATTGCATCGGTCACCACCTGTTCCGGCAACGCCGCGCTATCGACCAGCAGCGCATTCTGCCCGCCGGTCTCGGCAATCAGCGGGATCGCCCCGCGCACGCCATCCGCATGCGGCGCCAGAGCGCGCGCGATCGAGCGCGCCACATCGGTCGAGCCGGTGAACAGCACGCCGCCGATCCGCGGGTCCGACACCAGCGCCGCGCCGATGCTGCCGTCGCCGGGCAGGAATTGCAGCGCGCTACGTGGGATGCCCGCCTCGTGCAGGATGCGCACGGCCACCGCGGCGATCAGCGGAGTTTCCTCGGCGGGTTTCGCCAGCACCGCGTTTCCGGCGGCGAGCGATGCCGCGATCTGGCCGATGAAGATCGACAGGGGGAAGTTCCACGGGCTGATGCAGACGACCGCGCCCAGCGCATCGCCCGCCATGCCGGGTGTCGCGCGGATCCGGCTCGCGTAATAACGCAGGAAATCGACTGCCTCGCGCACTTCGCCGACCGCGTTCGCCGCCGATTTTCCCGCTTCCCGCATGATCGGTCCGAGCAGTTCGGGCAGCAGACTATCCAGCCGCTCCGCTGCTCGATCCAGGCAGTCCGCACGCTTGCCTGCCGGCGTCGTCGCCCAGAACGCGCCGCCGGAGACCGCGGCCCCGACCGCACGCCCCACATCGGATGCATCGGTATCCTGGCAGTGCCCGATCAGCCGGCGACGATCGGACGGGTCGAAACAGTCCCGTCCGGCATGGGCCGGTCCATGGAACGCGAGCAGCGGCGCGGCCGAGGGAATGGTCACGCCGGACCGGGCGATCTGCCGCGAAAGCTCATCCAGTACATCCTCCGAGGCCAAGTCGAGCCCGGACGAGTTCCGGCGTTCCGGACCGAACAGGTCAGGCGGCAGCGGAATGGTCGCGTGCGGCGCACCGATCGGGTTCGACGCTGCCGCCTGCAGCACCGGATCGGATACGAGCTCCGCCACCTGCACCGCCGGGTCGGCAATCCGGTTGACAAACGAACTGTTGGCGCCGTTCTCCAGCAACCGTCGCACCAGGTAGGCGAGCAGGGTCTCGTGCGTCCCGACCGGGGCATAGATCCGGCACGGCCGATCGAGCCGGTCCGCGCCGACCACCTGCTCGTACAGGCTCTCGCCCATGCCGTGCAGGCACTGGAACTCGTAGCGCCCGACAGCGAACTCCGGTCCGGCGATCGCCATCACGGCCGCCACCGTCTGCGCATTATGCGTGGCGAATTGCGGGAAGACCGCGTCCGGCGCGGCGAGCAACCGGCGTGCGCACTCGAGGTAGGAAACATCGGTGTGCAGCTTGCGGGTGAACACCGGATAGTCCGGCAGGCCGGCTTCCTGCGCCTTCTTGATCTCGCTGTCCCAGTAGGCGCCTTTCACCAGCCGGACCATCAGCCGGTGGCCGGTCCGGCGGCCGAGTTCGATCAGGTGCTCGATGACCAGCGGCGTGCGCCGTCCATAGGCCTGGATGACGAAGCCGATCCCGTCCCATCCCGAAAGATCCGCCTGCTCGCACAGGCTTTCCAGCAGGTCGAGCGAGACTTCGAGCCGGTCGGCTTCCTCTGCATCGATGTTGAGCCCGACATTGTGCTGCCGGGCCAGGCTCGCCAGTCCGGCAACACGTGGCAACAGCTCGTCCCGGACCCGCGGCTGTTGCGTCCGGCTGTAGCGCGGATGCAGCGCCGACAGCTTGATCGAGATGCCGGCCCCGTCGAACAGGCCGCGCTTGTTGTTGTGCGCGCCGATCGCCCGGATCGCGTGCTCGTAATCCTGCAGATAGCGGCGCGCGTCCGCATCGGTCATCGCCGCTTCGCCGAGCATGTCGAACGAGTAGCGGAACCCGGCCGCCTCGCGTTTGCGTGCCGCACTCAGCGCCGCTTCGATGGTCTCGCCGACTACGAACTGCTCGCCCAGGATACGCATCGCCCGGTCCATCGCCGCCCGGATCAGCGGCTCGCCGCCACGGCCGAGCACGCGCAGCAGTGCCGCCTGCAACCCGGCGGTCTTTGGCGCGGAACCTTGCCCATCCTGCAGCCGGCCGGTGATCAGCAGGCCCCAGGTTGCCGCATTGACGAACATCGACGGGCTGCGTCCGACATGCGCGCGCCAGTCACCGCCAGCGATCTTGTCGCGGATCAGCCGGTCGCGGGTGGCGCTGTCCGGAATGCGCAACAGCGCCTCGGCCAGGCACATCAGCGCGATGCCTTCCTGGCTCGACAGCGCGTATTCGCGCATCAGGCCCTCGACCGGTCCGGGACGTCCACGCGCCCGCAGCGCCTCGACCAGCCTGACCGCGATCGCCGTAGCCGAGTCCGGCGTTACTGGCGCGGTGCGCAACAGCTCGGCGACGCATTCCGGCTCCGGGCGGCGCGTCGCCAGGGTGATGCGTCGACGTGCCTCGGTCGGCAGGCGCCAGGCCGGCGCGAAGTGGCTGGGGGAGGTGATCCCGTCGTGAGTCATGTCCATGTTGCCACCTTGTCGTCCAACGCCGCGCTGAGCCGCTGGCCTCGCGAGTTGATCCCGAGGTCGCGGCCGCCCATCCTGGGACCATTCTGCACCAAGCAGGCGATCGAGGAGAGGCATGGCCGACGATAAATCCGAGCAGGGGCCGTACGAGATCCTGGGGATCGGCCGCGACGCCGACAAGGACGCGATCCGCAAGGCCTACCGCCGGCTGGCCAAGGAGAGCCACCCCGACCTTCATCCGGGCGATCCGGCCGCCGAGGAGCGCTTCAAGCGTATCAGCGGCGCCAACGCCTTGCTGTCCGATCCCGAGACCCGCGCCCGCTACGACCGCGGCGAGATCGACGGCTCCGGGCAGGAAAAACCGCCACCGCGTCCCAACTACCGCGAGCAGGCACAGGGCGCGCAAGGCCGACGCTATCGGGCGGGACCCGGTGCCGGTGCCTCGACATCCGGAGCAGGCCCGGGTGACTGGGGCGACGAGGATCTCGGCGACATCTTCGGCGACCTGTTCGGCCGTGGCGGCGGCAGGGCCCAGCCCCCGCGCGGTCCGAGGCGTGGCGAGGATCACAGCTACAGCCTGACCGTCTCGTTCGCCGACGCGGTGACCGGCGCCACCACCCGCATCACCCTGCCGACCGGTGCGACGCTCGACGTGAAGGTGCCGCCCGGTATCGAGGACGGCCAGACGTTGCGCCTGCGCGGGAAGGGCGGCGAAGGGCAGGAAGGAGCCACCGCCGGCGACGCGCTGATCCGCATCCAGATCACTCCCGACCCGCGCTTCACCCGCGACGGCAACGATATTCGGGTGGAGTTGCCGGTTTCTCTGAAGGAGGCGGTGCTGGGCGGTTCGGTGCAGATTCCGACCCCGGCCGGACCGGTGGCAATGACGGTACCGCCGGACTCCGACACCGGCCGCACGCTTCGGCTGCGCGGACGGGGTATCGCCGCGCATGGTGGTCGGGAGGCCGGCAATCTGTATGTCACCTTGCGCGTCGTGCTCGGCCGGACCGACGAGGCGCTGAAGGCCTTCCTGCGCGATTGGTCCCCCAAAACCCCTGACACCGACAGCGCGGGAGCCGCCTCATGATCACCATCGAGACCCTGTGCATCCGCTTAGCACGTGTCAGCCGCACCGAGGTGGAAGGCTGGATCGAGCGTGCCTGGGTGCGCCCCGAGGGTGCGCCGGGCCATTATCTATTCCACCCGATTGACGAGGCCCGCGCCCACCTGATCCTGGAATTGCGCGACGAGATGCACATCAACGATGAGGCCCTGCCGCTGGTGTTGTCGCTGCTGGACCAGGTGTATGCCGCCCGCCGCCACATGCGCCGCGTGAGTGACGCGATCGAGGCGCATGCTGATGCGACGGTCGCGGACGAGCTTCGGAGGGTGCTGCGGGATGAGATGCGACAGTAAAGTCATGGCTGACGCTGAACGTGGGTGAAACCGACCTGCGCGCGATCATGTAGGAATAATCGGCGTCACTAAAAGCCGTGCGATCCATGACAGGATTGAGAGTCCGGACGGCCGCGGAAGCCTGATGGTATTATCGTGTTTCTGCAGACATGCTCGACGACGTTAACCGATAAAAGCTTACATGCGGCGGTCATCGCGTTGCATTCGGGACGCGGCCAGGCTGCAACGCGCTGATGGTTCTCACACGTGATTTAACAGCCTGGCTCCAAGCAAAATCGTCGTGGTCCAGAACGGGACCATGGCAGCCAGCCCGACGACGATGCCGCTGAAGAAACCACTGGTTTCACAACCCGGCACGACATCGGACGGCGCATTCACGATCAGCGGGATCAAGCAGCCGCTGGACGTGGTTGCGTGCTCACTACTCAACATACCCGCCATGGATCTTTGTCCGGAACGTTGCCTGCCGAATTGCAGGCTCTGACCCCTTACGAAGCGCGGGCTGAGCTGGATGTTGAATATGGAAAATAAAGAACGTTGTTAAACCGGATTGCGACGAGAGTTGTTTCATTTTTGGAAGTAGAGATGCGGCCTGAGATAGTTTCCAACAATAATAGCAGATGTGGGTAGAAGTCATTTTTATCCCCATTCATCCTTGTCGGTCGGACTGACTGAAGCGCCGCACCGCGAGCGCCACCATCGGTACCGGTCAAGTTCGGGACCAGCGTTCGCCACAAAAATATGTCGGTCAGCCTAGAATTTCGACCTGAGCGGTCGCTGTGCTAGATCTTTGGACTACCGCCCAGGCTCTGGACCAAAGGCATCGCATGAGACGACTTGTCGCGGGCCTTGTTACAGTCATGTCTCTCGCAGCGTCACCTGAAGGCACGCTCGCTGATACCGATCCGGTTGCGACCGCCCTCCACCAGGGGGTGCTTCAAAAGCATCAGGCCAATGCCCTGGCCGCCGGATCAATCCCACTCGGCACGGCCGATTGCGATACGGATCCAATATACGCTGCTTTGATTATGATGCCCGACCTGGAGTTCAGGAGCGCCCAACACGAGTTGCGACTGCATTATTCCGATGGCCCAGGCGACATGCAACTTGCCGCCGACGACTACATTCTCATAGCCGCCGCAACTGCCAAACGAGGTTGCGCGACGCAGGCTCGCAAACTCTACGCTCGTGTCATCGGAGCTTTTACCGGCACCGCTTACGATGGGCCGCGGCAACGTGCCAGGGCTGGTATCGATGCGCTTCGCAGGGTCGATCCGCCGACCCGCAGCACGCGACTACCAAAGGCGTCACCGCGTAGACATCGTCCACTGCCACACCGAGAGTTCAAACAGACCCATGCTGTTCACAGACATGAGAAGAGATAGGAAACGTGCAGGCAAGCCTTCTCGAATTCATGCCGTTTCGAGACCCTCGGGTTTCATGGGGCTCTGACGATCATGATTTCGTCTCAGGTTTTCGGCATGGCTGATGTTATGCCGACGCGGCGGCATCCAAGCCATCCTGTGGATATCGTCGTGAGTCGCGCGTTATGTTTCTCGGAGCCATCTGCGTCATCGATCGTAATACGCTAAGCGAGCACGCCACCCGAGACAGTCTCGTCCACGAAAGCAAGACACGGTGGTTTGTAAAACCTAGAAGCGCAGGTTGCATGGTCTCCGTGGAACGCTCAATGCTTCAGGTCCGGAACAATAAATTTGCCGATCAAAGCCGCTTATGCGCACGCGGCTAAGCTGGCGGAGCGGGCAGGGGCACATCCCACCATGAAGGTGCTGCGGCGCGGATTTTTGGGAAGCCCTGGAACAGCCTACCGGCCGGTAGCCAGATCCGTTCTCATGGCGGTTGATGCTCATCGGACGCTGTCCTATACCGGCGCCGTGCGTCCGTAGCTCAATTGGATAGAGCAGCCGACTTCTACTCGGCTGGTTGGGGGTTCGACTCCCTCCGGGCGCGCCACCGGCCCATCCCGCCGCGAGATTAAAGGTTCTGAACTGATCGCCGGTCGGCCGATCCGTCCGGGATGCCCCGCCCGACTGGCGCAGGCGCGCCTCGATCGGCGAAGTCAGGTCGGCGCGGACAGCGCCTTGACGGCTGTCGCCCGATCCAACCGGGCTTAAGGCAGCGGAACCTAGTGGGTCCAGTTCTGCCGGCGGTCGAAGCGGAAATTGTCGGCGTAGGCTTTCGGGCGCCGGATGCGGGCCGGCGGCAGTTCGATATCGTATGGGATCGAGTGCCCTTCGGCATAGGCCACGGCTTCCTCCTTGTCGGGGAAGTGCAGCCGCAACTGGCTCTGCGTGTCGCCGCTGCCGAACCAGCCCATCAGCGGGTCCTGCTGCCGCTGTTCGGACTGGCCATACTCCAGAACCCAGTCATGCGTGTTCGCCTGACCCGACTGCATCGAGCTTTTCGGCTGCTGGAAGATCCGGGCACGCATCGGCGTCCACCTTGTCTGAAATCGATCTGACTGGTCGGGGCGCCCGGACTCGAACCGGGGGCCTCGTGTACCCAAAACACGCGCGCTACCAGGCTGCGCCACGCCCCGAACCGGGCGGAACCTATGGAATGACCTAAGTGCTGGCAAGCCCACTCGCAACGGATGCCAGCGCCGGCCGTAAATGGCCGTCATTCCGGGCCAGCGCATCGGCGGCGTCCGTCGGCGAGAGCCCGAGCGCCACCAGGATCGCCGGCTTGACCCGCTGGCCCGTCGCCAGCAGCGCCGCCGCAGCCTGCGTCGCATCGCAGCCGGCCAGCTCCGCCACCATCGCCGCCGCCCGCACGCGCAGCTTCGCGTTGCGGGCCTGCATGTCGACCATCCGCCCGGCATGGATACGCCCGAGCCCGGTCATCATCGCGGTAGAGAGCAGGTTCAGCGCCACCTTCTGCGCAGTGCCCGCCTTCAGTCGCGTGGAACCGGCGATCGCCTCGGCACCGGTCGCGATCAGCACCGGGTGCTCGGCCGCATCCAGCAGCGCACTGCCGGCGCTGTTCGCCACCCCGATCGTCAACGCGCCGCGCCGCCTGGCCTCGCGGATGGCCGCAACCGTGAACGGCGTCCCACCACTGGCCGCGACACCGATCAGCACGTCCAGCGGTCCGATCTCGTGCGCCGCCACCTGTGCCAGCGCCGCCGGTGCATCGTCCTCGGCATTCTCGACCGCCTCGGTCAGCGCTTGCATGCCGCCGGCGATCAGCAGCACCAGCCGATCGCGCGGCCAGTCGAAGGTCGGCTCGAGTTCGGCCCCGTCCTGCGCGCCGAGTCGCCCGGAACTGCCGGCACCGGCATAGGCAAGCCGGCCACCGGCACGCAGCCGGGGCAGGGATGCTTCCACCGCACCGGCGAGAGCCCCGAGTGCCGGGCCGATCGCCGCCACCGCCGCCATCTGGCTTTCCCACAGCCCGTCGAGCTGGTCCCGCACCGACCAGCTATCGAGCCACGCATGGCGCGGACTGCCGGTCTCGGTCGCGGCGCGCATGCCCTGGTCAGACAGCGGCGGCGGCCTTGCGCGAGAGCGGCGGCACGAACAGCGGCGCGGTATCCCAGGGGAACAGGATCCACGTCTCCTGCGGCACCTCGACCACGAACAGGTCGGTGAACGGCCGGCCCGATGGCTTGGCATACAGGCAGGCAAACGTCGCCTTGGGCAGCAGTCGGCGCACCACCTGTGCGGTCACCCCGGAATCCACCAGATCGTCGATGATCAGGAACCCGGTGCCGTCGCCGGCCGCGGTCGGCGCCTTGACCACCCGTGGCTGTCCCTGCGCCTCCTCGCCTTCGGTATCCCCGGTCTCCCGCGCCTGGTCGTAGGAGATCACCGAGATGCTCTCGATCAGCCGAAGATCCAGCTCGCGGCCGATGATCGCCGCCGGGATCAAGCCGCCGCGGGTGATCGCGACGATGCCGGTGAACGGTCCCATCGGCATAAGCTGCTCGGCCAGCAGGCGCGCATCCCGGTGCAGTTGGTCCCAGGTGACGGTGGCGTAGCTGACCGCCATCAGAACAGCTTCCCGCCGTCCGGCACCTTGTGGTCGGGGCGGATCAGCACGACCTCGCCGGACGCGTCGGGCATGCCAAGGGTCAGCACCTCGCTGAGGAACGGCCCGATCTGCCTCGGTGGGAGATTGACCACCGCGCAGACCTGGCGGCCGATCAGCTGGTCCGCCTTGTAGTGGCGGGTAATCTGCGCGGACGATCGCCTGATGCCGATCGGCGCACCGAAATCGATCCACAGCTTGAAGGCCGGCTTGCGGGCTTCGGGAAACGGCTGTGCATCGGTGATCGTGCCGACGCGGATGTCGACGCGCGCGAACGCGTCGTGATCCATGGTTGCGGACGAAGAGGGGGCAGCGGCGGGGGCGTTGGGATCTGGTGCGGCGGTCATGGCACGTTTTGCCGCCAACCCGGCCGCTTGCCAAGCACCGCAGTGACTGATCACCAACCTGGGACGTGAGGAAAATGCTGGCTCCCGGAGTAGGGATCGAACCTACGACCGAGCGATTAACAGTCGCTTGCTCTACCGCTGAGCTATCCGGGACCGGCGGCGCACCCTATAGCGGAGCCTGCGCCGGCACGTAAAGCCCTCTCGAGGACAGCTTTGCGTGGCGGTCCGCCAGCGCTCCGTGCAGCACCCGCCGGCGCGCGTCAGTCCAAAAGGTCTCGCCATGGCAGCGCCCACGCCCCTGAAGGTCAGCCGCCGCGCGATCATCGGGGGTGGGATCGGCACGGCAGTCGTCGCCGGCCTGGTCGTGCGCAACCAGTTCCGCCACCCGCATCGCGACAAGACCTCGCGGCCGGATGGCCGTTACCGGCGAATGACGCTTGCCTGTCCGCATCCGGCGCATGATCCGGTGCTGATCGTCGCGCAGCGGCAGGGCATCTTTGCCCGCTACAACCTCGACATCCGGATCCTCGACGGGCTTGCATCCGGGCAGGAGGCGCTGGACCAGTTGCATCTCGGCGGCGCCGATGCGGTCATCGCGCCGGTGCTGTCATGGCTGCCGCGGCTGATGGACGGGCTCGATGCGCGACTGGTCGGCGGCCTTCAGAGCGGCAGCGCGCGCCTGCTGATCGCGCGGAAATCGCCGATCAAGCGGATAGAGGACCTGTATCGCAAGTCGATCGGCATCCCCGACGCCAGTTCCGGCCCGCACGCCAGTGCAGACCGGCTGTTCTTCTCGGTCATGATGCGCCGCAAGGGCATGGACCCGAACCGGGACGTGAACTGGGTCCAGGTGCCTCCCGCCGATTTTGGCGACGCGCTGGCGGGCCGGCGCGTCCAGGCGGTGGTGGGGCATGACCCGGTCATCTGGCAGGTCCGGGAGTCTCTGCACCTGACCGAGCTGGCCAGCAGCACGACCGGCAGCTACGGCACCCGGATCGTCCGCGCCCTCGGGCTGCGCGCGGATGTCCTGAAGGCCGATCCGGCGGCGGCGGTGGCGCTCGTGCTGGCGATCCAGGAGGCGGCCCGGACCGTGGCGCTGCATCTAGACGTGGCCGCCAACGTGTTGGCGGACCAGCTTCCCGACATGGACCTCGCCGCGGTCGAGCGGATGCTTCACGCCGAGGGCCATGGCGTGCACCTGATCGGGCGGGAACTACGCGAGCAGGTCGCACAATACGTCGATGAGCTAAAGCTGATCGGACTGATCCCCGACGAGCAGGATTCCGCGAAGCTGGCGCGCCGATTCTGCGACACCGTGGTCCACGCCTGACGCGACGGGTTTAGCCGCCGGGTTGTTACAAACCCCGATCGGCAATCGTGGTGTGTCTCGAAGCTACCACAAAAACACAATTCTGCCCTGTTGGTCTGCTTAATCCCTTCCGTACGTTCGGACGACAGCTATATACGGCAGTGCACAAGAGGCATCGGTTCATGGATCTGTTTTCGGACACTCAACTCGATCGTCGCGTGTCCGGCTTGGCTGATCCGTGCATGGTCAGCACTCAGGTTGCGTTCGAACGGCTTCACGCCCTGGAACAAGCCGGTGCCGACGGGCGCGAGATCCTGTTGCATGCCATCCGCGATGTCCTGCCATCCCGGATCGCCACCGTCTCGTCGTTTGGTGCGGAATCCGCTGTCCTGCTGTCGCTGATCGCCGAAATCGATCCGACGCTCCCGGTGATCTTCCTGGAGACCGGCAAGCATTTTCCGGAGACCCTGGCCTATCGCGACGAACTCGCCGCGATGCTGGGCCTGACGGACGTCCGCAGCGTCGCTCCACGCATGCAGTCTGTGGTTGACGAGGATCCTACCGGCGAGCTCTGGTATTTCGACTCCGATGCCTGCTGCACCCTGCGCAAGGTCCAGCCGCTGGATCGCGCGCTGGCACCGTTCGATGCCTGGATCAGCGGCCGTAAGCGATTCCAGAGCGCCACCCGTACCGCCTTGCCGTTCGTCGAGCGCGATGGCGATCGTATCAAGCTGAACCCGATCGCCGACTGGGACGGTGCCCGGGTGCAGGCCGAGATGAAGCTGCGCGGGCTGCCCGCCCATCCGCTGGTCGAACGCGGGTTTGCCTCGATCGGCTGTGCGGTCTGCACCCGGTCCGTCGCGGTCGGCGAGGATGCGCGATCCGGGCGCTGGGCCGGCTTGTCCAAGGTCGAGTGCGGCATCCACCGCGCCTCGGCGGTCGCCTGATCGCATCTTTTAACGGCTGCCGGTCACCGGACCGGCTTGGCCGCAGCCGTCTCCGCTGTTAATCAGGCACCAGTGCGGGTGTGGTGGAACTGGTAGACGCGCCGGACTCAAAATCCGGTTCCGCAAGGAGTGTCGGTTCGATTCCGACCACCCGCACCATCGATCGCCGTGCTGCCTGCGCGCCTACGCCACTCCCTCGATGAAAAATACGCGGTAGTCCGAGCCGGCATGACGATGCTTTGCCGCCGCCTGGTAGGCCGGGCTGTCGTACCAGGCCTTCGCTTCCGCCATGGTCGGAAACTGCAGTACGACGGCTCCCTCGATCGGCGCGCCTTCGAGCACTTCGAATGCGCCATAATGCACGAGCGGCGTCAGGGCGTGGCCGGCTCCGGCGGCACCGACAACGCTCGAGTAAACGTCCATTTCCGACTGGTTCGTCGTCCGCTCGCGCGTGAAGATCGCGTAGGCCACCATTTCGCTTTTCCTCTGAACATGACCGGCAACGACCGGCCGGCTACCTGACCGGATATGTCGGCAGTCTCGTTGTGCGCCGCACCGACGGGCCCGGCAACGGCCGCATCACGACTGTCCGGGCTTCCAAAACCGGTCGTCGCAGGGCATGGGTTCGGCGTGTCCTTGTTCAGCGTCCAGCCCGTGTCCGGAACCCGGCTTTCATGATCTCGCCCGTCCGACCGTCCGTCCGGCCTGCCAACCCGTGTTTCTCGTCGGGGCCCTGCGCCAAACGTCCCGGCTGGAGCCTGGATGCCCTGTCCGGCGCGCTGCTCGGCCGCAGCCATCGTGCCACCGATACCCGTGCCAGCCTGGCCGAGGTGATCGACCGCAGCCGCGCTCTGCTCGGCCTGCCGGCCGGGTGGCGTCTCGGCATCGTGCCCGGCTCCGATACCGGCGCTGTCGAGATGGTGCTGTGGTCGCTGCTCGGAACCCGGCCGGTGGACGTGCTGTCGTTCGAGAGCTTCTCCGCCACCTGGGCGCACGACATCGTGGCGCAGCTACAGCTGGCCGATGCCCGCGTGCTCGAAGCGGAATACGGCGCGCTTCCCGACCTCGCCTCGATCGACTGGTCGCACGACGTGGTGTTCGCCTGGAACGGCACCACTTCGGGCGCCTGTTTCGCCGGGGCGGACTCCATCCCCGCCGTTCACGATGGTCTGGCGATCTGCGATGCCACCTCGGCCGCCTTCGCGATGGCGCTGCCCTGGGACCGGCTCGATGTCGTCACCTGGTCCTGGCAGAAGGTGCTCGGCGGCGAGGCTGCGCACGGCATGCTGGCATTGTCGCCGCGCGCCGTGGCACGGCTGGAAGCCACGCCGGCGCTGCGTCCATTGCCTAAGCTGTTCCGCCTGACCGCCAAGGGCCGGCTGATCGAGGGCATCTTCAAGGGTGACACCATCAACACCCCCTCCATGCTCTGCGTCGAGGATGCGCTGGACGGCCTGAGATGGGCCGAGCGCATCGGCGGCCTGGACGCGTTGATTGCCCGCAGCCGCGCCAACCTCGCCGCGGTCGCGGACTGGGAGAGCCGGTCCGACTGGGCCTCGTTCCTGGCGCCGGATCCTTCGACGCGCTCCAGCACCTCGATCTGCCTGCGCCTGACCGCCGACTGGTTCCTGACATTGCCCGCCGCCACCCAGGCCAAGGCGCATGCCCACCTGGTCTCGCTGCTGCAATCCGAGGGCGCGGCACTCGATGTCGGCAGTTATCGCGACGCGCCGGCGGGCCTCAGGATCTGGGGTGGCGCCACGGTGGAGACATCGGATATCGAAGCCGCCCTGCCATGGTTCGACTGGGCTGCCGCCTCGACCCGCGCGGCTTTCGCGTGACGGCACGACTTACTGGACGCCCATTGCGGGTGATAGAAGGCCGCGCATGACGGACATTCTGCCCCGACACCCGGATCTCGGGACCGAAGCCAGCCCGGCGCTGCTGCCGGCCGGGCTGCGCGACCTGCTGCCGCCCGACGCCGAGAGCGAGGCGCTCGGGGTCGAGGCACTGATGTCGGTGTTCGCGTCGCATGGCTACGAGCGGGTAAAGCCGCCGCTGCTCGAATTCGAGGACAGCCTGCTGTCGGGATCCGGCGCGGCAGTCGCTGAACAGACCTTCCGGCTGATGGATCCCGACACCCACCGGATGATGGGTCTGCGTCCCGACATGACGCCGCAGGTCGCGCGCATCGCCGCCACCAGGCTGGTCAATTCACCACGTCCGTTGCGCCTGTCCTATACCGGCGCCTGTGTCCAGCTGCATGGCGGCTCGCTCAGCTCCGACCGCCAGGTGAGCCAGGCTGGTATCGAACTAATCGGCCTGGATTCGCCGGAAGCCGACGCGGAGATGGTCGCGGTCGGCGCGGAGGCGCTGGCGGTGCTGGGCGTTCCGCGGGTCAGCTTCGATCTCACCCTGCCGCCGCTGGCGCCCGCGCTGATCGAGGAGGCCGGGTTGCCGCTCGCCGACCGCGCGCCGCTGCTGCGTGCGCTGGACCGCAAGGATGCCGCCGACGTCACCCGCTATGGCGGCCGGCTGGCGCAGATCCTGACCGATCTGCTGCTGTCCGCCGGACCAGCCGCGCGTGCGCTCGACGTGCTGCGCGCAGCTTCGCTTTCCCCGGCGGCACGCGCCCTGACCGACCGCCTGGAAGCGACCGTCGCCGCCATCGAGGCGCGGGCGCCGGGCCTGCGCCTGACCGTCGACCCGATCGAGTTCCGGGGCTGGCGCTACCACACCGGCATCTGCGTCACGGTCTATTCGGCCGGGCGGCACGAGGAGCTCGGCCGTGGCGGACGCTACCTCAGCGGCGGCAACGAGCCCGCTTGCGGCCTGACCCTGCGAACCGAGGCGCTGCTGCGCGCCGCACCGGCGCGTGCCGCGCGTCCGCGCCTGCTGTTGCCCTGGCAGGCGGACGCGGACGTGGCCAGGCGACTGCGTGCCGAGGGCTTTGCTACCGTCGCATCGTTATCCCCGGTCGCGGACGATGCCGGGGAGGCGAGACGGCTCGGTTGCACCCATCTGTTGCGCGACGGGGCTGCCGCATTGCTCTGAGTAAATGGCTGGCCAGCACCTTGGTATTCGCAAACCCATGCCGGGCAGCGCATAGAAGCGCGTCCAATCCGCCGTAGCGCAGTCTCACACCGTCCCGAACGCCGATCCGTCCCGACTTTTCTTTCAAGCATTCTCCGGAGCACGTCATGTCCAATGTCACCGTGATCGGCGCCCAGTGGGGCGACGAGGGCAAGGGCAAGATCGTCGACTGGCTCGCCAGCCGCGCCGAGATCGTCGTCCGCTTCCAGGGCGGGCACAATGCCGGCCACACGCTCGTCGTCGGCAACCAGACCTACAAGCTGTCGCTGCTCCCGAGCGGGCTGGTACGCGGCAAGATGGGCATCATCGGCAACGGCGTGGTGATCGATCCCGAGGCGCTGCTCGGCGAGATCGACCGGGTGAGGGCGCAGGGCCTGCCGGTCGGCCCGGAGACGCTACGCATTGCCGAAAACGCCACCCTGATCCTGCCGGTGCACGGCGCGCTCGACCGTGCCCGCGAGGCGGCTCGCGGCGACCGCAAGATCGGTACCACCGGGCGCGGCATCGGCCCGGCCTACGAGGACAAGGTCGCCCGCCGTGCGATCCGCATGTGCGACTTGGCCGAGCCGGAAACGCTCGACTGGAAGCTCGACGAGATCCTGCTGCACCACAACACCCTGCTGGCCGGCCTGGGCGGGGAGACCTTCACCAAGGAACATCTGCTCGGCTGGTTGCTCGCCCTGGCGCCGCGCCTGCTGCCGTACATGGAGCCGGTCTGGGAACGCCTCGACGATGCCAGGCGTGCCGGCACCCGCGTGCTGTTCGAAGGCGCGCAGGCGGTGATGCTCGACGTCGACCACGGCACCTATCCGTTCGTCACCAGCAGCAACACCGTCGCCGCCAACGCCGCCACCGGCAGCGGCGTCGGTCCAGGCTCGGTCGGCTTCGTGCTCGGCATCGCCAAGGCGTATGCCACGCGTGTCGGCGCCGGCCCGTTCCCGAGCGAGCTGTTCGACGAGACCGGCCAGATGCTCGGCCAGCGCGGCCACGAGTTCGGCACCGTCACCGGCCGCCCCCGCCGCTGCGGCTGGTTCGACGCGGTGCTGGTGCGTCGCGCGGTCCGCGTCGGCGGCATCAACGGGCTGGCCCTGACCAAGCTCGACGTGCTCGACGGCTTCGAGAAGATCCGGGTTTGCGTCGGCTACAAGCTGGACGGGCAGGAGGTTCGCCATCTGCCGGCCGCCCCCGCCGCGCAGGCACGCATCGAGCCGATCTACGAGACCATGGATGGCTGGCAGGACAGCACCCGCGGCGCGCGCTCCTGGGCGCAGTTGCCGGCGCAGGCGGTGAAGTACGTGAAGCGCATCGAGGAACTGGTCGAGGCGCCGGTGACGCTGCTGTCCACCAGCCCCGAGCGCGACGACACCATCCTGATGCGCGACCCGTTCGAGAGCTGACAAGACCATCCGTGTTCGAGTTGTCGTCCCGCCAGCGTCGAACCGCCTTGCTTCTGGTCGAGCAAGGCGCTGGTGACTACCGAACGACCCGATGATGCGCGGGTCGTTGCCGACCAGGGCGGGTTCGATCAGATCCTGGCTCTGCCTCGTGTTTCTCGTTGCCGCCTACTTTGCTTTCGATCCTGCTGCAGACGCGATCTACCGGCCGCTGGCGCATGTGTTCGGCTGGCACATGATCGCCGACAGGCTGATGGGGCTGCCGCCCTACGCCTTGCTCATGGTGGTGAGGCTCGGTCTGGATCTCGTCGTCGTATTCGGCGTGCACGCGATACTGGTCCGCCGGCTGAACGGTTTTCCGCTGACCGGACCTCGCATGGCGAGCCGGACACTGCTCGGTTTCGCCACCGGTCTTCTCGTCATGGCCGGCGCGATCCTGCTCATCATCGAGACCGGTCATGCAACGGTGCGACTGGCTCAGCAGTCGGCTGCTGCGTCTTTGGTCAGCGGCTCCGGCTGGCTCTTCTTCGACTTTGTCGGTGCAATGGGGGAGGAGCTTTATGGACGCGTGGCGGTCCTGCTTGTCGCCGAGCGGCTGTTCGGTCGGAAAGGCGCCATTCTCGTATCAGGCTTGATGTTCTCGGTTGTGCATCTGGGCAATCCCGGGGTGAGCTGGATCTGGCTGCTGCGGATTTTCCTGCAGGGCGCGTTGCTTGCGTATGCCGTCTATCGCACCGGGTCGTTCTGGTGGGCGACCGGCTATCATACCGGCTGGAACTGGGCGAGCGCCCCGCTGTTCGGAGCGGCCGGCAGCGGATATCTCGATCGCGGTCACCTTCTCGACTTCACGCCGCACGGCTCCGGCTTGATCACGGGTGGCGTGGTCGGACCCGAGGGAAGCGTGTTCGCCTTCGTCGCCGTACTGTGCGCTTTCGGCTTGCTGACCGTCACCACGAGTCGATCGCCGCAGAAACGACGCCCGGCTCGATAAGTCCGCACACGTGCTCGACGTCACTCTTTGTTCGCGCAGCCGGTTCAGCGTGGATCCACGTGGAACCGTATATCCTTGGTCGCCAGCCGATTGATCGCTTCCGGCACGAACGGGGTGATCAAGGCCAGCATGTAGAGCACGCGCGGAAAACCGATCACCTGCTTCCTGCGCGCGATGCCGGTGGCGATCAGGCGCGCGGCAGCCTCGGAACTCATCTTGCCGGGCTGCTTGCCGATATGGCTATCGGTCATCGCGCTCTCGACATAGCCGGGACACACCACCGACACATGGACGCCGGTCCCTGCCAGCGCCGCACGCAGCGCCTTGCCGTAGGCCAGCAGCCCGGCCTTGCTGGCGCTGTAGGCGGGTGCATCTGCCACCGGCGACAGGGCCGCCAGCGAGCTTACCAGCACGATATGACCGCGGCCCCGACCGAGCATGGAAGGCAGCACCGCCTGTACTGTATCGACGGCGCCGAGCAGGTTGATGTCGATGACACGCCGCGCCGCATCGGCGGTTTCCAGGGCGCCGTCTGCCCGCCTGCCATCCAGAACGCCAGCGTTGACGATCAGGAGGTCGACCGGGTGGTCTGCCTCGAACCCGGCGAGGAACCCGGTCAGGGCCGGACGATCGCGCAGGTCGAACAGGCCTTCGCGAACCTCGGCCCCGGCCGCACGCAGATCTGTGCCGACCGCACCGAGCCGGCCAGGGTCGCGCCCGACCACACCCAGCGCGACGCCGGGACCGGCATAGAGTTTCGCCAATGCCGCGCCGATGCCGCTGGAGGCACCGGTAATCACAATGTTGCCGAACACCGGCACGGTCAGGATACGATCTCCGGCATCTTAGGCCTGGCCGTCATGCGGGGCGTATTTCCGCCGCCATCGATGACGGCCAGTTCCTCGCAGATGGCGACGACTGCCCCGTCGAGCTCGGCGTCGGTATGTTCGGAGGAGATGAAGAAACGCAACCGCGCCGACCGTTCGGGCACCCCGGGCGGGATGATCGGAAACGCGTTGTAGCCACGGCCGAGCAGCCGGTCGGCGAGGGTGAGGGTGCGAAGCGAATCGCCCAGGATGATCGGGACGACCGCGTAGCCCCAGCTGGTGCCGACATCGAGGCCCGCCGCGCGGGCGGTATCGAGGAACCGTCGGCCGTTGGCCTGCAGCCGTGCCACACGCTCCGGTTCGCGCAGCATCAACCGGATCGCGGTCGATGCTGCGATGCAGGCGGGAGCGGGCAGGCCGACGCTATAGACCATGCCGGGCGCGGTCAGCTTGAGGTAGTCGACCAGCGCGCGGCTGCCGGTGACGTAGCCGCCGCAACTGACCAGCGTTTTCGACAGGGTGCCGAGCCAGATGTCGACGCGTTTCGGATCGACGCCTGCCATCTCGAAGATGCCGCGGCCGGTCTTTCCGAGAATCCCCAACGCGTGGGCGTCGTCGACCATCAGCCAGCAATCATACTGCTCCTTGATGGCGACGAGGCGCGCGAGATCGGGACCGTCGCCGTCCATCGAGTACAGGCCTTCGGACACCACCAGCACGCGCTCGAACCGCTCGCGGCTGCCGGCCAGGATATCCTCGAGTGCCGCCATGTCGTTATGCGCGAACGACCGCCGCGTGGCGCCGCAGAGCTGTGCACCGACCACGATGCAATTATGGATCAGGGCATCGTGCAGGATCAGGTCCTTGGGCCCCAGCAACGCGGCGATGGTCGAGACCGCCGTGGCATGGCCGCTGACGAACACCAGCGCAGCTTCCGACTCGTAGATGTCGGCAAGCGACTGTTCCAGATCCCGGTGGAAATCGCGCTCGCCCGCGGTGATCCGGCTGGCCGATACGCTGGTGCCCCATTCCGCGGTCGCGTCGGCGACAGCGCTGGTGATCTCGGGATGGCCGTTGAGGCCGAGATAATCGTACGAGGCGAAGTTGACCACGCGGTTGCCGTCGATGACGCTGCGCGCGCCGGCACGGACATCGTGGGGCTGATAGAACGGGAAGCGCAGGCCCAACGCGTCGGCCATGGCCCGCTGACTGCGCAGGTTCTGATACGCGGGGATGCTCTCGAACGACATGTCGCGACCGGTGTGCCCGACGAACGCAGCCTGCTCGGTGTCCTTCGCAGGACCGGCGCGCCGCATGGTGTCGAGCAGGGCGGATTTCGCGCTCCCGCTCAGGCGACCATTGGAAACATCCATGCTCATAGCAGGACTTTCGCGACATCGTGCTGTCTGACAGCCTTGTCGATCGCGATCATTCCGGCGGCCAGGCTGGCGTCGTCCAGGCCGTGCTGCTGCATCATGCGCAGGCCGGCATCGTCCTCCGTCTGCGGACCGGTGCGCAGGCTGGTGATCAGCCGCGCGGCGAGATCGTTCACACTGATACCGGCGGTGATCGCGACGACCGGCAGTTCGATCCCGAAGCGTTTCTCGATGCTCATGCGTAAGTCCAGGCTCATCATCGAATCCAGTCCAAGTTCGTCGAGCGGGCGGGCCATTTCGATCTCTTCGGGGGGCAGGCGGAAAATACGTGCAACCTCGGCGGCCACGAGACCGGCGACCAGGGCACGGGCGTCGCCCGCGCTCTTGCCGGCGATGCGGGTGGCAAGGTCGACCTCGATCACGGCGACACCGTCGTCGGTAGCGAACAGGTTTGCGAATGCCGGGGTCTGCAGCAGTTTCAGGCTCTGCAGCGCGTCGCCCGGACGGAGCAGCGCGCAATAGTTTGTTGCTGGACACTCGCCCGTTCTGGACAGCAAGGTTTCCAGATGAGCCAGCGCCGCCCGGGACTGCATCGCCTCGATACCGGTCAGCCGCGCCAGCCGTGCAGCGGTTTCCGTATCGCGGGCAAGGATTCCGGCATCCGCGATGGCGCCCCAGCCGACCGCAAGTCCGGCAAGGCCTGCCGCACGCCGTTGCGCCATCAGCCCCTGCAGGTAGCCGTTCGCGGCGACGTAGGCGCCCTGGCCCGGATTGCCGACCATCGTGGTGATCGACGAGAAGGCCACGAAATAATCAAGTTCCGTTCCGCGCGTCGCACGATCGAGATTGGCGGCGCCGTCGATCTTGGGCGCCAGCACCGCGCGCGTGCGGACCGGGTCCATGCCGGCGATCATGCCGTCATCCAGCACCATGGCGGCATGGATGATGCCCGCCAGACGCCTATGCGTGCGCGTCAGCCGGTCGATCAACGCCGCGACCGCGTCCGCGTCGGTCACGTCGAGTGTCTCGACCAGGAGGGTCGTGCCGCCGGCCCGGATCGCCGCGGCGCGCGCCTGCAACGGCTGCTCGATCACGCCGCGGCGCGATGCGATGACGATGGTCTCGGCTCCGCGTTCGGCAAGCCAGGCAGCGGTCTCGAAGCCGAACCCGCCGGCACCGCCGACGACCAGATGCACGCCGGATTTCGGCTTGAACGGCATGTGGGCGATGCGTGTGGCGACCGGGCGTGCAGCCGGGCGTACGACGAGCTTGCCGACATGCCCGGCCGATTGCATGAGGTGGAACGCGCGATCGACCTCGTGCCACTCGAATGCGCGATGCGGCAACGGCGACAACGCGCCGGTGCCGAAATGCGTCGCGAGTTCCGCCAGCAGGCGTTCGACCAGCGGCAGGTTGGCGGCGAGAAGCTGGTCGAGATCGACGCCGAAATAGCTTAAATTTCGACGGAACGGCCGCAGTCCGAGTGCCGTATTCTGCACGTAGTCGCGCTTGCCGAGTTCGATGAAGCGACCGAACGGCTTGAGGCATTTCAGGCTCGCCAGCATGGCTTCCCCGGTGAGGGAGTTCAGCACGACATCGACGCCGCCGATATCCGCGCGGATCTCGTCGAGAAATGCGGTGCTGCGCGAGTTGTAGATCTTCTCGGCACCGAACGCCGCGGCCAGCGCGCGCTTCTCCGGCGAGCTGACGGTGGCGGCGATGCGCGCGCCGCGCAGTCGGGCGATCTGCATCGCGGCGATCCCCACTCCGCCGGCCGCGCCATGGATCAGCACCCATTCGCCGGGCTGGATCTGGGCCATGTGGACCAGGGAATACCAGGCGGTCAGGAAGGCCACCGGAATGCTCGCGGCGGCAATGGTCGGGATGCCATCCGGAACCCGCGTAAACACGCGCGAATCGGCGGTGCCGTGGGTCGCGAAGCTCTCCCGTCCGAAACCCATGACGGCGTCGCCCGGTTTGAGATGGGTGACGCCCTGACCGACCCTGAGCACATGGCCGGCGCACTCGAAACCGAACACCGCGCCGGCCAGCCCGTCATCCAGCACGTCGTCGTCGAGCAGGCCGCTGGCCAGCATGACATCGCGAAAGTTGAGACCGGATGCGGCGATCTCGATTTCGATCTCGCCGGCCTCGGGTGCGCGACGAGCAGCTTCCACCCAGCCGAAACTCGCCATGGCGCCATGCGAGCCTAGCTGCAGGCGCACCGCCTCGACGGCTTCGGTGGCAGGCGGGGCAGCGACCATCCGGGTGGCCGAGATGCCGGTCGCGTCCAGCAGCAGCTCGGTTTCCTCACCGGGCCGGGCCATGAGTGCCACCAGGCGTCGCACCGCGTCCTCGACGTCGAGCTCCAGCGCAAGATCGACCAGCCTGAACTCGAGTCCTGGATATTCATTGATCGCGACGCGGACGAAGCTCCAGAACGCCTCCGCAAGCGGATCGATGTCGGCCGCCCGGTCGGACCGCAGGCCGCGCACGACGACCCAGAACCGGCATTGCATGGTGCGGACGAGTTCGAGCACGGACGAAAGCTCCGCGATCGACCGGTCCAGGCCGCCTTGCCCGGATCCGTAGGCCTGGAACACCAGCTCGCTCATGCCGCTGGCCTTGGAGACGATCGCCGCCATCCCGGCGCCCTTGCACACGACGACGGTACGACCGGCGGTGACCAGCGCCTCGCCGAGATCCGGCCAGTCCTGCAGCAACAGTACTGGCGCCAGTTCCGCCATGGCGACAGAGACATCGCGAGCCTTGGTCTTGCCGACGATGATGCTGCCGACCTCTTCGCCGAGCCGATGCGTCCGGACGTCGGCGAACCCGGCGCTCCCGATCATCCGGCCGTCATCCTGTGCCGCCGCGATGCGACCGACGACGGATCGCGCACCGGATGACTGCGCGAACCAGTCCTCGTCCATGCCGAGCAGGCACTCGAACACCGGGTTTTCGGGAGGTAGCAGGATACAGAGAGGGGCACCGGGGGCGAGGCGATGGGCAATGGCACGCCCGAGTGCCGTATCGCCGGCGAAGAGCGGGCCGAGCGCCAGGCCAAGGGCCAAGTCGAAGGACGGCCCGATGGCGGCCGCCGCGTCGGGATCGGCCGCCAGGAAGGTGATGCCGGCGATCGCGCCGTGCCGTGCGGCGGTCAGGTTGAGCTGCTTCTGATCGGTGCCGATGACGGTGATCGTCACGCGGCGATCCTGCACCAGCGGCGCCAGGCTCTGCAGGATGCCCAGGCAGAACGACTCCGCAACCAGGATGCGCAGGGGTTCAGGTGCGATCCGGGCCTGCAGGTCGATGCAGATCGCAAGTGCTGCATCCAGCACCGGCACCAGCAGGATCGAGCTGCTCTCGAACCGCTCGGTCGTGCCGGCATTGCGTTGCGGCGCCTCGCCGGTCCGCAGCATGCGGTCCGTGCCTGCCAGTGCCTGCGCGGCCAGCACAAGCTCGGAGCTGGCGCCGGAAAACTCGGCGGCCAAGGTCTGCAGGATGTCGTGCGGGTCCGGCAATCCGCTCTCGGCCGCCAGGGTCCAGCCGGAAGCCGCCTCCGTGGCAAGTCCGGCGTGCCGCAAGGTGGCGAGCAGGCTCCTGAGCAATGGCACCGAGCGTGCCGCGACGATTCCGGCAGTCGGCCGGATCGCTGAATCGCCGAACAGGCCGCGCAGGCTCTGGAACGCCAGGGACCGGGCGAACGCACCGAGATAGAGCCAGGAGTCGGGCGCCGTCTGAGCGTCGAGCTGCTCGAGTGTCGCGATCACGCCTGCATGCAGATCGACCCCGGATGCCTCGCGCGACAGGCGGATCGGCTGCGACTGAAAGAACACGCTGTCGCGCGCGCGCTGTTCCAGCACCACGGCGCGGAACAATCCACCGGTCAGTCCAGCGATGAACTGTCCGTCGCGGTCGTAGAGGGTGACGCCGACCGACAGCGACTGGTCGGTCTCCCGGTCGATCACCACCCGCGCGCGGGCGGGAATGGCGTGGTCGCGTTCGACCCGCAGCGCGCCGAACCGTACCGGCAGGTAGGCATAGCGCTCGTCCGCCCGCCGCTTGATGTTGTCGAACATGGCGTGGAAGGCGGCATCGAGCGCGATCGGGTGCAGGATCTGGCGACGACCGGACAGGCCCGCCGCCTCCTCGTATGGCGACAGTTCGACTTCCATCAGCGTATCGCTGCGCTCGCCGCTGAGCACGCGCTGGAACAACTTCCCATAGCTGACGCCGCTGGCGCTGGCGGCGTCGTATACCTGTTCGGTGGTCAGGTGCTTGGGCAGCTGCACCGGTGGAATGAACGCAGGCACCGGCGAGGCGACCTGGACGATCCGGCCGCGCGCATGCAGCGTCCATTCGATGGTGCCGTGGCGGGGACGGCTCCAGATTTCGACCGTGGCGGTGTCGCCATGCAGCCGCACGGACATTTCGCGCATCTGGTCCGGCTGCAGCGTCAGCCATTGCAGCAGGTCGAAATCCTCCAGCCCGATCGGGCCGGCCGGGAACACCTCGCGGGCGACCGCCAGGGCCATCTCGGCAAAGGCCGTCGCGGGCAGAACGATCTCGCCGTCGATACGGTGCTGCGCGAGATAAGGCACCACGGTCGCATCGATCAGGTTGCGCCATTCGGGCGTTCCGGACAGCAGGCGGCTGCCGATCAACGGATGACGCGGCGCATCCCCCATCAGGTCCATCGCCTCGCTGGTCTGCGCCTGCCGGTATGTCTTGCGCTGCCACGCATAGGGCGGCAGGCGGACGCGGCCGGATGGCCGGGCGCCGAACACGCGCGGCCTGTCGACGGCACACCCCAGCACCACGGCGCGTGCCAGCACCCTGAGCAACGGGTCGCCATCGGCCGGCCTCTCGATGAGGCTCGGGATCACCGAGCCACTGAAGCCGGCTTCAGCCAGCGTGTCGGCGATGCTGCTATGGAGGATCGGGCGGGGTCCGATCTCGACGAAGACCGTCGCACCCTGAAGGCCGGCGGTCTCGACCGCGGCGCTGAACAGCACCGGCTGGCGCACATTCCGCCACCAGTAGTCGGTATCCAGCCGCTCGCCCGGCGTGACCGCGCCGGTGACCGTGGAGACGAAGGTGGCGCGGCCGGGCTGCGACGCGATCGTGCCGAACGCCTCCAGCAGCGGTTCGCGCAGCTTCTCGAGCAGGCTCGAATGGAACGGATAGGGCAGTTCCAGAACGCGTGCGGCGATCCGGCGCTTGCGCGCCAGCCGCGAGAACGCCTGGATCGCGTCCATCGGGCCGGCGATACTCACCGAACCGGGGCTGTTGACCGCGGCGATCTCGAGGCCGTGCAGACCACCCTCGAGGAACAGCGCCTCGGCACCGTCTCGTGAGATGTTGGCGACGGCCATGCCGCCCAGCCCATGCGCGGCCTCCTGCTGGCTGCTGCGGTGGAAGATGACGCGGACCGCCTCGTCGAGGCTCAGCGCGCCGCAGGCTTCAGCCGCGGCGACCTCGCCGACGCTGTGGCCCAGAACCATGTCCGGCTTCCAGCCATAGGCCGCGAGACCCGCCGTCAGCGCGGACTGCACCGCGAACAGCAGCGGCTGTACCAGCTCGGCCTGTTTCTTCGAGTTTGCGATGTCCGGATCGTGCAGCGCATCGACCAGCGACCAGTCCGCATAGCGCGCGAAGCTGGCATCGACGGCCCGGAAGCGCTCGCGGAACGCCTCGTTGCGGGCGAATGCCGCACGGCCCATGCCTACCCACTGGCTGCCGTTGCCGGAATAGACAAAGCAGGTCCGTGGGTGCTGCGACGGCGCGACCCCGTCGGCGCCACCGGCAAGCCCGCCGCTATCGGCGAACCCGCGCAACGCGTCCGGCGTGGCCTCGGCCACGGGCAGGGCAATGCGATGGCCGGCGAGATCGCGCTGCCAGGCTACCGCGGCGGCGAGCTGCGCGGTATCGCTGCCCGCGTCGATGAGATCCGCGTAGGCGCGACTGGTATCGCGCAGCGCCTGTCGGGAATGCGCCGACAGCACGAGCAACTCGGCGCTCTGGCCCTGGGCGTCATGCGAATGATGTCCAGGCAGTTCACTCGATTCGGGCTGCCGGATCACCACGTGCGCATTGGTGCCGCCGAAACCGAACGAGGACACGCCGGCGAGCCAGGTGCCGGATGCCGGCAAGGCGAGCGACTGCGTCGCCAGGGCCAGGTTCAGCTCGGTGAAATCGATGGCCGGGTTGATCGCGGCCAGATGCAGTGATGCCGGCAGCCGGCGATGCTCGAGCGCCAGGATCGCCTTGAACAGGCCTGCCAGCCCGGAGGCCGGCTCCAGATGGCCGATGTTGGACTTGACCGAGCCGATCGGCAGCGGTGCATCGCGACGCTGGCCCAGCGCCTGGCCAATCGCGGTCGCCTCGGCGGGGTCGCCGACCCTGGTGCCGGTACCGTGCGCCTCGACGAATGCCAAGCGGTTCGGGTCGAGCCCGGCGTGCCCGTAGAGCCGGTCGAGCAGGATCTTCTGGCCTTCGGTGGCGGGTAGGGCGATGCCGTTGGTGCGGCCATCGGAGTTGACGCCCGATGCCAGGGCCACCGCCCGCACCCGGCGGCCCGACGAGATCGCGGTCTCGAGGCGTGTCAGCACCATCGCCACCACGCCCTCGCCCCGGACATAGCCGTCGGCCTCGGCGGAGAACGGCCGGCACAGGCCGGTCGGCGACAGCATCGACGCGCGCGAGAAGCCGATGAACGGAAACGGCGAAAGCAACAGGTTGACGCCTGCAACGATCGCGGTGTCGATCTGCCCCGAGGCGATTGCCGCCTGCGCCTGCGCGAACGCCACCAGCGAGGACGAGCATGCGGTATCGACGGTGAAGCTCGGGCCGCGCAGGTCGTAGATGTAGGAAATGCGATTCGACAGGATCGAAAGCGTGTTGCCCGTCATGAAGTGGCTGTCGATCGAACCTGGATCGGCCACATGCAGGTTGCCGTGGTCCAGTCCGGACGCTCCGACATAGACGCCGACGTTGGTGCCGGCGATCGAGCCCGGCGAGATGCCGCCATCCTCCAGCGCGCTCCAGACGGTCTCGAGCAGCATCCGCTGCTGCGGGTCCATCTCCTCGGCCTCGCGCGGCGAGATGCCGAAGACGCCCGGATCGAAGCTCATCGGGTCGGCAATGTAGCCACCGGCGAACGAATAGCTGAAGCCCGCCTCGGTCCGGCGCGGATGGAAATAGCGTTCCGGATGCCAACGGCCTGCCGGTAACGGCCCCATCGCGGACTGACCGCCATCCAGCAGGCGCCAGAACGAGTCCTCGTTAGACGCGCCGGGCAGGCGGCAGGCGGCACCGACCACCGCGAGACTCGATGCCTCTACGCGCGTCTGGACGTTCGAGGAGAACATTGGCAGCCTGATCCTTAGCAAAGACGGGTCGTGCAGGTGGTCTGGCTGGTCACCGGGCCAGGATGCATATGTGACAGTCTCGTTCGTTTACCGCCCTTTTCGCTTCGGACACCACTGAAGCTTGAGCGGCACGACGCAGCGGCGCAGGAAACACGGTCGTAGTCCCGGCACCGCTTGGGTTCGAGCTACAGGCTTCGGGATCCTGATCCTGAACTTGCGATCAATCTTGTAGAACGATTGACGTCACCCTTCAAAACCGGGCCAGGACTGATCGAACTCGATACAGGGCCAAGTCTTCTACTATAACAGCAAAGCTCGATCGGCCAGATGAACTACGGGTAATGTCCTGACGCCGCCACGGCAGGCATACCCGACAGTCGCGAATGCGAGGAAGTCGCTTCCGGGGCGGGCATGTTCCGCGGCTTCGGCCATCTGCAAGCAACAGATCGCACCAGCCGACGTTACCGCTCGCTCGACCAGGCGTAGTGGCCGGCGATTCTCAGCAGGTGCATCATGTCGTTCGCGTCGAGTCGTCCAACTGCCGACCTTCCGCGTGCCCGCGTCCCGGCGGCAGACACGCCGCCCGCGGAGAAGCTGACGGGGATCGTGGCCGGCGTGGTGATCGTCGCGGCGCTGTATCTGGGCCGGGAGGTGCTGATCCCGATTACACTCTCGGTTCTGCTGAGTTTCGTGCTGGCACCCCTGGTTCTCCTGCTGCAGCGCCTGTGGGTTCCGAAAATTCCGGCCGTGCTGCTATCGGTCATCACGGCGCTCGGCGTCCTGCTGGTCCTTGGCGGGATCATCGGGACGCAGATTGCATCCTTGAGCAGCGATCTGCCGCGATACCAGAGCACGATCGAGCACAAGGTCGCCTCGGTCAGGAGCTTCACGTCTGGCCACCTGCGGGAGATCACCAACAAGATCGGCAAGGAAACATCCGGCGGCGGGCCGCAGGCGACGGCGCCAACGGCGCCGGACGGGCAGAAGCCGATGCCGGTCGTGGTGCAGCAACCCTCGCCGACGCCGATCCATCTCCTGCAGCAGGTGCTGAGCCCGATCGTCAGTCCACTGGAGACGATCGGCATCGTGTTCGTGGTGGCGATCTTTATCCTGATGCAGCGCGAGGATCTGCGCGATCGGATGATCCGGTTGTTCGGCTCGGACGACCTGCTCCGGACGACCGCGGCGCTCGACGATGCAGGATCGCGCCTCGGGCGCTATTTCCTGACCCAGCTCGGCATCAACGCCTTGTTCGGCGTGATCATCGGCGTCGGCCTGATGCTGATCGGCGTTCCGAATCCGATCCTCTGGGGCGTGCTCGGCACGCTGCTCAGGTTCGTGCCGTATGTCGGCTCCGCGATCGCGGCGATCCTGCCGATCGCACTCGCGGCGGCCGTCGATCCGGGCTGGTCGATGGTCGCCTGGGCCGCCGCCCTGTTCGTGGTGACCGAAGGCGCGATGGGCCAGGTCGTGGAGCCGCTGGTCTATGGCCATGCGACGGGCCTGTCGCCGGTCGCGGTGATCGTGGTGGCAATTTTCTGGAGCTGGATCTGGGGCCCGATCGGACTGATCCTGTCCACGCCACTGACCCTATGCCTGGTGGTGATGGGCCGTCACATCGAGCGGCTGGAGTTCCTGGATATCCTGCTCGGCGACCGGCCGGCCCTGACTCCGATCGAGAGCTTCTACCAGCGCATGCTCGCCAACGACGACGACGAGATGTTGCGCCAGGCAGGAACGTCGCTGAAACAGCGCTCGTTATCCTCGTATTACGACGACATCGTGCTCAAGGGACTGATGCTCGCGGCAGCCGACATGCAGCGGGGCGCGCTGCTTCCGGAGCGGGCGATACAGATCAACCAGGCGGTCCAGGAACTGGTGAACGATCTGGACGGGCACGACGATCTCGACCCGTCGCCGGGCGCGACCGAGCAGCCGCTCGCCGGCAAGCGCCGCGAGGACCGCGAAGTGCCGGTGACGCCGCCGCCGCTTGATACGGCTCCCGCCAGGACATTGCTGCCGTCCCACTGGCAAGGGCATAGTCCCATCCTGTGCGTTGCCGGACGCGGCCCGCTCGACCTCGCCGCATCCACCATGCTGGCACAGCTGCTCAAGAAGCACGCGATCGGGGCGCGGGTCGCATCGCACAACGATGTTTCCCGCGAGACGATCGACACGTTCGACGTGTCCGGTATCGCGATGATCTGCGTCTCGTATCTCGATCTGAGCGGCAATCCCGTCCGGATCCGCGGTCTGCTCCGGCGTCTGCGCCAGCGTATCCCGGATGTGCCGATCATGATGGGTCTATGGCCGGCCTCGACCGAGGGTGATCCGAGATCGGGAGCTCCGGACGACCATGCGACGGACGACGAACTCAGGAGCCAGATCGGCGCCGACTTCTATGCAGGCAGCCTGGCCGAAGCCGTTTCCGAATGCGTCAGGTTCGCACACATGGAAGCCGAGGCGTCGGCGGTCTGAGGATCGTCGCGCCGGGAACCGAATGCGGACGGTTACCCGGAACCGTGGCGGGATGTGCTGGAAGGTAATCCTGGAGGCCACGCGCACCCTGCGATCGACATCAACCGTCCGCAGCAGCGCCGTGGCTTCGCTTCCATGCAGCAATCCACAGGCAACTCAATAAAATGGTGGAAGCCAGGCGAGTACGGCTGAGCCTTGTCACATTGTTCTTCGATAGGTCGTGCTTCAGCACGCATCTCTGGATGACCGCCCTCATCCCCGCGCTGCCAACCCTGATGATCTTCCGGGTCGGCATACTCGACGATCCTTGCAGCGGCGAAGTCAGCATCAGCTCCCCAGCCCTGGAGATCGTCTATTCCCAGGCCATGACAGGCAGATAATCGAAACTGGTCAGGCGAAACTGCAAGAAGCCCGAACCGACACGACAATCGAATGCCACGGCTTGCCGGCGTTCCGGCAATCGGTGATTAACCACGCCTTAAGCACTCGGCCGCCACACTGCCCGGAGGTTCGGGATTGTGGGTCAGCATGCAGGGTCGTCAGGATGATGGACGGAACGGCAGCGGGGTCCTCATCGACCAGCGCTTCCTGGTCCTGCCCGACATGCCGTGCGGCGACTTTGCGGGACTGCCGGCCTTCGTCGCGGAACCCTATCAACCCGCCGACCAGCCCGCTCGCCGGCGGGACCGGGCGCCGGCGCCACTGATCGCGGTCCGGACACGCCGCGATGCGCCGCCGCGCGCCAACCTCCCCAACTTCCTGAACGCCTATAATATCTCCCTGCTGATGCCGCTGGCGCATGGTCCGGGCGGCGCCGATTACTGGATCGTCTGCGATGCCCCGCCCGGCCCGTCGCTGCGGGACACGATCGGCGAGAATGCGCTTCCGCCGACCGAGGCCGAGCTGACCTCGATCTATCTCCGGCCCCTGGCACTGGCGCTCGGCCGCCTCCAGTCGCTTGGCCTGGCGCACCGCGCAGTCCGGCCCGCCAACCTGTTCAGGTCGCTCGAGAGCGGCCGGATCCTGCTGGCGCCCGGTTGCGTGATGCCGCCTGCCTTCGCACAACCGGTCCTTTATGAACCACCGTCGGTCGGCGTCTGCAGCCCGCCGGCACGAGGCCATGGCGCGCTGTCCGACGATGTCTATGCGCTAGGCGTGGTCCTGCTCGAGCTGGCGCTGGGACGGCCGCCGATGGCCGGGCTGGACGACGACCAGATCCTGGCCCGCAAGCTCGAGCTCGGCAGCTTCCAGGCACTCACCAACGGCGAGCGGCTGTCGCCGGTGCTGGTGTCGCTGTTGCGGGTGATGCTGTCGGACGATCCCCGCAACCGGCCCACCCTGGCCGCATTGTCGGAAAACGGGATCGGTGCCGAACGGCCCAAGGCGCCGCGGCCGGAACCGCGTGCGCCGCGCCCACTGATGCTGGGCAAGACTCCGGTATGGACGGCCAGGATGCTGGCAATGGTGTTCGCCACGCAGCCGGCCGAGGCATTGGCCTTGCTCCGGGCGGGTACGATCGACCAGTGGCTTCGGCGCGCGCTGGAACAGTCGCTGCCGGCAGGCCGCATCGACGAGGCCGTGCGGTCGGCACGCGACCGCAGCGTCGATGGTGCCGAGAGCATGATCCTCATGCAGACGATCGCGCTGCTCGATCCCCTGGCGCCGATGTTCTGGTCCGGAACCTGGTTCTGGCCGGATGCCGCGCCGTCGATGCTGGCCGCGCACATGATTGCCGGCACCGGCGTGGACGTGCTGCATGATGCGATGCGCTACGGCGCGCTCCGACGCTGGGCCAGCCTGACCGGTCGCAATGCGAGCGTGGTGATCGACGATCTGGAGCGGCGCATGGCGCGGGCGGCGCGGCTTCCGGCCCCGAACCTGCGCCTGCCGATGCTGGCCTACAGCCTCAATCCCTATCTCGCCTGCACCTCGCCGGTCCTGGCCGGTGTCTGCGTCGTCCTTCCCCAGCAGCTCATCCTGGCACTGGAGGCTATGGCATCCGTGCCCGCTTCATTCGGGACCGGCGCGCGCCTGCTTGACCAGCAGATGCTGGCGCTGCTGGCGGCACGGACGGAGGAACAGCCCGTCTCCATCGAGCTTGCGATACCCGCCGATGCCGACGAACGGCTGCTCGATCTGCAGGCGCTGGCGCAGGCGCAACTTCAGGCGTTGACCAGGGCGCGCGATCTCGCGCTGTCGCCCCGCCAGTCCCGTGTCCCGGAGTGTACGCCACCTGGCCTCCCGGGACTGGCGGCGCGCATGCTCCCGATGACCCGGGAACGTCTGCAGGCGTGGCCGGGGAAGGGGCGGCGCGAGCGGCGTCTGGTCCGGCTGGAGCAAGCAGCGATCGAGGGCGATCTCGTCGCCATGCTCGACCTCGCCTGTCGTGACGATGCCTGGTCCACCGACAACGCCGCGTTGACCGCAGCGCGGAACCAGGCGGACGCACTCCGGACCGCCCAGCGAGTGTCTTTCGCAGCCGGCCCCCAGCGTGCACAGGCGGCCCGCGTCGCCGGGCGCGAGATCGCGATGGCCACCGGCATCGTCGCCGTTCTCGGCGCCGTCGCGGCCGCGATCATCTTCTGATGGTCCGTGCCGCACGCGAGGAGGCGGCGCCGATCTCCGCTGCCACGAAGGCCGGTCCGCATGGCGCGATGCTTTGGTGGGGCGGCCTCGGCTGCGGGGCGATGGTCGTCCTATCGCCCGGCAGCGCCGTGCTGCTGACCACCCTGATGGTTCCGGTCGCGCTGTTCGCCCTAATACCGGAGGATGGCGGGGCCGGACGGGTCGCGAAGGCCGCATCGCTGTTCGGCCTGGCAGCCAGCGTCCACCCGTTGCTCGTGTTCTGGAGCCACGGCACGACCCTGTCGGCCGCCATCATGCTGGTCAGGCAGCCGCTGATCCTGGCGACAAGCTGGGTCTCGATCCTTGCCGGCTGGTTCACCAGCGAGGCTGCTACACTGGCCGTGCGCCTCTGCTCCGACATTGCGGCCGCCGGCACTCGTCGATCTCTGGCCGCCGCGATCGTCACGCTCGAAGAGGAATGGGGGCCGCTGCCACCCCGGGCCTGAGGCTCCAGGCAAGTACAAACGAAAACGCCGCCGAGGTTACCCTCGGCGGCGCATGGTCTTTAGCCGGGATGACCCGGTCAGGCGGCCTGATCCGCCAGCCGGCGCGTGGTCACCTGCGTCTTCATCGCCTTCTGCACCTTCTCGAACGCACGCACCTCGATCTGGCGCACCCGCTCGCGCGAGATACCGTAATGCTGGGACAGGTCCTCGAGCGTCGAAGGCTCCTCGTTCAACCTGCGCTCTACCAGAATATGGCGCTCGCGCTCGTTCAACGTCTGCAGCGCGTCGCCCAGCAATGCCTTGCGGCCGCTGAACTCCTCGCTTTCGGCGAGCGTCTGCTCCTGGCTGTCCGCATCGTCGACCAGCCAGTCCTGCCACTCGCCTTCACTGTCGGCACGAACCGGCGCGTTGAGGCTGTGGTCCGGCGCGGCGAGGCGGCGGTTCATGTTCACCACGTCGTTGGTGGACACGCCCAGCGTCGTCGCGATGTGATCGACCTGCTCCGGCTGCATGTCGCCGTCCTCGATCGCCTGCATCTGGCCCTTCAGCCTGCGCAGGTTGAAGAACAGCTTCTTCTGTGCGGCTGTGGTGCCCATCTTCACGAGCGACCAGCTATGCAGGATGTATTCCTGGATCGCCGCCCTGATCCACCACATCGCATAGGTGGCCAACCGGAAGCCGCGCTCGGGATCGAAGCGTTTCACCGCCTGCATCATGCCGACATTGCCTTCGCTGATAAGCTCAGCGATCGGCAGGCCATAGCCGCGGTAGCCCATCGCGATCTTGGCGACGAGACGAAGATGCGACGTCACTAGCTTATGAGCGGCTGCGGTATCTTCGCTGTCGCGCCACGCCTTGGAGAGTGATAACTCCTCTTCGGGCGCAAGCATCGGGAATTTGCGAATTTCCTGAAGGTAGCGCGAGAGGTTGCCTTCGGGACTTACATTAATGGTGGCTACTGCCATCGGAGGCTCCTTTCGCCTGAGCGGCTGCGGCATCTCGCCTGTCCTTACGGCACAGACGGGACAATGTTTCGCAGCAGGTTCAGCATGGGCGCGGGTTGGACTTCACGTCCCCGAGATACTCCCCATGTAAGGCAGAGCCGGCTCAGGACGCCCAGACCGGCGGGCGCGCCCGCTCGTCGGAATTGAACAAGGGATACCGGACCGGTGCGGTCCGGTCAAGTTAATGTGGCCTTTCCGTGACCTGAACACTCGTCCATGCGTGATTAAGGATCCGTGAACAGTATTTTCTGTAGATCCTGAAAATCAACCGGCGGCGGCGTCTCGAAACGAAGCATGGCGCCGGTTTCCGGATGCGTGAAGGCCAGCATAGCCGCATGCAGGGCCTGGCGCGGAAAGTCCAGCGCCGCCCGCCTTGCATGGTCGGGCAGCAATTTCGACACGGCCGGGATCCGGCGCAGATAGACCGGATCGCCCAGCAGCGCGTGACCGTTCTGCGAGAAATGCACGCGGATCTGGTGAGTGCGTCCGGTGGCCAGCCGGCACTCGATCAAACTGACCGCCATGTCGATGGTCTCCAGCGTCCGGTAATGGGTCAGGGCGTATTTGCCGCCGCGTGGGACGATGGTCATGCGCTTGCGGTCGCGCGGATCGCGTCCGATCGCGCCCTCCAGGTCTCCCGCCGCCGGCGACAGCACGCCCCAGCACAAAGCGAGGTAGCTGCGCTCGATCCGGCGTGCTGCGAAATCTGCGGACAGCGTCGCCAGCGCATGTTCGGTCTTGGCGACGACCATGGTGCCGGACGTGTCCTTGTCGAGCCGGTGCACGATTCCCGGCCGCTTCTCGCCGCCGATCCCCGGCAGGGTCTCGCCGCAATAGCCGAGCAGGGCATTTACCAGCGTGCCGTCCTCGTTGCCCGGGGCCGGATGCACCACCAGCCCTGCCGGCTTGTCGAGTACGATCAGGCTGTCATCCTCATAGAGGATGGTGAACGGGATCGACTGCGACGCCGGCCAGGCCGAGACCGGCACCGGCGGCGATACCTCGAATCGCATGCCGGCCCGCACGATTTCGGCCGGGGATCGCAATACCGCGCCACCGCGCCGCACATGGCCGTCTTCCATCAGGCCCTTGATGCGCGACCGGGACAGGCTGGGAGACGCTTCGGCCAGGAACCGGTCGGTCCGCATGCCGTCATGCGACGGCTCGGCCACGACCGACAACGCGCCTGGTCCGGAGGCATGCTCCTGGGACGGGTCGGGATGCTCCGGTTCAATCATCGGCGTGCTTTATCCGAAACCGCCGGGACGGACTACAAGACGCGTCGGCACGATGCCGCAGGGAGACCGGAGTGGGTACAAGCAAGGCGCTAATGGCGCTGGTGATCTTCATGGGGGTGCTGATCGTCGCCGGAACCACCGGCCTGGTCGCCGTGGTCATCCATCGGCTGGCCCATCCGCAATCCCACGCGGCTGCGCTCGGTGCCACCGCCGCTCCATTGCCTCCGATGTCGGACCGTCCGGTCCTGGCGCGCGAGCCGGCCGGAACCCGGATTACCGCGCTGGTCCGTCAGTCCGATACGGTGTTGTCGATCGCACTGACCGGTGGCGGTCCCGACCGCATCCTGGTCTGGGACCTCGCCCGCGGCACCCGACTGTCCGAGATCGACCTGGTGCCCTGAGGCTCGCCGCGCTGGTTCAGCTGCCGCTGAACCAGTTGTAGCCCTGGTCTTCCCAATAGCCGCCCGGATAAGTGTTGGTGACGAACATGGCGCCGATGTATTTCGGGTTCTTGAAGCCGAGCTTGGTCGGGATGCGCAGCCGGATCGGATAGCCGTATCCGGTCGGCAACTCGCTGCCGCCGTAATCCAGCGTGATGATCGTCTGTGGATGCAGCGCGGTCTCCATGTCGATCGACGAGTAGTAGCGGTCGAGGCACTTGATGCCGACATAGCGCGCGGTCAGGTCCGCGCCGATATGCTCGAGGAAGGTGCGGAACGGCACGCCGCTCCATTGCCCGATGGCACTCCACCCTTCGACGCAGATCAGCCGGGTGATCTGGCTCTGCTGCGGCAGGGCTCGCAGGCGGTCGAGCGTCCACGGCGTCTTGTCCGCGACCAGTCCGGACAGTTCCAGCTTCCAGGTGTCGCCGTCGATGTCGGGTGCATCGTCGATCCCGTAGAACGCATTGAACGGAAACGGCTTGGTGATCCGGTCGGCGGCATAGGTCGGCGCCAGGGTCGTCTTGCTGAACAGCAGCGACTGCACCCGGTCGTTGAAGCGCGACATCGCCAGCAGCACGCGGTCCACTGCATCTCCGTCTGCGAGGTTGCAGCCGGACAGCATGGTCAGTGCGCCGAGCGACAGGCCCTGGCGCAGGAACGACCGCCGTTCGATCCGCTCCAGTCTCGGCCGCAGCGTCTCGAGCAGCTGCCGGCGGGCCGCCCGGGCCTCCGGCGTTCGGTCGTCCTGCGGTTTAATATCGTTCATGACTGCACCTCGGCGGGGGACGCATCGAGATGCGCACGCCCGGTAATCATCGCCGGCAGGGTTTTCGGCACCAGCGCTACCAGCGCCAGATGCACGACAACGAACAGGACGATCCCGCTCATCGCGAAGAAATGGATCCAGCGCAGCGTCGGATAGCCGCCCAGCAGCGAGTCGATGAGCTGGAGCTGCACCGGTTTCCACATGCCGAGCCCGGATACCAGGGCAGCGACGCCCAGCACCAGCACACCGATATAGAGCAGCCGCTGCACCGCGTTGTAGGTGCCGAGCTTGTGCTTCAACCGGAATGCCAGCGCCTCGCGGAGATCATGCCCGAAGGCGCGCGGGGTGATCGGCAGGAACGAGCGCACGAAGTGCCGTCCGATCAGACCGTAGCCGAAATACCCCAGCGAATTGGCGATCAGCAGCCACATGGCGGCGAGGTGCCATGCGATGCCGCCGCCGAGCCAGCCGCCGAGCGTCATCCAGGCCGGAAACCTGAATGGGATCAGCGGCGAGGCATTATAAATCTGCCAGCCGCTGCAGACCATCATGACAATGGCGACCGCGTTGACCCAGTGGGTGATCCGCACGACGAGGGGATGGACGACCATCACCCGAGGCTTGCCCGACGATGAGGCGACCGTTTCGACCGTCATAAACGCTTTCTCCGCATCCGGACTGCCCGTGGTACGCAGGCATATCGCATCCGGTACAGATTACATCGGCCGGACGGTTCCGTCTGCGCCGATGATGATCCGCTGGACATCGATCGACGCTGCCGTCGCCGTCCCTGGATCTTGCCCGGGCCACGTTGCCCTGCCGAAGCATGCCAGTCATAGGCCCGAGCAACGTTGTCGGGGTCGGCGCTTCCTGCAATCGCGGCGAGGCCTCGATGCTGCTGTCGAGGCAGCGGCGGGCAGACACGGTGCCATGCGGCCCCTGGTGATGGTCGGCAAGTCCGGGCTCAGACAAGGTTGCACTAGAATCGAGCAAACGCTGCACACAAGCTATGCAAACTGGTGCATGGACCGGGCAGATGAGCCGGCCTAGTTCTCCGGTCAACCGGACGGATCGATCCGCCCAAACACCTGCAGGACATCCAATGGCCACCACCCTGAGCCACACCAAGACCCCCACACTCCCGACCCGGGACATGGGCTCGATCCTGATAAATTGTGGCGCAGTCGTCGCCACCGCCATCGTCGGCGCCGGCCTCTGGATCATGATGAGCTGAGCAGCCGGCCCCATCGGGCCTGGGCCGGCCGGTGACTTGACCGGCCGGATATTCTAGATGTCGTGGCAATGCTCCGGTATTGGGCAGCCTCTTCGACGATGCATGGAATGGCCCATGCGGTGATCCTAGGTGCTGCGCAAACCGGGCGCGTCACCGCATCAGGATCGGCCCACCATGCGATACCGCACATTCCGCTTGCATATTCTTCGATCGACCACGGCTCTGGTGCTGGCGACAAGCACCTTCGGCGCGGCCGCACGGGCCGACGAAGGCATGTGGACCATGGACAACCTGCCGACCAGGCAGCTCAAGCAGCGATATGGTTTCACCCCTTCGGCGGAATGGATCAGCCGGGTCACCCAGGCCTCCGCACGGCTGACGCTGGGATGCTCGGCCTCGTTCGTGTCCGCGGACGGGCTGGTCATGACCAACCACCACTGCGCCAACGAATGCCTGGCCGAGTTGTCGCCCAAGGGCGAAAACTGGTTCCAGAACGGCTTCTCCTCCAAGGGCCAGGCCTCCGAGCCGCAGTGCCCCGCCATGGAACTCGACCGGCTCGACCGCATCACCGACGTCACCGCGACCATGGGCAAGGCACTCGCCGGCCAGCAGGGCGCTGCCTACAGCCAGGCGCAGAAGGCCGCCGAGGCGGGTATCCAGAAGGACTGCGTCGCCGGCGACCCGACCCACTGGCGCTGCGACGTCGTGACGCTCTACCACGGCGGCCGGACGGCCCTCTATCGCTACAAGCGCTACCAGGATGTGCGGCTGGTGTTCGCACCGGACCAGAACGCCGCGTTCTTCGGCGGCGACCCGGACAATTTCAACTTTCCCCGCTACGACCTCGACCTGACCTTCCTGCGTGCCTACGAGAACGGCCATCCGGCGAAGGTGACCTACTTCCCGTTCGACGCCGAGGGTCCCAAGGACGGCCAGCTGGTGTTCACCTCCGGCAATCCGGGCTCGACCTCCCGCGAGGAGCCGGTTGCGCAGTTGCAGCTCACGCGCGATCTCGAGCTTCCCTCGACCTATGGCTACCTGTCCACGCTGGATGGCGTGCTGTGGCAGTACGGACGCCAGGGCGCGCAGCAGACCCAGGATGCGCAGGACATGCTGTTCGGCGTCGAGAACAGTCTGAAGGTCTACGCGGGCTGGCTTCAGACCCTGGCCGATCCGGCCATGATGGCAACCAAGCAGAAATACGAGACCGGCCTGAGGGCCTGGATCGATGCCGATCCGGCCCGCAAGGCGACCTACGGCGATCCGTGGACGAAGCTGGGCTCGGCACTCGACAAGGAGCGCGCGCTCAACGTTCGCTATACGATGATCGAAGGCGGGCCCCGCGGTAATCCGCGCGGCTTCCAGAGCGACCTGTTCCACTATGCCAAGATCCTGGTTCGTGGTGCGGCCGAGCGGGCTAAGCCGGATGCGCAGCGCCTGTCCGCCTTCCACGACGCCAACCTGCCCGCGGTCGAGGACGCGCTCAAGTCGCCGGCGCCCGTGCATGCCGACCTGGACCGGACGCTGCTCGCCTTCTCCCTGACCCGGCTGCGCCAGGCGCTCGGCGCCGACGATGCCACCGTGCATCAGGTACTCGGCCAGGACAGTCCGGACATCCGGGCCAACACCCTGGTCGATGGCTCGAAGCTCGCCGACCCGGCCGTGCGCATGGCGCTCTGGACAGGCGGGCAGGCGGCGATCGATGCCTCGACCGACCCGATGATCGTGCTCGTCCGCACCATCGAGCCGACGGCACGCGCGCTGCGCGACCAGTGGGACAACGACATCGTGTCGGTGCAGCGCCAGACCAGCGAGACCATCTCCAAGGCCCGGTTCGCACGCGATGGCGCCGGCAGCTATCCGGACGCCACCTTCACGCAGCGGCTATCGTTCGGCGTGGTCAAAGGCTGGAACGAGAACGGCAAGCAGGTTCCCGCCTTCACGACCTTCGCCGGGCTCTACGACCGCGCCACCGGCAGCGACCCGTTCCGGCTGACCCAACCCTGGATCGACGCCAAACCGCACCTCGACATGAAGACGAAGTTCGACTTCGCCTCGACCAACGACATCATCGGCGGCAATTCGGGCAGCCCGGTGATCGATGCGCGTGGACATGCGGTGGGGCTGATCTTCGACGGCAACATCCACTCTCTCGGCGGCGACTTCGTCTATGACGGCAGCCAGAACCGGGCGGTCGCGGTGGACACGTCGGCAATCCTGGCGGCGCTCAGGACCGTGTACAAGAACCAGGCCGTCGCGGATGAACTGGTGAAGGGGCATCTTTGACGGTCGCCGAGCTACCATGACCGGTCGGGGCTTCGGCCCCGGCCCGACGTCGCCCGAGTAGTCTTTCAAGACGAGACACGCGTCGGGGAAGGAAAGAAAGCGAGCAAGTCTGCGCAAGGCTGGACTGCCAGATTGTATTGCGATCATCGATAGATGTGATTATAATTATAGCTCGATGTAGCAAAGGTTTCCTTCGATTGGCTGCGTCGCAATATATAATTTAACTCATGATATGCGTCCTTGCTCAGACTTGAGACTGGGCAGGAAGTGTAGTTCGAAATTGGAAGCCACTCCGCGATGAAGTTGAGCCTGCTCACGGGTGCAGCGGTTCTGATCATCGTCGGATTCTCGGTGCTTTCAGGCACAATGTTGCTGGAGATGCGGCAGGAAACCTGGGCGCATGATGTCCAGAGTTCGCGCAATCTCCTCGCCGCCGAGGCTGACGACATCGCGAGAACCATCGCGATCTATGATCTCGCGCTGCGTTCGACGTCATCGGCCCTGGACGATCCGGCGCTCATGGCGGCCGACCAGCATCTGCAGCAGATGGGGCTGTTCGATCATTCCATCACCGCCGCCTACCAGGGCGCACTCCGGGTGATCGACGGCGATGGAGATGTGATCCATGACGCGGCCACGCTTGCTCCACTGCCGGCTAGTCCGGCTGAGCGGGAGGCATTGCTTCGTCATCGGGACCACGATGCAATGGGAATTGCGATCGGCAGGCCAATCGGGCTTGGGACGGCGGGCGGGGGTGACATCACCCTGTCGCGCCGCCTCGATACGGCGGACGGTCGTTTTGCCGGCATCGTGACCGGAACCATCCAGGTCGCCTATTTCGCCGACCTGTTCCGCCGGCTGAAACTCGGACCCCACGATGTCGTCAGCCTTTTCCGTGACGACGGAACCATGCTCGCTCACTATCCGGACACCACGCACGTCGGACAGAGTGTCGCCGGTTCCAATATCATGCGGCAGTTCGAGCTCAAACGAAGCGGGACCTATACCGGGCGATCGGTGTTCGACGGCACGCGCCGTGTGTACTCGTTCACGCATCTGGGTGGATGGCCACTGGTCCTGGATGTCGGGCTGTCGGAAAACGACGTCTATGCGCCCTGGCGCCAGCGGGCATGGCTCGTGACCTTGTGCCTGCTGACCATGGGGGTCATCAGCCTCTGCCTGCTGCTGACACTGCGCTCGGAGTTGAGTCGCCGGCTTGCGGCCGAGAACAATGCGCGTGAGAGCGAAACCCGATATCGACTGCTTGCCGACAATTCGTCCGACATGATCATACGCTTCGACCGGCAGCTTCGCCGGACCTATGTTTCTCCGTCATGCCGCAAGCATGGGTATGAGCCGGCCGACCTGCTCGGAAAGACGCCGCAAAGCTGGATCCATCCGGATGACTGGCTGGAATTCCAGTCGACCACGAAGTCGGCGCAACGGGAACTGCGGAACACCCACACGAACTACCGCATTCTCCACAAAGACGGTCACTACATCTGGTTGGAAGGTCGTTACAGCTATGTGGCCGGCGATGGCGGGTTCATCGCGGTTCTGCGCGACGTCAGCCGGCGCAAGGAAGCCGAGCTGAAACTCAAACTTGCGGTCGAAGAACTGGGCCGCCTGGCCGCCATCGACAGCCTGACCGAGGTCGCGAACCGTCGCACCTTCGATACGCGCCTGGCCGAGGAATGGAAGCGCGCCTATCGCGCGGAGAGCGAGATCGCGATCCTCATCATCGATGTGGACTTGTTCAAGACCTACAACGACCAGTACGGCCATCAGGCCGGAGATGCGGTCCTCAAGGCGGTCGCCTTGGCACTCCAGGACAGCGTCCACCGTCCCGGCGATTTCGTCGCGCGTTATGGCGGGGAAGAGTTCGTCGTGATCATCCCGAACACCGATCTTTTTGGCGCGATCGAGGTCGGCGAGACAGTGCGGCGCGCAGTTCTCAACCTGCAAATTCAGCACGATGCAAATCCGATGCATGTCGTGACCATCAGCGTCGGAGCGGCCAGTGCGTTTCCGAGACTGAATCTGGCCAGTGCGGAAGAGATGTTCACCGCTGCCGACGGGGCGCTCTATTCCGCCAAATCCGCCGGCCGTAACAGGGTGAAAGCCCAAATCGCGACATCGAGCATCGCGTCTAGGTAGCGGGCCGCACCGGCAGGCCTTGCATCATCGAGCCCAGGCCGGAACGGCGATTACGCTCTGATCAGCCCGGCAGGTTGGACGAGTAGGAGATCGACGCGATCCGCCAGCCATCGACGCCCCTGACCAGCTGCCAGGTCTCGCTTCCCCGGTTCTGCTCCTTGCCGTCGATCATGAAGCGAAAGTCGAAATAGGCCGAGGCGATGATACCGTCGGTCTGGATCCGCAGGTTGGAATGCTGGGGATCGAGCGAGGCTTTCGACTTCGACACGAAGTCGGCGAAATCCTGATACGAACTCATCCGGATCTTGGCTGCATCCGGCGCTTTCACCCGAGCCAGCGCATAGCGCTGATCAGAGAGCACGTTGAACCAGCTGCTTCCGCTAGAGGTAAACAAAGCAGCCAGCCTCTTTCCGTCATGAGCAACGACGGCCGCATGGAAGGCAGCCATGACATGCTGAACATCGACGGTATCGCCGCTGGTGTCCTGCCGGGCTCGGGCGGGAGTTGCGAGTAGACATAAGATGAGGATCGGGGCGGCCATGAAAGGCCGGTTTGCGTATCGCAACGTGAAATCTCCTCGGTCGGGGAGGGTTCCCGTGGCACGGTCCGACCCAGGGGAAGAGTAAAGAAGGGGTAAACCTTCAATAAACCCCTCATGATCAATGGATTATCGGTTGTGGCGCCGTGCGTTCGGGTCGAGCCGGCGGTCGAGCTCATCCAGGCGTTGCGACGTCGACTTTGCCAGCTCGGCCGCCCCGCCGGCAGCGAATCCGGACCAGAGCACCGTCCCGGTGCGACCATCGGTTGCCTTGAGTGCCAACTCGGGGACCCCGTTCCAGAGGATCAGGTGCGAGACCAGTTGCAGAGCCGGGGCCGCGCCGTGCGCCGCAGCTTTTGCTTCCGGCGCAATCATCCGGATCGAGTCGAAGCGCGCCACCCGATCAGTCACGACCGCGCTCAAGGCGCTGGCCAGTGGTTGATAGCTTGCGACCCCGGTATCGTTGCTCACAGGCGCAACGACCAGTTCCGGCAGCTGGCTGTAACGCGCCGGAAGACCGACCATCAACAGCCCAAACAGGACTGCAACGGCCGCCGCTACGCCCCAGACGTATCGGTGCCCGGCTCGATCTGGTGGCTGATGTCCCGAGAATGCCTCTATTTCCGGCGGCTGCGCGGGCTCCGCGTTGAGACGATAGCCCCGCTTGGCGATCGTAACGAGGTGGGTGGGGCGACGGGCATCGTCGCCGAGGGCCCGTCGCAGGTCGCCGATGACGATGGCAACGCTGTTGGAACTCACGATGCGGCCTTGCCAGACCTCGGCAAGAAGCTCGTCCCGGCTGACGATCTCGCCTCGACGCCGGCACAGCACAGCCAAAGTGCGGGCCGCACGGTCCTCGAGCGGGCGCGTCGTTTGCCCATCCCGTAGGATCGCGTCCTGTTCCACGAAGCGCCAGGTGCCGATCAGGTGGTCATCCACGTCCGCCGTGGCATGCTCTCCGACTGGCAAGTGTGGATCATTCGTTGGATCAACGGATATCCGGTCACGGCTTGCCCGGTTCCACATGCCAGGCTTGAATGATGATCGCATCAGGTTGCCGAAGGCATTCTTTGAACCGTCTCCGCGCGATCGGCGTTCAGGATGGAGAAAAAGCCTGCCGCGTTTACGAACGGGTCGGTCGCCATCGCGATGAATGGCATCCAGACCTTTCTCGGCCTGCCATGCGAGTGCCTCCGACCAGGCTATGTCTGACGGCGAACGATGTAGAACGCGCCGTCGCCCGAGGGCACCAGCAAGTTATTCTTGTCGAGCACGAATCCATCCATGCAGACGGCATTGATATAGCCGGCCTTGTTTCCCAGGCGAAACTCTCCGAGGTCCAGGTCCTTACGCGTGACCTCCCATCCCTCGCTCATGACGCCATCTACAGTCACGACGTCATAGGTGATCTCGTGTTTGTCGCACAGGCCGGACGGCATCATGATGCTGGTCCTTGAGATCACATACGATTTGCCAAGTCCCTTGTCGGCTCCGGCCTGACCGGAGCTGGCATCCCCGTAACCCGCGATTTTAACGACCTTCCAATGTCCGAAATAATCAGACAACTGAGCGGCGGATGCGGCCAGCGGGGTCAACGCCGTGATCGTCATCAACGCTGCAGACAAGAAAGTCTTCATTGGTTTCGTCCCGGCGATCCGGCTCCACACCTATCACAGCGCGCAATCTCTTCGGCGCGGCGGTCGATTAAACCGGGCGAACGGATCGGTGGGCCAGCAGGATGGCCGAGCGCACCGCGACCGTGGATCATGATGAGTGAACGTAGCCGAGCCACGTCGGTGTCGTTGTCATGATGGCGAGCTACCGCGTCATCGTTATGCCGATGCCGACGGTTGCACTCGATAGGCCCGATGACAACCATGCATGGGTCACCGTCCGTCCGGCCAAGCGACATGTCCGCCACAAGGATGTTTGGAGGAAGTCGGGCCTAGTGCGTGGAAATACTGGCGTCCCGTAGGGGATTCGAACCCCTGTTACCGCCGTGAGAGGGCAGCGTCCTAGGCCTCTAGACGAACAGGACATGGCCAGTGGCGGTGGATGTAAAACACCGCCGAAGAGGAAGCAAGCCCCTTTCGGCGGTGCCGGCGCGACCTATTGAAGCGTGTAGGCGATCACGTAGTCGCCCCGTTTGGTTCCGAACGAGCCGTGTCCGCCGGCCGCAGTCACCACGAACTGCTTGCCGTCGACGGCGTAGCTCATCGGTGTCGACTGGCCGCCGGCGGGGAGGCGGTCCTGCCACAACTGGTGGCCGTCACGGACGTCGTAGGCGCGGATGTAGTAGTCCAGCGTCCCGGTCAGGAACGCGACGCCGCCGGCGGTGGTCAGCGGACCGCCCAGCATCGGCACGCCCATCTTGATCGGGATCGGCAGCGGTGCCTCGTCGCGGATGGTGCCGTTGCGATGCTGCCAGACGATCTTCATCGTCTTCAGGTCGATCCCCGCCATGTAGCCCCACGGCGGCCGCTTGCAGGGCAGTCCGATCGGCGACAGGAACGGGTGCAGGTTCACCCCGAACGGCGAGCCATACATCGGCTGCACGCCGACCTCGGACCCGGACGGATGCGCGTTGTTCGGCGCGGCAGGATTGTCCGGCCCGCGCGGTATCAGCGTCGACACGAACGGGATCGCCATGGGGTTGGCGATCACCAGTTGGCGCGCCTGGTCGACCGCCACGCCGCCCCACTCGAACATGCCGAGATTGCCCGGGAACACCAGCGTGCCCTGCAGGCTCGGCGGTGTGAACGGACCCTCGTAGCGCAGCCGGTGGAACATGATCCGGCAGGCGAGCTGGTCGTAGATGGTGGCGCCCCACATGTCGGCGCCGACCAGGTTGCGCTTCGGACGGAAGCTCAGCTCCGAGAAGGGCTGCGTCGGTGACACGTGATCGCCGGGTGCCGCACCGCCCGGCACGGCGGTTTCCGGTGCCGGCACGATCAGCGCACCGGTCTGGCGGTTGAGGACGAACAGGTTACCGGTCTTGGCCGGTACCAGGATCGCCGGAACGACACCCTCGGGCCGGTTGAGGTCGACCAGCGTCGGCTGCGACGGCAGATCCATGTCCCAGAGGTCATGATGCACGGTCTGATACGACCAGACGCGATGGCCGGTCTTGATGTCCAGCGCCACCAGCGCACTGGAATAGCGCTCAGACGCCGGCGTGCGGTTGCCGCCCCAGATGTCCGGCGTCTGCACCCCCATCGGCAGATACACCAAGCCGAGCTTGGCATCGTAGGAGGCGGTCATCCAGCTATTGGGCGAATTGTTGGTGTAGTGGTGGGTTGCGGACGGCATCTCGTTCTCGTCGGGATTGCCCGCATCCCACGCCCAGACCAACCGCCCGGTATGGATGTCGAAGCCGCGCACCACGCCGGACGGCTCGTGGGTCGAGTAGTTGTCGATGACCGCACCGGCCACCACCAGGATCTGGTCGCTCACCACCGGCGGCGAGGTCGGCTCGTAGTAGCCCGGCGTCCGCTCCCCCATGCCGTCGATCAGGCCAAGCGTGCCGTGGTCGCCGAAGCCCTCGCACAGCTTGCCGGTATCGGCATCGAGCTTGACCATCCGCCCGTCATTGACCGGCAGGAATATAGCGTGCGGACACTCGGCCGGCACCGGCTTGCCCTCTGTGTCGAGCGAACCGGCCGGCGTGTCGGAATAGGAGACGCCACGGCAGGTGAGGTGCTGGAAGGTCGGGTTGCGATACAGCTTCGGGTCGTAGGACCAGCGCAGGGTGCCGTTGCGTGCGTCCACCGCGAACAGCTTCTGGTGCTGCGAGCAGAGATAGAGCGTGTCGCGGACCTTGATCGGCGTGACCTCGAAGGTGGTCTCCTTCGGATCCTGGTCGCTGCCGACATCGCCGGTGCGGAACACCCACGCCACCTTGAGCTGGTTCGCGTTGGCCGGGGTGATCTGCGACAGCGGCGAAAAGCGGGTGCCGAACTGGGTGCGGCCATACGCGTGCCAGTCCTCGTCCGGCTGGCCGGCATAATCCTGCGGCGCCGGCCCGGTCGTGCCATTATCGATGACGCCCGCCAGGTCGTTGTGCGTGGTCACCAGTCCGACCAGCAGCACGACCACGCCGGCCGCGACTCCGATCCAGAGCGGACCGGCCCCGGCGCGACGCACCGGTGCAGGCCGCGCCGAGGCCCCGCCGGCCGATGCGCGCTTCAGGTTCCGATGGAACCCGCGTCCGTATTCCGGGTCGAGCCCGCGCCGGATCCACGGCGTCAGCAGCCACAACCCGAGCGGAAAGATCACGTCCCCACGGGCGGCGAGCGGCCACCAGTCGAAGCCGATCTCCCAGATCGACCAGGCCATGGTGCCGATCAGCACGGCAGCGTAGACCCACAGTGCCTCCGATCGCCTGGCGACCAGCAGCACGCCGGTCAGCAGGATACCGAGGCCGGCGATCAGGTAGAACAGCGAGCCGCCGAGCGACGCGAGCCACAGCCCGCCTCCAGCCAAGGCCAGGCCGGCAAGCGAGTAAAGAAGGCCGGTAAACAGGAGCACCTTGTGCGGCCGCCTCGAGGTGGATGTCGACATGCTGTCCTCTCGGTCTATGGTCCGGCGGTCCGGCCTCGTCGCATAGTTTTCCATTATGACCGGTTGCCGGCAACCGCACGCCTGATCCGGAGCAGCGATGGCCTACCTGAGTGCCGAGACTGCAAACTTCGCGAGCCTGTCCGGAGCCTTTCTGCTGGCGTTTCCGGCGCTGTTCTCGATCGTCAACCCGATCGGTGCGGCACTCATCTTCGCGGAGGTGACCGACGGCCGCAGCGGTGCCGAGCGGGCGATGCTGGCGCGGCGGGTGGCAGTATACGGCCTGCTGATCCTGCTGGTGTCGCTGTTCATCGGCAGCACCCTGCTCGCCTTCTTCGGCATCACTATCGGCGCCCTGCGCATCGCCGGCGGTCTGGTGGTGGCAGTGCGCGCCTGGAGCCTGCTGCAGGCGCCGGAAGAGAACGAGGCCAACAAGGAACGCCAGGCGCACCAGGAGGGCCGTACCGCGGCCGCCGATGTGTCGTCCACCGCGTTCTTTCCGCTGACCATGCCGTTCACGGTGGGACCGGGAAGCATTTCGGTGGCGATCGCGCTGGGTGCCGAACGGCCGGAAGCGGGCGGGATGCTGGCCCGGCTGGAGTTCAGCCTGGGCACGTGCCTCGCTGCCGTCGCTGTCTGTCTGATGGTCTGGGTCGCCTATGCCAGCGCCCCGCGCTTCGTCCTCATGCTTGGCCGGTCGGGCGCCCGGATCGTCACCCGGCTGGTCGCGCTGATCCTTCTGTGCATCGGCGTGCAGATCGTCGTTTCCGGCGTCCAGGAAATCCTGGTGGGCACGATCGCCCGGGCCAGCGCCGAGATCTCGGCGGTGCGGCATCCGGTCGGGCCGCCGTCGCCGTCGCCGCGGTGAACGACCCGATCAGTTGACGCCAACGAGCAGCGCCACCTCGGTCGACGCGGCGCTTGGACCGCAACCGGCTCAAGTTGTGGAGGTGCGAAGCATGAAGGACGAGACCCTGCGGACATTGCCGGTCGCGCCCGGATCGTTCCGCCGGCAGCATCGCCAACGATTTGGCAGCCGCACGAAGACTGTCTGCCCCAGTGATGGCTGTCAGTTCTCCAGGACGGTGTCCCAGTAGAGGTAGTCGCGCCAGCTCTCGTGCAGGAAGTTCGGCGGGAAGGCGCGGCCGTTATCCTGGAGCTCCCAGGTCGTCGGCTGGCACGGAACCTTGCGCGGATGCATGTGGATCTCGCGCGGAAGCCGGTTCCCCTTCAGCAGGTTGCAGCTGCCGCAGGCGGTGACGACGTTCTCCCAGGTGGTGCGGCCGCCACGGGAGCGCGGGACCACGTGGTCGAAGGTGAGGTCGTGCGTGGGCAGCCGATCCAGGCAGTACTGGCAGGAGAAGTTGTCGCGCAGGAACACGTTGAAGCGGGTGAAGGCAGGGCGCCGTGCGGAGGGGATGTAGTCCTTCAGCGCGATGACGCTCGGCAGCCGGATCGACAGGCTCGGGGAGTGGACCTCGCGGTCGTACTCGCTCAGCACCGAGACGCGGTCGAGGAAGACCGCCTTGATCGCGTCCTGCCAGGACCAGACCGAGAGCGGAAAGTAGGAGAGCGGACGAAAATCCGCGTTGAGCACAAGAGCAGGAAAGTGCAGGCCGCCGTCAGGCAAGTGCGCATCCTTACAAGGACGCCGCATGGAAAGCCTGGCAATCAGTCCAACGAAACGCCAGTCAGTGTGCGCCGTCTAGAAACAGACTCTTTTATTGCAGACGCCCCCATCCTCCGCAAGTCATGTGACCTTTTCGGCAATCCCCGTCATCAAGTTGTCGCATGAGCCACTTGGCTGGGAGCGCCTGAGGCGCGACTCGGGGTGACCCCGGCGGACCATTCGGACCGATGCGAATTCTGGCGGGAGTCCCATGCCCTGACGTAGTCTCGCCGCCAGAGGAACCTGCATGCCCGACCTGCCGTCAAACCCGATGCTCTACCAGATCAACACGCGTGTCCTGATGCGCAGCATCTCAGGCTTGCTCGGCCGGCCGGCCGGGTTCGACGACGTTCCGGACGAGACGCTTTCGGCGCTGAAGACGCTGGGCGTCGACTGGGTCTGGTTCCTCGGTGTCTGGCAGACCGGAGCGGCCGGCCGCACGATCTCCCGCACCAACCCGGACTGGCAGGAAGGTTTCCGGCAGGCGCTGCCCGACCTGACCCCGGACGATATCTGCGGCTCCCCGTTCGCCATCGCCGGCTACACCGCCGAGGCAGCGTTTGGCGGCGATGCCGCGCTGGCGAGGCTGCGCGCGCGCGTCAACCGGGCCGGCCTGCGCCTGATGCTGGACATGGTGCCGAACCACATGGCGCTCGATCACCCATGGGTCACGGCCCAGCCCTCGCTGTTCATCCAGGGCACCGAAGCAGACCTGGCGGACGCGCGCGCCAATTGGGTGAGGCTCGGGGCCGGCATCTTCGCGCATGGCCGTGATCCATACTTTTCCGGCTGGCCGGACACCGTCCAGCTCGACTACGCCAACCCGGAAACCCAGGCGGCGATGGCGAAAACCCTGCTGTCGGTGGCGGATGCCTGCGATGGCGTGCGCTGCGACATGGCGATGCTGCTGCTGCCGGACGTGTTTGAGCGCACCTGGGCGGCCAGTCTCGCTGGCCGCATGGTGGCACCGTTCTGGCCGGCTGCGACCCGCGCCGTCCGGGCGGCACATCCCAAATTCCTGTTCATGGCCGAGGTCTATTGGGGCCTGGAGCACAGGCTGATCGAGGACGGGTTCGACCTCTCCTACGACAAGGCTCTCTACGACGCGCTGCAGGCGGGCGATGCCGGGCGGGTGCGGGCGCTGCTGGCAGTCGATCCCGCCGCGCAGGCGCACCTGGCGCGCTTCCTCGAGAACCATGACGAGGCGCGCGCCGCCGCTGCGTTCGACTGGCCCCGGCACCAGGCAGCGGCGATGCTGGCGTTCGCCGCACCCGGCCTGCGGTTCCTGCACCAGGGCCAACTCGAAGGCATGCGGGTGCACATCCCGATCCATCTCGATCGCGGTCCGGACGAGCCGGTGGATGAGGCGGTGCTGGCGTTCTATCGCCATCTGCTGCCGGTGCTCGACGAGCCGGTGTTTCGACAGGGCCGGTACGAGCCGCTGTCCCCGTCGCCGGCCTGGGACGGCAATCCCAGCGACCAGCGTTTCATCGCCGCACTCTGGCACGACGCGAACGGGCCGAGGTTTCTGCTGGTGGTGAATTACGGGCCGGATCGCGGCCAGTGCCGGGTGCGTGCGAACTTGGCGGACGGGCTGGTGACGCTGACCGACCGGATGCATGCCGAACGCTATACGCGCGACGGCGCCGAAATCGCCTCGGCCGGCCTGTTCCTCGACCTGCCGCCGTGGGGGTTCAACCTGTTCTCTCTCGGTATCTGACCATCCGGGCAGCAGCCCTGTCGCACCGCCGGTTTCCCCAGGCGGCGATTTCGCACTAGCTTTCGCGGCGTTTCACTCGTGCATTATTCGGAGCCTCTGGCAGATCATCATGGACCTCATCGCCGCCCGCCTGAACAAGATCAGCCCCAGCCAGACCATTGCCATCTCGTCCAAGGCGCGCGCGCTGAAGGCGGCGGGCAGGGACATCATCAGCCTGTCGGCCGGCGAACCGGATTTCGACACGCCCGCGAACGTCAAGCAGGCGGCGATCCGGGCGATCGAGGCGGGCCAGACCAAATACACCGACGTGTCGGGGACGCCGGCCCTCAAGAAGGCGGTCGCCGAGCGGTTCCGGCTGGATTCCGGGCTCGATTACTCGCCGGAAGAGATCATCGTCTCGACCGGCGGCAAGCAGGTGATCTTCAACGCGATGCTGGCGACGCTCGAGCCCGGCGACGAGGTCATCATTCCGTCGCCGTGCTGGGTTTCGTATCCGGACATTGTCGCCCTTGCCGAAGGCACGCCGGTCATCGTTCCGTGCGGCCCGAACTCCGGTTTCAAGCTGCGGGCCGAGGATCTCGAGGCGGCGATCACGCCGAAGACCAAGTGGTTCTTCCTGAACTCGCCGAACAACCCGACCGGGGCGGCCTACACGGCGGAGGAATTGCGTCCTATCTGCGACGTGCTGCTGAGCCACCCGGACGTGTGGGTGTTCACCGACGATATCTACGACAAGCTGGTCTATGACGGGTTCCGCCCGGCGACGATCGTGCAGGTCGAGCCGCGCCTGCGGAACCGCACGGTGACGATGAACGGCTGTTCCAAGGCCTATGCGATGACCGGCTGGCGGATCGGCTTCGCCGGCGCACCGCTGTCGCTGATCAAGGCGATGGACAAGCTGCAGAGCCAGTCTACGTCGAACCCGTCCTCGATCAGCCAGGCCGCCGCCCTCGAGGCGTTGACCGGGCCGCAGGATTTCATTGCGGACATGGTCTCGACCTATCAGGCGCGTCGCGACCTGGTGGTGGAGATGCTGAACGCCGCACCGGGGCTGAACTGCCACACGCCGGAGGGTGCGTTCTATGTGTATCCGTCGATGCAGGGCTGTATCGGCAAGACCAGTCCCCGTGGTGCGTCGATCGTCGATGACGAGGCGTTCGTGATCGCGTTGCTGGAGGAGGAGGGCGTTGCCACCGTGCATGGCACCGCGTTCGTGTTCCCGGGCCATTTCCGGGTGTCCTACGCGACCGACACCGAAAGCCTGCGCGAAGGCTGCACCCGCATCCAGCGCTTCTGCGCCTCCTTGAATTAACAGGTTTCCAAAGGACGACCGTCCTTTGGCGGGTGCAGGGCAGCGCCCTGCCTGAGGACAACATGCCAGCGCTAGCAACGAAGCTTTCAAACGCATCCGCCCCCGCCACGATCGCGATGTCAATCAGGGCGCGGGCGTTGCGTGCCGCCGGGCACGACGTGATCTCGCTGGCCTTGGGTGAGCCCGACTTCGCAACGCCCACGCATGTGATCGACGCGGCGCACGCAGCCGCGCTGGATGGCCAGACCAAATATCCGCCGGTCGATGGCACGCTCGCGCTGAAGCAGGCCGTGGTCGCCAAGTTCGCCCGCGAGAACGACCTCGACTACGCGTTGAACGAGGTGATGGTTGCCAATGGCGGCAAGCAGATCCTGTTCAATGCGCTGATGGCGACGCTCGATCCCGGCGACGAGGTGGTGATCCCCGCGCCGTACTGGGCAAGTTATCCGCTGACGGTGGAGTTGCTCGGCGGGGTGCCGGTGTTTGCCGAGTGTCTGGAGGCCGATTGCTTTCGCCTGAAGCCCGAGGCGCTGGAGCGCGCGATCGGGCCGCGCACGAAGTGGGTGATCCTGAATTTCCCGAACAACCCGACCGGCGCGGTGTGTCCGGCGGACGATCTCCGGGCGTTGGGCAAGGTGCTGCTCCGTCATCCCGACCTGTGGATCCTGTGCGACGAGATCTACGAGCATCTGGTATTCCGCGATGTCCCGCATGTGTCCCTGGCGTGTGCGGTGCCGGCGCTGCACGACCGCATCCTGACCCTGTCCGGCGTGTCGAAAAGCTACGCGATGACCGGCTGGCGGATCGGCTATGCCGCCGGCCCGGCCAGCCTGATCAAGGCGATGCTGGTGATCCAGAGCAATGCCACGTCCGGTGCGTCGTCGGTCAGCCAGGCGGCCGCGGTCGCCGCCCTGAACGGACCGCAGGAGCTGCTGCCGGTGATGCGCGACACCTACCGGCGCCGGCGCGACCTGGTGGTGGAGGCGTTGCGCTCTATTCCCGGAATGACCTGCGCGATGCCGGACGGCGCATTCTACGCCTATCCCGGGATTGCCGGCTGCCTCGGCCGCACCAGTGCCGGGGGCAAGCCGATCCGCACCGACGATGACTTCGCGCTGGCGCTGCTGGACGAGCAGCATGTCGCGGTGGTGTCCGGCAGCGCCTTCGGCATGAGCCCGTATCTGCGCCTCAGCGTCGCGGCGGATGACGAAAGCCTGGCCGAAGCCTGCCGCCGGATCGCGCGGTTCTGCGCAGATATGCGATAGAGCGAGCCGTGGTGGCGGCGGCCGTGGCGATGCCTGTCGAGGATACGGGCAGAGCGCCTGATCGTGGTTCCGTCGGCGGGGTCTTCGCGGCATTCCTCGTGCTTGGACTGACGTCGTTCGGCGGACCCGTCGCGCATCTGGGTTATTTCCGTGATGCATTCGTCACCCGGCGGCGCTGGATCGATGAGGCCGACTATGCCGACCTTGTCGCCCTGTGCCAGTTCCTGCCCGGCCCCGCATCGAGCCAGGTCGGTTTCGCGATCGGCTTGTTGCGTGCCGGACCGCTCGGCGCCCTGGCCGCCTGGACGGCGTTTACCCTGCCCTCGGCGGCGCTGCTGGTCGCGTTCGCCTATGGCGCGGCGTCGTTCTCCGGCCCGCTCGGCCAGGCCGTCATCCATGGGTTGAAACTGGTCGCGGTGGCGATCGTCGCGCAGGCCGTGCTCGGCATGTCGCGAACCCTGGCTCCCGACCGGGCCCGCTCCGCGATCGCGGTCGCGGCGCTTGCCCTGGTATCCCTGGTCGGTGGCGGGATCGGCCAGGTCGGGGCGATCGCCGGCGGCGCCCTGGCTGGACTGTTGGTCTGCCGGAACGGTCGCACGTCGGCAGCAAGTTCGCTGCGGTTTGCGGTCCTGCCCGCAGCCGCGATCATGTGCCTGGTCTCGTTCATCGTGCTGCTGGTCGGCCTGCCGCTGGTCCAGGCCGCGACCAGCTCGCAGCCCGTCGCGGTGTTCGACGCGTTCTACCGTTCCGGCGCGCTGGTGTTCGGCGGCGGTCACGTCATCCTGCCGCTGCTGCAGGCGCGGATCGTCCACCCGGGCTGGATGAGCGAGAGCACGTTTCTCGCCGGCTATGGTGCCGCGCAGGCCGTTCCCGGACCGCTCTTCACCTTCGCTGCCTACCTTGGTGCCCTGATAAAGCCGGGTGCAGGCGGCGTGGCCGGGGCGGCCCTGGCGCTGGTCGCGGTGTTCCTGCCCGGATTGCTGATCCTGGTGGCAGCCCTGCCGTTCTGGAACGGTCTCCGTGCGAGAGCGTCGGCGCAGGCGGCACTGCGTGGTGCCAACGCTGCGGTCGTCGGCATTCTCGCGGCGGCGCTATACGATCCGGTCTGGACCAGCGCAGTGCTGGCGCCGCGGGATTTCCTGGTGGCCGGGGCCGGCTTCGTCGCACTGGTCTCGTGGAAACTTCCGCCCTGGATCGTGCTCGCCGGCGTGGTTGCAGCGACCGTCGGCCTGTCGTCTGGCTAGACGCCGAACGCTGCACGGTCTGCCGCGGTGAACGCCATGTCGACGACACGCCCGGTCCGCGCCGACACGATCGCCGCGTCGATGATAGCCATGGTCGCCACCGCCTGCGCCGGTGGCACCGGATTGGTGCCGTTACCGGTCAGCGCCCTGGCGATCCCCGCATAATAGTGACGGTAGTCTCCATCGACCGGCGTGAGCAGCCGTTCGGCACCGTCCGCATCGTAGACCATCAGCCCATCCGGGTCGGCACCCCATCCGGGTGCGCCGGGTCGCATGCCCGCCACCAGTTGGGCTTCCTGCCGGTCGGAGTGGCGCTTCACCAGGCTGCCGGTCTCGCCATGCACGACGAACCGGTTCGAGCCGCCCGCCACCAGCATCCCCGCGTGCAGCACGACCCGGCGGCAATCACACTCCAGCAGCACGTGCGCCCAGTCGTCGGTCTTCGCGCCGGTACGCTGCGCCGCGAGGTTGGCCTGGACGCGATCCGGCAGGCCGAACAGTTGCAGTGCCTGGTCGACCAGATGTGGCCCGAGATCGAACCAGATGCCGCTTCCGCTGCCGGAATTCTCGCGCCAGCGGTCACGCACCTGCGGACGATACCGGTCGATATGGGATTCGAAATGGGTGACACGGCCCACCAGGCCGTCCTCGATCGCCTGCTTCACACTGAGGAAATCGCTGTCCCAGCGCCGGTTGTGAAACACCGACAGCAACAGGCCGAGTCGTTGAGCCTGGTCCGCGAGATCGCGCGCATCCGCAAGATCGACGGTCAACGGTTTGTCCACCACGACGGCCTTGCCGGCATCGAGTGCCGTCCGCGCAAGCTGGACATGCGTATCGTTTGGAGACGCGATCACAACCAGATCGATGCCGGCCGTGCCGGCCAGCGCCATCGGGTCGCGCACGGTTTCTACATCCGGCAGGTCCCTCCGGACCTTGGCGGCGTCGCTCGATGCGACGGAAACGAGTTCCAGGCCCACCGTCGCCGCGATCAATGGCGCATGGAACGTTCGTCCTGCATATCCGTAGCCGATCAGCCCGACACGGATCGGTTCATCCCGCGAGGTCAACGTACCGTCTTGCGATTGCGAATTTAGCCTGAGCCTATTTGGCATCGGTCGTTGCCGGTGCGGTCCGTTGCCGTTCCATCTGGTCGCTCGTCCACGCAACCAGCCCGGCGCCCGGGCCATCGTACCTCGATGCCGGCAACGGATGCAGCGGATGCACCGTGACCGTCGCCGTCATGCCGGCGGCCAGCACCACCGTCGGTGGAACCTGGTCGATATGGATACGAACCGGAATGCGTTGTGCCAGGCGGACCCAGGTATAGACCGGATCCACCGACGGAAGTCCCTGCGTCGAGGCACCGGCGTTCGACGTGGCGATGCCCCGCGTGATGCTTTCCACATGGCCCCGGATCGGGTCGCGATACCCCATCAGCATCACCTGTGCCGGATCGCCGACGCGGATCGGTTCCAGCTTGGTTTCCTCGAAGTAGCCGTCGACCCAGTAGCTGTCCGCGTCGATGATCTGGATGTTGGACGTTCCCTCGGTCGCGTAGTTGCCAACGCGCATCAGTAGGTTGGTCACGTAGCCGTTGACGGTGCTGCGTACGGTGGTCCGCTGCAGGTTGATCCGCGCCTGCGACTGTTGCGCGACCGCCTGTGCGTAGGTGGCGGATGATTGCTCGGCGGTTCCCTGGTATTGCTGCTTTTCCTCGAGCGACGTGGACAGGGTGGTCAGCTCCTTGCGTCGCACGGCCTGGGTCTGGCTGACCGTCATGGCGACCTGCCGCTGCCGCACGGTTGCATCGGCCGAAGCCAGTGCGACCTCGAAATCGAAACGTTCGATGGTGTAGAGCACGTCACCCTTATGAACGAACTCGTTGTCGTGCACGTCCACCGACACGATCTGGCCGGACACCTGCGGCGCGATGTTGGCGACCTGCACGCGCACCTCGCCGTCGCGGGTCCAGGGCTGCGCGGTGTAATGCTCCCACAACGCCAGCATGACGATCCCGGCGACCACCAGGATCGTCACGGTTGAAATGACACGCAGCAGGCGTCTTGCTCGACGGAAAATGACCCGGCGCTCCTAGCTCAACAGAATGATGACGCCGAGGATGCAAATGCCCAAAGCAAACTCGGCGAGTGGCGGGTTCCACACCACCCGCTGGAACCCGAGCCGCGCCAGGATCGGCCGGAGTATCAGCAGGATTACCAGTGCGAGCAACGCCTGTCCGACGAACGAGGAAACCAGGATGCCATTGAGATCGAGCACATGCGTCATGGCTCAGGCCGCTGCCGACTTGTGAGAAGTCCGGACCGTGCCGGTCAGCAACAGCATCCGCCGGTTGGCGCGCAAGGCAGCCCCGGCGCCGTAGAGTCCGGACACCGCACGAAGCAACGCGCCACGATGCACTGCGGGAACGGCATGGCCCTGGTCCAGAAGCATCCGTGCGGCGACATCCATGCGGCCCAGCGTCCCGTCGACGTCGTTCTTCCGCAACCCGCCGCCGATCTCCGTGGCGGTGTCGCAAAGCGGCTCGACTGCCTCGATGCCATGCAGCCCGGCACGAGCGCGGCCGAGCGCGCCGACCAGATCGGTCAGCCCGATCAGCCGTGCCAGCACGAAGCGCCGGCTGCCGCTCGAACCGATCCGGCTGTTCCACTGTTGCATCTGCGACAGCCGGTCGTACTGGCGGCTGGCCAGGGCAGGTCCCTCGTGCTGGGCCGGCCCGTCCATCTCGCGCTCGACATCCCGGGCGATCGCCAGCATCCCGCGCATGACGCGCCGGCGCGGCGACACAGGCAGGATCAGCACCAGTGACAGGAACACGATCACCGCCGCCGACAGGAACATGATGGCGCGCTCGACGAACGATGTCAGGTCGAAGCTTTGCGGATTGGCCGGGTTCAGCATCACGAAGGTGAACACCAGCATGATGAAGCCGATCGCGCCGGTTTTCGGATACATCACCAGCGTGCAGGCGATGAACACCGCCGGCAGGATCGCGATCGCCAGCACCGGCATCGCCGAACCCTGGGTCAGCAGAAAGAAGTTGATGAGTGCTGCTGCAATGACGGCGAGCGGCGCGCCGATCAGCACGCCGTAGGCGAAGCTGGTTGGGTTGGGGTTGGTCGCCGCCAGAGCGCACACGGCGGAAATCTGGATCAATGCCAGCGTCGAGTCCGACAGCCCGGACAGGATCGAGAAGGCGGCGCCGATCGCGAACGCGATCAGGATCCGGGTGGCGTTCAGCCCGGCCGCGAAACGATCCAGATGATACTCCAGGCTCACATACCGTTTCGGCCGCCCGCCGTTTGACAGCACGCCCATCCCGTCCTCGACCCAGCGCCGGTTGCGGGCGAGTGCTGCTGTACGCTCGATCAGGAAGGCATCGACCGGCTCATGCGGGATCTCGACATCCGCGAACGCCTCGCGATCCGATCGGGCACCGGCCAGTTCCGGAAGGCGCTGCACGATCGCCGGATCCGCATCGTCGCGCTGCAGGCCGTATGCGATTGCCCGTGCGCAGAAAAGCATGTCCAGCAGTCCGAGCATGGCGCTGTCAGCCCCGGCAATCCGGTGCTGCCCGTCCTGCAGTTCGGTGCGCGAATAGTTCGCCTGCGTGCTCAGCGCCAGTATGCCCGAGGCCAGGGCAGCAATGTCCGTCTCGGCCGGCAGGGCACGGCCATGCACCGCGGCGTCGGCGATACCGAACACCGTCTCGGTGGATTTCTTCAGTCCGTCGGCGAGCTGCTTCCAGGTTTCCGGGGACCCGAACACGTCGTTGACCACCGTCATCGCGACGATACCGATCGCGATCACCGCCACGCGCGACACCGCACTGGAGAACGCGCCGTTCGGATTGTCGATGACCGCGATGGCGACGATCGAGACGGTGTAGCCGGAAAGGACCGCCGCGTAGGCACGGAAATCGCGGGTCATCGTGCTGACGGTGGTGCAGATCGCCACCCAAAGGCCGACGCCACCCAGCAGCATGAACCGGTCCTGCGGGAACAGCCCGATCAGCAGCAGCGCCACGGCGGCGCCGATCACCGTGCCGCCCATCCGGTAGATCGCCTTGGACAGCGACTGGCCCCGGGTCGGCTGCGCCAGGATCGCCGCACACACGGCTGCGGAGTCGGCACTGTCGAGTTGCAGCCAGAAGGCGGTCGCAAGTGCCAGCACGATGGCGATCCAGGTCCGGCTGCAGAAACCGAACCAGCCCGGCGGCAGGGACGGCACACGCTCCCACATCCGCCTCGTCCAATCGGCGACCGGCATGGCGCTCAATCGTCCGAGCGCGCTTCCTCCGGTCGCTGGCATGGTTCCCTCCGGCTTCCCGGAGTAAACGCCCGAACACAGGTTTGTTTGCCGCGCCGGGTCATGGGCCATTATGGGCCGGCGGGCTGCTCGCGGAACAGTGGCGAGTGCGACGCGGCGTCGGCTTCCAGCTGGCACATAGCGGCGTCCGGTGCCTTCGGGGAGGGTCGTTGTAGGGTGGCCAGTTCCGCGCGCGCCTTGTCCATGTCGGTGCGGAAGGCGGCACTCCCATGCAGCGCCGCCACCAGCGACGACGCCTCCAGGAAGCCCGCCTGCACGTCGCTCAGCCAGTGGACGCCGCAGACGATCCGGCTTTCCGACAGCGTCCGCCCGCGCCGGACCAGCTCGGCCGCCCGGTCCGGCACCAGCTCCGCCAGGATCAGCGAGGTCCCGAACTCCAGGGTGGTGTGGCCGGACGGGTAGGCCGGACTCTGGTCCAGGCTGCCATGCCGTGCCACGCAGATCGGCTCATCGTTGCCGATATGCGGACGGTGGCGCTGCCACAGATTCTTGGTGCGGTCGATTTCCGGTCCCATGTCGGCACCGGCATGCTCCAGCAAAGAGACGAGCGCCGGCGCCCTGGCCGGATCGATCGCGAAGCCAAGCGCGCAGGAGAAGTCTGCCAGCAGGGCCGGCGTCGAGAGCAGCGCGTCGTTCTGGGCCAGGCGCCACCGCGGTGTGTCCTTGTAGGCCCGCGACTGCCTGAACACCGCCTGGTCCGAAGCCTGTTCCGGCGAACCGGGCAGGGGCGGCGGCGGCAGCAGCAGCGACGTATCCGGCAGCAGGGCGCCCGACATGTAGGTCCCCGGCGGCAGTCGCTCGCGCCTGGCGGCAACGCCCGGCGTCGGCGCCGCCATGCCGCCCTGCCGGACATCCGCCGGCTGGGCGAACGCGGGCGATGCGGTCCAGCTGCCCAGCATCAGGCCCATCATCGCAGGGACAGCAAAATTCATCGTCTTCATGGCATCAGCTTCCGGGTCAGGTAGGTGAATTCGAGTGCCTGTTCCTCGGCCTTCTCGACCAGGTTGGCGCCGGCCGCATGACCGCCCTCGGTCTGCTCGAAATACAGGAACGGCAGCCCCATCGCCTCCATTCGCGCCGCGAAGCGGCGGGCATGCACCGGTCCGACCCGGTCGTCCTTGGTCGTGGTGAAAATGAACGGCTCGGGATATTTCACCCCGGCCTTCAGGTTCTGCAGCGGCGACATCCCGGCCAGGAACCTGCGCTGGGCCGGCACATGCACGCTGCCATATTCGCCGACCCAGGACGCCCCCGCCGACATGGTCTCAAAGTTCATCATGTCGAGCAGCGGTACATCGATGATCACCGCCTTCCAGAGCTCGGGATGCTGGGTGAACTCGACCCCCATCAGCAGCCCGCCGTTCGAGCCGCCGCGTATGCCGAGGCGGTCCGGCGAGGTGATCTTCCGGGCGATCAGGTCGCGTCCGACACTTGCGAAATCGTCGAACACATGCTGGCGCTTCGTCTGCACGCCGGCCTCGTGCCAGCGCGGCCCGAACTCGCCGCCGCCACGGATGTTGGCCAGCACATAGACGCCGCCGCGATCGAGCCACAGCTTGCCGAGTGCCCCGGAGTAGGTCGGCGTCATCGAGACCTGGAAGCCGCCATAGGCATACAGCAGCGTCGGGTTGCTGCCATCGGTCTTCAGGTCGCGCCTGTGCACCACGAAATACGGCACCTTGGTACCGTCCGTTGACACGGCCTCGTACTGATCGACCGCGTACGGTGCGGCGTCGAACTTGGCAGGCTGCGACTTGATGGTCGTGGCTGTCCCGGTGGCCGCGTCCGCCAGCCAGAGCTGCGTCGGGCTCAGGAACCCGGTGACGTCGAAGAAGGTGTTTTCGTCATGGATGTTGCTGTCCGCCACGTCGATCGAAACATTGTCCGGCAGCGCCAGCCGCCTGGCCGTCCATCCGGCATCGGCAGGCGTGAACACCCAGGCCTGGCCGCGGACATTGTCGTAGATCCCCGCGACGACGCGGTCCCGGGACACCGAGACGGTGTCCATCGACTGCCGGTCGGTCGGCTTGAAGATCACCATCGGCGGCGCGTCGGGATGGCCGGCATCGAGAGACACCAGGCTTCCGGCGGTGACCATGGCGCTGCCCTTCGGGGTCCAGTCCTGGTCGATCTTCACGATCAGCCGGTTCGCTACCAGGCCTTCGACGGTCGCCTTCTTCGGCAGGTCGAGCAGCACCAGGCCATGCGGTGTCATGACCCGGAACTCGAACTCGAAGAAGCTGACCGCGCGGGTGATCAGGCTCACCCGGTGCCCGTCGCCATCGACCAGTTCGGTCGGCGCCACCGACATGTCGGTCGGCTTGCCGCGATAGATCTCCGTCGCCTGCCCGAGCGCCTGGCCCCGCTTCAACTGCTTGACCACGAAGGCGTAGCTGGACGGCGTGACGGTCGCGTGGCCGTGTTCCAGGCCCCAGTCCCGCGCGATCAGCAGCGTGTCGTCGTCGACCCAGGCGACTTCCTGCTTGGCGCGCGACAGCGAGAACCCGTCCTTCACGAACCCGCCCGTGCTCAAATCGAACTCGCGCAGCGTGACCGCGTCCTCGCCGCCATCCGACAGATGCACCAGGCACAAATGCTCCGTCGGCTCCGCGCAATCGGCGCCTTTCCAGACCCAGTTGGCGTGCTCCGACGCGGATAGCGCGTCGAGATCGATCACCGTGCTCCAGGCCGGCGCCGCGCTGCGGTAGCTGTCCAGCGAGGTGCGCCGCCAGATGCCGCGCACATGGTCGGAATCCTGCCAGAAATTATAGACCTGGCCGGCGATCATCGACGGGGCCGGAATGCGGTCGCGATCCTGCGCCAGGGCCAGGGCCTGCTGGAACAGCGGCTGGTAATGTGGGTCGGCCTGCAGCGTGGAAAGCGTCTGCGTGTTGTGGGCTTTCACCCAGGCCAGCGCCTGCGTGCCCTCGATCTCGGTGAGGTAGGCGGGCGAGCCGGTGGCGGTGGACACGGCACCGGCCGGCACGACGCCTGCCAGGCACGTGGCGGCGAGCAGGGCGAGCGGAAAAAGAGGGCGCATGATGCTCCGGATCGTTGGGTCATTGCACCGTAGCTTCGCACTCCCGTGTGCGGAAGCGGCTCAGGGTGGGTCCAGGATGGGGATGCTGGAGGTAGGCCTGCATGATCAAACGGGTGTCGGGATCGGCCATGGCCGGCATCAATCGAGGCTGTCCCCGGTCTGCCCCACGTAGGTCGATCGTGCGGTCGCTGCTACTGATCAGATCGCTGCATCTGCAGGGTGTATCCACGCTACACTCATGTAGTGGATTTCTGGCGATGTGGAGGTGAGTCATGGGTGTGCCGATCTCCATCCGCCTTGATGATGATGATGTCCGTCACGAGCTTGAAACTCAGGCCAGGAGCCGTGGGATTGGTCTCGGAACCCTGTCGCGCGAGTTCGCAACGCAGGCTGCGCGGGAAGCACGGCGTGCCCGGATCCGTGACGCGAGCGGAGCAGTGGCCAGTCACGTAGCGACCTCCGCTGAAGCACGCGCGTTCTATGAGAGCTGGTGCACGCCGGGCACCGATGCCGGTTAAGGCAGCACCTCTCGTCCTCCGGGCCGGACAGATTGTGCTGGCCGATCGGCGGGGGTGACGCGCTGCGAAGGAGCCAACGCCCTCTCGCATTACGGAGGACCAGCTTACCGCCATCCGTCGTCAGATCGCACTGGCGATCGGGTTCGAGAGGTAGCGCTCCCCGGTTACCAGGGACGAATAAAACGATTGTGCTGCCAATAAGCAGGAACAGCAGTGCAACCGGTAGACTTCTGCGCTCGACAGCCTTGGTCGATCATCCTACGGCGGAACTCAGGCGAATAGTGTGGCGACTTCCGCGCATCGGGAACACCTATGCCGAAAGCATCAAGGTATCCACCAAGCCGCGTCGATCCCACGGCCGGTTATCATCGTCCGACGACTGGCGAACACACGAGGACCGCACTGGAAACTTCTTTTTAAGTAGTTTCTCCGACCGCAGTGGCCTCGCCGCCTTCGCTCCGCCCACGCCCGAAGAACTCCCGGAACAGCCCCGCCAGTTCCCCCGGCGTTTCCTCAGGACTGAAATGGCCGGCCTCGATCGGTCCGCCGGAGACCTCACCCTCGATCCCGGCCGCCCACAATGTGCGTGGATCGTACCAGCCGCCGATCCGGCCGCGGGTGCCCCAGACCAGCATGACCGGGCAGGTGATCCGGGTCTGCCTGCTGCGCTGCTCGTGGTCGATCGTCGGGACCGGTCCGTCCGCCGCCGCCCCATGGCCGCGCAGATCCTCGTTCCAAGGCCCTTCCAGCAGGTAGTCGGCGATCGCCTCGGGGTGGAAGATCTCTCGTGCCTCGTCCGGGGCCAGCCGGAACCAGTCATCCGGTGCCTTGACCAGTAGCGCCTCTGGTTTCGGGTGCAGCTGCGCGAACCAGCAGGCGGCGTATCCGGACAGGGCGAATGCCATGTCGGCGCGCCCGTCATGCGCCAGCAGGGGCACCGCCTCGACCAGTGCCAGCCGTTCGATCCGGTCGGGGGCATCCAGCGCCATCCGGGCGGCGACATGGGCGCCGAAATCGTGGCCGGCCACCGCGAAGCGCCGATGTCCGAGCCGGGTCATCAGCACCAGCATGTCGTGCGCGAGTTCGGCCAGGGTCAGGTGTGCCGGCAGGTCGGCGCACACCACGCTGAACCCGTCCGCCAGTGCCGGCGCCACCAGGTGCCACATCGCGTGCGTCTGTGGCTGGCCATGCAGCAGCAGCAGAGGCACCGAACGCCAGCCGGCCAGGCCGCCGGTACGCATCCGGTAACGGGTGCCGGACAGTGTCATTTCCTCGTAGTGGAAGCCGGGGAAGAACATCTCGAACACATCCTCGAAGAGCCTCAGCGCGGGCAGAATGGGGTCCCGGCGCAATCCGTGCCACATAGCGCCGATCTTCGGAACTGCAGGAGTGCATATGGCCGGACTGGATCCAGAAGACTGGGGGAGCCTGCGGGCGCTCGGCCATCGCATGCTGGACGACATGATCGACCGGCTGGCCACCCAGTCGAGCGACGCCGATCCCGCCGACAACCCGGTCTGGCAGCCGATGCCTGCCTCCGAACGCCAGGCGCTGCGACGGCCCTTGCCGCGTGGACCATCCGATCCTGCCGAGCTGTATGAGCAATTCCAGCAGCGCATCGTGCCGTATGCGCTCGGCAACACCCATCCCCGCTTCATGGGCTGGGTGCATGGCGGCGGCACCGGCATCGGCATGCTGGCCGAGATGCTGGCCGCCGGGCTGAACGCCAATCTCGGCGGCCGCGACCATGCGCCGATCGAGCTCGAGCGCACCGTCATACGCTGGGCGGCGGAGATGGTCGGCATGCCGGACACCAGTTCCGGCCTGCTGGTGACCGGTTCGTCCATGGCCAACATGATCGCCGTGCTCACCGCCCGTCGCGCCTGGGCCGGGCCCACGGTCCGCTCGGGCGGCGTCGGCAGCCTTGGCCTGGTGGGCTATGCCGGCAGCAGCGCGCATGGCTGCATACCCCGCGCCTTCGACATGGCCGGCCTCGGCACCGAGGCGCTGCGTGCGGTCCCGGTCGACCCGAACCACCGCATGAGCCTGCCCGCACTGGAAGCCGCGATCGCCCGCGACCGCGCCGCCGGGCTGCATCCGTTCATCGTGGTGGCCACCGCCGGCTCGGTCGATACCGGCGCCATCGACGACCTCGACGCGATCGCCACGCTCTGTGCCCGCGAGCGGATATGGTTCCACGTTGACGGTGCGTTCGGAGCGCTCGCCGCCCTGTCGCCGACGCTGCGACAACACCTGGCCGGCATAGAGCGTGCCGACAGCCTGGCGTTCGATTTCCACAAATGGGCACAGGTTCCGTACGACGCGGGTTGCGTCGTGGTGCGGGACGCGGGCGCCCAGGCCGACGCCTTCGCACAGACGCTGGCCTATCTCGGCCGCGAGGATCGCGGAGCCGCCGGCAACGCACCGTGGCCCTGCGACCTCGGCCCCGACCTGTCGCGCGGGTTTCGTGCCCTGAAGGTCTGGATGACGCTGGGCACCTATGGTGCCGACCGGATGGGCGAAATGGTCGACCAGTGCTGCGCGGTCGCCCGTCACCTGGCCGCCCGGATCGAGGCCGAGCCCGATCTCGAACTGCTCGCACCGGTCGGCCTCAACATCGTCTGCTTCCGGTTCTGTCGCGGCGCCGATGATCTGGACCAGTTCAACGCCGAACTGGTGAAGGACCTGCACGAGAGCGGCATCGCGGTCCCCTCCACCACCACGATCGGCGGTGTTCGCGCCATCCGCGCCGCGATCGTCAACCATCGGACCCAGAACCACGATGCCGACATCATGATCGACGGGCTGCTCGCCTTGGCCGCGCTCAGGCACAGCCGATAGCGGCCCTACAAGAACAGGGTGTCGGTCGTGATGGCGGTACACCCACCTGCGTCCTGGCCCGCCGAACTATCGACGTTCGCGACAACGACCGAACCTCGATCCCGGCACCGTTGCCTATCGGTTCGTGGTGAGCGGCCTGGTCCGTGGCGCAACCCCGGCGGCACGATCGAGAGCGTCGTTCACACGTCGACCGACCCTCAGCCCCGGAATCTCGACGGCCGCATGCAGCAATATCCCCAGCAGCACGCAGGACAGGACGATCGCGAGGAGCCAGCCGGCTCCGAACAGGCGCGAATGTTCGAGGAACGGCTTGCGCAGGCACCATTCGGTGAACGCGATCAGCACGCCGTGCACCAGCGCGAACGAGAACGAGATCTTTCCCATGAACAGGGCAGGCCGGCTGGCGAAGGCGCGATTGATCGCGCCTCGCTGATAGGCAAGCCCAAGAATGAGGGCAGCGAAGCCGAAAACATCCAGCATCGAGGCAAACGGCACGAACATGGTGGCGACCGGCACGGCGATGCCGATACCGCACAGCAGGTCCGGATGAACCGGCGGCCGCTCCATCATGGCGAAGCAGCGATAGAGGCACACGCCTGCGAACGAGCAGAACAGCATCCGGACCGCACCCATCGTTCCGGATGGATTTGTATTCTCGAACACATGATGGGTTGCGAGCATCGCCAGGCAAAGCATCAGCAGGCTGCCCGTTCCGAGGAGCAGGCAGCGACGCAGGCTGTGCTGGGTCATCATGAACCTGGCCACGAACGGGAAAAATATGTAGCCCAGGACTTCGGCGCTCAGGGTCCAGGCCGGGCCGTTCCATTCGCCGAGCTTGACCAGGGTCCAACTCTGGACAAGCAACAGACTCTGCACCAGGCCGGGCCACGCAAACGTATGGATCTTGTAGGAGTAATGCGCACCTGGATATTGCTTCGAAGCCTCCACGAAGCTTGGGAATAACAGCACGATCGGAACGATCGCCAGCAGAACGACCGTATTCAGCGGATACACGCGAAAAAACCGCCGCACATAGAAGCGGCGCAGCATAATGCGGTCGACGAGCACGAACTCCCGTGCATGCACATGCATGAGGATGAAACCGGACAGGATAAAGAACAGTTCGATGCCACGCGGAGCCGCGTCCAGCGCTCTCAGGTGCATGAGCCAGGGAGCAGCCAGCGCAAGTGTCGCGAAGCCCTGGATATGCTGCAGGAATACCCAGCTGGCGGCCACGCCACGAATACCGGTCAGGGACGCGATGCCCCGCGATGCTGCTATCTTAGTCACGAGAATGACTCTGCCGCCCTGGCGAGGCGTCATTAAAGTTTCTGGATCTGTCTCAGGTCACGTCGACCGGTTGTCCGGTCACGATTATAACTCAAGACCGTTAGGGCGAGCGAAGTAGTAACGAACTGCAAATCCGAGTAAAGGTTTCGAATATTTCAAAATAATTCCACTCCGGTGCCGATGCCGGCACGCGCGATCCGGAAGCTGCAACTTCCTCTTCGGACGCAGCCTGTTTCGAACGCTTAAGTGATCGGCCATCGCCGTCCGATCGGGCCAGGCGACCGTGCCAAGCGCCCGGTTCTATGGCCTGATCGCGTAATGATCTCGTTCGCCCTGCTGCTCTTCATCCCGCTCTCGCTGGCCCTGAAATATCTGGTCGGGGCCGGGCCGATCTGGCTGTTCCTGACCGGGGTGGTCGCGGTTGCGATCCTGGCCGATTGGGTCCGGCGCGCCACCGAGCAGCTTGCCGAACGCGCCGGGAGTGCTGTCGGCGGCCTGCTCAACGTCAGTTTCGGCAGCATCGCCGAGCTGGTCCTGGCGCTGTTCGTCCTGGCGCACGGCGAGGCCGACGTCGTGAAGGCGCAGATCACCGGCTCGATCATCGGCACCAGCCTGCTCGGACTGGGCCTGGCCATGCTGGTCGGCGGGCTGTGGCGCGAGCGGCAATCGTTCAACCGCGCCAATACCGGGCTGCTGTCGACGCTGTTGATCCTGGTCGTCGTGGCGCTGCTGCTCCCGGCGATGTTCGACATCCAGGCGCATACCGGCATGGCCAACACCGACGCCGTCGACGAGCGGCTCAGCATCGGCGCCTCGATCGTGCTGCTGGGGCTGTATGGCGCGAACCTGATCTTCACCCTCGTGACCCATCGCGGCGTGTTCGCGGGCGACGAACCGAGCGGGAATTCGGCCTGGAGCCTCGCCAGGTCGCTGACCGTGCTGATCGTCGGCACGATCTTCATCGCCGCCGAATCCGAGCTCGTGTCCGACGCCGTGGAAGCGACGGCGACGCTGCTGCAGGTGTCCCAGGCGTTCCTCGGTGTCATCGTGCTGGCATTGGTCGGCACCTCGGCGGATCTGTTCGCCGCCGTCGCCTTCGCCAGACAGGATCGCATGAGCATCGTGTTCAGCATCTGCATCGGCTCGGCGATCCAGATGGCGCTGGTCGTTGCCCCGATCCTGGTGCTGGCCTCCTGGGCGATCGGCCACCCGATGAACCTGGTGTTCAACCCGCTCGAACTGTTTGCGATCGCCGGTGCCGCCTTCATCGTCCGCGCCATCTCCGCCGACGGCGAGACCAACTGGTTCGAGGGCATGCTGCTGATCGGGGTGTACCTGCTGTTCGGCCTGGCGTTCTACTTCGTGGGCGCCTGACCGACGATCGTGGGTCCGACGATCGCGGCAAGTCAGTCCGGCGAGACGTGGACCCGGACGGTCAGGGCGCCCGGTCAGAACAGCTCGAAACTGCGCTGCAGCGACACGAACACCCTGAGCTGCGGCGAATTCTGCGCAATCCCGGCTCCCGCTCCGAGGCCGAACGACCGGTCCTCGTCGATATCATGCAGGAAACCCCCATCGATGAAGCTCTGGTCGTGGCCGACCGTCGCCTGCGCGCATTGCACGACGGCGAGCACCATCGCCGTGTGTGCGGCGACCAGGAACGAGATCCCGCCCGCAATTTCCATCTGGTCGGGTCGCCTGGTGGCGATGCCGCACAACGTGTATCCGCGCGGATTTGTGTCCGCTGCCGCAGGGGATCTCGTAGAACCCGTGCAGCGCCAATGCCGGCAGCAGGCGGCTGTTTCCGGTGAGCTGGACCAGGCTGTCGATCGAGGTTCAACCCCTGCGGATCGGCCAGGGCGGACCGCGCGCCGGCACAGATCAGGCCGAAGGCGATTCTGCCGATCGCACGATGCGCGTGTCCTCTTACGGCGCCTGCGATGGATTATGCGCTAGCCGCCGAGCACGACCCGGTCGATCGCGGTGCGGAACCGGCTGCTGTCGGGGGTGGTGATGCTGGAGAACCAGCTCGCCAGCGAGCCATCCCGCGCGATGATGTATTTGAAGAAGTTCCAGCGCGGGCGCGACAGCATCCCGCCCTCGCGGCCAAGCCAGCCGAACAGCGGATGAGCGTCCGGACCACGCACCTGCATCTTCTCGGTCATCGGGAAACTGACGCCGTAGTTCTTGCTGCAGAAGGCGCCGATATCATTGGCGTCGCCCGGTTCCTGCCTGCCGAAATTATTGCTTGGGATGCCGATGACCGTCAGCCCGCGCTCGCGCTCGCCGGTCCAGAGTGCCTGCAGGCCCTCATATTGCGGCGTGAAGCCGCACTTGGACGCGGTGTTCACCAGCAGCAGCGGCTTGCCGGCAAACTGTGACAGGTCGAGCGTCTCGCCCTGAAGGCTGGTGAGCTTGAAATCGTAGATCGTCGGTTTGGCCATGGTGGAAAGCTCCGTCATCGCGTGCGGGCCGGTCGAGCCGGCCCTGTTCGTGGCCAGATGAAGCAGCTTTACCGGCCGGGGGAAATGCCGGATGCCACCGCCGGGGCCACGGTCAGGCCCGCTGCTCCCCGGCCAGACGCATCACCGCGCGCTCGATCGCATCGCCGAGCTCTGGATCGTCGCTTGCCTGGCGCAGCACCAAGGCCCCAACCATCGCCGCCATGACCGCCAGCGCATGCGCGTCCCACGCATCGTCCGGTCCGGCCACCGGCTGGCGCGGTGTTCGGGCGACCAGGTCCGCCATCCGGCGCAACCCGGCGGTGAACGCGCGCCGGACCGGTCCGCCGGCAGGGGCACGGGCCGAATCGCCGGCGAGCGTCGCCATGGGGCATCCGGCCGCGGGTGGCCTCGGCGTGAAGTAGAATTCGGCCATCCGGCGTAGCCGGTTCGTGTCGTGTCCCGCCGCCTGGCCCACGGCAACCGAACTCCACGCCCGCTCGGTGCTGTCGAACGCATGGGCGCAGGCTTCGCCGGCAAGCTCCTGCTTCGAGCCGAACTGGCCATAGAAGCCGCCATGCGTGAGCCCGGCCTCGGCCATCAGCTCGGCGATCCCGACCCCCTCCAGGCCGCGCTCGCGGAACAACGACGCGGCGGTCGCCACCACCTTCGCCCGGTTCTCCGCCGCCTGCTCCTGCGAAACCCTGCCCACCGCCAGCACCCCTTGACTGCTTAGATTATCAACGTCATCTAACGACCGTTAGATGTCAGTCATAATTTAAGGAGCTTTCATGAACTTGCTAGAGGGAAAGGTCGCCCTCGTGACCGGCGGCACATCCGGCATCGGTCGCGCCAGCGCCATCCTGTTCGCCCGCGAAGGTGCGAGGGTCGCGCTGACCGGCCGCCGCATCGAGGAGGGCAGGGCGGTGGTGGCCGAGATCGAGGCAGCCGGCGGCACGGCGGTCTTCATCCAGGCCGACCTCGGGAACATCGGTGGCATCCCGGGTATCATTGCCGAAGTGGTGGCCCGGTACGGCCGCCTTGACGTTGCGTTCAACAACGCCGGAGTTGGCGGCGGCGGCCCGATCGAGACGTTGAACGAAGCGGCGTGGGATCGCATCGTCGACACCAACCTCAAATCGGCATTCTTCTGCCTGCAGGCCGAGGTAGCCCAGATCCGCAAGCAGGGCGGCGGTGGTGCGATCGTGTTCAACGGTTCCGTGCTCGCCAACATCGCGGCCCCGGGTACCTCGATCTACAGCGCCAGCAAGGGCGGCATCAGTTCGCTGACCCGGGCCGCCGCGGTCGAGCTCGGCCCGTTCGGCATCCGCGTGAACTCGGTGAACCCGTCCATCACCCGCACGCCGATGACGACATCCCGGATCGAGACCAATGCGGAAGGCGCCGAGAGCCATCCGTTCGCAAACGGCATCCCGCTCGGCCGTCTTGCCGAACCTGAAGAGATGGCCGAGGTCGCCTTGTTCCTGCTGTCCGACCGCGCCTCCTACGTCAACGGCCAAGTCCTGGTCGTGGATGGCGGCCAGAGCGCCACCTGATCCGAATTGTCGGCGGTGCAAGGCCTAACTAATCCTGACACCGCATCGGCGTGGAAGTACGTCGGCGGACCGATCACTTCAGGCACTCAGGCCATCGGTGCCCAGACGTGAGAACGAGGCTATAATGCGCCTCGTTTCTATTCCGAGCGTGTGCCAGGAACAGTGAACTATGTTATCTTGGACGACTACAATGAGATACCAAGTCCTGTAGCATCAGCTCCGGCAAAGCCATGAAACTTCAACTCTTCCAATATGTCTGCGAGCCACTTGGCCACAAGTTCAATGCTCCGGCCTTGCCCTTCAACACCTATGGAAAGTTCCTGCTCCGTGATGAAGGCGGTACATCGATCTCGTATCTCGATGCTCTCGCTGATTCGACCTACCCGGAAGTGAGTACGCTTTTGAGGGGTCTAGTTGAGACGGCACATTTAACTGCCAACAAGCGCGCCGATTTGCTTCAACGCTTATATGGGGAAGTGGCTTGTGATCCGGATGACGAAGGTAGGGCGTTTATTGTCGGGAGGCATCCAAAGTGCCCGATCTGCGCATCGCATACTATGCGTTTCTGGAACGAGGTCGTTCCCGATAAATTTGTTGATGCGGAAGTTCCACACGTCACGCATAGGCATTGGCAATTTCTAACAGAAGGGCAGAAGCTCGCAAAAACCAAGACTTGGCTATGTCTCAACGGTTTGGCTTCGAGGTCCTCAACGTGAGATGCCTTCTAAGAGAGCTGTAAATCCCTTCAGCGCTTTGTTGAATGGATTATCGAGCCGGAACTGTTGATAAAATAATAGCCGCCGGCTGTGCGCCCAAAGTTGAGGAGTGCGGTCCGGCTTGATACTGCAGCCCAGACCGCAGCAACTTCTTCACGATGGTGGCGGAGCTGGTATGCTGGGCCGGCTTACCGTAAAGCAGCGCGCGTATTAACGGAACCAGAAGTTCGCCTGAGATTAGACACACGGATTGATGGCCAGGAAATGGTTCTTAGTCTTCCAAGCGCATCATGGAGTTGCTGAGCTTCGCTCGAACCTGTCCGCTACCCGTCGGAATGAGAGAAAACCGTCGCGCGACCATTGTGCCGTGATTGTAATAGTTTTCAGTTCGGTTGCTCCTCGGACCTAACACGGTGGGGCGACGCCGACGGCCCGGCTATCGAACCAGCGGAACCGGGCGGCCCCGACTTCCGCCCGGCCCCACCTCTCCTTATGTCGCGAACCATCGCGAGAACCACGCGATGGTCCGCCGGTTGAGGTCGTCGCGGTTGGCCTGGTGCCGGAGCATGTGGCCCTCGCCGGCATAGACCACGAAGCTGGTCGGCACGTTCAAGGCCATCATCGCCGTATAGAACTCCTGGCTCTGCGGCATCGGGCACTCGACGTCGCGTTCGCCGACCGCGATCAGCACCGGCGTGGAGACGCCCTTCATGTGGGTGATCGGTGACGCCCTCAGATACGGTGCCGGGTCGTCATAGACCGATCCACCGAAATTGACCTGGTCCGATCCGGCCTGTGGCGCCTCGCCTTCGATCGAGAGCCAGTCCGACACCCCGGCATCCGCGACCCCCGCACGGAACCGGTGCGTCTGCGTCACCGCCCACATCGTCATGTAGCCGCCATAGGACCCGCCGGTGATCCCGAGCCGGTTCGGATCGACGCCGCCTAGGCGCAGCACCGCGTCCACGCCGCTGAGCACATCGCGCCAGTCGCCGCCGCCGAGATCCCCGATGCTGCCGGCAGCGAACGCCTCGCCCTGCCCGTAGCTGCCGCGATAATTCGGCTGGAACACGTCCCAGCCCTGAGCCAGCAGCGCCCGGACCGTGCCGCGCGTCGATGGAAACCGCGGTCCCGCTGCCGCTTCCGGCCCGCCATGCACATCCACGATCAGCGGCCGCTTGCCCGGCGTTCCCGTCCCGGCGCTTGCACCCGCCGGCTGCAGCAGCCAGCCCTGCACATCGAACCCGTCATTCTTCCAGACGATCGAGCGCGCGGTCGCCGGGGCCAAGAGCCCAGTGTTGGCATGGGTGACCGGCCGCCAGGCCCCGATCGGACCGACCACGATCTCGGGCGCCGCGGTGAAGCTCTGCGCGACCGCGGCCGTGGCGTGCCGTCCGCATGACAGCGATTGGTTGCCGCCGCCGGCGGAAAGCGCACGATCCCCCGACCAGAGCGGGGTCGCTGCCTTGCCTGTTTCCAGGGTGATGACCGAGGTGTTTCCCGCCGCCAGCAGCACCGCCGTCAATCCCGGTCCGCAGTGCCAGTCCAGTGCGGTGACCGTCGCATGCGATCCCGGAGTCAAATCGAGGGGACCCTGCGGCCGGTCCAGGTCCAGCAGGAAAGCGTCGCCGCCGGTCGAGCCGAAATCGCTCATCCAGCCGCCGATGAACGCAACCTGGCGTCCATCCGGGGACACGCTCGGGGTCGCCAGCTGCTCGCGCGGACCCGGCGTGAACAGCCCGCGTGCGGCCTTTCCGCGATCGAACGCATACAGCCTGGCCACCCACCAGTGGGCGTCGCCGTCGCCATGCGACGCGGTGCCGACAAACCCGCCATCCGGCCGCCAGTCATATTCATAGACATACAGGTCCGCCGGCGAGACGAACTGCAGCCCGCCCGATGCAACGACCGCGATCCGCTGCTCGTCGGATTCGACCCCGATCTCGCCCTGCAGCGCCGCCGCCGCCTGGTTTCGTCCCAGTCGCTTATGCGCCTGCGCTGTCGCCAGCACCGCGATCGCATCGCCGGGGCCGTAGCGGAGACTGTCGAGCGGTCCCTTGAACGCCAGCAGCTGCGTCGGCACGCCGCCCGACGCAGCCACGGTCATGATATCGCTGGTGGCGCCGCCGGGCTCCTCGAGCAGAAAGGCCAGCTTGCTTCCGTCATGGCTCCAGGCCGGCGACGACGGAATACAGCCGGGCTTGCCGTCGCAGGGAAGCGGGATCGCCACCGCATTGCCGGCGAGGTCATGGATCAGCAGCCGTACCGGGACCTCGGTATCGGACGGCAGGTCGTCGCTCTCGATCGCAGCGACATGAGCGCCGTCGGGCGCCAGTGCCACCGTCTTGAACAGGTGCAGCGGGGTTTCCGCCGTGGCCGCCCGTGCCGCCGGGCCCGAACCGCCAAGCACCCCTGCCAGGCCGGCAATCATCAACATCCGCATCAAGCCGCAGCTCCGAGTTTTGCCCAGGATGAACGGCATCGGCACGGCACGTCCAGGCGCAGACTCGCTTCGCACCGCCGCGGCGGTAGTCGCCGTGGGTCTGGCGATGTTGCCGCCACAAAGCTTCTCAAAAGCCCCGGTATCGCAGCCTCGCGTCCACATCACCTGCCGGCACGCGCATGATCGCCGGCCAGAGCTCGCTTCAGTCCGCGGGGGAATCCCGATCGGAGCCTGGCTCCTGGTCCTGGGTGATGATTCCCCGGATCCGGTCGGCCAGGGTCGCCAGCGCGAACGGCTTGGTCAGCACCATCGTACCGGGTTCGACGATGCCGTGCCTGGTCGCCGCGTTCTCCGCATAGCCGGTGATGAACAGCACTTTCAACGCAGGCCGGGTTGCCCGGGCGGCATCCACCAGCTGACGCCCGCTCATCCCGCCCGGCAGGCCGATATCGGTGATCAGCATGTCGATCCGCAGATCGGACTGCAGCAGCGCAAGCGCCGTCGCGCCGGTTCCCGCTTCTCTCGTGGCGTATCCCATGTCGGTCAGGACATCGCAGACCAGCATTCGTATGGTCTGCTCGTCATCGACGACCAGCACGGTTTCCCCGAAGCCGGCCTTCACGTGTTGCAGCGGCAGGTCCGCCACCTCGTCGAGATCGGCGTCGGTGTGATGGCGCGGCAGATAGAGGCACACCATGGAACCGGTACCGGCCTCGGAATAGATCCGCACCTGCCCGCCCGACTGTTTCGCGAAGCCGTGGATCATCGACAGGCCGAGCCCCGTACCCTTGCCGACCGGCTTGGTCGTGAAGAACGGCTCGAACGCGCGCCGGATGGTCTCCGGCGTCATCCCGGTTCCCGTGTCGCTGACGCATAGGGAGACATATCGTCCGGGCAGCATGCCATGCGTGCGCGCAGCGGTCTCGTCTAGCATCCTGTTGGCGGCCTCGATTGTCAGGCGGCCGCCATCTTGCATCGCGTCCCGTGCATTGATGCAGAGGTTCAGCAGCGCGTTTTCCAGTTGGTGCGGATCGACCAGCACGGTCCACAGTTCGGCGGTGCCAGCTGTCGTGACCGTGATCGCGGGCCCGGTGGTGCGGCGGATCAGCTCCTCCATCCCATTGACCAGCAGGTTGACGTCCACTGCCTTCGGGGAAAGCGTCTGCTGGCGCGCGAATGCCAGCAGACGGTGGGTCAGCGAGGCCGCTCGCCTGGTCGAATTCTGGGCGGCGTCCACATAGCGTTCCAGGTCGGCGATACGCCCTTGCGACAGCCGCGCCTGCATCAACTCCAGGCAGCCGGAAATTCCTGCCAGCATATTGTTGAAATCATGTGCGATGCCACCGGTCAGCTGTCCGATCGCCTCCATCTTCTGCGACTGCAGCAGCCCTTCGCGCGCCTGCTCCAGATCCGTCTGGCTTGTCTTCCAGTCGGTGACGTCGCGGGTCACCTTGGCGAAGCCGATGATCTCCCCGGCGCCGTTCCGGACCGGATCCACCACGACGTTTGCCCAGAAACGGCTGCCATCCTTGCGCACCCGCCATCCTTCGCCCCGGAATGTTCCGCTGGTGGCGGAGGTCTGCAGCGCCAGGTCGGGCAATCCGGCTGCCTGGTCCTCATCGGTGTAGAAGCGGGAAAAATGCCGGCCGATGATCTCGCCGGCTTCGTATCCCTTCGAACGGTGGGCGCCGGCATTCCAGCTGATGACCACGCCGGTCGGATCAAGCATGAAAATGGCGTAGTCCGTGACGGAATCCACCAGTATCCGATACAGGCTGTTGTCGTTGAGCGGCGCCTCTGCGTGTTCCATGCCACCTCTAATCCCGCCGATCGCCATTCCTGGCAAGAAGCTGGGCCGCGCGCCGGACAGGTCGCGGCCCCGGACCTCCGGCGCCCTGTCTATTACAGGTTCGGATCGAACATCCATCGTCGCCAGGACGATCGGCAGGCGGTGCCGGGGCGTGCGATACGCCATGGTCCGGTACGCCAGTTGCTGGCGTATTTCACAATTTGCCCGGCGCCGGATCCGACTGCGATCCAAAAGACCTATGCCTTTCAACGGCCTGGATCACGGCACGAAGCGTGCACTCAGATGACGACCATTATCTGGAGTCCCACGCCATGCCACCCAGGCACGTGCTGTCCACCATGCTCGCGGTTCTCGCGATGCCGATCCTCTCCGTCCACGCCTTTGCGCTCGATCGCGACCAGACCCTGGCCGGTAACCGCCTGTCGATCGACAGCCCCTGCGCCCGGCATGTGGACATCCAGCCCGATCCGACGCTGCGGGCCGAAATCGTTGTCCATGCGACCGCCGACCATCCGGAGGAACTCGCCCAGCTGAAGTTCGACACCCAGGACGGCCCGCACATCCATGCCGGCCCGGCCGCCTGCTGGCGCCCGGATGGATCGCGATCCTTCACGCAGACGCTGGCCCTGACGATCCGGGTGCCATCGCGGACGCCGCTGTCGATCGACGAGGCAGGAGCCGCCGGGTATGAGGTCGGCGCGATCGGGGGTGCGCTCATCCTGGACCTGTCCGGCAGCGTGACGCTCACGGACGCCCAGGTCACTGCGCTCGATGCGCAGGTATCCGGGTTCGGCCGCGTGGACGTTGCGCGTGCGACGGGCAGGGCGCGCGTCGATCTGACCGGCGCCGGCAGCCTGGCGATCGACCAGGCCGACCTGCCGGCCTTGTCCGCCTCGGTGTCCGGCTCCGGACACATCACCATCGCGCACGGAGAGGTCGGGCAGGCGACCCTCGACATCAGCGGCACCGGTGGCATCCGGATCGACGCGCCCGTCGAGAGCGCCACCGCGCAGGTTTCGGGCATCGGCAGCATCAGGCTCGCCCGGGTGAACGGCCCGCTGCAGAAGGACATCAGCGGCCTCGGCACCGTAACGGTCGGCAACTAGTTTTGGCCGCCGTCCGATACGGAACGGATCGTTTGCCGGCTGGCCGCGATCCACCCGTTGGCTAGAGCACGGCCTGCATCTTCCGCAGTCAAGGCCGCTTCATGATCGCCGTCACCGGTCGGCGCGACATGTGTTTACCCGCGTTCGAGCTGGTGATCGCTCGCATCCAGGCCTGCCCGACCCGCTGGGATCGCCGGTGGTCAGAACAAGGCGCCGGCCTTGGACCCTTCAGGCGGGCGGCCATGCGAGGTCGCAACCCCGTGTCGTCCGCGCAGGAGTTTCCGCTCGGCCAAGACATAAGGGCCCGGGTCATCGAGACGCCGCCGACCGGAGCCGGCTTCATCGGCGGCGATACCCTCGTCCCGCAACGATGCGAAACCCGCGGGACCGCAACCGCCCGGCGCCTCCCGGTCGCGGGTGCCGCAGCCGGCGACCGGCTCCACGACATCGCACTCCTCGTCCCGGCCACCACCGCCCTCGCATCGCGGTCAGCCTGCGCGGACGCGGCGGGGAATGACGATCCGGCCTTGCCCGCGTAGAAGTCCACCATGAATCGCAGCCTGAAACTTGCCTGGGGCAGCCTTGCCATCAGCGTCGTCGTTCTCGGCATGAAGACCGGTGCCTACCTGCTGACCGGAAGCGTGGCGCTCTATTCCGATGCGTTGGAGACCCTGATCAACGTGGTCGCCGCGATCGGCGCCCTGATCGCGCTCTGGTTCAGCGCGTTGCCGGCCGACGCCAACCACCCGTACGGACACCACAAGGCCGAATATCTCAGCGCCGTGGTCGAGGGCGCGCTGGTGCTGCTGACGTCCGGGGCGATCGCGCGCGAGGCCTGGCTCGGCTGGGTCCATCCGCATGCGCCGGCAACGCCGTTCCTCGGCATCGGGCTCAACGGCGCCGCCGGCGCGATCAATCTCGTCTGGGCGCTGGTGCTGATCCGCTATGGCCGACGCTGGAAGTCGCCGGCGCTGATCGCCGGCGGCCGGCACATCATGACCGACGTCTGGACCACCGTTGCCGTGCTGGTCGGTTTCGCGCTGGTGCCGCTGACCGGCTACCTGCGGCTCGATCCGCTGGTCGCGGGATTCGTGGCGCTGAACATCCTGTGGGCCGGCTACGGCATGTTGCGTGAGTCCGTGGGCGGCCTGATGGACGAGGTGACCGATCCGGAGGCGGTCGGCGTGCTGCGCCGGGTGATCTCGGAGAATGCCGGCGGCGCGATCGAGGCGCACGACGTACGTACGCGCACCGTGGGCAGCGTCACCTTCGTCGAGTTCCATCTTGTCGTACCGGGCCGGATGACGATCGACGACAGCCACGTCATCTGCGACCGTATCGAAACCGCCTTGCGCGAGCAGGTCGGCGATGCCGTGATCAACATCCATGTCGAGCCGGAGCCGAAGGCCAAGATGGTCGGCGTCCCGGTGTTGTAGGACGCGTCCCGGCGTCCGGTCCCATCCGAACGAGGCACCGATCATGACCAGCCATGCCCCACCGTCGCACCCGCTGATGACCCCGGACCAGGCGTTGTCGATCCTGAAGGAGGGTAACCGCAGCTTCATCGGCGGCAATGCGGTCCGTCCGCACCAGACCGGGCACGAGCGCCGCACCATGCTCGCCACGGAACAGCGTCCGTTCTGCGTCCTGGTCGGCTGCTCCGACAGCCGCGTCTCACCGGAGCATCTGTTCGGACGCGGGCTCGGCGAGCTGTTCATCGTTCGCAACGCCGGCAACGTCGTCGATCTCGCCGCCATGGGCAGCATCGAATACGGGGTCGCCGTCCTCGGTGCCCCACTGATCGTGGTGCTGGGGCACGAGCGCTGCGGCGCCGTCCAGGCCGCGGTCGACGTGGTCGAGAACGATGCGACCTATCCTGGCAGCATCGGCCAGATGATCGAGCCGATCATCCCCGCCGTGCTGCGCGCCCGCCGCGACGGCACCGACGACCTGCTCGACCGTTCGGTTCGGATGAACGTGATGCGTATCGTCGAGCGCCTTCGCACCACCGAGCAGATGCTGATCGAGCCGCAGCGCGCAGGCCGGCTGAAGATCGTCGGCGCCCGCTATGACCTCGATGACGGGACCGTCGAATTCTTCGAATGAGGCGACCGGCGATCCGGGCAGTTCGGGCCGCCGCCGGAGACCATCGACCTCGAGCAGTTCATGATCGAAGCCTACGACGTCACCTGGCCGGAGCTGCGGTCGCCGGTGCGCGCAACAGCCGCCCGAGACTGACCGCGGCCCCGGCCAGCGCGGTCAGCGAGGCGAGCGCCAGGCAGGCCCGGTTCGCGCCGGCTCCGAGCAGCGCGAAGGTCATCGCCACCAGCATTGCCCCGGTGGTCTGACCCAGCAGCCGTGTCACCGAGATCATGGCACTGGCACTGCCGGCGCGGGTCACCGGTGCTGCCAGCAGCATCGCGCGATTGTTGGGCGGCTGGAACAGTCCAAAGCCGGCGCCTGCCATCGCGATGCGCCACGCGATGTCGAGATTGGTCGGCCGTGCCGGCATCAGCCAGAGCGCCAGGAAGCCGCCGGCCACCATGCACAGCCCGAGCGAGGACAGCACCGACGCCGGGTAGCGGTCGGACAGGCGCCCGACGAACGGCGCCACCACCACGATCGCCAGGGGCCACGGCGTGATCAGCAGCCCGGTCGCCACGGCCGAGCGATTCAGCACCAGTTCCAGGGTGAACGGCATCGAGATGATGAAGAAGTTCGACGCCACGAAGCCCAGGAACCCGGTCAGCACTGCCGCCCGGAATCCCCGCAGGATCAGCAGGTCCACCGGCAGCAACGGGTCGCTGCGTCCGGACTGCCGGCGTATCAGCGCCACCAGGCACACCACGCCCATGCCCAGCAGGATCAGCGCGACCGGCAATCCGTCCCGGTGCGCCAGGAAGTCGAACCCCACGATCAGGCCGCCGAAGGCCAGCGCGTTCAGCGTCGCCGAGGTGCCGTCGAACGCCACGTAGCGGGTGGGCGTGCGGGGCAGGGAGGTGATCGCGAACAGCAGGGCGACCGCGCCCAGTGGCAGGTTTATCAGGAACAGCCAGGGCCAGCTCGCGATCGACAGGACCCCGGCCGCGATGGTCGGGCCGAGTGCGACACCGGCGGCAACCACCAGCCCGTTCAGCGCGATGCCCCGCCCGATGATCCGGGTCGGATAGATGAACCGGAGCAGTGCCGCGTTCACGCTCATGATGCAGGCGCCCCCGAAGCCCTGCAGCCCGCGCGCCAGCGACAGTTCCAGCAGGGTCGTCGAGACCGCGCAGAGCAGCGACGCCACCACGAACAGCGCCAGGCCGAAGCGGCACATCCTCGCATAGCCGATCCGGTCGCCGACCGCGGCCAGTGGCAGCAGCGAGATCACCGAGACCAGCTGGTAGGCATTGATCACCCAGATCGATGCCGAGGTCGTGGCATGGATGTCGTGTGCGATCGTCGGCAGGGCCACGTTGGCGATCGCGTAGTCCATGACCGACAGCAACACCGACAACGACACCGCAAGCATCGCGCGGGTGCGTGCCCCGCCGTACAGGCCGTCATGCTCGGCCGGCGGTGCCTGCAGGGGCGGCACGGGTTCGAGTGCGGCTGGATCGGCGATCGGTTGCGGCATGGTGGCGTTCTACGACCGGTCGTCGTCGATCGGAACCTCACCCATGCTCGACGGGTGAACAGAATGCTTGCCCGGCAGACGCCGCATCGTCATGTTCGTAGACTGTCCAAAGCTGTTGCGTTCGGGGTCCGTCGGTCCGCTGCGGCAGCTGATCGTCGCCAACCTTGCAACCGGAACCATCCAAAATGCAGATCCACGCCGGATACGATATCGTCTATGACTGCCCGCGTCCGACGCCGATGATCCTGCTGCTGAGCCCGCATCCGTCGCGGGACGCAGATCTGGCAGCACCACAGCAGATGCAGTTCGACCCACCCATTCCGCACGAACAATATTTCGACAGCTTCGGCAACGTCTGCACCCGCATCCTCGCACCGCAGGGCCGCCTCACGATCAGCAGCCGGATCGTCGTCAGCGACACCGGGTTGCCCGATGCGCTCAGCCCCGGCGTGCAGCAGCACCCGGTCGAGGCGCTCCCGGCCGACACGCTGGTCTACCTGCTCGGCAGTCGCTACTGCGACACCGACCGCATGTCGGACCGCGCCTGGGCCCTGTTCAACGACGGCCGCACCGGCTGGGAGCTGGTGCAGGCGATCTGCGACTACGCGCATGAGCGGATCGTGTTCAACTACCAGCATGCGGATTCCACGCGCACCGCGTCCGATGCCGATCGCGACCGAAGGGGCGTTTGCCGCGACTATGCCCACCTGGCCGTCACCCTGTGCCGCTGCCTGAACATTCCGGCGCGTTACTGCACCGGCTTCCTCGGTGACATGGGCACGCCGCCGCCCTACGGCGTCATGGATTTCGCAGCGTGGTTCGAGGTCTATCTCGGCGGCGCGTGGCATACTTTCGATGCCCGCAACAACACGCCGCGCATCGGCCGCATCCTGATCGCCCGGGGCCGCGACGCCACCGACGTCGCGATCGCCACCACCTTCGGCTCCTGCAACCTGTCCGGTTTCACGGTCTATACCGACGAGATGCCGGTCAGCGTGCCGGACACCTCGATCCTTGCCGACGCGCACGCAGGCTGAGCCGTTGTAATCCAACCTGCGATCGCAATCGCAGGTTGGAAATGACTGCTCTCGCCAGGGAGAGGGGGTGTCTGATTTAGTCGAAGCAGGCCCTGTGCGCAGTCCAGTCGAAGTGCAGCGTTCCATAGCGAAATGCGTGGGTTGATATATTGGGGATCATGGCTTTCGCGGTCAGGACATACTTGACCATGTCCGCCATTCTCGCCTCTCCGATCGTCAGGTCGGCATGCTCGAGCGCGATCTTCACTCTGCTTCGTCCCAGGATGGTCTCGACATTCTCGTCGATGATATGGCTCGACGGCCCGGTGGGCAGCATCTTGGTGCGGATGGTCATGGCTTCCGGCGTATCGTCGCCGCTGCCGAAAGCCGCCATCAACGTCTGCCCGTCGAGGATCACCGGTAGCAGAAGGCTTGCCTGGTAGCCGCCCCGAAGCGAGCTGATCGTCAAGGGCTGGCTGCACTGGAACGGGACGGAAGAGCCGAAACTCAGCCCCTTCGCGTTCATCGTCACATGCCGCAGATGCGCGAGAAGCTGCAGGCCGACAATGGGCCGCTCAACCATCGCCACCGAGAAGAGCTGGTTGGTGAAGACGGTGTGGCCGATCGTGATGGACGGGACCAGCACGAGGCTCTGCAGCATGGTGCGTCCCGACCCGTCGGACATCGCACCGGACTGGGCAACGACCCGGAGACGGTGCGCTGTCACGTAGCTCTTCGGCAGGGTCCCCAGGAAGGAATTCGTATCGAACACGGCCGGCAGCCGGTCACCATCGATGACGATGTCGCCGATCGAGTCGATGACCTGCTTGCCGCCGATGATCGGGCTCCACCGGGTGAACGGCACGACGTCAGTTGACGACAGAACCACCGTCTGTTCCGGGATGGATGCGGCCGGCACCACCAGCCGGATCAGGTCGGCATTTCTGATGATCAATCCCGGCATGTGGTAGGCCGCGCGCAACGGCTCGAAATACTGGCGCTGAAGCTGCTCCTGGGTCCCGGCCCAGCGTCGCACGTCGCCACGCAGAAGCTGGTTCCCACTTCGCGTAAGGTCGATCATGAAGCCGAGCGGATTGATCGATCGCCCGGGGCTGCCGAGCGGTCCGAGGCTTCGTGACAACCGGTCTAGTATCGTGTCCGCGGTGTCGAGATCGCCATGCACCCGGGCAATCGCAACATCGCACAGACCGGCAACGATGGTCTGGACGAGGGATGGCCGCCCTGGCGAGTCCGCTTCGAGCTGTGCCTTGATGGTCAGCAGGGCAGGCTCGTCGCCACGTTCCATCGCGTCGAAGATGCCGGAGCTGTCACGAACCGATAGATACGCCGACCCGTCCGGATCGTGATGGACCATCTCCGGGTCGAACCCGATCACCGTTGGCTCGACTGCCCGGGCCGGCCCTGTGAAGGCGACGGCGCCCAGCGCCATTAATAGTGCGCGACGAAACCATCGGGTCGAAATCATGCAGTCAGCTCCACCGATGCATCTGACGGGCGGGCAAAGTTTCGGCCCAAGCGATGCAACGCCCGAACTGTATAACATCGTAATGTTCCGATACCATACCGACTTTGGAAAAACGGTGAGTTCGTTCGGACTTGTGATCGGAATTCTAATGCGGGCGGAGCGGCCTGCGGCGTGCGCCGATTATGGAGGTGCCGATGGAGCGGGGCCGCAACACGGATGTGTCTGCCTGCCCCGACTGCATGTCCCTGACGGCAATGTCACTTACCAAACTGCAATCGGGCATCCCGCATCGACATAGGGACCACGGCTGGTGTTGCCGGAAGGGCTCCCTGCGCTGATCAGGATTGCTGGCGACCGGCCCATACGGACACGGCCGCTCCGCTTGTTGTTACATGACCAAGACTTGCAATATTCGGTTGGTAACCACGCGCCTTGCTGTATTCGGGCGACCGGTACCCGTCGCAATTATTACCTTCTTGTTTGGTTCCCCCGAGAGCGGCGCAAAAAGACGAAATAGGTCGGCCGTGCTTTTAAGTAACACCACTCGAAAGCGTGATGCAGCCCAACCGACCGCTTCCGTGAGGTCTGACTATATATCGTCTGTCATCGAATCTCCGGTCGTGAGACTGATTTTCATGCGATCCGCCCAATCACACTCCGAACCGCACCCGGCAACACCGACACTATCAGCTGACAAGAGGTTCGGATTGGCTTATCGATACGGCAAGGCCATCGTTCGGAGTGCCGCGCTGGCATTGTCGGCGCTCTGTACCGGTTGCTCGACCGCGGGTTTCTGGCTCATCCACCCGGCCGGCCCAGTTGCGGCAGCAGGATTACAATCCTGGATAGTCGATACCGGCGCGACCTTCCTGGTCATCGGCCCGGCGACGCTCCTGGTGATGTGGGCAATCTGGCGCTACCACCGCCGGATTGGAAAGGGTGCGTACGTTCCCGGCTGGAACCATTCGGTTGGGCTGGAGGCAACATTCTGGGGCGTGCCGCAGCTGGTGGTGATTGGCCTCGGTTTCTACTCCACCTATGGCGCGTTCCAGACCGAGCCCACGCATCCCGGTGCCATGGCCGTCGGCAACAACCCGGACGCCAGGGTTCCTGCCGTGGAGATCGACGTGATCACCACCGATTGGCAGTGGCTCTTCATCTATCCGGAGCTTCACATTGCCCTTGCCAACGAGCTCGTCATCCCGGTCCATACCCCGATCAGGTTCCGGCTGACCTCGGCGACCGTGGCGACCGATTTCTTCATCCCCCAGCTTGCCGGGCAGATCGACGTGATGCCCGGGATGCGGACCTGGCAAGGGCTGATCGCCAACAACGTCGGCAGCTACCAGGGCTTCGCATCCGACTATAACGGGCCCGGGTTTTCCTGGATGCGCTTCGAGACGAAGGTGGTCTCGGCCGACGACTACAAGATCTGGGCAAAAGCGATGGCGGATGCTCCCGCTCATCTCGACGAGGCAGGCTTCTTGAAATTCGCGGCTCCGACCATCAACACCAAGAACACCGTCCTGCGCTTCTCCAGCGTGCAGAACAACCTGTTCGACAACGTCGTCTACAACGTGATGATGGGTCGCATCTATGAGACTCCCTCCGGCATGACCGAGAAGAAGTCGCACGACGTCGACGGCGGCAGACAACCGACCCAAGGCGCCGCCCCATCCGAGCAGGACCATATGCGATGATAAATATCCAAGACCATTGGGACTGGTTGTTCGGCCGCCTGACCCTCTCCCAGGTGCCGTATGACAATCTGGTCGTGGGCACCGCCTTCATCTTCGCAGCCGTGCTGGGCTTGGTGATCGTCGGCTCGCTGACCTATTACCGCAAATGGGGCTGGCTCTACACCGAGTGGCTGACGACTATCGACCACAAGCGCATCGGCATCATGTACGGGATCGTCGGTACCGTCATGCTGTTCCGCGGCTTCGTCGACGCGATCATGATGCGTACGCAGCAGGTGATGGCAGCCGGACCCCTGTCGCATGGATACCTCGGTGCCGAGCACGGCTACCTGCCGCCATATCACTACGACCAGATCTACGGGTCCCACGGGACCATCATGCTGATCTTTGCCGCGACCCCGATCCTTGCCGGCTTCATGAACTATTTGGTGCCGCTGCAGATCGGCGCTCGAGACATGGCGTTCCCCTATCTCAACGCGCTCGCCTTCTGGATGACCGCGGTGGGCGCCGCGCTCACCATGGTGTCACTGTTTGTCGGTGATTTCAGCCATGCCGGCTGGGTCGGCCTCGCGCCACTCACCGAGCTTCCCTACAGCCCCGACGTCGGCGTTGACTACTGGAGCTGGGCGCTGCAAATCGGCAGTATCGGGACGACCATCGGGGCAGTGAACATCATCGCCACGATTATCAAGATGCGCGCGCCGGGCATGACCTGGATGCGGATGTCCCTGTTCACCTGGACCTCGCTCACTACCAACGTGATCGGCCTCACCGCTTTCCCGGTGCTTGGCGTCGCCATCGGCCTGCTCAGCCTCGACCGTTATCTCGGCACGCATTTCTACACCACCGGGCTCGGCGGCAACTTCATGCTCTACACGAACCTGTTCTGGATCTGGGGCCATCCGGAGGTGTACTTCATCATCCTGCCGTCCTGGGGAATGATGTCGGAAATCATCCCTACATTCTCCGAAAAGAAACTGTTCGGCTACCCGGTCATGGTCGCCGCGACGATGAGCATCGGCTGCATTTCCTGGACCGTGTGGCTGCACCATTTCTTCACCATGGGTGCGGGGCCGGTCGTCAATGCGTTCTACAGCATCGCGACCATGCTTGTGGCCATCCCTACCGGTGTGAAGGTCTTCGACTGGGCGCTGACCATGGTCCGCGGCCGGCTGACCTTCACGACGCCGATGCTGTGGGCGGTGTCGGCGATCTTCATGCAGATCATCGGCGGCTGGACCGGCATGATGCTGGCGATCCCGGCAATCAACTACATGACCCACAACAGCGTGTTCGTGATCGCGCATTTCCACTGCGTCGTGATGGTGACGGTGTTCGCCTCGATCGGCGGTGCCACTTTCTGGTTTCCCAAGATGTTCGGTTTCACCCTGGACGAGCGCAGCGGCAAGTGGGTGTTCTGGCTGCTGGTCGGCGGGTCCTTCATCGTGTTCACCGCCATGTTCATGCTCGGGCTGACCGGCATGCCGCGTCGTCTCGCCTATGTTCCGTATGCGACCTGGTGGCCGCTGCTGGCGATCGAGGAAATCGGTATTTTCGTCGATATTGCGGCACTGGCCGCGTTCATCTGGCAGATCACCGTCAGCATCCGCGACCGCAACAGCAACCTTGCCGGACGGGACCCGTGGGGCACCGCACGAAGCCTCGAATGGCTCACGCATTCCCCGGTGCCTGACTACAATTTCGCGGTCATCCCCCATATCAATGCCCGAGACGAGGCGGCGTGGCGTCGCGAGCATCATCTCGATCACATCATGCCGACCGAGTATTCCGACATAGAAATGCCGGTCAACACTCCGGTGCCGATGTTCATCGGTGCCTGCACGGCCGCCTTCGGCTTCGCGATGATCTGGCGCATCTGGTGGCTGGCGATCGCCTCCCTGGTTACGATCTTCGTGATTGTCATCTTCCGTTCCTTCGGTGGCACGACCGGGACGACCATTCCGGGCAGCGAGGTCCGCCGTATGGAACGCCTCGCCGCGCGTGGACCGGAACGGCGACCCGACCGTCTGGTGCCCGGTGCGGTCACCGCGTTCAATGCAGGAGCCGCAGAGTGAGCAAAGGCATGGACTGGGGCCTGCACGACCCATTGCCCGGCGACAAGCCCATCCTGTGGGCGGAGTCGGATCACGAGCATGATATGATGAGCACCCGCATGCTCGGCTTCTGGCTCTACATGCTCAGCGATTCCCTCGTCTTTGCCGCACTGTTCACGGCCTATGAGGTTCTGAGCTTTCCGATGAGCTTCGCGGGCGGCCCGACGCCCCGCGACGTCGCGTCCCCACTTTACGGCTATGCCGAGACAATCGTGCTGTTCACCAGCGTGCTTGCCTACGGCATGGTGATGGTGAACCTCAAGGCCGAGCGCGTCCGGCCCGCGATGCTATGGTTGTCGCTGTCCCTGGTGGTTGGCCTCGCATTCATCGGAATGGAAGTCCATGAGCTCCAGGGGATTGCCGCGGCCGGCGGACCGCCGCAGCGAAGCGGCTTCCTGTCCATCTTCTGGGCGGTCGTGGTCGTGCACGGTATCCATCTGGCGATCGGCCTGCTCTGGATGGTGGTGATGTTCTTCCAGATCGCGCGCGACGGTTTCACCCTGATGGTCACCTACCGGCTCGCCAACCTGAAGGTCTACTGGCTCTACCAGGGCCTGATCTGGACCTTTGTCTATACGTTCGTCTACCTGCGAGGGTCGATCTGATGTCTGTCGACAATACCCGACCGTCTGAACATCCGGAGATCGCCTTCTCCAACGGCCGCAGCTACCTGATCGGCTATGTGGTAACCTTGGGCCTGCTCGGTATCTCCTTGCTGCTGGTCCAGGGCCATGCGATGTCCGCCTTCAACCTGATGGCGTCGATCTCGGTCATCGCCTTCCTGACCACCATCGCCAAGCTGTATTACCTGTTCCACCTGAACTTCTCCGAGGCCCAGCGCTGGAACACCCTGACGTTGATGCTGAACGTGCCGCTGCTGATCCTGTCGATCGGCCTCACCGCATGGATGTTCCAGACGCTCTATGATCGCGTCATGATGCATTGAAACCGACGCCTGGTCCCGGGACGATCAGCTCAGGAAACTCATCGTCACCGGGCTACCAAGCGGGAGGTAGCCGCCGGTGAAGGACAGCTTCCCGGTGTCAGGATCGATCCGGAAGCTGGTAACGTTGTCGGCTTTTTGGTTGCAGGCGAACAGGAAACGGCCGTGCGGATCGATGGCACACCCGCGTGGGTAGTCGCCCCGTGTCCACGTCTCGTCGATCAGGTCTAGCCTGCCATCCTCCGCGATCCGCAACACGCTGATGGCATCGTGCAGTCTCTGGGTGACGTAAAGGAATCGACCGCCCGGGGAGATCACCACTTCGGCCGAGAGATTGCTGCCGGCGTAGTCCTTGGGGAGCGTCCCGACTACCTCGAACGGTACCAGGCTGCCGGTCTGAGGATCGAAGTGGAACGACCGTACGACAGCGTCCTGTTCGCAGATGACGTAGAGGATCCGGCCGTTCCGTCCGAATACCAGGTGGCGCGGCGCGCTGCCCGGCTCCAGGCTGATCGCCGGAGCCGTCGCCGGAATCAGATGCCCGGTCGAGAGGTCGATAGACCAGACCAGGATCCGGTCGAGCCCGGCATTGACAGCAACCACGAATTTTCCGCTCGGGTCGGCCCGGATCATGTGCATGCGAGGCCCGGAATGGTCCGACAGCGCGTTGTTGCCGGGAGGATTGCTTCTTGCATGGGCCGGATTGAGCGGCGCCTGGTCGCTCTGCTCGTAGATCGCGGCACCGAGGCCGCCAGTCTCGTGCAGGATGGGCAGTACGGAAATCGATCCACCGTCGTAGTTCGCTACCAGCACATAGCGGCCTGAGGGATGGACACTGATGTAGCAGGGTACCGGACTGCCGGAGCTGACGGTATTGATCTTCCGGAGCGAATGATCGCCCGGATCTATGGAATACGCGGTGACGCTTCCGGCTTTCGGGTCATGATAGACCTCGTCCTCACTCAACGCGTAAAGCGTGCGTTGTGACCGATCAAGTGCCACCCACGATGCGTTTGGCATCGGTGTCGTGTTGACCAGCGAGAGCCGGCCGGTCCGCAGATCCATCCGCACCAGCGCCACCCCGGAGCCCGTGCCTTGCGTGTCCGGACCGGGCGTATAGCAGCCGATATAGGCCAGCCCGTCCGCGGTGGCGCGACGTGTGGGCTCGCGCCCGACTGCAGCACGGGCCATCAACGCCGCCAGCCCGAACGTGGAGGCGGCAGCAATGAAATGCCGGCGGTCGAGAGGTGGGATCGTCCCTGGCTCGTTCACGGCGGATCCTTTGCGTGCTTTGGTGCGAAGACCCGCCGCCCGAGCACGATTGCGAGCTCGCGATGCCGGTGTCCTCTGCAGGTATAGGCTCGTGAAGCACGCCGGCAAACGTCGATAACTAAGCGATCCTGAAAGACCATCATCTATGCAGGCGGGGCCTAGGATCGGCGTTTCCTGGGGATGCAGGCAGCGCTTCAATGCATGGTGTCGAACCTGAGCATCAAGCCCCCAGATGAGAAACCTCATCCGGGGTCGATAAGAGCTTTCTACGAACTTCGGAATTAAAGGCCGCTACCCTTTCCCGTCTTCAACGTGAGCGTCAGCGGCGCGAACGCTCCACCCATTGCCGGCCTTGCACGGAAGCCGCTGACATATGTGCTGTTCGGATCATAGTAATCCGAGAACGGTTCACCCGACTGCGTGGTGTTCGCGTAGTTATATACCTCGTCATAGATGTCCTTCGCCAGCGTTGCATCATTGGTGCTGGCAGCGGTCCAGATTTCCCAGTCCGCCTTGGTAAAGGTATGCACGACGTTGTTGTCCGCCAGCGTCCGCGGATCGAGCTGGATACCGGTCGGATGCTCCTGCGTCCGATACCAGGCAGCTTCCTCGGCAAGGATTTTCTTCGGGATCAGGTTCAGGCTGAGCAGCTTGTCGGGATAGCCGTTGTATTTGAGGCTCCAATAGCTGTCCGGCTCGGTCGTGGTATCCGGGCTCTGCGAGTTGGCAACCTCCCTGTATTGCAGCAGCAGGTGCGTGCTGTCGCTGTTCTGCGCCAGCTTGCCCCAAATCTTGATCATCTGCTCGGCGCGGGTGCGATAGTGCGTGGACTGGTCCGGCTTGCCGGCATAGGACGAGATCTGCGACATCGCCCCGACCGCCTCGATCCCCTTCAGCGCTAGGTTCGCGCTATGCGCGATCCTGCCGGTGAAGTCGTCGGTCTGGTTCTGGTATTGCGGATCCAGCGCGTTCGGATAGGGGAACTCGGTCGCATTCGGCGCCGGATAGGCCAGCAGGTAGTCGGCCCACTGCTTGAACTGGCGATAATGCTGCAGCGCATACGCCGAGGCATTCGCCGGGGTCGTGTGCTGCATATAGGCGTCCGCCATGATCAGCATGTTCGCGGTTTCTTCGACCGGCATGTTCTCACCGCCGCCATCGTCATGGCCGGTCGCGTTCGGATAGGTGCTGCCGAGATCGTGTGGTGCAAAGGTCTCGGGCCAGTATCCGGACTCGGAATACTCGATCACCGGCTCCATCAGATAACGCACCAGCTCCGGGTTCATGTAGAGAAACGCCGGCATCGCCGGATACATGATATCCACCGTCTGCACATTGTCGTCCGATGAGATCTCCTCCAGGAACAGCAGCGGATTTGCCGTCGTTCCGGTCAGCTCGGTGCTCGCGAACGCCTGTCGCAGTACGGTGGCGGTGATCGCCGCATAATGCGCATTGCCGGCGCTTTTCGCAGCGCTGGACAGCTTGGTATCGAGGGTGTCGGCGCGGCTCACCGCTCCCGCGGAATCGTTGTAGGCAAACGCCAGCATGCTCTCCTGGCTGGAGAAGTATTGCCGCCACAACGAACTGACCGCAGTGCCGTGGAAGTTGATTGCAGGATCGCGAACATGCCCGAGGATTAGCTTGAACGGCACGGTGGTGGCGGTGCCGACCCTGCCGAAATCGTTGGCGAAGGCGAACACCGGATAGGCATTGTTGATTGCGCGCGGCTGGTTGGTATCGTTGGTTCCCATCAGCGTGCCGAAACTGGCGAACTGCGCGCGGACGGTGACGTCGGCGCCGGACTGTACCGTCAGCGTCCCGCTGGCCTGGGTCGCGAACAGCATCGTCCCCCAGGACGGATAGTCGTTGGTCTGCTCGAACACCGTCGGGCTGGTCGGCGTTACCTCCCACGCAGACAGCGTGCCGCCGGTGGTCGATCCGTCGCTGTTGCGATTGATGCTTTTAGGCAACCAGTCGATCAGCGACGTGGTGGTGCCGTGCGCCCATTCGCCGCTGATGTCGTAATAGACCGACACCGTGTGCGTAATGCCGTCACTGCTCTGTGCGCTCGTCAGGATGTCGCTGAGCGGCATCGACAGCCGCTTTAGGTCGTTCGCTTCCACCGGCGAGAAGAAATCGACTGTCAGCGATACGCCGCCCGCCTGGAAGATGAATTTCGACTGCGTTGCCGTCGTGGTGAGCGACGATTGCGTCATCGTGCCCAGTCCCGCCGTGTTCGGCGCGCCGAGGAACAGATACGGCTTGTTGTCGATCATCGCGACACCGGTGATCGCCTTGACGTTGCCGTTCCAGTGCGTGGGCCAGGTGTGCGCCGCCTGTCCGGTCGGGGTCTCGAGCCAGACGTTGTTGTAGGGGGCTCTCGTGACCAACGGCACAGCTGGCGGCCGGATCGGGGTGAACGAACTCGTTCCAGACAGCGCGTTTATCTTCACGCCATTTCTGGTCGTTCCTGCCCGGGCCGGGACGCCCGATACTATCGCCGCCAGCGACAGTATGGCGGCGCTCGCCATCAGCCCGTAGCGGATGCCTGGTCTCTTCATTGTTCGACTCCTGGAGTTTCGTGATGCCGTTCTTGAGCGGCATATTTTATTCACATACGTACAGGTCGATTACAGACATCAGGGTTATCCCGACTTGTCTGACAAACCGGTTAGCACTTTGTTGCACAATAATGCAACAGACGCCGAACAGGTTCGAAACTTTAGAAAGGCAAGGGCGGGGCGCTAGCTTGAGCCCTGAATTTCGGTCTGCAAGATCAGGGATTTCGAGGCTCCTTGCAGGCATCTCCTTCCAGTCGCTTGCCGGGCAACGCTCGTTATCACCTTGACGCCACGATCGGAGTCGGAACAGACTTGCCGAAAACGCATAGCTTGCATGAGTCTGTTTGCGCTTTCATCATCCTAACATGCGGTATCACTGGCTAAGCCGCAGTCATTGGTAAAAGGCGATAGGCGCAGATCGTTATCCGTCTCTCGTTTCTTTCGCCGGTTCGTCGGCGGTGCAACCTGCTGTCGCGTGCAAATCGTCCGTAGATAAATATGAGTATCCGCCAAAATCCAGGACTTTGCGGAAGTGCATCTGGCTCCGTTTCGGAGGGCCACGTCTGTCATCAAGTTGTGCAAGGTAAAAGCTGCCGTGCACCGCCACTGGTGCTGACATCGAGTGCTACGGCGACCGTGCCGACGCTCTAGCTAAAAGATAGCCGTGGTCTCACCCGACATCGCGAACTATTAGCGCTGGGCTCGCTGAGCCGACCCACATCCTGGATCAGGCCGCTTCCGCCGCAATCGCCTCGCCGAGCGTGGTCACGATACGGTCGATATGGCTGCTCTCGATGATCAGCGGCGGTGAGAGCGCCACGATATCGCCGGTCGTGCGGATCAGCACGCCCGCGTCGAAGCAGCGCTGCATGATGCGCCCGGCCCGATCGGCTGGCTTGCCGTTGCGCGGCCTCAGCTCGATGCCGGCAATCAACCCGGCATTCCGGATATCCATCACATTCGGCCGGTCGCGCAAGGAATGTACCGCTTCTTGCCATTCCGGCTCGATGGCCTTGGCTCGCGCCGGTAACGCCTCGTCGCGATGGATATCCATGGTCGCGATCGCCGCCGCACAGGCGAGGGGGTGGCCCGAATAGGTATAGCCATGGAACAGCTCGATCCCCGGCGCCGCATTCTCCACCACCTGGGTATAGATCTCGTTGCTGACCGCGACGGCGCCCATCGGCACCGCAGCGTTGGTCAGCCCCTTCGCCATGGTCAGTATATCCGGCGTGACATTGTAGAGATCCGCCGCGAAGTTCGCTCCCATGCGACCGAACCCGGTGATCACCTCGTCGAAGATCAGCAGGATGCCATGCTTGTCGCACAAGGCCCGCAGCCGCTCGAGATAGCCCTTCGGCGGTACGAGTATGCCGGTCGACCCCGCGACCGGCTCGACGATCACTGCGGCAATGGTATCCGCACCATGCAACTGGACCATGTCCTCGACCGCATCGGCCAGTTCGAACCCATGCTCGGGCTGCCCTCTGGTGAACAGGTTCGACTGCATGTGCGTGTGCGGCAGATGGTCGACATTGCCCAGCAGCGGACCGAACTGCTTCTTGTTGGCGCCGATGCCGCCGACCGAAAGCCCGCCGAAATTGATCCCGTGATATCCGCGCTCGCGGCCGATCAGCTTGATCCGCTGTGCCTGTCCACGCGACCGGTGATACGCCAGCGCGATCTTGAGCGCGGTGTCGGCGCTTTCCGAGCCCGAGTTGGTGAAGAATATCCGGTCCAGCCCAGCCGGCGTGATCTGCGCCAGCCTCGACGCCGCCTGGAACATCAGCGGATGCCCCATCTGGAATCCCGGTGCGAAATCGAGCGAGGCCGCGGTCTTCTGGATTGCCTCGACGATCTGCCGCCGTCCGTGCCCGGCATTGACGCACCAGAGCCCGGCGGTGCCGTCGAGCACCTCGCGTCCCTCCGGGGTGAAATAGCTCATGCCCTCCGCACGGGCGAGCAGCCGCGGCGCCTGCTTGAAGGCACGGTTGGCGGTGAACGGCATCCACAGCGCATCGAGATCGTTCGGGGTCGCCTGGCTCATGTCCATGAACAAACTCTCTAGGCTCTTGCGGGGAAACAAATCGGTGCGAACGGCGGTCGGGATATGTAGCGCCCGGTCCCGGATACCGTGCGCAACGCGCCGTCGTGCCATGCGAGCCGGCCACCGGTTATCGTGCTGCGGGCCAGCCCGGTCACCTGCATGCCCTCGTATACATTAAAATCGACCCGCTGGTGATGGGTGCGAGCCGAGATCGTGCGGCTGCCGTCCGGGTCCCACAGTACGAGATCCGCATCCGAACCGACCGAAACGGCGCCCTTGCGCGGGTGGATGTTGAATATCTTTGCGGTGTTGGTCGAGGTGATCGACACGAATTCGGCCGGGGTAAGACGTCCGGTGCGGACACCGTGATGCCACAGCACGCTCATGCGATCCTCGACACCGGCAGTACCGTTCGGGATCAGCGTGAAATCGTCACGGCCCTTGGCTTTCTGCGGCGCGCAGAAGCAGCAATGGTCGCTCGCCGTTGTCTGCAACTGCCCGGAAGCTAGCCCCGCCCACAACGCCGCCTGATGCGATTTCGGCCGGAACGGCGGGCTCATGACATGGGCTGCCACGCTTCCGAAGTCGCCCGACGCATACACGCTCTCATCGACCACCAGATGCTGCGCCAGCACCTCCCCGAACACCCGCTGGCCACCGGCCCGGGCACGGGCGATCGCGTCGGTCGCGTCCTTGGTCGACACATGCACGATATAGATCGGCGCCCCGAGCAGATCGGCGATCGCGATGATGCGTTGCGCCGCCTCGCCCTCGACCGCGGGCGGTCGCGACAACGCATGGCCCTCCGGGCCCCGTACTCCGCTCGCCAGCAGCGCCTTCTGCAAGTGCGCGACCGCATCGCCGTTTTCGGCATGCACGTTGCACAGGGCGCCGAGCGATAGCGCATGGCCCACGCTCTCGAGCAGCACGCCGTCATCGACCATCAGCGCACCCTTGTACGCCATGAAATGCTTGAAGCTGTTGACCCCGTGGTCGCGCACCAGGGTCGCCATCTCCCCGGCCACGCTGTCCGACCAATGCGTCACGCACACATGGAAGCTGTAGTCGCAAACTGCCTTGGCCGCCCGTTCGGACCAGACCCGCCAGGCCTCGACCAGCGAACCACCAGGCGACGGAATCGCAAAATCCACGATCATCGTGGTGCCGCCGGAGAGGGCCGCCTCGGTGCCGGTCCGGAAATCGTCGGTGGAAACCTCGCCCATGAAGGGCATTTCCATGTGGGTGTGCGGATCGATCCCACCCGGCATCACCAGCAGCCCGCCCGCATCGACGATCCCCACTCCGGTCGGCGCCTCGAGGTCCCGACCGATCGCCGCGATCACGCCGTCCCGGATCAGGACGTCGCCACGCGACGTGGTGTCCGCGGTCTGGATCGTGCCGCCACGGATCAGCAGCGGTGGCGGGACCGGGTGAGGCATCGGCAGGGCTTCCTCGGGCATGGCGAACCAGGGCCTGGCCTAACGGCCAGCGTCTCCATTGGTCGTCGCAATGACCGCTTCATGCAACATTCAGGCCTTGCGTCCCGACATCTTGTGCCGGACAAGCGAGGACCAGGAACGGAGCCAGGACGGGGGTCGGGGCGGCATCCATGACCATACCGACCAGTCAGCAGCCGGACCCGCCGGCACGCGATGCCGCGACGCCGGGCCTTCCACGCCGCACCAGCACGGTCCAGATCCTGCGCGCCGCCGAGGAACTGTTCGCCCGGCACGGGCTGGGCGGCACCACCATGGCGGCGATCGCCGATGCGGCCGGCCTGCCGAAGGCCAACCTGCATTATTATTTCGGCAGCAAGGACATGCTCTACCGCGCCGTACTGGAGGACATCCTCTCGACCTGGCTCGGCGATGCCGACATCTGGATCGTGACCGGACGCACGCCCTCCGAGGGACTGACTGGCTATATCCGCGCCAAGATGGCCTGGACCCGTGCCCGCGCCGACGCATCGCGCATCTTCGCCGGCGAACTGCTCGCGGGCGGCCACCAGATCCGGCACTTTCTCGGCTTCAATCTGCGCGCCCATGTACAGCGCATGGAGCAGGTGTTCGCATACTGGGCCCAGGCGGGATTGATGCAGCCGGTTTCGGCGCCGCATTTGCTGTTCTGCATCTGGGCGATGACCCAGAGCTACGCCGATTTCAGTCCGCAGATGGAGGCGGTGCTCGGCCGCGGCAGCGGTCTGCGTCCGGATGATTACGAGGCGGCCGTAACGATGATCCTGCGCATGGTGCTGGCCGGCTGCGCGATTGGAGAAACCGAGGTTGCTTGAAACCATCCTGCGCGGCCTGCCGGGGATCGTGCTGCTGATCGCCGTCGGCATCCTGTTCTCCACCAACCGGCGGCGCATCCAGCCGCGCGTGGTGCTGGCCGCACTCGGCTGCCAAATGGCCCTCGGGGCGCTGATCCTGTTCGTCCCGGTCGGGCGCGCGGTGCTGCACGTTGCCTCGAATGCGGTCAACGCAGTGCTCGGCTATGGCAGCGAGGGTATCTCCTTCGTGTTCGGCGGCCTCGTCTCGCCCCGGATGGATACGCTGTTTCCCAACGGCGGCTTCGTGTTCGGCCTCCGTGTGCTGCCGCAGATCATCTACATCTCGGCCCTGATCGCGCTGCTGTATTATTTCGGAATCATGCAGGCCCTGGCACGCATCCTGGGCGGCGCGGTCAGGCTGGTGATCGGCACGTCGCGGGTGGAAAGCTTCTCCGCGGTCACCACCATCTTCCTGGGCCAGAGCGAGATGCCGATCGCGCTCAAGCCCTATGTGCCGCTGCTCACCCGCGCCGAGCTGTTCGCTGTGATGTCGAGCGGCACCGCCTCGGTCGCCGGGTCGGTGCTCGCGGGCTATGCCGGCCTCGGCGTGCCGATGGAATACCTGCTTGCCGCCTCGGTCATGGCCATTCCGGGCGGCCTGCTGTTCGCCAAGCTGCTGGTCCCGACCACCGAGCCGTCGCGGATCACCGAGTTGAACGTGTCGTTCGACGCCGAGCGCCCCGCCAACGTGTTCGAGGCGATCGCCATCGGCACCACCAACGGCGTGCACGTGGCCGTTGCAGTCGGCGCGATGCTGATTGCCTTCATCGGCCTGATCGCCTGCCTGAACGGGCTGATCGGACTTGCAGGCAGCTGGTTCGGCCATCCGGGACTGTCGCTCGAGCTCATGCTCGGCACGCTGTTCGCACCACTCGCCTGGATGATCGGCGTTCCATGGCACGAGGCCAGGCCGATCGGCGGGATCATCGGCCAGAAACTCGTGTTCAACGAGTTCGTCGCCTACGTGCATCTCTCGCCGATGATCCGCGCCCATGAATTTTCGACCCGCGCGATCGCGATCGCCTCGTTCGCCTTGTGCGGCTTCGCCAACTTCTCCTCGATCGGCATCCTGCTGGCCGGCTACGGCAGCGTCGCCCCGGGACGACGTGCCGAAGTCGCCCGCATGGGCCTGCGCGCCGTGCTCGCCGGCACCCTCTCCAACCTGATGAGCGCCACCATCGCCGGCATGTTCATCAGCTAGGCGTTCGGCCAGGGGCTCGCGCGACCGAAGAGTCACGACGCGAACGGCATCGGGTGACCGTGACACCCGACCGGCAGGAAGTCTCCCAGGCCCGTCACTTGGATAACGGGATTACGACGTCCATGTCTCAGCTCCAGCGAGCGCGTAAGCCCCGAGGAAACGATCATGACGCAGTCGGTCCGGCAGTCCATCATCTTCGCGAAGCGGCCGGCCGGAGCGATCACCGACGACACGTTCATCGTTCGAAGCAGCACCATCCCCGACCCCGGTCCTGGAGAAGTGCTGACCCGGACGCTCTGGCTGTCGATCGACCCCTACATGCGCGGCCGTCTCAACGAGGGCGCCACATACACGACCGGCACTCCACTGGGTTCGGTGATGACCGGCGAGACGATCGGCGAGGTGGTCGCATCCGCGCACCCGAACTTCGCGCCGGGCGATATCGTCGCGGGCGCGTTCGGCTGGGAGACGCATATCCTGTCCGGTGGCGACGGTCTGACCCGGGTTCCGCGTGACGGCGCACCGCTCTCGACCTACCTAGGCGTCCTGGGGATGCCGGGAACGACGGCCTACTCGGGCATGAAGGATATCGGCCAGCCAAAACCGGGCGAGACGGTCGTGGTTTCCGCGGCCTGCGGTCCCGTCGGCGCCACGGCCGGCCAGATCGCGCGCCGGGCAGGCGCCCGCGTCATCGGCATCGCCGGCGGCCCGGAGAAATGCCGATGGGTCACGGAAACAGCCCGCTTCGACGCATGCCTCAATCATCGGGGCGACCTGGATGCGCAACTCGACGAGGCCTGCCCCGACGGCGTCGATGTCTATTTCGAGAATGTGGGTGGCGCCGTGCAGGCGGCTATCCTGAAGCGCCTCAACACGCACGCGCGCGTTCCCGTCTGCGGCCTGGTCGCGCAGTATGACGACCCCGATCCCCGGCCGGTCCTCAACCTCAACCTGCTGCTCTACAAGCGGGCCCGGTTCGAGGGCTTCATCGTCGGTGACAAGCCAGGCCGGTTTGCCGAATGGCGGACGCTGGCCGCACCGCTCGTCGCGTCCGGAGAACTGCGTTACTGCGAGGAGATCGTCGACGGTCTAGACAACGCGCCCGCAGCCCTGCGTGGACAGCTGACCGGCAGGAATTTCGGCAAGCTGCTTGTAAAGGTAGCCGACCTCTAAGCCTGCCACCGGCCTGGAGGTTTGTCTTAACGAACATCTTTATCCGATCGAGAGAGCGAAACGATCGGATGATGCTCAGGCTTGGTCCGGTCGTGGCGCCTCGCGCTGTGGGCCAACGTCGCTGTCGGGGTCAGCGTCTGTATGGATCGTGAGGGCAGGGCGGCAGCCTGATCGGTGAACGCCGCCAGCTTGTCGACCGGCATCGGTCGGCCGAGCAGATAGCCCTGTACCTGATCGCAGAGATGAGCGCCGATGATCGCGAGCTGCCGCGGGTTTTCGACGCCCTCCGCAACGACCGAAAGGCCGAGATTATGCGCGAGCCCGATGATCGTGCGAACGATCATCGTGGCATCCTCGTTGTTGCCGAGTGCCTGGACGAACGATTTGTCGATCTTGAGCTTGTCGAAGCGAAACGAGCGAAGATAGCTCAGGCTCGAATAGCCGGTGCCGAAATCATCGAGCACGATATGCACGCCCTGGCCGCGGAGTGCTCCGAGAAGATCGAGCGCGATGGCGGTGTGCTCCATCAGCACACTTTCGGTGATCTCGATTTCCAGCCGGTCCGGAGCCAGCCCGGCGCGCGCCAGCGTCGCGGCGACAGTCTCGGCCAGTCCGGCCCGCCTGAACTGCGACGGCGAGACATTCACTGCGATCCGAAGCGGACGCTGCCAGCCGGCCGCGGTCGCGCAGGCGGTCTCGATCACCCAATGCCCGATCCTGTCGATCAGCCCGGTCGCCTCCGCCAGCGGCATGAACTCCAGCGGCGGCACCATCCCGCGCGCGGGATGATTCCAGCGCAGCAGCGCCTCGAACCCTTCCACAAGGTTTGTCGAGCAACTGAAGAGTGGCTGGTAGTAGAGCTCGAGTTGGCCACGCTCGACAGCATAGCGCAGATCCTGTTCCAGTTGGCGCCGGGCATGCAGATGTTCGTTCATCCGCGCTTCGAAGAAACGGAAGGCATTGCCCCGTTCTTCCTTGACGCGATCCAGCGCGGTATTCGCGGCCTGAACCAGGGTCTCGGTAATCCCGCCATCGTCGGGAAACAGCGAGATCCCGATCGACGTCCCGATGTTGACCCGGTTGCCATCGAGGTCGAAAGGCTGCGCGATCGTATCGAGCACACGAGCCGCCAGGCCGGCAACCTGTTCGACCTGGTCCGCCGTCATGACGATTGCGAACTCGTCGCCGCCGATCCGCGCGAGCGTGTCGGTCGGATCGAGTTCGGCGCGGATGCGCTGGGCGACCTGGATCAGCAGCGCGTCTCCGGCAATGTGCCCGAGCAGTTCGTTCACCGGCTTGAGCCGGTCCAGGTTGAGCTGCAGCAACGCCACCCTGCTGCGCGACCTCGCCGCCGCATCGATTGCGTAGGTCAGGCGCTCGCGCAAGAGGAAGCGGTTGGGCAGGTCGGTCAGCGCGTCATGGTGGGCGAGATGCCTGATCCTGGCCTCGTCGCGGGTCCGGTCGGACATGTCGCGGATCGCCATCAGGATCGCCGGGCGTCCCTCATAGTCGATCGTGCTGCCGGCTAGCTCAACCGGGGTCTGGTGGCCGGCCGCGGCTCGCACGTGGATCGATTGCGGCTTCAGGTGATCCGGCCCGGACTTGAGGTACTGCTCCACGATCGCATGATCCGCGATCGACACCAGGTCGCTCACCCGACCCCCGACCATGTCTGCCGGCGTGGTCCCGAACAACCGGCCTCCGGCCTCGTTGACCTGGAGGATCAGCCCCTTTCTCTGGATGATCAGGATCTCATGGGAGATGTCGCTCATCAGCTGCATTCGCCTGAGTTCGAGCACCGAGCGCTGCAGCAGATGTTGTTCCATGAGGGTGGCGGCGAGGCTCACCACGAGGATCGCCAGACTGACCGAACCGACGGCAACGGCGAGCGCGCCCGTCCCCAGCACGCCGCGGGGCAGGGACATCGGGTCGCGTGCGTCGATGGTCACGGCACTCATTCCGATGAAGTGCACGCTGCACACGCACATAACGAGCCAGCCGGTGATCTCGATGCGTCGCGTGAGCAGGCTCAGTCCGCTTCCGCGCGCGAAAGCAAGAAGTGCGAAGGCGGTGCTGACGATGATCGACACGAACACGAGTGCGCGGTCGTATCGGATGCCGTCCGATACCTGCACCGCTGCCACGCCGCAATAATGCATCCCCGCGACGCTCAGACTTAGCAGGATCCCGCCGAACCAGACTCCCGTGAACTTTATCCTGGTCGATTGCCAGACCAGCAGCGCTGCGAACGTGCCTGCGATCGCGATAATAATCGAAACGATCGTCGGACGGATCGCGTAGTCCATCACCATGCCCGGCATGTAGGCCAGCATCGCGATGAAGTGCAGCGACCATACCCCGCAGCCGAACACGGACGCCGCGGCGGCGAGCCAGCCCCACGGAATTCCGTCCGTAGCTTGTCCACGCAAGATGAGTTTGAGGCTGGTGAAACAGGCCAGGATGCAGATGACGACGGCTAGCGCAACCAGACGCAGATCATATTCGTGGACAAAGGCTTCGATCATTCCGGGCGTTCTCGATCCTACCAGCCAACCTTCGAGTGCAGAGCATACGCCGACTGAACGGAAAAGGCGTAATATTTGAGTTATTGCGCAAATATAGGCCGTTTGATTAGCCTAGCTGTAGTATCCGTTTCTTCGACAAGTCTCGTACACTGCGATTGTGACCCTGCCGCGGGGAGGAGCGGCCTCGATGAGAGGCCCCCTTTCGCCCGCCTCCGCAGGCCGTTACGCTCCCGCAAAACGGAGGAACAACAACCTCCGACTCTAAAAGGGGGAACATCACATGGATCGTCGGACATTCCTGGCCGCATGCGCGGCCGCGGGCTCTATCGGCATTGCGCCTCGCTTCGCATGGGCGCAGGGCAGCCACAAGCCGGTCATCGGCCTGGTCATGAAGTCTCTCGCCAACGAGTTCTTCAAGGACATGCAGGAAGGCGCCGTCAAACATGCGCAGGAGCGTGGCGACCTCACCCTGATCCCGGTCGGCATCCAGTCCGAGACCGACATCGACGGCCAGATCGCCGCGGTCGAGAACCTGATCACCCGCAAGGTCGATGCCATCGTCATCGCCCCGGCCGACAGCCGGGCGCTGCTGTCGCCGATCGTCCGCGCCATGAAGGCCGGCATCAAGATCATCAACATCGACGTGGCGTTCGACCCCGCCTCGATGCGCAAGCACCACGTGGACATCGCCTTCGTCGGTCCGGACAACCGTGCCGGCGCCCGCCTGTCCGGCGACGTGCTCGCCAAGGCGCTCGGGCGTGGCGGCAAGGTGGTGATCATCGAGGGCAATCCGGGCGCCGAGAACGGCGTGCAGCGCAAGCTCGGCTTCACCGACGCGATCGCCGCCGGCGGCCTGATGCTGATCGACAGCCGCACCGGCCACTGGGAGACCGAGGAAGCCAACACCGTCTTCACCAACATGCTGACCGCGCACCAGGACATCCAGGGCGTCATGGCCGCCAACGATTCTATGGCGCTTGGCGTGGTCAAGGCGATCGACGCCGCCGGCAAGCCGGGCCAGATCAAGGTGGTCAGCTTCGACAACATCCCGGCGATCCAGCCACTGCTCAAGGACGGCAAGGTGCTGGCGACCGTCGACCAGTTCGGCGCCCAGCTCGCCGCGATGGGCATCGACAACGCGATGAAGGAGATCGCCGGCCAGCACCTGACCGGCTGGATCAAGACCCCGGTCAAGCTGATCACCGGCCAGTCCGCCGGCTGAGCCAGTGTCCACTATCCTGCGCCTGGAGGGCGTGACCAAGCGCTTTCCGGGCGTGGTCGCGCTGGACGGTGTCGACCTGGAGATCGAGGCCGGCGAGATGCACGCGCTCGCCGGCGAGAATGGCGCCGGCAAGTCGAGCCTGATCCGCCTGCTCGCCGGCATTCACCGGCCCGACGCCGGCTCGATCACGCTGGAGGGCAAGCCCTACGCCCCGCAGGCCCCGATCGACGCGATCCGCGCCGGTATCCGTGTGGTGCACCAGGAGTTCAACCTGCTGCCGGCGCTCTCGGTGGCCGAGAACCTGCTGTTCGAGCATCTGCCCCGCAACCGCTTCGGTTTCGTCGATCGTGGCCGGCTGGAAAGCGAGGCCGAGGCGCTGCTGGCGCGGGTCGGGCTGAACGAGATCTCGCCGCGCCTGAAGGTCGAGCGCCTCGGCATAGCCCAGATGCAGCTGGTCGAGATCGCCCGCGCCTTGTCCACCCGCGGCCGGGTGCTGGTGCTCGACGAACCGACCGCGACGCTCACCCCGCGCGAGGCCGGGCGCCTGTTCGAGCAGATCCATGCGCTCAAGGCGGAGGGCATGACGCTGATCTACGTCTCGCATCATCTGGGCGAGATCTTTTCGCTGTGCGATCGCGTCACCATCCTGCGCAATGGCCGCAAGGTCGGCACCAGCCGCACCGCCGAGACCAATCCCGGCGAGCTGGTGCGGCAGATGATCGGCCGCACGCTCGCCGCCCAAGCTCCGATCGGCGGCGCTGCCCTCGGCGCCGAGGCTTTGCGCATCGAGCATCTGCGTCCGCTCGGCGCGCCTCCGGGCCCCGGCATCGATTTCAGCCTCCGCTACGGCGAGATCATCGGCCTGGCCGGCCTGGTCGGTGCCGGCCGGACCGAGGCGGTGCGGGCGATCTTCGGCGCCGACCGCCGGCTCGGTGGCCGCATCTTCCGAAACGGCAGCGAGGTCGCGATCCGCAGCCCGAGCGACGCCACCCGCCACGGCATCTGCCTGCTGACCGAGGACCGCAAGGGCGAGGGGCTGGTGCTGCCGATGGCGGCGCGGGTGAACACCACGCTGGCCCGTCTCGACAAGGTATCGACCGCCGGCTTCCTGCGTCCGACCGTCGAGCGCGACGCCTCCGTGCGGCTGGCGACTGAGCTCGGCACGCGCCTGAGCGGCCCCGAGCAGCCGGTGATTCAGTTGTCCGGCGGCAACCAGCAGAAGATCGTGCTGGCCAAGTGGCTGTTCGGCGAAGCCCGCGTGCTGATGCTGGACGAGCCGACGCGCGGCATCGATGTCGGCGCCAAGGCCGAGATCTACGCGCTGCTCGGCCGTCTCGCTGCCGAGGGCCGCGCCATCCTGGTGGTCTCGTCCGAGCTGCCGGAGCTGATGCATCTGTGCGACCGCATCCTGGTGCTGTCGCGCGGCCATTTCGCCGGCGAGGTGGCACGAGAGGATTTCAGCGAAGAACGCATCCTTTCCCTTGCCTACAGCGAGTTCTTGCAGCCGGTGTCAGACGCCGGCCAGCCTGCCCAGGAAGCCTGAACCCGACATGTCCGCATCCTTGCCACCGACCGCATCCCCCGAGACCCCGGCCCGACCCGGCGCCAACGCCATCGCCCGCACGGTGCTGCGCGAGGCGGGCATCGGGCTCGCCCTGTTGGCGATGATCGTGTTCTTCGCCGCCGTGGCGCCGTCCTTCACCACGCACGAAAACATTTCCAACATCCTCACGCAGATCACCATCAACCTGATCCTGGCCACCGGCATGACCTTCGCGATCCTGATCGGCGGGATCGACCTGTCGGTCGGCGCGGTCATGGCGCTGTGCGCGGTGGTGGCCGGCACCGTCCTGAAGCTGGACTTTCTGTCGGACCCCGAGGCGATCAGTCTCGGCATCCTGGCCAGCCTGGTGGTCGGCATGATCTGCGGCGGGCTGAACGGCTTTATCTCGTCGTTCTGGGGGGTGCCGGCCTTCATCGTGACGCTCGGCATGCTGAACGTCGCGCGCGGCGCCGCGCTCGAGGTGACCAACGCCCGCACGATCTACGACTTCCCCGACAGCTTCAACGCCTTCGGCACCGCCAGCATCCTCGGCCTGCCGGTGATTTTCGTGCTGGCGCTGGTGCTGCTGGGCATCGGCTGGGTGGTGCTGACCCGCACCGTGTTCGGCCGGATGATCTACGCGATCGGCAACAACGAGGAAGCCGTCAGGCTCTCCGGACATCGCCCGTTCACCACCAAGGTACTGGCCTTCACCGTGACCGGCCTGTGCGTCGGCATCGCCGCGATCGTCTACATGACCCGCCTGACCATCGCCAACCCGATCCTGGGCATCGGCTTCGAGCTGAACGCGATCGCCGCGGTGATCATCGGCGGCACTAGCCTGTCCGGCGGACGCGGCTCGCTGGTTGGCACGCTGCTCGGCGCGGCCATCATCGGCGTGTTGGCCAATGGGTTGATCCTTATGGGGGTTACTGACTTTGTGCGCCAGATCGTTACTGGGCTGGTGATTATCCTGGCGGTGATCCTGGATTCCTACCGCGCGCGGTTGTCCGCGCGCGGTTCTATCTGATAGGCGCACAGCGCGGAAATAGCACGCACCGGGCTCTGCGCGTTCACGACCGTCACACGCGTGACGTTCTCCCTGCTGATCGGCTTCAGACGTCGGCCCCACTTCCCTCAAACGACATCGCGGCGAAACTCTAAAGCTGGGTTCATGAGACGAGGAGCATGTCCGGTGTGCTGGGGTGGCTGAAAAGTTCTAAACTTCCAGAGCTTTTTCTCGGATATAAAGCTACAACGACCCATCGTAACAGGTGATCCGCCACCGTTATACCCGAACGCCTCCTCTGAAACTCGGACAGAGTCGGAGTATCTGTATTGACGCAAGGTGATACCCTTGATCCTGATTTCGCAGTTGCGCGGATGGTCCTTGTAGAGATCGGAATATATGAGCGCCAGCTTGTTCACTGGATGGTGGAGATGGAGAAGGTCTCAACCAACATTTTCTACCAGATCGAAATAGCCTGGATAGAGCAGTATAAGTCGCGCATCGCAGCGCTGTACAATATCACCCGGCAACCGCTCCTTGATAATATGACCCGGTATCACATGCCATTACAGGCATGCATGATGCCCGAACTTCTCGAACTCAGCAGCCTTCCCCGGCCGCCCATCTGGTTCACAAACTTTGCAAAAGAAAGTACTACGCACGCGCTCGGGTTTGCGACTTCCCGCATATTTCCAGAAAGCAGCCGAATGTTCGAATCGCCATCTTACGCTGGAATGCATAAGCGGAACGATATGGCGGCATATTTTAATGCATTCTCCAAAAACCTGTGCAGTCTTCCAGATGAGAAGTGGTTCGACCAAAGCCTAGTATATGCAAGGCAAACATCATCGGAATTTCCTTGCCTGTATTGCGAGGTTGTTCTGCGGCGTGATGTATCGACTCCGGTTGACGTTATGGATCCATTGCTCGACTTCTTTCAGGTTCCGGATGCACCACATCCTTCAAAAAAGACGCTGGCACGATTGGCGATGGCATTGGGCGAACCCGATGGACAGCGCTACCTGAAGTTCGCGAGATCCTTTGTCCAAGAGAGAGGCCAGCACACTCAGATCGAAAAGACGTATGGTGGTTTCCTTAGGGCCCCAAAACTTTATCGCGCTGCGGTTCTACCTCATTTTGCCGGGTTCGTTGCAGATCTGGTTCAGACGACCGGGTCGATTCACGAGGCGGCTATGGGCATCCTAGGGCACCCTTGGCGCTTCACATTTCACTATGGTCAGCCGCCGGACACCGGCACAATGCGTTTTGGCGCGGACGATCACATTCGACCTCGGACAGTCGAACCATTGATACCGGTTGTTAAATCGAAAGGTTGCTGCGGTCCGCTAATCGTGCCCGAAATTTCCGCGGACATATTGGCAGGCTGTCTTTGGACGATCGCTGCCGCATGTCATGCGGAGGACGTCCAGTGGCTGCTCGTGCTGAGCTCACAGGCGTTGGCGGAACAAGATGTCACGACGTTCAACCGCCTGGTAATGACGATTGGATTGATCGGCACACACGAGGCAATCCGCGGGCTGACCCGACTTCGTACGCGAACACGGCATACGACCATGTTGAATCGACTTGATGCCGCCATGGCAAACGCGGCGGCGGTATCCGGGCTGACGACGGTCGAGGCGGAGGAGATCGTAGCCCCGGACCATGGACTGATCGGCGTTTTCGGCCGGCAGGAGCATGTGTCGGATGAGATTATGGCGGTATTGACGATCGCGGGATCAGGCCAAGGCAAGATTCATTATGAGAGCCCGACCGGGACGCCTTGCCGCAAACTCCCATCTCCGATCCAGAAGGACGCGAAGTGTTTGAGCGTGCTCCGGAAGCTCCGGTTGGATGCGAAGTTGATCTCGGAGGAGATGAGGCAACACCGCCTGAGGCTGGAACGGTCGTGGTTGACGAAGCAAAATTGGTCAGCGGCGGCTTTTCAGGAGCGGTGGCTCGATCACGGGATGCTGGGTTGGCTTGCGCGACGGCAGATTTGGACCGAGACCACCGCAAACGATGCAACCCGGACCTGCATGTTCGCAAATAATGGAAGTGTCATAGACCCGGACGGAGAGCCGTCTCCGCCGCTCGATCCTGCCGCCGTACTGCGCCTGTGGCACCCGATCCACGCGACGGGCAGCAGCCTGGCGGCCCGGTGGCGCCGGACGCTCACCCGCCTCGGGATCATGCAGCCAATCCGCCAGGCGTGGCGCGAGACCTACGTCGTTACCCAGGCCGAACTCCAAAGCTCCCCGGATAGCCGCCGCTATGCATTCCGTGTCCTGCATCAGTTCCAGGCGATCGAACTGGCGCAGCCGCGTGGCTGGAGGGTCCGAACCCTGGTACACCATATTCCCTCCAGCGAGGGTGAACCCTGGATGCTGGTGATCCCAGGCTTCGGGGTCTGCGCTGAATTGCGTACCGCCGGCGTGGGAGCCATCGAGCTTGGGCGGAGCGGTCGAGGCTTCACGCACGTCGTCACCGACCGCGTCCAATTCCGTGTGGTCGAGGATCGCGGCAATTGGCGATACGACGGTGCGCGCAAATTGCACATCACGGATACACCGGTGCGGCTGGGCGACGTCGACCCCGTGGTCTTCTCCGAGGTCATGCGCGATATCGACCTGCTGATCAGCGTCGCCGCCACCACGCTCGACGTTGGACCGGAGGATCTGCGGTTCATCCCCGAGATCGGCGAGTGGCGCCGCCAGTCGGGGCTCGGGGAAATTCCTCTTCCGAGCGAGCCGCATTTCGGCGGTGTGGCTCGCACCCGCCGAGAGGTCCTGGAGACGATATTGCCAAGTCTAGTGCCAACTGGGACCGTTGAGCTCCGCGAACAACACGCGATTGTCCATGGCCGCCGCCACGACTATCAAATCCACTTGGGTAGCGGGGAGATACTTGTTCTCCCGGACCACCGCCAGTTGGTGCTTTCGCTCCGGTCACCTCCGGACAAACCGAAGCCACCGCGCATCATCCTGGCGCTGCACGACGATGTCCGATTGCACATGATAGTCGACGACCTCCTGATGCTTGTCCAAGACCATCTGATTCGCGACGAGTCTGTGCTTGCCCAGCTGGAAGCTCTCGCCCGCGATGAATCGTCACTTGGTTAGCAAGGCACGTGGCCTTGCACCTTGCTGAAAAGATCAACTGTATCGCAATCCTCAATCGGGCGATGACCCACGTCTAATGGCTGGCGCTCCCCGCCGCGCCTATGCCGGTCTGCGAACGTACGAATTGCTCGTTGAATCGTGCCCGTTCCGCCAGTGCACGTGGACCGTTCTCACTGATTGAACCCAGCCAGCATCCCAGGAAGCCGAGCGGCAGCGAAAAGAGTGCCGGACTATCGAGCGGGAAGATGGCGTGAGGAAAATGCAGGATGTTGACCCACACCGTCTTGCTGAGGATCGTCAGTCCGACGGAACTGACCAGGCCTAGCCACCCACCCACGACCGCTCCGCGCGTCGTGAACTTGCGCCAATACATCGACATCAGCAGCACCGGGAAATTTGCGCTCGCAGCGACGGCGAATGCCAGGCCAACCAGGAAGGCGACGTTCTGGCCCTCGAAGATGATCCCGAGGATCACCGCGACGAGACCGATCGCAAGCGTTGTGACCCTGGTCACACGCCTTTCCGTCTGCTCGTTCGCACGCCCTTGTCGAAGGACGCTGGCATAGAGATCGTGACTGACTGCGCTCGCGCCGGCGATCGTCAGACCGGCGACCACCGCCAAGATGGTCGCGAAGGCAACTGCCGACATGAAGCCGAACATCAGGTTTCCGCCGACCGCATGTGCCAGGTGGAGTGCCGCCATCGTGGTCGTGCCACGCAGCTTTCCAGCTGCATCGAGATAGGACGGATCGCTCGATACGAGGGCGATCGCGCCGAACCCGATGATCGACGTCATCACGTAGAAGTAGCCGATCAGGCCCGTCGCCCACAGGATCGACGAACGGGCGGCACGCGCATTCGGGACAGTAAAAAACCGCATCAAAATATGCGGCAGTCCGCCGGTGCCGAACATCAGGGCGATGCCGAGCGAGATCGTGGAGAGCGGATGTGCGACCTGTGCAGCAGGTGCCATGATCGCCGCGTGCAGCGGATGGATGCCGACAGCGGCCGCAAACAGCCTGTCGAAACTGAAGCCGAACCGCGACAGCGACAATAGCACGAGGACGGTCGTCCCGAACAGCATCAGGCCGGCCTTGATGATCTGGACCCAGGTCGTCGCCAGCATTCCGCCGAACGTCACGTACAGGATCATCAGGATACCGACGACGATCTCGGCATAGTTGTAGGGGAGGCCGAACAGCGTCTGAATCAATGCCCCCGCGCCGACCATTTGCGCGATGAGATAGAACAGTACGACGGTGAGCGAGTTGACAGCAGCAACGGTCCGCACCGGGCCCGCGTCGAGCCGGTATGAAACGGCGTCGGCGAAGGTATACCGGCCGAGATTTCTGAGCCTGTCGGCGAGCAGTGCCACGACGATCGGCCAGCCGACGAGAAATCCGATCGAATAGATCAGACCATCATAACCGCTCAGATACACCAGTGCAGAAATACCGAGGAAGGATGCCGCGGACACGTAGTCGCCGGTGATGGCCATGCCGTTCTGGAACCCGGTAATCCCACCGCCGGCGGTGTAGAAGTCGCTGGCCGTGCGAGTGCGCCGCGCGGCCCAGTAGGTGATCCCCAGCGTGAATGCCACGAAAATCAGGAACATCACGATGGCCGTGATGTTGAGCGGTTGTTTGTGCACTGCAACAGTGGGTGTAGCGGCCCAGGCTACGGCAGGAGCCGCGATGGCTACTCCGGCGGTCAACCACATGATTGCCGAGCGCCGGCACAGGAGCAGGAGGCTGTTCACGGTGCGCTCCTGTTTACGATCTCGTCGGACATCCGGTCGAGGATCGTCCTGGACCGCCAAACGTAGAACGCGACGAGCAGGAACGTCGCGATCAGCACCCCAAGACCGAGTGGGAAGCCTGCGGTGATCGTCGTCGTCACATGGCTGCACATCAATCCAGGCGCAAATGCCAGGAGCAGGATGTAGCCGAAGTAGATGACGACGATCGATCCGACGACCACGAAGCCCAGCCTGTCACGTCGCCGTACAAGTTCCAGGAACGCGGGGTCCGCGGAGATCCGTTCACTTCTTGTCTCATCGACCGCGGTCGTGGTGGGCCTGGCATAAGCAGTCGGCATCATAGCCTCCCCGGCTTGATTTTTGAGCGTCCGCGCTTCGTGTGAGCGCTTCATTGGGGAGTGTCGCCGCCTATCCAGTTTCTGGATACAGGAATTGCGTACGCCGCCGTTACCTTGGGGTTCCAAATGCCGCCCCACAGTTCGAAAGGGTCTGTCAGCCGTCGCGCCGGGTCCTTGGTCTGACGAACCAGTGGTTGGGATAATCGCCCCGTGGATGCGATTGGGGCGGCAATGGACCAGACGATCGGGCCCGAGGCACAGGGTGGTTGGGTGGCGGAGCGGCAAATATCGCGGTGGCCGACATCGAACGGCGCGTTGTCGGATTGACGATGGACGTGCCGGACGCCCGCGTGCCGACAGCCAGTCATTTTTCCGTAGCGTTGGCGGCCTGGTCGTCAATTGCAGATTGAAGCTAGGGAGTTCGCAGCCGGGTCTGTCCGCGATGCCTGGAGCGACACTGACAGCGCGATTGTCGGATACGGCGGATCCGGACGTATAGTCGGGGCGAATGTTGGAAAACCGGTCTCATATCAACGATCAACCATTCTGCGTGTATCTGACGGCGCGGTCGTATGAAACCGCCGCCACACCCGACGCATGTGCCGCGCTGAGGCAAAGCCGGCCCGCTCGGCCACCTGTACCATACCGAGGTCGGATTGTCTGATCAGGTCGCGTGCGAGCGCGATGCGGGCTCGGCTGATGCTGTCGGTGACGGTCATGCCGGCATGGATCGAGAACAGCCGGGACAGGTTGCGAGGACTGGCCCCGGCGACTCTTCCCAATTCGGCCAGCGACCACTCCCGCGTCGGGTCGGCTGCCACGGCGTCCTGCGCGCGATGCACGACGGGATGAAGGTGACTGCGCCCTTCCAGCCATGGCGACAGTTGCGGATCGTCGGCACCACGGCGCATGTAGACCACCAGGCTGCGCGCGGTGGCGATGGAAGCCGCCGGGCCGACCCAGGCGGAAACGAGGTGGAGCATCAGGTCCACGCCGGCCGTCACGCCCGCGCTGCTGAACCGGTCGCGATCCTCGACGAAGAGCCGATTCTCCAGCACCCGCGCCCGCGGCGCCATTGCCGCAAGCCGGGCGCAGCTCTCGTGGTGCGTGGTGCAGGCGTAGCCGTCGAGCAACCCCGCGCGCGCCGCCAGCAGCGCCCCTTCGCAAACCATCACCAGCAGATGCCCGGGCCGTACCGTGTCGCGCAGCCACCCGACGATGTGTGCTTCCGCCTCAGCATCGACCTGTGGATCCGGCGCCGGTCCGAGCGCTTGGTCGGACGAGCCCGGCACCAGGATGACGGTGCCCGGCTCGACGGTCTCCGGCAGCCGACCCAGGCCGCTCAACCGCAACCCGACCGAGCTGTGGATAGCGATCCGGGGCGCCCCAACTACAAGGTCGAACCTGACGCGATCCTGGACAGTGTTGGCGATCCGCAGCACCTCCAATGGGCCCGCGATATCCAGCAGGAGCACGCGCGGCGGCAGCACCACGAGAACGGGAATGTGCCGCGGCACCTCGGTCATGCGGCAGCGGACATCGCGGCATCGGACAGTGCCTCTTCGACCGTCGCGATGCGGGCGAAGCGGTCTGCCAAGACCAGCTCGGTGTGCGCCTTGATCTCCTCGGGCGGGTAACGGCGGCCATCTGCGGCGGTCATGGCAAAGGTCAGTGTCGCCTCGGTGACGTAATCGACCTCCCAGCCACTGTCCGACGCGTGCCGGGTCGTGGTCTCGCAGCATTGCTCGGTGCGAATGCCGCAGACGATAACGCGACGTGTGCGGTGCCGTATCAGCCAGGTATCGAGGCCGCTGCCGATCAGGGCGCTGTGCCTGCGCTTGTGGAACACCACGTCCGGCCGGATCGCCAGCGGTGCAAGCGTGCGGACGTGTCCTGAAGCAAGAGAGAAGTGGCCTGACTCTTCGATATGGAACACCTGCAGCACCGGCACACCGTGCGCCGCCGCGCCGTCGATCAGGCGCTGGAGGGTCGAGACGAATGGCGCGACATCCTCCTCGCTCCAATACGGAGCATGACGGAAAGATTCCTGGACGTCGATAACGATAAGTGCGGTGTCGGACATGACGGGCCTCGCAGCTAATGATATCTCCTAAGTGTCTGCCTAGTCACAACACCGCGAAACCACCGCCCTTGCCGGATGAGGGACATATCCGGCCAATAAAGCTACCTCGGCGATCGCTGGAAACGGTGGACCAGCAGCACCTGCCAGAGACGGAGGTTAAGCAACCGCGGCTTATGTCCGCTTCGGGGCGTCCGAGAGTATCTGGTTCCCCCGTCTCAACCGGCAGTCTTCCCCCCTTGCAGACCTATTGGTGCGGTCCCTTGAGATCCGTGTGGACGAGTTCCGGTCTGGAATGACCGGGATGACCCGCCTGCGTCCGCCGCGGCGGGCTCCCGCTCGTTATTTTGGCCATGTACTATAACCGGCAATCCGGGACCGGCGGGCCGCCTGGACATTGCCGCTCGACCATGGCCTGCATGCCACCCCCGCCTTGGCGGAACAACCTCACGTGCAACCAATATAAGCGCATAATCTAAGGGCGGATTCAAGTTCCGGAGCGAACACCCACGCCGGGCCAACGGGTGTAGGGTGGTGGGATGGCAGGGCAACGACGTAAGCTAACGGTGTTTGATCGATCGATGATCGAGGTTCGCCTTTGTGATAGCTGGGGCGTGCGGGCGATTGCACGCGACTTGGATCGCTCTGCGGGCATGATTTCGGACGAGATCAATCGGCATGGCGGCGCGACCTCCTACCGGGCGCAGGCTGCGGCGACGCAGGCCGAGGCAGATCGTCGCCTGACTGGACGCAGGCCTGTTCTGGCGCATGATGGTGAGCTGTTCGGCCGTGTGGCGGGGCTTTTGCGTCTGGGTTGGTCCCCCGAGCAGATATCGGGCAGGCGTAAGCGGATGGAGGCGGGAACGGAGCAGCCACCTGGTCTGTCGGTATCGCACGAGGCAATCTACACGGCGATTTACGCCTTGCCGCGCGGTGAACTACGCCGTGAGCTGATCTCGTATTTGCGACAGGACAAGCCAATGCGCGGCCGCAAGCCAAAGGGCAGCGAACGCCGCGGCAAACTTTGCAACATGACCAACATCAAGGAACGACCTGAGGAAATCGAGGGCCGGCTGGTCCCGGGCCATTGGGAAGGCGATCTTATTCTGGGCACCGGCGGAGCGAGTGCCATCGGCACGTTGGTCGAGCGGACAAGCCGCTTTGTGGTGCTGGTGCACATGCCTACGCGCAAGTCCGATGTGGTGGCGAGCGCTTTCTCCGGCGCGCTGAATGCCATTCCCGCATCTTTGCGCAAGACGCTGACCTACGACCAAGGCAAGGAAATGGCACAGCACGAAAGCGTGGCGCTGAGCACTGGCATGAGGATCTTCTTCGCCGACCCTCACTCACCTTGGCAGCGTGGCTCCAACGAAAACACCAATGGTCTGCTGCGCCAGTATTTCCCGAAAGGCACGGCTCTGTCGGGCTTGGATCAGGACGATCTCGACATCGTTGCCGACAGCCTGAATAGCCGTCCTCGAAAGACGCTCGACTACGCGACGCCAAGCGAGCAATTCAGCATGTTGCTGGCCGGGCAGGCTGGTGTAAACAAAGTCTTCGGCGTGGGTGTTCGCTCCGGAACTTGAATCCGCCAAGTAATAAATAAGCCACATCCAAATCGAAATCCTATGACATAACCTATCTAAACCCCGTAACGGTCTGTAAACGACCATCTCCGACGGCGGCGGATCAGGGGGATCGTGAGCGCGTTCAAGACATCTGCCCTGTATCGGACGCCCTGCCTCGTCACAGCGATCCTGATGCTGTCGGCATCCGGGCCCGTCGAGGAGAGAGCGCCAACGTTGCAGGACCTGCAGATCGCAGCGCGCGTGTTGCATTTTTTGGACGATCCGGTCTCCGGCGAGTTGGTTCTCGCGATCGTATTCAACCCCTCCGACGCCGCTTCACGGGCCGAGGCTGTCGCGTTGGCTGGGCTGGCCGGCCACGGTCTCTCCGTCGGTAGCCTGACCCTGCGCCCATGCCTGGTCGCGCAGGATAAACTGGCTACGGTCGTTGGTTACGGCGCCATATTTGCCACGACCGGGGTGGATCAGACGCTTTTGGGCGCCAGCCTCAAGCAGCGTCACGTGCCATGCCTGACCCGGCATCCGGAGCAGGTGCAGCACGGCGCCTGCACCGTTGCGATCGGCACGGAGCCCACGGTCAGCATCGTTCTCAGCGCAGCGAACGCGGCCGCGGATGGAGTGCATTTCGCGACCGCGTTCCGCATGATGGTTGTCGAGATATGATCAGCTTTCCGCGTCTCGCGTTGCTGCCGGTCACGTATACGCTGCTGGCGGCGACTGCCTCTCCGGCCCATGCCCAGTCCCTCGATCACGCCGCTTTCGAGCAGTTGTTCGGTGAGCCGGTCACAGACTCCGCCACGGGCAAACCCCAGCGGGCGAGCGACGTGCCGGCCGAGATGGATATCGTGACCGCCGAGGATATCCGCCTCTCGGGCGCGGACAATCTGCCGGACGTGCTTAATTTTGTCGCCGGACTCGATGTCCGCCCCTATGGCATGCAGGATGCTGCCGTCGGCATTCGCGGCTATAATACCGCCTTGAACCCCCGCGTCCTGGTGCTGCTCGATGGAAGGCAGGTCTATGAGGACGATTACGGGCTTACGGTCTGGCCGCTGATCCCCGTCGCGTTGAGCGCAATCCGCCAGATCGAGATCATCAAGGGGCCCAGTTCGGCGCTGTATGGCTTCAATGCGGTATCCGGCGTGATCAATATCGTCACCTACGATCCGTTACGCGACAAAACGATTGCCGCCCGTGTTGAAGGCGGCAGCCAGAGCCTGGCTTATGGCGAAGCTGTCGCCACCGTGCAGGACCCTGGCCGCATGGGCATACGCCTGTCGGCGGAAGGTTTTCGTTCTACCGAATTCAGGGGCAATGCCGCCGGAAATACTGGACAGCAGCCGCATAGTGGCTCGGTCGCCCTGGATGCGCGTTTCCAGCTTGCGCCCGGTATCGAATGGGATCTCGCCGGATCGATCGGCAGCGTCGACAGCAACTACTACATCGATATCGGCTCCTATACGCCGGTCGGCTTCAAGGCCAACAGCCTGAGCAGTCGATTGTCCGCCGATACCGGCCTCGGCACGCTGAAGCTCGATGCCTATCGCAACGAGAACCGGACGTCGGACAATCAGACGGTCACCAACGATCACTGGCAGGAAGATGTCGTAGTTGTTCAAGCCAGCGATCTGGTTAAGTTCGGACGAAACCACGCGTTCCGCCTTGCTGCCGAATATCGCAACAATGTGGCTTCGTCGCTGGAAAGCTTCAACGGTCGCATCGGCTACAGCATCGTCGCCGGCTCATTGATGTGGGATTGGCAGATCTTGCGAAACCTGTCGCTGACCAACGCCGTTCGTGTGGACGATGTCTCGGTCAGCCATCAGGGCGCCCAGTTCGAGTTGCCGGGAGCCGGCGGCGTCTATCATGACGTCGACCTCATCGAGCCGAGTTTCAACAGTGGTGCGGTCCTGAAGGTTACCGACTTCGATACGGTCCGGCTCACGGCTGCCCGCGCCGTCCAGCTGCCGAGCCTGGTGGATTTCGGCTACGCACGAAACTTCAGCGGCACCATCGTGGCAGGCAACGCAGGACTGCAGCCTTCGGCAGTCCAGAATTACGAGGTCGACCTGGACCGCCGGCTGCCGGCATTCGGTGCCATGTTGCGGGTATCGGTTTTCGCTCAACGCACCACCACCGCCATCGGCTCCCCGTTCGGCTCGGGTATCACCGTGCTTCCGAATGGTGCTCCGGTGTTCATTGCCCGCAACTTCGGCGACAGCAGTGAAGTCGGCGGCGAGATCGGCATCAAGGGCCGCAGTCGGTCCGGGCTGCGCTGGAACCTGAGCTACGCCCTGGCCCTCGTGCATGACGATACGCCCGAGGCTGAACTGTTTTCCGCGGCATCGGTCAGCTACCAGCGGCAGTCGCCGACCCATTCCGTCATCGTGGGGGCCGGCTATAGCTGGAGACGGCTGGACCTCGACATGCAGGCCCGTTGGCAGTCGCATATCCAGGATTTCAGGATCGACCTGGACACCCGGGTCATAGCACCGGTGACTGTGCCAAACTACATCACCATGAATGTCCGCCTGGGCTATCGTTTGACGAACCGGATCACCGCGTCGCTTCTGGTGGAGCAATTGAACCAGCAGAGTCTTGCCCGGACCGCCGGACTGCAGGTCAACCGGCGCTTTGTCGGTGGCATCGAGGTCAAGTTCTGATGCCATTCCACCAGACCCGGACCTGCGTCGAGGCTCGCGGCCGTTGACCCATCTCATCGCCGCACTGTTGCGCTACCACGATCCGCGCATGGTCGTGCTGGTTCTGCTGGAAGCCATATGCGGTAGTGCCACGTTGATGCTGATCATTCGGCGTCGTCCGCCCGGACGACGCCCTGCCGTGGCCGTCGCCGTCACGACAGCATCGTTCGGCATGGTCGTGACCCTGGTCTCCTGGGTGACCTTCATCACGGCACTGGCCGGAACCTATCCCAGGCTCAGGCTTAACATTCCGCTGCATTGGGTCGTCCCGGCGCTTGCCATGTCGCTCCTGAGCGGCATGGCGGCGGGTGCAATCCAGAAATTCGGTCACCGGTCGGCTCGCAACGCCATGCTCGGCGGCTCGTTGTTGGCCTGTGGGTTCTCCTGCATGCTGTTCACCGGCATGGCAGGGTTGGTGCGGCCCTTTGCGCTGGCCTACGACCTCACCGCCATTCTCGCTGTCATGGTGCTTGGCGCTGCGCTGTCTACGTTTGCCTTGTGGGAAAGCAGCCAGCATTCCCGTCGACGCCGCCCCTGGATAATCGGGCACGGGTTGACCGTGTTGGCAATCAGCGTGCTCTGCTTCGGATCACTCGCCGCCATCCTGCCGTTCGATGCCTGGATGGAAGCCGTCAGTCAGCCGGATGACCTGGCTTCCTCGCCGATCGCCATCATCGCGGCGGCCGAAGCGGTCGCGGTGCTGGTGCTCAGCCTGACCGGGTCTCTGGTCGACAACCGTGTCGCGGCGCGGGACCGGATGGACGCCGACCGCTTCCGTCAACTGGCCGACAGCACTCTGGAGGGAATCCTGATCCACCGGGATGGCGACATCATCGATGGCAACGAGAGCATAGCAGCACTTCTCGGCCTGCCGCTTGGCGTGCTGCGTGCGAGCCAGCTGTCCCGTTTCATGACGCCGGACGGCGACGCCACGCTATGGAGCGGGCTTCGGGGAACTGCACCGGTACAGACCAATATCCTATCCGCCAGCGGCGTCCGAATGCCGGTCGAGATCGTGTCGCGGGTGATCAGCCATGGTGGCCGTCCAGCGCTGGTCACCGCGCTGCGCGACGTGCGCCAGAGACTGGCTTCGGAAGAACGGATCCGCTTCCTCGCCCACCACGACATGCTCACCGAGCTGCCGAACCGTGTGTTACTCAGCGAGAGCCTGGATCTGGCGCTTGACCTGGCGGCGCTGACAGGCGCGTCGATGGCGGTGCTCTTCCTCGATCTCGACAGCTTCAAAATCGTCAACGACACGCGCGGACACGTGGTCGGCGACCAGTTGCTCTACCAGGTGGCGACACGGCTGCGTAAGGATCTACGCGTCAACGACTTCGTAGCCCGTGTCGGCGGTGACGAATTCGTCGTGTTGCAAACGTCGGGCGCGCAGCCAGAGCAGGCGACGCAGCTTGCCCGGCGCCTGATCGCTTGCCTGGAACCAAGCTTCTGCATCGACGGACAGGAACTGAGCGTCGGCGTGAGCGTCGGCATTGCCCTGTATCCGCAGGACGGCCGTACTGCGGCCGAGCTGCTGAAGAACGCCGACATCGCCCTGTACCAGGCAAAGGAGCACGGGCTTGGCTGGTACCGGATGTTCGAGAGCAGCATGGAAGTGGATCTGCGCGAACGGCGTGCGATGGAACAGGATCTGCGCGCCGCGTTGCTGCGGAACGAGTTCGCCTTGCACTTCCAGCCGATCTTCGACACCAATCTCGAACTGGTCGCCTTCGAGGCGTTGGTGCGGTGGATGCATCCGACCCTCGGCCTGGTTTCTCCGGCGCAGTTCGTCCCGGTCGCGGAAGCATGTGGCCTCATCATCCCACTCGGCGAATGGGTCATGCGGACCGCGTGTCTTGCGGCGTCAGGATGGGATGTTCCCTGCCGGGTCGGGGTCAACCTGTCGCCGGCCCAGTTTCTGCGCAGCGACTTGCGGTCAACGGTGACGACCATCCTGGCGGAGACCGGTCTGCCGGCCAACCGGCTGGAGCTGGAAATCACCGAGGGCGTGCTGATGGAAAATACCGAGGGTGCGATCCGAGCCCTCACCGAACTGCGCGATATCGGCGTACGCCTGGTGCTCGATGATTTCGGCACCGGTTACTCGAGCCTGTCGTATCTGCAGCTTTTCCCGTTCGACAAGCTGAAGGTCGATCGCTCCTTCGTCCAGCGCATGGAAGCAGACGAGGGATCGCGCGCCATCGTCAGCGCGATCATCGCCATGTGCCGGAGCCTCAACCTTCAAGTCACGGCCGAAGGTGTCGAGACCATCGAGCAGTTCGATCTGCTGTGCGCCAGAGGCTGTCATGAGCTGCAGGGATTCCTGCTCGGGCACCCGATACCGCAAAAGAATGTCGAGCATTTCATTCGACGGTATCTTCTGGCGCAGGTGGGGCCGCCGGTGCCGCCCCGCGCCGCCCTGCAACGGTTTCTGCGCCAGCGCCCGATCGACGCCTGAGCCCGAGCCGGTTTGGAGGAGGTGGCGACCGCGTGCTTGATCCCTCTCTGGATTTCCCGAGCAATTTCGCCCGTCGTCGACCCTGAAGAACCGCCGGTCCTGATGCAGTACCATGCGATCCTTCTCCGTTTCCGCGACAGAGTGTCGTCTCCGTCAAGCCGTCCAAATTTTCGGCTCCCGGTCATTTACAGCCGAACCTTCAACTACTGCATCACCGGTTTGGCTGGTCATGCTATGAATGCCAGGAGAAGGCGGCGGACCAGTCGAACTTGAGACTAATCCCTGGAGTGTCCAGGGACGTCCGTCTCCCGAGATGATGCGCGGATGAGATATGGTTCCGGGCTTCCTGATCCATCTCTCATCAGCACGTTCTAGCGGAAAAGACACATGAGCATCGACCGGACCCGAGGATAGCTTGATGTGCTGGAGCAGCCCCGGGTGAAACCTCTGAAGTCCGCGAACCCCCTGTCGGCAAGGCGGCTCACCAGGTACTATGCGACCGCCCTGCTGATTATAGCTGGCCTGACCATCGCGTCACACCTGTTGCTCACCTACGTGTTGCAACACAACCAGGGCACTGCCGCCATCATCAACGTTTCCGGCCGGCAGCGTATGCTTTCGCAGCGCATCGCGAGCCTGGCTGCGGAGTACCAGCTGGGAGACATGACCGCACGCACAGCAATGATGACTGCGACAGACGAGTTCGAGGCGACCGAGGCTAGGCTGAGTGCGGAGAGCCGGCTCTCGACCTCGCGTGATACGGAAACACAACAGATCCAGAGCATCTATGTCGGGAGCGAGAATTCGCTGGAAGCGGAGGCGAACGGCTTCATCGCGGATGCGCGGCTCATCGCCAGCCTGTCACCGGCGGATCCCGCGGGTGCCACGGCGCGGACGCGGTTGTTCGAAGCAGCTCGCGTTTCGCTCCTGGGCAAGTTGAACACGATCGTTCAGATCCACCAGCGGGAAACGGAACGCGTCCTGGCCGAATTGAGGGATCTGCAGCTCTGCATCATCGGTGTCGTCCTGGCGACCCTCATGATCGAAGCCCTCGTGATCTTCCGCCCGATGATCGAGCGGATCGTTTTCTACACCGGGGAGATTACCCGCCTGGCGACGATCGACCCGTTGACCGAACTGCTGAATCGCCGCGGTTTCCTCGAGAGATGCGAGGTGGAGCGCGTCCGCGCGGAACGTCATGATCGGCCGTTGTGCCTGCTGATGCTCGATGCAGACAACTTCAAGCAGATCAACGATACGTATGGCCATGAAGCGGGTGACGAGATGTTGCGCGGGTTATCCGTGTTTTTTCGGGAGGTGCTCAGGAGCACCGATTTCGCCGGGCGTCTGGGCGGTGAGGAATTCGCAATCCTGGTGCCGGAAACCGATTTGCCAGGCGCGATCTTACTGGCCGAGCGCCTGAGGGAAACGGTCGCTATCGCCAAGACAAGATTCCGCAACCATCTCATAAAGGTCACCGTCAGCATCGGCGTCACATCCGTCTCGACCGAGTTGGGTGGGATCGAGCGCGCGCTCTACGAATCCGATCTGCTGATGTATCAGGCCAAACACGCCGGTCGCAACCGCGTCGTCAGTTCTCGCGCACACTCGCTGTAGGGGAACTGTCCTGCTCCCGGCCGCTGTCGGGCCCGGAATGTTCAGCCGGATCTTCCAGTCGGGGTCCCGATTCATGCTTATCCATGGCCCTTTGCCTCGTTCAGGAACCGGATCACGTCGTGCAGGCTCTCCATGATCCGGTGAGCCTTGTCGTGCATCTCCTCGTTGGGATGCAACAGGTCCGGAACCATGATCACGCGCATCCCGGCCGCATGGGCGGCACGCACGCCGTTATGCGAATCTTCCAGCGCCAAGCACGCAGTCGGCAACACCCCGAGCCGCGAGGCCGCCAGCAGATACGGTTCCGGGTCTGGCTTGGGATGGGTCACGTCGTCACGGGTGATGATGTGCTCGAAGCGCCGGGCGATGCCGACGATACCCAGGTGGTGCAGCGTCCGGGCCCGCCCGGAGGAGGTGGCGACCGCATGCTTGATCCCCCTCTGGTCGAGCAGGTCGAGCAACTCCACCACGCCGGTCTTCAGCGCGAGCTTCCCCTGGGCGACCAGGGCGTGCAGATGCCGTTCCTGCAGCTTGAAATACGCCTCGACCGGAAACTCCGACCCGTATTTCGCAGCGACCATCGCTCGGCATAGATCCAGCGACGATCCGATCATCGAGTGGCAGAAGCTGCGCGGCATGTCGTAGCCGAGTTCGGCACCGGCGGTGAGCAGTGCTTCCATCGCCAGCAGTTCGCTGTCGAGCAACAGCCCGTCCATGTCGAAGATCGCCGCCTCGATCGGATGGTGAACCACGGCCGTCGCATTCATTGCGTCTTCCTTCGAACAGGCTTCGAGCAGAACGGCTCTTGAAGCACAGCCCGCCTCGGCTGGACAGCCACAGGACCTGACTGCCTATTTCAAAGGCAATGACCTCAAACAGCAGCACATTCGCGCATGACCACCGGTGACTAAACCAAACCTGACCAATCGATCAGCTTTTTCTTTGACGTTGATCGCGCTGCGTCCCTAGAGTGCGAACACGGAACGGAGTTGCTGCATGGTCGACACCCTGGTTGCCCCGGAGGCTCGCATCCGCGCCGGCCGGCTCGACGCGACGTCCCTGGCAGACAACTTCGGCGACGCGCATCCGGCGCTAAGCCCGACCAAGGCGCGGGTCGAGGCCGAGCGCTGCTATTTCTGCTATGACGCACCCTGCATCGAGGCCTGTCCGACCGGTATCGACATCCCGTCCTTCATCGCCAAGATCGTCGACGGAAATCTTCGCGGCTCCGCCGAAACGATCCTGTCCGCCAACATCTTCGGCGGCGCCTGCGCCCGCGTCTGCCCGACCGAGATCCTGTGCGAGCAGGCCTGCGTGCGCACCACCCAGGAGAACAAGCCGGTCACCATCGGCGCACTGCAGCGCCACTCGACCGACGCGCTGATGCAGCACGGCATTCATCCGTTCGCCCGCAGCCCCGAGACCGGCCGCCATATAGCGGTGGTCGGTGCAGGACCCGCCGGGATCTCCTGCGCGCACCGGCTCGCCATGCTCGGCCATCGCGTCACCGTCTACGAGGCGCGGGCCAAGGGCGGCGGCCTGAACGAATACGGCGTTGCCGCCTACAAGCTTGCCGGCGACTTCGCACAGGACGAGCTCGACTTCATCCTGCGGATCGGCGGCATCACCATACTGCACGACCGCCGCCTCGGCCGCGACATCGACCTGGACACGCTGCGCCGCACCCACGACGCCGTGTTCCTCGGCATTGGCCAGACCGCCGTCCGGGCACTGACCTTGTCCGACACGCCCCTGACCGGCGTGCTGGACGCGGTCGAGTTCATCGCCGGCCTGCGCCAAGCGCCCGACAAGCACGCGGTCCCGGTCGGCGCGCGCGTCGTGGTGATCGGCGGTGGCAACACCGCGATCGACGCGGCGATGCAGGCGAAGCGTCTCGGCGCCCGCGACGTCACCATCGCCTACCGCCGCGGCCTCGAGCACATGTCCGCCACCGGCTTCGAGCAGGACTGGGCCCGCACGTCGGGCATCCGCATCCGCACCTGGTGCACCCCGAAGCGCCTGCACGGAGCGCTGGGCATGGTCACCGGCATCGAGTTCGAGGACACCGGCAGCGGCCCGGATCTCGAGGCTGCCGACATGGTGCTGAAGGCGGTCGGCCAGCTGTTCGACGGCGGCTCGCTCGGGTCCGGCACGATCGTTCCCGACATCGCCGGCGGACGCATCATGGTCGATGCGGACGGTCGGACCTCGCTGCCGATGGTTTATGCCGGCGGCGACTGCACGCCCGGCCCGGACCTCACGGTGAGCGCGGTGCAGGACGGCAAGCTCGCCGCTCTCGCCATCCATGCCGCCCTGGTGCCGGCAAGCGCCACCATCGCCGGGAGCTTCTGATCATGGCCGACCTGCGCTGCACCATCGGCGGCATCCGTTCGCCGAACCCGTTCTGGCTGGCCTCCGCGCCGCCGACCGACAAGGAATACAACGTCCGCCGCGCCCTCGAGGCCGGCTGGGGCGGCGTGGTCTGGAAAACCCTCGGCGAGGACCCGGCGGTGGTCAATGTCAGCAGCCGCTACGGCGCGGTGTCCTATGCCGGCCAGCGCATGGCCGGGCTGAACAACATCGAGCTGATCACCGACCGGCCGCTCGCCACCAACATCGCCGAAATCAAGCGCATCAAGCGCGACTTCCCCGACCGCGCCATCGTGGTCAGCCTGATGGTGCCCTGCGTCGAGGAAAGCTGGCGCGCGATCCTGCCGATCGTCGAGGATACCGGCTGCGACGGCATCGAACTTAATTTCGGCTGTCCGCACGGCATGTCGGAACGCAACATGGGCGCTGCCGTCGGCCAGGTTCCCGAATACGTCGAAATGGTCACCCGCTGGTGCAAGCAGACCACGCGGATGCCGGTGATCGTCAAGCTCACTCCCAACATCACCGACATCCTGGCACCGGCCCGCGCAGCCATGTCCGGCGGCGCCGATGCGGTGTCGTTGATCAACACCATCCAGTCGATCACCGGTGTCGATCTCGACGCGATGACGCCGTTGCCGGCGGTGGACGGGCAGGGGACGCATGGCGGCTATTGCGGTCCCGCCGTGAAGCCGATCGCGCTGCGCATGCTGGGTGACATCGCCCGCGATCCCCACATGCATGGTCTGCCGATTTCCGGGATCGGCGGCATCTCCAACTGGCGCGATGCGGCCGAATTTATCGCCCTCGGTGCCAACGGCGTGCAGGTGTGCACCGCGGCGATGCATCACGGCTTCCGCATCGTCACCGAGATGATCGACGGATTGTCGAACTGGATGGACAGCAAGGGCCACACCGACATCGACAGCTTCCGCGGCCTCGCCACGCGCAACTACGTACCGTGGGGCCAGCTCAACATCGCTTTCAAGACCATCGCCCATATCGACCAGTCGCTCTGCATCTCCTGCGGCAAATGCTACATCGCCTGCGAGGACACCTCGCACCAGTCGATCGCCAAGCTGCCCGGCCGCGTCTACGAGATCATCGAGGAGGAATGCGTCGGCTGCAATCTATGCGCGCATCTCTGCCCGGTCGATGACTGCATCACCATGGTGCCGCAGCCCGCCACCGGGCCGAAACTCACCTGGGGCATGCATCCCAACAATCCGCATCGCCTGATGCCGGAGACCGTGTCGTGAGCGACAACCTCGCGATCGATCCCGAGCGGCTCTGGGCCAGCATCATGCAAACCGCGCGCATCGGCGCCACCCCGAAGGGCGGGATCTGCCGGCTGGCGCTCACCGAGCTCGACCGCGAGGTGCGTGACTGGTTCTGCGCCCAGTGCGTCGCGGTCGGCTGCACCGTGACGATCGACGACATGGGCAACATCTTCGCACGCCGTCCCGGCCGCAACCCGGCCCTGGCGCCGATCGCCATCGGCAGCCATCTCGATACCCAGCCGACCGGCGGCAAATACGATGGGGTCATCGGCGTGCTGGCCGGGCTCGAGATCCTGCGGGCGCTGCACGAGAGCGGTACCGACACCGAGGCGCCGATCGAGGTGATCGACTGGACCAACGAGGAGGGCTCGCGGTTTGCCCCGGCGATGCTGTCCTCCGGCGTGTTCGCCGGCGCCTTCACCCGCGAATGGGCCTATGGCCGCGCCGATCGCACCGGCGACACGTTCGAGGCAGCACTGGACGGGATCGGCTATCGCGGCCCCGAGCGCTGCGGCGCCCATCCTCTGTCCGCGCATTTCGAGCTGCATATCGAGCAGGGCCCGATCCTGGAGGATGAGGACCGGATCATCGGCATCGTCACCGGCGTGCAGGGCATGCGCTGGTACGAGGTGACGGTGGACGGGCAGGAGGGCCATGCCGGCGCCACGCCGATGCGTCTGCGCCAGGACGCCCTGCTGGCTACGGCCCGGATGATCCAGTCGGTCAACGCGATCGCACTCGTCCACGCGCCGGACGCGGTCGGCACGGTCGGACTGGTCGAGAGCCGCCCGAACAGCCGCAACGTGGTGCCGGGGCAGGTGTTCTTCACCGTGGATTTCCGCCACCCGGACGATGCCGTGCTGGAAGCGATGGAACAGGAGATGCACGCCGCATTCGCGCGCGATGCGGGCGCACTGGCATTCGCGGTCACACAGGTCTGGAACAATCCGGCTGTCATGTTCGACGGTGCCTGCGTCGACGCAGTCCGTGATGCCGCCGCCGCGCTGGGGCTCCCGGCCAGGGAGATCATATCCGGCGCCGGGCACGACTCCGCCTATGTCGCCCGCGTCGCCCCGACCACCATGATCTTCGTGCCCTGCGCCGGAGGGCTCAGTCACAACGAGGCGGAGAGTGCGGAACGGCATCACGTCGTTGCAGGAGCGTCCGTGCTGTTGCGGTCCGTGCTGGCCACCGACCGTCGGCTGGCACCGTCGCCGGCCTGAGCCACAGTCAAGGCTCGCGTTTGCCTTGTCCCGGCAGGAAAGCATGTCATTTTTGCAACACGCAACCGCCGAGACAAATACTGGCTTTGTTTCAGTGTACGAGAAATTGTGATGATTACATCACAAGATTGATATTCTTTTAACGACAGAACAGCCAGGGGTTCGGTCTAGGTTGCCCACGTCAGAACAAGGCTGACCGCCCGGCGCGCAGCGGCGCCCCCTGGACGATCAAGGAGCTACGAGAATGGCAGATGTACTCACGGTAAGCGGTTCATCTGGCCATGTGATCTCGATCACGGTCGATGGGAGCCAGGCCTATACGCTGGCACAGGCCTATGCCTCGGCCGTGGGTGCTGCAGCCTCAGGCGGCTCGCTCTTCTCCGTTGAGGGCGATGGCGTAGCCGTTCCTGCCGCCGGGGGTTCCGCAGTCAACCAGTACATCGCCGGTTCAGGCGGCTTCTATACCTTTCCGAGCGGCTACGATCATTTCCTTTCCGACACGACAAGCAGCCTGTTCATCGACGCGACCGCAGCGACGAGCGCCCAGACCTTGAGCACGCTGGTCGGCACCGGCGGCACCGTTTTCCTTTCGGGCAGCGAATCTGGAACGTTTGTCGCCGGCGGTGGCAACAACATCTTCCTCGGCAGCGGTGCCGGGACCTACAGCATCGCGACCGGCAGCGGGAACGACAGCCTCTTCGCCGGCTCCGGCGCGACATCGATTGCCGCCGGAACCGGTCGCAACATCATCAATCTCGGCGCCGGGTCGGACAGCGTACTATCTTCCGGAACCGACCGGATCACCACGGGGACCGGCAACGCGACCATCACCCTGACCGGCTCCACCAGCACGATCTATGGCGGCAGTGGCAGCCTGGTCGTCGATGATACCGCCGGGACCAACACCAGCCTGGCCGGTGGTACCGGCTCGTCCCTGATCTTCGGCGGCACCAACGCCTTCTACATGCTGATTGGCGTCTCGACGGTCCAGTCCGGCCAGGGCGACACCATCACCGCATCCGCCAACGCAACGGTCACCGGTGCGGCCGGCACCAACTTCATGGGGATAGGCAGCGCCTCGTTGCTGTTCATCGGCGGCGCCGGCATGGAAACCGTTCATTCGGGTAGCGGGACCTCCACAGTGTTCGGCGTAAATGGCTCGAACATCACCTATTTCGGGTCCGGCGTGGTGATTGCAGGAGCCGGCAACGAGACCCTTAACGGGTCCGGTAGCACCACCGGCTTCACGGCGTTCGTTGCCAATGGCGGCAGCAACGGCAACATCAGCATCGCCGGCGGGACCGGCGCGGACACCCTGGTCGCCGGCACCGGCAATCAGACCCTGGATGGCGGTTCGGGCGCCGCCAACATCTTCACCATCGCCGCCAACGCCACGCTGAGCGCCGCCTCCATCACCATCAGCGATTTTGGCAGCGCCAGCGGCAACTTGGTCGCCCTGTATGGCTACGGTGCCAATCAGGTCTCGAGCGCACTGGCGACCGCGACCACAAGCGGCGGCAACACCACCATCACTCTCGCCGACAGCACGAAGGTCACGTTCACCGACGTCAGCACCCTGAAGTCGACCAGCTTCCTCGGTAGCTGATCGGCCCACCGACCGGTAGCCGCCGCGTGGTCAACCATGCGGCGGCAATTTAAATGTCCTGATGCACTTCGTTGTAGCGCAGCCGGTTGCCGTTACTGTTAGGCGTGCGAACACTCGCCGGTCTATGAAACTGTATTCGCAGCTTGCTAATGTCGCTCAATCCAATCTCAGGTCGTGCCTGCGCGAGTAAGTCGAATTCTCTAGCGGGCTACCACGAAAGACGTGCCCGGCGCGATCCGGTCATCATCGACCCCACGACCGGCCATGTCGTGATACCGGGACACCAGCAAAGCCGTTTCCGGACTGCTCGATTCCGTCGGTTCCTCAGGATGATCGACGTGATCCTGGCCGATCGAGGTTCCTGCAGCATCCTCGATCTCGGTGGCACGCCGGCCTACTGGGCAGGTTTCGATCGTGAACTCAAAAGCCGGAACGTTTCGGTCACCATCGTCAACCTGCTCATGCAGCCGGCGACATCAAGCCGGATCAGCTGCATAGTCGGCGACGCCACCGATCTTTCACATTTCGGGAAGAACAGCTTCGACATCGTCCATTCGAACAGCGTGATCGAGCATGTCGGCGACTGGACCAGGTTGCAGGCATTCGCCGGCGAGGCGACCCGCCTGGCACCGGCCTACTTCGTCCAGACACCGAATTTGTGGTTTCCGCTTGATATGCACTCGCGAACCCCGTTCTTCCACTGGCTCCCTGTCCGGCTCCGCATCAAGCTCCTGATGCACCGCCGCTGTGGCTTTTATCCGCGCGCCAGAACCGTTGATGAGGCGCTGTCGCATATTCATGACGCCAATTGCCTCACCCGGACGCAAATGCAGAAGCTGTTCGCCGGGGCGAACATAGAACGCGAGCGATTCTTTGGAATGACCAAGAGCTTGATCGCAGTGCGAGGCTAGCGTCTCAAACAACGCGCCTGGGCGCGCGAACGGCTCGCTATCCTGCCGGGTCACCCCGACCGCCGAGCTGGCCCGACTGGTGCTCTGCGACCCGGCTATCGATCATCCGCTCGACCGCCCGAAAGATGCGTGCTGCAGACCGCTTCTTCTCCGGATGGAGATCGGCTGGGTCACGATCGTGCACGATCATGCCGGTCTCGACCTCGAAGACCAGAAGTCGCCCGTCCTCGAGGACCGCGCAATCCAGTCCGAAATAATCCAAGCCGACCCGAGCACCGATTTCACGCAGCGCCGACATCGCGCGCCCGCCGACATAGGTCCTGATATCGGACAGGAAGCGTTCTTCCTCCTCGCACTTCCAAGCGTCGAGATCCATCCGCGCGTTGTAATACCACAGGGCCCAATCCGAATGGATCGCCAGATGCACCGGATAGGGAACGCCATCGACGAACACCACCCGCAGCTTGCGATACATCCGGTCCCGGCTTCGATAATCGATGAACGGCGCGTTGAAGAACTCCGCGCTTTGCACATGGTTCGCGAGGTAGGCACGAAGTCCGGCAGTGTCGGTGATCAGACACAGCCCATCGCCCGCGTGCCGCCCGACCGGCCGCACGATGAATGGAAAAGCAGGCGGATCCGTCCTCAGCGCCGCATGACCGTGTATCTCCTGGCCCGGAACGATCGCGCCCGGGACATCGGCAAGCAGCATTGCCGCACCCGTGCGGGATAGCCCGGCGACGCACTGACCATTGTTGATGACCGGAACAACCAGTTCGGCCGCCAGCAGGTCTGCGGCCCGCAACGCGGCTGCGTGGTTCCGGTCCTCCGCGATCGACACGAACACGCAATCAATCGACGGCAGGTCACGCGGGATCGCGGCGCGCGGATCACGAATGACTGCCTGTGGATCTGCCAGCCAGAGCGTGTGCAGCAGGGTCGATCCATCGAGCAGCATCCCCAGCGGAAGATTGGCCTGGAAGTCGCCCGGAACTGCCAGCGCAAGGACCGTGCGGGTGGGCGTGGTATCCGGGATCAGCCTGGTCCTGAGCGGATTCCGTGCGATCGCCGTATTGAGATGCGACATCGCCCCGTCCCGGTCCCCGCACGCCTGGCAGATTTCCCACAGCAGGTAATGCGCCTCCGTACACAGCGCAGGATCGCGCGTCGCCTGCTCCAGCGCGTCGCGCGCGGCATGAAATCCGGTATTGGGGGAGAGAAGCTCGATCGCCATTCGGAGACGCTAGCAAGCCGACATTGCTCAATCGTGAACGGGAGACGAAGCCGCATCCGGGTCGTGCAATCCGTAGATGCGGTAGCTGTCGACGGCCCGTGCCGACGGGTATTGCGCGGTCAGCTCGCCGGACTGGTTGAAATACTCGGTCACCACGATGCCGAGCGCCGGATCGATGGTCGGTTGCGGGTTGAGCAGGCGGGTCGCCGGCACCCGCCCGGCCCCGGTGGGCGACGAGGCCGCGGCTTCGTCCGCGCAGGTCTTGCCACGGCCGGGTGCGACATCGATCGGCGCGGCGGCGCCGACTGGGTTGATCTGCATGGGCCTTCCTGCTCCGGAACGATGCTGTCAGCCGGTGCCAGGAAACACTTGAAGTGTTAACAATCGTCGACGTCATTCGCTTCAAGCAGGGAGCCCGCGCCTTGACACTGACGGTCCATCATCTGAACGAGAGCCGCTCGCACCGCGTCATCTTCCTGCTGGAGGAACTGGGCGTTCCCTACGAGATCCGGAACTACAGCCGCGACCCGAAGACCATGCTGGCACCCGCTTCCCTGAAGGCCATACACCCGCTCGGCAAATCCCCCGTCGTTACCGATGGCGACGAGGTTCTCGCCGAGACCGGCCACATCATCGATACCCTGATCGAGCGCCACGGCGGCCGGCTGCGGCCCGAAGCCGGCACGGCCGACCGGCTGCTCTACGGCTACTACCTGCATTACGCGGAGGGGTCGCTGGCGCCGCTGATGCTGCTGTCGCTGGTGTTCGCCAGACTGCCGAAGCAGATACCGTTCCCGCTCCGCCCGGTCGCCACCCTGATCTCGCATGGTCTCGGCACGCAGTTCCTCGGCCCGCAACTGGCCACCCATCTCGGCTTCCTGGAGAACGAGCTGTCGAGCCGCCCGTGGTGCGGCGGCAACGACTTCTCCGGTGCCGACATCATCATGAGCTTCGCGGTTCAGGCCCTGCGCAAAACCGGAAGGCTGGCGGATCGTCCGCACCTGACCGCCTGGCTGACCCGCCTCGAAGCGCGCCCGGCCTGGGCCCGCACCATCGACAAGGGAGGGCCTCTGACCTTCAGCTTCCGCTAGCCATCGGCGCTACTCGATGCCGAGCGGTCTCGCCAGCAACCGCTCGCGTGCCTCGGCGAGCCCGATCCGCCCGGTCAGCAATGCCGCGACCGCCTCGATGATCGGCACCGACACCCCCATCGACGCCGCCCGCGCGGCCAGGGCCGGCGCGGTTTCCACGCCCTCGGCCACCGTCGAGCGACCGGCCAGTATGTCCTGCAGCACGATACCCTCGCCGAGCGCCACGCCCAGGCTATAGTTCCGCGATCCCGGCCCGGTGCAGGTCAGCACGAGGTCGCCCACGCCCGACAGCCCCGCCGCCGTCGCCGGCTTGCCGCCGAGTGCCGCGATCAGCCGCCCCAGCTCGGCGATGCCCCTGGTGATGAGTGCCGCGCGCGCGTTCTCGCCCGCACCCGAACCCATCGCCGCGCCGGCCGCGATCGCGATGACGTTCTTGGCGGCCCCACCGGCCTCCACCCCGACCGGATCGTCGCCGGCATAGACGCGGAACGATGCTGTTGCCAACATCCGGGCCAGCCGTCCGGCCAGGGCCGCATCGGAGCAGGCCAGGACGGAGGCCGCGGGCAGGGCGCGCGCCACTTCGCCGGCGAAATTTGGTCCGGACAGCATCCCGCGCGGCAGCCCCGGGTGCAGGTCCGCCAGCACTTCGCCGGGCAGGCACAGGGTCCCGCTCTCGACGCCCTTGCAGCAGGCGATCAATGGCGCTTCCAGCGTCAACTGGCCGGCGATCCGGCGAAGCTGCTGCATCGGCACCGCCAGCAGCACCAGGTCCGCCCGGGTCGGCAATGTCCCGGTCACCTCTATCTTGTGCGGCAGCATGAGCCCCGGCAGCCGCCGCATGCACCCGTCCGGCTGCAGCGCCCCCGGATCGCGTGCCCACAGGCTGACCGTTGCTCCCGCCCGCGCCGCCTGCAACGCCAGCGCCGTGCCCCAGGCACCCGCGCCGATGACCGCGATCCGAGGGGTCAAGCGCCTGCCCGCTCCGCCGTCAGCCGGCGCACCGAGCTGGTGGCTTGGCCGACCCCAATCGTCGAGTCGATCGCCGACAGGATCGCCCCGGCCGCCGCCTCGAAGCCGAATGGCGGCGACACGACCAGCAGGCCGCACCCGTTGAGCCGGGTGGGGTCGAGTGGGGGCCGCAGCAGCAGCTCCGCGGTCACCACGTCGGTCACCCCGGCATCCGCGAGTTGGTCATGGAACGCCCGCACCGGCGCCCGATGCTTGATCGGATACCAGGCGGCGATCACCCCGGTGCCGAACCGGCGTCGCGCCGTCATGATCCCCGCCGTCAGCCTGCCGAACTCGTCCGGCTCCTCGAATGGCGGATCGATCAGGGTCAGTCCGCGCCGGATCCCGTCCGGCGGCAGCAGCGCCTGGATCGCCTGGTAGCCGTCGCGACGATGCACCGCCGCGCGTGTCTCGCGGCCAAGCAGCGAGCGCAGGGCCAACTGGTCCTCCTCATGCAGCTCGCAGGCGATCAGCCGGTCCTGCGGCCGCAGCAGCTCGCGCACCAGCAGCGGCGATCCCGGATAGAAGGCTGGCCCACCGAGCTGGCGCACCAGCGCCATGTAATCGATCAGGGCCGGGGAGGCGGGTTGTTCCAGAAGCTGGCCGATCCCTTCGCGCCACTCGCCGGTGCGCTGCGCCTGCTCGGATGAGAGATCGTAGAGCCCGGTCCCGGCATGGGTATCCAGCACGACGATCGGCGTCTCCTTGCGCTGCAGCGCGCGCAACAGCCAAACCAGCAGCGCGTGCTTCATGCAGTCGGCGAAGTTGCCGGCATGGAAGGCGTGGCGATAATTCACGCCTGCACCCCCACCGCAAACCGTGTCGCCATTTCCTCGAGCGGCCAGCGCGGCCGTGCGGGCACCGACAGCTCGTCCGGCGCGATGCCCGCCGCCGCCGCCGCTCGCAGCGTCTCGATCGCCGCCCAGCCCACCATGACCGCGTTGTCGGTACACAGGCGCAGCGGCGGCGCCGCGAACCCGATCCCGCGTGCGGCCGCCAGCGTGGTCAGCCGGTCCCGCAGCGCCCCGTTGGCCGCCACTCCGCCGGCCACCACCAGCAGCCGTGCCGCCGGCATCACTGCCAGCGCATGCCCGACCCGATCCGCCACCACATCCGCCACCGCCGCCTGGAACGACGCCGCGACATCCGCCGCATCGCCGGCCGAGAGCGGTGCCGGCAAGGCGGCCAGCCGCTGTGCCACCGCGGTCTTGAGGCCGCTGAAGCTGAAGTCGCAGCCGGCACGCCCGATCAACGGGCGCGGCAGCCGATGCGCCTTCGGATCACCGTCCCGCGCCAGCCGTTCCAGCGCCGGCCCGCCGGGCCAGCCGAGGCCGAGCATCTTGGCCACCTTGTCGAAGGCCTCGCCTGCCGCATCGTCGATGGTGCCGCCCAGCCGGCGATACCGGCCGAACCCTTCGACCGCGATACATTGGCAATGCCCGCCGGACACCAGCAGCAGCAGATAGGGGAACGGCGCCCCGTCCGCAGTCAGGCCGGGCAGTCGCGCGGTCAGCGCATGCGCTTCCAGATGGTTCACCGCCACGAACGGAACTTCCAGCGACAGCGCCATGCCGCGCCCGAGCCCGCTGCCCACCAGCAGCCCGCCGATCAGTCCCGGACCGCAGGTCGCCGCCACTGCGCCCAGTCCGGCCACCGCCAGTCCGGCATCGTCAAGCACGGTCCGCACCAATCCGGGCAGATGCGCCAGATGGGCCCGCGCCGCGATCTCCGGCACCACGCCACCGAACGGCAAATGGTCCTGCTGGCTCAGCACCCGTTCGCCCAGTACCGCCCCGGATGCGTCGAGAATCGCCACCGCGGTTTCGTCGCACGACGACTCGATTGCCAGCACCGGCCGGCCGTCCCAGGTCACGTCCGCCCTCGATCGGCCCATCCACGTCTTTCCATTAAGCTGTGCCGGTAATAGGACATGCCGATGCTCCCCGCACAGCCCGATCCCGCGAACGGCCCGTCTCCCTCCAAGCCCGTGCCCTCCGGGGGCTCGCAGGAGCGCACGCCAGTGGCATCGCCAACGCAACACGCGCCGTCGGCGATACACCCAGACGCGCCTTCGGCAGCGATGCAGGAAGCCGCACGCGCCGCCCTGGCCCGGCAGGGCACCAGCGTGGTCCCGCATCGTCGCATGTTGCCACTCCGGGTCGGCACGCGCGGATCGCCGCTGGCCCTGGTGCAGACCCGCGCCTTCCTGACCATGCTGACCAGGTTTTGCCCGGTGCTGCGCGACATGGGCGCGTTCCAGGAACACGCGATCAACACCACCGGCGACATGGTTCAGAACCGCCTGCTCGCCGAGATCGGCGGCAAAGGCCTGTTCGCCAAGGAGATCCACGAGGCGCTGCTGGACGGGCGGATAGACTTCGCCGTGCACAGCCTCAAGGACCTCGAGACCGCGATGCCGCCTGGCCTGGTGCTGGCCTGCACCCTGAAGCGCGAGGATGCCCGCGACGTGCTGGTGCTTCGCCCGGACACCCCGATCCCGGACCCGGAGGCGCCGCTTACCGCGCTGGTCCACGGTGCGGTGATCGGCACCTCCTCGGTTCGCCGGCAGGCGCAGCTGCTGCACGCCCGGCCCGATCTGAAAATCGTGATGCTGCGCGGGAATGTGCAGACAAGGCTGGACAAGCTGTCCCAGCGCCTGTGCGATGCCAGCCTGCTGGCAATGGCCGGGCTGAAGCGGCTCGGCATGGAGGATCGCGCCGACCTGATCCTCGACCCTTCGGTTATGGTGCCGTCTGCCGGCCAGGGCATCGTCGGCGTCACGGTGCGCGAGAACGACATCGAGCTGCGCGAGCTGTTGGGCGCGATCGAGGATTACGAGGCCCGCGCCGTCTCGACCGCCGAACGCGCGCTGCTGGCAGAGCTCGACGGCTCCTGCCAGACCCCGATCGGCGGCTATGCGCGGCTGATCCCGCTGGTCGCCGGCGGTCCGCCGCAGCTCGAGTTGACCGGCCTGGTGGCCAGGGCGGACGGCTCCTTCCTGCTCAGGCGCAACATCGGCGGCGCGCCCGCGGATGCCGAGCGCATCGGGCGCGAACTCGGGGCAAGCCTGCGCGCGGACAGCCCGTCCGACCTGTTTGCCTGAACCGGCCGGTCCACGTGACCGAACCACGCGGAGTGCTGGTCACCCGGCCTGAACCGGGCCTGACCGAAACCATGCGGGCCGTCGAGGCTGCCGGCTTCACCGCGATCCCGTCGCCGCTGCTGGCGCTGCGTCCGCTTCGGCCACTGCTTGCTCCGGCGATGGCCGCGGGGATCCAGGCCGTCCTGCTGACCAGCGGCCAGGCGGTGGACCCGTTGGTAGCCCTCTGTCCGGCGCTGCTCGGTCGGAGGGTGCTCGCCGTCGGCGATGCCACCGCGCGGCGGGCTCGCGAAAGCGGATTCGGGATCGTCGAAAGTGCGTCCGGAGATGCACCCGCGTTGGCGTCGCTGGTGGTCCACCTGCTCCGGCCACAGGACGGGCCCTTGCTGCTGGCATGCGGACAAGGGCAGGGGATCACGCTCGCCCGGGTGCTGACCGGCGCCGGGTTCGAGGTCATCAGGCATTGCGTCTATGTGGCCGAGCCGGTCGATGCACTGCCGCCTGCGGCGATCGAAGCCGTACGGGCTCAGAGCCTTACAGCGACGCTGTTCTTTTCCGCGGAGACGGCAACCGTCTTTGCCAGGGTGCTTCCGTCGGCACTGCTGCCCGACCTGGGTGGAACACGCGCCCTGGCGATCAGTCCGGCCGCTGCGGCCCCGTTGCGGAACCTCGGCTGGCAGTGCGTCGAGACGGCGGCGACACCGACCGCCGCCTCGATACTGTCTCTACTGGGTCAACGCCGTCAGCGCTGACCCAGTCGTCACGTCATGCGTTGCCGGCGGTCTCGCCGATCGCATTTGGGGCCTGCGCCCGCTTGGCCTGCCACAGCGCCACGAAGTCGATCGGCTGCAGCACGACCGGCGGGAAGCCGCCGTCGCGCGTCACTTCGCTGACGATGTTGCGCGCGTAGGGGAAGATCAGGCGCGGCACTTCGACCAGCAGCAGCGGCTCGAACATGTTCTCCGGCGTGTCGCCCAGCGTCACGATCGCGGCGTAGGCGAGCTCGACGATGAACACGGTGCGGCCACTGGATGCGGCTGCGGCGCTGGAACCCTCGGCGGCGGGCTCGGTGGCCTCCGCCTTGATCGACAGGATGATCTCGAACACGTTCTGCTCCTGCTGGAGCCGGTTCGCCTGCACGTCGATGTTGACCGAGATCTGCGGGTTCGCGCGCAGTGTCGCGAAGATCTCGGCGCCGGCCGGCACCTCGAACGACAGGTCCTTGGTGTATTGCAGGTTCATGGTCATCGGCAGTGCCGGCGGACCCGATGCTTGACCGGATGGCGGGGCGGAAATGGTGTCGGACATGGCATGTCTCCTGGTTCGGTGCGCCGCTAGCACGCCCGGCTGACGCGCGCCAGGAGCGCGGCGTCGGATCTGGGCCGAGAAGCTAGGCGGGGTTTGCGTCCGGCTTCTGGTCGCTCGGCTTCTGGTCGTGCCGCCAGACTATCGGCCCTTCCAGCTGCTCGGTCGGGTCGATCCGCAGCCAGCGTCCGTTCTCGATGCTGCGGCCGCTCAGCGCCAGCAGGAAACCCCAGTGCGACACCACCAGCGCGTTCTGCCAGTCCGGCATGCTCGCCATCTGTGCGCGGAAGGTGGCGGCCCGGGCGATAACGCTGTCCTCGCTCTCCCGCTGTGGTGTTCCGTCAGCGCTGCTGCTGCCGTCGTTCCACCAGATCTCGTCCAGGCCCGAGAAATCGATCCCCGGCCATTCCCGTTCCAGTACCGAGCGCGGCGACCCCACGTCGCAGACGAACGCATACCGCTCGCGGATCAGGCTGCTGATGGTGAGCGGTAGGCCGAGACGTTCGGCGATCGGCGTCGCCGTCTGCAGGGCGCGCCGATACGGCGACACGATGATCCGGGTGATCCGCGGCTCGGCCAGCGCATCGGCCGCCGCCTGCGCCTGGATCAGCCCATCCGTCGTTAGAGCCGGGTCCACGATGCCCGGATCGCAGCGCGTGCGGGTGAAGTGGAGGTTGAATTCGCTCTGACAATGTCGCAGCAGGATCATCGCATTCCCGATACGCCTCTCGCCCGGCAGCCGCAATCGAAGCCGTGATCTAGAATCCCCGGGCCGGGGAACGTCCGGGGAACGTCGGGGGCGATTGTCTCCGGGGCACGCTGCGCCTATCTCTTGTGTGTCCCGTGACAGTGCGGGATGGCCCCTGCCGGATCTGCCGGCGACGTGAACGAGGCCTTCGAGAGGATCGAGACCCCTATGCATTCCTTCGCGGGCAACTTCCCGGTCGATCTCGTTCTCATCGGCCTGTTCGCGGCCTTCCTGGTCCTGCGCCTCCGCAGTATCCTCGGCAAGCGCACCGGCCTCGAGCGTCCGGCGCCACCGCCGGGGGTCATGCGCAACGCCGGCCCGATCATCGAGGCGCGTGCCGAACCGATCCCACCGACGGCGGATCGCAGGCTGCCCGACCCATCCAGCCCGATCGGCGTCACCCTGGCTCGCATCCGCGAGCGCGAGCGCAGCTTCGATCCGGCCGAGTTCCTGGTCCAGGCGGAAGCGTCATTCCGGCGCATAGTCCAGGCCTTTGCCGAAGGCGACCGCGCCACGCTGCGCAGCAATCTCACCAACGAGGCGTTCGGCGCCTTCGAGACCGCGATCATCGCCCGCGAGGAGGCCGGACAGACCCAGCGAGCCGAGATCCGTGCCGTCACCCAGACGCAGCTTGCCGACGCCACCCTGTCGCAGGCGAACGGCATCTGGAAGGCGATCCTCGACGTGCGGTTCGTGTCCGACCAGGTGAGCGTGCTGATGGCGCGCGACGGCATCCCGGTGTCCGGCGCGGACGCGGTGACCGAGCTTGCCGATCTTTGGAGCTTCGAGCGTTGGATCGGCGGACCGCGGCCGACCGATGGTGCAGCGGCCTGGCGCCTCGCGGCGGCCCGTAGCGCCTAGTCCATCCGGCCGATCCAGGCTCCCTATCAGCCCTAGCTCCAGGTAGTTCCCGCTTGAGATCCTCGCTTCGCTGCGCCAGTTCCATGGCGGGCGTCCTGATGCTGTTGTCCGGCTGCGACGTGCCTGCCGGTCCATCGTCCCTGACGCTGCGCCGCATCACCTTCCCTGACCTGATCGGCTGGCCGCAGGATCATGTCGGCGAGGTGTTGGTGCCGCTGCTTGCCGAGTGCGAGCGGCTCGGCAGGCTGCCCGTGGACACGGTGCTGGGCGGACAGTCCGACCCGGCCGATTCCGAGGCGGTGCAGGCCGCCGCAAAGGCCGGGCGTTATCAGCCTGCTTGCCGCGCTGCCCGCGCCTTGCCGTCCCGCGACGATGCGGTCGTCCGACATTATTTCGAGACCTGGTTCCTGCCGTACGAGGTTTCCGACCAGACCATCGTCAAGGCCAACTTCACCGGGTATTTCGAGCCCGAGTTCGCCGGCTCGCTCAGCGAGAGCCCCGACTTCCCCGTGCCTGTCTACGGCCGTCCGCCCGACCTGGTGACCGTCCCCAATCCGGTTCCGGGCCAGCCGGCGATCACCGGCCACGTCGAGGCCGGTCACGTCGTGCCCTACCTCACCCGCGCCGAGATCGACCAGGGCCGGCTGCGCGGACGGAAGCTCGAAATCCTGTGGCTGCACAGCCCGGTCGACCTGTTCTTCCTGCAGGTCCAGGGCTCGGGCCGGGTCCGGCTGCCGAGTGGCCAGATCGTCCGGCTGAGTTATGCCGGCCGCAACGGTCAGCCCTACGTGCCGATCGGACGCAAGCTGATCGAGCAGCAGCAACTCGCACCCGACGCAGTCAGCATGCAGTCGATCCGTGCCTGGCTCGAAGCCCATCCCGACCAGGCTCAGGCCTTGATGGAACAGAACCCGAACTACGTGTTCTTCCGCACCCTCGACGACCTGACGCCGAACGACGGGCCCCCCGGTGCGCTCGGTCTCGAACTGACGCCGCTGCGGTCGGCGGCGGTGGATCGCAGCTTCCTGCCGCTCGGCCTGCCGATGTTCGTCGAGACCACGCTGCCATCCGGTGCTCCGCTCGACCGGCTGGTGCTGGCCCAGGATCTCGGCACCGACATCGTCGGTCCGCAGCGCGCCGACCTGTTCTTCGGCTGGGGCGCCGCCGCCGGCCGCGATGCGGGCGCCATGCATTCCGGCGGCCGGATCATCCTGCTGCTGCCGCGCCAGCCGAGCAGCTGAACCGGTGGCGATCCCGCACGTGCAAGGCACCTCGCGTTCGCAACCCTGCGAGGGTGGCCGGACCATGGCCTGGCTGGCGATACTGCTCGGATGACGCAGCTCGACGCGCCGGCCCTCGAGTCGACACTGACCCACCCCGTCCGGCCCGCCCGGGTGGCCGCGCCGGCGCCCGTCATGCGCCGCCAGAGTGTCGGCCGGCACCTGCTGTATCGCGGCGACTGCGTGAAGGTCATGAACCGGCTCGACGCCGAATCGGTCGACGTGGTGGTGACCTCGCCGCCCTATAATATCGGCCTGTCCTACCGCAGCTACGACGACCGCCGCGCCGAGGAGGATTATCTTGACTGGATGGTCTCGGTCGCCACCGCGATCAGGCGGGTCATGCGGCCGGACGGCTCGTTCTTTCTCAACATCACCGGTTCGAGCGCCATGCCCTGGCTGCCGTTCGAGCTGATCGTCAGGCTGCGCAGCCTGTTCCGGCTGCAGAACCACATCACCTGGGTCAAGTCGATCTCGATCGGCGACAATTCGGTGGGCCATTTCAAACCGATCCGCAGCGAGCGGTTCCTGCACCGCAACCACGAGCACATCTTCCACCTGACCCTGGACGGTGCGGTGCCGCTCAAGCGGCTCGCGGTCGGCGTGCCGTTCAAGGACAAGAGCAACATCAAGCGTCGCCAGCATGCGCAGGACCTGCGCTGCCGCGGCGATAGCTGGTTCATCCCCTACGAGACGGTCCACAAGCGGGCCCAAAAATTCAACCACCCGGGCACGTTCCCGATCATGCTCCCGCGCATGTGCATGCGCCTGCATGGCCTGCCGTCGCCGGTGGTGCTCGACCCGTTCATGGGGACCGGCACCACGTTGCTGGCGGCGGAGGCCGAGGGCGCCCGGGGTATCGGCATCGACCTCGATGCCAGCTATGTCGGCATTGCCCGCACACGCCTGTTGGGCGCGATGCGCGATGCCGCCGACGCTGCTGGAACATCGTCCCGCCGGCTACGCTAAATTATCGTCTTGCAATAATTATTCGCTTTGTGACATGAGGGCTCCAGTCTGGAGCTGATGTCATGCCGATCCTGCAGAACACGGCGTCCGCACCGGCGCCCGATCGCCGGCTGCGCTTCCAGAGTCGCCTGCTGTCGGTGTTCTTTCTGACCCTGTTCGCGCTCTTGGCGCTGCTGGCCGTTCTCATGGTCGGCGCATTCCTGCTGCGGATAGGTTCTATGGCGGCGATGGCGGGGGCGGGCTTCGCCTTCAACTTCCCCTACGAGCCCGATCCCTGGACGGCAGGGGTCGTGCCGATCTCGGACTTCGCGGTCGGGCAGTCGCTGCTGATCACCCTGATGCTGTCGATCCGCCTGCTGCCCGGCCTGTTCATCCTGTGGAACCTGCACTTGCTGTTCGGGCTCTATGCGGGTGGCAGTGTGTTCGGCGCGGCCAACGCGCGGCAGGTGCGGCTGATCGCCTTCGCGCTGCTTGCCTACGCCCTCGTGCCGGTCGTCACGCACGCGACGCTCTATCTGGCGCACATCTCGGCATACGCGTTCGCCTGGGAGATCCGCCAGCTCGATGCTCTGGTTGCCGGCCTCGTGCTGCTCACCGTCGCCCGCGTCATGCTGTTCGGCCACGAGATCGAGCGCGACCGCGAGGGTTTCGTGTAATGCCGATCATCGTGCGGCTCGACGTCATGCTGGCGCGCCGGAAGATCAGGTCGAACGAACTGGCCAGGGCGATCGGCATCACCGAGGCCAACCTGTCCCTGCTGAAGGCCGGCAAGGTGAAAGGCCTGCGCTTCTCCACCCTTGAGGCGATCTGCCGCCACCTCCAATGCCAGCCGGGCGACCTGTTAGATTACGATACCGAAACGGATAAGCCCGCATGATCGCCGTTGGTGGAACAGCCCACATCATGGCGAACCACGCCACGGACCGTACGGCTAGTTCGTCGACATCCAGTTATTTACGAGCGAACAGAACGGGTTAAGCCACCCGACCATAACCGGCCAAGCTGGCACGGAAGCTGCTGTAACGAAATGAAGGGCTGCATCGTCACGATGCGGTCTTGGCGATGAGGTTTCATGTCGGCTGAACCAATACCCAGGGCATCGGCGCGTGCCATCGCGTCGGCCGGTACCGTCTCCAGAGCCGTCTCGATCGGACTTGCCTTCTGCATCGGCGGCTGCGCGGTCGGTCCGGACTTCCACCGCCCATCGACCCGCACCCCCGACCGCTACAATGAGGTCGCACCGGTCACGGACACGGTCTCGTCGAAGGTGCCGGGCGGCGAAGCGCAGCATCTGCTGGTCGGGCGCGACATCCCGGCCGAGTGGTGGACGCTGTTCCGGTCGCCGGCGATCACCGTGCTGGTCGCGACCGCATTGCGCGACAGCCCGACCATCGAGGCCGCCAACGCCGCCCTGCGCGTCGCCCAGGAGCAGGAGCTGTCGCAGCAGGGCACGCTGTTCCCGACCATCACCGGCAACATCAGCCGGTCACGCCAGGAGCTGCCGCTCTCTTATGAAGGCGGCGGCCAGACGCCGCCGCTGCTATTCAGCGACTATGGCGCCCACCTCAACCTGTCCTACACGCTCGACTTCTGGGGAGGCCTGCGTCGCGCGATCGAGCAGACCGGCGCCCAGGTCGCCTACCAGCGCTACCAGCTGGAAGCCGCCTATCTCGGCCTCAGCGCCGGCGTCGCCAACACCGCGATCCTGGCGGCATCCCTGGCCGGCCAGATCGAGGTGCAGAGGCAGCTGATTGGCTTCGAGCAGAAGCAGCTCGACACCGTCCGGCAGCAGTTCGAGCTCGGCGGCGCCACCGGCACCGACGTGGCGACGCAGCAGGCGCAGGTGGCGCAGGCACAGACGGTGCTCGTGCCGCTGCTGACCTCGCTCGTACAGGCGCGCGACCAGCTCGCTGCCTATGTCGGGCAGGCGCCTTCGGACGTCGTCATCCCGGCGCTCACGCTCGACGGCCTGACCCTGCCGACCGACATCCCGGTCAGCGTGCCGTCGGCCCTGCTTTCGCAACGTCCGGACATCCGGGCCGCGGAAGCCAACCTGCACCAGCAGATGGCGGCCCTCGGCGTCGCCATCGCCCAGCGCCTGCCGAACGTGACCCTGACCGCCTCGGTCGGGTCCGATGCCGCCGACACCCACCAGCTGTTCAGCCCGACCAACGGCATGTGGTCGCTGGTCAACCAGGCGGTGCAGCCGATCTTCGATGCCGGCCAGTTGCTGCACAAGCAGCGTGCCCAGAAGGCGGCGATGCAGCAGGCGGCGGCGCAGTGGCGCGACACCGTGGTGCGCGCGTTCCAGAACGTCGCCGACGTGCTCGCGGCGGTGCAGAACGACGCGATCGGCCTCAACTACGCGCTGACCGCGCAGCAGGCGGCGTCGCGCGGCCTGTCGCTGGCGACGCTGCAATACAAGCTCGGCGGCGTCTCCTATCTCAGCGTGCTGAACGCGCAGCAGATCTACCAGAACACCGTCATCACCCTGATCCGCGCCCGTGCCGCCCGCTTCACCGATACCGTGGCACTGTTCCAGGCGCTCGGCGGTGGCTGGTGGAACCGCAACGACATGCCACCGCCGCCGCCCGGCCTGTTCAGTTCGCCACTCCCATGAGCAGCCGTTCCCGTTCCCCCGCCATCCCGTCGCAGGACCGTCCCAAAATGACCAGGAAACTCCTGTATCTGCTGCTGCTCTGCATCGCGGTGGCGGCGGCGATCGTCGGCTGGCGCACCTGGCATCGCCCGAATGCCGCGGTCGGCGGCCATGGCGGGGCGGAAGCGCCTCAAATCGTGTCCGCGATCACCGTGGAGCAATCCACATGGCAAAGCCGGATCAAGGCGTTCGGCCAGGTGAGGGCGGTGCAGGGCGCCGACCTCTCCTCCGAGGTGCCGGGCATCGTCGACCGGATCGATTTCCAGTCGGGCACCGAGGTCCCCGCCGGCACCGTGCTGCTGCGTCTCCGCGCTGACGACGACGATGCGAGACTCGCCACGCTGCAGGCTACCGCCGACCTTTGGGCCGCCAACGTTGCCCGCGACCAGAAGCAGTTCGACGCCCAGGCGATCAGTCGCGCCACGCTCGACCAGGACAATGCCAACCTCCACAGCTATCGCGCCCAGGTGGCGGCGCAGCAGGCGCTGATGCTGGAGAAGGTGGTGCGTGCGCCGTTCGCCGGCCGTCTCGGCATACGCATGGTCGATCTCGGCCAGTATCTGGTCGCCGGCACCCCGGTCGTCACGCTGCAGGCACTCGACCCGATCTATGTCGACTTCAACGTGCCGCAGCAGCAGGTCGGGCGCATCGCGGCGGGCCAGCCGGTGCAGGTGACGGTGGACAGCTATCCCGGCCGGATCTTCGCCGCCAGCGTGCTCGCGGTGGATAGTCGCATCGATCCGTCGAGCCGCATGGCCTCGGTGCGCGCCAGCCTGCGTAACCCCGATCATGCCTTGCTACCTGGCATGTTCGCGATCACCGGCCTTGCCGACGGCGGACCGCGCCAGGTGGTTGCGGTGCCGACAACTGCGGTCAGCTACAACCCATACGGCAATTTCGTCTACGTGCTGACGCCTAAGGACAAGACGTCTGGAATCATGACCGCGACGTCCCGCGTCATTACCACCGGGGAAACCCAGGGCGACCGGGTGGTGGTGCTGACCGGCCTGAAGCCGGGCGAGACCGTGGTGACTGCCGGCCAGGTCAAGCTGCGCAGCGGTGCGTCAGTGCGTGTGGACAACACCGTGCAGCCGGCGAACCAGCTCAATCCAAATCCGCCGGAAGAGTGAGACCCGACGCCATGCGCCTCACCGACCTGTTCATCCACCGCGTCGTCCTGTCCTGTGTCGTCTCGATCCTGGTGCTGGTGTTCGGCCTCCGTGCCGAGCAATCGCTGCCGGTCGAGCAGTTCCCGCACACCGTCAGCGGCACGATCGAAATCCAGACCGCCGACTACGGTGCCGATCCCGCAACGATCGCCGGATTCGTGACCACGCCTCTGGAAAACAAGATCAGCCAGGCGCAGGGCATCGACTACATGACGTCGAGCTCGACCACGAGCCAGTCCGACATCACGGTCTACCTCAAGCTCGATTACGATCCGGCCCGCGCGCTTGCAGAAATACAATCGTATGTGACGGCTGCCACCGCGCAGTTCCCGGCCGGCGTGCAAGCCTCGTCGATCAGCCTGAGCTCGTCCGGCCAGGATGTGCTGGACCTGTTCGTCAGCAGCGTGGAGCTGAACGCCGGTATGGTCAGCGACTATACGCGCCGCATCGTCGAGCCGCGGCTGCAGGCGGTTGCCGGTGTGCAGAAGGTCAGGGTCGGTGGCGCACCGCGCGTGGTGATGCGCGTGTGGCTGGATGCCGACAAACTCGCCGCCGTGGGAATGAGCCCGGCCGACGTCCAGACCGCACTCGGCAACAACAACTTCGTATCTGGCGTCGGTTCGACGCTTGGCTCGATGACGTTCGTGAACCTGGACATCAATTCCGGGCTCCACACCGAAGCTCAGTTCCGTGATCTCGTGCTACGCCAGAACAAGGGCCACATCATCCGGCTGAGCGATGTCGCGAAGGTCGAGTTCGGCCATGATCCGGACGGGTTCGAGGTCGTCAGCAACGGCGCGCAAGGTGTGTTCATCCAGATCAAGCCCTCGCCAACGGCCAACACCCTCGACCTGACAAGCGAACTCAAGAAGGTCGTGGACGAGATGAGGTTGCAGGCCCCGCCCGCCCTCAAGATGGAGATCGTCTACAACGCAGGCGATTTCATCCGCACCTCGATCCACGAGGTGGTCACCACGCTGATCGAGGCGCTGGTCATCGTGTCGCTGGTGGTGTTCGCGTTCCTGGGTTCGCCACGCTCGGTGCTGGTGCCGGTGGTGACCATCCCGTTGTCCCTGATCGGTACGTTCGGAATGATGGCGCTGATGGGATTTTCCATCAACCTGCTGACGTTGCTGGCACTGGTCCTGGCGACCGGGCTGGTCGTCGACGATGCCATCATCGTCGTCGAGAACGTCAATCGGCATCTCGCCGCCGGCATGAGCCCGGTGCAGTCCGCCTCCGCTGCGGCGCGCGAGTTGCTGCAGCCGATCCTGGCGATGACGGTGGTACTAATCGCCGTCTATCTGCCGCTCGGGTTGCAGGGCGGCCTGACCGGCGCCTTGTTCACGCAGTTCGCGTTCACCCTTGCCGGCTCCGTCACCATGTCCGCGCTGCTGGCGCTGACACTCTCGCCGATGATGTGTTCGCGTCTGCTGAAACCACGCAGTCTGCCCGGCCAGACACCCGGACTGTCCGAGCGGATGGAACATGCGACCGAGCTGGCACTCGACCGGGTGCAGCGTGGCTACAGCGCGGCGCTGCGTGTCAGCCTCGCTGTGCAGCCGCTGGTGCTGGCATTCGGACTTGCCGTGCTGATCAGCATCTTTTTCCTCTATAAGGGCTCGAAAGCCGAGCTCTCACCTGCCGAGGATCTGGGCCTGCTGATCGCAAGCGGGCAGGGTGCTCCCAATGCGACGCTCGACGCGCTGACGCTCTATGACAGCCAGCTGCAGAGGATCTACACGTCGGTACCCGAGGCTAAAGGTTACTGGCACCTGGTAGAGCCGCCTTCCATGCAGGGCGGCATCGTCCTCAAGGACTGGGGCCAGCGGAAGCGCAGCGTCTTCACGATCGGCAATGAAGTCCAGGCTGCGTTGCGCAAGGTTGCCGGCGTCGAGATGGCAGTGTTCGAGCCGCCCTATCTTCCGGGCGCGGACGGCATGCCGATCGGTTTCGTGCTGCAGAGCTCGGGCGACTTCCAGCAGCTCGGCGCAATCTCGGATGCCTTCCTGGGGAAAGTGCGCGCAAGCGGCCTGTTCGCCTATGCCGAGGAGGACCTCAAGATCGACCAGCCGCAATCGACCATCGTCGTCGATCGCGAGAAACTCTCCAGTCTGGGCCTGACGATGAGCGATGTCGGCAACTCACTCAACGCGCTGCTCGGCGGCAATTTCGCCGGGTTCTTTTCCAACGACCAGCGCTCCTACAAGGTCGAGCCCCTGGTCGCGCGCCGGTTCCGGCTCAACTCCGAGCAGGTCCTCGACTATCCGGTCGCCACGGTGGGCGGCGTATCGGTGCCGCTCCGTTCCGTCGCGCATATCGTCAACAGCGTCGTTCCGGAATCCATCGCGCATTTCCAGCAGCTCAATGCCACCACCATCAGCGCCCTGCCGATGCCGGGTGTCACCCAGGCCGACGCCTACGCCTACCTCCAGAACCTGAGTGCCCAGATGCTGCCGACCGGCTACGCGACCGATACCGTCGGACCGCTGCGCCAGTTCGTGCAGGAAACCGGCGGCTTCGCGACCACCTTCGCGCTGGCGGTGGTGATCACCTATCTGGCACTGGCCGCCCTGTTCGAAAGTTTCCGTGATCCGCTGATCATCCTGGTCTCGGTGCCGATGTCGATCGCCGGGGCCCTGCTGTTCGTCTGGCTCGGCGTCGGCGGCGCCAGCCTCAACCTGTTCACCGAAGTTGGTCTCGTTACGTTGATGGGGCTGATCAGCAAGCATGGCATCCTGATCGTCGAGGTTGCCAAGGAGCAGCAGATGCTCGGCCTGTCCCGCCGCGCGGCGATCGAGCGCGCCTGCGCCCTGCGGCTGCGCCCGATCCTGATGACCACTGCGGCAATGGTGCTCGGCGTGATGCCACTGGTGTTCGCCACCGGCGCGGGCGCCGCATCCCGCTTCGTGATGGGCTTGGTGATTGCGTCGGGCTTGTCGATCGGCACGCTGTTCACCCTGTTCGTGCTGCCTGCGGTGTATATGTTGCTGGCATCAGACCGACGCGCGCCCAGCCATGCACGGTCAACGGAACTTCACGTGCAGAAAGTTTGATCCTGCCGATCGAACCCGGAGCGTTCGTATCGGGCATCTGATCCCCGGCCGGGCGATCCGGTTTCGGCTCGGCGCCGCCACCGCCTTCTCGACGGCGTCGCAAGTCCTGGAATACTTTCGTCGATCCGATCCGATCCGGTCCGGCTGCCTCGGATCTTGTTTGCGGCTTTGCTGTCGTGCCTGGCAGGTCACGCTCAGCTCTCGCCGTGCACTCACTTGCGAGATCGGGAACGTCGACGGGCAGTCTTCTCCGTTCCGTTAACGCAACGGCATGATCATCGGTCTCTTGGATAGCGGCCCCAGGTAATCACCCATCTGCGCCCTGCGGCAGTCTCGCCGTGGTGCGCCACATCTATTCCCGCACCGGATCGCGCAGCAGGTGCTGACGCACCGAAAAATGGAAACTCGGTTTCGCTCGGCCGCCGACTGCCTTACCAACGGCGACCGGCTCCCGAGGCGGCTCGAGCTCCTGGCCAAGCCCGATGACCAGCCCTGCGCTTGACAGAGTCGGGTCCGCAGAGTTGGATCATGAATTAAGAGGCGCAGGCGAGCAAATCGTCGAGACAGGAAAACGTTCGGGCACGATCGGCTGGCACTCGTCTCAAGTCCACGCTCGTTGCTCATGGAGACAATACATGAGTGGCTCGATCAGAAGCCGGTCCCCGTCGCCTGCCGGCACAAGGTCAGCATCGCCGGTGGGCAACAGGCCCGCACTGACGGCCGCCAGCTCCGGCTCCGCGGTGGATCTGGGGGAGGAAGGCATCCTCTGGGCGCTGTATCAGACGGTCGGAACCGACACCAGCAGCACCGGTCATATCATCACTCCTGCACCGACGATGCCGGCGTTGTCGCTGGTGTCATCGGCGGGCGGCAGCCGGCCTGTCACGCCTGAGCAGAGCCGGGCGAGTATTCTCCAGAAGCTGCGTCTGTCAATCGTCAAATACTACTCGACCGGGCGTCTCGTTCAACTGGCTGGCGCTGCCTCTGCTGCCGGACTGGCTGCGAGCAACACACCGGTCGCTTGGTGGGCCGGCACCCCTGCGATTGGCGGGCTTGTTTCGAGCGGCCAGTTCTTCAGCAACCGAACGGAAGCAGGCAAGAGGGAAATACAGGAGGACTTTAACGAGTCGATTGTCGAATTCCTGATGACAAAAAACCGCGTCTGCCAGCGCTCGTTGACCGACGCCACCTATGACTACATGAGAGCGCAGTCGGTCCGGGGCGCCCTTGAGTCTGTCGCAGCTGTCGGCTCCCTGGTCGGGGGTCATTTCAACGGCGACACCGGGAAACTACTGAACTCGCTCCTGCATATGCTGCCCGCCGCATCGGCATATTACAGCACGGGATGGTCGCTGCTGAAGTTGATCGCGCACGTCCTGCAACAACGAAACCTGGATCAGGCGACCAAGTGGCTGGCAGCCCTATTGGCGATCAAGGGATACCGGGCAGCGGCACGAACCGCTGAGTCGGCGCTGCCATGGATGTCAAACCAGCAGATACTGAGCGTTCTGGCGGGTCTCGGTTTTGTCGGCTTGATGGCCGATATCGGGTTTGCTCATGGAATTGAACTCATGGCCAAGAACCTGCACTTCATTGCATACAAGGAGCGGATGACCGCACTCGGAGTGAACGATTTCCACGCGACGGCGAGCGGTATCGAGCTGCAGATCCTTCCGGCTCCGGTCACGGCGACCGCGATTGCACGGGATACCTCCCAGGATATCTTCACCGAGATCGTGTTCATGTTGTTTCGCGACGACATGCCGCGTTGGACGCGGAACAACGCCATCGAGATCATCGGCGATCCGGCCGGGTGGCAGGCAATCGCCCATCGCATCGCGCATCTATAGCGCGCGATGCGAAACCGCGCGTAACCGGTTGAGGTACGCGATCGCTACCTCGATCGCCATTGCCCCGGCGATCGAGAACGGGACGATCAGCATCAGGTTGTAGCGCACCTGGTTCACCGCCGCCGCCGCATTGAACGCGAGCATGAACCAGGCGGGCAGGGCCAGCAGCAGGAACCGCCGGTCCACGTCGTTCCGTCGCAGCAATGCCCGCATCGTCAGCACCGCGCACACAGGTCCCAGCACGAAGCCCCAGTAATGGTCGACATAGAGTCCGCGCAACGCCAGCGGCAGCGTCACCATCGCGTGCCACGACAACTGCCGCAGCGGATCCTGCAGTAGATAGTGATGCACAAGGAACGACATGTGGTTCGCCCATCCGCCCGACTGGCGCAGACTGTCCGCCAGCATCGGTCCGATACCGATTGAATAGAAGCTGTCCGGATGGTCGTCCCAGCCGAAGCGGTCGCAGGCGCCCGCGCCGGCGAGAGATTTGCCGATGCCGTTCCCGTCCGGTAGCCAGCAGACGAAGCTCATCCCGTATTCGTGCCAGGTCATGCTGTCGAAGCTGAGCCGTTGCACGAACGTGTGCGATGCATATCCGAAGGTCAGCGAAGCCCGGCCGAACTCGATCGCATTCCGCACGATCCAGGGCAGCACCACCAGCCCAGCGCCCGCTGTGAGCCCGCCTGTTAACCGCCACCGGTGCCATCGGCCCGGTGCCGGTGTTCCCGCCAGCGCCCACACCGCGCCGGCCGCGAGCACCGCGTATCCAAGCCACGAGAACCCCGGCCGTGTCAGCACCGCCAGCCCGAACACCAGTCCGGCCGCGCCCGCCCACACGAGCCGCCGTGTTGCCGACCGCCACGCCGCCAGAGCCAGCGTGCTGGCGCCCACGAACAGGAACAGGCTGGTGGTTTCCGTCATCAGGTAGTCGACCGACAGCAGCAGCAGCGGCGCAGTCAGCAGCCCCAGCCCGAGCGCGATCCAGCCGGTACGGGCGCGCCCGGTACAGTGCCCGGCCGCCCACCACAGCATCCACAGCGTCGCCGCCATCATCAGGAACTGCAGCGACCGCATCGGCCCCGCGCCATGCCGGCAGTCGGTTCCGGCACCACCGTGGGCGATCGAGCAATCCATGTTGCGCCGAAGCTCCGGATCCACCGACGCCACCGCGGCCAGCAGCGCCGGATAAAGCGGCGTGAAGCGCATCCCCGAGGGGCGATCCGTGTCCGCCCCGCCGCCCGCAAAGCGGTAACCATCGGTGAAGCGATCGTGATGCAGGAGGTCGTAGGCGATCCCGAGGTAGAAACCCTGATCGTAGGTGCCCAGCGGCTGCACACGCGTGCGCGTCCACAGCCCACCGAGCACGAGCACGATCAGCATGGCCGCCAGGAACGAGGGGGGAACTTTGACGCGTCCGATCGCTAGACCTTCTGCCGGGCGGAACGCTGCGGCCCGATGCTGGAAGCGCCGTCGCCTCCATGAGAGACTGAGCTTCCCTGTATGGTCCCGAGGATACAAGCTGTCCGCTCTCCTGTCCGTCCCGCCGTGCCATCCGTGCCCGCTGGAGCCGCGAACCCGAAATGGAGCTGCATGGTCCGCCGCCTGAAGGAGGGCGAGCAGCGCCTGTGGGTCGAATACGCGCGCGAGGTGCGGCCGTTGCGCGGCCGGCCGCCCTCCGCCCTGCCCAAGCTCGCCGACCCCCCGCCTGCCTCCGCGCCGCCACCGACACCCGCGACGATGCCGCCGGCGCCGGCCGCGCCCAAACCTGCGCCGCCGCGCTCCCCGTTGGCACGTCGGCCGGTCGAGATCGGCGTGCGCCTGTCCGGCCTGGACGACACCAGCTGGCGCTCGCTTTCCAATGGCCGGCTGCGCGCCGAGCGCCGGCTCGACCTGCACGGCCAGCGCGCGCAGACCGCTTTCATGCTGCTGCATGATTTCCTGCTCCGTGCCCAGCATGAGCGTCTGCGCTGCGTCGAGATTATCACCGGTGCCGGCTCCGGCCCCGAGGGCGGTATCCTCCGCCGCGAGCTGCCGCACTGGCTGAGCCGTCACGACCTTCGCCACTTGGTCCTGGCCGCCGTGCACCCGCACTCCGGCAATGTCGGCTCCGTCCGCGTGCTGCTGCGGCGTCGCCCGGCACCGGGCGCAACGCAACAAAACCCGGCACCGGGCGCAACGCAACAAAACCCGGCACCTGGCGCACCACAACAAAACCCGGCACCGGGTGCACCACAACAAAACCCGGCACCGGGCGCCAAGCAGCAGGACCCTGCACCGGGCATGAAGCAGCAGCGCCCGACGCCGACCCGAAACCGCCCGGTCCGCACCAAATGACGACCACACCCCTCGGCATCGCCACCCTCCGCATGGTCCTCGGCGACCAGCTCTCCGACCCGCTTTCCGCGCTGGACGGTATCGACCCCGCCCGCGACGTCGTGCTGATGGCCGAGGTCCGCGCGGAGTGCACCTACGTGCGCCACCACAAGAAGAAGCTGGTGCTGGTACTGTCCGGCATGCGCCACTTTGCCGAGCGCCTCCGCCAGCGCGGCATCCGCGTCGACTACATCGAGTTCGAGAACCCGGCCAACACCCACACCCTGCGCGGCGAGATGCTGCGCGCCGTCGAGCGCCACCGTCCTGAGCGCGTGCTCGCCACCCTGGCCGGCGAGTTCCGCATCACCGAGGACATGTCCGGCTGGCAGCAGGCCTCCGGCATCGCCACAGAACTCCTGGACGACACCCGCTACCTCTGCGGCCTGCGCCAGTTCCGGCACTGGGCCGACGGCCGCAAGAGCCTGCGCATGGAGTTCTTCTACCGCGAGATGCGCCGTCGCCACGCCATTCTGATGGACGGCGACCAGCCCGCCGGCGGCCGCTGGAACTACGATGCCCAGAACCGCAAGCGTATGCCCGCCGGCATCGTCCCTCCGGTCGCCCCGAGCTTCGCGCCCGACCGGGTAACCGAGGCGGTGATCGCCCTTGTCGAGCGCAATTTCGGCGACCATTTCGGCACCGTCGACGCCTTCTCGCTGCCGGTGACCGCCGAGCAGGCCGCTCTGGCGCTCGATCATTTCGTGACCGAGCGCCTGTCCGGTTTCGGCGACTGGCAGGATTTCATGCGCTCCGGCGACCCGGTGCTGTTCCACGCGCTGGTCTCGACCTCGCTCAATCTCGGCCTGCTCGACCCGCTCACCATCTGCCGCGCCGCCGAGCGCGCCTGGACCGAAGGCCTGGCCCCGCTGAACGCCGTGGAGGGTTTCATCCGCCAGGTGTTGGGCTGGCGCGAGTATGTGCGCGGCATCTACTGGCTGAACATGCCGGAGTACGGACGCCGCAACGCCCTGGAGGCGACCCGCCGGCTGCCCGAGTTCTACTGGACCGGCCAGACCCGGATGAACTGCATGGCGCAGGTGGTCGATGACACGCGCCGCAACGCCTACGCCCACCACATCCAGCGCCTGATGATCACCGGCAATTTCGCGCTGCTGGCCGGCCTCGACCCCGATCAGGTCGACGAGTGGTATCTGATCGTCTACGCCGACGCGTACGAGTGGGTGGAGATGCCCAACGTGCGCGGCATGGCACTATTCGCCGACGGCGGCATCATGGGCTCCAAGCCCTATGCCGCGTCCGGCGCCTACATCAACCGCATGAGCGACTACTGCGCCCCCTGCGCCTACGACCCGAAGCAGTCGACCGGCCCGCAGGCGTGCCCGTTCAACGCCCTCTACTGGGACTTCATGGCCCGCCACGCCGACCGCCTCGGCGGCAACGTGCGCATGGCGATGCCGCTACAGACGCTGAAGAAGATGGAGCCGGGGAAGGTGGCCGCCCTCAGGGCGCAGACGGCCGGGTTCCTGGAGGCTATGGATCGAGGGGAGGTGGTTTAGTCCTGAAGCCAGATCCAAGGCGGATAGTCGACCCTCGACTTATCTGACGATTTCCCACTTCTACTCGTGTATCGACGTACAAACGTATGCGAAAGCTGGATCGACTAGGTCACCAGTATCCTGGTCAGTCATGGGTGGAACGAAATGAGCCAATCCTTATCGGGAAGTCGATCTGCACCGACCGGCGTGTTCAGCACGGTGGCCGTAATGTCCGCCATCAATCAGGTGCCTGACGCGAACGGTCTGGGTGTGATCTCCATCGACCAAGGTGTGGTCCGGGTGCTTCGTGCAACGCCGGCTGGCGGATCGGACATCATTCTGGAACATCGCCTGTCGATTGCTGGTGGCAAGCCGGTTCCCCGGACGGAAGCTAGTTCCGCTCCGAGCGAATGGCTGAGTTTCGGCTTCAACTGCAGTGGTGCGGTGCTGGCATGGGTCGGCGTCGTTGGCACGACGTCGCTGGCCCCGGTTACAGGCGGCCTGGGCCTTGTCGGTACAGGGATTCTTTAAGCGGGCGCCATAGGAGCCAGCGGCGCATGCGCTGCATCCATATACCGGGTCGGAAACGTCTATCGAAAGCGTGCCGATATCAACGAAAGCCTCGATCAAAACAACGTCTATTACTGGACGATGCTCGGTGCCGATGTCGTCGGACTGGTAGGCGCGCATGGCGCCCTTATGGAAGTCAAGAAGACGGGCGACATTCTTGCAGGCCAGTCACTCAATTGGAGCAAGGCAGCCACCGATCCGATCTCGAGACCGATGCGTCGTCGACTAACGGAACAGCTTGAGCTTCAGGGCGCCAAGCGCGTTTCCGCCCATAACGTTCACGCGGTGGTCAAGCAGCGAATGCTCGACGGCATCACCGGTGCCCTGGGCATGACCGGAAGTGCCATGACCGGTGCCATCCACGAGATGATCATCTGGGTCCGGTCGAAGGAAACCAGAACATCATGAGTAGTTCGCATCAGGATGCGATGGCCTATTGGCAGCGCCTCCGCAAGGACAAGCCGAGCAATCTCGCGATCGGTGGGCTGGTGATCGGCGCGTTCGTGACGACCCTTTCCCTCATCGCACTCGTCTTCCCCCATAGTGACGGGGCCATGCACAACAGAGGTAGCGCTCTCTACTGGCTTCTCATGCTGCCGTTCGTGCTGTGGGCATGGGATCTCAGCACGTTCAGTCCGCGCTCCGTCCGAACCATAAGACCGGCAGCGATCGTGCTTCCGGTAGTCAGTTTGCTGCTCCTCGTCATCGCGTATAACAGCGATAAAGGCGTCCTGGACTCTTCACATGACACCGATGTGGAGCTGTGGCTCTTTGCGATAGCCTTCATCATTACAGTGGCTTGCTCGCTGTTATCCGTTCTTGCCTTGCAGCGAAGCCTTCTGCAGTCGGAAGGACCAGACCGACGCCTCATGAAGCCTTCGGAGATCGCCCAACGAGCCGCAGCGTCCAGGCAGGCATTACGAGCACCTAAAACCGTTCCTCCAGGCCGCGAGCGGAGCAGAAGAAAGCCGCATAAAGCAGACTGAAGGCTATGCTCGGCTACGTCTCTGTCCCGATCCAGCTACGACATGAAGGATTGCGCCAATACTTGATCTCGAACCGGACGGTACAGGTTCCGCCCGCGCCACGAGTTGTTCCAAACAGAAGCAGATATTGCCCGTTTCGTGGAAGCTTCCGAACAAGCGAAGTTGCATCATCTTGGTCGCCCGCTCCAGGAAGCGATGGCCCGATGATATCAGGACCGTCGCTCGCCTGTTTGAACACGTAGCCAGGCTCATAGACCGAGAAGACAACGTTGTCGTCTGCACCGTTCGCCTTCACCGTCAGTGTTTGACCGGCGCGAGCTGAAAGCGTGTAGCAGGCATTTTCCGCGCGTAAGACTGTCCCACTTGCCGATGCGACACTGGCATCATGCCTGAAGTGGATCGCAGTCGGCTTTACGCAGTTAGGATAGTCTGGAGCAATCTGAAGTTCAGCAGCCGAGGCTGAAACCAGGGTGCAGGACATCGCTAAAGCCTGTAGAATCGAGAGCAACGACCGCTTCATTCTCATTTCTCGGCTGCTTCGCAGAGACCCATGCATCTCAATGATACCGCTTTGCTGTCAAAGATGGTCCCTGTCCATCAAGACGCTCGTGGCGTTCGGCGGCAACCAACATCCGCGCCATCTCCCTGTTTTGCCAGCCACGTTGCTGGGGTATGGCGTGACGAGCCAGCTTCGACAGGCACATGCGGCATGGCGCTGTTCGCCGACGGCGGCATCATGGGCTCCAAGCCCTATGCCGCGTCCGGCGCCTACATCAACCGCATGAGCGACTACTGCGCCCCCTGCGCCGACGACCCGAAACAGTCGACCGGCCCGCAGGCGTGCCCGTTCAACGCCCTCTACTGGGACTTCATGGCCCGCCACGCCGACCGCCTCGGCGGCAACGTACGCATGGCGATGCCGCTACAGACGCTGAAGAAGATGGACCCGGGGAAGGTGGCCGCCCTCAGGGCGCAGACGGCCAGGTTCCTGAAGGCTATGGATCGAGGGGAGGTGGTGTGAGCGATATAAACGTAGGCGCGTCGGGCATGACCGGAAGAGCCGCAGTAAGTTCCGTATGCGAAATGGTCGTCGCGATCCTATCGGTAGAGCAAGGACAATAAAATCAGACGCACGTGCAGCAAGATCGGCCGCACCCGCGCCTCGCAAGAACCGATCGGCTCACGTTCAGCAGCACCTGAGATGCCGCCGATACGTCAGCCGATCGTGCCACCCAGCAGGACCTGTACTTGATCCCGATCTCAGCGAAACAGGGTAGGCGTGTAGAGGATGAACGCGGTCCGCCAGAAATTGAACTCATGGGCATAACCCGTCGGGGCGTAGAACTTGTCCTTGAAGCCGAGTGAGGTCAACTCGTGCTGAAAATTGACCGTATTCTGGTAGGCGATATCGCCGGACGCGCCGGCAGTGACCACGAATTCGCGCAAGGTCTTGTTCGCTGCAGTCGCTTGCTTGAGGCCGTTATCCAATACGGTACTGGCGAAGCCGGACATCGGACCGCCGCTGAGCGAGATGATGGAGTCGAACGTCCCCAGATGACCAAGTCCGGAAACCAGCGCCTGGATGCCGCCGAGCGAGAGCCCGGAAATCGCCCGTGAGGCGCCGTTTGCAATGGTGTGGAAGTTGCCGTCGACGTAGGGAACGATGTCCTGGATGAGTTCGGCATCGGCAGTCGCCGCGTTCTTGCTGATGGCGTCGGTCGAGTTGCTGGCCGCCTCAAGAAGCGGCTCATCCGTCTGGGTGTCCGGCATGACCAGGATCATCGGCTTGACGAGGTGGAGTGCCAGGAGATTATCGAGAATTTCGGGACCTCTGCCCTCCCGGGCCCAACTCCAGATCGTGTCGCCACCACCATGGTAGAAATAGAGGACCGGATACCTCGAGGATGAGGCATCGTAACCGGGCGGCGTGTAGACCAGCATATGCCGCTCCTTGTGCAAGGCAGCGGAGTAGTAAGTCACCTCCCGGGTCTGTCCGTGGGCAATATCGTAATTGTCATCGAGAAGTGAGCCCGGAACGAGAAGAAGACTGCTCGACACCTGGCGCTGCGGTTTCTGCAGCGAGGCGCCGGTATCGATCGAGCGGAAGCCATCCACATCGAAGAAATACTCGTACATGTTAGGGGAGAGAGTGGTAGTTGCTGTCCAGGTGCCCTTACTATTCTTGGTCATCGGAGTGACTATGGGTGTAAGACCCAGTCCGACATTGCCGTAGGATACACCGACCTTGGACGCGTTGGGGGCATAGAGCCGAAAGGTGACCTGGCTGCCATTGACCGTCGTGATGTAATCGATCGCCGGTGAGGGCAGGGCCGGCGGCTGTGCAGTCGATTGAACGTGGGCGGAAATCGCGGACAGTGTCAGACCGAGAGCACTGACCGCAGCGATCCGCTTGGCAGCAGCGAAAGCCGATATTTGTCTAGACATGTTTGCGTTTCCCAGAACGTTTGTTAGTTCCGTTCGTGAACACCATCGCGTCGGATGGCGCCGAACGGTTCGCCATTGAGAGTACTTCACGCGTGTTTGTTCAGGTCTCCTCGTTAATAACCCAGCGGCGCGATGCGATCACGATGGTCCTGATAGAAGATCAAGACTAGCCGCGCGGAGACTCACAGTTTTTGGTTATGAGTAAAAAATAGGCCTTTACTCCTATTATGCTGCTTCAAGCGCGGACGGCTGGACGTTATGACCGACCGTATCCACTCGCCAAAATCACCCTCGCCGGTAGAGATTGCGGGCAAGCTCCATCATTCATGGCACAGAAATCAGAATGAGTAACCGTTCATTTTGATCTCGTGGCTATATATTTGCGCGATATGCTCTGCCTGCCGCGTATTTAGAATTTCTCTGTAATGTCTCCTGTCAGTACGAAAATGGCCTTTGGCTCGAACATGTAGGGCACCGTCAAATGGGACCGCCAATGATCCCATGATTCGTTGTAGGTCCGGTTCCAGGGACTCATAGCGAGCAACGTGGTTAACCAAGACAGCACCTGTTACTTGATCGGTGTAAATCGAATAGTCCACGTTACAGAGACCCTGCTCTAGATACTCGTCCAGTGTCAGATCCGGGTTCCCGTTATTCCGGTGTCTTGGTGAGTTCTTTACCATGCTGTAATGGGAGATGACCTTGTCCCAGGGATTCCGAACGACACAGAATTTGAAGTACTCGTTCCAGATATCGTCACCCACCCTGGTCCGAACCTCATCGCCGGCAATGTGGTTGTAGAAGCCGTCGAAATTCCTAGGCCTGTGCGGAGGAAACGGATTTCCGAAAGGTGTCACGACATCGGTCTCTGCGCAGACCGTCGAGAGAAACACTTCAAGGCTGGTGCCTGCGGTCTTGGTAGTTTTCAGGAAGATGAAACGATATTTATGTGAGATAATCATGGAGCTCTCTTTGGCCTTATATGTGCTGTGAATCCCGATCTAGTCGAAGACTGATCATGGCGGGACTAATCGGATAAACGAGATCCACGCGATCAAGCGCGCCCTTCGTCAACTGGAACTCGATATCATTATGCGTCGAGTCTGCCCGTCCCAGCACGCGTAGATCATGTAACATCCCATAATTTGTAAATGTGTAGCACCCAGAAACTGCGCCGGCGGCCTCGATCCGCAGGACCGAACAATCGGACTGCTCGCGCGCGTCACGGACCAGATTTTGCGAGACGCCGACATAGGTCTCCCGCCCGACCGAGGCCACGCCGCGCACCCAGCCACGCTCCTCTACGATCCTCAGTTGATGATCCTCCGACCGGATTCCTCCTTCGGTGGAGCTGCAGACCGTCATCTTGCCGCGCTCTCGCCAGACATTGTGGGTTCCCAAACCGATCGGACGGCGGTTTTCCTCCAGGTAGACGCGATCGGGCCCGAACCAGGCCGCCCAGCCTTCAGGCGCATTGCCGGCGAGCAATATGCCGTCTCTATCCACCAGGATCGAATTGATGTGATGCTGGTCAGGCGCGCCATCCGGTTCGCCGAACGGGTGCCATCGCCGCCAGCTTCGGAGCACGACATCGTACTCGAGCACGGCGTCGTCATACGTGGCGCAGATGTAGAGTGTACCGTCATAATAAAATATCTGGTGCACGTCGCGGATCGGCCAGGGGGCCGTCAATACCTCGCGCTGCACGAGATCCCGATCAAAGCAGAGAATGACATTATCCTGGGTCGCCTGCTCGGCGCCGACAGCAGCGTTGCGGCAGGCGATGAAGAGCGTGTCCTCGCTGAAGGTGATCCCGTAATAGACCCCGCACCCCTGGTGGATGCAAAAAGCCTGCCCGGTTCCGGTGTCCAACACCCAGGCCGCGGTCGTCGTCGTCACCAGCAACTGCGGCGAGGATATCGAACCGACGGGGTCGGTCCGGCCCGGTGGATCCAGCGTGAGCCGCCGCTGCAGATCCAGCAGATGCGTGTCGCGATCATCGTCGACCGGCTGCAGAAGCTGGCTCTCGCGATATGCGGCCAGGGCGCATTGGAGAGTGCCCGCCTCCTTCAGGGCGTGACCATACTGGACCCAGATCGCGTGATCCGAGGGCTGCATTTCCAGATAGTGCCCGTATGCCTGAGCGGCCCGTGGCCAGTCCTGCAGGTCGCGTGCCCGGTCGGCCACCTGGCGCCACGGTGTTGGTCGTTGCCTTAAAGCCTGCATGATCGTGAACCATGCAGGCTCCTTCCTGACAGGTCGGCCTGGGCTTTCCGTCGACCACCCGACAACGAGCAGATCGATTTCCTGCTCTAAGTGGCTGATCCGGGCGGCGAGCTGTCCGCTCCACGCGCGGTCTCGGTCCCGATCGGCCACAGCCTCGGCCCGGGCTTGATACAGTTCCCGGTTGAGGGTCTGCTGGTCGTCGCGTTCAAGAGACGCCAGCCGAGCCCCCGCGAGCGCCCTGTCGCGCTCTGCCCGGAGGTCTGCCTGAGCAGCCTGGGCCTGATCTTGCATCACGCGAGCAGCGACTTCCTGCTCGGCCAGTTGGGCGTGAAGCCGGGTGATCCGGGACGCGGAGTCAGCCCGTGCGACGTTCCACTCGTTGCGCTCACCCTGTTGCCATGCCAGCAACCGGTCACGCTCGATCGTCAGTCGGTCAAATGCTGCGACGGCCGCGTCACGGTCGATCCGGACCGCGTCCGTTTCGCGAAGCGCTGTCTCACGCTCCGCGGCCGAGATCGTGCAGGCGGCAACAGCGACGCCCAACTGATGGTGGACCTGCTCGAGTTCAGCCAGGGTATTGTTGTGACCGTTTTGAAGCTGCGCAATCAGATGCCTGGCTTCGTCACCCTGCTGCTGCAGCGCGTCACGTTCCGCCGAAACGACAGCCATCTGCTGACGGAGATGATCGCGCGATAGGCTCAGCTCCAGCAATTCGACCAACGTTTTCCGCGAACCCGACGCATAGAATTCGTGGCGATCGTACTCGACGATCAGGTCCGAGAGCACGGTCTCCCCGAACTCGCGGCCCGCCGTATCGGGAGCGTGGTCGAGGATCATGTCACCGACGACCTTGAGCCGCTCTTGCAGCTCCCGGGCCGTGCCCAACGGGCAACGCGAGTAAGTGGTGGCGTTCTTGACGTCGGAAAAATCCACGTCGACGTTCTGCCCGGCAAAAGCCCGTTCAACGGTCTGGCGATGCGCAGGATTACTCTCCAGCCGGTTGAGATCTATGACGAGATCAGCGGCTCCTGCGGATTGCGCATAAAGATGCAGATGCAGTAGAGCAAAAACGGCAAATGTATCGGGCTTCTCGATCGATGCCCCGTCGAGCGGGAATACTCTCTGCAGGTCATCCAGGATTGGATCGTGCCGGCTCAGGCGCACGCAGTCGAGGAGGCGATCGAAAAAGTAAGGATTTCCGATCTCCACCTGTTGGCTGATCGAACACCATTGCTGAAATAGGTTCCGGTACAGCAGAACATGAAGACCTGGCGCGCTGCGTTTAAGACCACGTACACGGCCGAGGCTTCGCGTCGAAGTCAATACTGGAATGCGGCCGCGCGCTTCCGCGTGCCGTATAAGCCGACCTATATAAGTGACTTCGGCGTTGCTGACTTGGCCACCACAGCCTCCTGCTGGAATGAACCGCGCATAGCTCATTGAAGGGTCAAACCCGTTCAGGCCCCCGCCTGCCTCTAATAAGGGCAGGAATTCGAGAAAATATGGCGATCCCGGTGGGTGCCTCGAATCCCAGAGAGTTGGGCGCCAGCCGCCGATATTTTCGGGTCGAAGTTGGTGCAGGGATTCATGGAATATTTCGTAGTAGGCTAGAGTGGATCGCGGCTTCCGTAAGTGCGACCAGATATAGGTGCTCCCGGTCCGGAAACTCGAGTGTATGAATATCATGTTTCTCGCCCCGGGTTTAGAACGGCTAAGTCTACAGACAGTCAATATACCTAATTAATCTCGTTACAGCCGCTCAAGTCGATCTTTATTTAGAGAGGGTAATAAGTTACCAATCAATAAGCCTGTAGAGACGGGTTTAACTTTAATCTTTAATTCGATTACCTCGAAGCCAGGCCTTTGCCCGAGACAACGCGCACAACATTCATCCGGTTCTGCACCGGTTTATGAATTACGCGGTTCGATGGATTTACGGAATCGGCCGATGGTGAGACTGACGCCGGGGAAGAGCCGTCACGCCGGCCGTCTCGCCAGCGCCTGCGTATGACGATGCTGCTTCACACGCTGGAACGGATGGAGCCTGCGACGCCAGCCGGGAATCAGAACGCCCGCGGCGTATTCCCTAGGAGCGACGGATAGGTGCCTGAAAGAGCCGCGAGCGCTGTTACGTGGGAAACAACATTAACCACTACGGGTGATATCTGAAGTTCTCGACCTCAGGTTATGTCGCCTCAGGCTTCACTGGTAAGCAGTGGCTTCTGTTAAGCAGAAACACCTTATCCATGTGGCCCTCCAGATTCTCAAGCCGGCCGCCAATCCTTCCTGACTGCCAGCCACCGCCGCAGCGTCAACTGCGTCGTCTCGTCCGCCCCGATCCGCGCCAGCGCCTGCACACACTCGGGAGCCGGCACCGGATTGACTTGCGCGGTCTTGGCCGCACTCACCAGCCCTACATCTCCGAGTGCCGTCTGGCAGGCACTCCGCCACCGCGCGACCACCGTGGCCGGTGAGAGCATCGGCAGCACCAGCGCCACATCCAGCCGCGCCGCCGCAGCCGTCGAGCGCCAGGCCGAGAACAGCGGTCCGCTCGGCGACCGCGCATTCTGCTGCCGGAACCGCTCGGCGAACGTCGCCACGTTCGGCACCGCCGGATCGCGCACCTCGATATCGTCGTCGCTGCCGCCCAGCGAGAACAGCGGCACGTAGCCCGCACGCACCAGCACCTTGAGCCGCTGCGGCACGTCGTGGCCGGTCAGGAACACCGCATCCACCCTTCCGTCCTTCAGCGCCGCCACCGCATCCTGCGGCTCCGACAGACCGAAAACCGGGGAGGGCTCGGCCGAGAGCATCGACAGCCCCAGCAGCGCCGGCAGTTCCGGCCCGGTCGCGGTCGAGGCCGCCACGCGCAGATGCCGCCCGGCCAGAATCCCGGCCGGATCGACCTTGGCAACCAGCACGCCCGACGACAGGCTGGCCAGCGCCGGCACCCAGCGTCCGGCATCGAAATGCACCCTCGGGTCTCCCGCGAGCCAGGCGATCGCCGCAGCTCCTGGGACCAGCATCGCCGTGGATCCGTCCGGCGTGGTCAACGCCTCGAACGCGTTGGCGCCCGTCACGCCGTCGCGCCCACCGGTGGCGGACACGGACAGGGCGGACTGCGTCATCATCGCAGCACCAAGGCGCGGCGCCAGCAGCTTGGCCCACAAGCCTGGTCCGGCATCGGCAGGGCCGGCAACCAGGAGCGTCGGGTCGCGGAGAGTGGAGGGGCCTTGTTCCAACGTCGCGGACGCCAGTTGGACCGGATCGGTCTGCCTGCCGCCGGTTGCGCGTGCCGCCCGCGACCCGATCGTCGCCGCAAGCGCCGCAGCCGGAAGACCCAGTAGCAGTGCCCGACGCGGAAGCGGGCTGTCCACAGTCACCGAGATACCCTGGTCAACGACGGTTGGCCTTGCAGTTCATCCGACCGTCATACATCACCGCAAACGATGTCCCAAATGTGGCGTCCCTGGATCGTGCGATGGGATCGACGCCCCCGGAATCGCGCAATCCGGTCATGGCCAGCGCACTTCCGGCGGCAGGCTCATCAGGATTGCCTCAACGTTTCCCCCGGTTTTCAGCCCGAACAGGGTCCCGCGATCATGGATCAGGTTGAACTCGACGTAGCGCCCGCGGCGGACGAGCTGATGCTCGCGTTCCTCCTCGCTCCAGCCCTGCCGCATGCGATCCCGGACAATTCCCGGGTAGGACCCGAGAAACGCCTCGCCGACATCGCGGGTGAAGGCGAAGTCCGCGTCCGCGTCGCCGCTGAAGAACCGGTCATAGAAGATCCCGCCCAGTCCGCGCGGCTCGTTGCGATGCGGCAGGAAGAAGTACCGGTCGCACCACTCCTTGAAGCGCGGGTAATAGTCCGGGTCGTGCTTCTCGCAGGCCACCCGGAACGCGTCGTGGAAGCGGATCGCGTCCGCCTGGGACTTCTGCGCCTCGGGCCGCATCGGCGTGATGTCGCCGCCGCCGCCGAACCAGCCCTTGGTGGTGATCAGCATGCGCGTGTTGAAATGCGCGGCCGGCACCAGCGGGCTCTGCATGTGCGCCACCAGGCTGATCCCGGACGCCCAGAAGCGCGGATCCTCCTCCGCACCCGGGATCTGGCTGCGGAACTCCGGGCTGAACTCGCCCTCGACCGTCGAGACGTTGACGCCGACCTTCTCGAACACCCGGCCGCGCATCAGCCCAATCACCCCGCCACCGCCGGCGCCGTCCTCGAGCCGGCTCCAGGGCTTGCGCTCGAACGTGCCGGGCGGCCGGTCCGACAGCGGCCCGTCCTGCTCCCGCTCGATCGCCTCGAACGTGTCGCACAGCCGGTCGCGCAGCCCCTCGAACCAGGCCCGCGCCGCCGATTTCAACGCCTCGTGCGGCGGCCGGCCGGACGTGTCGGCAGGGGCCGGGGGCAGGGACGGGATATCATCGGTCGTGCTGGTCATCGCGCCCTTATATCGGATCGCGCCGGCATGCTCGACCCGAAGGCATGCCATTTGCTGGTGAAGACCGGCGAACCATAATACATCCCGTGCCGGTCGCGCTCCGACCGGCCAGCTTGCCTAGAGGAATACTGCATGGCCCAGCGGCCGGACGACCCTGCTCCCGGCGCGCAGCCCGACGCCGCCCTGCCGGCCGATGCGGACGACCAGATCGCCGAGCACCGCTATGGCCGCGAACCGACCTCGGCATTGCCGGCCGCGTCGCATCCGATCGCCCACTGGTTCGATGCCCGACTGCCGCTGATCTCAGGGTTCCGCCGCGAATACGTGGCCTACCCGATGCCGCGCAACCTCAACTATCTGTGGAATTTCGGCGCTTTCACCACGGTGGCGCTAGCAGTGCTGTTGCTCAGCGGCATCTTCCTGGCGCTGCACTACACCGCCAGCACCTCGCTCGCCTTCGCCAGCGTCGAGGCGATCGACCGCCAGGTGCCGAGCGGCTGGCTACTCCGTTCGATCCACATGGGCGGCGTGTCGATGTTCTTTGCGGTGCTCTATGTGCACACGTGGCGCAGCCTGTACTACGGCTCCTACAAGAGCCCGCGCGAGGTGCTCTGGCTGACCGGCATGGCGCTGCTGGCGATGGTGATGGCCGCCGCATTCGCCGGTTACATCCTGCCCTGGGGCCAGATGTCCTACTGGGGCTTGGTGGTCGCCACCAACGCCGCCTCTGCAATCCCCGTGCTCGGCCACTGGCTGGCCGGGCTGCTGCAGGGCGGCCCGACCATCGGCGACGCCTCGCTGCACCGGATCTATGTGCTGCACTTCGTGATGGCCTTCGCCGCGATCGGCGTGGTGGTGCTGCATGTGGCGGCCCTGCACATCACAGGCTCCAACAACCCGACCGGCGTCGAGGTGAAGGGCCCGCGCGACACCATCCCGTTCCATCCGTACTACACCACGAAGGACGGTCTTGGCCTCGCCGTGTTCGTGCTGGTGTTCGCGATCCTGGTGTTCTTCCTGCCAGGCTGGCTGACCCTGTCCGACAACTATGTCGAGGCCAATCCGCTCAGCACGCCGGCCGACATCTCGCCGGAATGGTACTTCGCGCCGTTCTACGCGATCCTGCGCGCCGTGCCTTCCAAGCTCGGCGGCCTGGTGCTGGCGGTCGGCAGCATCCTGGTGCTGTTCGCGATCCCCTGGCTGGACCGCTCGCCGGTGCGCAGCGCGCGCTACCGCCCGATCTATCGCTGGTTGATGCCGCTGTTGCTGCTGTCCTTCGTGCTGCTCGGCATCGCCGGCCTGAAGCGCCCCGAGGGACTATGGCTGGCAATCAGCCGGCTCGCCGCGCTCTACTGGTTCATCCATTTCCTGGTGGTGCTGCCGCTGCTGCCGCGCTTCGAGCGTACCCTGCCGGAACCCGACAGCATCGCCGGCGGCGCGCGCTGATGCGTCGCTTGTTCCTCCCGCTGGCAGTCGCCATCGCCGCACCGTTAGTGGCCCGGGCCACCGACCTCGCCAGCGCCCAGCGCGGCTATGCCGTCTATGCCCAGGTCTGCAGCGCCTGCCACTCGATGAAACAGGTCACCTACACCGACCTCGCCGGGCTCGGCCTGGATCACGAGCAGATCGCCACGCTCGCCGCCGCCCACACCCGGCTCGACGGCGTCGATGCCGAGGGCCAACCGGTCCGTCGCGCCGGCCGTCCCGACGACCATTTGCCGTCGCCGTTCCCAAACGATGCCGCCGCCCGCACCGCCAATAACGGTGCGCTCCCCCCGGACATGTCGCGGCTTGCTCTGACGCTGCCCGGCCACGAGCGGTATATCGAGAGCCTGCTGACCGGCTATCGCCCGCCGCCCGCCGGCCTCGCCCTATCGCCGGGCAGCTACTACAACATCGCCGCCCCCCTGCAGCAGATCGCCATGCCGCCACCACTGCATGCCGGGCAGGTCGCCTTCACCAACGGCATCAAGGCGACCGTGCCGCAGATGGCGCACGACGTCGCCACCTTCCTCGGGTGGGCGGCGCAACCGCATCTCGACCAGCGCCGCCGGGTCGGCGCCAGTGTCGTGCTCTACGTGGCCCTGCTGATCGGGCTGTTGTTTTTCCTCAAGCGTCGGATCTGGTCGAATGTCGGTTGAAGCGAACGAACTCATCGAGCCTGTCATCGGCCTGATCGGCGGCTCCGGCCTCTACGACATCGAGGGCCTGGAAGATAAGGAATGGCGCCGGGTCGAAACCCCCTGGGGCGCGCCCTCCGACGCGCTGCTGTTCGGCCGTCTCGACGGCGTGCGCTGCGTGTTCCTGCCGCGCCACGGACGCGGGCACCCGATCCCGCCATCCGAGCTGAACTACCGCGCCAACATCTCGGCGATGAAGCAGTCCGGCGTCACCGACATCGTCTCGCTGTCCGCCGTCGGCAGCCTGAAGGAGGAGTTGCCGCCCGGCCATTTCGTGGTGATCGACCAGTTCATCGACCGCACCTTCGCGCGGGAGAAGAGCTTCTTCGGCACCGGCCTGGTCGCCCACGTCTCGGTCGCCGACCCGCTCTGCCCGCGCATCGGGGACGTGCTGGAGACCAGCGCGCGCGGGCTCGGCCTGCCGGTCACCCGCGGCGGCACCTACATCGTCATGGAAGGCCCGCAATTCTCGACGCGTGCCGAGAGCAACCTGTACCGGAGTTGGGGCTGCTCGGTGGTCGGCATGACCAACATGCCGGAAGCCAAGCTCGCCCGCGAAGCCGAGATTTGTTACGCCACCGTGGCGATGGTGACCGACTATGATTGCTGGCGCGAGGGCCACGACGCGGTGACGGTCGAGGAGGTGGTCGGTGTCATGATGTCGAACGCCGAGAACGCACGGAACCTGATCCGCGCCGTCATCCCGGTGCTGGGCCAGGGTCGCGACCCCTGCTGGGCCGGGTGCGACCGCGCCCTGGAACACGCCGTCATGACCGCGCCGGCGGCGCGCGATCCTGAGATGGTGAGCCGGCTGACCGTCATCGCCGGCCGCGTGCTGGATCGAACCTGAAGGATAACGGCCGGACCCGATATGGTCCGGCCGCTTTCGCTTGGACCGGGATCAGATCCGGCCGAGCACCAGCAGGATGATCACGACCAGCAGGACCAGCCCGAGGCCACCTGAGGGGAAATAACCCCACTGGCCGCTGTAGCCCCAGGTCGGCAGCGCACCGATGACCAGCAGGATCAGGATGATCAGGAGAATAGTGCCGAGCATGTGTAACGTCCCCTCGTAATTGAACTTCGCGCCGTCACAACGACGGTTGCATCGTCCGGTTCGATATCGAAACGCGTCGTTCACCGCAACGTGGCGTTTAGGTGACAGCAGGCCGGACAACCTGCCGGCAGACACTCGCACTGGACCGAGTCGTTGCAACAACAGCGCGCGCGGCGTCAAGCAGTCGCCGACTGTATCCGACTGGTCAGCTTTCGACCGACCGTGCCCGGAGCGCTCCGCCGCGATGAAGCCTTTCCGAACCCGATTGGCCGCCGTGATGCTCGCCTGCGCGACCGCCTTTGCACCCGCGGGTGCCGCCGCTTCTGGCGATGATGGTGCGGCCACGGACTTCAAGGCACCCCCTGGCGTCGCCGTTTCGCCGTCGAAGGTAGCGTGCCGCGTCTATTCCGGACGGGCGCACGAGGATGCTGCCCGCGCCGGTGCCACGATCGCGGTGGAGTACGCGCCGGTCCGGCCGAAGGAACTCTTTGTCGCGGTGACACAGTCGAGATGGTCGTACCGTACGCCGACGTGGCTGCACTGGACCATCACCTTCACACCCGGGATTGGACCGTCCGATCAGATGCAGGCGTCAGGACGCGCACAGGCATCGGAAACCATGCGGTCCTGGCCGACTTCAGCGGTCCCGCCGCCCTCGCCAGGCTGAACTCGCTGCTGATGCGGAACACGACGATGCATGTGTCGCTGGACGATGTGCTGCATACCGGGTTCGACGTCGCCCTGGACCGGGTCGGACCCAAGCTCGATCAGGTGTTCGTCTGCGCACGCCAGCATGCCTCCGCTCTGCCGGAACGCGTACCCGCCCCCGATCGCGTCCGCATGGGCGACTGGATCAGCATGCGAGGCATCGGTTGCACCGTCCCGATCAGTGGGCCGGGTCACGCCATGATCATCATGCTCGCGGCCACCGGCCCCGGGGCCGACACTGTCGGGTTCAGTCTCGGGAACGACGGCTGAGCATTCCAGCGCCGGGCGACGCCAACCGTAACGTTGCGGACGCGCACGGTCGATCTGTCGGCCCTCGCCAACGCGTCCGGCGACGAACTCAACGGTGAGTTGCCCCAGTCGCAGGGCATCGCGCTGCTCGAAAAACTGGGGACGTCCCGGTCGATGACGGTCCTCGTCACGCCGCTTGCACAGTCCTGGTCCAAGTCGATATCCGGAAGCGCGCAGGCAGCATCCTATCTGGCCGCGTGCGGCGACGGGCCCGCACCCGCATCCATGCCCGCCGTGAACTAGCCCGGCCGCTGGATTGGTCTCGCCGTTCCATGGCAGGTTGCGGCATGGGCGATATCGTCAATCTGAGAACCCACCGTCGACAGCGCGCCCGCAAGCAGGACGCGCAGCAGGCGGCCGACAATCGCAGCCGCTTCGGCCGCACGCCCGCCCAAATAGCCCGGGACGAGGCCGACGCAGCGCGCGGCAAGGCCTTGCTCGATGGCGCCCGGATCGACCCGGACCCCGTCGCTACTGGAGAGTGAGGACCAGTCCCGGCAAGCGCACCCGCGCCGAGGCAACCAGGTCGAGCGAACCGACCCTGACCGAATGCAGTCGTCCCTCGATCTTGCGTTCCCAGAATCCAAGGAACTTGTGCAGCACCGGATAGGCTGGGGCGATGTCCAGTTCCTGCCAGATATAGCTTTGCAGCACGGCGGGATGGTCGGGCAGGCGGTAGAGGATTTCGGCCGTGGTCAGCCGGTAGTCCTTCAGCTGCAGAGACAGCGACATGGCACCTCCGATAAGCGTCGGATGCGTGAACAGTACGTGACGCTCCGTCGATCCTGGCTGGTCCAGGGCCTGGTTCGCAACAAAAAAGCATGCGAGATCAACGGATTGGCACTCTATACCCGAGAGTGCTGCCAATTTCTTGACACACTCCATGGCAGCGCCTACATCGCGTTTGGCACTCCCGGGCCCCGAGTGCCAACCGCGGTTACCGTGGTCGGCTCGAAGCCCGGACGCACAACAACCGGCGACGTCGCCTCTAGAGGGGCGCCGCCAACGCTTTGAGGAGCGAACCGCTATGGCGAAGTTCCGTCCACTGCACGACCGCGTCGTCGTTAAGCGCATCACCGGCGAAGAGAAGACCGCGGGCGGCATCATCATCCCCGACACTGCCAAAGAGAAGCCGATGGAAGGCGAGATCATTGCCGTCGGCGCCGGCGCCCGTAACGAGCAGGGCGCTATCGTCGCCCTGGACGTCAAGGCAGGCGACCGCATCCTGTTCGGCAAGTGGTCGGGCACCGAAGTCAAGATCGACGGCGAAGAGCTGCTGATCATGAAAGAGAGCGACATCATGGGCGTCATCGAGCAGGCCGCCTGATCTCAGGCCTGGTCTTTTCGACACGCTCTCTGATCGTTTTGCTCCAAAGGAGAATTGAACATGGCTGCTAAAGACGTTCGCTTCGGTAGCGAAGCCCGCCAGCGCATGCTGCGCGGCGTCGACATTCTTGCAGACGCCGTGAAGGTGACGCTCGGTCCGAAGGGCCGCAATGTCGTCATCGACAAGAGCTTCGGCGCGCCCCGCATCACCAAGGACGGTGTGACGGTCGCCAAGGAAATCGAGCTTTCCGACAAGTTCGAGAACATGGGCGCACAGATGGTGCGTGAAGTGGCCTCGAAGACCAACGACGTTGCAGGCGATGGCACCACCACCGCCACCGTTCTCGCACAGTCGATCGTCCGCGAGGGCCTGAAGGCCGTTGCCGCCGGCATGAACCCGATGGGTCTCAAGCGCGGCATCGACAAGGCCGTGGCTCACGTGGTCAAGGAACTCGAGAAGAACACCAAGAAGATCACCACGCCGGAAGAGACCGCACAGGTCGGCACGATCTCCGCCAATGGCGAGACCGAGATCGGCGAGATGATCAGCCGTGCGATGCAGAAGGTCGGCAACGAGGGTGTCATCACCGTCGAGGAAGCCAAGGGCATCCAGACCGAGCTCGATGTCGTCGAGGGCATGCAGTTCGATCGCGGGTATATCTCCCCGTACTTCATCACCAACGCCGAGAAGATGATTGCTGATCTCGATCAGCCGTACATCCTGATCCACGAGAAGAAGCTCTCGTCGCTTCAGCCGATGCTGCCGCTGCTCGAGAGCGTCGTGCAGTCCGGCCGTCCGCTGCTCATCATCGCCGAAGACGTCGATGGCGAAGCGCTGGCGACCCTCGTCGTCAACAAGCTGCGTGGCGGCCTGAAGATCGCTGCCGTCAAGGCACCGGGCTTCGGCGATCGTCGAAAGGCGATGCTCGAGGATATCGCGATCCTGACCGGTGGTCAGGTCATCAGCGAAGATCTCGGCATCAAGCTCGAGACCGTTTCCCTCGCCATGCTGGGTCGCGCCAAGAAGATTCACATCGAGAAGGAAAACACGACCATCATCGAGGGCGTTGGCGAGAAAGCCGACATCCAGGGTCGTTGCAGCCAGATCCGTGCGCAGATCGAGGAGACCACCTCGGACTACGACCGCGAGAAGCTGCAGGAGCGTTTGGCCAAGCTGGCAGGCGGCGTCGCGGTCATTCGCGTCGGCGGCTCCACCGAGGTCGAAGTGAAGGAGCGCAAGGATCGCGTCGACGACGCGCTGCATGCGACCCGCGCTGCGGTTGAGGAAGGCATTGTTCCCGGCGGCGGCACGGCACTCGCCCGCGCTTCGCTCGAGCTCGCCAACCTGATCCCGGCCAACGAGGATGAGAAGTTCGGCATCGAGATCATCCGCAAGGCGATCCAGACCCCGCTCCGCCAGATTGCGGAAAACGCGGGCGAAGACGGCGCCGTGATCGCCGGCAAGGTCCTTGAGAACCCCGAGTACGCGTTCGGCTTCGACGCACAGCTCGGCGAATACAAGAACCTCGTCGCGGCCGGCATCATCGACCCGACCAAGGTCGTCCGGACGGCACTGCAGGATGCGGCCTCGGTCGCAGGCCTGCTCGTCACCACCGAGGCGATGATTGCCGACAAGCCCGAGAAGAAGGCCCCCGCTGGCGGACCTCCGGGCGGCGGCATGGGCGACATGGACTTCTAAGACGCGTCAGCGCCTTAAAAGTCGCTTACCGGAAGGGGCGGTCCTGCAAAGGGCCGCCCCTTTTCGCGTCCTGCGCAGCATCGTCGAAATGATTGACACCACGGAACCTTTCTGCCCCCATAACGAAATAGGCCGGTGCCGCACCATCATCTCCAGCGTGGGCTTCGGAGCGGACGGATTACGGCGCACCGGCCTGGCGGCGAGAAGGATAAACCGACATGGCGATCGGTTCAGTGAAGTGGTTCAACACCACAAAGGGTTTCGGCTTCATCATGCCCGATGACGGCGGCAAGGACGTCTTCGTCCATATCACCGCGGTCCAGGCCGCCGGCCTGCGCGGTCTGAACGAGGGCCAGAAGGTCGGCTACGAGATCGTGATGGAGCGCGGCAAGGCAGCCGCCACCAATCTCAAACCTCTCGACTGACCCGGAAAGGTCGGCCAGCGCCGGCTGACCGGCATCCTGGCCTAGCCCGCCCGATCGCGGCACTGCTTCAACGGTGCCGGCGATCCGGGATAGGGGTTCCAGTCGCGCCTTCGATGTTCTCGATAATTCGGCTCGTGCAGCTCGCCGTCGTCGGACCGAGACTGGTCCGATATGACGAGGGTCGGCGGAGACGGACTGTGTTCCTCAAGCCAGGATCATCGCACTTGCCGGATCCCGAACGAGGACCGGACCCACCGACGCCTCCTCCGGACAGCCGGTTCCGAGACATGCCGGCAACCAGATCACCCTCGCCTGGTCGCTTGCTCGCCTATCGGGCCTGCTGCAACACGACCACGCGCATCTCACCCGCAGATGGCAGCGTTTCCGGCGTGATCTCGAATTCGGACGTCTCCAGCAGCGTCACCTGCTCGGCCGGATATCGCTTCACGAACTGATCCACCTTCTCGATCTTCAGCACGCCGCGTTCGTGCCAGTAATGCATCGGGATCACGATGCGCGGCCGGATGGCATCGATCGCCACGGCCAGATCGTCGAGTGCGATGGTGGCGTGCTCCCCGGTCAGGGCCAGCAGGATGTCCACCTGGCCGGCAAGCGCTGCGAGCTGTGCCGGATCGACCGGATTACCCAGGTCGCCCATGTGAAGCACCCTCAGCCCACCCAGGGTGAAGTGATACAGGGCGTTGGCATCCGCATCCCGGCCACGTTCGGCCTGGAAGTCGAACGTCCTGCTCTCGTAGGCTTCGAAGCCGCGGATCGGGATGCCGCAGACCACAGCCCCCTCGGACGGCAATTCCAGGGCGTTCACGAGCGTCGGGCTGCCTTCGATATGGCTCGGATCGGAATGAAAATCATCCGTCCGCGAGCTCATGATCACCAGATCGGCTGCCTCGTTGATCGGTTCGAACCCGCTCTTTCCCGGCGTATAGGGGTCGGTGATAACGGCGATGCCGTCCGCCTCGAAGCGGAAGCTGGCATGGGCATAGAACTTGATCTTCATCGGTCTTTCCTTCGCTCAACCTTGGGCACTACATCAGCCTCCGGACAGGATCCGGCTTTCATCGAACCACGTGCGACAGCCCTCAACGCACCTGCGCGTGCGTTAGCGCCTGCGCCGACAGGAACTCCCGGGTTTCCGCCACCGCCTCGGCCAGCCCGACGCGTCGCGCCACCACTCCGTTCGGGAAAGCCGAGAACAGCCGGGTCGGGGTGCGGCGGTCGAGCAGCACGAACACCCCCTGGTCCGTCGCGGTCCGGATCAGCCGGCCGAACGCCTGTCGCAGCCGCAGCCGCGCGATCCGGTCGTCATAGGCGGTCGGCGCGCCGCCGGAGAGGTGGATCCGGCGCTCGCGATGCAGGATGTCCGGCCTCGGCCACGGCACCCGCTCGAACACCACCAGCCGCAGTGCCCGACCGGGCACGTCCACGCCGTCGCGCATCGCGTCGGTGCCAAGCAGGCAGCTATCCTGTTCGGTGCGGAACACGTCCACCAGCGTGGCATTGTCCATCGCATCCATGTGCTGCGCGAACAGCGGGATGCCGGCTTCCTCCAGCGGCACGGCCAGCCGCTCATGCACCTGGCGCAGTCGGCTGATGGCGGTGAACAGCCCGAGCCCGCCACCTCCGGACGCCAGGAACAACGCGCGATACGCTGCCGCCAGTGCCCCGATATCGTCATGTGCCACGTCGGTCACGATCAGCGCCCGGGTCTGGCGCGCATAGTCGAACGGACTTGCCAACGCCGCCCGCAGCGCAGGCGAGGGCAGGTGAGTCGCGCCGACCCGCGCCTCGGCACTGGCCCACGCCTCGTCCGCATCCTCCTGCGCGCCGAACTGTCCGGCTCCCGGCTCGTCGCGCAACGTCGCCGACGTCACCAGCAAACCATGCGCGGGTGCCGCCACCGCCGCCGCGAACGGCAGCGTCGGGTCGAGCCAGTGCCGGTGCAGCCCGACATCCCGTTCGCCGGCGCCCTGGTTCCCCTGCGCATTGCGCGGCCCGGCGAACCGTTTCTCCAGCCGCAGGAACATCACGTGGCTCCGGGGTCCGACACTATTGTCGTCCGCCGCATCCGGTTCCGACACCGCACGCAGCATCGCGATCCAGGCTTCCAGCCGCGAGATCGCCCGCCTGCGGATCGTGCGGGTCGCCGCCTCGATGCGCCCACGCGTCGCCGTATCGAGCGTGTCCGCCTCTTCCTCCAGCTTGGCCAGCAGCCGGTTGACCAGCGTGGTCAGCGGCTCCGCGATCCGCACCAGCGCCCGCTCGAGCCGGGACGCGGCTTCGCCCAGCTCCTCGGACACCGGCTGCAGGTCGCACTCCATCGCCCCGAACGCCTCGCCGCGCGTGCCGGCCCGCGCCAGCACCTGCTGCCGCAACAGATGCAGCAGCGCCTCGGTCGGGTTGGATGCCTCGGCGATCCCCGCATCCAGCGTTTCCGGACCCTGCAGCAGCGGCCGCGTCTCGTCGGACATCCGCATCGACCAGCCCGGCGCCGGCAGTGCACGCGCCGCCATCAGCGCCGTCTCCATCGGCGTTTCCAGGTCCGGCTGCCCGACCACCAGTTCGTCCAGCCGTCGACGAAGCCCGCGCGCCCGCGACCGGCTGCCCTCGGCGCCGAGCAGCCAGCGCCGCAGCTCCGCCGCCTCCAGCCCGGACAGCTCGGCCGAGAAGGCGCTGTCGGCCGCCTCCATCAGGTGATGGCCCTCGTCGAACACGTAGCGGGTCGGCACCGCATCCTCGTCGGCGGTGTCGCCGAACCGGCTGTGCCAAGCCGCCTGCGCCATCACCAGCGCATGGTTCGCCACCACCAGGTCGGCGTCACGCGCGCGCCTGATCCCGTGCTCGATGTAGCAGCGCGTGTAGTGCGGGCAGGCGCCATGGATGCACTCGCCGCGACGGTCCGCGAGCCCGGCGGTGGTCCCGTGGCCGAACAGCTCCGCGAACCAGCCGGGCAGGTCGCCGCCCGCCACGTCGCCGTCGGTGGTCGACCCGGCCCAGCGCACCAGCAGCGATAGCGGGATGATCGACGACGGCGCCGCGCCCCGGCTGTTGGCGGCGGTGGCGTTCACCGCCTCCTCCAGGTTCAGCAGGCACAGATAGTTCTCGCGTCCCTTGCGCAGCACCACCTTCCGGCGCCGCGTGGCCGCATCGGGATGCAACCGCTTCAGCTCGGTCTCGATCTGGCGCTGCAGGTGCCTCGTGTACGTGCTGATCCAGACCGTGCCGCCATTCCGCTCCGCCCACAGACTGGCCGGCGCCACATATCCGAGCGTCTTGCCGGTCCCGGTCCCGGCCTCGGCCAGCACCAGCCGCGGGTCGCCGCGCATCAGCCTCGGCGCGAACGCCGCCGCCGCCGCATCGGCATAGTCGGCCTGGCCGACCCGCTGTTCCGCGTCGGGACCCAGCAGCGTGGTCAGGCGGGCACGAGCCTCCTGCGGCGCCACCTCTCGCTGCCCCGGGGCCGGACGAGGTGCGGTCTCTTCCCATTTCGGCAGTCGTCGCCACACCCGCATCGCGTCGACCGGCTGCATCGCTTCCGGCGGCAGCATCGTGCCGATGCCCAGCCGCTCGCACAGCACCGGTCCCCAGCTCCAGCCCGCCTGCCGCATGCGTAGCACCAGCGCACGGATCTCAGGCCCCGACGCGGTATGGTCGAGCTGGCTCGCCCGCTCGAGCAGCATCGAGGCCAGTTCCGGCAGCAGCGACGCGTCGGCATCGCCGATCTCGTCCGGCTCCAGTCCCAGTGCCAACGCCAGCCCGCGCGGCGTCGGCGCCGCCGAGCGCGCCGGCATCACGAAGGCGAACAGCTCCAGCAGGTCATAGGCGGCCAGCCCGGGCAGGCCGAGCCGCTTGGCGTTCGCGGGCGCATGCACCACCAGGGGTGGCGGCATGTCGCGCACGGCGGCGGCCCCTTCCGCCCGGGTGAGGGTCAGGAGCTCGCCGTCCGGGGTCAGCAGGGAAACCCGCCCGTAGCCGGCGACGAGTGCCGGAATGGTGGCGGGTGAATCGGCATCATGCATCGGTATCAATATAGGACGCGGCAGAACTATCGGCGCGGGTGATTCCGCATTTTGCGATTTTGGCCTAGCGTGCGCCGCCATGTGCCCTGCCCGAACATCATCCGACCCCGCCGCGCCGGTTTTCCCGAACATTCCCAAAGCCTGGCCGTTCGAAGAAGCTGCCCGGCTCGCCGCGCACATGGACCGCAAGGGTGCTGCGCCCGACGTGCCGGCGCTGCTGGAAACCGGTTATGGCCCGTCCGGCCTGCCGCATATCGGCACCTTCGGCGAGGTCGCCCGCACCAGTTGGGTGCGCCAGGCCTATACGGCACTCACGGGGCGCCCGACCCGGCTGCTCGCCTTCAGCGACGACATGGATGGGCTGCGCAAGGTCCCGGACAACGTTCCCAACCGCGAGATGCTGGCCGGCTTCATCGGCCGGCCGCTGACCCAGGTGCCCGATCCGTTCGGCACCCATGACAGTTTCGGCGCGCACAACAACGCCCGCCTGCGCGCCTTCCTCGATGGGTTCGGCTTCGAGTACGAGTTCGCGTCTTCGACCGACTATTACCACAACGGCCGCTTCGACGCGGCGCTGCTGCAGGTGCTCGCCAGGCACGACGAGATCGTCGCCGTCATCGCCCCGACGCTCGGACCCGATCGCCGCGCCACCTATTCGCCGATCCTGCCGATCCATCCGAAAACCGGTATCGTGATGCAGGTGCGGATCGACGCGTTCGACGCCGATGCCGGCACCGTCCGCTGGACCGACGAGACAGGCGAGACTTTCGAGACTCCGGTCACCGGCGGCCATGCAAAGCTGCAATGGAAGGCCGACTGGGCCATGCGCTGGGCCGCACTCGGCGTCGATTACGAGATGTCCGGCAAGGACCTGATCGACAGCGTGAAGCTTTCGACCCGGATCTGCCGAGTGCTGGGCGCCGAGCCGCCGGTCAGCCTCACCTACGAGCTGTTCCTGGATGAGCATGCGCAGAAGATCAGCAAGTCCAAGGGCAACGGCATCTCGGTGGAGGAATGGCTGCGCTACGCCCCGGCCGAGAGCCTTGCGCAATACATGTTCAACCAGCCGACCCGCGCCAAGCGGCTGTTCTTCGACGTGATCCCGCGCGCCGTCGATGAATACCTGGCCAATCGCGCCAAGTCGCAGGAGCAGGAGGGCGCGATCCTGCAGGCCAATCCTGCCTGGTTCATCGACCGTCCCGCCACCTCGGGGAGCGCTACTCCGGCCGGCAGCGCGGTCTCGTTCGGCATGCTGCTGAACCTGGCCTCGGTCGCCAATGCCGAGAGCGCCGACGTGCTGTGGGCGTTCCTGGCCCGCTACCAGAGCGGCGCCACGCCCGAAAGCGACCCGATGCTGGCCCGCCTAGTCGAGCATGCGGTGTCGTACTACCAGGACTTCGTCCGCCCCGCCAAAACGTACCGGGCGCCGGACGAACGCGAACGCGCGGCCCTGGCCGATCTCGCCGAAACCCTGCGCGGCGTCGATCCGCACAGCGGCATGACGCCCGACGCGCTGCAGAACCTGGTGTTCGAGGTCGGCAAGCGGCACCAGTTTCCCGAGTTGCGCGCCTGGTTCGGCTGCTTGTACGAGGTGCTGCTCGGCCAGAAGGAGGGGCCTCGCTTCGGCATCTTCATCGCGCTCTACGGCGTGTCCGAGACGGTCGCCCTGATCGACACGGCCCTGGCCCGCCCAAGTCCGGACCTGACGGAACTCTAGGCGCTCGATCGGGATCCGACGTGATGATGTCGTCTCGCCCACCCGGTTGCCTCGACGAGGATCCCGGCCGACCCCCTCCCGCCTGGCGCCGCGTGCTGCGCCGGCTGCCGCCGCTGATCGGGCTGCTGCTGTTCGTTGCCGCGATCTATGCGGTCCAGAAGGAGGTCCGTCATCTCAGCATCGCCCAGATCCGCGACAGCCTGCTCGGTATTCCCCGCGCCAGCCTGTTCGCCTCGGCCGGCTTCACCCTGCTGTCCTATTTTGTTCTCTCGTTCTACGACCGGCTCGCGACGATCCATGTCGGTTATCGGCTGAGCTTCGGCCGCACCGCCTTCGCCGCCTTCTGTTCCTACGTGCTGTCCCACAATCTCGGCTTCGCCGCGATCTCCGGTGCCGCCGTTCGCTTCCGGCTGTACGGCAACTGGGGCCTGAGACCGGCCGCGATCACCCAGATCATCGCGTTCTGCTCGCTCACTTACCTTCTCGGCGCGTGCACGCTGATCGGCGCCGTGCTGCTGCTCGAGCCCGGCTCGCTGCCGATGCTCTCGGCGAAGGTTTCCCCGGTGCTGCTGACGCTGATCGGTGTCTGCGCATGGTCGGTGGTGGCGCTGTACGTCGGTCTGTCCGCCCGGCTGAAATCCGTCACGCTATGGCGCTGGACCATCTCGCTTCCCGGCCTGCGCATGTCGATCGGCCAGGTTGCGGTAGCCGCACTCGACGTCGCCGCGACCGCCGCCATCGCCTACACCCTGCTGCCCGACGGGATCGGGCTGAGCTACCCGGCGTTCCTGGCCATCTACATCGCATCGTACAGTGCCGGCCTGATCGCCGGCGTGCCGGGCGGGCTCGGCGTGTTCGACGGGGCGATGGTGCTCGGCCTGTCGCCGTTCCTGCCGGCGCCGACTGCCCTCGGCGTCATCCTGGTGTTCCGGCTGTTCTACTACATCATCCCGCTGTTCATCGCCGGCCTGCTGTTCGCCGGCCACGAACTGCTGCTGCGGAGCGACACGCTGTTCGCAGGCCGGCTGGGCGCCGGCCATGCGGTGAGGGTGCGGCCATCCGGCGTCGTGCGCGAGAGCGAGGCCGATTTCGCGGTCATCGTCGCGGCCGCCGCCGTCTCGCTGTGCGGGGCGATGCTGCTGGCACTCGGCGCGATCGAGACCGTGCCGGACCTGTCCTTCGCGCTGCCGGCGCCGGCGGGACTGTTCGCCCCCGATAACAGCCTCGTCCTCTTCATCGAGGCAGCCGGCGACTACATTCCCTCGCTGATCGGCGCGGTGCTGATGGGGCTGGCGATCGGCCTCTCGCAACGGGTGACGCTGGCCTGGGGCACCACGCTGCTCCTGCTCTGCATCGCCGCCGCCATCACGGCACTGCGCGGGCTGCCGCTGGCCGTGCCGGGCGTGCTCATCCTGGCCGCCCTGGTGATCGCGCCGTTCCGAAGCTCATACTATCGCCACGCCCGCCTGCTCAGCGAGCCGCTGGCCCCGGCGACGGTGCTGCCGCTGCTGCTGCTGCTCGGCTGCGTGCTGATGCTGGTGCAGCTCGAGCCCGACATCCACAGTTTCGCCGATAATAGCTGGCTGGAACTGGTCGCCGGCCGGAACATGAGCGGCCGGACACGGCTCTCGGTCGGCCTGTCGGTGCTCATCGGGCTGCTGGCGATCGCCCGGCTGATCCTGCCCGGCCGCATCAGCCCGACCCCTTGGAATGCCGACGCCGAAGCGAAATACCGGGCGCTGGCTCCCGGCACGAGCCTGCCGGTTACGGTGCCCGACGGACTGGTGCTGGGCGAGACCGGTCGCGCGCTGATCCCGTTCCGCCGTCTCGGCCGCATCGTTGCCGGTCTGGGCGATCCCGCCGGTGCCGCGTCGGATCAGGTCTCGACGATCTGGCGCCTGCGCGACCTGGCCGTCCAGGAAGGCCGCGAGCCGGTATTCTGGAAGGTCGGCCCGGACCTGCTGGCCGTCTATGCCGATCTCGGGCTCGAGGCCTGGCCGATCGATACCGGGTCCGCCGGGCCCGACAACGAGCGGCGTTATCTCTGCTGCCCCGCCGAACGCGGCGCCGTGCTGCTGGTGCTGCTGGACCTGGAGTTTTCCGCCCCGGTCAGCTGACCGCGCCGGCTGCCGCCACAGGTGCAAGGGCCGGCACCACCCGTCTGGCGCACGCGATCAGCGCCACGCCGCCGAGGATCAACGCCAGACCCATCGCGTGATACGGATGCAGCGTCTCCCCGAGCAGTAGGGCGCCGAGCAGCACTGCATACACCGGCACGAGATACATCGACGACGCAGCCGTGGCCGCGCCGAAATGCCGGACCAGCGCCTGGTAGCCACCATAGGCGCCGATCGACGGCACCACGCACAGGAACAACACCGCGCCGAGGCTGCGCGGCGTCAGGATCATCCCGAACTGCGGCTGGCCTGCGTGATGCGCCAGTTCGACCAGCGATGCGGGGAGCAGCATCAGTGCCGCGCCGACTGCCAGTGCGGCCAGCCCGATCAGCGGCGGCAGTTTCACCGGCCGGCGCTTGCTGAGCAGCGTATACGCCACCCAGCCCAGCACCGCGGCGAGTGCGAACGCATCGCCGCCGTTGCAGGAGAGCGAGGCCAGGGCAAACGGGTGTCCACGCGTCACCACGGTCACCATGCCGCAAGCCGCTAGCGCGATGCCCGCCATGGCCGGAACCCGAAGCGGCGTACGGAACAGGATGCGCTCGGCGACCAGCACCAGTGCGGGAGCCGCTGACAACAGCAGCGCTATGTTCCCGGCCGTGGTTCGCGCTGCCGCCGCATAGAGCGGTGCTACGGCGAGCACGGCGCCGGTCAGCACCAGCATGGCGAAGTCGGGCGACACGATACGTGGCAGGTGGGCACGCAGCCCGCGCACGAACGGCAGCAGCACCAGGGCGGCGCCGGTCCAGCGTAGGAACGCCAGGGTAACTGGCGGAATGTCGCCGGCGATCGCCCGCGCGACCAGCATGTTCCCCACGAACAGCAGCGGCGTGACAACGAACAGCAGCATCTCGGGCCTGAGTCGGATGGCGCCTGCGATCGATCCGTTCCGCGCCATCGAAGCCTCCTGTGTGCAGGAGTAGATACGTCGAGCGCCCCGGTGATTAGTATCTGGATTCTCCAGAAGATTACCTCTAAGCAGAATATTCTACCGTCGTTCAAGCAATCCGCCAGAAGAACCATCTCTTGTGGAGCTAGCCTTGCCCAACCACGTGCTCGACGCCGCCGACCGCCGCATCCTCGCCGCCCTGCGCGCCGATGGTCGCCTCAGCAACGCAAGGCTGGCGGAGCTCGTCGGGCTGTCGCCGACGCCGGTCTGGAACCGGGTGCGTCGGCTCGAGGAACAGGGCGTCATCACCGGCTACACGGCGGAGATCGACCAGAAGGCGCTCGGCCTCGCCGACACCGTGTTCATCGAGATCACCCTCGACCGCAACGACATGGCCCTGATGCGTGATTTTGGCGAGCGGCTGGCTCGCATGAAGGAGGTGCTGGAGGTGTTCCTGGTCAGTGGCGACTACGACTACCTCGCCCGCGTCGCGGTCAACGGTACCGCCGGCTACGAGGCGTTCCTGCGCGAACGCCTCTACACCCTGCACGGCGTCCGAAACTGCCGCTCGGTCTTCACCCTGCGCACCCTGAAGCGTACGAGTTCGCCGGACCCCTCATAACGCGACCACGGCGTGAAGGAGCATAGATGGCCGGGTCGGCAACGGCTGCTATGCGCCAATCTCGGTCATCAGATGGACCTGTCTACGATCCCGAAAGCAGACATCAGTCACCAAGCGCTAAGTGACCGAGTTGGGTGGACTACGGTCGGTCCGCTTTGGCGATGAGGGCGCCGATAGCCGATATTGCGCAGCTCCGCGCCTTTCCCGAAAAGGATCGGATTTTAAGAACGCGACGGGCTTCCCAAATCCCGTTCGAAGGTCCGCAAACAGGAACGCGCGCCTCTAGGGATCAGGCTGAATCAAACTAGCCCCTTCGGGCTTGAAGGGTAATGAGTTCCACTCCTTTGCCGGTCTTGCTACGGTGTAAGGCCGTTCTCCCGACCAGCGGAAAATCAAGTTCATGAACAGGCCGGCCACGTTTCAACCGATCAGCTTGGAGCCCGCGTGATCGTTCATGCCGTCGGCCTCGGCGGCATGTTGTTCTTCGGCGGCCTTTGGGCGGGATCCAACCTAATGATGTTGGCCGAACGGGCGCGCACGTGGCAACGCATGGCGGACGAGGGCTACCCGGATGATTTTCGCCGCACGATGATGCTTTCAAAGCTTTGGGTCGAGGTGACGGGACTAGCGACTGCTTTCTCGAGCGGCGTGTTTGCCATCACCGCAGGACCGAGCGCTACAGTCGCGATCATCGCGACAAGCATCACCGCGTTCACCCTGGTCGCCTCCGGGATGATCGACAAACCCGCCCCGGCGACCATGACTGCCGCCACCGGGCAAGCGAAACCCGAGCTCAGGGGCCACCGCGCAGTGTGGCGAGGCCACCATGCAGGTCGTACCCTAGCGGCGGTGGCCGCCTTTCTGTGCCTATGCACGGCGGCATGCCCGACCACGGCCGGGTGGGCCATGATTGTGTCAGGAGGCCTGTGGACGGGCGGCGTGAGCTTCTTGGCAGTCGAACGTAGCCGGGCATGGCGAGACATGCCGCTCGATGACTTCCTCGCCGACTTCCGTGTGTCAGTCCGCTTCGTTGATCCACTTATGCCGGTATGCTGCTTTGCGTCGGCGATCGCCGCGACGGTCTTCAGCCGAGCTTCGCACGGGACAAGCGCTATTTTCGGCTGGGTTGGCGTTGTGTGCACGATGATTGCAGCGGTCGGTAGTGGCGCTGTGTCAGCCCCAAGTGTCCTGCGGATGTTGCGGTCGGAGAAGACGCAGACTTCTGCCCAACTCATGCGCGATCGGACCATAATGCTCGCCAGCAACGTGGTACGAACGATCGCGGCCCTGCTCGCCTTTGTTTGTCTCGATGCGGCAATCATCGCTCAGTAACGTCTGTGAAGCGCTGAGTTCCGCCCGACTGCAACCGTGTGGCGTCGGATCTTCCAACAGCAGAGAATCACGCCCGTTCGTGTCGCAGCAACGGCAATCACAGCTCCTTTTTCAACAGCATCGGTCGTTTATCGATATTTCCATCGGGCATCGGTAAAGGTTGGTTTCCAGAAAAAGGGCTTGGGGGAGCTGATAAAATGGCACGTCGGGCTACACCGGCTCGGTATCGGAAAACGCTCGTTTCTGACGACCGGCAGCCCTAGGGACTGCTGTCCAAGTTTGGCGGACTACGGACGGTCCGCTCTTGGCGATGAAGGCGCGCCGATAGCCGACATTGCGCAACCCCGCCGCCTTTCCCGAAAAGGATCGTATTTTGGAAAGGTCGGAAACACCGTCGTCCTCCGCTCAGCTCCCAACTTTAGTGACCCGAAGTACCGCCCCCGCCCCGTGCATATTGAGCAGGCGTCTGACCGGAATGGCGCTTGAACGCTGTGCTAAACGTGTTGGCCGAGCTGTAACCGGTGCGCTCGGCCACTTCGGCGATGCTGCCGCCCCTACGGCGAAGGAGATCCATCGCGAGCGCCATTCGCCAGGAAATAACATATTCCATTGGCGTAACGCCCACGGTGCGCTGAAACCGCTCGAAAAAGGCGGATCGAGATAGCGCCGATACATGTGCCAAGTCCTCAACCGTCCATGACCGTTCAGGAAGATCGTGTATCTGCCGGAGCGCGGCAGCAATGCGAACATCGGCAAGGCCACGTAGAAGTCCGGGTGACCCACCTGTTGCCGCCGTGGATCGCAGAGCTTCGATGAACAGCACTTCAAGCAGATGGGCGAGGATAATGTCTTTACCCGGCCGCTGAGCGCGAGCTTCCTCGCCAACAAGCTCGACAAGGGTCGTGAGTCGCCGCTCGTCCCGGACATGGACGATCCTCGGGAGGAGTGACAGCAACAGGGTGGCATCGGGCGAGCCCAGCACACAATATCCGACCAAGGCGCGAAAGTCGGGCGTTCGATCCGGCTCGCCGAGCCGGACCTCGCCGCCCGAAAGCACGCTGTATGGGCTCTCGGTCATCGACGCTGGCGGTGGCACGCTTGTCATGGACAAATCGCGCGCGGCGGGAATGAGGACAAAATCACCCGCTTCCAGCATGATCGCGTCATGCCCTTCCGCTGCGAGACAGCTTCGTCCCTCCAGGATGGCGCAATAGAAGGGGCGTCCCGTTTCGGACCGGCTCACATGCCAATGGCCTGCCGCGCTCGTGAGCTTTGAAAACGGCGCACGCGGTTGAATCAGCGCGGCTACTTGCGTGAGGGGATCAGACAAACCGGACTCCTGCGAACAACTCTAGGACGATCAGTCGTTTATCGTCCGCTTTCTAATTCTTATATCTGTGCGTCGCAACACGCTGAGGAATGACGATGCACAACCAACCCGTAGCCCTAATCACCGGAGCCAATCAGGGAATCGGCCTTCAGGTCGCAAAGGATCTCGCCGGACACGGCTTCACCGTCCTGATCGGGTCGCGTGATCTCGCGCGGGGCATGGAAGCCGCCAGCACGATCGATGGCGATGCGCGCGCTATCCAGCTCGACGTGACCGACGCAGCCTCGGTAGCAGCAGCGGCTGACCGCATTAGGGACGAACTCGGCAAGCTCGATGTTCTGATCCAGAACGCGGGGATTTCGAATACGAACAAAAAGCCCGGGCAGACTTTTCAGGAATATGCTCAGACCTGCACCGCAAGCATCTTGAACATTGATGAGATGCGGGCCGTGTGGGACACCAACGTCTTCGGCGTGCTCACCGTCTACCAAGCGATGGTGCCGTTGATCCGCTCTACGCCCGGCTCGTGCATCGTGAACGTTTCGAGCGGTGCGGGATCGCTCACGGCCAACTCTGATCCTGCTTCCCCGTTACATTCGAGCTTCGGGCCGATCTACCCGGGATCGAAAACGGCTCTCAACGCCCTGACTGTGGCGATGGCGATCGAGCTGGGGGCAGAAGGCATCCCTGTGAACGCTGTATCGCCGGGCTTTATCGGCACCAATCTTAACGCTTTCCAAGGAACCGGCACAGTGGAGGAAGGCGCGCAGGAGATCGTCCGCGTTGTGCTGCTCGGGCGGAATGGTCCGACCGGCAAGTTCACGAGGTGGCAGGACGCACCGATCCCTTGGTGATCGCCTAACCGACACTCGCTTGGGCCGTTGGCGTCGTCTCTGACCATCGCCAACGGTGTGACCCGGCTTTCCTAAAAAGGAACGGCGATCCGGATAGGTGAAGCTATCCCACAAACGATCGTTGATCGGGAACGAGGAATCGTTCCCAAACCCGTTGGAGGCGCTAAAAAGGACAAGCGGGCGGGGAGTAATGGGTCCTTTAGACGGCAAATGCGTATTCCAGTTAACGTGACCGCCGATTCCGGTACAGTGACCGATGATTCCGGTTCGCGCCTGAAATCGGTGAGGTTGGACCGGAACCGCCGGTCACGATGGGCCGGATCACCCACCAAAGATCGAAGCAACGAGCAAACAGCCATGAACTACATCCTCCCAGCATTCAAAGCAGTCAGCGTTACCTTTGCATGTCTCGCAGTGGCGACCGGCGCTCATGCGCTTTGGAAGCCCGTCGGATTTGCGGCCTCATTTGGCATGCCGCTACAGCCGCTTCCCAAGAAGAATGATGTCAACATCAACCCAAATCGTCTGGACGGAAAAACTGCCGCGTCGTACGTCTCGCTGATGGGCGTTCGACAGCTGGCAACGGGCTTCACACTCTTGGCTTTTGCCAGCCAGGGCAAGTGGACCGAGATGGCCACCATTCTGGTCATTCTCGGCCTAGTCGTCGCCACCACCGATGGCTTCTTCCTGTATCGCTCAGGCGCGGGAGCAAAAGGCCTATTTCATGTAATTCCTGGTGCTCTGATCGCTTTGCTGGCTGGATCAGTCCGCTACTTGACACCTTAGTTCGATTACTAGCATTTTGCTTGCCCCCGAACAAGGACGCCGAGGGGAGCGGCTGGCTGTCCGCGTCGAAGTAGAACTCAGCCACTGTGGCGGCTCCTGTGCATTATTCGAACACAGGTTCACGGTAGCGGCTCCGCTTAGCGTGTTCCCTCAAACGAACCTACCACGGGACAGTCGCCCCGGCGCTCGCTCCGACAGACGTTCGAGGCATCCGCATTCCCAAAATCTGTTCCCGATTGCTCTTTCCCGAAATTGTGGCTCGGAGATGGAAAAATGGGAATGGTCGCCCTTAACGAATGGCTGGTTATGGGCTCGCGGATTTCCGATCCGAACGGCCGAGATTGGGCGCCATCTGCCAACTGGCATCCCACCATGAACGTCCGCTTCTCTCAGCCAACCACTCCAAAGCTGCCAGTCCGCTTCCGGCCAGTCTTTGCCGTTCGACGGTGGCTGCTCTGCGCCCAGAAGCCGTCACGACGTGGTCGCCTATTGCGCTCGAAAGCGGACGCTCCCGCCATGATAGGATCAGGACCTACGTAAGGCGTCAGCTGCACGCTTGCGTTTCGAGCAACACGCCGGTAGATCTGGCGCGTCGAAAAAGGCAGACTTGGTGTGGTCCAGCCCAGGTCCTTCCGGTGACGGAAGCTCTGTCCATGCATCTTGCATGAGTCCCACGACGAATCTCGGGCGCTGTTCAAGCGCCCGTTGTTCGTCCGTGTGGTTGTCGGATCGACAAGCCGCTCCGGTCGGATGATACGAGGAGTGGTCCATGCACGCACATTACGACGTTCTCATCGCCGGTGCTGGTCCGGTCGGCCTGTTTCTTGCGCTCGAGCTGCGCCTTGCAGGCCTCTCGGTGCTGGTTCTGGAGCAGGCTCAAGATCCGCACTCACGCCTGAAACAGCTTCCGTTCGGCATGCGCGGCCTCTCGGTGCAGACCATCGAGGCGTTTCGCCGTCGCGGATTGCTTGACGATCTCGCCGAAAGCCAATCGGCGAAGAATGCCTTGGATGGGAGCTACAACTTGCCGCACTGGGTGCAGCAGGTGCGGCGACCGGGCGGACATTTCGCCGGTATCCAGTTTTTCCACGACAACATCGATATGTCGAAGTGGCCGTACCGCCTGGCTAGTGCGGCTGACACCACCATGATGACTGACATGTCGTGCCTCGAGACGGTCCTTGCAGCCCGGGCGGACAAGCTGGGCGTCGAAATCAGGCGCGGCCTTGCCGTCCGCGGCGTCGAACAGGCGGATCGGCACGTGACCGTCCACGCTGGTGACGAGCAATTCCACGGACTGTGGCTGGTCGGTTGCGATGGCGGCCGAAGTACTGTGCGCAAGATGAGCGGCTTCGAGTTTGTCGGCACCGATCCCGAGTTCACCGGCTATTCCGTTCAGGTCGTGATGGACGAACCAACAAAGCTCAAGCCAGGCCGTCATTACACCGCGACCGGCATGTACAACTTCTCGCCGCCCGGAACGGTCGGGATGGTCGAGTTCGATGGTGGTGCCTTCCACCGATCCCAACCTGTCACGCTCGATCATGTGCAAGCGGTATTGCGCCGCATTTCCGGTGAGGACATCACCGTGACGTCACTCGATTTAGCCACGACTTGGACGGACCGCGCCTGTCAGGCGACGACCTATCGTAAAGAGCGAGTGCTGTTGGCAAGCGATGCCGCACACATACATTCGCCGCTGGGAGGTCAGGGCCTCAACCTTGGTCTCGGCGATGCCATGAACCTCGGATGGAAGCTAGCGGCCACCATTAAGGGCGATGCACCGGTCGGTTTGCTCGACAGCTACGTGAGTGAACGCCTTGAAGTGGGCGCACAGATCCTCGATTGGTCGCGCGCTCAGGTCGCGATCATGCGCCCTGACCGGAGCGCACGCGCGCTCGAAGCCATCATTCGCGACCTGATCGAAACGCGTGACGGCGCAACCTACTTTGCTGAGCGGGTTTGGGGTGTGTCCCTCCGCTACAATCTAGCAGGCACGCATCCTCTGGTAGGTCGCAGCGTTCCCGATTTCGAGTTGTTGGACGACACGACGCCTAGCCTCCACCTTCGCAGCGGGAGAGGTCTCTTCCTCGACTTCTGTGGCTGCAAATTGCTTCAGGCGCTGGTGCATGGCTGGGGCGATCGGATCACGTATGTCGCAAGTGACGCCAAGGAACGGCTTGGCCTGAGCGCGGTGCTCGTGCGCCCCGACGGCTACGTCGCCTGGGCCAGTGAGGCTGAACCGGATGTCGATGCGGCGGCTGAGGCCGCGTTGCGGTGGTTCGGCGGGCCAGAGACGCGTAAGGTGGGGAGATGACCGACGATGCGTCGCGGGATCGAGCGTCCGCTTTCTCTACCGGTCCCTTAAAAGCAGACGGTCTGCTTTCGGCCAGTCTGCCCGGCTGTATGCGTGCTGTGGATGGAAGTTGGTCATTCGTGCATCATGCCGATGGTCACGGGCGGCGGGCGATCGGCCGGCTCAAGATCAATCGGGTAGTCTGCGAAAAAGACGGGAAATCCAGAACGTTCATCGCGTTCGGCTCGTCCGAGAATCTCTGTCAACCAGCCGGCATACGTCCAATCACGCCCCAGGCCTTTTTCCGCGATAGCCGGGAATCGATCGAGGAACAGGAGCCCGAGCTCGCGGGCGGAACGTCCCGGGGCGTCGGCCCAGCCGAAGTAGTGGTCGCCCGAACTTGAGGAATAGGCCGCGACCTCCTCAGGAGCATTGTAGTCCTGGATGTGGAGGCCATCGGCGGTCATGTTCCCGGCATGGGTGATGGAGCAACGCCAATAGATGCCGCTCGGCGCCATGCCCGAGCTGAAGCGAATGCGTTGATAGCCTGCCTTGTGAAATTCGTGGACCATTGTGAGAAGTCGGGTTGCACATCGATGGCTCGGGTTCACGGAGGGAGACAGCGAGATGGGATGGCTCATGCAGGCGTCCTATCATCACGGCACACGCAAGTCTGCAAAGCGCCCATGTCGCGCCGCATGAAGATCACGCCGCCGCCGATGAAGCCGATGCCGGACACCACCTGGGCCGCGACCCGCGACGGGTCGAGCACGATCCGGCTCGGCACCAGGACGTTGGTGAAGCCGTATTTGGAGATCAGCATGAACAGCGCCGCCGCCACGCCCACCGACGTGTAGGTGCGCAGGCCGGCGCTCTTCTGGCGGATCTCCCGCTCGAGCCCGACCAGTGCGGACAGCACGAACGCCATGGTCAGCTCGGCGAGCTGCACCCAACCCTGGCCGGCGAGGTCGAAAAAGTCCGGCATACCCACTCCATCGCCGCTTCGGCGCCGTCCTGCCGATGTCGGCCAGCAACTTGCATAGGCGGATGCACCGAAGCAGGACAGACATGATGCAAACGAACATTTCGGCCGTGGCGTTGCGTTGCGCGGCATGGATCGCCGTGGCCGCGTCGATCCTGCTGGCGCTTTACGGGGCCGATGCGGGCGCCGCCACGCCGTGCAGCAGCACGCATGGCAACGGCATCCCGAACAGCCTGCTCATCCGCGCCATCGTCCTGACCCCGGACCGCGTCATCCGCGCCGGCGAGGTGCTCGTCGACAGCAACGGCCGGATCACCTGCGTCGGGCAGTCCTGCACAGCACAGGCCCACGGCGCCACGATCCTGGACTGTCCTGCCGAGATCCTGTCCCCCGGCCTGATCAACACCCACGACCATATCGACTACACCGGCATCGCGCCGCGTCCGGATACCGGCGAGCGCTACCAACACCGTCATGAGTGGCGCAAGGGCCTCGACGGACACCATGCGCTGGAAGACTTCAAGCCCGATCGCGATCCGCGGGTGATCGCCTGGGGCGAACTGCGTTTTCTTGTCGGCGGTGCGACCTCGACGGTCGGCGAACGCATGGCGCCCAGCCTGCTGCGCAACCTCGATTTCGCGGCCGGACTGGAAGGACTTCCGGCACGTCCGGTAACCTACCGGATCTTTCCGCTCGACGATGCGGCCGGCATCATGCGCGTGCACGACTGCGACTACGGCCACCATCCCGCGACGCATGACGAGGTCGCGGCAAGCAGCGCGTTCCTGGCGCATGTATCGGAGGGACGCGACCAGGCCGCGCGCAACGAGTTCCGCTGCGAAAGTTCGCGCACCTACGACACAACCCCGCTCGCCGGCGGGGGAGGCATCGCCAACGACTGGATCATGCCGCAGGCCACCCTGATTCATGCGGTCGCTTTGACGAAGCAGGACCTCGAACTTGTGGCGCAACGGCATGCCGGCATCGTCTGGTCACCGCGAAGCAACCTGGCGCTGTATGGCAAGACGCTCGACATCATCGAGGCGCATCGCCTCGGCATAACCCTGGCGCTCGGTTCGGACTGGCTGCCATCCGGCTCGATGAACCTGAACCGCGAACTGGCATGCGCGGTTCACTACAATCATGCCATCCTGCACGATGTGCTGAGCGCTCGCGACCTATGGCGCATGGTCACCATCGACGCCGCCAGCGTGGTGCATGACGACGCGCTCATCGGCAGCATTGCGGTGGGCAAGGTCGCCGACCTGGCCTTGTTCGATGCGAACGGAGGTGACCCGTACGAAGCCGTCGTGCGGGCAACCCCGGCGACCGTTGCACTCGTACTGCGCGGCGGAACCATCCTGTACGGCAAGCCGGACATCGTCGATGCGCTACGGCCCGGCTGCGGAACGCTGGATGTCGCCGGCAACGCCAGGCGCGTCTGTCCCGAAGCCGGCCGACCGGACATCGCCGCGCTGCAGTCGTTCGCCACCGGACGCGCGCTGTATCCGGTCGCTTTCGCCGACACTCCGTTGAACGAGCCACCCTGCGAGTTGCGCGGATAAAGCTCATGGCCATTATATCTTGCAGTGGGAATCGTCACTGTGACGATACCATAACGGAACTTGCCCAATCCTGGTCCGTGTAGAAACGCGGCAACTACCCCGGTCTTCAAGGCGATGTCCGAAACTCGCTACAACTACCCCCGATCCTCACCGGCTTCGGCGCTGGGAAATGTCGCGCGACGCCACCGCTATCGTCTACGATCTGGAAAACGCCGCCATCGTCACGCAGTACAAGCCGATCAACGCCGCCGCGCCCATCCACGACGTCCAGGCCGGCGCGTCGTCGCGTGGCGTCAGCCACCACGCGAACCGGCGGCTGCCCCACGGGACCAGCCAGTTCAGCAGAACGACCCCCGCCACGTTGGCGATGAACAGCGACAGCCAGAACGGCAGCCCCCAGACCCCCGCGAGCAGCGGCGTCTGCACCCACCGGCCGAACAGGAACACCACCGGATAGAGCATCAGCAGCACGACCATGTTCTGCTTCCACGCCGCCGGACCGCCGCCCGCCGGCGCGAACCACTGCGAGAAGCCGGCCTGCACCCGCCGCGTCCGCACCTCGACGGTGAACGCCGCCGCCTCCGCCAGCAGGGCTGCGCGCTGCGGGGAGTCCAGCCACTGCTGCAGCGACGCGTCCGAGGCGAACCGCAGGATGGCCACGAAATCGTCCTGCACGCCCGGGATCGGCGGCTCCAGCCGATAGCCAGTAAATCCCGGAGCCTGGGTCTGCGCCGCCGCGATCCGATGCTCCCACAGCCGGAACGGCGCCTCGCAGCCGGGCTTCACCCGGGTGGTGATCACGATTGACACCGGCGAGGGCAGCGCACCCTGGTCGCCATCTCGCAACAGATGGACGTCGTCGGGACCGACCAGATGCGCCTGCACCCCCGCCACCAGCCCGATGCGCTCGTCCGAGCGCAGCCACCCGACCGCGTCCGCCGTGGCGCGGAACCGCTGCAAAATAACCCAGTCCACCTGCACCGGCGGGTTCGGTGGCAGCACCGACTGCTCGATGAAGCCGGGCTGTCGCGCGATGGCCGCGTTGATGTCCGCCTGGAAACGGGCAAACGCATGGGCGCCGCCTTCGGCCACCCGGGTCTGGGTGACGATGGTGACGCCCGCACCCGTCGTCATGAGAGCGGAAGCTCCGCATAGATGCGGTCCGGCGTCAGCGGCAGGTGGGCGAAGCGCACGCCCGCCGCGCTCGCCAGCGCATTGGCGATCGCAGGCGCGACCGGGTTGATCGAGCACTCGCCTTGCGATTTGGCACCGAGCGGCCCGATGCTGTCGTAGGTATCGGCGAAGTGCACCTCGCTGGGCGGCACGTCCGCGAACGCCGGAATGCGGTAGTTCCGCAGGCTCGGGTTCACCACGTGGCCGTCGTCGTCATGCACCATGGTTTCGGTCAGCGCCCAACCGAGCCCCATCGCGATCGCACCGTCGATCTGGCCCTGGCACTGCATCGGGTTGAGCGGCCGGCCGATATCGGCCGCATGGACCGAGTGCAGGATGCGGATCTCGGCGGTGTGGCGGTGCACCGCCAGCCGGATGCCCTGGACGTTGAAGGCGACGGTTCGCGGCGAGAGATAGGCCTTTCGCTTCGCCTGGAACCGGTGGCCCGCCGCCGTGCCCGCCACATGCAGGTCGGCCAGCGCCAGCCGTTCGTCGCCGCGGATCAAGAAGCCCGCTTCCAGCCGCGCCGCCGGTCGCAGCGTCTCGTGCGCCAGGCAGGCATAGTCGAGGAGGTTGTCGCGCAGCGCCTCGGCCGTCAGCGCCACGGCCTTGCCGGCAACGACCGTCCCGGTGCTGGCAAACGTTCCCGTATCGTACGGCGCGCGATCGGTATCGGCATTGATGATGTCGATCTGGTCGGCGGCGCAGCCGAGCAGTTCCGCCGCGATCTGCCGGTGCGACGTGACCGACCCGTTGCCCATCTCCGTCGAGCCGACCGCCAGGTGATACCGCCCGTTCGGCAGCAGCGTCATCTCCGCTCCGGAGCGGTGTTCGGTCGGTGGCCCGCAATCGAGCATCGCCAGCGCCATGCCGCTGCCTTCGAGCCACTCCGCGCCGACCGGCTTCGGCTCGCCCCGGCCACTGGCCAACGCCGCCTCGACCCAGTCCATGCACTGGTCCAGGCCGTAGCTGCCCCACCCGATATCGGCGGTTTCCGTCCAGATCGACTGCATCCAGTCGCCCGAGCGGATCATGTTGGTGCGGCGGATCGCGAATGGGTCGAGCCCTAGCGCCAACGCCAGATCGTCCATCGCGCACTCGACGGCGAACGTGGTCTGCGACGCGCCATACCCCCTGAAGCCGCCGCCTGGCACCATGTTGGTATAGACCGCGTAGCCGGCGGCCTTCTTGTTCGGGCAGCGGTACACGGTCAGCGGGCTGCCGAGCGCCGCCGCCAGGGTCTCGCCGCCATGCCCGCCATAGGCGCCGGTGTTGGACACCACGCGCAACTCGATCGCGGTCATCGTGCCGTCCCGCCGCGCGCCGATCTTCACCTGCGTCGTCATCTGGTGGCGGGTGGTTGCGGCAGTGAACTGTTCCCCGCGCGAGAACTCCCACTTGACCGGCCGCCCGGTCCGCACCGCCGCGAGCACGCAAAGGTCCTCGGTCACCATCTCCTGCTTGCCGCCGAAGCCGCCGCCGACCCTTTCGGTGAACACATGCACCGCGCGGAGCGGCAGGTCGAAGACGTGGCAGAGCTTCTGCTGCACGATGAACGGAGCCTGCGAGCTGGTCCGCACATGCACCCGTCCCTCGGCATCGCGCCAGGCGATCGAACCATGGGTTTCCAGATGGACGTGCTGCACGCGGGTGGTGGAATAGGTTTTCTCGTGCACGTAGTCCGCCTTGGCGAAGCCGTCCGCCACGCAGCCGCTCTCGCCGCTGATCTCGGCGTAGACGTTCCCGCGGCTTTCCAGCGCCTTCTCGTGCAGCACCGGCGCGCCGGGCAGCATCGCGTCCTCCGGATCGAACACCGAAGGCAGCACCTCGTACGAGACGTCGAGCAGCCGGCATGCTGCCTCGGCGATCGCCTCGGTCTCGGCGACCACCGCCGCCACGCGCTGGCCGGCGAACCGCATCACCTCGTCCAGGAGGACCATGTCGTCGGGATCGACCAGATGATCCTCGTGGGTCGCGCTGCTGAACCGGCGCTTCGGCGTGTTCTCGTGGGTCAGCACGGCCACGACGCCGGGCAGGGCCTCCGCCCGGGCGGTATCGATGCCGGTGATCCGGGCGTGGGCGTGCGGCGACCGCAGCACTTTCAGATGCAGCAATCCCGCCAGCAGCGGATCGTCGGTGGCCAGATCCATCGTATAGCGTGCGCAGCCGGTGACGATGTCCGGGCCGAGCGGGTTGCGCAGGCTGGCGCCGGCCGCGTGCCCGGCACGGTCCTCCTCGGCCTCGACCCGGCCGATGATCGCGTCGGCGACCGATCGATAGCCGGTGCACCGGCACAGATTGCCCTTCAGCGCACGCGGCAGATCGGTGTGCTGCTCCGGCGTCAGCGCCGCGATCGTCATGATCATCCCGGGCGTGCAGAACCCGCACTGATAGGCCTGCGCATCCAGAAAGCGCTGCTGCAGCTCATGCAGGGCGCCGGGCTGGCCGAGGCCGGAGATAGTGGTGACATGTCGCCCCCCCGCACGGAATGCCGGCATCAGGCAGGAATGGACCGGCTCGCCATCGAGCCACACCGTGCAGGCGCCGCAATCACCGCCGTCGCAGCCCTTCTTGACCCCGAGCGCGCCATTCTCGCGCACGAACGTTCGCAGGCACTGGCCAGCGCCGGGCTCGGCGTCGATCAGGCGCCCGTCGATCGTGCAGCTCATGCGCCCAGCCCTCCAAGTTCGGCCCGAATGTCCTCGGCGAAATACTGCGTGACGTGCCGCTTGTACGGCGCCGACCCGTGCACGTCCTGGAACCACCGCGCCTCTGGAATGGTCGCCATCGCCTGGCGCAGCCCGTCGGCATCCGGCACCCCGGGAAATCGCAACTGCACCGGCCGGTCTGTGCTTCCCGTAATCGTCAGCACCATGGCGTCCTGCTCGTTTCGCGTCCCGACCAGCAGCGCCGCCGAGCGGCCGAGCTTGGTCAGAGCCATGTGGCGCATCGCCGTCCTCGCGCGCAGGGCGGCGGCTGGCAGATGGACACTCCGTAGTAATTCGCCGGGCTGCAGGACGTTCGTGTGGTCGCCCGTAACGAAATCGACGACGGGGACCATGCGCGGCGCACCGACACGCGGCCACACAACACAGACGCCGTCCAGCGCCGCCGCGAGTGCCGTCATCGGCCCGGCCGGCAAGGACATCACCAGGTTGCCGCCCACTGTCGCCGCGTTCCAGATCTTGAACGAGGCGAGGAAGCTGTCGCAGCACTGCCGGAACAGCGGCACCGCGCGCCAGTCGGCGGGACCGGCATAGTGCGCGATCTCGGCGATCCGGCAGGTGGCGGCGATCGTCAGGCCGGTGGCGTCGGCTTCCAGCGCCGGCCACCCGAGCCCGTGCAGATCGACCAGCGTGTCGGTCGAGACCTGCGGTTCGGAGAACAGCCAGGTGCCGCCCGCAAGCCAGGCATGACCCGGCGTCCAGCCGGCGACCTGTTCCACAGCCGACGGCCGCAGCACGGTCCGGATCGTGTGCAGGTCCATCAGGGCAGTTCCGCGAGCGTCGCCGCACCCGGACCGGCCATGCTCAGGGCCGGCCACTGGTTCGAGCCGAACGGCACCACCGGCGGCAGGAACGTGGTCATGCCGCGCCTGGCCGTCTCCGCGGAGATCGCCACGCGGGCATCGCCGCCCATCAATTCGTAATCCATCAGGTAGTAGTTCTTGAAAAACAGCGCGCCCACCGATCGGTCGGCGACGATCCGGGTCAGCGCCTCCAGCATCTCGTCGGGGGTCGTGGTGAACGACATGGTCTCCAGCAGCATCAGCCGCGAATTGACGGCCTCCGGTGGAAAGAACTGGGCGAGTATGCCGAACAGTACGTTGTTCTGCCGGGTGACGTAGATCGAGTTGCTCATCGCATAGGCCTTGTTCCAGTCCGGCCCGAGCGTTGTCTTCCAGCCCGCCAGCACGTCCATCCAGTGCGCAACCTGCGTTTCCGCTGCCCAGGCCACCACTTTCTTCAGGTCGGGCGCTTCCCGCGTGGCGAAGGCCTGCAGGTCCGGCGTGGTGATCGCGCGCCGCTCGACGCACTGGTCCATGAAGCCGACATCGGCGGCCAGGATCGCCTTGACCGTCGCGCGTTGCCCGTCCGGCATCGCGACCTGATCCAGCGTATCGATCGCCGATTGCACGCGAGACCGGTAGGCGAGCAGGGCGGCACGCCATTCCTGGTTCGCCGGATTGTCGAGGTAGGGCGCCACTGCCTCGGCGAGCGCCATCGTGCTGTGGCCGACCGATTTCATTACCTGGTAGACGACCGGGGTCGGTGGGGCTTCGAGCGGAGCCTTGCCGGGGCGGTAGAGGATGAACCGGCCGCCATCGGTCGAGAACATGCCCAGGATGATCGGGTGATTGGCCCGGATATTCGTCTGGAACACCCGGCCGGCGCTCCCGTACAGCTCGAACATGGCGCTGTTCAGGGCGAGGACATTCCGGGTTGCGGTGGCTGCCGGCGTCGAGGCCACGATACCCGCGATCGGCTCCATGAACGGCGCAGGCTGCGCGTGCGCCGCCGCCAATGACGCAACAAACACCACCATGCAACCAGGAGTGGATCGCAGACGCATTGGTGCCTCGCGCAGACCGTTTCGGTAACGATATTATGCACGTTCCCGACGACCGGACAATCGTTGCGTCCCTCACCGCACAAGAAGTTTGTGCATCGGCGCCGGCAAGCCGGCTGTTACAACGCCGAACGCCCTGGATCTGTCGCGCCGGCGGGACAACGCGCTGAAAGATGACGAGAAGCGCCAGGCGCGATGGACCCGGAGCAGATCACGAAGATGCTCGAGCACGTTCGCAGCTAGCACGTCCCGGCATTCGAACTGCCCGAAGGGTAAGCTTATATAGCGGCCTGGTTGAAGCCATGTCTCACAGCAGCTTCGATCTGCTGTGCAAAGGCCTGGCCGTCTCCCTCTTCGGCTATGCCAAGAACCGCACGCTGGTACGCATCGCCGAGCGCCAGTGCGACAATCTCGGCGGCAACCTGCATCGACTGGTTGGCAGAAATGCCGCCGATTAAAAGGATCGCGGCGATGCGGCACCGGATAACGCGCATTCCGGATTGATCGAAGACACGCGCGAGCCCGGGAGAACGCCAGCCGTCGGCGACGATCACGCGATAGAGCGCAAGCGCATCCGGCTCGATCAACGCCGCGACGAAGGCGTGCAACTCCTCGGAAAGCCTGTCGGCGGCGTCCTTGTCTGGTGCCGGCGATGGCGCGTTCTCGATGCCGTCGCGCATGGATGCACACATGGCTGCGACCAGCCCCTCGAAGAGCGCCTCCTTGTTGGGGAAGTGCCGGTAGAGGGTCATTTTGGAAAGACCCCCTTCGGCCGCGACCCGGTCGAGCGTCGTCCCGCCCAGACCGTCCCTCAGCATGATCGGACGGGCCGCCTGCAGGATCGCAGAGCGTTTTTCCGCCATGCGCAGCCTGCGCGGATCATCCTCCCGCCACTTTCTGGAACCTTGGGCTTGCATACGATACTACTCCGTCTTACATCAAAGACACGATACGATTATGTATCATCTTTTAGCCCGGGAGGTCTATCATGCGCAATCACGTCGATCTGGCCCATCTGTTCGCCGACATCATGAACAGCCACGACGCCCGCCGCTTCGACGCGCTCGTTTCGGAAGCGTACGTGCAACATAATCCCGGCGTAGGACCCGGTCGCGCCGGCCTGGTCGCCTTCATGGGGCACTGGTTCGAAACCCTCTCCGACACCCACGTCACGGTGGAGGATGCTTTCTCCGGCGGCGACCGCGTAGTCGGACGCTTCACCTATCGCGCTCGCCATACCGGGCCATTCGTCGGCGTGCCGGCGTCCGGTGCTGACATCACCATGCGTTCGATCGATATCTGGTGGGTCGAGAACGGTCGGTTCGTCGAGCACTGGGACGAACTCAACCTCCTGGACGTGTTTCAGCAGATGGGCGCGATCCCGATGCCGGGCGGCGCGGCGCAATGACCATCGCCCTGTTCATGAACGGCATCACGATGCTTGCGTTCACCGGTGCCGGCCTGGCCAATCTCTTCGATGTCGGCGGCGTCGAAGCGGATTTTCGGCGATGGGGCTATCCCAGGGGATGGCGTTTGCTGACCGCAGGTCTGGAACTCCTGGGCGCGGCGGCGCTGTTGCTTCCGTCCACACGCAACATCGCGCTCGTCGGGCTCGCAGCGCTGATCCTCGCCGCGCTCGCCACGCTCCTGAAAATGCGGGAGCGCCTCTCGCATCTCGCCCCGGCGGTGGGCTTTCTCGGGATGATCCTGGTGGATGCCGCACTCCTTCATGCCGGAGCCTAGCAGGGCGTCCGACTGACGGAGCGTCGCGAACGGATCGGTCTTCACGCCCGCCACCGCCGACTGTCCAATCCCGGCAACCCCTGTTAGCCGGGCTGATACCCGGCGTCTCGCTCACATCCCTTGAGCACGTCGATAAAAGCGCGCAGCGCCGACGGCAGGTGCCGGTTGCCGGGGTAGTAGAGTGCGAGCCCGGGCGACGGCGGACACCATGCATCGAGCACGCGCACGAGCGTTCCAGCCTCAAGCGCATCGGCCGCGAACGGTTCGGCGATATAGGCGATCCCAAGTCCCTGCTGCGCCGCCGCTACCATGAGGTCGCCATCGTCGAGCGTCAGCGCGCCCGGCGCATCGATCGTGAGTTCCTCGCCATGAAGGCTGAACTCCCAGCGATACCTCTTTCCGCTTGGCAGGCGCTGGCGGATGCAACGATGCTGGCGAAGATCGTCGGGCGTCGACAGCGGCGGCGCGGCGGCGAGATAATCCGGTGACGCGACCGCGACGAACCGGATGTCGCCACCAAAGGGCACCGCGACCATGTCCTGTGGGACCGCATCGAGAAGTCTCAGCCCGGCGTCGAAACCTTCCGCCACGATATCGACCAGGCGGCCCTCCGTGACGATGTCGAGTTCCACCGCCGGGTGGCGAGCGAGAAGGCGAGGCACGACGCGTTCGAGCAGCAGCAGGGCCGCGCGTGACGTCGCATTGATGCGCAACCGGCCTGCCGGCTCGCCACGAGCCACTGCGAGACCATCAAGAGCTTTATCGAGATCGTGCAGGATCGGGTGGAGCCGGTCGAGCAGCTGTGCGCCGGCGTCGGTCGGTGACACGCTTCGTGTCGTGCGGTGAAGCAGCCGGACCCCAAGCGAGCGTTCGAGCCCGATCAACGTGTGGCTTAGCGCGGAGCGGGAGATGCCGAGGATGGCCGCCGCCCGTCCGAAGTGGCGATGGGTCGCGACCGCGGCGAAGGCTTCAAGATCGCGGAGCGAGGGCCGTGCCATTGGTATGAAATCCGCACTGGGTCAGTCAAGCTTGTCCATCTTATCGCACCAATCCGAAACCGCCATGTCTCCGTGCACAGACCAGCGGAGGATTTCCATGGCACGGACTTGGTTCATCACAGGCGCTTCCTCGGGCTTGGGGCGGGAGATGGCGCAGCAGCTACTGGCGCGCGGCGACAGGGTAGCCGGCACGTCGCGCAGACCCGAGGCAAACGACGATCTGGCACGCGAACATGGGGACAGGTTCGTCAGCCTGACGCTTGACGTCACCGACGTGGCTGCGATCCGCGCCGTCACCGATGAAGCGTTCCGCGGCCTCGGGCGCGTCGATGTCATCGTGAGCAATGCCGGCTATGGCCTTGTCGGCGCGTCGGAGGAGTTGGCGGACGCTGACATAGACCGGCAGATCGCAACGAACCTTACCGGCTCGATCCAGCTTATCCGCGCATCCCTCCCGCATCTACGTGCACAGAAAGGCGGCCGGATCATGCAGGTCTCGTCCGCAGGCGGCCAAATGGCGTTTCCCTACTTCAGCCTCTACCACGCGACCAAGTGGGGTATTGAAGGCTTCGTCGAGGCGGTGGCGCAAGAAGTGGGCGTTTTCGGAATCGACTTCATCATCGCCGAACCCGGTCCGACAGCGACCGGCTTTCGTGCAGGACTGGTTCATGCTCCGAAGATGAATGCATACGACGCAACGCCGGCAGACGAGGTGCGGCGAGCGATCGAGACCGGCAGTTTCGTGCTGACCGGCGACGCGGCAAAGACCGCCGCCGCCATGATTGCGGCGTGCGACAGCAACAAACCCGATTTGCGACTGGTGCTGGGGAGCGGCGCCTATACGCCGATCGTCGACTCGCTTCGCCGCCGGCTGGTGGAAGCGGAGGCACAGCGCGAGATCGCCTTCTCGGCCGATCGCGACTAAGCCTTCAGCGCGTCCACCGCCCGTCGGGATTCCCCTCGAAGAAATGCGGTAGTCACGCGCCGTAGGTCCGGTGCAAGCCTACCGTTTCGCTCCCTGCAGACGCGGCGCCGTGGCGATCAGCGCCGCGCTATACTCGTCCCGCGGTGCCGCAATCAACGCAGCCGTATCGGCCAACTCGACGATCCGGCCCTGCTTCAGCACCGCGATCCGATCGGCGAGCCAGCTCACCGCCGCAAGATCGTGGCTGATGATCACGTAGGCCACATGTTCGCTGCGGCTGAGATCGCGCAGCAGCGTCAACAGCATCGCCTGCGTCGACACATCGAGCGCCGAGGTCGGTTCGTCCAGCACGATGATTTCCGGACGCGCCGCCAGCGCCCGCGCAACCGCGACGCGCTGCGCCTGTCCACCGGAAATCTGGTGCGGATACCGCGTCGCCAGCGAGCGATCGAGGCCGACCTTGTCGAGCAGCCCGGCCACCTCCCGGTCGAGCCGCACGCGATCCCGGATGCCGCCGAGCCTTAACGGCTCCGCCAGCGTTTCGCGTATACGCAAACGTGGGTTCAAGGACTCCCGCGGGTCCTGGAACACGACCTGGATGCGCCGCCGCGCCCGGCGCCGATCCACCACCGGCAGGTCGGCCACCACCTGTCCGTCGAGCAGGATGCGTCCCTCGAACCGCAGCATGTGCAGGATCGCCCGCCCCAGCGTCGACTTGCCCGAGCCGCTCTCGCCCACGATGCCCAGGCACTCACCGCGCCGCAGCGTCAACGAAACGTCCTGCAGCGACGGCGGCGCACCGGCATACCTCACGCTGACGTTCTGCAGCTCCAGCAACGGCGCCAGATCCGCACGCATCTCCGGCGCCGGCGCATGCCCGGCGGCAAGCACCGGAACCGGTTGCGGGAACAGGCAGGCCGCCGCCTCGTCTTCATCCCCGATCGCCGGTGGAAACGCGTCGTCGCAGGGTGGCCCGCGATGCCCGCACCGCGGCGCGAACCGGCAACCGGGCGGTCGCGCGGCCGGATCGGGGAGGGTGCCCGGGATACCCTGCAGCGTCGCCTGGCCAAGCCGTGGAACCGCCTTCAGCAGCGCCTGGCTGTACGGGTGGCGCGGATGCGCAAAAAACCGCCCGGCCGCGCCCCACTCGACCGCGCGCCCTGCATACAGCACGCATAACCGGTCCGCATGCGCCTCGACGATCGACAGGTCGTGGGTGATGAACAGCACCCCGAGCCGGTGCGACACCTGCAGCCGCGCCAGAAGTGCCAGGATCTGCCGCGCGACCAGCGGGTCGAGCCCGGTGGTCGGCTCGTCGGCGATCAGCACCCTCGGGTCGCAGGCCAATGCCGCCGCGATCATCACCCGCTGTCGCTGCCCGCCGGAGAACTGATGCGGATAATCGTCCAGCCGCCGCGCCGGGTCCGGCACGCCCACTTCGCCCAGCAGCTCGATCGCCCGGGCCCGCGCCTGCCGCCCGGTGCCGCCGGCATGCAGGAGATGCCCCTCCGCCACCTGCGCGCCGATCGTCATGGACGGGTTCAGCGCCGAGAGCGGGTTCTGGAACACCATGCCGATACGCCCACGCAGATCGCGCATGCGACGCTCGTCCTGCACCAGCAGGTCGACGCCCTCGAACAGCGCCCGCCCGGTCGTCGCCGCACCACGCGGCAGCAGCCGCATGGCCGCCAGCGCCGCGATCGTCTTGCCGGAGCCGCTCTCGCCGACCAGCGCGGTCATCTCGCCGGGACGGATATCGAGATCGAGTTCCTCCAGCACCTGCACGCGCCCACCGCCGCCATGCGCCGGGAGGCTGACGCCCAGCCGCTCGAGCCGAAGCAGCGGTTCGGTCAAGACGTGCGCCCCTGCCGCGCCAGCAGGCCCTGGCCGATCAGGGATGCCGACAGCAGGGACGCGAAGATCAGCAGGCCCGGCGGCAGGATCAGCCACCACGGGTCGAGCGCCACCAGTTGCAGCGCGCTTTCCAGCAGCCCGCCCCAGCTGGTCTGCGGCGGCTGCACCCCGAGCCCGAGGAACGACAGGGCCGACAGCACCAGGATCATGTCGCCCACCAGGAAGGTAAAGTTCACCACCAGCACCGGCGCCATCACCCGCAGCAGGTGCGTGGTGGCGATATGCAGGAAGCCGGCGCCCATCTGCCGCGAGGCCTGGATGAACTCGCGGTCGCGCTGCGCCAGCGTCTCGTTGCGCACCAGCCGCGCCAGTGGCGGCCAGGAAATCAGCCCGAGCAGCAGGATCAGCGACGGCGTCGCCAGCTTCAGGATCGAGGCGAAGAATATCAGCACCACGAGGCCCGGCAGCGCCAGCACCGCGTCCAGCAGCCGCATCAGCATGCTGTCCAGCCAGCGCGGCGCCAGCCCGGATCCGAGCCCGTACACCAGCCCGGCCAGGAAGGTGATCACCGCCGCGGGGATCGCGACCAGCAACGTCGAGCGCCCGGCATCGAGCAGCCGCGCCAGCGCATCACGCCCGATCTCGTCGGTGCCGAGCGGAAACGCACCCCCCGGCGAGGCCAGCGTGGAGGCCGGATGCAGCACATACGGGTCCGCGGTGTACGCCAGCGGCAGCAGGAAGCAGAGGGCGATGATCAGCAAGGCGAGCCCGATGCCGACGCCCAGAACGCCGGAGCGTCGTATGCCGACAATCCGCCCGAGCATGACCGACGCGCTGCGGCCCGACATGGCCACCACCTCAGGCATAACCGGTCCGCGGATCGAGCAGGCCGTTGATCACGTCGGCCAGCAGGTTGCCCAGAACGGTCAGCACGCCGATCACCAGCACGATGCCGACCACCACCGGATAATCCTGCGCGATGGCGGACTGCCACAGCAGCCAGCCGAGCCCGGGATAGGCGAACACGCTCTCGGTGACGATGCCGCCGGCAAAGATCGCCGGCAGCGAGAGCCCGAGGATGGTCACCAGCGGCCGCAGCGCATTGCGCAGCACGTGCCGGAGCAGGATGCGCATCGGCGACGCACCGCGCGCCAGTGCCGACCGGACATAGTCGCGCCCGAGTTCCTCGTGCACCGACTGCGCGAAGTAGCGCGACAGCGGCGCCACGGTGAACAGGGTGATGGTGATCGCCGGCAGCGCCAGGTGCGATAGGGTGGCGCCGATCGTCTGGTGGTCGAGGCGCAGATCCTCGAGCCCGCCGGCGGGAAACCAGCCGAGCCCCATCGAGAACCACAGGATCAGCAGGGTGCCGCTAAAGAAAGTCGGGATCGCGTACAACCCAAGTTCGAGTGCGCCGATCAAACGTCCGATCCTCCCCGAGTAATACACGCCGTGCGCGAGCCCGAGCGCCAGCGCGATCAGCAGGCTGGCGCCCAGCGACACCAGTTGCAGCGCCAGCGTATTGCGCTCGTACGCCAGCAGCATCTGCCCGACCGGCCGGTTATAGATGTACGACGACCCGAGTTGCCCGTGCGCCAGGCTCCACAGCCAGTTCAGGTATTGCCGCCACAGCGGCAGGTCGAGCCCGAAGCCATGGTTGAGTGCCGCCACCGCGGCCGGCTTGGCGCCCGGCCCGAGAATGGAATAGGCCGGCCCGCCCGGGGTGATGTGGATCAGCAGGAACGCGACGCTCACCAGGATCAACAGCGACAGGATCGCCGCCCGCAACCGTCGCTCAAGCGTGCGGAACATGCGTGCTCCCGGCCTGGGTGACATCCGCCGGGCACGCCAACGGTCCTGACAGCGTCAGCAGTTCCGCCGACCACATCCCGTTCGGACTGAGGAATTCCTTCACGCCGCCGATGCCGGGACGCACCAGCAGGTTCGGGGTGCCGACCGGCAGATACAGATGCGGCTGCTTCGCGACCGTATAATCCTGCACCGCATGCAGTGGTCCATCGCCGGAGCCGAACATCACGTCGCGATTGAGCGCATCCATGTGCGGATCGATGAAGTGTCCGAAATTCTCCGCACCGTCCGACGAGAAGAAGTCATGTACGTCGGGATAGCTTTCGACCGACCAGATCAAGACCGCCAAGTCCCAGTCGTGACCGTTTCCGGACATCGTGGCCAGCAGCTGGTTGAAGCCGACCAGCTGGATCGAGACATCCATGCCGACTGCGCGCAGATCGCGCTGCATCACCTGCGCCTGCAATATTCCCGCAACGCTTTCGGACGAGGTCATGATGGTAAAGGCGAGGCGGCGGCCACCCTTGGTCATGACGCCGTCCGCTCCCGGCTTCCAGCCATCCGACTGCAGCAACGCCCGTGCGGCAGCCGGATCGAACGACAGTTCGGGATATCCGGCATGGGCCGCATCCGACTGCATGTCGAACATCGACGGCGGCACCGGGCCGTGGTCGATCGCGGCCTGCCCATGAAACACCAGGTCGATGATCTCCTTCTGGTCGATACCGCGCGCGATCGCCCGCCGAACCGCGTCGTCTGCGAGAAACGGCGCATTGTGCGAACGGAAATTGAAATAGCCATCGCCATACGCGAAGTTCGGCGTCAGGTGGACCGTCTCGAAGCCCGGCAGCCGGTCCATCATGCCGGAGAGGAGGAACGGGATGTTGGCGATGTCGAGGCCGCCGGACCGCAGTTCCTCCAGCGCCGTGGTGCCGTTCGGAAAGGCGAAGATCAGTCGCTTGATGCTGGGATGCCTGCCGCCATAGAGCGGGTTCGGCTCCATGACGATGTGTCGGCCGAGCGCGTAGCTCTTCAGCAGGAACGCGCCGTCGGATACCGCGAACAGCGTCGGATCGGTCTGGCGACGACGCATCTCGACCAGGCTCATGCCTTCGAAAACGTGTTTCGGAAGCGGGAAGAACAAGTTTCCCATGCCCATCGAGATGAACCAGCGCGGGTTCACCTTGCGGGTCATCCGCAACAGTACCTGGTGCGACGACAGCGCTGTGGCATTCGCCACCAGCGTCGGCATTCCGCCGGTGCCGTAATACGCGTAGCCGGCGCCGAGCCGGCGGATCAAATCGAGGGTGAACAGCAAATCGCCCGAGGTGATCGGCACCCCATCGGACCAGCGCCAGTTATGCAGGGTGACCACGAAGCTCAGCCCATCGTCCGGAGTGGTGACGTTCGCTGCGAGACTGCGCTCCCAGTCCGGCTTGCCGTGCCGGTCGATCCACACCAGCGGCTTGAACATCTGCTCGATGACCTCGTGCGCCCCGAGCGCCGTCGTGAGCATCGGGTTGAACGAGGTGATCGTCGCCGAGCTTCCCGAGCCGACCGCCGTCGGCACGATGACAGTGCCGCAGGAAGTCGGTGGTGCGGCCCGGGAGACTGCCGGCACCACCGTCGCACTCAGTGCACAGCAGGCCGCAGCCGCGAGACGCCAGGAAGAAATCGAGACAGGCACGGTCCGGTGGTGCCAGAGCTACGTGCTCATGTCCAGGGCGCATGCCACCTCTGCCTTCAGCGCGGGAAGAACCTCGGTGGTAAACCAGGGATTGCGTCTCTCCCAGACCTCGGTGCGCCAGGACGGGTGCGGCAACGGAAAATAGCGTGGCAGGTAGGAGCGGAACTCCCGCACCCGTCCGGTCATCGGCCCGGCTCCGAGCACATGCGCCTGCGCGTATGTGCCGATCAGCAGCGTCAACCGGATGTCCGGCATCAGCGCCAGCACCCGGTCGCGCCAGATCGGCGCACATTCCGGTCGCGGCGGGCAATCGCCGCCCTGCGGCAGGCGCCCCGGATAGCACAGGCCCATCGGCATGATCGCCAGGCGGCTGCTGTCGTAGAACACCGCCTTGTCCAGCCCGAGCCAATTCCGAAGCCGGTCGCCGGATGCGTCCCAGAACGAGATGCCCTTCTCGTGCACCTTGGTTCCCGGCGCCTGGCTCGCGATCAGCACCCGCGCCGTCGCGGACACATGCAAGATCGGCCTCGGCCCGAGCGGCAGATGCGGCGCGCACACGCGGCAGGCCCTGACCTCGGCGACCAGCCGCGCGAGCGTCTCCTCCGGCGTATCGGTCACCGCGCCAGCAGCTCGTCGACAAAGGCCGGGACCAGCTTCGTCGCCGGCCCGGCCAGGCTGTCGTCGAACTGCGTCCATCCGTCGGATGGTTCCAGGTTGAGCTCGACCGTGCGTGCATGACCCGACGCCATCTGCACGAAGCCAGCCGCCGGATAGACCGTGCCCGAGGTGCCGATCGAGACGAACAGGTCGCACGCCATCAGCGCCCGTTCGATCGCCTCCATGTGCAGCGGCATCTCGCCGAACCACACCACGTCCGGGCGCAGCCTAGGCTGTCGGCAGCTGGGGCAGGGCGTGTCAGGCTCGATCGCGCTGTTCCATTCCCGCGTAGCCGCGCAGTCGGTGCATCGCGCACGCCCGAGCTCGCCATGCATGTGCAGCAGGCGCCGGCTGCCGGCACGCTCGTGCAGGTCGTCGACATTCTGCGTCACCACCAGCAATTCGCCGTCGAACTCCGCATCGAGCCTGGCGAGCGCCGTATGTGCCGCATTGGGCATCACCGACAGCAACTGCGCCCGGCGCGCATTGTAGAATGCCTGCACCCGAGCCGGGTCGCGCACGAACGCTTCCGGGGTGGCGACATCCTCGAGCCGCACCTGCGACCAGACCCCGCCCGTATCCCGGAACGTATGCAGCCCCGATTCCTGGCTGATCCCGGCACCGGTCAGGATCACGACGCGCTTTGGTCCCATGGCAGGCAGGCTATGGCTCGTCGGTCGGCGCCGGGTTCTCGCCGACCGTGAAGATGACGATCCGCTGCCCGGCATGCGCGAAATAGAGCGAGCACGGCACCAGCGCACCGTCGGTCATCGGCTGGGTGGCCGACGTCAGGTCGAACTGCGCCATGACCGGCTGCGACTTGCCGTGCAACGACGGCGGCAGGTCCAGGCCGTTCTGCGGCGTGTGGCTGGTGTCCGGGTCCTGCTGGCGCGCCTGTGCGGCCTGCTGCTGCGACAGGGTCGGCGCCTGGATGTCGCCATGCAGGGTGCCGTTGCGCAGCGCCACCCGGCCGATCGCCGGGCATTCCACCCGGATCAACCGGTCGGGCGAGCCACCCAGGTTGATGATCCGCGTGTTCAGCATCGCCGCCGAATGCGCCGGGTCGCCCTGTCCCCAGGAGGGGCCGATCTGCACCGGCCCCGAGACCTGGCTGACCGCGCGAGCTGACCCGATACCGGCCAGCGCCATGAACAGGACCGTGACAGCGGTAAAACCTCTAGACGAGTTCATAGTCGACCTCCGCTGTATAGACCGGCCGGTCAGGCCCCGGCTGGGAGCTGAACAGCGTAAAGTTGTCGATGGTAACGCTGTCGGTCCGCAGCAGGTTATGCGCCTGCATCCAGCCGGCAAGTACCGGGTCCGGCACCCGGTCGACCCGCGCGAGCGATACATGCGGCTGGAACCGGCGCCGCTCCGGTGCGATGCCGACCCGCTGCAGCGCCGTCTCGATCTTGCAGCGCAGATGGTCGAGCGGCTCGCTCCGCGCGACGCCGGCCCACAGCGTCGAGGCACCGCGTGATCCGGCCGACATGAAAACGCCGGTCTGCTGCAGCGCCAGGTCGAACCTTCGGCCACGCAGACTTCGGAGCGCGTAGTCGACTTCGTCCGCGACATCCGGACGGGTCTCGCCGATGAAGCGCAGGGTCAGGTGGATGTCGTCGGGCGCCACCCACCGGGCGCCGGGCAGGCTGCCATAGAGCCCGGCCAGCGTCTCGCGCAGGCTCCTTGGCAGATCGATGGCGACGAACAGCCGCACCATGGCCGTGCCTAGCGTGCGCGCCGCGGCCGGGAGAACAGCAGCACGACTGCGGCCAGGATCGCCAGCATGACCCCGGTGCGGGTCGAGGCGGGCCGGGACGGTCGCGCGGCGCCCGGGATGGGCCGTCTCTGCATCCGCGCCAGGATAGTCTTTTCGCGTTGAGTAGGCGCGCTGGGCATGCCTGGACCGATCGCCTCCCCGACTCGCACGCCTATCTGCAGCTTGGCGCCTGGGAAGGCCTGGCCCGACATTGTGCACCAGGACGGTGCCCGCCGGCCTGCCGCTGGTCAACGCCCGTTTGGATGACGTCTAGCGGATGCTGCGTGAGGACGAGTTTCGTGTCAGTATCTTGCTGACAACCGCTTATCCTTGACCTGCATCACGGAACCTCCAACATACGTGGAGCTACCCGGGATCACCCGATGGCACAGGAATTCACACATGGCGTTCGTTCCCGACTATCGCACCACCTCTCGCGCCGCTGGCGCGGGCGCCCAGTCCGGGGCCGTGGATCTCGGGCTGCGTGCCTATATGCTGCGCGTCTACAACTGGATGACCTCCGGCCTGGTCCTCACCGGCCTGGTGGCCTACGGCATTGCCCATAGCTCGCTGGCCGGCTTGTTCCACCAGCTGGTCATGACCCAGTCCGGGACCATGGTCATGAAGCCGACCATGCTTGGCATCGTGTCGATCTTCCTGCCGCTGGCCTTCGTGCTGGTGCTGAGCTTCGGCGTGAACAAGCTGTCCAAGACCGCGGCGCAGACGCTGTTCTGGGCGTTCTGCGCGGCGATGGGCATCAGCCTGACCAACATCTTCTATGTCTATACCGACATGTCGATCGTGCGGGTGTTCTTCATCACCGCCGCCACCTTCGGCGCAATGAGCCTCTACGGCTACACGACCAAGGCGGACCTGACCAAGCTCGGCTCGTTCCTGATCATGGGCGTGTTCGGCATCCTGATCGCGATGCTGGTCAACATGTTCCTGCACAGCGCCGCGCTGTATCTCGCAGTGAGCATTCTCGGCGTGCTGATCTTTACCGGCCTGACCGCGTTCGATACGCAGCGGATCAAGTGGAACTACCTGCAGTTCGCGAACTACGAGGGCGCGGACGGTGCGGCAAAGCGCAGTGTCTACGACGCGCTGACCCTGTATCTGAACTTCATCAACCTGTTCACCTTCCTGCTGCAGCTCACCGGCACTCGCAGCAGCAGCAACTGATCGACCTGCCCTTATCGAGCCTGCCCGATCCCCGGCCTCACAAGGCCGGGGATTTTCGTATGCGGGTCGTGCTGCCCAGCTTCCGGCATGATACCTCACCGGGCTCCCGTCGACGGGGCGAGGTTGGTCCGAGGCCCATACGGGCTTGCTACCGGAGCGGCCAGGTCGGGTTGAAGATTTCGGACGAGCGCCGCGGCGGGCTCGAGCGATCGGTGGCTATGTCCACCGCTGCCGAGGCAGGCCGTTCGGCCAGCGACTATGCAGCCTGCATCCGCTCACCAAGGCATGCTGATTGCGGTGCGATACGGACGAGCTGATCAGTCCCCACCAGCACGTACGAAAGCCCGGCCAGCATTGCTGGCCGGGCTTTCCCATCGGCGATTTGATCAGGCGATGGTCTTGAGATAGTCCGACAGCTTGGCCGCAGCCGCGTTCTTGTCGATCTGCTCCAGCGCGCCGAGCTCGGCCGCCAGCCGGTCCATTGCCGCCTCGTAGATCTGCCGCTCGGAGAAGCTCTGATCCGGCTGACCCGCATTGCGGTGCAGGTCGCGCACAACCTCGGCGATCGCCAGCGGGTCGCCCGAGTTGATCTTCGCCTCGTATTCCTGCGCCCGGCGTGACCACATGGTGCGCTTGATGCGGGCACGGCCCTTAAGAATCGTCAGCGCCTCGTCGAACAGCTTGCGGGTTGCCAGCTTGCGCAGGCCGGCACTTTTTGCTTTCGCCACCGGGACGCGCAGCGTCATCCGGTTCTCTTCGAACGTGATATGGATCAGCTCGAGCTTATGGCCGGCGATTTCTTCCGTCGCAATCCGCTCGACCTTGCCGACGCCATGGGTCGGATACACCACATGATCGCCCTCGACGAACGGTTCGTCCTCCTTGGGCTTCCGCACCGGCGCCGGACGGGCCTTGCTGTCTTCGGCGGCATCGGCTGCCACGGGAGGGACCAACGTCGGCTCCACGCCAACCTGTTCAGCACCAGCCTGTTCGGCTACTGGTTGTTCGTCTAATGGTTGCTCGGCTATGGACTGTTCGACCACCGCCTGTTCGACCGCGGTCTGGTCAACGTCGTTGGTCGCTTCGGTCTCGGTCTTTATCAGCACGTGCTTGCCGTCTCCTGATTCGGCCCAGAGGGGCGCGAAACCGCAAATGACGGGCTTCCGGATCGGTTCGATCCAGGATATCGACGCACTGGCGGTTTAAGATGTCGTTACATCCTATCACGAAAACGGCCTCTACGGAACCCTGACGGTCCGGAGGCCCCGCTCGCCGGACTCCTGCCGGCCGTCACCGGGGCAGGGACCGCTTGGCGTCACGGGCGATGCCGAGCCGATACTTGATCCAGGACCGCTTTCGGCGACCCGCACAGCGGCGCTTATTCGACCCTCTCGGGGACGGCGGGCCGAATGGCTGCTTTCCATGGCTCGATCGGCATCGAAAGGCGAATGCCGAGCCTGTGGTTTCCGCCGTCGCTATGCTCTACGGCCTCGCAGACCGTTTTCGGTCAGTACCTGCAGTGCTGCCGGATAGGCATGCGGAGAGCGCGTCGCAATGGGTGAACGCGTCCCGCGCGAGCTGAGATGCAGATGTCCACGATCTCCGGTTGAGGCTGGCGCAACCCCAAAACAGCCATAGCGTCATCGTCGCGTTGCCGATGGATGCACTCCACGGAATGGAGTAGCCGTTAACGCACCGTCCGGTTTTGCCAGGATGCCTTGCGGACCCGCATCCGCCACCGGCCACGAAACCAAAATGCGATCCGGTCCGTAGCTTCATCCCGCTCAGTCTCGCGCGCGAGCAGTTGAGTCATGGTGACCGACTGCCCGCACATGAAAGCGAGGCTCACACTCGACCACGCGCATCGCGTCTAGCCGCACGGAACACGCCGGCGAAAAACCGATCTCAACCGCGCCCATCCTTGCGGAGGGCGCAGCATCGATCAGGAATAGAGGTCTTAGGAGGTTTTCGCGGTCGCCAGGTTGTAGGTCACGGTGTCCGGATCGCCCTGCGTTCCGTCCGGCTTCATCTGCTTGGTCTTGAACTCGACCTGGGTGAAGTTGAGAGACAGGCTCTCCATCGGACGATCGCCGCTGGAGGAATGCGAATAGCCGCTGATGATGGTGTTGGTCAGGGTCAGCGTCAGGTAGATTTCCTGCTGATCCTTGTAGGTGCGGGTGAAATCGAGCTGCACCTCCTTGCCGTGACCGGAAAGCGCCTCCTGCATCAGCTTGCCGGTGGCGATGTCGTTTTCCTTGGTGACGGTGACTTCGCTGATCGACGGCGCGGACGACTCACGCTCGGACGACGAACCGACGACGCTCGAAATGCCGCGACCGACGCCCCACTGGAAGCCGTGCAACTCGATCCAGCTCGGATGCGACGTTTCTGTAACGTCTCCGTCACAACCGGGGAATTTCATATAGATTGCCATGTGTTCTCCTCTCTCGCGGGCCTTATGTCAGCGAGTAGCGAAACGAGCCCGCATTGTCCACTTCGACGAGTATCTTCTCGACTGCGATATTGTCCACCATCCGTGTCAGGACGGCAGTTGCCAGATCGGGAAGCAATGTATCGGACAGAATGCCCTCTATCGCCCGCGCCCCGGCGCTGCTTTCGGCACACCGTGCCGCAAGCAGATCGACAATCGCGCCATCGAACAACAGGTCCGCACCGAAACGATCTCGGAACCGTTTCCGGACACGCTCGAGCTGTAGAACTGCGATCCTGCGCAGCGTTTCATCGTTCAACGGAACATACGGTATTAATTTCGTCCGCCCGAGGAAAGCCGGCTTGAACACTTTAAGCAAAGGTTCATGCAGAAGGCCGGCGAGCGCCGACGACTCCGGTGCGGTTTCCGGATCCGCATACAGCTGCGCCAGCACGTCGCTGCCCGCATTCGACGTCATGATGATGACGGTGTTCTTGAAGTCGATGTCGCGGCCTTCGCCGTCCTTCATCTGGCCTTTGTCGAATACCTGGTAGAACACGTCCTGCACGCCCGGATGGGCTTTCTCCATCTCGTCCAGCAGGATGACCGAATAGGGCCGCCGGCGAACCGCCTCGGTCAGCACGCCGCCTTCGCCGTAGCCGACATAGCCTGGCGGGCTGCCCATCAGGAGGCTGACCTTATGCTCCTCCTTGAACTCGGACATGTTGATCACCGTCAGGTTCTGCTCGCCGCCATACAGCAGCTCTGCCAGCGCCAGCGCCGTCTCGGTCTTGCCGGTGCCGGACGTGCCCACCATCAGAAATACACCGATCGGCTTGCGCGGATCGGTAAGTCCGGCCCGCGACGTCCGGATCGCCTGGGCCACCGCCTGCAGCGCATGATCCTGTCCGACGATGCGTCGGCCCATCGCCGCATCGAGGTCGAGGATCGTGCGGATCTCGTCGGACTGCATGCGGCCCGTCGGGATGCCGGTCCAGGCGGCGACGATCTCGGCCACCGCCTGCGCATCAACCACCGGGAACACCAGAGGCTGCTCGCCCTGCAGCGCCTGCAGACGGGCACGCTGCTCGCCATAGTCGGCGCGCACCGCGTCCAGGTCCATCGAAGGCGCGCCGTCCCGGGCAACCGCCGGCTCCAGCATCAGGGCCCTCAGGGCGTGCAGGGAGGCCACAACCTCCCGTTCCGCCTGCCACCGGCTGGTCAGCGCCGCATGATCCAAGGACACCGCCTGGTGCTCGGCATCCAGCGCCGCCAGGCGATCGTCGTGACGCGTACCGAGTGCAGCCTCGCGGTGCAGTCCATTCCGCTCGGTATCAATCAGACCGAGCCGCCGCTCGGCGTTCTCGACCGCAGGCGGGGAGGCGGACTGGCTCATCGCCACCCGCGCGCAGGCGGTATCGAGCAGGCTGACCGCCTTGTCCGGCAACTGCCGGCTCGGGATATAGCGCGCCGACAGCCGCACGGCGGCGTCCACGGCTTCGTCCAGGATCGGGATGCCGTGATGCGCCTCCAGCGTCGCCACCAGGCCGCGAATCATCGCGATTGCGGTCGGCTCGTCGGGTTCGGCTATGGTCACCGGCTGGAATCGCCGGGTGAGGGCGGCATCCTTCTCGAAATATTTCTTGTATTCGGCCCAGGTGGTGGCTGCGATCACCCGCAATTCGCCCCGCGCCAGCGCCGGCTTCAGCAAATTGGCGGCGTCGCCCGATCCGGCACTGCCGCCGGCGCCGATCAACGTATGCGCCTCGTCGATGAACAGGATCACCGGCGACGGGCTCGCCTGTACCTCGCGGATGACCGCCTTCAGCCGGTTCTCGAACTCGCCCTTCACCCCGGCTCCGGCCTGCAGCAGCCCCAGATCGAGGGTGAGTATGCTGACATCGGCCAGGGCGGGCGGGATATCGGCCTGGGCGATCCGCAGCGCCAGTCCCTCGACCACCGCCGTCTTGCCGACGCCGGCCTCGCCGACCAGGATCGGGTTGTTCTGGCGCCGCCGGGTCAGGATATCGACCAGCTGGCGGATCTCGGCGTCACGACCGAGGATCGGGTCGATCCGGCCCTCCCTGGCCTGCGCAGTGAGGTCGATGGTGAACTGCGCGAGTGCGGGCGATGCAGCGCGTGCGGCGCCGGCAGCCACGTCGCCCGGAGGCGCGGCCGCAGCCTCACCGAGCGGTGCATCCCCCGCGGTCTCGCTGCTGTCACGGAGGATCCGGGGCAGCGCCGCACGGTCCACCGCAGTCTCGATCCGGAACAGCCGAGGCAGGGTCCTGCGCAGACCCTGTGACAGCGCTTCGTCGGCCAGCAGCGCCATCAGCAGGTCCGCCGAGCGGATCGAGGCCGCATTGCGCTCGACCGAGGCCAGTAACCAGGCTTGTTTCATCAGCGACACGATTTCCGGCGCCAGCGCCGGGGCACGTCCGTTGCCGGTCTTCATCCCGTCCAGCGTCGACTGCAGATCCGCAGTCAGCCGGCCTTCGTCGATATCAACGTGACGCAACAGCACCGGAATATCCGTGCCGGCGGTTCCTACCAGTTGCAGCAGCCAGTGCTCGATCTCGACATTGTAGTGCGTGCGGGACAGCGTCAGTCCCGCGGCTGCTTCAAGCGCCCTGCGGCACGTGCCATTCAGTCGTGCGACGAGCAGCGACAGGTCGATTGCGGCCATGCAGATCCCTGAATTGCACGGCCTTGCGGCGGCGCATACTAAACGTCATGCTTCGAGACGTTAGTTTTTCGGGGCGCATCTGTCCAGCAACGGCACTGCTGAATAGAGTATCAACGTCTGTCACCAGGAACAGCCTCAAGTTCCGTATCCGGGACCATATGAACTTGACGCCAGCTTCCACCGATCTCGCAACCTTGCTGGCCCCGTTTCCCGGCGAACAGCCAGCCGGGTCCGATCCTCGCTCCGACGTATCGCCGCAATCTCCCTATTTCCGGCTGCGTGACGCACGTGCCGATGCGCGGCAGATCGAGCGCTCGAGCGATCACGACGCGGCCGATAGCGGAATACCGCCGAGCTGGAATGCCGTGCGCGATCATGCGCTCTCCATTCTGTCATCGAACGGAAAGGATATCGAGGTTGCGGCATGGCTCGCGGAAGCGCTGGTGCGGCAGCACGGCCTCGCCGGCCTGACCGAGGGCGCCATGCTGATTGCCGGGCTGGTTCGCGAATACTGGGCGCACGGGCTGTATCCGCTGCCCGACGAGGATGGGATCGAGGGCCGGACCACGCCGCTCGCCGGCCTGAACGGCGTCGGCAGTGATGGCACCCTGATGCAGCCGCTCCGCAAGCTCGTGCTGTTCACGCACACCGACCAGAGTGCGGTGACATTGTGGCGTTTCGAGCGGGGCGAGGAGGTCGAGGGCATCGGCGAAGCCGCTAAAAAGAAACAGAAACTTGCCACCGGGGTCCTGCCGTTCCGCGAGCTCGAGGACGCAGCCCGGACGATCGGTGCTGCGCAACTGGGCGTGATCGGCCGCGAGGCACAGGTGGCGTTGCTTGCGTGGCAGGATCTGGTGGAGGCCCTGGCCGCTGTGGCAGGGACGGAAGCGCCGCCCTGCAGTCGCGTGGCCGGCGTCATCGAGAAGATCATCCGCATCGCCGAGCGATATGTGCCCGACCGTCTTGCCCAGCCCGACGAGATAGAGTCGCCCATCGCGGAAGCGCTCGCGGAGCCGGGCGACATGACGGCGGACCAGGGCACTCCGGTTCCGCACGCACCGAAGCGGCCGACACGGGAAAGCATGCTGGCGACGCTGCTCGACGTCGCAGAATTCTTTCGCACCCACGAGCCGCATTCGCCCCTGGCCTACACCCTCGAGGAGGCCGTGCGGCGTGGACGCCTCACCTGGCCCGAGCTTCTCGGCGAAGTCGTTCCGGATCCGGAGGCGCGCGCGATTATTCTATCGCAACTCGGTATCCGTCCAATTTCCGGTTGATTGTCATCCAATTATCACATGGTGCGCGCCGCCATCCCAATGGTGCAGCCTGTGTGTGCGAGCCTCCCGGGAGGTGTCCGGCGACCGGCTTGCCCCAATGTGAGCTCTGCGAGGTTATACCGAGGATTGACCGTTCCCCAGAGCGGCGCATACGGTGAGGCATCTTGGTCGTCCGGATCGACATGCCGGAGGCTGCGTTTATTGCAAGACAGATGCCGAAGGCGTTTGATCGTGTTTCCTGATCATGTCGAGGATCGTGATGTCACGGTTGCGGCCAGGTGCGATGGCAGCAAGGAGAGGCTTCGATGAGCGCAAGTATTCACGAGAAGCTGAGCCGGGTGCGCCGTCCGCGCGTCCATATCACCTATGAAGTCGAGACCGAGGGCGCAGAAGTCATTCGCGAACTGCCGTTCGTCGTGGGAGTGCTGGGCGATTTCTCCGGCGATCCGACCCAGCCACTGCGTCCGCTGGCGGAGCGAAAGTTCATCCAGGTCGATCGTGACAATTTCGACGAGGTCATGACCCGGCTGACTCCGGGCCTCAATCTCATCGTCCCGAACAAGCTGACCGATGACGGTACCGAAATTGCGGTGTCTCTCAAATTCAACTCGATCGAGGATTTCGAGCCGGGTCGCGTGCTGGATCAGGTGGCTCCGCTCCGTGCGCTGCTCGAAACACGCAACAAGCTGCGCGACCTGATGAGCAAGGCCGATCGTTCCGAGGAGCTCGAGGCGTTGCTTGAAAAAATCCTCAAGGATGGTGACGACCTGAAGCAGGTTACCAGCCAGCTCGGTCCGAAGGCCGGAGCCTGATCGATGTCGCAAACCACAACACCCAACACCGGCGCTTCAAAAGCCGTTGAGACCAACGACCTCCTGCAGCAGGTCGTGTCGGCCACCCGCCAAACCGAGCCCGATCGGGCGCAGGACCTGGTTCGGGCACTGGTCGAGCAGGCCGAGGCCGGCACCATCAAGTTCGATCGCAACCTCAATCGCACCATCGAGCGGGCGATCGCCGAGATCGACAAGAAGCTGTCCGACCAGCTGAACGAGATCATCCACGATCCGCGGTTTCTGAAGCTCGAGGGAAGCTGGCGCGGCCTGCATTACTTCGTGATGAACAGCGAAACCGGCACGATGCTCAAGATCCGGTTGCTGAACGCGTCGAAGCGCGACCTCAACCGCGACCTGACCCGCGTTGTCGAATTCGACCAGAGCCTGCTGTTCCGCAAGATCTACGAGAACGAATTCGGCACGCCCGGCGGCGAGCCATATGGCGCGCTGATCGGCGACTACGAATGGGGCAACCACCCGGACGATATCGAGACGCTGCGGCTGATTTCCAACGTCAGCGCTGCCGCGTTCGCACCGTTCATCTCGGCTGCCGGCGCCAACATGTTCGGCTTCGACAGCTGGACCGAATTGTCCAAGCCACGCGATCTCGCCAAGATCTTCGATACGGTCGAATATCAGAAGTGGCGCGGCTTCCGCGACAGCGAGGATAGTCGCTTCGTTTCCCTGGTTATGCCGCGCGTCGTGGCACGACTGCCGTACGGCGCGCTGACCAAGCCGATCGACGAGTTCGACTACGAAGAAGCGCCGCTCGATGTCGCGGGCAAGGCGCTCAGCATGGATCACGACCAGTATTGCTGGATGAACGCCGCCTACGTGATGGGCACGCGCCTGACCGATGCGTTCTCCAAGCACGGGTTCTGCACCGCGATCCGCGGTGCCGAAGGCGGCGGCAAGGTGGACAACCTGCCCACCCATATCTTCCAGTCCGACGACGGCGATTTGGACGCGAAGTGCCCGACGGAAATCGGCATCACCGACCGCCGCGAGTACGAGCTGTCCAACCTCGGCTTCCTGCCCCTGTGCCACTACAAGAACCACGATTTCGCGGTCTTCTTCGGTGCTCAGACGGCGCAGAAGGCCAAGGAGTACGACCGCCCGGACGCGACCGCCAACGCCCGCATCTCGGCACGCCTGCCCTACATCATGGCGACCAGCCGGTTTGCGCATTACCTGAAGGTGATGGCGCGCGACAAGATCGGCTCGTTCATGGAGGCCGAGGATTGCGAGATCTGGCTGAACCGCTGGATCAAGAACTACGTCAACACCAACGAGAACGCCGGTCCCGACAGCAAGGCAAAATATCCGCTGCGTGAAGCACGCGTAGAGGTGCGGGAGATCCCCGGCCGCCCGGGTGCGTACAATGCGATCGCATACATGCGGCCGTGGCTGCAGATGGAAGAGCTGACCACCAGCCTGCGCATGGTTGCCCGTATTCCGGAAAAAGCGTGACCCGTTAGGAATCGTTCTGGGACACATTCAAGCCGGTTCCAGGCTTGATGGCGGCAAGGCCGGCCTGCGTGAGACCGTCCTCGAGGGCGGTTTCACCGGGCCGGATACCGTGCGGGTCGCCAATCTCCTGGGACATTTTCTGCGTAGCGGCCTCGACGGCCTGATCGAGTGGTTCGGACCCGCGCTGCTTGGTGCCGGCCCGGTCAACGCAATTTCTCTGGACGATCGCCTGCGTGGTCTCATCGACCGCGACATAGCACTCATCGACCGCTTGATCGGCGACCAGCTTGACGCAATCCTGCATGATCCGCGCTTCCAGCGTTTCGAGGGGTCCTGGCGCGGCCTCGCCTGGCTGGTTGACGGGCTTGATGCGTCGGCATCGGTACGCGTACGCGTCCTGTCCGTGACCTGGCGTGAGATCTGCCGCGATCTCGATCGTGCACTGGAGTTCGACCAGAGCGCCCTGTTCCGGCTGATCTACGAAAGCGAAATCGGTCGCGCCGGCGGCGAGCCGTTCGGCCTGCTCGTCGTCGATCACGAGATGCGCCACCGTCCCCCGAGCCGGCGGGTGCAAGACCTGCCATCGCTCGACGATATCGCCGCACTCGCATCGCTCGGCGCGGTCGCTGCGGCAGCCTTTGCCCCAGTCGTGGTCGCCGCCGCGCCGGAACTGCTCGGCGTCGATCGGTTCGAGGATCTTGCCCTGTCGTTCGATCCATCGACTTCGTTGCGCGACGACGATCACGCGCGCTGGCGGACCCTCTCGACGCGGGAAGATTCGCGCTTCCTGTGCATCACCATGCCGCGCGTGCTCGCGCGGCCTCCCTGGACCGCGGACCCCTCGCGGCAGGAGGGCTTTCGGTACGCCGAGTTCGCGCCGAGTGCACGTGAGCGGGTCTGGTCGGTAGGCTGCTATGCGTTCGCCTCCGTGGTGGTACGGGCGCAGACCCAATTCCAGTGGCCGGCCGACATCCGCGGCATCGATCCCGACCGGATCGGCGGCGGCCTGGTACCGGACCTGGTGGTCGAGCCGTTCGATACCGACCACGAGCGCGGCTGGTGCCGCCAGTCGCTGGATCTCGTGCTGACCGACGGGCAGGAGCGGCTGCTGATCGATGCAGGCCTGATCCCGCTCAATCGGCTGCCGCACGGCAACGAGGCGGTTTTCGCGTCGGTGCGCAGCATGCATGTGCCGACGCTGCAGGAAGGCGGCGTTCGGGACGCCGTGGCCGCCGGGGCCAATGCGCGCATCTCGGCGCAGATCAACTCGGTGCTGTGCGTATCGCGGTTCGCGCACTATCTTAAGGTCATGGGTCGCGAAATGGTCGGCTCGTTGCTGACCGCCGACGAGATCGAACGCCGGCTGCAGAAATGGCTCTCGGAATATACCAATGGCAGCATGCGGGCCGGGCCTGAAAGTCGTGCCCGGCATCCATTGGTGGCGAGCCGCATCACGGTCCGCGAGCAGCCCGATCGTCCCGGAACGTTCGGTTGCGTGATCCATCTGCAGCCGCATTACCAGCTCGACGATATCGAGGCGGCGTTCCGCCTGGTCACGGAGTTGTCTGCTCCCGGCTCACGCAACTGAAGAACGATCCGTCCACGATTGACATCGTCTCCGTAATGAAAGGAAATACCGGCATTATGTGTGCAGCCCAGAACGACGCCGGCGCCTCGAACGAGGCGGCGGACATGTCCAACAAGCCCGGTTCGCTGTTTCGCGCCGGACATCTCGAAGCCGCCATCACGGCCGCCAACGACAGCGTGCGTCGCGCGCCCGCTGTCATGGAACATCGCATGCTGCTGGCCGAGCTGCTGCTGTTCGCCGGCCGCTTCGAACGTGCCGACACGGTGCTGGCCGCTGCGGAAACTATCGATCCCTCGCTTATGCTGGTCGCGTCCGAGTTCCGGCATCTGCTGCGCGCCGAAATCGCCCGGCAGCAGACGTGGAACGAGGGCCGGGTGCCCGAATTCGTCGGTGAACCGACGGAGTCCCTCAGCCTCTCCCTGAAAGCGCTGACCCTGCTGCGTGAAGGCGACGAGGCGGGTGCCGCGCAGGCGGCCCAGCAAGCCGAAGCCGTACGGCCGCATGTCGGCGGACAGCACGAGGATGCCTTATTCGACGATTTCCGGGACGCCGACGATATCTGCGCTGGTTTCATCGAAGTCCTAACCGTGACCGGCCGCTATTTCTGGATGCCGACCGAGCGGATCGAGGAGGCCATCTTCCATCCTGCCCGCCGTCCGCGCGACCTGTTCTGGCGCCGCTGCAGCATGACCGTGCGGGCCGGTCCGGATGGCGACGTTTATGTGCCGGCGATCTATGCCGGCGGTCCGACGACCGCATCGTCGCCCGGCGAGGCGGACGCCGATACACTGCGCCTCGGCAAATCCACCGAGTGGAGTGGCGAGACCCTGGTGCGGGGCCGTGGACAGCGACTGTTCCTGGCCGGCGAGGATGGGCTGGCGATTCAGGATCTCGTCTCGCTCACCTTCGGATGAGGGATGCCCGGCCTCGGCGACGCGCATGAGAATGCCGCGCATGCCGGTTGCGCGCGACACGCCGCGACGGGTGCAAAGCTCGGTGTTCGACCGGTTGCTCGACACCGACGGTCCCGTGCACGGCCCGTCCGTACGCGTCGACGAGATCGCCGCGTTGCGCGCCTCGGTGCACCGCGACCTGGAGGCGCTGCTGAACGCGCACCGCCCCTGGGCCTCGGTGCCGGTGCAGCTCACCGCGCTGCGGACGTCCGGCCTGCAATACGGCGTGCCCAACTTCACCTCCGGCGCGCTCAACCGTCGCGAGGAGCGCGAGACGCTTCGTGACGAGATCGAGCTGACTATCAAGCGGTTCGAGCCGCGCCTGGCCCAGGTCCATGTCCGGCTCACCGACGATCCGGACCGGCTGCGCAGCACGTTGCGTCTGCGGATCGAGGCGCTGCTCCGGGTCGAGCCGGTGGTCGCGCCGATCGCGTTCGACACCACGGTCAATGCCGCGACCGCGGAAATGGTCCTGCATCTGCAGAGCGGCACCTAAGATATGTCAGACGGATTGCTTCCCTACTACAATCGCGAACTCGTCGCCTTGCGCGAACTGGCCTCGCAGTTCGCCGAGGCAAATCCGAAGGCCGCCGGCCGGCTGCGCATGGGTCCGGATGCGGTCGACGATCCGCATGTCGGCCGTCTGCTCGAAGGGGTGGCGTTCCTCTCCGGGCGCGTGCATCGCCGCCTGGACGACGAGTTTCCGGAGCTGACCGACGCGCTGCTCGGGGTGCTGTATCCGCATTACCTGGCGCCGGTACCGTCCGCCTCGGTGGTCCAGCTGACCTGCCAGCCCGAGCTCAAGGTGCCGGTGCTGGTGCCGCGCGGCAGTGCGGTCGAGACCGAGCCGGTGGAGGGCGAGCCGTGCCGCTTCCGCACCACCTCCGACGCCACGCTATGGCCGATCAACGTCACCAGCGTGCGGCTGACCGGCCTGCCGCTGGTGGCGCCGGTCAACCCGCAGGCGAGGGGGGTGCGGTCCAGCCTGCGCATCGTGCTCGAGACCACCAGTCCCGACACCAGCTTCGCCGACCTCGAGATCGACCGGCTGCGCCTGTTCCTGCGCGGGCCGATCGAGCAGAGCCTGGCGCTGTACGAGCTGATCTGTCGCAACGGCATCGGCGTTGCCTGCGCGGACGGACCGAACGACGTCGAGCCCACGCTGCTGCCGGCCTCGTCGATCCAGCCTGCCGGGTTCGCTCCCGAGGAGGCCCTCTATCCGTGGTCGGCGCGCTCCTTTTCCGGCTTCCGGCTACTGACCGAGTATTTCGCGCTGCCGGAGAAGTTCCTGTTCATCGACCTGGTCGGGCTCGATGCGCGGACCATGCTGCATGCACGCAACCGTCTCGAGATCTTCATCTATCTCGACCAGGCGGTGCCGGAGCTGGAGCGGTCGTTGCGGCCGGACGCGGTGGCGCTGGGCTGCGTGCCGATCGTCAACCTGTTCGAGCGGAGCTGCGAGCCGGTGGCGCTGAGCCACGAGGAAACCGAGTATCATATCGCCCCGGATCATCGTCGCCCGCGCGGGCTGGAAATCTGGAGCGTCGAGCGGGTACGCGAGCTGCATGGCGACGGTTCCTCGCGTCCGTGGCGGCCGTTCTATCGCCATGCCCCGCACGATTTCGCCGAGGATCGCGGCCCCGGGGATCGCAGCCAGGCCGATGCGCAGCCGGCCGGCTTCTACAACGTGACCCGGCGGACCGGCGCACCCTCGCTGGGCGGCACCGAGCTCTTCCTGGCCCCGATGGACCCCGCCATGTCGGTCGATCGCCCAGCGGACGCGGTGCTGTCGATCGATGCGCTATGCAGCAACCGCGACCTGCCGGCGCTGCTGCCGTTCGGCGGCGGGCAGCCGCATCTGCATCTGTCCGAGGGGCTGGCGACGGTGCAGTCGGTCGATTGCCTGGTCCCGCCGACCGCGTCGCTCCGCGCCCAGTTACAGGACAGCCGCGCCTGGCGCCTGATCTCGCATCTGTCGCTGAGCCACCTGTCGATCGTGGGCGGCGGCGCCGGCGCGGAAAGCCTGCGCGACGTGCTGCGGCTCTACGACCTGCATGACAGCGCTGAGACGCGTAACGGGATCGGCGGTCTGGTCGGCGTTTCGTCCGCCAGCGGCACCGCAAGGGTGCCCGGCGCCCGACCGGGCGCCTTCTGCCGCGGGCTCGACGTGCAGCTCGAGTTCGATGCCAGGGTCTGGACCTCGTCCGGGCTCTATCTGATGGCCAGCGTGCTGGAGCGGTTCCTGGCCCTGCACGCGACCGTCAACTCGTTCGTCCGCACAACGGTGGTGCTGCAGGGCCGGCCCGGTATCGTCGCCAGGTTTCCGCCGCGGGCCGGCTCGCGCGTGCTGCTGTGAGCGGCGAGACCGCGCCACCGCACGCAGCGCCCGACGCCGGCATCGTCACCGTGACGGCCGACGCCATCGAGCTCGACCAGGCCGGCGATCCCGATGCCGCAGCCGCCCTGCCTGTTCCGGCACAACCACGCCACACCGCGCCGCGCACCCTGCTCGAGCGACTGATGCAGCAACCGCAGCGGTTCTCGTTCGACGCTGCCGTGATGGTGCTGATGCAGGCCTCCTCGCAGCGCGACCCCGGACGCGCGGTCGAGTTCCATGCCCCACCGGGCCTGGCCTTTCCGGGCGCCGATGTGCTGTCCGTCGAACGACCCGACGGACAGTTCAAGGCGACCGTCACCCCGATCGGCCTGACCGGTCCATCCGGCGTGCTGCCGCGCCCGTATACCGAACAGGTCGTCACCGAGCAGCGCAAGCGGTCGCCGGCGCTGGCCGCGTTCCTCGACGTGCTGGCGCAGCGCCCGGTTGCCTTGTTCGCCGAGGCCGGCATCAAGTATCGCCCGCACCGTGCCGCCGCCGCCGCCCTGCTGGCCGGCACCCCTGAGGGCTCCGACCGGTCGGACCCGATGGCCGATCCGTTCGCCGCGATGCTGCTGGCGCTGGGCGGTTTCGGCACCCCGAACCTGGTCCCGAGGCTTGGAGTGGAACCGGAGCCGCTGCTGCATTTCGCCGGCCAGTTCGCCACGCGTCCGCGCTCCGCCGACCGGCTGCAGGCGATCCTGACCGACTGGCTCGGCCAGCCGGTCGAGATCGAGCAGTTCGCGGGGAGTTGGCTGGCGCTGGACGTCGGGGAGCGTTCGGCGCTGCCGGTCACCCTGTCGAACGGCGGCACAGTGCCGTCCTTCAACCAGCTCGGCGTCGATGCGTCGGTGGGCGTGCGGGTGTGGGACGTGCAGTCGCGGATCGTGCTGCGCGTCGGCCCGCTCGACCTGCCGCAGTTCCGGGCGATGCTGCCGACCGGACGCCTGCTGCAACGGCTGGTCGCCCTGGTGCGCGCCTATCTCGGCTTCGAGACAGCTTTCGCGGTCAACCCGGTGCTGGCGCGCGATGCGGTGCCGCCGCTGCTGCTGTCCGGCGCCACGCCGCCGCAGCTCGGCTGGAACAGCTGGCTCGGCTCGGCCGGCGTGCGCGCCGAGCATGCGGACGAGGCGTTGTTCGAGGCGGAGCTGGTCGAAATGGAACAGATCGAACGGGTACCCGCATGAGCTGGAGCCACGGCTACGTCGCCGACATCCCCTACACCGCCCATTACCATCCGCAGCAATCGCCGGACGTGCTCGCGCTGGCCTGCCTTCTGAACCGGACCGAGAGCCCCCTGCCGGCACGGCGCGACGACCTCACCTATGTCGAGTTCGGCTGCGGCCGCGGTCGCACCGCGTTGTGCCTGGCGGCCAGCAACCCGGGCTGGCGGGTGATCGGGCTGGACCTGTTGCCGGCGCATATCGCCGAGGCACGCGCGCTCGCTGCCGAGGCCGGCATCGCAAACGTCGAGTTCATGGAAGCCGACCTGGTCACCTTCGATCCGACCATGCTGCCGGAGTTCGACATCGCCAGCGCGCACGGCTTCTGGAGCTGGGTCGCGGACCCGGTGCGCGACGGGCTGGTGCGGGTGCTGGCGGCCCGGCTGCGCGCCGGCGGCCTGCTGCACCTCAGCTACAACGCCCTGCCCGGCTGGCAGGGCGCGATCGGCCTGCAGCGCCTGCTGCTGGAGGCCGGCGACCGCATCGGCGGGCGCAGTGACCGGCGGGCGGCGGGTGCGCTGGAACTGGCGCAGGCGCTGCGTGCGGCGGGGGCGATGCATCTCGAGGCGAGCCAGCCGTCCGGACTGATCGACCGCGCCAAGAGCGTGTCGCCGTCCTATCTCAGCCATGAATACATGAACCGGTTCTGGCGGCCGTGCTTCCAAGCCGACGTGCAGGACGCGCTGGAGCCGGCTCGGCTCGACTTTGTGGGCTCCGCCGAGCTGCTCGAAAACTTTCCCGAATTGGTGCTGACCGCCGAGCAGCGCGCCGTCTGCGACCGGATCGACGAGCCCCGGCTGCGCGAACTCACCCGCGACCTCTGCATGCCGCGCCCGCTGCGCAGCGACGTGTATGTGCGGGGCGCCCGGCTGATGTCGCGGGACGTCCAGGAACAGGCGCTGCGCGAACTGGTGCTCTGCCTGACCAGGCTGCCGGACGAGGTGATCTACGCGCTGAAGACTGCCACCGGTACCGCGACCCTTTCGCCGGACTTCTTCAGGCCGGCGGTGTCTGCACTGGCCGACGGGCCGCGCAAGGTGGGCGACCTGCTGTCGGCGACTGGGCAGATTGGCAGCGCCGTCGATCTGGTCGGGCTGCTGGTCGGTTCCGGCCAGGCGGTGGTGGTCGGCCGGCCGGATGCCGAGGCCGATCCGGACTCTGGTGCAGTTCGCCATAACCGTGCGATCGCAGCGCATATTTTGCGTGGCGATCCTGCCCAGTCCGGGCTCGCCAGCATCCGCCTTGGCGCGGGACTGGTATGCGATCCGGATACTATGGTGGCCGCGGTGCAAGCCGCGGAGACCGGGGATACCCGGCGTCCGGGCGCGGCTCCACCCGACGGTCGCCGGCCGATCTGGCAGCATGCAGGGGTCCTGAGTTGACCCACCGGAAACGCAACGGCTTTCGACGAACCTCTGCCTGGATTATGATCGCGCCATGATTTCTGTTGATAGATCACGGCCACCCGTGATGAGCGGTCGCACCCGGAATGCCGCCCGGATCGGCAGCGTCTTTGTCTCGGTGACCCTGTTGTCGGCAGCGATCGCCGGCACCAGCCGCTCCGCCCAGGCCACCGACATCGCCGCCACGAATGCAGCGCCACCGGTCGGCGCGGCACTCCTGATCGGCAACGGCAAGCCGGCTGCCCTGCCTGGGTTGCCAGGCTGCGAGCCTGCGCTGCACGGCCTGGGTGATCGCCTGCGCAGCCAGGGCGACACCGTCACAGAGATCATGGATGCGCCGGGACCTACTCTGCGCGCCGCAATCGGCAGTTTCGCCGGACGGCTGCCTTCGTCCGGGCGCGTTTTGGTGGCCTATTGCGGGTACGCGATGGCCGATACCGACAAGCTGTTCCTGCTGCCGGCCGACGCTGCGATCACCGGGCCTGCCGACCTGCCGCGCCAGGCGATCATCGCGCGCACGGTCTCTCGGATCCTGTCCGCCCACGCTTCGATGTTCCTCGCCGAGCTACATGCGCCACCCAGCACCGGCCCCGGCGCCACCTCCATGCAATCGGCGATCCAGTCGCTCCGCGAGGAGACCGCGCCCGGTACCCGTCTCTCGATCGCGGTCGAGCCCACGTCGGCAGGCGCACCGTTGATCGAGGCGTTCACCAGTACCGTCTCCGCATCGCGCGACTGGACCAGCATTCCCGCAGCCGGGACATCGGTCCCGCCGGATGCGACCACGGCGGACGACAAGTCCGGCGCTTCCTCGGCAAAAGCCGACGATCAGCCGCCAGTTGGCGAAAAGTCGGCTGACTCCAAGACCGGCGACGCTCAGCCCGCGGACGCCGAGCCGGCTGACGCCAAGCCAGCCAACGCTCAACCAACCGACGCCCAGGCAACCTTGGCCGCCGCAGCCGTTCCGCCGGCCGAGGACGCCTCCACGCCTGGGCACAAGAACCTGGACGGAACGGGCGGTGATGCGTCCGCCCCACCGCCCGGTTCCAGCCCGATCAACCTGGCGCCGCCCAGAAGGGCACCCAGGCCCGTGGTCGCCGCAGACGCGAATACAGGATCCGAAACGGTCCGTCGCATCCAGTCGGCGCTGGCCCGACGCGGCCTGATGAAGGGCGCGATCACCGGGCATGACGACCAGGACACCCAGAAGGCGGTCAGCGCCTACCAGTCCTCGCTGAACCATCCCACCACCGGTTTCCTGACCTATGCGGAACTGAACGCGCTGGAGTCCAGGTTCATCACTTCGACATTGCCGGCGACGGCACAGCCACCGGCTCCGCCATCAAGCGCCGGTGACAGCCAGTGAGCCTCCGTCTCAAGTTCAACATGGTCATGCTAGCGACGTTCGTCGTCGGCCTGCTGCTGGCGACGTTCTTCGTGCACCGGATCAGCGTCGAGACGGCGAAGCAGGGCCAGATCAACCAGGCCGCGGTGATGATGGGCGAGGCGCACGCGACCATCCACTACACCGACACCGAAGTGGCTCCGCTGCTGGCCGAGCAGATGAAGGTGCAGTTCCTGCCCCAGGGCATTTCGTTCTTCGCCGCCGCCGAAAGCTTCCGCTTCCTGACCAAGGCGTTCCCGAACTACGTCTTCCACCAGGCGACCAGCAACCCGACCAACCTGTCCGACCTGCCGGCGCCATGGGAGGCGGCGATCATCCAGCGCTTTCGCGACGATGCTGCCCTGACCAAGCTGGTGAGCGAGAACCAGACCGCCGCCGGGCAGATGCTGTCATACGCGCTGCCGATCAAGGTAACCGATGCAAGCTGCCTGTCCTGCCACTCGACCCCGCAGGCGGCGCCTACCACGCTGCTCGACGTGTACGGCAGCAAGCACGGCTTCGGCTGGCACATGGGCGATATCGTAGGCGCCACCATCGTATCGGTGCCCGAGGCCGGCGCTCTAGCGCGCGCATCGCATCTCACCCTCGTCACCTTTGGCTGGCTGGTCCTGGTGTTCGCGGTGATGTTCGCGCTGGTCAACCTGCTGCTCAATGTCGTGATCATCCGTCCCGTCGCTCACATCACAGCGATCGCGGACCGTGTCAGCCTGGGTGATTTCACCGCTCCGGAATTCAACGTGACCGCGAAGGATGAGATCGGTTCGCTGGCAACGTCGTTCAACCGGATGCGCCGCAGCCTCGAGAACGCGATGAAGATGCTAGGCGATTGATGTGAAGCCCGACCTACCCGCAAAGATCGGGCGTTTCGAAATCCAGTCGCTGCTCGGCCGCGGTGCCATGGGCGTTGTATATCGCGGCTACGACCCGGAAATCGATCGGACCGTTGCGATCAAGCTGGTCCGTGCCGACCTGCTCGATGGCGACGAGCGCGGAAGCTATCTTGACCGATTTCGCAACGAGGCCAAGATCGCCGGCCGGTGCATGCATGCCAACATCGTCGGCATCTACGATTTCGCACTGTTCGACGGCAATCCCTACCTTGTCATGGAGTTCGTCGACGGTGTCGGCCTCAACCAGGCGGTTGGACGCGGCACGAGGCTGTCGATGCCGGAGGCGGTGCATATTGCCCTGCAGGTTCTCGATGCGCTGGACTACGCGCACCGCTTCGGCATCGTGCATCGTGACATCAAGCCGGCCAACATTCTGCTGACCCGCCACGCGAAATTGAAGGTCACCGATTTCGGGATCTCGCGGCTTGCCAGCACCGAGCTGACCGCCGCGCCGTTGATGATCGGCACGCCCAGCTACATGTCACCCGAGCAATGCGCCGGTGACGCGATCGACGGCCGGAGTGACCTGTTTTCGCTCGGATGTATTCTCTACGAGCTCCTGGCGGGCGAACGTCCGTTCCAGGGTATCAGCTATACCGAGACGATCTTCAAGCTGGTCAATCAGCCGCATGAAAGCCTTTCGTCGCACCGGCCCGACCTGCCGGACAGCCTGAGCGCCATCCTAGACCGCGCGCTCGCGAAAAAACCGGACGACCGGTTCGAGGATGCCGAGGCCTTTGCGCAGGCGCTGCGATCAGTACCGCCGCCGTGCGATGCGATGCCGACTGCGATCTCGGGCATGAGCATCCCAGCCGGTGTGGCGGAGTACGAGGGTCTCGATACGATCATCCGGCCGGTGACACCGCCGGCGACTTCCGCCGAACCGGAAGACGCAATTGACCCCGCCATGCCCGACGATATCCCAGTGGTATCGCCGGAGCAGGCGACCCCGACCGTCGACGGGTCGGTGCCGTTCGATCAGCCCTGGCTGGAACTGGATCCGCTGCTTGTGGAAACCATAAGCCGCAGGCTGGCGGTTCGTGTCGGCCCGATGGCGCGGGTGTATGTCCGGCATTCGCTGCGCCAGGCGCAATCCGCCGACATGTTCTGCATGCTGCTGTCTGCCGGTATCCCGGACTTGAAGGAGCGGGCGCTGTTCATGAGCGAGGTCCGGGACCTCCTGAAGCCGCCGGAGCCGCCCGAGCCGCCGAAGCCACCGCCGGGACCGGAACCCGCCGTGTCGGTCACACCGGTCATTCCTGCACCGCCGCCACCGACACTGCGACTGACCGAAGCCGATATTCAGCGGACGATCCTCGCACTCGCACATGTCATCGGGCCGATTGCGACGCAGGTGGTCCGAAGGGCGGTCGTGCGTGCGCACGACCACGCATCCCTCGTCGCGCTTTGTGAAGTTTTCGTGCCGAAAGACGCTGAGCGGGCCCGCTTTCGCAGCACGCTGAGCCGCTCGATCATCACCTGACGCTCCGGTCAACCGGATCGTCGATTTGGCAAGTTCAGCCCGTTGATGTCATGATCACGATCCTAACGAATTGTTGCAGCGGAGAAACCACGGACGATGTCTGGTGGACAGCTACAGGCCCTGTTGTTGTTCAACTCGCCGTTGGGCGACGACAGCTTGCCGTTCCAGGAAAGCGTTCTGCACGGCGTCGGCCTGCATGCGCACGAGGAAATCAGCCGGCCGTTCGAGATGTCGCTGACCGTCGTCTCCACGACGCGCAGTATCGACCCGTCGGAACTGGTGTTCCAGCCGGTCGGACTCACCATCCGCAAGCAGCCGAATCCGGATCGGTTCTTCAACGGCGTCGTTCGCGCGATGAGCGCGGTCGGGCAGGCGCAGCGATCACGCTGGATGTATCGTCTGGAAATCGTTCCGCGGATCTGGTTCCTGGGCCAGACCGAAGATTGTCGCATTTTCCAGAACAAGACCGCGCAAGAGATACTGCAGACGATCTTTGCGGAACATTCGATCCAGCCGGTCGATTTCCGGATCTATGGCGACAAGCCGGTTCGTGAATACACCACGCAATATAACGAGACCGACCTCGCCTTCATCCACCGGCTGATGCAGGAGAGCGGATGGTTCTACATTTTCGAACACACCAAGACCACGCATACGCTGGTGGTGACGGATCGGAACCAGAGCTTCAAGGAAGTGTCGAAGCCGCCGCATTGGGTGATCCATGCCGGCAACAATATCGACGTGTTCGACCAGTGGGGCGAGAGCCAGTCCACCGCGCACGGCGAGGTGAAGCTGCAGGATTATGACCCGACCCGTCCGGCGACCCCGATCCTTGGCCAGCAGACGACGACGAACGCGATGCCGGGTGCCTCCACGCGCGACGTGTTCAACTGGCCGGCGCTGACCCGCGACAACAAGATCGCCGGCGATCGCGCCCGCTATCGCATCGAGAACGCCGAGGCCGCATCGTCGCTGCGGCATGGCCATGGCTACGACCAGGAGTTCATGCCGGGTCGGCGCTTCACCCTAGCCAAGGATCCGTTCACCGAAGCCGAAGGCATCGATTACGCCCTGCACTCGGTGCACCACCAGGCTACCGACGATACCTGGATAGGCGGCGCGCAGAGGCCGCACTACGAGAACAGCTTTACCTGCTTCCTGCAAAAAACTGTCTGGCGCGATCCTGCCCGCAACACGCGGCCGGCCATGACCGGCATCTTTTCCGCGATCGTCATCGGCAACGACGGCGAGGAGATCCACGCCGACCCTCTCGGGCGGATCAAGGTCCGGCTGATGTTCGATCGGCGCAAGGACACCGTCGCCAGCATGGCCACATGGGTCCGGGTGATGTCGCCCTGGTCCGGCAATAAATGGGGCTGGCAGCATCTGCCGCGCGTCGGCAGCGAAGTGGCGGTCTCGTTCATGGATGGCGATCCAGACACGCCGGTCGTGGTCGGCTCGTTCTACAATCAGACCCAGCGTCCGGTTTTCTCGATCCCCGACGAGCAGACCAAGCATGGCTTCCGCAGCCGCTCCACCATGCATGGCGGCACCCAGGATTATTCCGAGCTCTCGTTCGACGACAAGAAGGGCGAGGAACTGGTATTCCTGCACGCCCAGAAGGACTACGTGACCGAGGTCGAGCGTGACCAGAGCCTCACCGTCGACCGCGACCGCATGGTGACGATCAAGCGCGACGAGACGGTGCTGGTCACGCGCAACCATTCGTTGACCAGCGAGACCGGCCACGTCACCATCGACGCCGCACTCGGGATCACCCTGCGCGTCGCGGAAAATACGATCATCATTACCCCTGCCGGTATCACGATGAATGGCATCACCCTCAACCTGATCGCCGACGCGGCGCTGTCGGCCGTTGCCCCCGTGGTCGACATCGATTCCGAAGGTCTCATCACCCTGAACGCTGCCGCCAGCATCATGCTCGACGCGGCCGGCACGATCATGCTGGATGCGCCGGGGATCTTCTCGACGATCCCAGTCATCCCCGAAGAGATCTGATCTCGTGTTCTCGCTCGATCCCGATGCGGCCGCGCGCGAACCGGTCGACAAGTTGCGGAGCCTGCCGGTCGCCTGGTTGCAGTCCCGCCTCAAGCTCGATGCTGCCGACCCGTTGCTCAGGGACATGCCGTCGTCGACGCTGCTGATCGGCCGGCTCGACAAGATTGGCCGCACGGAGGATGCGCTTCAAGTGGCGGCCTACGCCCTGCCGCCGCGCGAGGCAGTCTGGTGGGCCTGCATGTGTTCCCGTCACACCGAACCTGCCGAGCCGCTTGCTGCCGACAAGGTTGCGATCGAGGTAGCCGAGGCGTGGGTGCGTTTTCCTGGCGAGCCGGCCCGCGCGCATGCCTATCGTGCCGCCCATCAGGCACGCTTCCAGTCGCCGGAGTCCATGGCGGCGATGGGCGTGTTCTGGAGCGGGCAGGCGACCATATTGCGCGTTCCCGAGGACACCGCCCGCGGGCAGGTCGGACGGAGCGTGGAAAGCGCAGTACGCATGTCCGCCGTGCGCGGACCGATGCCGGAAAAGCCGGCACGATTGCGCGCCTTCCTGCAAAGCGCCCGCGATATCGCACGGGGCGGCGCCGGCCGCCTCGAGGCAGCTTCACATTCCGCCGGGCCAGGCGCCGCCGGGACGGAGATCTGACGATGCTGACCCTCAGTATGCTCCGCTGCCCGGTCGGCGTGCCGCCTGAATCGCGGGAGATCAGCGGTGCCGAGTTTTCGATCGGCCGCGACCAAAAAAACGACTGGGTCCTCCCGGATCCGGACAGGTTTCTGTCGAAACGGCACTGCGTGCTGAGCTTCGGCGCCACTGGCTGGCAGATCGTCGACACCAGCACCAACGGTACCTTTCTCAACCACGACGTCGACCCGATCCGCGACGCACCGCGTGGCCTGCGCGACGGCGACCGTATCCTGCTCGGGGCCTATGAGATGGAAGTCGCCCTGCAGGAGGGCGAGGAGCCGCTCCTCCGCCATGCCGACCAGCGCGACCCGGCGCATGACAGTGCGCGCGCGTATGCGCACGACCCGGCGCATGACAGTGCGCGCGCGTATGCGCACGACCCGGCCCACGATCCCGATCGGTCGCGCATCGACGGCCATGCCGGTGGCGCCCCCTATTCCGACGACCGGCTGCTCGGCGACCCATTCCAGTCCTCGCCGAACGACCCACTCGGGCTCGCGACCGGTGGCAACCAGATCGGCCTCCCCGAGCGCTTCGATCCGCTGGCCCCGGCCGACGAGCTGCAGGACAATGCGCCGATCATGCAGGATGGCGCATTCCTGGAAGCGCGCTACACGCCGCCACGCAGTTCGTCGGACCTGCTTCCCGATGACTGGGACGACGAGACACCGCCGCCTGTCCGCCTGACCAGGGCACCACCGTCTCCGACGGACAGCTTGCCGCCAACCACGCCCGAGCCCCTGCCGCCGGTAGACAAACCGAACATCGAGGCACCACGCCCGGTCGCCGCAATACCGGTCCCGCCTGCTCCGGAGCCTCTGTCGATCCCCGCCGATGTTACCGGACCCGGCACCGATCCGACCGCCGGACCCGGCAACGACTTCAGCACCGGACCCGGCGCCGATGCCGGCTTCGCCGCGTTCCTGCAGGGTGCCGGCATGGCCCCGGCGACGATGCCGACCGGTGCCGCCGCCGTCTCCACCCTGCAGGCGCTTGGTGGCGCCTTCCGCGCGATCGTGCACGGGCTGCGCCGGATCATGATCGGCCGTGCTTCGATCAAGGGCGAGTTCCGGATTGAGCAGACGATGATCCGTGCCAGCGGCAACAACCCGTTGAAATTCTCCGCCGACGACGAGGATGCGCTGTCCGCCCTGCTCAATCTCGGCCGTCGCAGCGAGTTGTCGCCGGAAGCCGCGATCGCCGATGCGCTGCACGACATGCGCCTGCACGAGGTGGCGATGATGACCGCGATGCAGGAAGCGGTGCGCGAACTACTGATCCGGCTCGAGCCGAAGCGCATGATGGACCAGGCCGGCCATCACACGCTCGATGCCTGGCCCGGAGCGCGACGCGCGCGTGCCTGGACCGCCTACGAGACGCAGCATCGCCAGATCGTCGATGCCCTGTCGGATGATTTCGACAGCGTGTTCGGTAAATCCTTCGCCCGCGCCTACGAACGCGCGATGGCCGAAGTCCAGGCGACGCCGGACGATGAATTGAGCAGCCGTCCACGGACACGCAGCCAGTGAGCAGGCTCGTCCGCGCGACGATGGGAGAATTGTTTTGAGCTGGACCAACCGCGTCGCTTGGCAGGAGGGCATGTTCCTGCGTGCGCAGCATTTCCAGCAGCAGGACCGCTGGGTCGAGACCCAGCTTCGCAGCAGTATCGCCCATCTCCGGCCGCATCCCTGGGGTGTCGCCAGCCTGAGCATCGCCCGCGACCTGCTCAATGCCGGCCGCTTCGCGATCGATGGCGGATCCGGACTGTTCGAGGACGGCACGCCGTTTTCCCTGCCCGGCGAGGCCGACCTGCCGGCGCCGTTCGACGTGCCCGACACCGCCCGCAACGTGCTCATCCACCTGGCCCTGCCGGTACGCCAGGCCGGTGCCCTGGAAATGGCCACGCCGACCCGCGACGAGGGCCGCTACCGTCCGCGCGCATTCGAGGCCTACGACACACAGTCCGGCGTCTCGCAGCCGGCGGAACTGCAGATCGGCCGCCTACGCCTGCGCTACATGCTCGATACCGACGACCGCGAAGGCTATCTGTGCCTGCCGGTGGCACGCATCACCGAAGTCATGTCCGATCGCCGTGTGGTGCTCGACCCGCGCTGGATCCCGCCGGCACTGCTGTGCTCGGCGGTACCGCCGCTGGCTGCACTCTGCGTCGAACTCGCCGGCATGCTGAACCAGCGCGGCGAGGCGGTCGCGGCGCGATTGACCGCCCCCGGCCACAAGGGCAGCGCAGAGATCGCCGACTTCCTGCTGCTGCAGGCGGTCAATGGCTGGCAGGTGGTGATGGCCCACCATGCCGATGCCGGCAACCTGCACCCCGAGGAGCTCTATCGCCTGCTTCTGCAAATGGCAGGCGAGCTCTCGACCTTTACCGACCAGCGTCGTCGCCCGAGTACGTATCCTGCCTACCAGCAGGCCGACCTGCAACGCTCGTTCGCGCCGGTGATGGCCGATATCCGCCGCTCGCTGTCGGCGGTGCTCGAACAGACCGCGGTGATGATCCCGTTGCAGGAGCGCCGGCATGGGGTTCGCGTCGGCGCCATCGTCGATCGCAGCCTGCTGGCATCTGCGAACTTCGTGCTCGCGGTGCAGGCGGAAATGCCGACCGAGTCGTTGCGCCGGCTGTTCCCGTCCACCGTCAAGATCGGCGCGGTCGAGCATATCCGCGAACTCGTCAACGTGGCGCTGCCTGGAATCGGTTTGCGTGCATTGCCGGTGGCGCCGCGGCAGATGCCGTTCTACGCGGGCGCATCCTATTTCGAGCTGGATCGTAATTCCCGGCACTGGCAGCAGATGCAGGCCTCCGGCGGCTTCGCGGTGCATGTGTCCGGTGATTACCCCGGTTTGACCATCGAACTCTGGGCGATCCGGAGCTGAAGGCCGGCCATGAGTGACAATCCTTTTTCCGAGCCCGACGACAACGAGCGGACCGTCATCCGTCCGATCCCGGGCGGACGGCGTGCCGCCCCGGGTGCGGCCGCGCCCGAAAGCTCGCCTCTCTCCGACCGCCCGTCCGGCCTTTCCGGTGGCGCACCGCCCGACATCGCCCCGGGCGAGGGCGGCGGCGCCCGCTTCGTCGACCTGCCGCCCGGTGCCGGCACCCCGATCGTGGCCGCGGCGGCCGGCTGCCTGAGCCTGCTCGGACGCTTGCGCAACGCGTTCTCGGTGCCGGACGCAACCGCCCTGCGCGACCATGCGGTGCAGGAGCTGCGTCGTTTCGAGCAGATCCTGCGCGCCCAGAACCTGCCGATGGAGCAGTTGCGCCCGGCCCACTACGCGCTGTGCGCCAGCCTGGACGACGTGGTGCAGGCGACGCCCTGGGGCAGCCGAGGCGCCTGGGCCGACGCCTCCCTGGTCTCGACCTTTCACCAGGAGGTGCGCTCCGGTGAGCGCTTCTTCGACCTGCTGGCCCAGCTTCGCCAGAACCCCGGCAAGTTCCTGCCGATCGTCGAGCTGATGTACCTCTGTATGTCGCTCGGCATGCAGGGCCGCTACCGCCTGTCCCCGCGGGGCCCCGCCGAGCTCGACCGTGTCCGCGAGGAAACCTACGTCCTCATCATGCGCAATCGCGGCCCCGGCGAACGCGCGCTGTCGCCGCACTGGCAGGGCGTCGCCGCACCGTATCGCCGCCACCGCCTCAGCCTGCCGGTCTGGGTCGCAGCCCTGGCCGGCATCGGGCTGATCGGGCTGGTCTATGCCTGGGCCTCGCTGGGCCTGGCCGGTGATTCCGATCGCCTGTTTGCCGCCGGCCTGTCGGTGCCGCCCGGAAAGATGCCGGCCATCGCCCGCAACATCCCGGTGGAAGCGGTCGCCACCGTAGCGTTGCCGAACGGCGCCAAGGACGCGCTCGCCGGCCTGCTTCGGCCCGAAGTGGCGCAAGGGCTGGTCAGCATCGTCGGCACCGATGCGGTTCCGGTCATCCGGGTGCACAACCAGGGTATGTTCGCCTCGGGTAGCGCCGACGTGCAGACGAGGTTCCGCCCGATCCTGACCCGCATCGGCAGTGCCCTGAAAACCCAGCCGGGCAGCGTGCAGGTGGTCGGCTATACCGACAACCAGCCGATCCACACGATCCGCTTCCCGTCCAACTTCGAGCTGTCCGGGGCGCGTGCCCAGGCCGCTTCCACCGTCATCGCCGCCGCCGCAGGTCCTGACGCGCACGTCACCGCCGAGGGCCGCGCCGACGCGGACCCGATCGCCGGAAACGACACCGCCGCCGGCCGCGGACAGAACCGTCGCATCGAGGTCGTGCTGCACCGATCCGGCCCGGGATCCGGAACCGCACCATGAACGAGAACCTGCAGAATCTGGGAGCGGTCCTGCTGGGCCGCTGGACCATGAGCTTTGCCGGCCTGGCGATCGCCGGCACCATCGCCTGGTATCTCGGCCCGCTGATCCCCGGGCTGAGCAGCACCCTGTCGCGCGCGTTGCTGATCCTGCTGTTCGTGCTGGTGTGGGCGATCGTCAACGGCATCCTCACCTGGCGCCGTCGCCGCCGTGGGCGCGCCTTGGCAAAGGGCGTCGTCGACGGCGGCGAGGCCGCGGCGCGTCGCTCCGGCCGCACCGAGGAGAACGAGGAAGTCGGGCGGCTGCGCGATCGGCTGCGTACCTCGCTGGCCGTGCTCCGGAAGGCGCAGGGCCGTCGCGGCACGCTCTACGAGCAGCCCTGGTTCCTGATGATCGGCCCGCCCGGCGCGGGGAAAACCACCGCGCTGACCCAGTGCGGCTTGCGCTTTCCGCTGGCCCAGCCGGACGGCACCGGCGGGCTGTCGCCCGGTTCGGTCGCCGGCGTCGGCGGTACCCGACTATGCGACTGGTGGTTCGCCGACGAGGCGGTGCTGATCGACACCGCCGGCCGCTACACCACCCAGGATTCCGACGAGAGCGTCGATCGTGCCGGCTGGCTCGGTTTTCTCGACCTGCTGAAGCGCACCCGTCCGCGGCAGCCGCTCAACGGCGTGCTGGTGGTGATCTCGCTCGCCGACGTCGCCACTGTCCCGGCCGCCGAACGGCTGAGCCATGCCCGCGCCATCCGCAGCCGGATCAAGGAAGCGTCCGACCGCCTTGGCGTAAGGCTTCCGGTCTATGCGGTGTTCAGCAAGACCGACCGCATCGCCGGTTTTACCGAGTTCTTCGACGATCTCGACCAGCAGGCGCGCCAGCAGGTCTGGGGCATGACATTCCCGCTGGCCAAGGGCGTCGAGATCTTCACGCACGAGTTCCAGCTGCTGGTCGAGCGCCTGGACAGCCGTCTCTACGAACGGCTGCAGGCAGAGCGCAGCCCGGACCGGCGAGTGGCCATTGCCGGGTTCCCGCTGCAGATCGCCAGTCTCGAGGCGCCGCTCACCGAGTTCCTGCAGGCGGCGTTCGGCGGTACCAAGCTCGATCGCGCGCCGATGCTGCGCGGCGTCTATTTCAGCTCCGGCATCCAGGAAGGCACGCCGATCGACCGGCTGACCGGCCTGCTGGCCCGCACCTTCGGGATCGACCAGAAGCGCGCGCCGAGCCTGCGCCCGGTTGCCGGCCGGTCCTACTTCCTCGGCCGCACCATACGCGACGTCATTCTGGGCGAGGCGCTGCTGGTGTCGGTCAACCCGGCCGCCATCCGCCGCCGCCGCATCTGGCGCTGGGGCGGTTTCTCCACCGTCGGCGTGGTGACGCTGGTGGCATGCCTGCTGCTGTGGCGCGACGCCTCGATCAACCGGGCCGCGATCGCCCGCGACCAGGGCGCCATCGACGCCTATGCGCGCACCCTGACCGGCATTCCGCTCGACCCGGTCGCCGACGACGACCTGATCCGGGTGCTGCCGGTGCTGGATTCCGCCCGCATGCTGCCCGGAAACGATGGCGGGCCGATCGGCCTGACCCGCTCGCGCTTCGGGATCGGCCAGCAGGACAAGCTGAGCGAGACCGACCGGCTCGCCTACCGGCATGCCCTGGAGCGGGTGCTGCTGCCGCGTATGATCTGGCGCATCGAGGGGCAGATGCGCAGCCATCTCGATCGCCCGGAATTTCTCTATGAAGCCACCCGCGTCTACCTGATGCTCGGCAACGACGGACCGCTCGATCCCAACCTCGTACGGGACTGGATGGTGCTGGACTGGGCCAGTCGTTATCCCGGCCCGGTCATGCAGCCCGATCGCGACGCGTTGCTGCGCCACCTGAACGCGTTGCTGGCCGGTCCGCTGCCGACCGTGGCGCTCGACGGCGCCCTGGTGCAGGAAGCCCGCAGCACCTTCAGCCGCGTCTCACCCGCCGAGCGCATCTACAGCCGGGTACGTCCGGGTGCAGCGGCGGTCGCCGTGCCGCCCTGGTCGCCGGCCTCGGTGCTGGGCGCCAATGTTGACGGCCAGATGTTCAACCGCCTGTCCGGCAAGCCGCTCACCGAAACCATTCCCGGCTTCTATACGGCGGAGGGCTTCCGCAGCGTGTTGCTGCCGGCCCTCAGTGCCGCCGTACGCGAGGTCGCCGACGAAAGCTGGGTGCTCGGTCGTCCCGATGAGGCAGCTGCGCCGAACGCCAGCACCCAGTCCCTGCAGGCGCTGGAAGCCGGGGTGATCTCGCTCTATGCCGCCGACTACGAGCGGCTATGGGATGCGATGCTGGGAGACCTCGCGCTGGTGCCGTTCCAGAGTCACGCCGACGCGGTGCAGAAGCTCTATGTCCTGGCCTCGCCGCAATCGCCGATGCGCGACCTGCTGGTGTCGATCGTGCATGAACTGGCCCCGGCCCGGATGGCCGCCCAGGCCGACTCCCATGCCAAGCCGGGTGCCCCTAAAGGCCCAACCGACTCCCAGGGCAGCCGGCTCGCCGCGATGTTCGACCAGCGCACCGCCGACGGTGGCCAGGTGCTGCCGCCCGGCCACGAGATCGATGATCATTATCGCACCCTGATCGACTTCACCGGACCGACGGGACAGGCACCGCCGATCACCGGCGTGTTCCGCCTGCTCAACCAGCTGCAGAGCGAACTGGCCCAGCTTCCCGGCGCCGAGAGCCCGTCGAGCGTGCTGCAGGGGAGCCAGGATCCGGCGCAGCTGCTGCTGGCCGAAGCCCGCCGCCAGCCGCCGCCGGTCTCCCGCTGGCTGCACCAGGTTTCCGCCGGCGGTGCCGCGATGGTCGGAGGCGACGCGCACCAGGCCGCCGCCGCCGCCTTCACCGGCAGCGAGGGACCGTCCAAGCTCTGCCACCAGGTGGTCGACGGGCATTACCCGTTCGATCCCACCTCGACCGCGGACGCGCCGATCGACGATTTCGTGAAGCTCCTGGCCCCCGGCGGCGCGCTCGACGCATACTTCAAGACCCAGTTGCGGCCGTACGTGAACACCAGCGGCACCACCTGGCACGCGCAGTCGCTTGGCGGGGTTCCGGCGCCGATCACCGATGCCTCGGTGGCCGCCTTCCAGCAGGCCGCGCTCATTCGCGACCTGTTCTTCCCGACCGGCGGCACCACCCCCTCGGTGCACTTCACCATCAAGCCGGTCTCGGCCGATCCGGTCTCGAAGCAGGTGGTGCTGATGCTGGGCCAGAACTCAGTGAGCTGGAATGCATCGGTGCCGCCTGCGCCGGTGAAGCCGGGTGCCGGCAAGCCCGTCGCGCCGGTCTCCACGCCGCCGACCGTGCATAGCCTCAGCGTCACCTGGCCGGCCGACGCGCTCAACGAGGTCGGGCTGACCTACCATCCGGACGCCTCGTTCCCGGTGCATGCCGAAGGTCCGTGGGCATTGTTCCGGCTGCTGAGCAGCGCCAGCATCGAGAAGTCGGACGAACCCGGGCACTTCTTCATCCACTTCCGCTCCGGTGCCCGCGAGGCGACCTTCTCGGTCGAGACCGGCTCGGCCGAGAGCCCGCTCGACCAGAGCGTGCTGCAGTCCTTCCGCTGCCCGGTCGTCCAGTGACCGCTGGTTCCGTGGACACCCCATCCGTCGCCGGCTTCTTCGGCAAGCTGCCGGCGAGGGGCGACTTCGTCGGCGGCGGCCTCTCGGCGACGCTCGTCGCGGCCTGGCATGGCTGGATGCAGCAGCGGCTGGCGGAAAGCCGGGACGAGTTGCAGGAGGGCTGGACCGAGGCCTGGCTGGTGGCGCCGGTGTGGCGTTTCGCGCTGCCGCCCGGCCAGTGCGGCACGCAGTCGGTGACCGGCCTGTTCCTGCCGAGCGTCGACAAGGTCGGCCGCTATTTCCCCCTGCTCGCCGCGATCGAAGGCGCCGGGGCAGGGCGCGACCCCTCGGTCCCGGACGCCACCCACTTCCATGACCGGCTCGAGGAAACGTGCCGCCTGGCCCTGGACCAGGACTGGCCGCCCGACCGGGTATCGACCAGCCTCGCCGACATCGTGTCGCCCGGCGACGCACCGGCGCGCACCGGCCTGTGGTGGTCCGAGGGTAGCCCGCTGGTTCCGGCCGGTGCCTTCGAGGCGGCATCGCTGCCCGACGGCGCCCGCTTCCGGCAGATGCTGCGCGCGTGAGTCCCTCGGTCCGCTATACCGCCACCTCCCATCCGGGGGCGGTCCGCAACGACAACCAAGACGCGATGCTGTGCCGTCCCGAGCTCGGCCTCTATGTCATCGCCGATGGCGCCGGTGGCCATCAGGGCGGCCGCGAGGCCGCGGCCCGGGTGGTCGCAGGCATTGCCTCGATCTCGCTGGACCTGAAACCGGCCGAGCGGCTCGCCAACCTGCGACGGCAGCTCGAGGCCGTGCATGAAAGCCTGGTCCAGGACGGCAAGGCCAGGCAGCAAAGCCGCGAACTGGCCCAGGGAATGGCCTCCACGGTCGTCGTGCTGCTGCTCGATGCGGAGTTCTTCGCCTGCCTCTGGACCGGCGACTCCCGTATCTACCTCCTGCGCGACGGCGAACTGATCCAGCTCACCCACGATCACAGTGTGGTCCAGGAACTTGTCGATGCCGGCATGATCGAGGCGTGGCAGGCCGAGGGTCACCGCCAGGCCAATGTCATCACCCATGCGATCGGCGCCGGCGACGGATCGCTCCGGCTCGACAAGCGGGTCGGGCAGGTGATGCCCTACGATCGGTTCCTGCTCTGCAGCGATGGCCTGACCAAGACACTCGACGATGCCTCGATTCGAGCCGTGCTGGAGCAGGGCGGCGACGCTGCCGCCTCGCTGGTCGATGCCGCCTTGCGCCTGAAAGCTCGTGACAACGTCACCGCGATCGTCGTTTCGACCGATTAGCTCCAAGCCGCCGGCGGGTGACTCGCCGGCGAATTGCTGTTCCCGATGAAGAATGGGCTGGACATATTCAGCAAGGAATGTGTCGTTCATGCCATAGCCGCGAATCGCGATGATCAGGTATAGTCCGTCAAATTAATTGAATCGGAGTTTTTCGATGAGCAAGGCTTTCATTTCCGCCGTCCTCCAGGACAGCCTGAACTGCACCGGAGTGGCCGCCAACCGGGCCGCCGACGACATCGTCGCAGCCATCGTGCGCGAGATGAAGAAGGAGGGGGGCTTCACCCTTCCGTCCTTCGGCACCTTCCGCGTCGCCAAGACCAAGGCCCGCAAGGCGCTGAACCCGCGCACCGGCGAGCCGGTCAAGGTGAAGGCCGGCAAGACCGTACGGTTCAAGGCCAGCCCGAACCTGAAGAAGGCCGTCTAGCCACGGCGTCGCCCGGATGCCGTATCGCCGCAGGGGAATTTCCGCGGGATCCGGCATCCGGACCATGAACGGCGCGGGTCCGTGACCCCGGCGCGCATTCTCCCGTGGGAGGTCCACCCGGCGCTGACCGAGGACAGGCTTCGCGCCTGTGCACTCATTCTTGCCCATGCGCGTCGGGATGCGGTCAGGCTGGCTGAGCCGGCTCTCGGCGACGATGCCTGGTCGATCGGCTGCCGCGCCTACGCCTTCGGCAAGCAGCGCCTGCAGCGGGCCGCCGCCCGCGGCACCTACAACTGGCTCAGCGTCCTGGACGAGAGCCACCATTTCGTTTTCATGATCGAGGATGTCCCGGTCCGTTTCTTCCGCGGTTCCGCCGACGAGCCGACCGCGCGCACCCTGCGCCGGCAGATCCTGGAGGCGCAGCAACTGACGATGGCGCTGGGCCCGGAGCAGGCCGAGGGCCTGGTATTCCGGCTGGCCCTTGAAGCCACCGCCGGCGGCGATGTCGATCGCGTGGTGTTCCTGGCACTGCGGGGCGAGGACGGCCAGGTCGAGTGCTTCTGGCCCGTCCCCCTGGACGTTGCGCCAGGCGAACCATCCGGTCCGGCGCCGACCCAGCTTCGACTTCTCGGCGAGGATGCCAGCGACGTCCTGGTCTCCGTCCCCGGTCGACCCGAGCGGAAGCAGCCCGGCTCCAAGCCGCGCCAGCGCAATAGCGTACCCCTGTAGGCAGAAAGAGGTCGCGACGACCGACGGTCCGGGGACCTGCACGAACCGCCGCCTGCGCCGACGGCCTTGTCGCCCGCCATGTCGAGAGAAATGACAGCCGAGACTTGCAGCCGAACCAGATGGGTGCGGGGTCAGTCCAAGACGTTCTATGCAGGACGAATTCGTTCGACGTGGAGGATTGAGAGATGGAAAAATCAACCTCAGCCAGGCATTCCGCAAGATCATGGAGTTGGCCGGAATTTTTACTTCTTGTTCTGGTTCAGCTGTGGCTCGCGCATGCCTTGGTGTTCTTCGCGCATGAATACGCTCATTCCTTCACGGCATTCTTGCTTGGCTGGAAAGCGGACCCGCTTGCCCTGCATTTCCCTCCATCGTCATTAACCGTTTGGCTCATGCAACTGGGGATCGACCAGAACGTCGATGAAGCTCCGATCTTTGCCGCCGGGCATGGCGTCGATGCCGGGCTCATCGCATTGGCAGGACCCTTGCTCGGCAACGGCATCATCACCTACCCGATGAGCCGCCTTGCCTACGTTTGGGCAAAACGCCGTGGGAGCAGGACGTGGGGAATGCTCGCCTATTGGGCATGTACAGCAAGCGTCGGCAACTTCATCGATTACGTTCCCATCCGCACCTTCACCCTCGATGGGGATATTGGATCGGTTCAACGTGGCTTCGGCTGGTCTTCCTGGACGGTTCTGTTTGTTCTGGGAACGCCGACGCTACTCGCGCTGGCATATTTTCTGCTCCGTATCGTTCCCTCCACCCTGCGGTGGCTTTTCCCCGATTCGGCCGCGCAACGTTTCCTTGTCGCGGTCCTGACCGTTTGCATCCTGTTCGGCTTCTTCGGAGCAGCCGGATTGTCGGGAAGTGGGCCGATCTCCCACCGGCTCTCGATGATATCGGTATTCGGATGCCTTCCGTCAGCAGTGATCCTGAGCGCAGTGCTTGCCGTACGGGCCCGCTACACCGGGACCCGTAGGCCGTGATTCATGTAGATCCAGAACAAGGGCCGCGACGATTTCGGTAGCGGCGCAGTTCAAGCAGGAGCCATCATACTCCGGAGAGGATTGGCCCTCAGGACATCGGCCCACGCAAGACTGTCACAATTCTTTGCGCCCGTTACGGTAGCCCCGGCTTCAGACTGCCCCGGACATTAGTCCGATCGCCCCGCCTTGGAGTTCGCCATGCCCATCGACCCGATCTTCGGCACAGAGGAGGGCCGCCGCATGCTGGCGGCCGAGCGCGGTTATGATTGGCGCCGGTGGGGTCCCTACCTGAGCGAGCGGCAGTGGGGAACCGTGCGCGAGGACTACAGTCACAATGGCGATGCCTGGAATCACCTGCCGCACGATCATGCCAGAAGCCACGCCTACCGGTGGGGCGAGGATGGGCTGGCAGGCTTTGCCGACGACAAGCTGCTCTGGTGCCTGTCCCTCGCTTTATGGAACGAGAAGGATCCCATCCTCAAGGAACGGCTGTTCGGGCTGACCAACGAGCAAGGCAATCACGGGGAGGATGTCAAGGAACTCTATTACTTCCTGGACGGTACTCCGACCCACTCCTACATGAAGATGCTCTACAAATACCCGCAAGCCGCCTTTCCCTACGAGCGCCTGGTCTCCGAAAATCAGGCACGCGACGCACAGGCGCGAGAGTTCGAGCTGGTCGACACGGGGATCTTCGCCGAGCGGCGCTATTTCGATGTCGAGATCGAGTACGCGAAGGCATCCGCCGACGACATCCTGATGCAGGTGACGGTGCATAATCGGGGTCCCGAGGCGGCGCCGTTGCATGTCCTGCCGCACCTCTGGGCCCGCAACTTCTGGTCATGGAGCAGCGAGCAGACGAAGCCGATCCTGCACTTGAATGAGGGGCGGGTACAGGCCTGGCATCCGAAGCTGCTTCGTACGCGCGTGTGCGAGATCGACAAGGCCGCGAACTGGCTGTTCTGCGAGAACGAGACCAATCTCGAGCGGATCTACAACGTTCCAAACCACGGTCCCGTCAAAGACGGGATCAACGACTTCGTGGTCGACGGAAAGCAGGATGCCGTAAACCCGGAGGCGACCGGCACCAAATGCGCCGCTCACTTGCGCCTCGTGGTGGCGGCTGGGGGCAGCGAGACGATCAGGTTGCGCCTGCGCCCACAGGCGGACCAGGACGCTTTCGCCTGGTTCGACGAGATCATGGCCTCCCGCCGGGCAGACTGCGATGCGTTCTATGCCGCCGTGCAGGGTGGCATGCCGGACGCCGACAGCCGGCACGTGCAGCGGCAGGCGCTGGCCGGAATGTTATGGTCGAAGCAATTCTACATGCTCGACGTGCGTCGCTGGCTCGACGGAGATCCCGCGCAGGCGCAGACGCCGCCGGAGGAGCGCAAGCAAGGTCGGTCCAGCGAGTGGCGCCATCTCAACAATGCCGACATCGTATCCATGCCGGACACCTGGGAGTATCCTTGGTACGCAGCCTGGGACCTGGCCTTCCATTGCGTGACGTTCGCACTGATCGATCCAACCTTCGCCAAGGACCAGCTTCTGCTGTTGATGCGCGAGCGCTACATGCATCCGAATGGCCAACTCCCGGAGTATGAGTGGGCTTTCGGCGACGTCAATCCGCCAGTGCATGCCTGGGCGGTGTTGCGCGTGTTCCAGATGGACCGCGAGATGACCGGCGTACCGGACTGGTCGTTCCTCGAAAAGTGCTTTCAGAAGCTGCTGCTGAATTTCACCTGGTGGGTAAACCGCAAGGACTCCGAAGGTCGAAATATCTTCGGCGGCGGCTTCCTGGGTCTTGATAATATTGCGATCTTCGACCGCTCGAAGCCGCTACCCACAGGCGGGACGATCGACCAGTCGGATGGCACCGCCTGGATGGCGATGTTCACCCTTGACCTATTGCGGATCGCCCTGGAGTTGGCGCTCCATAACCCTGCCTACGAGGACATGGCGACCAAATTCTTCGAGCATTTCCTGTTCATTGCGGAAGCGATGACCAAGACCGGCGGCATGGGCCTGTGGGACGAGCAGGACCAGTTCTTCTACGACGTCCTGCATCTCTCCGATCACGATCCAATCCCGCTCCGCGTACGGTCGATCGTCGGGCTGATACCTCTCTTCGCTGTCGAGGTCATCAACAGTAGTGTCTTCAGGGCATTGCCGGAATTCGCCGAACGCCTGCAGTATTTCCTGCACGACCGGCCGGAGCTTGCGAAGCTTATCTCCCGCTGGAGCGAGCCTGGAACCGGCGAGCGTCACCTGTTATCGCTACTGCGTGGCCATCGCATGAAGATGCTTCTGCGGCGTATGCTGGATGAGGACGAGTTCCTGTCGCCGCATGGCGTACGCGCCATGTCACGCCATCATCTGGAACATCCCTACGTACTCGACCTTGGAGGCACGCAGTTCGGCATCACCTACGAGCCGGCCGAAGGCACCACCCGCGTGTTCGGCGGTAACTCGAACTGGCGGGGCCCGGTCTGGATGCCGATCAACATCCTGCTGATCGATAGCCTTCGCGAGTTCCACAGCTATTACGGCGATGACTTCCTGATCGAATGCCCGACCGGTTCGGGAGTGACCATGTCGCTGCGCGACGTCGCCGCTCATCTGGCGAGCCGGCTGACGCGCCTATTCCTGCGCGGCGAGGGCGGTCGGCGGCCCATGCTTGGCGACGACGTGGTATCGCAGACCGACGAGCATTTCCGGGATCATATTCTGTTCCACGAGTACTTCCATGGCGACACGGGACGCGGCCTTGGCGCGTCGCACCAGACCGGCTGGACCGGTTGTATCGCGCTGATCCTGGCCGGTCCGGACAGTGCCTGGCGAGTAGTCTCTGCGCACCGAGGCTGAGCGGTGGGTTCTTTTCCTCGTAAGCGCTGACGCAGTCGGGGTCGAGATCCAGGTCAGTGCGGGTTGCGAGCGTGCCGATCAGCGTTGCGCCGGTGCTTCCACGCCGAATGTTCCAGGCGGCCTGCGCGTAACTCCCGGCGTGACTGTGGACGTTCACCGGACCGGTGTGACCCCTCCGTTCCGGCTCCCGCCACCGACATTGACGCATGTCCAGCATCTTGGCGTAGCAACCGGAACGCTCAACGACCGCCCGCTCGATCCAGCGTTGCTATCACGCCCTCCCATGGCGCGGCCCCGGCATGCTTCACCTTGTTGAACGCCACCTGCGGGTCCTGGATCGTCGTGCCAGGAAGCAGTGCCCGCGCATCGAGCCCACCGGTGACCGCCAACAAGGACGCCTCGGCAACAATGGTGTCATGGCGGCTCTCCGCCAGCGAAACCTGCGCGGCACGCAGGTTCTCGTCGGCGATCAGCACGTCGAGCGTGCTGCGCAGTCCGTAGCCGTACTCGAGCTGATACCCCTTCAGCGCCGCCGCCGCCGCCGCCGCCTGACCCTCGTTCGCATGGATCGAGATCATGCCTGCATGCACCTGGCTCCACGCGGTCAGCACCGTCTGCTCGGCCTGGCGGGCCGCGGTATCGACCGCCTGGCGATCCGCTTCATTGCGATCCTTTGCCTGCCTGACCTGCGAGGCGACCAGCCCTCCGGTCACCAGGGGCTGGGTCAGCGTGACCAGCCCGGTCACCTCGCGATCCAGTTCGTGGCTCCGGAAAGGCGCGGCTGCCCCGATATAGCCGAACGAGCCCTGCGCCCCGATCGTCGGCATGTAGGCCGACCGCGCGGCCGCCACATCTGCCTGCGACGCCGTCGCCGCCAGCCGGCTCTGCTGCAAGGCCGGGCTGGTGTCGTCGGCCCGGGCCAGTGCCACGTCGAGTACCGCCGGCAGGCCGGGCAGGGCGGTCGGCTGCACCAGCGCGCCCGGCGACACGCCGACGGCGGCACGATAGTCCGCCCGGCTGGCGTCGAGTTGCGCGTCGGCCGCAGCCAGCGATGCCACTGCCTGCTGCCGCTGCGCTTCCGCCTGCGCGACGTCGGTACGGGTCACCTGCGCCCCCAGATCGAAGCGCGACGTGGTCTCCGTCACCTGGCGCTCCAGCGTGACCAGATCCGCGTGCCTCACCGTCACGATGTCCTGGTCGCGCAGCACATCCATGTAGGCGAGAATCACCGTCTGGAACGTCTGCGCCTCGATCAGCCGCAATCCCTGCTGTCCTGCCTGCACGCGTGCGTCGGCGGCCCGTACTGCATTGGCGACACGGCCGCCGGTATAGAGCGGCTGCGTCACCGTCACCGCCGCTTCGACGGAATTGGTCTGGATCGTTCCCGCTCTGTAGTCGTAGCTGTATGGACCCTGCTGATACCCGCTATCGACATGCGCGGTGACCACCGGCCGCCAGCCGGTCCGCGCCTGCACGGAGTTCTCGTTGGTAGCCCGTTGCAGCGCGCGCTGGCCGCTCAGGCTTGGGTTGGTGCGATAGGCGAGCGACAGCGCATCCTGCAGCGTTTCCGCGTTCGCCACACCGGCGCCCGATACCGCCAGCAGGCCAGCGGCAAGCAACGTCGCCCTATTCATAACGCAGTGCCCGCCCCGGTTCCGCCCGGGCGACGCGCCAGGCCTGTCCGAGAACCGTCAGGATCGAGATGGCCAGCGCTGCGACCGTCGCGGCGATGAAGTAGCCCGGCGACAGCGCGATCCGCTGGTCGAAGCCGGCGAGCCAGGCGCGCATCGCCATCCAGGCGATCGGCCATGCGATGAGGTTGGCAATCAGCACCGGCCGGATGAACTGCCCGACCAGCAGCAGCAGCACGTCGCGCGTCGAGGCGCCCAGCACCTTGCGTATGCCGATCTCCTTGACCCGCCGCGCGGTATTGAACGATGCAAGCCCATAGAGCCCGACACAGGCGATCGCGATCGCCAGCACGGCACCCGCCGAGAACAGCCGCGCCCGCTGCTGGTCCGGCCGGTAGAAATCCCCGAGCCTGTCGTCGGCTGTCTTGGCGACGAACGGCGTATCCGGCACCACGCTGCGCCAGGCCGCCTGCAGCCGCCGCATCATCTCCGCGCGCGGAACACCGGAAAAGCGGATCGCTGCCTGCGCGCTGTCGATCGCGTGCGTGTCGTAGAGATAGAATTGCGGTGCGACGGGCTCGCGTGGAGACATGAAGCGCACATCACCCCTGACGCCGATGACCTGCAGGGTGATTTTCCCCCGACGGCCGTTCCACCCGATGCTCTTGCCCAACGCATCTCCGGCATCGCGGAACCCCAGGGTCGCTACCGCACGCTCGTTCAGGATCGTGCTGAGGATGCGGCCTTCCATCGGCTGGCCGCCGATGTCGTCGAGCCGGTGGGCGTCGTCGAACTTCCGCCCAGCCACGAGCCGGGTGCCGTAGGTCCGGTCGTAATCCCGGCCGATCGTTTCCAGGATAAGGTCCGGAGCACGCCCGAGCAGGCCCGGTTTGCCGACCCCCGTCACACTCGTGCTGCTGCTGTCTGGCTCACGATCCGACAGCGTCGCCGCAACGACGCCCGGGACGCGACGCAGGGCGTCCATGATCACGTTCTGCCGGGCGAGAAGTTCGGAAGACTGCGTCCCCTCGACGATGATCAGCCCCTGCCGGTCGAAGCCGCGGTCGGCGCTGCGCAGGAAAGATGCCTGCGCGTCGATCACCAGGGTGCAGATCGCGAATGCGATGGCACTGACGAACTGCACCAGCACCAGCAGGTTGCGCAGGCGGATGCCGGCGCGGCCCCCGGTCGGCGTCCGTGCCGACGCCAGCACGGCAGCCGGGCGATAGGCCGCGAGCAGCGTCGACGGGTAGATCCCGGCACCGAGACCAACGATCACGACCAGTAGCAGCAGAAGCGGCACGATACGGCGGTAGTCGATGGCCACCGCCCAGCCGCCGAGCGAGTTCAGGAGCGGGATCGCGGCCTCTGCCAGCGCCAGCCCGACCAGCGCCGCCAGGCTCACAAGCGCCACGGCTTCGCCGAGAAACTGCACCATCAGCATCCGGCGTGTGGCCCCCATCACCTTGCGAAGCGCCACCTCGCGAGCCCGCAAACCCGAGCGTGCGGTTGCCAGGTTGATGTAGTTGATCGCCGCCATGACCAGCGCCAGCACGCCGACCAGTCCCAGGCTCAGCACGATACGCCGATCGACGCCGGGTACGATCCCGTTGACCACGACATCATGAAAATGCGCGTCCGGAAGGTTCACCAGCGACAAGGCCACGTGCTCCTCCGGATGCGTGCCTTCCTTGTCCTCGCCCGCACCGGCGGCCCGGCGCGCCACGAAATCCCGCAGGCCCGCAGCGACGGCTTTCGCATCCGCCTGGTCGCGGAAGCGCAGGAAGATGCTGCCGGAACTGCTGCCCCATCGCTGGAACGCGGTCCGGCCTTCTTCGAGCGCTGGTGTCAGCGGCACAAGCAGGTGAAGGACGAACGTCGTGTCGTGCGGCAGATCCTTGAGCACACCGGATACAGTGTAGCTGCGCTTGGTTCCGTCGTGATTAACATCCAGGCTCCTGCCGAGAGCCTGGGTCGTGCCGAAATACTTCAGCGCGATGCTCTCGGTGATCACGATAGATGTCGGCGCCGACAGCACCTGATGGCGTTCGCCGCTCAACAGCGGAAACCCGATCACATCCAAGAAATTCGGGTCGACGTAGGTAACCGTTTCGCTGTCGATGGTGCGACCGGCGGAGACCGGCTCCGGACTATCCATCATGCGGGTTCCCGCCTCGATCTGCGGATAATCGGCGCGCAACGGGTCGAGTGCCACGAAAGTCACGCTGTCGCTTTCCTGCCGCGCCTGGCCTGGTGCGAAGCGAACGGTATCGAGCCGGTAGATATTCGCCGCATTCGGGATCCACCGATCGAAGCCGTTCTCGTAGTGGACCACCAGGGTCAGCACGAGGAACACCGCAATGCCGAAGGCAAGGCCGAACACGTTCAGCGCAGCATACAACCGGTGGCGCGCCAGCGAGCGGTAGAACGTCAGAATGGTATGGAACAACATCGCGCGGTTCTCAGGCTACGTGGTGCAGGAAGACGACCGTGCACCTGTTCATGATCTCGATGCGGAAGCCGGCACGGCCCCTGGCCGCGACGCGCATGCCGGCCTCCTCTCGAGCGTAGTCGGCGCGGTGAGGGACCGCCGCCATGAAGAGCGCAGCGAGGTTTGCCTGCTGTGCCTGGCCAGGACGCCGATCAAGATCGTCGACCCGAACCACGTCTGCAGCATCCGGAACCCATCGGTCGGTCCCGTCCGGTCGAGGCGCTGCAAGGATCAAGACGACCAAAGCCGCGATCCCCAGGCCGAGGCCGAGCATGTCGAGCGCCATATACGGCCGGCGGCGCACCATCGTGCGAGAGAGCTTCAGAAAAGCGGGAAGCAACATGGGGCGTCCCTTTTCAGATCGCGTTCTGCACGGAAATCACCACGCGTCCGTCGAGCATCTCGATGCGCCGCCGGGCGAGATCGGCGTGGCTCGGCGAATGCGTCACCATGACGATGGTGGCGCCATCCGCATTCAGTGCAGCCAGGATTTCCATCACCTGCGCGCCATTCTCACTGTCGAGATTACCTGTGGGCTCGTCGGCAAGGATCAGCGCCGGGTCACCGACGATCGCCCGGGCGATCGCCGCGCGTTGCTGCTGCCCGCCGGATAGCTGGTGTGGATAATGGCGGGCCCGATGCGCGATACTGACCCGGTCCATGGCCGCTGCGACCCTCGCCCGGCGATCGCGCGCCGGCACCTTTCGGTAGATCAGGCCGAGCTCGACGTTCTCCTCGATGGTGAGCTCGTCGATCAGGTTGAAGCTCTGGAACACGTACCCGAGATTGTCGCGCCGGAATGCCGCCAGTGCCGCTTCCGGCAGTTCTGTCACCTCGGCCTGCTCGAACCGATACAGCCCGCTGCTGGGCCGGTCGATCGTGCCGAGAATATTCAGCAACGTCGATTTGCCGCACCCGCTCGGCCCCATGATCGCCACGAACTCGCCTTTCTCGATCACCAGGTCGATCGATTTCAGGGCCGTCGTCTCGATCTCGTCGGACCGGTAGAAGCGATGGATGTTGGATAGCGTGATCATGACCGGTCCTTCAATTGACGAGCAGGTGGGAAAAGTTCTGGAAGCGTCCATAGGAAGAGGTGACCACCCGCTCGCCTGCCGACAGGCCGGATATGATCTCGACCTGTTCCGGATTGCGCCGGCCGGACACGATGGCGCGCCGCACCGCATGGTGGCCGCTGGCATCGAGGACAAACACGAAGCTGCCGCCGCTGCCCTCCAGCCAGGGTCCTGCCGGCAGCACCAGGGCAGGATGAGTCTGGCCGAGCGTGATCCGGATCTCGACGCTCTCGCCGCGACGCAGACCCACCGGCGGCTGTCCCACAAAAACAAGCTCGGATCGAAACTGTCCGTTACTGACCTGAGGTTTCACGCGGGATACCGTCAGCGTCACGTCCGTGCCTCCGAAATCGGCACTTGCATGCTCGCCTTCGGCAACCCGCCCGAGATAGAATTCGTCGATATCGGCATCGAGGCGATAGGCCCCCTCGCTATCGATCTGGCCGATCTGGTCGCCCTGCTTCAGGCTCTGCCCCGGCTGCAGCAGGAAGTCGGTCAGACGCCCATCGACCGGCGCGCGCAGGACAAGCGCATCGAGGCTGCTTTCGACCTCGTCGAGATTGCTTTTCAGGCGCGTCGTGGTCTGGTCGATCTCGGCGGCCTGGCGTTCGGACACCGCCTTGTCACGCAGACGGGCCTGCCGCAACGTCGATACCCTGACCGTGTAATACCGTGTCTCGTCCTCGAAGCTCTTGACGCTGGCATCGGACTCGAACCCCTGCTCATGCAGGTGCCGGCGGATATCCAGGTCTCGTTCGGCCTTCAGCAGATTATAGTTCGCCTCGGCAATCGCATTGTCCTGCGCGGTCAGGTTCTGCTGCAGCGACAGGCGCTGGGCGCTGACCTGGCCAAGCTGCCCGGCGATCGCCGCACCCCGGGAGGTCACGTCGAGCCGCAACTGCGGATTGGACAAGGTCGCCAGCATGTCCCCGGCCTTGACCGATGCACCATCCAGCACCGAGACCCGCGCGACCGTTCCGCCTTCGACCGCGCCGACGAACACCGTACGCAACGGGGCCACCGTCGCCCGCACCGGAAGATAATCCTGGAACGGCGCATCCTCCGCGGATGCACTGGTGATCTCCTCGGCCGATACCGACAGCGACCCCGATGCCGGAACCAGTTCGAAGGCCGCCGCCGCGACGCAGATGCCTAGTCCGGCGACGCCGAACGGCAACCACCGGCGCAGCTTCCGCCAGCGTGACGTCGCGATGCGCCGGTCCATCAGGACGCCAGGCACGGGCGGCCGTCCGGCGTTCAAATCGGCGTCCGTGGGGGATCGTGGATCAGGCATGGCCAACTCGTTTCAACTGAGCGAGTGTAAAGCCTGCGACCGCCCCGTCTAAACCTTTGTAACTAAACACCTTTCAAATAGATGGACACCGTGTTTGTCCGCCACTGAACGGAGTGTCCGTTTCCGAACATGCCCAACAACCCGTCAAGTCCCGATCTTACCCCGAGCATCCTGTTCATCGACGACGATGCCGACGTCCAGAAGGCGGCTGCCTTGCTGCTGCCCCGGCGCGGCTTCTCGCTGCTGTCGGCGCGCGATCCCGCCGAGGCGTGGAGCGTGCTGTCCGCCGAGCCGGTCGACGTCGTGCTGCTCGACCTCAATTTCCGCCCCGGCTCAGTCTCCGGCGCCGAGGGTTTCGCCTGCCTCGAAGCCATGGTCGCGCATGATCCGGACATGGTTGTCGTCATCGTCACCGGGCACAGCGGCATCAACATCGCGGTGGCGGCGATGCGCGCCGGTGCGACCGATTTCGTGATGAAGCCGTGGAACAACGATCGCCTGGTCGCCACCCTGACCGCCGCCGTCGCGGTCCGACGGCAGCGTCGCAACGCCGACCCAGTCGCGCCGCAACCCGCCGGCCACGCAGCGGAGCCGGACAGCCCGATCATCGGCGACAGCCCCGCAATGCGCCGCATCCTCGAGCCCATGCGCCGCGCCGCCACCACCGACGCGCCGATCCTGCTGCTTGGTGAGGCCGGGACCGGAAAGAGCCTGCTGGCGCACAGCATCCACCGCCTGTCGCCACGCGCCGGCCGGCCGTTGGCGACGCTCGACCCGATGGCGCTGTGGAGCGAAGGCGAGGGCGCCTGGACCACGGCACTGGCGGCGGTGACCCCCGACGGCACCCTGTTCCTGGACGAGGTCGGCGACCTGCCCCAGCCCCTCCAGGCCCGGCTGCTCGCCTTCCTGAAGGAACGGCCGCACCTGCGCCTGGTCACCGCGAGCCGGCAGAAGCGCGACGCACTGCAGGCCGGGATGCTGCAGTCCGACCTGCTCTACCGGCTGAACATCGTCGAGCTGTCGCTGCCGCCGCTGCATGAGCGAGGCGACGATGTGCGCCTGCTCGCGGTGCACTTCCTGCATCTGTTCACGCGGCGCTACCAGCGTCCGGCGCTGACGTTATCTGCCGACGCGCTGGACATCATCGCGCAGGCATCGTGGCCCGGGAACATCCGCGCCCTGGCTCAGGCGATGGAACGCGCCGTGGTGCTGGCACGCGGGACCGTCCTGCACCCCGTAGATATCCCGATCCAGGCGCCCCTGCCGGACGGCGTCGCCGCTGCGCGGCCCGGGGATGGCGATCTCAACCTCACCCGGTCCGAGAAGGCGATCGTCGAGGCGGCCCTCAGGCGGCACGGCTTCAACGTCAGCCATGCAGCTTCCGAGCTCGGCCTCAGCCGGGCCGCCCTCTACCGCCGCATGGCCCGGCATGGGCTCTAGCAACGACAGGCCGGCGCCATGACCGGCCTCGCAGCGCTGCTGGTGTTCGCCTGCGGCATCCTGTCGTGTCTCGCCTGGCAGGCCGGCTTCTACGCCAACGCGACCGTCGCCGCATTGGCGGCACTCTGGCTCGGCTGCGGCCTGCAATGGCGACAGCGGCGCCTTGAGGCACATGTCCCGCATCCGGCCCAGCCATCATCTTTGGCGGTGGCTGCCGCGGATACCGATCGCCGCCGCCTGCAGGGCATGCTGGACCAGATGCCGGCGCCGATCATGACCCTGGCCTCCGACGGTACCATGCGCGCCGCCAACCGCGCCGCCAGGCGCCTGTTCGCCACCGACGACCGCATCCTCGACGCGCCGGAACTCCATCAGGCGCTTGCTCAGGTCAGGCCGGGCGAGCGCACCGTGTTGAAGCTGCGGCCCCGCCGCGATCCCGGCAAGCTTCCCGGTTCTTCCGAGCAGCGAAGCTATTCCCTGTCTGTCGCACGCAGCCTGGGCGCCGACGGCATGACCCTGCTCGCCGTGCTGACCGACATCGAGGCCGATATCCAGGCCGCCGAGGCCACCGCCCTGCGCCAGCTGCTGCAGGTGCTGAGCCACGAGATCATGAACTCGCTGACCCCGATCACCTCGCTGGCCGAGAGCGCGCAGGCGCTGCTGGCGACGGGCACCCCGGCGGATGCAGCCCAGGCCACCGATGCACTGGGCATCATCATGCGCCGGGCCAGCGGTCTCGACCGCTTCGTGCAAGGCTACCGCATCCTGGCGCGGCTGCCGGCGCCGGTGCTCCGGCCCACCTCGGTCGCAGCCGTGCTCCGCGACACCGCCGCCCTGTTCCACACCAGCTGGCGGGATCGCGGCGTCTCGCTGGTCCTGCAACTGCCCGAGCCCGACATCATGGCCCGCCTCGATGCCGACCTCGTCGTGCAGGCGCTGATCAACCTCCTGGCCAACGGCGCGGAGGCCGCGTTGGCACGTCGCGGACACGCGCCCGGAGTCGGCCTGGCCACGGTCCCGGACCCGTCCGGCGTGGTGTTCCGCGTGCATGACACCGGCGCCGGCATCGCCGCCGGCCAGGAGGACTTGATCTTCCGCCCCTTCTTCACCCTGCGTCCGGATGGTACCGGCATCGGCCTCAGCCTGGCGCGCCAGATCGCACAGAGCCACGGCGGCAGTCTCGTCCTGGAAAGTCCCGCCGGCAGCAGCGCATCGTTCCTGCTGCGTATCTGACACCATCATGGACAGGGTTCCGGGCAGAAATGCCGATATCGCCGATCCCGAAGCCGCAATTTCCCGTCGACGGCTTTTCGGCCCGCGTCCAGGAGATTTCGATCCAGCCGTCTGTGTAACGATCTCTCCGATGCTCGGATCGCTGGACGATGCAACGGTTCCGGAGTTCGGCGTGTCAGCTCTCCGTGCTTCCGCTCCTCGAGGCCGGCAGGCAGAACTGATATTCGACCCTGCCGGCCACCCGGCACAAGGAGACCTCAGACTGCGTCGGAGCTCGCCGGGTGGCGCAGCAGTGCCCGCACATGAGCCGCCGCCGAGCAGGCCAGGGCATCGAGGTCGTAGCCGCCTTCGAGCACCGAAACGATCCGTCCGCCGCAGCGCCGGTCTGCGATCGCGACCAGCGCTTCCGTCACCCAGCGGAAATCGTCGGTTTCCAGTTCCAGTTGCGCCAGCGGATCGGCGCGATGCGCATCGAAGCCGGCCGACACCAGGATCAACTCCGGCGCAAACCGGTCGAGCGACGGCAGGATCGTGTCGCTCCATGCCTGCCGGAACCGGTCCGAACCGCTGCCGGGCGCCAGCGGCACGTTGACCACGTTATGGGCGATCCCGCTTTCGGAAGCCGCCCCGGTCCCGGGATAGCAGGGCGACTGGTGGCTGCTGGCAAAAAATATCTCCGGGTCGTTCTGCAGGATCTCCTGCGAGCCGTTGCCGTGATGCACGTCGAAATCCACCACCGCAATCCGGCGTAGCCCCCAGCGCTCGCGCGCATGCAAGGCCGCAATCGCCACGCTGCCGAACAGGCAGAACCCCATCGCCTGCGACGGTTCCGCATGATGCCCGGGCGGCCGTACCGCGACGAATGCAGCCGCGACCTGTCCCGCCATCACTGCATCCACCGCAGCGCAGGCACCGCCAGCCGCCCGGCTTGCCGCCTCGGCACTGCCGGCGCTCATGACCGTGTCCGCGTCCAGCCGCACGCTCTCTCCCGGCTTCGGCCGGATCGCCAGGATCTCGGTCACGTAGTCGGCGGGATGTGCCAGCCGGAGTTGCGCCTCGGTCGCGAGCGGTGCCGCCTCGCGTTGAAGTCCCGCGAAATCCGGACCGGCGAGGGCCTTCAGCACCACCCGCAGCCGGTCCGGGCTCTCCGGATGCCCGGGTCCCTGGTCATGTTCCAGGCAGGCGGTGTGGGTGAACAGCGCGATACTCATGGTGTCAGCCTGCAGCTCGATCGTTGAGGTCGTCCCGGCCCGCGCCCGGTGCGGAACCCGGTCCCGTCGGCCGTCCGGCCCAGAACCCCGCCAGCAACGAGCCGGACAGATTGTGCCACACCGAGAACAACGCGGCGGGCAGGGCGGCCGCCGGCGAAATGTAGAGCCGGCTCAGCGCCGCCGCCAAACCGGAATTCTGCATGCCGACTTCCAGCGCCAGGGTCCGGCACGTCGTCTCGTCGAACCTGAGCAGCCGTCCGCCCCAGTAGCCGCCGAGCAGGCCGATGCCGTTATGGAGCACCACCCCGACCATCACCAACGGCCCGACGGTGACGATGCTGGCCTGCGCCCCGGCCACCACCGTCCCGATGATCAGCAGGATCGCCACGATCGAGACCAGCGGCAATGCCGGTTCCAGCGCGCGCACCAGCCTGTGTGCGACATGGTTGAGCAGCAGACCGAGCAGCACCGGGATTGCCACCACTTCGAGGATGCTGACCAGCATGCTCCAGCCATGCACCACGATATCCGCGGACACGTACAGCCGCGTCAGCAGCGGTGTCGCGACCACGCCGACACAGGTGGACAGCGCGCTGATACTGACCGACAGCGCCACGTCGCCCCTGGACAGATACACCATCAGCGTCGAGGCCGTCCCGCTCGCCACGCTCCCGACCAGGATCATGCCCGCGGCAATCTCCGGCGGCATGTTCAGCAGGTGCGCGATGGCCCAGGCTGCGAGCGGCATGATCAGGTAGTGCAGCCCGAGCCCGGCCAGGACCGGCGCCGGACGCTGGGCAATGCGGCGGAAGTCGCCGATCCGCAGCGTCACCCCCATCGCGAACATGATCAGCGCCAGCAGCGGCGTGACGAACGGCCCGAGCAGGTGGAACCGCGCCGGGGCCATGAATGCGACGATCGAGACGAGCAGCGCCCAGACCGGAAACAGCCGGGCGATCAAGGTGCCGCGTCGCCAGGGAGCAGTAGGTTTAGCATGTCGGACAATCCCCGCTTTTCGTCGCCATGTCTAAACAGCCTGACCGCGCAGGCGCGTTTCGACGACTGGGTCTGCAGCGTTCCATCGACATGACGGTCCCGGTAACATCGGACCCGAAAACACAACAGGGCTCGCGACGGCGATGGAGCCTGCGAGCGGGTGGCCTGCACTCCCTATCCGGCAGGCCTGGCCCGCTTCCACGAAGACATCATGGCGACCTAGTACGCCGACAAGACGCCAATTTTGATGCCGCTGAGTGTGATCGACGCTGACTCCAGCCTACGACACGCTTTTACGGGTTTTCTACCTTAAGGCTTCGATACATTTCTGAATGGGCGCCCACGTCAGCTCTATGGCCCTTGCAACTCTTCGCGCACGTCGGCCATTGCCGGACGTGCAGAGGGCTTAGGCTGCACGCACTCACGCTGCAGATCACGCAACTTCGTCAGCTGGTCCGAACAGCGATCGAGCAACTCTCCCAGCAGCACGCCCCAGGCGAGCACGTCGGTCTTCATGATCGCCCGTCCCACCCCGCCATCGGGCAGGAGGGATGCCGCGCCGAAGTCGCTCAGCACGGCATGACCAACGCTGCCGTCCCACAAGGTGTTGTGCGCATATAGATCGCCATGCAGCAGGCAGCATTCATGCAGGTGCGCCCCGGCGGCCGCGATACCAATGGCAATCCCGTGCACGGTCGCCGCGCCGAAGCACGAGGATGGATCATAGATGTCGCGGCTGCAGCTCTTGAGGCTCGGTGGCCCCGCCAGCACGCGCCACTTGGGCGGAAGCAGCGGCATCAGCAAGCCCTGGACCTGCGCCGGATGACCCGTCAGCCGGGCCAGCCCGCCTGTCAGATTGGGATGGTCGCCGGCAGCCAGGCAGGCCGCGATTTCCCGGTCGGGCAGGCCATCGCTCGTCATCGCGCCCTTGAACAGCTTGAGGGCGACGTCGCGCACGGGGCCCCGATCGGGCCGCCACGTGGCCTGATACACATGTCCCGATGCCCCTTCGCCAAGCATGATGCCTGGCTCGAGGCTAGACCAGGGGGCGAGCACCGGTTCGGGCGTGCCGATCCGGCGGTCGAGGGGATTGCCGGCATAGGCGAGCCACGCCAGTCGGGGCAGATCGGCGAGCCAGTCCGGCAAGGCGTCGAAGCGATTGGCGGACAGGCGAAGCAGTTCGAGGCCTGCCGCTCCGGCCATGCTGTCGGGCAGGTGCCGCAGCCGGTTGCCCGACAGCATCAGTTTCTGCAGCGCCGGTCTCTCACCGAGTGCGGACGGCAAAAGCTCGAGCTGGTTGTCGGTCACGGTCAGCCAGCGCAGCCCGGCGGGCAAGGCTTCGGCCGGGATCTCGCGGAGGCCGGTCGCGCGGAAACCGACCTGGGTCAGCGCCGGGCAATCGCCCAGAGCCGGCGGCAGTCGAGTGAAGCGATTACCGGAGCAGAACAACACCCGTAGCCGGGTCAGCCGGCTGAAATCGTCGGGCAGGCTGTCGAGCGCGTTGTCGCTCAGGTCCAGCACTTCCAGCGTCTCGGCCAGACCGAAGATGTCGCGCGGAAATTCGGTCAGCCCGCCGCGCAGGCGAAGCTCACGGGCGCCAGCAAGGCGTCCGTGGCTCAGCTCGTCCAGGGTGGTCATGGTGGCTCCTTCGGCGATTGGACGTTGCTGTAGCGTGATTATCGCCGTGAGCTCCTAACAAACACAAAGCCGATACGCGGCTGGCAATCGCATCTCACGACGAAGTTGCGCCGACGGGCGATTGCAAGCGCTTCAGCAACCGATGACAGGCGATTGTGCCCGGGGGCGGGTCAGTACATCGATCACGAGCTTGTCGGTTCAGGTCTGATCTATTGTCCGGCGCCGGCGACAGGATGGGGCTTAGTGTTCCAGGGAACGTAGGAGGCGATATTGCTCGACGTGATGAGTGTCGGGCTGATCAGGATGACGGGTGCCGACCCATGCTTGCCGGACTTTATGTCGACAGCCAGCCGGTAGGCCTCCGCGGCCATGCCATACGGGTCCTGCGCGGCAGACGCCTTGATAAGCGAGGTCCCGTTCTTGAGTTCGCCTGCCACATCGGGCGAGCCATCGACTGACGTGATGATGAACTCGTTCCGATGAAGCTGTTTGGCCGCCAGGTTCATGCCGATCGCCGTCGGATCGTTGATAGCGAAGATCGCATCTATCCTGGCGTAACGCGTGAGCAGCCCAGTTCCTTTCGCAAGTCCTCCCTCGCGGGACGCTGAGGCATCCTGGTCCGACGACAGGATATGAATCCCGGGATTTGCCGCGAAGACTTTCTTGCAGCCGGTAACGCGATCGACGATCGCCGAAATCTGCGGACCATTCAGGATAACGACATCTCCCTTGGCCCCGGGCAGATGGTCGACGATGTATTGGCAGGCTTCCACTCCGGCCTGCACGTTATCCGTCATGACGGTAACATCGGCACCTTTCGCGGCGACATCGAAACCGGCCACTACCACTCCCGCCGCTTGCGCATGCTTGATGGCCGGACCGATCGCGACCGGATCGACAGCGTTTAGCATGATGATATCCACGCCGGACGCCACGAAGTTCTGGATCTGGTTGAACTGCTTGCCCAGGTCATAGTCGGCCGATACTGCATTGACCTGTGCACCGGGCGTCAGCAGGCGGGCCTGATCGGCGATGCCCTTGTCGGTGACGGCGTAATATGGATTTCCAAGCGATCCGACGGTGATGCCGACCTTCCTGATGTCCGCCGCCCAGGCTGGGCCGGCAACGCTTGCAGCCACGGCGAAGCAGAGTGCGTGCAAAACCAGCGGGTGATAGCGACAGGCCATGGTGTTTCCTCGTGGCTTAATTCTTGTCAACAAAGTTCACATACGAGCGTCTATTGCGCCCTTGTGCAGCATCCGTATTGGCTAACAGCTGTACATGTCAATGTCGTTATGCCATTGTGCGGTGCAATAGAAATTTGGGACAATTAAAGACACCTCTCGACCGAGCTTCAAGTTTTCATTCCGGAACAATACCAGAACCGATAGCAAGCTACTTTGCATCTCGCTGACCCGTGTGTTGATGACCGAGCGACAGCATTATCGTAGCGTCGACGCTGCGAAACCTCGGCTGTGTTCAGCATGCTCTGCAGCGGAGAGCTACCCCGCGCGGACTCTCGAAGTGCTGTTCAGCCCGCATTTGGACAATGACAATACATGAAATGACATAAATGCCGGCGGCTTCCCCCAAAGTCTAATCTGTAATCAGGCAAGATCGGATGATGTCGCGCAGTCATACCCCTTACGCACCAGGACTATTCCAGAACGAGCGACCCAGCGGTGGGGTCAATCTATCGACCCGGAGCCTGGGCGGCAGCAGTCCACAGGCGATCGATGATTCGATCCGCGGACCTGCTCGATCGGCATGCTTCATTGCCGCACGGATGATGGCGCGGTTAAACAGATCAGGTAGCTGGCGCACTTGCGCCTTGCTCGAGCGACATCAGGTCAACAGAAGGAATTATCATGCGGGTTCAGAACGGCCACACGATGGATGTGTCGGCGGTGTTGTTCGACATGGACGGTACGTTGGTCGACTCCACGGCTGCCGTGGAGCGCGTATGGCGTCGCTGGGCCGCGCGGCATGGGCTCGATTTTCCGGCTCTGCTGGCCGTGTCGCATGGGCGGCGTGCGTTCGACACCATCGCCCGGTTCGCGCCATCCGGCGTGGACCATGCCGGGGAGAACAGGTGGATGCTGGACGCTGAGATGGTCGAGCAGGACGGTATCATCCCCATCCCCGGCGCGCAGAGGCTAATGGCATCGCTGCCGCCTGGGCGGGTGGCGGTGGTGACCTCGGCCGCACGGGAACTGGCGCTGTTGCGGCTCAGGCTCGCCGGTCTGATGGTGCCCAGTCTGGTGATCGCCGCAGAGGATGTCACAGCTGGCAAGCCCGACCCGCAAGGCTATCTCCAGGCGGCACGGGAGTTGGGCTTCGCGCCTGAGACGTGCCTGGTGGTGGAGGATGCTCCGGCCGGTCTGGAGGCAGGCCGCGCCGCCGGCGGGCGCGTGCTGGCGCTGGCGACGACGCTGACCGGCGCCGAGCTGGAAGCGTGGGACTGGGTCCCGGATCTCGACGCGGTGAGGCTCGAGCAGCCTTCGCCAAACCACCCGTTGCGGCTGAGGTTCGACTGATCGGAGGCCGACTGGACCGTCGTCAGCCTCGACTCCGAAGATCGGCCAGCCATTTTCGGGTGCTTGTGGATCAATCGCCGCGTCGCCCACAGGGTTATCCACAGAAACTGTGGATGGACCGAGTCGCCGAACCTTTGTGGCTAGGTGGGGTCGGTAAGGGAGTACGACCGGCCTGCCGCACCCAGATCCGCTGCTCCGCCGGTTCCTCAAGCAGGTGGGTCGGGCGGCCGCGCGGTTGGGCTGCCGGCGGCGCGGGTTGCTGTCGATGCCGCGCCGTCAGCGTCGCCGCGTGCGTTCAGGCGCTCTTCAGTGGCGCCATTGCGGGTCCGCAAGCTGGCACAGTCAAAGCGGTCTTCGGCGCCGACAAAAGCGACCCTGCTACTCGGCATTTCGTCAGGTCCGAGCTGCGCTATCACTCCACTCCCGGGGATATTCAGAGGTGACGCGACACCCCGATGGGGAATGAACCAACCTTTGGCGGATAGGCCCGTCGGCCCGGCAGCCGGGCGCCGGCGGCAATATGCTGGTTTACCGCGGCTTCGTTCATCGGCCGTCCGAACAGATAACCCTGGATCAGATGGCAGCCCAGCGAACGAAGGATCGACAGCTGGGCCTCAGTTTCGACACCTTCCACGACGCAGGCAAGGCCGAGGTTTCGGGACATGTCGATGATCGTCCTGATGATGTCTCGCGAGGCCGCGTTCACCTCGATATCCCTCACGAAGCTCCGGTCGATCTTGATCTTGTCTGGTTTTAATCGGTGCACGTGGCTGAGGCTTGAGAAGCCGGTGCCGAAATCATCGAGGGCAATCCGCATGCCGAGCTGACGCAATCTTGCGATTGCTTCCGAGGCCAAGTCGAAATCACGCATGACCGCGGTCTCGGTGACCTCGAACTCGATACGCTCGGGCAATACGCCACTCGCCACAACGATCTGCCGGACCGATTCCATCGTCTCGCGCGAGACCAGATCGAGCGCCGACAGGTTGAACGATATGCAGAACGGTTCCGGCCAGGAAGCAGCCGTCTTCAATGCCTTGGTCAACAGGATTTCGGTAAGCCGGCCGATCTGATGTGCGTGCTCCGCGATCGGGATGAATACGTCCGGATCGATCGCGCCAAGTGTGGGGCTTTGCCAGCGCGCCAGCGCCTCGTAGCCGATCGTCCGCGCGTTTTCGAGATCGCGTATCGGTTGGAAAGCCACCCACATCTCGTTGCCGAGATTGGAGTGCCGCAAGGCCTGCTCGATCCGGCTGGTCTCGCGAATGCGGGTCTCGTGGTCGTGCGAGAAGATGATCGCCCGGCCGCATCTCTGCTGTTTGGCGGTATAGAGCGCGTAGTCGGCCCGCTCGAAAAGCTGTTGCGCCGTCGCCGCCCCGTCCGGGTATGCGACCAGGCCGGCGGAGCCAGCGACCTCGGCCATGATGTTAGGGCCGAGATAGGGACCCTGGAGCAACACACAGAGCCGGCTGCCGAACTCCAGGATCTCGTCGTCGTTCGGATTGCCGGCCAGGATCGCCCCGAACTCGTCCCCCCCGATCCGGGCGAGTGTGACCGATGGGCTGGTGATGCACCGGAGCCGGTCGCCGACTTCCTTCAGCAGCAGGTCGCCTTGCGGGTGGCCATAGACATCGTTGACCGCCTTGAAACCATCGAGGTCGAACAGCGCGATGGCGAAGCGGGTATGGCCGTGCTTCGCCTCGGCCAGAACCTGATCGAGGATCGACAAGAACCGTCGCCGGTTCGGCAGGCCGGTCAGGCTATCAAGGTTCGCCAGGCTCAGGTTCTCGTCGCTCAGCCGCTCCGTCTCGACCTGACGCAGGACCAATTCACCTTGCGAACGGATCAAGGCTGAAAAGTCAGCGTAGTTGCGCAGCAGTATGAAGATCATCCCGCCACTCACCAACAGCACGTTCAACGCGATCGCCACGAAAACCGGATTCCCCGTCAGGCAGAAAAAGATAACAAACGGGACGATGACGATGACTGTCAGCAGCAATGCCGCGCTGCGCATGTGCATCATGCAGAAGATGCAGCTTATGACTGTGATCGCCATGTAGAAGATGACGTGAAACTGCTGATAGGAATCTCCGTAAGGAAAAAGGCTCAGCGACCAGGTTGTAAATGTTATGCCAAAAAAGACGGAAAGCCTCAGACATGAACGCAGTTGTGAAACTGCCTGCTTATCGGAAGGCGTGGTTCCTGGCCGAAGTCGCCATACGACAATTCTGATTACACACAGTGCGCTACCGGAAACCGGAATATAGATCGAAAGCATCGGAGGCGCGCAACGAAAGTGCGTTGCGGCAAGCAGAAGTGTACTGGCTATCAAGATGCAGTAGAGCGCCGGGATCTGTTTCTGGAACGCAATTAACTGGGATGAAGCGAGGGCCGGGTTATCGGATGGTATGGCCAGCAGGGCCTTGATTAGTGCAAATCGTCGCATCAACATGCTTGCCGGCCTTACCTCGCTCGTTCGTAATCTAATCACTATATACAGCAAGTCATAAAGAATACGTTACCGATGGTGTCTGGATAAAGAGATTGCGCGCCATATCGATTACTTGTGCAATATTTTGAACGTTCAGTTTGCCGGCGAGGCCGATTTTGGGACTCCGTAGCCCCAACCTCAAACAAACCTCGGAAGCCGACACGCTGCGCTCCTGCGCCGTGGGTGTAGTGATCGGCCATGCCGTGCCGCTGCGATCACTGCCGGCATATGCGATGGGTCGAGCTCCAGGAGGTGAGGCCGTTGCCAGCGTCGATCGTGGCAAACACCACGCCGATCCTGAGTGCCGCCAGCAGCGCGCGTGCCACGGCAACCGGCCAGTCGGTGCAGACCCCTGATCGGCAGTCGGCATGCGTTGGGGTCCTGCGACATGCCGGCGATCCCAGAGCGCCCGGAGACGTCGGCTGCATGCGCCGGATGATCCCCGGTCTTCTGGCGATCGCCGGATCCGCCTGCGGCGCGCCGTTGGTGGTGGAGGTGCTGAACCGGGGCCAAGCGCCCGCTGGCGGCCAACGGCCGAAGCTCGGAGCCGGTGCCCCGAGCAGGCAAAAGCCGCTTCAGCATCCTGTTCGCGCCGCCGAGCAGATCGGCGACGAGCCTGGACGGAGGGAGGCCGCGACCGGCGGCGCGCAGTAATCCGAAACTGTTGTTGATGTGCGAAGGCGGCGGCCGGGTTTGACAGCGATCCCGTAGGACCGCTACCGCCACTGATGATGTCCGATCGCAAGCCCGCTACCGCCGTTCTGCTCGCAGCGGGCCTCGGCACCCGCATGAAATCCTCCCTGCCGAAGGCCCAGCATCCGCTGGCCGGCCGGCCGATGCTCCAGCACCTGATCGAGAGCTGCAGCGCGGTGTTCGACCGGATCATCGTGGTCGTCGGACCCGGCATGGAGGCGCTGGAGAAGGCGGCCAGGCCGCATACGGTAGTGGTCCAGGCCGAGCGGCTTGGCACCGCGCACGCGGCGATGCAGGCGGCCGGCCTGTTCGGCGAGGGCGACGTCGCGGTCCTTTATGCCGACAACCCGCTGATCACCCAGAGCACTCTCGAGCGCCTGCTCGCAACCAGGCGTACGACCGGGACCGGTCTGGCCTTGCTGGCAATGCGCCCCGCCGATCCGGCACGATACGGCCGGCTGGTGACCAGGCCGGACGGCGAGGGCGGCGAGACGGTGGATCGTATCGTGGAGTGGGCCGACGCAAGCCCGGAGCAGAGGTCGATCGGGCTCTGCAACGCCGGCGTGCTGTGCGCCGAGGCCAGACGCTTTGCTGGCTGGCTGGCTCAGGTGCGCAACGAGAATGCCAACCACGAGTACTACCTGACCGATGTCGTGGCCCTGGCCGCCTCCGAGGGCGCGCAGGTGCGCTACGTCGAGGCGCCGGAAGAGGAGCTTCGGGGCATCAACTCGCGCGCCGAGCTGGCGGAGGCGGAAGCCGTCATCCAGCGCCGCCTGCGCCTGCGGGCGATGGCGAACGGTGCGACCCTGGTGGCGCCGGAGACGGTATTCTTCTCCGCCGACACGATCCTCGGGCGCGATGTGACGGTGCATCCGAACGTGGTGTTCGGCCCGGGCGTGACGGTCGGCGATGGTACCGAGATCCGGGCCTTCAGCCATCTCGAAGGCGCGTTCATCGGCGAGCGTGCGATGATCGGGCCGTTTGCCCGGCTGCGTCCCGGGACGCAGGTCGATGCCGCCGCTCATGTCGGCAACTTCGTCGAGCTCAAGGGGACCCATCTGGGCGCCGGCGCCAAGGCCAATCACCTGGCCTACCTCGGCGACGCGACGATCGGGGCACGATCCAATGTCGGCGCCGGCACCATCACCTGCAACTATGACGGTGTGTCGAAGCACCGAACCATCATAGGCGAGGACGTGTTCGTCGGCTCGAACTCGACCCTGGTGGCGCCGTTGTCGCTCGGCGACCGGGCGTTCGTGGCTGCCGGCAGCTCCATCACCAGCAGCGTCCCGGCGGACGGGCTGGCCTTCGGGCGTGCCCGGCAGGAAACCCGGGCGGACCGAGCGATCGAACTGCGGGCCCGGATCAGGAAGGAGAAGCGCTGATGTGCGGCATCGTCGGCGTCGTCGGTGTGCGTGAAGCCACCCCGCTACTGTTCGAGGCACTGCGCCGGCTGGAATATCGCGGCTATGATTCGGCCGGGATCGCCACGCTGGTAAACGGCCACATCGAGCGGCGGCGGGCCGAGGGCAAGCTGGACAATCTCGGCCGGGTGCTGGAACTGCGCGGCCTGCCGGGGGTGACCGGGATCGGCCATACGCGCTGGGCGACGCATGGCGCGCCGACCGAGGGCAACGCGCATCCGCACGGCACCGAGCGCGTGTCCATTGTGCATAACGGCATCATCGAGAACCACGCGGAACTGCGCGCCGAGCTCGAGCTGCAGGGTCAGGTATTCACTACCGACACCGACACCGAGACGGTGGCGCAACTGGTCGACCTCAATCTGAAGCAGGGCATGGCGCCGCGCGAGGCGGCCCATGCCTGCCTGAAGCGGCTGCATGGCGCCTACGCGCTGGCGATGATCTTCGCCGGGCACCGGGAACTGATGATCGGCGCCCGTCATGGCGCGCCGCTGGCCGTCGGCTTCGGCGACAACGAGATGTTCCTGGGCTCGGACAGCCTGGCCCTGTCGCCGCTGACAAGGCGGATCGCCTATCTGGCGGATGGCGACTGGGCGGTGGTGTCCCGCGACGGTGCCGAGTTCTTCGACATGGACGGCAACGCGGTGGTTCGCCAGATCCGGCTGAGCGCCCTGGCCGCCGATGCGATCGGCAAGGACGGCTATCGCCACTACATGGACAAGGAGTTGCACGAGCACCCGCTGGTGATCGGCCAGACCCTGCAGCGGATGATCGACCCGGCAACCCGTCGTGTCGTACTCCCGGAGCTGCCGTTCGACCTCGCCACGATACCGCGCATCACCGTCACCGCCTGCGGATCGGCCTTCTATGCCGGGCTGATCGGACGCTACTGGCTGGAAGCGGAGGCGCGCATTCCGGTCGATGCGGACGTTGCCAGCGAACTGCGCTACCGCGAGCCGCCGTTGAGCAAAGGCGGGCTCGGCCTGATGATCAGCCAGTCCGGCGAGACCGCGGATACGCTGGCGGCACTCCGTTCGCTGCGAGCCGGCGGACAGCACGTCATGTCGATCCTGAACGTGCCGGAAAGCACCATGGCGCGTGAGAGCGACATCGTGCTGGACACAATCGCCGGCCCGGAAATCTGCGTCGCCAGCACCAAGGCCTTCACCGCCCAGCTCTCGGTCCTGGCCTGCCTGGCGATCGCCATCGGCCGGGCCCGCGGGGTGATCGGCGAGGCGCGGGAAATGGAGCTGGTGCAGGCGCTGCTCGACCTGCCGAGCCGCGCTGTCGAGCTGTTCGGGCTTGGGGATGATATCCGCGCTGCCGCTGCTATCATCGCGGAAGCGCGCGACGTGCTGTATCTCGGCCGCGGTTCGCATTTCCCGGTCGCACTCGAAGGTGCGTTGAAGCTGAAGGAGATCAGCTACATCCACGCCGAGGCCTATGCCGCCGGCGAGATGAAGCACGGGCCGATCGCGCTGATCGACAAGAGCGTGCCGGTGGTCGCCAGCGCGCCGTCCGGGCCGTTGTTCGAGAAAACCGCGTCCAACCTGCAGGAAGCCCAGGCACGCGGTGGCCGGCTGCTGGTGTTCACCGACCCGGCCGGCGCGGCGCGGATGGGGAAAATCGCCGAGCGGCTGGTGGTGCTGCCGGAAGTGCACGGCTTCACCGCGCCGATCCTGCACAGCATCGCCGTGCAGATGCTGGCCTACGAGGTGGCACTGCTGAAGGGCACCGACGTCGACCAGCCGCGCAATCTCGCGAAGTCGGTCACCGTCGAGTAGCGGCCGCAAACTCCCGATCATAGGACTAGGACTGATCAGGGCGCGACGAGCACCGTTCGGGTGGGCTGGTCGATCGCATCGCGCACGCCGAATTCGCGACGACCGGTCCGGCGCGCCGCCATCCTGTTTCGGCAAGTAGCTGCAGACAAGTGACGGGCTCGCTCTCTATCGGTCGTGCGTTGCGGCCTCTGCCGCCGTAATCGCGATATTTCGTACCGGCATTGTTTCGAACCTCGAACGCTTCCAGCTATCGCCGTGCCGCGCTGCAGATCGGGAGGACAGGCCACCAATGGAAGACCGAGACCCGCAATCGTCGGCCGCACATCCGGCGACACGCATCATCGAGCGGCTGGCCTGGCTTGAGGGGTCATTCGTTCAGGGCGAACGCGAAATCCCCGAGGAGATGCCGGTGGCACTCTCCTACAACCGCGTCTCGCACGCCGTGATGATGGCCAGCCCGCTCGACCTGGAGGATTTCGCGCTCGGCTTCAGCCTGTCCGAGGAGATCGTGCGGAGCCCGGACGAGATCGAGGAGTTGGAACTGTTCACGGTGCCGGGCGCCGAGGGCGAGCCGCCGCGCGGCGTCGAACTGAGGCTCTGGATCGGCGAGGAGCGGATGCGAGGGCTCGACCGGCGCCGCCGGCATATCGCCGGTCCGACCGGCTGCGGCCTGTGCGGGCTGGAAAGCCTCGATGCGGCACTGCGGCCGCTACGACCTGTGCCGGAGGGGCGACGCTACACGGCGAGCCAGGTGCAGGAGGCCGTGGCGTCGCTGCGGCCGGCGCAGGCGCTGAATCGCCGGACCCACGCGGTGCATGCGGCCGGTTTCTGGACCGAGGCGGATGGGCTGGTCGCGGTCCGCGAGGATGTCGGCCGGCACAACGCGCTCGACAAGCTGCACGGCGCGCTGGCGGCCAGGCGCACCGATCTCGCCCAGGGGATCCTGGTAATGACCAGCCGCATCTCGGTCGAATTGGTGCAGAAGGCGGCCATTATGGGGGCGCCGATGCTGGCGGCCGTCTCGGCGCCGACCGCGCTCGCACTGCGCATGGCTGAGCAGGCCGGGATCACCTTGATCGCCGTCGCGCGCGATGACGGCTTCGAACTCTGCAGCGGCCGGCACCGCGTGGTGGCCTGATATCAGGCGCGGCGCCTGGCGGTTAACGCCGGCGAGGCGGGGTGGTAGGATCGGCGCCATGACTCACCGGATCGCGCCTTGACCAGAGTGGATGGAATACCGGTCCCGGACGATGCCCTGGAAGCGGGGCAGGCGCGGCGTGCGGCGGTCGTGGCGCGACGGATTTTGCTGGAAACATCCGGCCTGTTCGATGGCGAATGGTATCGCCGGCATATGCCCTCGGCAGCCGCCAGCGACCTGGCACCACTCGATCACTACCGGTCGCATGGTGTCGCGGCACTGGCCTCGCCCGGACCCTTGTTCGACGCACGTGCCTATCTGCGGCGGGCCTGGCAGCTGCAACCCGGTGTCGACGACCCGCTGGTCCATTACCTCGAGTCAGGCCATGCGGCGGGCCTGCCGTCGATCTCGGTGCTGCAGGATACGGGCTGGAATCCGCTGGAGCGGCCGGTCACGCCGCAGCCGTCGCTGGCGATGCCATCGGCCCGGCCGCGGATCGCAGTCGTCGTGCATGTATTCTATGCCGAGCTGTTCTACGAGATCTGCAGGGCACTGGCGATGATGCCCTATCGCTTCAGCCTGCTCGTCACCACCGACGAGGAAGAAAAAGCCGCCAGCATCCGTAGCGTCTTCCAGGCGGCATCGCTCGATGCCGAGCTGCTGGTACGCGTCGGCCCCAACCGCGGCCGTAATTTCGGGCCGTTCCTGATCGGCTTTCGCGATGCGGTCATGAGCCATGACCTGGTGCTGCACCTGCATACCAAGAAGTCGCTATACGGCGGCGGCGAGCTCGCCGGATGGCGGCAATCGTTGCTGCGTACGCTGCTGCCCGCGGGCCCGGTCGTCAGCGGGATCATCGAACGCTTCATCGCCGACCCGAAACTCGGCGTACTGACCGCATGCCCGGGCGAGGAGATGCGGTATTGGGGCTACAACTGGCTGTCGAACCGGCATCTGGCGCAGCCTTTGTTCGATCGGCTCGGTCTGAAGATCTCCGTACCACGCGGCATGTTCGACTACCCGATCGGCGGCATGTTCTGGGCGCGAACGAGTGCCATCGCCAAGCTTCTGGATCATGACTGGGTGCTGGACGATTTCCCGCCCGAGCATGGGCAGATCGATGGCACCGTGATGCATGCGATCGAGCGCAGCATCGTGCTGGTTGCCGCCGATGCGGGCTACGGGTTCGGCGAGCTCGATTATCGGCATGGCCTGTACCGGCCGGGCTGGGGCAGTCGCAATCTGGAGCAGTATGTGGCGGCATCGCATGACGGGCTGCTGGACACCTTCAACCATGTCGATACCGTGTCGTTCGACATCTTCGACACGCTGCTGACCCGGGAATGCCTGGCACCGGACGCCGCGCATCGCTTCATCGCCTTCCAGGCTGCGCGACGATTTCCGGGCGCCGACAATTACGGGCTGCATCGGCAGGCTGCGGAGCATGCCGCGCGCGCGGACCGCGATTGGATCGGCGACGTCGATCTCGACGAGATCCATGCGCGCTTCCGTACCCTGGTGCCGCCGGGCTGGAGCGAGGCGGCGATCGACTTCGTGCAGCACCAGGAAGTGGTGCTCGACCTGCGGCTGTTGCTGCCGCGAGAGATCGTGCTCGCCTCCCTGCGGTTCGCTCGGCAGGCCGGCCGGCGGGTCATCCTGACCAGCGACAGCTACCTGCCGCGACGCGTGCTCGACACGTTACTCGCGCAGCACGGGATCGGCGAACTAGCCGACGCGGTCTATCTTTCGTCGGAACGGCGTGCGCGCAAGGATCGCGGAGATCTCTGGCTGGCCGTAGCGGCGGCCGAGGATGCGGGCCCCGGACGCCTGCTGCATATCGGCGACAACGAGCAGTCCGACATCCAGAAGACCGCCGATGCCGGGATCAGGCATTTCCATGTCATGAGTCCGGCATCTTTGTTCGACCTGTACGGGCTTGGAACCGTGCCAGGCTCGGACGGCACGCGCCCGCTGGGCGATGACATCCTGCTCGGGCCGCTGGCGGCGCAGCTGTTCAATTCGCCCTACATCGCTCCGGGCTCGACCGGCCCGGTCGTGCAGCCCGAGCAGGCGGGCGCGGTGCTGCTAGGACCGCTGATGTTCGCGTTTGTCGGCTGGCTCGCGCGCCATCCCACCACGCGGCATCTCGATCGGTTGTTCTTCGTGGCACGCGAGGGCTATTTCCTGAAGCGGCTGTACGATGCCGTGCGCAGCGCCGGCAGACGCGACGATCTGCCGCCCGCCACGTATTTCCATTGTTCCCGCCGGGCGGCTCTTGCAGCTGCGCAGGGTGCGGGGCTCGACCCCGATGCGGTGCTGGCCGGCGCCGGCTTCAACGGATCGTTGAGCGCATTCTTCCTGGCGCGCTTCGGCTTCGCCGCCGAAGAGACGTTCGGCCTGCAGCACACGATGATTTCCCTGCCGCGCGACAACGACCTCGTGCGCTGCATGATGGAGCTCATGCGCGAGCGGATCGTGGCACATGGACGGCATGCGGCGGAGGCGTTCACCGCCTATGCGCGAGCGAGCGGCATGACGCCCGGCATACGCGCGGGGTTTGTCGATGTCGGCTACAGCGGCACAATGCAGTCGGCGATCCAGGGCGTCCTCGGACAGCCCTTGGTCGGTCTCTATATGGGCGTCTCCGAGGCTGCCGCGCAGGTGCGCCGGCTTGGCGGGCACGCGTTCGGCGCGTTCGCGGAAGGCGACGTCGGGAGCTTCACCGGCGGCTATGGGTTGATGCTGGAGGCGTTCCTGACCGCGCCGCATGGCCAGGTGATCGGCTATGACGAGGACCACGCACCGGTGTTCCGGCACGACGGACAGTCGCAGAAACAGTTCGCCACGCTGGAGCGCCTGTACCAGGGGGCCGAAGCGTATGCGCTGACGCTGATGCGGACCTATGGCCCGGATCTGCTGGATTTGCCGTTTCGCCCGGAAGCGGCGACTTCGATGCTGCAGGCCGTGCGCGACGGGCGCCTCAAGCTGTCGTCAGAGCTGGTGGCGAGCCTGGCGGTCGAGGACGATTTCTGCGGCAACGGCGAGATCGCGGTGTTCAGCCACCTGGGGATCCCCCCGTCGCCGACGCCGCCCTCGCCACCGGCATGAACGTTCCCGCGATCCTGGTGCGGGGCGGCGGCGTCGCCGGGCTGGCAGCTGCGGTGACCCTGGCGGAACGCGGCGCCGCGGTGACACTGGTCGAAGCAGGCTCGCGGATCGGGTCCGGTGCGTCGTGGAAGGCGGGCGGCATGCTCAGCCCCTGGTGCGAGGCGGAAACCGCACCGGCCGGGTTCACCGAGCGGTCGATGCCGTCGCTGGACTGGTGGCGCGCCAGGGTGCCGGAAACGCGAACCGCCGGCAGCCTGGTGCTGGCCTTGTCGCGGGACGGTGCCGAACTGGCGCGCTTTGCCCGGCGCACCACCGGCCATGAGACGCTCGACCGTGCAGGGATCGATGCGCTGGAGCCCGATCTGCAGGGCCGCTTCGCGCGCGGGCTGTTCTACCCGGGCGAGGCGCATCTCGATCCTCGGGTGGCGCTGCCTGCACTGGTGCATCGGCTCGAGGCTCTCGGTGGGCGCGTGGTGCTGGACCAGCCGGAGAGGCCGGCGGGTCGGTTCGACCACATCGTCGATTGCCGTGGTGTCGGGGCCCGCACGGTGCTGCCCGGGCTGCGCGGCGTGCGTGGCGAGATGCTGCTGTTGCGCGGGCGTGGCATCATGCTCAACCGGCCGGTGCGCCTGCTGCATCCGCGGTTCCCGCTCTACATCGTTCCACGCGATACCAAGGATGACGAGGAGGGGACTCGCATCTTCATGGTCGGCGCGACGATGCTCGAAAGCGAGGAACGAGGGCCACCGAGGCTGCGGTCGATGATGGAATTGATGAGTGCCGCGTTCGCCTTGCATCCGGCGTTTGCGGAGGCGGAAATCCTCGAGATCGCCGCCGACCTGCGACCCTCGTTCGGCGACAACATGCCGCGGCTGGTCCGGGAGGGCGGCACCATCTGCATGAACGGCATGTACCGGCACGGCTTCCTGCTGGCCCCGGTGCTGGCGGGGGAGATCGCGGATATGCTGATGCCGCGAGCGACGGGGAACGCATGAAAATACTGGTCAACGGCGAGCGACGCGAGGTCGCGTCCACGACCCTGGACGCCGCCCTGGTCGAACTCGGCTACAGCGCGGCACTTGTAGCGACAGCCGTCGATGGCGATTTCGTGCCTGCGTCCGCGCGCGGCATCTGCCGCCTCGACGAGAACAGCGCCATCGAGATACTGGCGCCGATGAAGGGAGGCTAGCCGATGCTGGTCTATGGAACTGCGCTGCACTCCAGGCTGCTGCTGGGTACTGCCCTGTATCCGTCGCCGGACGTCCTCGCCGATGCGGTACGGGCCTCGGGCACCGAGCTCGTGACGGTTTCGCTCCGGCGCGAGTCCGCCGGGATGCGGGCGGGCCAGGCGTTCTGGACGCTGATCCAGGGCCTGGGCGTGAGGGTGCTGCCGAACACCGCGGGCTGCCACTCGGTGCGCGAAGCGGTGACGACCGCTCAGATGGCCCGCGAGGTGTTCGCCACGGACTGGGTGAAACTCGAGGTGATCGGCGAGGGCGATACGCTGGCGCCGGACGTGTTCGGCCTGGTCGAGGCGGCGCGCATCCTGACCGATGACGGGTTCAAGGTGTTTCCCTACACCACCGAGGATCTCGTGGTGGCCGAGCGCCTGCTTCGGGCCGGTTGCGAAGTGCTGATGCCGTGGGGTGCGCCGATCGGCTCGGGCAAGGGGCTGAACAACCCGTTCGGGCTCCGGGCGATGCGGGCGCATTTCCCGGATGTGCCGCTGGTGGTGGATGCCGGCATCGGGCTGCCGTCGCATGCCGCCGCCGCGATGGAACTCGGCTACGACGCGGTGCTGATCAACACCGCCGTCGCCCAGGCCGGCGACCCGGCGGCGATGGCGCACGCGTTCCGCCTCGCGGTGGAAGCCGGGTATGCGGCAAGGCTGGCCGATCCGATGGAGCCGCGCGACATGGCGAGCCCGTCGACCCCGGTGCTCGGCCAGGCGATGCTCGCATGAGGCCTTTGGCATGAAGACCGGGTTGCCGAGCCGCTTCTATCCGGTCGTCGACAGCGCCGTTTGGGTCAGGCGGCTGGTCGACGCGGGAGCCAGGCTGATCCAGCTCCGGATCAAGCAGCCGGACGGACCGTTCGTGCGCGGCGAGCTTCGGATCGCACGCGAGGCATGCGCGGCGCAGGGTGCGTGCCTGGTGCTGAACGACCACTGGCAGGCGGCGATCGAGGAACAGGTCGACTTCATCCATCTCGGCCAGGAGGATCTCGACGAGGCCGACCTCGGTGCGATCGCTCGCGCCGGGATTAGGCTCGGCGTCAGCACCCACTCGGACGAGGAACTCGACCGTGCGCTCTCGGTCGATCCCGATTACGTGGCGCTTGGCCCGGTCTGGCCGACGACACTGAAGAAAATGCCCTGGGCACCGCAAGGGCTCGAGCGCATCGCCGGCTGGAAGCGACGGCTCGGCGACACACCGCTGGTGGCAATCGGCGGGATCACCCTGGAGCGTGCGCCGTCCTGCATCGAGGCGGGCGCGGATGCTGTCGCGGTGGTGTCCGACGTGCTGGCGAATGCCGATCCGGAGGGCAGGGCGCGCGACTGGATCGTGGCGACCGACAAGGCCGTCGCTCAGGCCGTCTTGTAGGTCGGGTCCAGCCGGGAACGCAGATACGCGGCGCCGGTGGTTGGCGGATAGCGACGCAGCGCCTCCTCGCCGCCAAGCACCGGCACCACCACCGCATCCGGATTCGGATCGAGGAAGAACGCGATCGACTTGCGCTCCTGCTTCGGCACCGCGACGCGATGCGGCGTCGAAACATAGACATCGTTGGTCCAGCGCATCAGGCAGTCGCCGATGTTGCAGATGAACGCATCCGGGATACTCGGCGCGTCGATCCAGTCGCCGCTCCGGGTCTGCAACTGCAGGCCGGCAACGCCATCCACCGCGAGGATCGTCACGTTGCCGTAGTCGGTATGTTCGCCGGCGCCGGGTGCGCCGTCCGGGCTGCCCGCGGCGGCGGCCGGCGGATAGCGCAGCAGCCTCAGGGTCGCGATCGGCGCATCGAGCTTGTCCTCGAAGAACATCTCGTCGAGGCCGAGATCGAGGCTGAAGCCGCGATGCAGCACGCGCCCGAGAGCCCAGCATCGATCGAAATAATCCAGCATGAGGGTGCGCCAGCCCGGCAGGTCCGGCCAGGCATTCTCACCCCGGAACGGCTTGTCGAACTCCGGGTCCGCCGGCAGCAATTCGAGACCGATATTGAAGCCCTCCTTACGGTCGGGCGGGGCGTTTGGATCGAGCTGTTCCTCGGCGACCTCGAAGTAGCCACGATTGTTGCGCATCCGGCGCATCGCCAGGGCGTGCTTCCGGGTCTCGTCCAGAGCGAAGAACGTTGCGGCGGCTTCGAACACGTTGGCGACCAGTGGCGGTGGAATGCCATGGCCGGTCAGGTAGAAAAAACCGGTGCCGCGACAGGCGGCACCGAGATCCTCGCCGACCCGTCGCCGATCCTCCAGCGCTTCGGAGAACAGGCCGGAGATATCGACGATCGGCAGGACTGTCATCATGAACCCATCATGACGACCCTGAGCGTCTCCACTCAAGGCATTCCTGATCCATCCGTGATGGAGCTTGCCGGGTCAGTCCGCCTTGTGATGATGGTGGCGACGATGATGAACCGGTGTCGCGACATTCGTGCCGGGCGAAACCGGCAGCACGAAGGCCGCCGCCAGCCGGCTGTTGGCGAAAGTTTCCGCAAGATTGGCCTGTCCGACCACCGATCCCATGCCGAAGAACTCGTGCGTCACGCCGGGGAAGGTCCGTTGTTGCACGTCGACGCGGGCTGCCTTCATTTTCCTTGCCAGCATCTCGCCCTCGGAGCGCAGCGGATCGATCTCCGCCGAGACGATGGTGGTCGGCGCCAGGCCATGCAGGTCGGCCTCGCCGATGATATTCAGGCGCTTGTCGGCGAGATCGGTCGGGCCGTTGGTGGTATGCGCGACATACCATTCGATCGCCGCCCTGTTCAGTGGGATCGCGTCGGCGGTTTCCATGTAGGACGGGGTGTTCAGGTCGGTGCCGACCACCGGATAGACCAGCAGCTGCGCGACCGGTGCCGGCAGATGGCTGTCACGGGCCCAGATCGCGGTGTCGATGGCGAGGTTGCCACCGGCACTCTCGCCGGCCAGCGCGATCCGCTTCGGGTCGGCGCCGATCTTGCCGGCATTGGTCAGCAGCCATCTTAAGACCTTGGCCACCGGCAGCTTGTCCAAGTTGCCCTGGGTCTGCTGCTGGACCGCCATTGCGGCCTGGCCGGGAGTCGGCTGCATGCGAGCCTGCTCAACGGTGAGCGTCGCCACCCGCATGGCGCCGAGTTTCTGGTAGGCGGCGAGCACGCGAACCATGTCGGTGTCGGCCTTGCCGGTCAGGTCGGCAGGCGGCGTGGTCGTGGCGCAGGCAGCCAGTGCGGTGGTCGCGGTCGCTGCGAACAGCAGCGAGGAGAGCCGTGAGGCGGCAATCGGCGTGATGGAATTCCCCGATGTCGACCGCATGACCACGCCTTGATCCTGTCTGTTCCGCAACCTGACGGAGACGTGCGGGACTGCGACGCTACGATGAGGTGCGTGCACCCTCCATTCCTTGGGCAGGCAGAGGCGCGGTTAGCCGGGCATCGGGGCTGCAGCGATTTTTGGTGACCGTCTACGTCGGGGTGCTGTCGCGTAGCGAGCAAGCCGGAAACCGATCGGGAGCGACTAACCCGGGTACAACCACGCGTGCTTTGGTTGCAGTCAGGACGAGGTCGCCATGCATTGATCGCATGGATGTGGCACCATGCAACCGTCTGAGGCGGGGGCTTGAACATGATGATGACAGGTTTGCCGGCGGTCCTCCTGGCAATCGCCCTGCTGCTTGTCCTGGTCACCGCGGTGCAGCCGGTGGCGCGCCGGCTGCAGCTTCCGGAGACCGTGCTGCTGGCCGTGGTCGGTATCCTGCTGGGCGGCACCGCCGACGTCCTTCTGCGAAGTCCGTTCACCGACGTGTTCAACGGCGCCGCCCGCACGCTGCTCGACTTCCCGGTCGACAGCGAGGCGTTCCTGCTGATCTTCCTGCCGATCCTGGTGTTCCAGGGCGCGCTGGCAATCGACGTCCGGCGACTGGCGCACGAGGCGGCGACGGTCCTGCTGCTGGCGGTCGTCGCGGTCGTGGTGACCACCGCGGCGATCGGCTTCGCGCTCTATCCGTTCGCCGGGATGCCGCTGGTGGTGTGCCTGACGCTCGGTGCCATCGTCGCCAATACCGACCCGAGTGCGGTCGCCGGGATCTTTCGCGAGATCGGCGCCGCCACCCGCCTCACGCGCCTCGTGGAAGGCGAGGCGCTGCTGAACGATGCCGCAGCCATCTCGATCTTCGGCATCCTGCTGCCGGCGGTGATCAGCCATCAGGAAATCTCGGTCGGGTCCGCCGTCCTGGATTTCATCATCTCGTTCGGTGGTGCGCTGATCGTCGGCATGGTGCTCGGGCGACTGACCCTGACCATGATCGCCTGGCTTGGTGGAACGCCGGCCGGCGAAATCACCCTCACCATCGCGCTGCCGTACGTCGCCTACATCGTCTGCGATCGGATCGGCCTGTCTGGCGTGGTGGCGACCGCGGCGGCCGGGCTGACCTTCTCCGTCTATGGGCCGTCGACGCTGAGGCCGCACACCTGGCGCTTCCTGGAGGAGCTCTGGGAGCAGCTGGTGTTCTGGGCCGGCTCGCTGGTGTTCATCCTGGCCTCGATGCTGGTGCCGCGGCTGTTGATCGGGATGAACGGCTGGGACGTGGTGCTGATCGCCATCACCGTCGCGGCCGGCACCTTGGCACGGGCCGCTGTCATCTTCGGACTGCTGCCGATCCTGGCCGCGACGAGGCTGTCGCCGCCGGTGCCGACGCCCTTCAAGGTGACCATGGTCTGGGGCGGACTGCGTGGCGCGATCACCCTGGCACTCGCCCTGGCGGTGACCGAGAACACCCATGTCAGCACCGAGGTCGCGCATTTCATCGGCATGATCGCCACCGGCTTCGTGCTGTTCACCCTGTTCCTGAACGGGACCACGCTCCGCTACCTGGTCGTGGCGCTGAAGCTCGACCAGCTCTCCCCGATCGACATGGCACAGCGTCACCAGGTGCTCGGGATCGGCCTGGGCGAGGTGCGAAACCGCACCAGGCGGATCGCCGGCGAGTTCGGCTTCCCGCCGCAGGCCACGCGGCACGTCATCGAGGGGCTGGACCGGCGCATCGAGGAAGAGCGTGCCGCCAACACCTTCGATACCGCCCTCGGCGACCGCCAGCGCGTGACGCTCGCCCTGCTGACCATCGCCAACCAGGAACGCTCGATCCTGCTCGACCTGTTCCGCATCCGCGGCATTTCGCGCCGGGTGATGGAGACGCTGTTGCGCACCGCCGAGGCGATGATCGACGGCGCCCGGCTCGAGGGCCGGTTCGGCTACGTTCGTGCGGTACGCCGCCGGCTGAGCCCATCGCTGCGGTTCAGGGCGGCCCAGTTCGTGCACCGCTGGCTGCGGCTCGATGCGCCGCTCATGTATTGCATGATGGAACGCTTCGAGATGCTGATGATCGCGCATCTGGTGTCGCTGTCGCTGACGCGGTTCATGCGACGCCGGGTCGAGCCGACCCTGGGCACACGGCTGGCCGATATCGTGTCCGAGGTGCTCGACCGGCAGCAGAAGCTGCTCGAGGAAGCGATCGGCACCATGCGGCTGCACTATCAGGGCTACACCGAGGCGCTCGAGAGCCGGATGCTGCGCCAGATCGCGCTCAGGCTCGAAAGCGAGGAATATGACGAGCTGCTGGGCGAAAGCCTGATCAGCGACGAACTGCATACCGAGCTGCATCGCGACATCGAGCGCCGGCGCCACAGGCTGGAGCGCCGGCTGAGATTCAACCTGAAGAGCGGGATCGAAAACCGGGTGAAGTCGGTACCCGCGCTGAACGGGGTGCCGGAAGCGGTGCTGCACGATCTGGCGATGACGCTGGCGATTCATTTCACCGCACCTGCAGAGCGCGTGCTCAAGCGCGGGCACAGGGTCGGCACGGTCTATTTCGTCAGTGCGGGGCAGTTCGAAAGCCATGTCGCCGAACACGACATCCATTACGGTCCCGGGGCGGTGCTGGGTGCGGAAGATCTGCTCGCCGGCGGCAGGATGAGAGAGTCTATCCGCTCGCTCGGGTTCGGCCATCTGCTGGCGATCGGTGCACGCGACTTCCGGCGGCTGGTCGACGAGCACCCGATCGTCGTGAAGAACCTGGAACGTCTCAGACGGGCGCGGATGGGCGAGCCGGAACAGGTGCTCTTGCTGGCCGCGCCGAGCGGCGTGGATCTTCACGCAGCTGAACCTGCCGATGAACTGGAAGACGCCTCGTTCGCGCAGGGTCGTTAGCGAGGGTCGTTGCTGTCGCTCGTATCGTGACGGTCGCGCTTGTTTCTTGGGCCGGCGACCTTCCGGCCCAGGGCCAGGAATCCATCATGTGCTCACCGTCGGCTGGACGTAATTGCGAGTGCCGGCCGCTCCGGTTCGACCTATCCGGCGCATTGGCAGAGAACTGAAATCATGCTTGGCTTGAAATCGAGCATTCGCCGGAATGCCGGCGGCGATCGCGACAGCGCAGCCGATTGTTAATCTTTTGCTGCGAGGCTTCGATCTTTACAGCCTCGAAGGTTCACCATGTCCCTGTCGATGACGAATGCCACGCCCCGGGAGGGCCGGGCGCTCAGCCTCGGAGCGAAGCTTGGAGCAGGCTTTGCGTTCCTGACCATCCTGTTCGCCTGCCTCGGTGGCTTCGCGCTTCAGCGTATGGGCACGATGAATGCCACGAATGCCGAGATGCGCGACCACTACCTGCCGAGCACCATGGCCGCCGGAAATCTTGCGATGGATCTGCAGGACGTACGCCAGCTCGAGTCGCACTTCATGCTTACCACCAGCGATGATGCCAGCGAGCGCCTGGAGCTCCGGGGAGGGATCGCCAAGGCGATCGCGACCGTCGAGGGGGCGCGGCGGGCCTACGAGCCGTTCACCCATGCCGGCGAGGAGCGGAACAACTACACCACCATCTTCGACCGGACCTGGCCCGTCTATCGTGCCGATGCGATGCAGACCATCGCCTTCAAGCAGGACGATCAGGAACTCGGCGCGCTCGATTCCTACAACCACAAGGCGCGGACCGACTTCGAGACCCTGTCGAACTTCATGCGCTGGGACATGAGCTTCAACCGGAAGACCGGTTCGGCTGCCGCGGATGCGAGCCGCGACACCTATCGGGCGACGTGGTGGATGGTCGCCACCGGGATCGTGCTGGTGCTCGGCCTCGGCACGGCCACCGCGATCGGCCTGACCCGGCATATTTCGCATCCGATCGCCGCCATGACCGCGTCGATGCGGCGCCTGGCCGATCGGGAAGTGACCGTCGACATTCCGTGCATCGGACGCCTGGACGAGATCGGCCGGATGGCGAGCGCGGTGCAGGTGTTCAGGGACAGCATGATCACCAGCAACCGGTTGACGGCCGAGCAGGCGGCAGAGCGCGAAAGTCGTCAGCAGCGTGCCGCCCGGCTCGAAGACCTGGTCGGCGAGTTCGAGCGGCAGATCGGTGGCACCGTATCGATCCTGGCAACCTCGTCCACCAGGATGGAGGCCACTGCCCGCACCATGACGGGAAGCGCCGCGCAGACGGACAGCCGGGCGACCGCGGTGACGCACGCGGCGGAAGAGTCCAGCATCGGCGTGCAGACCGTCGCGGCCGCGTCGGAACAATTGTCTTCGTCCATTATCGAGATCAACCGGCAGGTCACGGCCTCCGCCGCCTTGACCAGCCGGGTCGTGACCGACGTGCGCCAGACCGATGGCACCGTTCAGGCGCTGGCCGAGAGCGCCGATCGCATCGGGCAGGTGGTCGCGCTGATCAACAGCATAGCCAGCCAGACGAACCTGCTGGCGCTGAACGCCACGATCGAGGCTGCACGCGCCGGCGACGCGGGCCGGGGCTTCGCGGTGGTGGCATCGGAGGTCAAGAGCCTGGCCGAGCAGACGGCGAGGGCCACCGAGGAGATCGGCTTCCAGATCAAGCAGGTGCAGCAAGCGACCCATAGCGCGGTGCAGGCGATCCGTGAGATCTCCGGACTGATCGAGGAGGTCGGGTCGATCACGACCTCGATCGCCACCGCGGTCGAGCACCAGGGCAGGGCGACGGCCGAAATCGCGCGGAACGTCCAGCAGACTGCTGCCAGCACCCGGACAGTCACGAGCAACATCGCGGGCGTCAGCCAGGCGGCGAACGACACGGGGGCCGCGGCGATGCAGGTGCTGGGTGCTGCTGGTGACCTGTCCCGGCAGGCCGAGACCCTGTCGCAGGAGGTAGACACCTTCATTTCCAAGGTACGGACGGCCTGAGGCGAGCGCTGGCGATGGCGACCTAATCCTTGCCCAGCGCGCGCCGGACCTGCTGTTCCTCCAGGTCGAGCTCCTCTCCGAGCGCGCGATGGGCTTCGACATCGAGTTCATCGGCCTGCCCGGCGAGCACCTCGCGGGCCGCCTCGATGGCGACCATCCGCAACCGCTGTTGCGCTTCGAGCTGTTCCGCCTTGGTTTCGACGTCCTGTCCCTCGACGCTCGCGCGTTCCGCCCGCACTTCGTATTCCTCGACGAGTTCCGCCGCTGCTTCGGCCTGCTCGTCCCTGTCGATATTCGCATCGTCCAGATGCTGCCTGACGGCTTCCAGTGCCGCCGTCGCCATCTCGGCACGCGCCTGCGCGGTGTCGGGCTCGGGCAGCGTCTCCGGCTCCGTCAGCCCGAGGCGCCGGATCACCCATCCGAGCGACGTGCCCTGGATCACGAGAGTCACGAAGATCGAGCAGAAAGCGAGGAACAGGATGAGATCGCGTCCCGGAAATCCCTCGGGTAACGCCAATGCCGCCGCCAGGCTGACCACGCCGCGCATGCCGGTCCAGGAAATCACCGTGGCATGGCTCCAGGGCGGCAGCGGATCGCGTTCCCGCAAACCCGGAAACAAGGCGCGCGGCACCCAGGTCGCGGGGAACACCCAGACGAACCGCCCCAGGATCAGGATGGTCGACAAGGCCAGGGTCAGCAGCAGCAGCTGGATCATGTCGTAATTTGCCAGGCGTGCCGTGATACCGCGCATCTGCAGCCCGATCAGCACGAAGACCAGGCTGGTCAGCACGAACTCGAGAAAGCCCCAGACGGCACTGAGCTCGAGGCGCGTCTGCGCGCTGAATTCCGCATGCTGCTGCCGGCCGAGCACGAAGCCGCATGCGACCGCCGCCAGCACGCCGGATCCGCCGAGCGCCTCCGCGCCGAGATAAGCCGCAAACCCGGTCAGCAGGTTGACCGTGATGTCGAGCAGCGTGTCGTCGAGATGGGAGAATATCCACATTGCGGCGCGACCGACGGCCCAGCCGATCGCGGCACCTCCCAGCGCCACGGCAAAGAACTGCAACAGGCCGCTGCCGTAGCTCACGGTGTTGAGGCCGACCGCGGCAACGGCGAACTTGTAGAGCACCAGCGACGAGGCATCGTTGATCAGGCTTTCGCCTTCCAGCACCGTGACGATCCGCTTCGGCAGCCTGAACTGCCGGAGGATCGACGACGCCGCCACCGCGTCCGGCGGGGCGACGATCGCGCCGAGGGTGATTGCCGCCCACCATGGCAGGTTGGGCACCAGCAGCTTGGTCGCCACCGCGACCAGTGCCGCCGTGAAGAACACCGCGCCGATCGCCAGCAGCAGGATCGGCCGGAGATGGGTGTGGAAGGCGGGCCAGTCGGTACGATACGCGCTGAGCTGGAGCAGCGGCGGCAGGAACAGCGCCATCACCAAAGCCGGGTCGAGTGTCAGCGGGGGTAGCCCCGGGATGAATGCGAGTCCCATGCCGCCGAGCACCAGCATGACCGCCACCGGCAGCTTCAGCCGCTGGGCCGCCGCCGCAAGGGCCACGCACACCGAAAGAAGGACAAGCAGCAGCTCAAATGCTTTCATCGCGGCGTAACGCGGGTTGCCCCTCGAAAGTCGCGGCCCTCCAGGCTATCGATCCCGCGTCAACCGATCCATCCCAGCAGCAGCGAAACGGTGACCAGCGACAGGATCGTCGAAATCAGGGTGGCGCGGCTGGCGATGGCGGCTTCCCGGTCGTAGAGCCGCGCCAGCATGAACGGGCCGGTGCCGACCGGCAGTGCGCTGATCAGCAGGGCTGCCTCCGCCCAGAGGCGCGGCATCGGGAACACCACGAAGGCAAGGAACGCGGTGACTGCCGGTTGCAGCAGCAGCTTGGCGGCGACGACGCGCGCGACCGCGAACGGCTCGGCGGCGTCGGATCTCGTCTCGGCCAGGAACAGGCCGATCGTCACCAGCGCGCACGGGCTCGCGGCGGCCCCGAGCAGGGTGGTGAACTGCAGCACCGGGCTCGCCAGTCCCAGGCCGGACAGGTTGACCAGGATGCCGGCGATCGGGGCTGCGACCAGCGGATTGCGCAGCAGCGCCACCGATACGCGGCCGAGCGTGCGCCCCGCACCTTGCCCGGCCTGCTGATCCAGTTCGACCAGCGTGATCGCCAGCGCGAACAGGGCACACACGGTCAGCAGCGTCGCCAGCACCACCGGCGGCAGCCCGGCCTGGCCGAACACGCCGACGCACAGCGGGATGCCGATGAAGGCCGTGTTGGCGTAGCCGGCGGCCAGCCCCTCGATCGCCGCTCCGGATATCCGGTGCGTGCGTTCGACCGGACGGCGCCAGTCAAGCAGGAAACCGACCGCGAAGGTGGCCAGCATGCCGCCTGCGAAGGCGGCGGTGAAACCGGGGTGGTCGATCTGGGCGCGGGTCACCTGCGCCATGCTCTGGAACAGCTCGGCCGGCAGTGCCAGCCTGACCACGAACCGGTTCAGGCTGTCGGTCGCGCCGCTCCCGAGCCAGCCTTTCCAGCCACTGACGTAGCCGGCGAGGATCAGGCCGAAAATCGGCAGCAGGACGGACAGGACGGCATTCATGCGGGGGTTGTAGCCGATCAGCCGGGGCTACCGGCCTTGTGGATGATGAGGTCGACATCGACCGGCGCGCCGTCGACCGCGGTGAAGGCGAGGGTCCGGTCCTCGAAAGTGCCGAGATCGGTCCGGTTGAAGCCGTCCAGCAGAAGAACCCGTCCGTTCGCCCGAACCCGGATGCGGCCATGGAACAGCAGGATGAACCGATCGCCCTGCGCGAGGGTGACCGGTTCGCTCCAGATGCCGGCCGGGGCAACCAGGTGCAACGTCTGGGCCGGGATCGCCTGCAAGGTAAGCGCTAGGCTGCGATGCTCGCCGGGTGCGAGCACGATCGTCTGAGCCACGGGCTCGTAGCCGGCCAATGCGGCGGTCACGCGCACCGGGCCCGGCGGCAGCGAGATCGTGGCCGGTGCGCGGCCGAGACGCCGCTCGCCGACGACGATCCTGGCGCCACCCGGAACGCTGTCCAGGCTCAGCAATGCCCGGTGCGGGATGGGCACGAGTTCGATCGTGCGTGTTTCGCCGTCACGGAGCCTGATGGTGACAGGAATCGTGGTCCAGGCGTCGGCATCGAAACCCACCACGTGCCGGCCGGGCGCGAGCCTGATCGCCTCGTCCGTCGTGCCGGCCCTGGCTCCGTCGATGGTCAGCGCGCCCTCGGCCTGCCGCGAAAGATGCACCCGGAGCGTCGCATGCGGTCCGGTGGTCAGGTGCTGCCAGAGGATCGCGCCACAGATGAGAATGATCGCCGCGAGCAACAGCTTGCGCAAAGCGTCGCGCCGGCTCCGCCGCTGCGCCGGGGTCGGAGGCTGCTTCGGTAGTGGGGCAGGTTGCGCCGCCGGTGGCACCGGTGGCGCGACGCGCGGCGCCGGCACGACGATCGGCACGAGACGGTGCGGGACCGGCTGGTGGATCGGCACCGCCGGCAACTCCCGAGGCGGTGTCGGTGGCGCGGGGCTCGGGACTACCGACGCGGCCGGAATACGCGCCGGTGCCGGCTGCTGCGAAGCGCCGCAGAACGGGCAGAACGACACGACGCCCTGCAGCGTCTCGCCGCAGGCGGCGCAAGGATGGTGGCCGGCCATCTAGCGGATGCTGCCGCACGCCACGGATGTGCCGGCCGGGAGTGGCCCCAGATCCCCGCACGAACCGCCCGACCTGATCCGCGCGATCGCCTCGTTGCTCAGCTGCAGAATCGCCGGCGTCGGTTCCGCCTCCGGGGCCACCTGTTCGTCACGCTCGAACGCAAGCAGCGCCCGCAGCAGATCCGGATTATGCAACCCGTCCGCCTCGCCGCGATAATAGGCGAGGCGGCGCAGACTGAGCTGGAGGTCGCGGACCAGCAGGCTCGGTATGTCCTGGCCATACGGCATCATGCCGGGAACATCCTGCGCGACCGCGGCGAGAGGCGACAGGATCACGCATGCGGCCAGCATCGACGAACGCCATTTCACCTGTAACGCGCTCGCTCACTCGTCATCGGGCAGATCGTCCTCGTCCTCCGGCAGCGCACCGTGCAGCAGTGCCAGCAACTCGGGGATGTCGCGCACATGCTGCCAGGCGGCGGCGCCGAGCCTCCGGACATTCGTGCCCTCCCTTAGCGTGCCCTGAGTGGCCAACAGCGCCAGCTGCGCCAGGCCGAACGGGCCGGTCAGCTGTTTTGCGATCGAAAGATGCCACGCCGGCAGCCCTGCCACCGGCAACGAGGCCGACGGTCCGACCGGCTTGAGCAGACGCTGCAGTGCGCTCGGCCGGAACCGGTCCGGCACGATCCGCCGCTTGGCCGATGCGCGGGCTTCCGGCTGGTCGTTCGGGTCGCGGTTGGCGTCATGCGGGTCCGCGTCGGCGGCGCTGCCGGGCAGTTCCTCGGTCCAGTCCGGGATGGTGCGTTTGAGCGTCTCGAACTGCATGTCGGCCTCGGCAAGCGCCGCGGCACCCTCCATCCGCACGTAGCGTTCGCGAAGCTGGCGGGACAGCTCCATCGCCATGGTCTGCACGATGCCCGGGATGCGATCGGTCTGGGTCGGACCGATCCGGGCCATGCGGGCGGCATAAACCCGCTCGCCGGTCCAGGCGAGCAACGCGCTCGCGGCCAGCACCTGGATCGGCGTGAGATCACGTTCGAACGCCTCGATGCGGGCCTGCACCTTGTCGCGATGGCGCGAGAAGCCGCTGCCGCGGATGATCCGCTCGGTACCGGCGTCGCCCCAGTCGCCCCCGCCGAGATCGATCTGGTACGGCTGTCCCGGGCGGCTGCCGCGGACGAGAATGCCGTAGGCCACGCCCCGCACGAACAACCCCATGTTGCGGCGCATCTCCTCGATTTCCTGCGTGGTGGGCACGACCGGATCGGGGAAGCGCTCGGACTGCCGGTGCGTGTGCAGCGGCAGCGGTTTCTTCTGTTCGAGCTGGTAGCTGATGCGCCATTCGGTGCGCAGCGGATCGATGCTGTCGAGCGGGATGCCGCTCAGCTCGCAATAGATCAGGATGCGGTCGCGCAAGCCCGAATTCAGGTATTGCGGCGCGCCGATGCCGAGCCGGCCGGTCGGCACCACCTGCTCGATCTCGGCCTTGAAGTTGCGCTCGAACTCCTCCTTGTCATCCACCGCGATCAGCAGCGTGTAGCGCGGACCCATCGCGATGCCGCCGCCGAGATGGTCGAACGAGGCGTCGAGCCACGGCATGGCGCGAACCATGGCGCGCTGGAACAACGCGATCCGGTCGCGAGCGCTCATGTCGAGCAGGATCGATTGCGCCGAGCGCAGCGCGTCCGCACGCGGCGCGAGCTGCAGCCGCGAGAAGCCGCGCAGGCGGTTGAGCAGGATGCTGCGCTGCATGTCGTCGCGCAGGATCGGGAACAGCTTGCGCGAGCCGCCCTCGTCGCGGAACATTTCCTCCGCCCAGCGCTGCACTTCTTCCTCGTTATTGCCGAGCATGGCGCGAGCTTCCACGTCGGCCGCCGGCAGCACAACATAGGTGCCCGCGTCGCAACGCGAGACCGCTTCGCGCAGCAACCCGATCTCGGTGTCGAACTCGCGCAGGGTATGGCGAACCAGGACACGGCCCTGGACCAGTTCGGCGACAGCGCCATCCCAGAGCTTGTTGCCCTCCGCATCCTGGCCGCGACGGTTGCCCAGCATGTCCGACATCTCGCGCAGGAACAGCTTGGCCTCGACGGCAGCCTGGCGACGCAGCTGCATGGACAGGTAATAGGCGGTCTCGTTGCGCAAATGTTCGAGGTAGCGTTCGGCCGCCTTGCGATCGGGCCCGAACGGGAAACGCCGGTTGACGGCCTCGCGAAGATTCTCGAGCGACTGCTCGAACCGGCGCTGGGTGTCGCCGGCGCGGGACGCGTAGCGCGCCTCCACCTCGTCGAGCCTGACGATTTCCTGCTCGATCTGCAGCTTGGCGTCCTCGACCAGCCGGATCGTGTAGTCCAGTCCGCCACGCTCGCGCTGGTCGAGATAATCGTAGAGCACGGACCGCAGACCATCCGGCCCATTACCGCGCCGCTCGGAGGTCAGGCGCTGCCGGGTGGCGAGAATGCGGTCGGCGGCCAGGCCTGATCCGGTCTTGTGCCTGATGCTGCCGAGCACGTCCTCGTGCCGCTGCTCGAACTCGCGCAGCACCAGGGTTGGTAGATTATGCGGGTCGGCGCTCTGGAAGCCCTCGGACTGATAGGTCGAGAGCAGGTCGCGATCGATTTCCGCGAGCACCGACTGGCCGGTTTCGTTCTCGAGGAGTTTGTCGATCAGGAAAGGCTCGTTGATGGTCGAGACATCCTCGGCGCCGGGCAGGACGTGCTGGAATGCGCTGGAATTCAGGTAGAATTGGCGGTCCAGGAAATCGTCGCGCTCCGCCGGTGTCGGCAGCCGTCCGGAATCCTCCATTGCGACGTTGAAATAGGCCTTGAGCATCTGCTTCGACGTTTCCGCGACCGCGGTGTCGACGGCGACGCGGCTCTTGGTGTCGATCGTCGCCTGGCCGAAACTCGAAAACAGCTGGCTGTAGCGCAGGGACTGTCGGCCGAGATGCGCCGGCAGCGGCGGTTCGTAATTGTCGATCTTGTGCTGTGCCTGGTTGACGGCGATCGAGCGCTTGGTGGCGGCGAACTCGCTGGTGCCGAAATCCTCGAACAGGATGTCGGCGGCCATGTCATAGAGATCGCCGACCTGCTCGAGACCGTCATCGAGTACGTTGCGTGTGTCGAGCAGGTACACGTCGTCATATGGCGCGATATTCGGCAGCGGTCCCTGATGATCGGCCCATTGCTCGACGAATGGCGGCAGCGGGTTCGGCCGCATCGCGTGCTCGAGTTCCATGAGCGCCGCGTAGCCGTTGGCGTTCACCCGCTGGCGCTGGTGGTCGTGATAGCCGCCGGGCAGCAGCAGCACGAGATCGACGGTCGGCGCCGGATGGATCAGCGAGCGCAGCGCGAGGCCCATGTCGATGAAGCTGCCGGACCCGGTACCGCCGGCGGCGGAACACACCACCACAACGCGCAGCCGGTTCTCGATCTCCAGGTTCAGGTGCGCGAGGTCGTCCTGCCGCCCGACGCTCCGGAGCAGCCCGTCGCTGCGCTCGCGCAGCATGTCGGTGAGCTTGCGGAACTGGTCGAAGAACAGCAGACGCGAAATCGCACGAACCTGGCCGGCGCCTTTCTCGGTGTTGATCAGCGAGAAGTCGGCGACCGGCAGCCAGTCGGCGATCAGCGGATAGCGGTCGAGATCCTTGACGTAGCGCTTGACGTCGACCGCGTGCTGCAGCCGCTCGTTCTCGCGGAAGGCGACGATACGGGCGAGGGGGTCGGCGCTCTGCTGCCGGTCGCTCTCGATCGCGGTCCGCATGTCGGTGTCGAAATAGACGAACGAGGCGATCGGGAACCGGGACAGGTCGTCGATCCGCCGTCCGTTCCAGTCCCCGGTCAGGATGCGCCGGCGCAATCGCAGCAGGATCTGCATGCCGGTGCCGCCGATGCCGACGAACAATGTCGGCTGCACGCGGCGCGCGGCAGGGCGGTCCTCGTCCTGTCCAGGCTGGCCGGGATGGGGCTGCGAGGTCTGGGTGGATGACATGGCGTGGCCCTCAGCGTCTGGCGGGTCGGCGGCCGCGGGCCCGGCCCTGGGCGGCGGTGCGATACAGCAGCGTGAACAGGATCGCCGTCACCACGATCAGCACCGCCAGCGGGATGGTGAAGCCGAGTATCGACCAGAGCCCGCCGAGCAGGCCGAACACGATCAGCACCGACACCGACAGCAGCAGCGCGAACAGCGCCCAGCCGGCATTGCCCGCGGCCGACGGCGAGGCGCGGTGGGCGATCAGGTGGGTCCGCACCGCGCCGCGAATGAAGAAGATCGCCACGGCCAGCGCCAGCATGATTGCCGCACCGATCACCGCATCGGTGCTGGACAGGTGGCCATCCTCGCCGGGCAGGGAGGACGCGTTGATCGGCGTGCCGGTCCCGGTCTGCAGGGCGGTGCCGGGCGCCGAGGGTGCGGGTGTCGCGTTTGCCGGCAGCGCGTCGGCAGGCGGCCGGAGGTTGAAGTCCGACGGCGGGGCAGTGGTGGCAGGCGCGGTCGGCGTGTGCGACGGGTCGGTCATTTCTGTCCTGAACGAAGCTCTGGAGTGTCAGCGTTGGTCGGCGGGGTCGCGTTCCGTCGCGGCGGGCGGTCCGGCCAGTCTGCCACGCACCGAGAATGCCCGGCCATCCGGCAACACCACCAGGCGCGTCTGGAACGGGCGCAGCCTGACCCGTCGCACCTGGCCGCCCAGGGTCACGGTATGGTCGCGGTCGCGGCGAAGCAGGAACAGCAGCAGCGCCAGCAGGAGCAGCAGTCCGAACAGAGCCAGCAATGCCAGGATGAGCGGCATTGCCGAGAAATGCACCACCAGCGTAACCGGCAGGGCCGCGGACGCGGCGGTCACGGTGCGATTGTCGAAGAATACCGCCGGCAGCTGATCCATCGCCGCGATCTGCGACATCTTGGCGACGAACCCGTCCTGCAGCGACAGGGTCAGGCCGCCGAGGTCGATCGCCAGGGTGCCGTGCAGGGTGACGTCGTGCTGCAGCCAGCCGGCGAGACCGGGCGAACGGTCGATCCGCGGGATGTCCAGCCGGATCCGCACGTCCTGCAGCACGTCGCGGGGGGCGACCCGGTGCAGCACCCTGGGCTCGATCGAGGCTTGCAGCAGCGGCAGCGCCGCCTGGCCCGGGATATGGTCCAGGCTCTCCCAGCGCAGGGTCACCTGCGCCTGGTCGATGACGTGCGGATAGTAGTCCGAGCGCAGCGTGCCGGTGATGTCGACGGCGGACGCGCGTCCGCCGGGCACCCCCTCGATGCGCAACCGCCCATCGGGCGAGCGGCTGACGGTCAGGCCGGGGGTGGTCGTGATCTGCGGCGTGAACACCAGCGGCGCCTGGTCGAGCGGTTTCAGCTGCACGGCGGGATCGCTGAACAGACGGGTGAGGCCGGGTGCGCGGGTCAGGCGGCGCAACTCGGCTGCGGCTTCGTTGCCGTAGGCGATGCCGTACACGATCAGGCCGGTGGCGCTGTACAGGTGTCCCCGCGCCGGCATCCGCACCGGGTAGGACACGATCACCGGCAGCGCCGGGCTGGAACCGAGCCGGCGGGCGAAGTCGCGGGTGTTCTCGTTCACGCGCTGGCTGTTGTTGGGCGAATTCCGGTTGTTGGTAACCAGCCAGATGATGCCGGGGCGGCCTTCCAGGATGGTGTTGATTCCGCGGACCAGGGCGCCATCGAAATCGGCGTCGGTGAGGCGGCCGTTCGGCTGTCCCGGCAGGTCGATCGCGGCAATGGCGCGGGAGATCCGGGCAGCGTCGTCCGGCCCGCGATACACCACGTTGGGAGAATGCCGGCCGGGGAGTTGTCCGTCCTGGTCGAAGTCGGCGATCACCACCTCGCCGCCGGCGTTCGAGCCTGCGACCAGCGCGTTCAGGAGCGGCCGGAAGGCGGCGTTCGGATCGATGTAGAAGGGCTCCATCCAGCCGGAATTCTGGATCAGGTAGACCGACGTCACCTGTGCCAGGGCCTGGATCGGCGCCAACAGGCACAGCAGCAGGGCGAACAGCGCAGGCATGGGGCGGCTACGGTGCATCGTGCAGGCGCCAGCGATGCAGGGTGTCTTCCACCGCGCCATGAACATACAGCCAGCCGGCATGGATCGTGACCGACAGGTCCCAGGCGTGACGGGCGCGCAGCACGCAGTCGAGTGGTTCCAGCGAGCGCGGGCCACGGCTGAAATGCAGGACGCAGGAATGGATGTCGTCCGGTTCGGCTGAGGATGCGGGATCGCCGAGGAAGGCGCCCAGCCCGGCGCGCCGGTTGCAGACGGCGACGATATAGCGTTCCTCGTCGAGGGCAAGCAGCGGCGCCAGGAAGCTGTCGTCGGGAAGCAGATACTCGGCCGCCTCGCGCTGGTCCCAGGGCAGCCGCAGGCGGGCATTCTCCCGGAACACCGCGCGACCGCTGCTGATTGCGTAGCCGCGCGCCACGCGCCGCTCGGGCACCTGGCCCGGGGCGGACAGGCTCTCCAGCACCAGTGTCTGCGCATCGAGGCGGGCGAGCTGGTGCAGCGTGCCGTTGCGCTCCATGACCGGCCGGACGCCGGGCAACGGTTGCAGGCCGTCACGCCATGGACGCCATCGTGCCGCCGCTCCGTCTGCCGTCATCTGCAGCGTGAGCTGGCCGCGGGCACCGCACCAGGTTGCCAGTTCCGCCGCCATGACCGGGGCGGCAAGCGGGCCTGTCGGCACCGCGGGTGCGCCGATCACCGGTACCAGGGTCCAGCCCGGCGCATTTCCGGTGCGGTCGAGCATGGCGATGGAGAGGCCGGACGTGTGCAGGATCGGCATGGCCGCGTGGTCGCCGATCGAGATGGCGCCGCCGACCGGGGAGCCGTCCATCGCAACGACCGGAGCGGTCAGCGGCCGGGACAGGTCGATCCAGACCGGACCGCGATCGCTCGGCACCGCGATGCCGGATTGCGTAGCGCTCGCAGCCCAGCTCCAGCGCGGCAGGCCGAGGCAGCCGGCGATCTGGACGCGGCTGATCCATTGTCTGCTTGCTTCGGACCATCCGCTGATCCGGCCGCTGGCACGGTCGCAGGCCAGCAACATCGGCGGCGTGCCCGCCACTGCGAAGCCGAGCGCCGGCGAGGCGGGGACGGCGATCTCCTCATGGCTCGCCGGGTCGGGCAGCCGGCGATCATCGAGGCTCGGCAAGCCGTCGCCCGGCCCGAACGGTGGCGACCAGAGTTCGGCGCGAGGAACGACGGAGGGCTCGGAAAGGCCGGTGCCGCAGTCCGGGCAGAAGCGGAAGGCGTTCGGGAATGGGCCGGTATGCGCGCAGCCGGATTGTCTTGCGCGCAACCGCCCGAGCGTCAGCGCGTCGGTCGGCAGCCCGATCGTGTCGTTGCCGGTGACCAGTTCGGTGAAGCGGGTGCCGGTCCGGTGCCAGTGCTCGATCCCGAATGGACCGGGTAGCACCCAGTCCTGCGTCGCCTGGCCGGTCGGGTCGGAGTTGGGCGACGCCTGCTGCACGCTCTCGTCCTGTCCTGGTAGGCAAATCTAGCGTGCGGTCCGGTCGACGCAAGCCGCCCGGACTCATGGCAACAGGCTCAGGCTGTCAGGTCCCAGGCCTTGCGCCAGATCTCGGGGATCTTCAGCCAGCGGTCACGGGTGTCGGGATCGTTCTCGGCCTGTGCGCCGGTCTGGACGGTATGAAAGATCTTCAGCTCGGTCTGCTTGACGATCGGACCGCCGAAATCGCGCGCGAAATTACCGACCAGCACCACGGCCCGCACGTCCGGCAGCAGGGGCAGCAGCTTGCGAAGCTCGCCGGCCGCCGCGATGTTCGCGGCCTTCCCGGACTTGTCGCCGGTGCTCCAGGCGACCGTGTTCCAGGAGACCGTGTCCTTCCGGGGAACGCCGGCCTTCTGCATGAGCGTCCAGGTCGCCCGGCCGCTCGGGTCGTCGTTGTTCCGGCTCACGAAGCCGGAGCCACGAGGCGGGAAGGTGCCCGGTCCGGGCGCCCCGAACAGGAACAGCACCCGGGCCTTGGTGCCGCCATCCAGGGGGTCGAAGTTGGGAACGTAAGCCGAGGCGCGGCGGCTGGTCTCGCGGACGTAGTCGACCAGCGGCTTGACATGCGGCTGGTTCAGCATCTCCAGGCGACGGTGCCGGACATCGGTATCGGCCAGCGAGCCGGGGAAGTCGTCGCGATGGACGGCGTAGGTGTTGTTCATCGGCGCAAAATTCAGCAGCGGGAACGGTTGGTCAACTCGGGGGTGAGGCGGAGAGGTGATTCCCGCCGAGCCCGGATGCTCTCGAAACAGCGCCGGCTACGGCGAATTGGCCCCCTGAACGGGGCTCGCCCGCCTGCTTCAAGCGCCTGATGTCGGCCGTCCGGACGGTTCCTACGGCGGATGATCCCAGCCGGCCACAGAGCGGCGGCGCGATCATTAGAGTTGCTTCTCCAGAACGATGAAACAGAGGTCATCCCGCTTGGGAACACCGAAGCGGGCGTCGTCATACGGGAAGGGCTCGGTCTCACCGTTCGGCTGGTAACCCCGTCGCGCGTACCAGGCGATCAGACTGTCGCGCACGTTCACGACGGTCATGCGGATTGCCCGGCCGCCCCGTTCTCGCACCCATTGCTCCGAAGCGCCGAGCAGTTGCCGCCCGAGGCCGGCATTCTGCATGCGCGGATCGACCGTGAGCGACCCGATGTGCCAGGCATCCTCGCTCAACGGCTGGAGCCAGACACAGCCTTGGACATCTTCCGGCGTGCGCCATACCAGGAGGGCGGCGTCAGGCTTCGTTTCTAACTCCTCGCGGAGGAGCGCCTCGCTTGTCCTGTCGCCGGCGATATAATCCGCCTCGCTGTTCCAGCCGGTCTCGGTCCCCGAGCCGCGGTAGGCCCGGTTCATCAGCGCGACGATGGCTGGCACGTCGGTATCGGCGGCCACCTGGAGCGTCGGGATCGCATGCGCCTGTGCTCTGGCATTCAGCGAGCGGGCCTCCATCCTCGCCTCGATCGTGGCGATCTGATCGAGGAACGAGCCCGAGAGATCGTCTGTCACCTCTTTCACGGCGGCCTCGACCGATGGCCAGACATCGCGCTTCGACCGATCGAGGGCCTCCCGGCCGGCCGGCGACAGCGCCACGGTGCTCTGCCGCCGATCCGTGTCGCCGCGGCCGATCGTCACGAGCCCGGCCTCTTCCAGCTTGCCCGCACTCTTGGTGATGGCTGGCTGGCTCATCTGCATGGCCCGGGCGAGTGCGCCGATCGTGGTCGCACCATGCTCCTCTAGGATCACGAGGAGGGGATACTGGCCAGGCTGGATCGGGATGCCAGCCCGGTGCGCCACGAGCACGACGTCGGTTTGCATCCGCTCCGCCAATCGCTTGAGGCGGCTGCCGAGAAACAGATGTTGCCGGTCACGGATGGTACGGGCTGGCATGTCCGGCTCCCCAATTGCATAACCGGTTATGCATTATCCTGCGAGTGTGGTCTAGCGAGGGATTGGTCGTGTGGAAGAAAGACCGCAACAAAAGCACGCCAAGGCAGACTGGCAGTTCAACACCGCCGACGCCCGCGTCAAATTGAAGCGACGTTCTAAATGAATCGGCAGTACTAGGTCCCAGCGGGTCAAGGGCGGAACCTTTGCCGGAACTTCCTCAATCCCCGTCGTCCCCCTATCATCAAAGCCTTGGCGAGACGCAACGGACGCTCCCGTCGCCAGGACGCCGACGCGTCGATTCGGCCCAGGGACGGCTCAAGCACATAGATCGCGGCGCGGCCGCAGTCCGGGAAGCGATGAAACGTTGCGTTCCAGCCTGTCTGGCTGGCGATCTTCACCAGATAGTCATGGGTGAAGCCGAGCTCCATCCAGCCGAAGCGGCGAATGCAGAATACCGATAGCGCATCGAGCCTTGGTCCCCAGGGATAGGGGATGCCGTCGAACGGGCTGGCCACCACCGGCTCGCCGCAGAGCACGATGCGTCCGCCTGGGTTGAGCCGTTCATGCAGGCGGAGCAGCAGCGTCTCGAACTCGAAGGCATGGTGGAACGCCTCGTAGAACAGGATGCAGTCGAAGGTCTGCCCTTCGAACCCGAGACCGAACTCGGCGCGCTCGGTCTCGACCACCAGTCCGAGATGCGCGGATTGTGCCTGGATCCCCTCCAGGGCAACCGTGTCGATATCCACGCCAAAGGCGCGATATCCCATGCGGGACAGCATGAGCAGGAGCTGACCGCTGCCTGGACCATATTCCAGCACCGACCCGCCGTTGGACAGGTTCAGATGGGACATGATGTGGCCCCAGGCGAGCAGATGCTCGGAGACCATGCTTGCGTCACGGAAGGACCAGGGGACCAGGCCGGCCCAGAGATTCCCCGGTAGCTGGGCGGCCGGCGCCTCGTCACGGGCCGCGACATAGCCCTCGCCTGGGCGACCGCGCAGGGAGAGATAGAGCTCCAGCGCCGCCTGTTTATAATCAGCCGAGAACGGGTCCATTCGTACCAGCCGGCGCGTCTCGGGAAATTCGAGGACCAGGCCGGACATGCGCTGGTATTGCTCGGCATCCGGAACGCCGTCGCCGATCTGTTCGAGAAGGGCGGCAAACTCGTAGGCGTTGCTCGAACGCGTCATCAACTGAGGATTCGGACGATGGCGACTACTTGTTCCGATCTGATAACGGCCACCGTTCCAATTTGACCGCGGCCGGTTAAGATCATTCCCGCAGGTCGACTTTGGTCATGTCATGGTGCCTGGATCCGGGTCAAGCAGAAGCGCAGTGCTTGCGTAGACTTTCACCCTTGAGCTCGATGCGGTAGGCGTTGTGAACGACGCGATCGAGACTTGCATCCGCCAGAGTGGGTCTCCCCACGATCTCGTTCCAGCGGTCTACTCCTCACCAGCTTCGGAAGCATCGGCATTCAGCAGGATGCGTGCCCGTAGCAGATTGCGAGCCGAGTGCCTGCCGTTCTGATCAACGCGTCCAACTGCTCGCGCTGCTCCGCGCTCAACGTGACCGTCAATGACAGGGGGTACTAGTCTGGTGTCGCGCCGCGGGTCGCTGAAGCAAGATAGGATCTGAGCACCAGTCGGTACTCGGTCGTTAAAGCGCGCCGAACGCTCTCTCTTTCCAATGCAGTGCCGGCAATGCCCTTCAGGATATGCATGATGACGATAGCCATCGCCGCTGACTTCACTTTCGTCAATCGCGGAAACGCTTTTCGCACGATGGTAGCGATCCCCTCACGCAAGGCCTCGCGGAATTCGGAACGTTTGTCGCCATGACCGCCGCGCGCGTCGATCACGGCGATCGCGAAGCTGCGTTCGGTTTGCAGTTCCAGCATGAAGTCGATGAAGGCGTCGGTCAGTTCATCGAGAGACATCGCTGCCGATCGTGCGCCAAGTGCCGCCAATCGATCCAGGGCGTGTTGCGCGTAGCGCAGCAGTAGCGCGTCAGCCAGCGCCTCCTTCGAGGGAAAGAACCGGTACAAGGAGCCAAAGGCCGTACCCGATCGCGCGGCGATTTCCGTCATCGTGACGGCGTCATAACCTTGCTCCCTGAACAACGAAGCTCCGGCCTCCATGATTGCCGCTACACGCTGATGGCCGCGCTGTTGCTTGGGTGCGTAGGGATTGCCTGTCATTGACATATGCGAGGATTCTCTCCAGAAATGGTTTGCGAGACCGTTCTCGCATATCACGCAGCCGGCGCGCGTCAAGATGGTAAGAGATCGGACGGCGGTTCGAGGATGCGACGGTTGATCGACTGGTTCCGGTAGAAAGGCGATGTTGATGACTTACCTCATGCTGCTGCTGGCAGGCGCGCTCCTGTGCAACTGCGTTCCGCATCTGGTCAGCGGCGTCCAGGGTGCATGGTTTCCGACACCGTTCGCCAAGCCTCGCGGCGTCGGTGAGTCGTCGCCGTTGTTGAACTTCATATGGGGGGCGTCGAACCTGCTTGTCGGACTGTTCATCGTCTGGCGACGGCTGATCGTCATCGGACCCAATCTTCAGATTGCCGCCTTGGCGGTTGGCTTCCTGGCGAGCGGCACTTTTTTGGCCACCTATTTCGGGAAAGTTCGCAAGGTAGCAAACGGTTGAAGCCGACTGTTAGCTGACGATGCGGCGGGATCATGGGCGATGTATTTCGACAGCAGCAGCCCGACGGCCTTCCGCGAGGAAGCAATCAACGCGCGATTATCGTTTCTCCCATCAGTCGAAAGGTCATGCAAATGAAGCGCTGTTACAAAACCGTTTGGCCTTTCGCCATGGCGAGCCAGGCGCTTCTCCTTCTTCTCAACGGTTGCGCCGCAGGCGTCGTGCAAGGTGCCGTCGCAGTCAAGGATATGGGCGAACGCCGTATCTACCAGGCAGCGGCCGAGGCAGGCGATCCGCAGGCCGAGTTCAATCTAGGGGATTCCTGGTGCTGTACCGTCACGAAGCGCGCAGACAATCGCCGCCATGCCATCTACAGCAACGAGAAAGCGACCGAATGGCTGTGCCGGGCCGCCTTGCAGAATTACGGGCCGGCGCAGATGGAGCTTGCCCGCATCTATGCGGGACGCCCGTTCCGCTACAATGTCATGAAACAAGCCGCAGATCGGGTGTTCGGGGCGCCGGAGGATCCAGCGGTCGCACTCATGTGGGCCGAGATCGCCGAGACCAACAAGGTGGATGGCGCCGCACGGTTGCGGGTAAGCCTCATGGAGGAAGCGACGCCGGCAGTTCAGATCGAAGCCGCTGAGCGGAAGGTCAGTTGGCAAACCTCGCCGTGCACCTGGCAGGACATCATGCAGCAGGATGGCGACCTGACCTGACTGGTGCTTTTGGACTTGAATGGTTGGAATCTTTGGTCCCGGACGGTCGACTACTCAGAGAATACTTGAGAGATTTTGAATAGCCAAAACGGGTAAATGCACTTCACTCAGTAAGAGTGAGCGATGTCCGCTCCCACTTTTGGGGTCGTCGCCGTGCGGTCTTGCAGCGCGGCAGGATGGAACACCTTCCGTGGACCGGATCGGGCCAATTCTTTCTCGCCGATTGAGAACGTGGTGATGGCGCAGGAAGCTGATGCAGATGATTGGGCGGTGAGTCCGGCTCCCACCCGTTGCGACGGCATGCCTACCTGTAATCGACATGGAGCCGACTTATGCGAGAGATCGGATTGGAGCATACTTGCAACGGGTTTTGACGAGTATGACGCACATGCGTGAAGGCTTGACGCCCCGGCGAGCAACCCGCTGCGACGCCGCGGCCGTTCGTGAACTGACACGTTCTGCCTACGCCGCGTGGGTTAGCGTCATCGGTGGCGAGCCGAGGCCGATGACAGCTGACTACGACGTTGCGGTGCGAGACCACATGATCGACCTGTTGCATAGAGACGGCGATCTTTCCGCCTTGATAGAGATGTGCCCCGAAAGTGACCACCTGCTCGTCGTGAACGTTGCGGTGTTGCCTATCTTCCAAGGCCGGGGGTATGGCCGTGCTCTTCTGGGGCATGCCGAAGAGATTGCGCGGTCAATAGGTCTTGCGGAAATGCGGCTCTACACCAACAGCCGGTTCACCAAGACTATACGGCTTTACGAGCGGCTTGGTTACCAATTCGACCATGAGGAGACCGTGCCGAACATCGGCATTGCCGTGCACATGAGTAAACGCCTTGCTTGATCCCGCGGCAGTCGAGATGCCGCTTTTAAACCCAGACTAGCATACCGCATGCGTATCGGGTGTCAGGCCTACTCACCTGGCGCGTTCCCGCCGATCTGGTACAGCAGTTCCAAAATCTCGCGAGCAGCGGCATCCGCAGGCGCTTCCTCTCCGATCGAGAGGCTGGTCAGCACGGTGCGAAATCCTTCGCGTTGTGCCCCCGCAGCCTCGGTATCGGTCAGCAACGTTTCGACCGTTTCCGCCAGGCGGTCCGGACGGCAATCCTGCTGCAGCAATTCGGGCACTAGTTGCCGGCCCGCAAGGAGATTGACCATGGCGACGTGCGGCACCTGGATTAGGCGGCGGGCGATTGCGGCAGTCATCGGGTTGACCCGGTAGGTGACCGCCATCGGCACCCCGGCCAGGGCAAGTTCCAGGGTCGACGTACCGGACTTGGTCAGCGCGGCACCGGCGGCGGCGAACGCGTCGTGCTTGTCGTGCAGTTCGGTGACGATGATCGGCTGGACCGGCCAGTCCCGGGTCGCGCGCAGCACGGTCTCCGCCACGACCGGGGAGGCGACCACCACCGGCACCAGCCCGGGTATCCGTGCGGCCAGCAGGGACAATGTCCGGCCGAACACCGGCAACAGGCGGGGAACCTCGCTGCGCCGGCTGCCCGGCATCAGCACCAGTACCGGTGCAGCCGGGTCCAGGCCGTGGGCGGCCCGGAACCGGACGGCATTGCCGGTGTCGGCACCGGACTGCAGCACCGGGTGGCCGACGAAGCGGGCTTCCAGACCGTGCCGGCGAAAGAATGCGGGCTCGAACGGCAGCAGGCACAGCAGCCGTTCCCACAGGCCCGGATATTCCCGCACACGATGCTCGCGCCATGCCCAGACCTGCGGTGCGACGTAATGCACGCGCGGAATCCCGAGGCCGCTGATCCGCTTCAGCAGCCGTAGCGCAAAGCCGGGGCTGTCGATGGTCACCACCAGATCCGGCCGGGTCCGGGTGATGTCGGCAACGGCCATGTCCAGGCGCCTGGCCAGGCTGCGCACACGGGGCAGGATCTCGACCAGGCCCATGACGGCGAGCTCGCGCATCGGGAACAGGCTCTCCAGCCCCTGCTCGGTCATGCGCACGCCGCCGATGCCGCGGAACAGCAGGTCCGGCCGCTGCCGGCGCAAGGCGGCGATCAGGCGCCCGCCGAGCACGTCGCCGCTGGCCTCGCCGGCCATGATCCAGATCGTGGGAGCCACGATGTTCAGCTCGGATAGAGCTGGTCGGGACTGACGTCCGGCTCGGAGATGCTGACCAGCGCGCCGTCCCGCACCGCGTTGTAGAAGCAGCTCCGCCGGCCGGTGTGGCAGGCGACCCCGGTCTGGTCGACCATCAGCAGCACGGCGTCCTGGTCGCAATCCAGGCGCAGCTCGATCAGGCGTTGGGTCTGTCCCGAACTCTCGCCCTTGCGCCACAGCTTATTCCGGCTGCGGCTGAAATAGCAGACCCGGCCGGTTTCCAGGGTCTCGGCCAGGGCGTCGCGGTTCATCCAGGCGAGCATCAGCACCTCGCCCGTATCATGCTGCTGGGCGATCGCGGCGATCAGGCCGGCGCTGTCGAAGGCAACCCGGTCGATGGTCTGCGCCAGTACGGCCTGGTTCATGCTGGCGTCGCCGATGGCTCGGGCAGGCGCATCCAGTCCGGGACGCGGGCCTGCATCGTCCAGCCGCCGAACTCTACCGTGCCGTGCAGGTGCTCGAGCCGCAGCACCGCCAGGCCCAGCCCCTCGGACGAGGATCGCATGGTGCCGATGTCGCGTCCCTCGTGCAGCAGGGGCGTGCCGGGCGGTGGCAGCGCGGCGTGCGACGTGACCGGGACCAGTCGGCGCTTGAGTAGGCCGCGATAGCGGGTGCGGGCGGTCAGTTCCTGGCCCATGTAGCAGCCCTTGGTCCAGGAGATGCCGTCGAGCTCGTCGAAGCCGGCCTCAAGCAGCACGGTCTTTTCCGGTTCGCAATCGCGTGTGCCGTCGGGCAGGCCGAGCAGAAGGCGGTGGCGGTCGTAGTCAGCCTCGTTTGCTTCCGACTGCATCGGCATTTTGGACAGGATGCGGAAACCGGCGGCGGCAAGGCGCGGATCGGGTGCGCCGATGGCGTTTGCCGGCAAGTCGGGGATGCCGTCCCAGGCAACGCTGACGGCGAGGCCGGTTCCGGCCACCACCACCTTGGAGCGCAGGCGGAACCGCGACAGCCTGGTCGCCAGCATCGGCGCCTGGTCGCGCTCGCAATCCAGCAGCAGCCGGTCGGTGTCGGCGAAGATGAAGAAATCGGCGAGGTATTTTCCCTGCGGCGTCAGTAGGGCCGCCCATACCGCGCGGCCGGGAGCGGCTAGCGCCACGTCGTTGGAGACCAGTCCTTGCAGGAACGGAACGCGGTCCTCGCCGGAGACCGACAGGACGGCACGGGCGGGCAGGTGGGCAAGCTTGAGCATGACCGGAACTTGGGGGAGCGCTCGGCTTCCGGCAACCGGGGAAAGGTTCTAACAGGTCGGCCAATCCTGCCCCTCAACCCTGCTGTCCGTGAGCGAGCGCCTGACCCGTATCCTGTTCATCACCGCGACGAGGCTGGGCGATGCGGTGCTGTCGACCGGGCTGCTCGACCATCTGATCCGGTCGATGCCCGATCCGCAGGTCACCATCGCCTGCGGTCCGGTCGCGGCCGGCTTGTTCGAGCGGATGCCGGGCCGGACCCGGACCATCATCGTCGAGAAGCGGCGCTACGACCTGCACTGGCTTTCGCTGTGGCGCGCCTGCATCGGCACGCGATGGGACCTGGCAGTCGATCTCCGGGGATCGGCGGTCACGCTGCTGCTCCGCACCAGGGGCCGGACGATCATGCGCGGCGGCCGTCGCGCCGGGCACCGGATCAGGCATCTCGGCGGCGCGCTCGGCCTGACCCCCGCACCGGTGCCGGTGGTCTGGACCAGTGCCGCGGACGATGCGAAGGCCGCCAGCCTGCTGCCGTCGGGGCGGACGCTGATCGCGCTCGGGCCGACCGCGAACTGGGCCGGCAAGGTGTGGCCGGCGGAGCGGTTCGCCGAGCTGTTCGCCGCCATCAGGCAGGCGCTGCCCGACGCCCTGCCGGTTGTGCTGGCCGGGCCGGGGCCTGCGGAACATGCGATGGCGCAGGGGCTGCTGGATCGTCTCGACGAGGCGGTGGATTTGCGCGGCCGGCTGTCGCTGGCGGAAGTCGCCGCCTGCCTGAAGCGCTGCCAGCTCTATGTCGGCAACGATTCCGGGTTGATGCATCTGTCGGCGGCGACCGGCATCCCGACGCTCGGCCTGTTTGGGCCGAGCAAGGCCTCCGAATATGCGCCGGTCGGGCGCCAGGCCGCGTTCGTGGCGGCACCCGGACCGGAGGGCGACGCGCCGATTGCCGGCCTGGCCGTCGAGGATGCCGTGGTTGCCGCCCGCGCGTTGCTGGGCCTGGCATGACCCGGGTCGCCCATATCATGGCCGGTGCCGAGGCGGGCGGCGCCGAGCTCTTCTACGAGCGTCTGACGGTGGCGCTGGGGTCGACGATGGAGGTGCTGCCGGTGATCCGCCGCAACGCCAAGCGCGCCGGACATCTTCGGGCCGGCGGGTTGGCGCCGGTCGAGCTCGGCTTCGGCGGGCGCCTCGATCTGCTGACCCGGCCGCGGATCGGGCACGCGCTTCGCAGCTTCCAGCCAAGGGTGGCGGTCGCCTGGATGAACCGCGCGGCCCGGATGACGCCGAAGGGTGACTGGGTGCTGGCAGGCAGGCTCGGCGGGTTCTACGACCTCTCGAACTATGCGCGGTGCGATCATCTGATCGGCAACACGCTGGGCATCGTCGCGTGGATCCGCGAGCAGGGCTGGGCGCCGGAGCGCGTGCACCATCTGCCGAACTTCGCCGCCGAGTTCGCGGGCTTCGCCCCAGCGCGGCCAGCCTCGATCCCGGCCGATGCGAAGCTGGTGCTGGCGCTCGGGCGGCTGCATCGCAACAAGGCGTTCGACGTGCTGGTCCGGGCGATGCGGCACATTCCCCATGCCCACGTGCTGATCGCCGGCGAGGGTCCGGAGCGGGCCGCGCTGGCGGCGCTGGCGCGTGCGGAAGGGGTGACCGACCGGCTGCACATGCCGGGCTGGGCCGACGATACCGGATCGCTGCTGGCCGCCTGCGACGTGCTGGTCTGCCCGTCCCGGCACGAGCCGCTGGGCAACGTGGTGATCGAGGGGTTCTCGGCGGGCCGTCCGGTGGTGGCGGCGGCCTCGCAAGGTCCGGTCGAGCTGATCGGGAACGGACAGGACGGCGTGCTGGTGCCGCTCGAGGATGCGGCGGCGCTCGGCGAGGCGCTGGCCCACGTGCTGGAGGATCGCGGGCTCGCGGCCCGTCTGGCGGAAGCGGGCCGTGCGCGGTACCAGGCCGAGTTCGCGGCCGGGCCGGTGCTCGACCGGTGGCGGCAATTCCTGACGACCGTGGAGAAGAGTTGATGTGCGGCATCGCCGGTTTTGCGCTGGCCCACACGGGTGCTCCCGGCGTCACGGTCGCAGGGCAGCCGGTGTTCGACAGCGCCTGCCTGACGTCCCTGGTCCGGGCCCTGGCGCATCGCGGCCCGGATGGCACCGGCCACACCATGGTCGGGCGCGTGGCGCTGGTACATACCAGGCTGGCGATCATCGATCTCAACGGCGGCGACCAGCCCATTTTCGCAGGTCCCGCCGCCCTGGTCGCCAATGGTGAGATCTACAACGATCTAGAACTGCGCAAGGCATTGTCCGACGTGCGGTTCGCCGGCGGCAGCGACTGCGAGCCTCCGCTGCATTTGTGGCTGCGCGACGGCGGGCGATATGTCGAGAGCCTGCGCGGCATGTATGCGATCGCGATCCACGAGCGCGGCACCCATAACCTGACGCTGTCGCGCGACCCGTTCGGGATCAAGCCGCTCTATGTCGCCGAGCTGGAGACCGGCGTGGCGTTCGCCTCCGAGCCGCAGGCGTTGCTGGCGGCCGGGATCGCGAAGCGCGAGGTGCGGACCGAGGCGCGGAACGAGCTGCTTCAGCTCCAGTTCACAACCGGACGGGAAACCATCTTTCCCGGAATCAGGCGCGTGTTGCCGGGCGAGACGATCCGGGTGGCGAATGGCCGGGTGATCGACCGCAGCCGTATCCAGGCGTTGCCGGAAGGCCCGACCGAGGAAATCGGCGAAACCGAGGCGCTGGCCCGCCTCGATCGTGCGCTCGAGGAGAGCGTGTCGCTGCACCAGCGCGCGGACGTGCCGACGGGCATGTTCCTGTCGGGCGGGATCGACAGCGCGGCCGTGCTGCGGATGATGGCGCGGCTCGGCAACGAACGGGTGCAGGCCTTCACCGCTTCGTTCGACGTCCCGGAGGCCGCGGACGAGAGCGAGCAGGCGGCACGGCTGGCACGGGCGGCCGGGGCCAGGCACGAGGTGATGCGGATCGACGAGGCGATGGTCTGGCGGCATCTGCCGGAAATCGTCGCCAGCATGGACGATCCGGTGGCCGACTACGCCATCATCCCGACCTGGCTGCTGGCGCGGCGGGCCCGTCGCGACGTGAAGGTGATCCTGAGCGGCGAGGGCGGCGACGAGCTGTTTGCCGGCTACGGTCGCTACCGCAGCGCGATGCGGCCCTGGTGGCGTGGCGGCCGGGCGATGCGCCGGCGCGGCACGTTCGACGGGCTGAACGTGCTGCGCGCGGATGTCGCCGGCGGGCGCAACCGGGACTGGCGCAGTGGCATCGCGGCGACCGAGCTCTCCGCGGGCAGCGGGTGCTCGCGGCTGGCATCGGCGCAGGCGTCGGATATCGCGGAGTGGCTGCCGCACGACCTGCTGCTGAAGCTGGACCGGTGCCTGATGGCGCATGGTGTGGAGGGACGCACGCCACTGCTGGACCCGGCCGTCGCGGCGGCATCGTTCAGGCTGCCGGACGGGCTCAAGGTCCGCCGGGGCATGGGCAAGTGGCTGCTGCGCCGCTGGCTAGAGACGCAGATGCCGGAGGCGCGCCCGTTCGCGCCCAAGCAGGGCTTTACCGTGCCGGTCGGCGCCTGGATCGCGGCGCAAGGCGACCGGCTGGCGCCGCTGGTCGCGGCCCAGGGCGGTGTCGCAGAGATCGCGGCGCCGGATCGGGTGCTGGCGCTGTTCCGCAACGCGGCCGGTCGTCGCGAACAGCATGCGGCCTGGACCCTGTTGTTCTATGCGCTGTGGCATCGCACGCACATCCAGGGAAAGCTCCCGTCCGGCGACGTGTTCGAGACCCTGGCGGGGTGATCGTGGTTCGGGGCTAAGCCGGATTGCGCCGCGACGTTGGCGGTGGTCGGGCGCTGCCTGCCGCTGAAGCAGCCAACGAACGTGCCGGATGGTTGCCGCGCGAGTTTCGACGATACCGATTCAGAACGATACGTCGGTGAATTCGTGCGTTGTGAAGTTGGCGGCTGGTTCGATCGGGGAGGGACGAGCTCCAAGCGGCGTCCGCGCGCGCACGTCGACCGTGGCGACTACTATTCACACCGCAACCTTTCTCCGTGGCCGCAGCCAAGACGTCAGGGAGTTATTCGGAAGAGATCGAAGACCTTTTCCGATCGCGATCGCATCCGCCTCCTACGCAACCGCTGCGTCTTGCAGATACAGCCCGATCATCGAGCGCAGTTCTGCCATCGTCGCCATCTCGTCGATCCCTTCGCGCACCAGGAGGGGGAGCGCCTTCATCGCCTGCAGCACGACAGGCGCAGCCCGCTTCGCCCGGTCCGGCGCCAGACCGCCGACCGTCAGGATCACCTCGAGATGCTCCCGGATCGCATCCCGCAATCCGGCCCGCAGCGCCGCCCCGTCATCCCGCATCTCGGCGATCGCCACCGCCGCGTCGCGATCGGGTCGCTGCGACAGAATGAGAGCCAGCAGGGCTTCGGCCAGGCCGAACGGACCCAGCGCTACCGCCGTATCTGCAAGCGCGGTGAGACCGCTCAGGATCGTCTCCGCGTAGCGGGCGAACAATGCGTCCGCCAGCAATTCCTTCGCCGGGAAGAAGCGGTAGAGCGAGCCGATCGCAGTACCTGAGCGGGCTGCGATTTCGGTCATCGTCGCCGCCTCCACGCCCTTCTCTGCGAACACCGACGCCGCAGCGTCCAGGATGATTGCCACTCGCTGCCGGCCGCGCAGGCGGATCGGCGGTAGGGCCACCTTGGGCCTTGCGATATGCGAGGACATCTTCTACTTTCTCAATTTGAGGCTACCCTCGCAAACTATGGCAGCAAATTGCCGCCAAGGAGACCCCCCATGCTCAGTCTCGATCCCACGAGCACCGCCCTGGTCCTTATCGACCTGCAGAACGGCATCGTCGGCATGCCCCTGGCACCCAGGACCGGCGAGCAGACCCTGGCTGCCGGAAAGGCGCTGGCCATCCGCTTCCGCGACGCAGGCGCCACCGTGATCCTGGTGCGCGTCGCCTTCGCCGCTGACTTCTCCGATGCTCCTCCCGGCAAGGTCGACCGCGCGATGCAGATCCCTGAGACCGGCCTTCCGCCTGACTGGAGCACCCTCGCCGATGGCCTGCAGCAGCCCGGCGACATCGTCGTCACGAAACGCCACTGGGGCGCCTTCACCGGCACCGAGCTCGACACCGTGCTGCGCCGTCGCTCCATCTCGACAGTGGTGCTCGGCGGGATCGCGACCAACTTCGGAGTCGAATCCACCGTCCGTCACGCCTGGGAGCACGGCTATCACGTGGTGGTGGCCGAGGATGCATGCTCCAGCGTTTCAGCGGAGCTGCACGCGATGACGATCGGGCATGTCCTGCCGCGCCTCTCCCGCGTCATCCACGCTGCGGACCTGGATCTAATCGGGGCGTGACCGCCGCCATCCTCCTGCTTGGCCTGTCGGCGCTCTTGGTCTTCGGGCTGGAGGCGATCCACATGCCGGCCGCCCTGCTGCTCGGGCCGGTGGTCGCCGCGATTATGCTTGCCTCCCGCGGATGCCCGGTCTCCATCCCCCGTCCGGTGTTCCTTGCCGCCCAGGCACTGGTCGGCTGCATGATCGCCACCAAGCTGCCATCGTCCCTGTTCGGCGAGGTCACCGCCCGCTGGCCGATGTTCCTGGCCGGGATCGGCTCGACGCTCATCGCGTCGCTGGCACTCGGCGCCGTCCTGGCACGCTTCGGCGTGCTGCCCGGCACCACCGCGATCTGGGGCGTGATGCCGGGTGCTGCCACGGTGATGACCCTGATGTCGGCGTCCTACGGCGCCGACATGCAACTGGTTGCGTTCTCGCAATATTTCCGTGTGGCGTGCGTCGCCACCATTTCCTCCGCGGTTTCCAGGCTCTGGACCGCCGGCGCCGGCGGGGCCGTTGCAATGACCGGGTGGTTCGCGCCGCTGCCGCCGATCCCGATCGCCGAGACCCTGCTGCTGGCCGGCTTGGGTGCTCTGGCCGGCATCCGGCTGCGTATCCCCGGCGGCCCGCTCCTGGTGCCGATGTTTGCCGGCATGGTGCTCTGCGATTCCGGCGTGATGACCATCGTGATCCCACCCTGGCTGCTGGCGATCGCCTACGCCGTGCTCGGCTGGGGTATCGGGATGCGCTTTACCCCCCTGGTGCTGCGGAATGCGGCCCACGCCTTCCCGGGGATACTGGCGTCGATCGTGTCGCTGATCGCGCTGGGCGGCCTGTTCGCCTACGGTTTGCACCGCTTCGATGGCATCGCGCCACTGACCGCCTATCTCGCCACCAGTCCCGGCGGTGCGGATACAGTGGCGATCATCGCCGCCTCATCCCCGGTCGACGTGCCGTTCGTCATGACGATGCAGATGGGCCGGTTCCTCCTGGTGCTTCTGGCCGGCCCGGTGCTGGCCCGGCTGGTTGCCAAGGCAGTTCAGGGGGGAACAGGTTCCATGAGGTTCAGCGGTCCACAGTAATGTGCGCCGGATCGCGGGGGATTCAACAACGCCGATCGAGGTGCGTCCCGAAGCTGGCCACCTGCCTGGTGTAAACGTAGCCGCATCGCCTGCCTGGCCGGGAGTGCGGTCGTGCCCGTTCGCCAGAGGAAATTGCTCGTCGAACATGCTGGTCCGCGGAGGGTCGAACTCGGCGGTAGCGAGTCGAGGCGCGTGCACTAACCGCTTACGGTGCGATAGCGGTTCGAACTAAAGCAGTTGTTGTCACAGCGTGGCTCATAAACGAGAATCGGCAACGTGAGTCCGATTTGAGTGCCTTGATGAAGCGCGTTGCCTTGCCCTTGTTCCTGCTTCTGATGCCGGCGGCGGGCATTGCGGAGTCTGTGCGCATCGGCCCGAGCTTCGTTTGCCCGCGCCCGGCACCCGCCGACAGGCTGTCGCAACTGATCTGCGACGATACCGGCATGAGCCGCGAGGAACTGATGCTCGCGCAATCGTACCAAGCGCTTCGGCATCTGTATGGCCCGGGCGGATGGAAAGCGCTGCGTGCGCAGGCCGCGATGTTCGACAGCAGGCTTCGCGCCGCCTGCGATGTCCCGGCATCGAACGCGCGGCATCGTCCGATGCCACCCGGCGTGCCGGCCTGCTATGCCGCGCAAACCGAGACTGACCGCGCTGTCTGGCTCGGGCAGATGTCGGGGCCGGCGCGCGAGGAGGCATCGCGACCGATCGAACAGGCGATCGGCCTGCAGCAGCGCCTGGTCGCACTCGGGTTCCTGGCAGCGGGAACCGAGGGCGACGGGGTCTATGGCAATGCGACGCGCGCTGCGATCATGACATGGCAACGCGTCGCGCACCGGCCGGACGCGGCCGGTTTCATGTCGGACGCCGATGCCGTTGCGCTGCGCAGCCCGGTCGTTGCGACCGACATGTTCCGGACGGCTTCGATGATCGTGGCCTGTTCGGATCCGCGTGCCGACGGCATCCAGGCGATCGCGACCGACCGTGCGGACGGGCACTGCTTCGAAGCTCTCCCGGCGCAACGCTGGGAGAAGGTTGCCGAGGAACGCGGGCTGCTTCTGCTGCGGCGTGTCCCGGCGGTGATCGGCGAACCACCGCTGTATTTCCGCCCGGGCGATGTGACCACGGTCGCCGAGCGGAAGCCGTTGGCACCAGCCAAGAAACAGGAAAACCTTAGGCCGAGGCCTCAGGACCTCGCTGCAACCGGTTCCGGTGGCAGCGGCCGGATCGCGGTCGTCATCCTGGTGATCGCCGGGATGGTGCTGGGTGTGGTCGGCGTGCGTCGTCTGCACGGGGCGCGGTCGCGACGGCGACGGGCGCGACAAGCGTACGGACTTGCGGTGCAGGAGATCGTGACCCACCAGCGCACGCTGCAGATCAGGAAACTGCAGCTGGTCGGCGTGGACGCCTACGGGACAATCGATCTTGCCCGCTGGAACAAGGAACGGGCGTATTTCTACAAGACCCGGATCATGCCGCTGCTGGCCGCGAACGCGCTCGATGACCAGTGGCTGCTCATTAACGGCGACGTCGAGCATCGGCTCGAACTCGCGGCGTCGGCACCGGGGTCGGCACTGGGCAGGTCCGAGGCAATACGCGAGCGGTTCGTCAGCGATCCGCGGATATTCGACCCGCGGATGGAGCCGGCCGACTACGAGCGCCATTGCGCGATATTGTTGCGCGCGGCCGGCTGGAAGGCGCAGGTGACGGCGGCAAGCGGCGACCAGGGCACGGACGTGCTGGCGCGTCGTGCCGGCAGGTCGCTGGTTCTCCAGTGCAAGCTGTACAGCAGTCCGGTCGGCAACTCGGCGGTGCAGGCGATCTCGGCCGCGCGGCTGCACCAGCGGGCCGACCTGGCGGCGGTGGTGTCGAATGCGTCGTTCACGCCGGCGGCCCGGCAGCTCGCGCGTACGAACGGCGTCTACCTGATCCATCACGAGGAACTGCGGGCTTTTGATCCGTCCTGACGATGGGACCATACTGCCGGCCTGATTGTGCGGATGCCCGAGGATGACCTGGTGAGCATGCAATATCCGGGTGCGGACGGGAGCGCCGGGCACGTCGCCCCCACGATAGAAGAGGATGGGCTGCCGGGACCCCGCCGCTACTGGGCGATGGCCACAATCTTTCTCGGCATCAGCATGGCGGTGCTCGACGGCACGATCTCGAACGTGGCTTTGCCGACGATCGCCCGCGACCTGCATGTCAGCCCGGCCTCCTCGATCTGGGTGGTCAACGCCTATCAGCTCGCCATCACGGTGAGCCTGCTGCCGCTGGCCTCGCTGGGCGAGATCGTCGGCTACCAGCGTGTCTACCGCGCGGGCCTCGTGTTGTTCGTGGTCGGCTCGTTGTTGTGCTCGCTGTCGGGGTCGCTGGTCGGGCTGACACTGGCGCGCGTGCTGCAGGGTTTCGGCGCCGCCGGCATCATGAGCGTCAATGCCGCCCTGCTCCGCTTCATCTATCCGAAGCGCCATCTGGGGCGAAGCATCGGCCTGAACGCGATGGTGGTTGCGCTGGCGACGGCGGTCGGGCCGACGGTCGCCGCCGGGATCCTCAGCCTGGCGAACTGGCCCTGGCTGTTCGCGGTCAATGTGCCGATCGGCATCGTTGCAGTGTTGATCGCGATAACCAGCCTGCCACGCACACCGGTTGCCGTGCGCCCGTTCGACACGTTGAGTGCGCTGTTGAGCGCTGCGACGTTCGGGCTACTGATCGTTTCGATAGACAGCGTCGGCCATAAATCGGACATGCCGCTGCTGATTGCCACGACGGTCGCGACCCTGGCGTGTGGCATTCTGCTGGTTCGCCGGCAGTTCGGCCAGGCTGCTCCCCTGCTGCCGATCGACCTGCTGCGGATACCGATCTTTGCATTGTCGATCGCGACGTCGGTCATGTCGTTCGCGGCGCAGATGCTCGCGTTCGTGTCCCTTCCGTTCTACATCCAGAACACGCTCGGCCACTCCGAAGTGCAGACCGGCCTGTTGCTGACGCCGTGGCCGCTGGCGCTGGTCGTGGTGGCGCCGATGGCCGGCCGGTTGTCGGACCGTGTTCCCGCCGGCCTGCTCGGTGCGCTCGGCCTGGTGGCCCTGGCCGCCGGGTTGTTGCTGATCGCCGCGCTGCCGGCGCATCCGGACAATGTCGCGCTGATCTGGCGGCTGGCCCTGTGCGGCGCCGGGTTCGGCCTGTTCCAGACGCCGAACAACCGGACCATGCTGCTGTCCGCGCCAAGGAGCCGGGCCGGGGGCGCCAGCGGAATGCTGTCCACCGCCCGGCTGCTGGGTCAGACCAGCGGTGCGGCGCTCGTCGCGATGATATTCTTGCTGACCCATGATCACGGTTCGACGGCGTGCATGGAGGTTGGCGCGGCCTTCGCGCTGGTAGCCGCTATCATCAGCCTGTCGCGGCTCGGAACCGCGCGCACGAGCGGCTGATCGGCGACTTTGTGGATTGAGCAGGTCCGGGCCCGGACCTCGCCGGTCTCGATGACGCACATGGTGACCGGGTCAATCGTCGGTGTCGGCGCAACATCGTGGTGGCGTGGGTGGTTACGTTGCCGGCGTCCGCGGTGGTGGGTGCGGTGTTCTACTGGCTGGCACATGCGGTGAGCTGAGCCGCACACCGGCTTGTGTGCGGGCAGCATCGGTCCCGGCAACGGTTCAGGCGTTCGGTCGCCGAATTGACCGAGGAGACCTGTCATGAAGCTCGAACACCGGATCGCGATCGTGACCGGAGCCGACTCCGGCATCGGTCAGGCGATCGCCGAATTGTTCGCCCACGAAGGCGCCGACGTGTGCATCGGCTATCATACCGACCGCGAGGGTGCCGAGGAGACCAAGCGCCGGGTCGAGAAGGCCGGGCGGCGCGCCGTCGTGGTGCAGGGCGATGTCGGCCGGCCCGCGGATGTCGAGGCATTGTTCCAGGCTGCATCCGGGCTCGGCATCGTGGACGTGCTGGTCAACAACGCCGGCAAGGGCATGGGCGGCACGCCGGTCGCCGAGCTCGAAGACGAGATGCTGGAGCTGGTTCTTCGCACCGACCTGATGGGACCGCTCTTTTGCTGCCGCGCCTTCATCCGGCTGCGCAAGAAGCACGGCGGCAAGGGTCGGATCGTAACCATCAGTTCGGTGGCCCAGCACCTGCCTACACCCGGCAGCGCGCCGTACGGCATGGCGAAGGCGGGCGTCGGCTCGCTGACCCGCAGCCTCGCAATCGAGCTGGCACCCGACCGGATCAACGTGAATAACATCGCGCCCGGCCTGATCCAGACCCCGATGACCCAGGAAACGCTGGACGATCCGGAGAAGAGCAGGAAATCGATGGACTCGATCCCCTGGCACCGGCCGGGACAGCCGGAAGAGATCGCGCGACTGGCAGTCTTTCTGGCGTCGGACGACGCCGACTACGTGACCGGCCAGACCTGGACCATGGATGGCGGCCTGACGATGAACTGGGGCGGCGCCTGACATCCGGATGCTGTGTTCGGCCGGTGGTTCTCGGACATGGTGCCGTGTCGTAGGCTCGGTATCCTGACCGTCACGAGGCACCGCCGATGCGCTACGACCTGATCATCCGCAACGGCATCTGCGTCCTGCCATGGGGCGAGACGCAGACCGACATCGGCGTGCGGGACGGGCGCATCGCGGCGCTGGGCGTCGAGACGTACGCGGAAGCAGCCGAGACGATCGACGCGACCGGACTGCATGTGCTGCCCGGACTGATCGACGCGCACGTGCATCTGCGCGATCCGGGCGACGCGGCGATCGAGAGTATTCCGACCGGGACCCGGGCGGCGATCCTCGGCGGCATCACCACGGTGTTCGACATGCCGAACACCAGCCCGGCGATCACCGATGCCGGGACGCTGCACTGGAAACAGGAGTACGCGGCGCGGGAGAGCTACACCGATTTCGGGTTCTATGTCGGGGCGACACGCGCGAACACCGCGTCGCTCGGCGAGTACGAGGGCTGGGACGGAGTCTGCGCGGTCAAGGTGTTCGCAGGCAGTTCCACCGGCGACCTGATGATCGAGGACGATGCCGGGATCGAAGCGGTGATGCGAAGTGGCCGGCGCCGGATCGCGTTCCACAGCGAGGACGAATACCGGCTGCAGGAGCGCCGGTCCCTGTTCACCACGGGGATGCCGTACGACACGCACCGGATCTGGCGGGACGAGGAGTGTGCGTTCCTGGGAACCAGGCGGATCATGGCCCTGGCCCGCAAGACCGGTCGCTCCGCGCATATCCTGCATGTCTCGACGGAAGAGGAGCTGGGCTATCTCGGCGGATTCCGTGACCTCGCCACGGTCGAGGTGCTGGTGAACCACCTGACCCAGGTTGCGCCGGATTGCTACGAGCGGCTTGGGGGACTGGCGGTGATGAACCCGCCGATCCGAGACCGCCGGCATTACGAGGCGAGCTGGGCAGCGGTGCGCGACGGCACCGTCGATACCGTGTCGTCCGATCACGCTCCCCATCCGCTGGGCGCCAAGCAGCGGGAATGGCCGGGGTGCCCGGCCGGGCTAACCGGGGTGCAGACGATCGTGCCGGTGATGCTGGACCATGTGAATGCCGGCCGGCTGTCGCTGTCGCGGGTGGTCGATCTGATGGCGGCCGGCCCGGCCCGCGTCTACAACATGGTGGGCAAGGGCCGGATCGCGGCGGGCAACGATGCCGACTTCACGCTGGTCGACATGCAGGCCCGGCGCACCATCAGCAACGACCGGATCGTCACGCCATGCGGCTGGACGCCGTTCGACGGGATGCAGGTCACCGGATGGCCGATCGCCACGATCCTGCGCGGGACCACGGTCATGCGCGACGATACGGTGCTCGGAGGCCCATCGGGCCGGCTGGCTAAATTCGCCTGGTGAAACACCGGTTTCGGACCGCGCTTCTTCTGGGGGCGGCGCTAGTACTGGGTGGCGCCGGGCCTGACCTCGGCGGGATCGGTTACAACCAGCAGCTCGGCGCGCATGTGCCGCTGGCCACCAGGATGGTCGATTCCGACGGGCGGGCGACGAACCTCGCCGGGCTGATCGACCACAAGCCGACCTTGCTGCTGCTCGGCTATTTCGCCTGTCCGGCCTTGTGCGGCGTGGTCCGGGACGATGCGTTCCAGGCCCTGGCCGAAAGTGGCCTGCATCTGCCGAAGGATTACAGCCTGGTGTTCCTCAGCATCGATCCGGCGGAGGGTCCGAGGGACGCGGCCGAGGCCAAGACGCGAGACTTGGCCCGGTTCGCGGTGCCCGGTGCCGCGTCGGGCTGGCATTTCGCCACGGCGCCGTCAGCGGAGATCGGCCGGATCGAGCAGGCGGTCGGCTATCACAGCCGGTATGACGTCTCGCTCAAGCAGTTCCTGCACCCGGCCGGTATCGTCATCCTGACGCCGGACGGAACGGTCTCGGGATACCTGCTGGGCGTCGGGTATCAGCCGGGCGCGGTGGTGGCGGCGCTGTCGCAGGCGAGGGCCGGAACGATCGGCCAGCGCGCGCCGTCGATCCTGTTGCTGTGTTTCCATTACGACCCGGCGACGGGCCGCTACAGCCTGGCGATCGTCAAGGTCCTGCGGCTGATGGGAGTGCTTACGCTGCTACTGATTCTGGCGCTCTTGCTGGTGTTACGGCGGAAGCAGGCCTGATCCGTTCGATCGCCAGGGACACCATGAAGATGGCCAGTCCGCCCACGGCGAGGCACGCGCCGACCCAGCCCGGCGACGACCAGCCATAGCCTGCAGTGATCGCCGCACCGGCGAACGCCGCGCCGAGGCCGTTGGCGATGTTGAAGGCGGAGTGGTTCAGCGACGCGGCCAGGGCCTGGGCGTCCGCCGCCACGTCCATCAGCCGGGTCTGCAGCGCGGGCGCCAGGGCAACGCCGAAGCCGATCAGGAACGCGTCGATGGTGACCGCCCACCAGGCCGGCAGGGTCCAGACGAACAGCAGCGAAGCCAGGCCGTTCCAAACGATGAAGCCGACGATCGACATGCGCAGGTTACGGTCGGCCAGGGTGGCGCCGATCGTGTTGCCGACCGCCATGCCGAGCCCGAGCACCACGAGCACGAGCGGCACCAGCGTCGGCGCCATGCGGGTACTGTTGATCAACGCGGGAGCAAGGTAGCTGTAGACCGCGAACAAGCCGCCGAACCCGACTGCGGCAGTCGCGAGGGCCAGCCATACTTGGATCCGGGTCAGCGCGCCGAGCTCGGTCAACGGCGAAGCGCCTTCCGCAGCCTCGATAGGCGGTAGGAAGATCGCCAGCAAACCTATTGTTATTGCGGCAATCAACGCCACGAATGCATAGGCCAGGTGCCAGTCTATCATCTGCCCGCACCAGGCGGCGAGCGGAGCACCGATCAGGGTGGCGGTGGTGAGTCCCAGCATGACCCGGCCAACCGCCTGCGCACGTTTGCCCATCTCCACCATCGAGGCACCGACCAGGGCGGCACATCCGAAATACGCACCATGCGGCAGGCCACTGACGAAGCGGAACAGAGCGATCGTGGCGAAGTCGTGGGACAGGGCGCTCAGCAGGTTACCGATCACGTAGAGCCCCATCATGGCCATCAGCAACCGGCGCCGCGGCATCCGGGCGCACAGCACGGTGATCAGCGGCGCACCGACCACCACGCCCAGCGCATAGAAGCTGATCAGCTTGCCGGCATCCGGAACGCTCACATGCAGGTTGCCGGCGACGCTCGGCAGCAATCCCATCATCGAGAACTCGCCGGTGCCGATCGCGAAACCGCCGACGGCGAGGGCGAAGATGGCCCAGCCGATGCCGTGCGGAGGGACGAGGGGTGCCCTGGCTGGAAGTTTGGTATCCGTCACGGCAGCGCCCTCGGCGGCAGGAAGAGAGAGCCTGTCATAACCGCAAATTGTGCACTGCGACAAACGCTTTGCGCCGCCGGCCGGGTAACATCCGTCTCAGCACGCCGTCTCGCCGACCGTAATGATGCAGGAGTGCCGCAACCGTATGCAGGGAGGACAGGATGATGATGGTCCAGGCCAGGTAGTGGTGGACATCGTTCGCGTAGGGTCGCCAGCTCGGGTCGAAGGCGAACGGTGGAGGGATCGGCAGCCCGAACACCACGACCGGCCTGCCCGGGATCCATCGTTTCCCGAGGCCGGTCAGCACCATCGCGACAAGAAGCCCGTAGAACAGGAAATGAACCGTCCGGGCGGCGACACCTGCGAGACGCCCGGCGGTGTCCGGAAATCGATGCCGGTGCGTCAGGCGCCAGACGATCCTGACGGACAGCACCGCCGCAAGCATTACGCCGAACGAGATATGCAGGTGCTTGAGCGAACCTTGCTGCGGGCTGTGGCTGGGCATGAAGCGCCAGGTTTGTGCCAGGGCGAAATTGGTGACGACCAAGAGGGCCGTCAGCCAGTGAAGGATGATCGTCCCAAAACCGTAGCGCTGGCCGGTCGGGCCGGTCGGACGGTCCTCACCCATCCACGGACGCTCCCGGATGCGACGAGAGATGGGCGATCAGCCCGGCCCCGAGGGCGACTAGCCGCTCGGTGATCAGCGCCCCGGCTTCGGCGCTGCACAGCGTCGCGTCGCCGGTGACCACGGTCTCGCCGAGCTCGACCGGAATCCCGATCTCGACGCCCTCGAAACGAGCCGTGCCGAAACCGCCGATCGGCAGGCCGGCAATCGTCCGCTGCGGCGCGGGCGCGGCCGGGATCAGGTCGGCGCGGATCAGCTCCGGAAACAGATGCATCGCCACGCTGGCGAGGGGATCGGCGCCGTGGCCGGACGATCGTGCCGCATGGTCGGCGCCGAGCAGTTCGGGAAGCAGGCCGCCCGCGATCTTCCACAGGTAGAAGCTCGGGATCAGCACGCCGCTTTCGAGCAGGATCTCCTGCGTGACGTCATGGATCGCCTGCGCATTGCCGCCGTGGCCGTTGACGATGATCAGCCTGCCCGGTGCATGGCGAAGCAGGCACTCCAGCATGTCCCTCAGCACCAGGCGCAGCGTCGCCTGACGGAGCGCGATGCCGCCCGGGCGGCTGCCGAAGAAGTCGCGTCCGCCGAATGGCAGCGGCGGCGCGACGACGGTGTCATGGCCTGCGGAGATGGCACGCAGCGCGATCAGCTCGGATATCAGCTCGGCGCTCATGTAGTCGCCCATCGGCGCATGCGGACCCTGGTCCTCGTGACTCCCGAGCGGCAGCAGAACGGTCGCACCGGCACGCAGACGCAATCCGGCCTCGGCGCTGGTCAGGGCACCCAGCCTGACCTTCGTTACGACTGCAGCGGACATGGTGTTTCCTCCGGATGGTGGCGCTTGACGATCGGCAGAGGGGCCAGGATACCGGGGAAAACACGGGATTGAGAGGTCGGGATGACAAAGGCACGGATCGCGCTGGTGGTGGTGATATGCGGTGTCGGCCCGGCGGCTGCCCTGGGACGACCCGAAGCCGCCACGTCGCAGCACGTGGTCCGCCACGCATCGAAAGCCGTCCGCCCGGTCGCATCGACGACGGCAGGAGCAGCAGCCGGCGCCTGGAGCCCGGGCAATTGCGGGCGGGAGCCGGCGGCACCCGCGGTCGATACCTCGACGATCGAGCGCTACAACGCCAGCGTCGATCAGGTGACGGCCTACGAGAAGGCGGCGCGAAGCTACAACGCGTGCGTGTCCAAGGAAGCGACCGCGGAGCAGACGTCGATCAGCAACAACGCCCGGTCGCGCATCGATTCGATCCAGTCGGTCAGCGCCGGCGTGCAGAAGCGGATCGCCGCCAACTTCACGAGCCTGACGGGTGCCCTGCGGGATGCGGGTGCGAAGCTGCAAGGCAAGCCCGGCAAGAAGTAATCGGGCCACCATCCGGCTACTCGCCGATCGAGGCAGGCCAACGCGCGAGACGCTTCCGGTCCTGTTCCGGGGTCAGCTGGTGTGGGCCCTGGGCGACCTGCATCGGGATGTTGGGCATCCGTTCCGGACTGGCCCAGCAATCGACCCCGGCTAGGCTGCGCGTGCAGTATGGGGTCGGCGGCACCGGCGGGTCGACCGGGCGGCAGTAGCTCTCGCCACGATCCAGCCGAACCACCGAGCAGTCGCGCCCGGTGATTGCTGAAAAGAGCGTGTCCGGCAGCGACCGATGGAAGATCGCGATGTCGCCGCCCAGCCCGACCGCGACCGGAGCCACCGTGGCGGAAACGCAACCGCCGAGGCACGGCAGGGCGAACCCGCAGAGCATCGACAGCAGGATAGGGGGCGCGGGCCTCTTCATCCTGCAGGAGTCTGCCTGCGAGGAATGAACAAAGACTTACCGAAACCTGATCCGTGACGAGAACCCGGTGCGATCCTGAGCGTCGGATTGCTGCATAATAAGGCAGTGTTTGCCGGCGCAGGGTCCCGCCGCTATGGTCCGCCGCCTTCGGTTGCCAGCCGGGACGCATCCGCGTCCGTTGTGCTGGCACCGGTTATCCAGGAGTGCAGCCCAGCGTGGTCGACGACATCTTCAACGAAGTCGACGAGGATCTTCGTGCCGAGCACGCCCGCGCGCGCAATCGGCGGCTGGCCCTGTTCGGGCTGGCGCTTCTGGTCGTGGTGGGTCTTGGAACCGGGGGCTGGGAGTTCTTTCTCTACCGACAGCGCTCGATGGCCGTCGCGGTGGCGCAGGACTACTTCATTGCCCAGAAGGACGCCGACACCGCACCCGCGGCCGCTGCAGGCCCGAACGCGCCGCCGACCCCGGAACAGCTCCGCGCGATCGATGAGTTCGCCAGGGTCGCGGCCAAGGGACCGGCAGGATTCGCCACGCTTGCACGGCTGCGCATGGCGGCTTTGAGCTGGCAGGCCAAGAACACGGCCAAGGCCCTGGATCTGTGGGATCAGGTCTCGAAGGACCAGGCAGCCGATCCCGATATGCGCGGGCTCGCCGATCTGTTGTGGGTCCAGCATCGTGCGGATGACGGCGATGCATCGATCCTGAAAACCCGCCTGCGCGACATCCTTGCGCCGAAGAGTCCGTGGCACCTCCTGGCGCTCGAGACGGATGCGCTCATCGACCTGCGGCTGAACCACCTGGCGGACGCGAAGCGAAAGCTGACGACGCTGAGCCAGGATGGTGGTGCCTCGCAGAGCCTGCGAGCCCGCGCGAGCGGACTTCTCGACACACTCGACACATCGAAGACCGGCGGATGATGACCAAGCACGACAACACCCCCTCTGCCAGCCTCCCTGACGATCGCAGCCCCGCGATCATGGCGACGCCGCTCCGGCGCCGCGCCGTGCTGTTGGGTGGCCTCGGCGCATTGGCCCTGCCGATGGCCGGATGCGGCATGTTTGACGAGGAAAAGAAGCCGGTGCTGGCCGGACGGCGCGAGGACGTTCTGAGCGTCGGCGCCGGCCTGGTCGTCGACCAGACGGATACCACGCCGATCACCCTGCCGGCCGTGGTGGCGAACGCCGACTGGCAACAGCCTGGCCGGACCCCGACCCACGAGGCGATCAACGCCCAGATCGGCGGGATGAAGCGCCTCTGGAGTGCCAGCCTCGGCAGCGGCGTCGGCGACCGCGGCGTGATGAGCGCCGAGCCGGTGGTGGCGGACGGGCACGTGTTCGCAATGGACGGGCGCGGCGTCGTCGGGGCTTTCGACCTCGCCAGCGGGGCGCGGGTCTGGCGCACCGACACCAAGCCGAAGAAGAGCCGGTCCTCCAACATCGGTGGCGGGCTGACCTACTCGAACGGCACGGTCTATGTAGTGGACGGCGTCGCCGAATCGCTGGCGCTGGACGCCGCGACCGGCAAGGTGAAGTGGCGGGTGAACCTCGGCACGCCCGGCCGTTCCGCCCCCACCGTTTCCGACGGCCGCATGTTCTTTGGCACGATCGACGAGAAGCTGTTCGCCCTCGACATCGCCGACGGCAAGCAGCTCTGGATGTACCAGGCGAGTTCCTCGCAGACGATCGTGTTCGGGCAGCCTGCGCCGGCCGTCGTCGCCGGCACCGTCCTGGCTGGCTTCGGCTCGGGCGACGTCGCTGCCCTGCGCGCCGAAACGGGTGAACTACTGTGGAGCGATACGCTCGGCTCGACCGGCGGGCGTAACTCCATCCTCGATTTTTCGTCGGTGCACGGTCTTCCGGTGATCTCCGACGGCACCGCCTACGTGATCAGCGTCGGCCAGGTGCTGACCGCGGTCGATCTTCGATCCGGGCGCCGGCTGTGGGAACGGACCGTTGGCGGCAAGGACGGCCTCGTGGTGGCCGGGGACTGGCTGTTCGTGTTGTCCCAGGACCAGCAGCTCGCCTGCCTCGACAAGAGCAACGGCCATGTCCGCTGGGTGTCCGTGCTGCCGCGCTTCCGCCGGCCGAAGGTCGAGAAGCAGGCGATCAGCTGGAGCGGCCCGCTGCTCGCCAACGGGCTTCTGGTCTGTGTCAGCGATTCGCCGGCACACGGCATGATCTCGGTGGATGCGATCACCGGAAAGATCCAGGAAATGACCCATACGTCGAGCGGCAGCGGGCTCGCGCCCATCGCTGCCGCCGGCCGCATGCTGGTCGTGTCCAACGATGCAACGCTTTCGGCTTACGGTTGAGCCGATCATGAAGAGTGAACGGACATGAGGCGCGGCAGCAGGTCGGCACCCCCGGTCGACACCTCGGTCCCCTTCAGCCAGTTGCCGGTGGTGGTCATTGCCGGTCGCCCGAATGTCGGCAAATCGACCTTGTTCAACCGCCTGTCGGGCCGGCGCTCGGCGATCGTGTCCGATACGCCCGGGGTCACGCGCGATCGCAAGGATGCGGAGGCGATGCTGCGCGGACGTCGCGTGCGGCTGATCGATACCGCCGGCCTCGAGGAGGCACCGCCGGACAGCCTCTACGGACGCATGCGCGCCTCGTCCGAGCTTGCCGTGGCGCAGGCCGACCTGGTGCTGTTCTGCATCGACGCACGGGCGGGGATCACCCCGGCCGATGCGCACTTCGCCAACTGGCTTCGGCGCCAGGGCCGGCCGGTCATGCTGGTGGCCAACAAGGCGGAGGGCCGTGCCGGCACCGCCGCTGCTCTGGAAGCATACAGCCTCGGGCTCGGGGCGCCGATCGCGGTTTCGGCCGAGCATGGCGAGGGGCTGGCCGACCTGATGGGCGAGATCGCCGACCGGCTGCCGCCCGAGGTCGAGGCCGAGAGCTTCGACGACGACGACGATGACAGCCTGGCCCTGGATGGCAGCTACACCGAGGGCGAGGAGGTCGTCGTGCCGCCGCGTCCGCCCGGCCCGCTCAGGCTGGCGATCGTCGGACGTCCGAATGCCGGCAAGTCGACGCTGCTCAACCGGCTGCTCGGCGAGGAGCGGATGATCACCGGTCCGGAGCCGGGCCTGACCCGCGATTCGGTCGCGGTGCAGTTCAACGATGACCACGGTCCGATCGAGCTGGTGGATACCGCCGGCATGCGCCGCAAGGCCCGGGTCGAGGAAGTGCTGGAAAAGATGTCCGTCTCCGCCACGCTTGAGGCCCTGAAGATGGCCGAGATCGTGGTGCTGACGATCGACGCGACCCTCGGCGTGCACGATCAGGATTTGCAGATTGCGCGGCTGATCGAGCGCGAGGGCCGGGGCTGCGTGCTGGCGCTGAACAAGTGGGATGCGGTCGAGGACCGGATCGTGACCCGGCAGGCGATCTCGGATCGGATCGAGTTCTCGCTGTCGCAGATGCGCGGGATCCCGGTGGTTTCGTTCTCCGCACTGACCGGGTCGGGTCTCAAGCGGCTGCTGCCCACCATCCGTGCAGCGCACGAAGTCTGGAACAAGCGCATCCCGACGGGCGAGCTGAACCGATGGTTCGAGGGCGCTCTGGAGCGGCATACGCCGCCGCTTGTGGAAGGACGCCGGCTGAAGCTGCGCTACATGACGCAGGTAAAGGCGCGGCCACCGACCTTCGTGGTGTTCGGCACACGGGCCGAACTGCTGCCGGAGGATTACCAGCGCTACCTGGTGAACAGCCTGCGCGAGGCTTTCACCCTGCCTGGAACGCCGATCCGGCTGCAGCTGCGGGGCACGAAGAATCCGTACGCGGAAAGCTGAGCCGGATCTAGAAACCGAAACGGGGTGGTGATTGCCACCCCGTATTCGCCTGCCGGCTGGAACGATCAGTCGTGAGTGGGGGCAGGCGTCACGGCCGCTGCGTCATCCTGGGGCTCTTCCGAAGCTTCGCCGGCGACCGGCTCGTCCGACTCGCCGCCAATGCGACCGGCCTGCTTCTCGCGCATCTTTGCGTCCTTCTTCGCCTGCTTGGCGCGGTCGCGCTCTGCCTTCTGAAAATTGTAGTTTACCTTGTAGGCCATGGGCTTCCTTTCTCGTCTGCCGACGGTGGTCTGACAAACAGGCTATCGCAACAGCACTCCGCCGTCAGCCCGGCGCATCGGTCGCGCCGGCATGGCGGTATTGCCTCAGGCGGGTGGCGGCAGCTCTAGAGGGCGATCTGCCGTCCGATCTGCACGTAACGGTCCGGGGGGAGGTCGAAGCGGTCCACCAGATGGACCGCATTGCGATACATGAGGCCGAACAGCATCCGGCGCCAGCCGGGCAGACCGTTTCCTCGGCCGGTCCGGTCGGCAACCACCTCGTCGCGCGCCCCGATGAAGATCGCTTCCTGCGGCACGATCGCGCAACCCATCGTGCTCGCTTCGGCAAGGGCCGTCGGCAATGACGGGATCTCGATGAAGCCGTAGCGGGCGATCACGTGCCACACGCCGCCTTCGTGACGCTTCAGGCTGATCCGCTCGGCGACCGGAACCCGTGGAACCTCCTCGAACTTGATGGTCAGCGTGACGACGTTCTGCTGCAGCGCCCCGAACTGCTCGACATGCGCCACCATGACCGGCGGGATCGGGTCGCGCAGCCGGGTGAGGAACACGACAGTGCCCGGCACGCGCGGGACGTGGCCGTCGGCGATCTGCTGCAGGAACAGCTCCGGCGCCAGGATCTTCTCCGAGGCGACCGTGCGGAGTGCGGCGATTCCCCGCCGCCAGCTTGTCATGACGAGGAACACGACCGCGCCCAGCACCAGCGGGATGAACCCACCCTCGGCGATCTTCAGCAGGTTGGCCGCGAAGAAGGCGAGATCGACCGCGAGGAACAGGCCGCCGATCACCAGCGCGCCGGCGACCGGCCAGTGCGCGACGCGACGGAGATAGGAATAGAGCAGCACCGTGGTCAGCAGCATGGTGGTCGAGACCGCCATGCCATAGGCGCCGGCGAGCCGGGCCGAACTGCCGAACCCGACCGTGACGGCCAGGGTCAGCACCATCATCGTCCAGTTCACCACCGGCACGTAGATCTGCCCGTATTCCTCGCTCGAGGTCTGGCGGATGTTCAGGCCGGGGAACCAGCCGAGCTGGATCGCCTGCCGTGTCAGCGAAAACACGCCGGTGATGATGGCCTGGCTGGCGATCACCGTGGCGCAGGTGGCGAGCACCACCATCGGCCAGATCGCGATCGGGAAGATGTCGTGCGGGATGATGCCGTAGAACGGGTTCGAGGGCAGCTTGGCCAGCCCGATCAGGCTGGCCGACTGGCCGGCATAGCAGAGCAGCAGCGACGGCAGCACGACCACGAACCAGGACAGCCGGATCGGCAGCCGGCCGATATGGCCCATGTCGGCATAGAGTGCCTCGGCACCTGTCAGCGCCAGGAACACGCCGCCCAGCACGGCGAGGCTCCGCCAGTGGTGCGCGATCAGGAAATGCATTCCGTGCCGGGGATCGATCGCCCACAGCACCTCCGGGTGTCGCGTCAGCGAGATCGCCCCGAAGGTGCCGATCACCAGGAACCACAGCAGCATGATCGGTCCGAACAGGCGGCCGATCCGCTCGGTGCCGACCGCCTGCAGCGCGAACAGCGCAAGCAGGATGACGACGGCGACGGGCAGCACGAGATGGGCGAGGGCGGGCGTCGCCACGCCGACTCCCTCCACCGCGCTCAGCACCGAGATCGACGGCGTCAGGATGCCGTCGCCGTAGAGCAGCGCGCCTCCGAAAAGGCCGCAGGTCAGCAGGAGCCTGATGCTCACCGAGGGACGGGCCGGTGCGGGCGGCGCCGGCTGTTCGGCTTCCGGCTTGCTGCCGGTGACCAGTGCGGTCAGTGCCAGGATGCCGCCTTCGCCGTGGTTGTCGGCCGCCATGACGAACAGGCAGTATTTGAGGGCGACCACGATGATCAGCGCCCAGATGATCAGGGACAGCAGCCCGAGCACCGCGTCGGCCGACAGGGTCCCGCCGGTGGTCTCGAGCACCGTCTGCATCGTGTAGAGCGGGCTGGTGCCGAGGTCGCCATACACGATCCCAAGCGCTGCCAGCATCGAGACAGGCAGTGCCGGCGGCTTTGGCTTTCCCTCCGGCTGGGATTTCCCCTGCGTCGTCGGGCGCGCAGCCGGCCTGGTCTCAGGCTGCATAGATGCTTCCTCGGATTCGGCCGGGGCGGCCGGAGATGGATCATCCCGCCTTCCGGACGGACAGGCGAGGGTGGCCGGTAACGGCTGCAGGCGTCTTCGGGTTTGACAGGAGAGGCGGGCTTGTTTAGGCACCGCGACAATCAGACACGTCGCTCCGCGAAGGCTCGCGCAGCGGCGCCTGTTGTATTGGGGTAGTCTCATCTTGTTCGACGCGCTGTCAGGCAAGCTTACCGGGGTGTTCGACAAGCTTCGCCAGCGCGGCGCGTTGTCGGAAGCCGACGTCACGGAAGCCATGCGCGAAGTGCGTCTGGCCATGCTGGATGCCGACGTCGCGCTGCCCGTGGTGAAGGACTTCACCACCAAGGTTCGTGAACGTGCCATCGGCCGCGAGGTGATGGACAGCATCTCGCCGGGCCAGGCCGTCGCCAAGATCGTCAACGACGTGCTGATCGAGGCGCTCGGTGGCGCCGGCGCCGTTCCGCTGAACCTTGCCGCCGCCGCACCGGTCGCGATCCTGATGGTCGGGCTGCAGGGCTCCGGCAAGACCACCACGTCCGGCAAGATCGCGCTCCGGCTGCACACCCGCGAGCGCCGCCGGGTGCTGCTGGCCAGCCTGGATACACAGCGTCCCGCCGCGCAGCTGCAGTTGCAGCAGCTGGCCGAGAAGGCGCGGGTTTCCTCGCTGCCGATCGTGCCCGGGCAGACGCCGGTGCAGATTGCCCGGCGCGCCATGGAGACCGGTCGCCGCGAGGGGTTCGACGTCGTCATCCTCGACACCGCCGGCCGGCTGTCGATCGACGAGGCGCTGATGGCCGAGGTGCGGGAGATCCGCGCCGAGACCAATCCGGCCGAGACCCTGCTGGTCGTCGATGCGATGACCGGCCAGGACGCGGTCAACACGGCCAAGGCGTTCAACGATGCGGTCGGCGTGACCGGCATCGTGATGACCCGGATGGACGGCGATGCACGCGGCGGTGCGGCCTTGTCGATGCGCCAAATTACCGGTGCGCCGATCAAACTGACCGGGTCGGGCGAGAAGCTCGAGGCGCTGGAGGATTTCCATCCCGAGCGCGTCGCCGGACGCATCCTCGGGCTCGGCGACCTTGCCGGCCTGGTCGAGAAGGCGTCCGAGACGCTCGACCAGGAGGAAACCGAGAAGCTCGCGCTCAAGATGATGCGCGGCAAGTTCGATCTCGACGATTATGCGTCGCAGATCAAGCAGATCGCCAAGATGGGCTCGATCGGCGGCATTCTCGACATGCTGCCGGGCATGGGCAAGCTGAAGGACCAGCTTGGCAACAAGGAAATCGATACGTCGATCCTGACCCGGCATGGCGCGATCATCTCGTCGATGACGAAGGCGGAGCGGCGCACGCCGGACATCATCAAGGCATCCCGCAAGAAGCGGATCGCTGCGGGATCCGGCTCGACGGTGCAGGAGGTGAATCGCCTCCTGAAGCAGTTCGACGACATGTCGACGATGATGAAGCGGATCAGCAAGCTCGGCGTCAAAGGTCTGATGCGCCAGGGCATGTCCGCACTCATGCCGAATGGCGGGGCGCCTCCGGGGCGACCACGCTGAAGTTTTTCGAAGATAAAGTCTGGAGAGTTTGAGATGAGCCTTAAGATCCGTCTGGCCCGTGCCGGTGCAAAGAAGCGTCCGTACTACCACATCGTCGTGGCCGACAGCCGCAGCCCGCGCGACGGCCGCTTCATCGAGCGCGTCGGCAGCTACAACCCGATGCTGCCGTCCGAGCACGATGACCGCGTGCATTTGTCCGGCGAGCGCATCCTGCACTGGATGTCGCAGGGCGCACTGCCGACCGATCGCGTTGCGCGCTTCCTCGGCCAGGCCGGCCTGACCGCGATGCCGACCTATCGCGAGCAGCCGAAGCAGTCGCTGCCGAAGAAGAAGGCGCAGGAGCGCGCCGCCGCAGCCGCGACCGCACCTGCGGTCTGATCCACGGTAGAGTACGAGGCATCCGAAGCGGGCGATGAGCGAGCAGCGTATCCTGATGGGCGTAGTCGGTAAGCCGCATGGCGTGCGTGGGCTGGTGCATGTGCACAGCTACGCCGCGGTGCCGGCCGACCTCGCGCGCTATGGTGTGCTGACCGACGAGTTGGGCGCGGCCTGGACCTTGCGCTGGCGTGGCCAGGGCATCGCCGAACTGGTCGACGCGTCCGGCGGGGTCATGAAGGATCGTGACCAGGCGGCGAAGCTTGCCAATCGCCGGCTCTATGTCGAGCGCGACCGGTTGCCCGAGCCCGACGAGGACGAGTTCTACCTCGCCGACCTGATCGGGCTGGCGGCGGTCGAACGGACCGGCGCCGGCGAGCGTGCGCTCGGTATGGTGCTGGCGGTGCACGACTATGGCGCCGGTCCGAGCGTCGAGATCGGCACGCGGGAGCGCAGCGTGCTGCTGCCGTTCACGCGCGCCTGCATTCCGGACGTGGAGATCGCGCTCGGCCGGATCGTCGTGGTCATGCCGGACGAGATCGAGGTGCCGAACGAGGCATCGCTGGAAGCACCGGCCGTTCCGGAAGCCGCTTCGCCATGAGCTGGCAAGCGGTGGTATTGACGCTGTTCCCGGACATGTTCCCGGGGCCGCTCGGCTCGTCCCTGGCAGGGCGCGCGCTGAAGGACGGTATCTGGTCGATGCAGGCGCACGATCTGCGCGAGCATGGGCTGGGCCGGCATCGCACCGTCGACGATACTCCGTTCGGTGGCGGCGCCGGCATGGTGATGCGGCCGGACGTGCTCGATACGGCGATCGAGGCGGTGACGGCCGAGGTGGTGCTTCCGGTCGTCTATCTGACCCCGCGAGGGCGACGGCTTGAACAGTCGGATGCGCGCCGTTTTGCGGCCGGGCCTGGCATCGTGCTGCTGTGCGGACGCTACGAAGGCGTCGACGAGCGGGTGCTGGAAGCACGTCAGGTCGAGCAACTCAGCATCGGCGACTACGTGCTTTCCGGTGGCGAACCCGCCGCGTTGGTTTTGCTCGATGCCTGCGTACGCCTGCTGCCCGGCGTCATGGGCTCGGACGATAGCGCCACGGAGGAAAGCTTTTCCGACGGGCTGCTCGAATATCCGCATTACACCAAACCGGCCGAATGGCAGGGGCGGCCGGTGCCGCCGATCCTGCTCTCCGGTCACCATGCTTCCATTGCCGCCTGGCGCCGCACGCAGTCGGAGGACGCGACCCGCAACCGGCGTCCCGACCTGTGGGCGGCACATACCTCCCGTTCCAGCAGCATCCCGTTTCAGCAGCAACATGGATTGCCGGCCCGCTCCGGTAGCCGTAACTGATCATCCGAAGAGGACCACCACCATGAACATCATCCAGCAGTACGAGGCCGAGCAGATCGCCCGCCTCACCGCAGCCCGTGCGGTCCCGAAATTCGCTCCCGGCGACACCGTCCGCGTGTCGGTCAAGGTTGTCGAGGGCGAGCGCACCCGTGTGCAGGCCTACGAAGGCGTCGTGATCGCGCGCTCGAACAAGGGTCTCGGCAGCAACTTCACCGTCCGCAAGATCTCCTACGGCGAGGGCGTCGAGCGCGTGTTCCCGCTCTATGCGCCGACCATCTCGGAGATCTTCGTGGTTCGTCGCGGCGACGTGCGTCGTGCGAAGCTCTATTACCTGCGCGGTCGTCGCGGCAAGTCCGCACGTATCGCCGAGAAGGCACGCGAGATCGTGGCACCGGTCGCGACTTCGGCAGCTTAACAAGCCTCGTAACCCGCCGGAGGGACGTCTCCCCTCTGGCTTCGGGTTCCAGGTTGGGGGAACGGTCATGCCGACCTTGTTTGACAAGATCTGGGACGCTCACGTCGTGGATCGTCTCGAGGATGGCACGGCAATCCTCTACATAGACCGCCACCTCGTCCATGAGGTGACCAGCCCGCAGGCGTTCGAGGGACTGCGTCTCTCGGGCCGCCGCGTTCGCCGGCCGGATGCGACCATCGCGGTCGTGGATCACAACGTTCCGACCAGCGACCGCACCTTGCCGATCGCCGAACCGCAGAGCCGGCTGCAGGTCGAGACGCTGGAACGCAACGTCGCGGAATTCGGCATTCCCTACTTTCCGTTGCTGTCGCGAAACCAGGGCATCGTCCATATCATCGGCCCGGAGCAGGGGATCAGCCTCCCCGGCATGACGATCGTCTGCGGCGACAGTCACACCTCGACGCATGGTGCGATGGGCGCGCTTGCATTCGGCATCGGCACCTCCGAGGTCGAGCACGTGCTGGCGACCCAGACCGTGCTGCAGAAGCCGGCCAAGAACATGAAGGTCTCCGTCGAGGGCACGCTGTCGCCGGGCGTCACCGCCAAGGACGTGATGCTGGCTATCATCGGCCGGATCGGTACCGCCGGCGGGACCGGCCACGTCATCGAGTTTGCCGGCTCCGCGATCCGTGGGCTCGACATGGCCGGGCGCATGACGATCTGCAACATGTCGATCGAGGCCGGCGCACGGGCTGGCCTGGTGGCGCCGGACGACACCACCTACGCCTATGTCGAAGGCCGTCCGTTCGCGCCGAAGGGCGAGGCGTTCGACCGGGCGGTCGCCTACTGGCGGACCCTGCCGTCGGATCCGGATGCGGTCTACGACACCGTCGTCGAGATGCGCGCCGAAACCATCGTTCCGCTGGTGACCTGGGGCACCAGCCCGGAAGACGTGGTCGAGATCACCGGCACCGTTCCCGACCCGGCGACGGCGACGGACGAGGCGCGGCGCGTGCAGATGCAGCGCATGCTCGACTATATGGGCCTGACCGCCGGCCAGAAGCTGTCCGAGGTGGTGGTGGACACGGTGTTCATCGGCTCCTGCACCAATGGCCGCATCGAGGACATGCGGGCTGCCGCGATGGTCGTCGATGGCCGGCATGTGGCTCCCGGGGTGCGGGCCATGGTGGTGCCGGGTTCGGGCCTGGTGAAAGCCCAGGCCGAGCAGGAAGGGCTGGACCGGATCTTTCTCGATGCGGGCTTCGAGTGGCGGGAGGCCGGTTGCTCGATGTGTCTCGGGATGAACCCCGACAGACTGCTGCCGGGCCAGCGCTGCGCGTCCACCTCGAACCGCAATTTCGAGGGCAGGCAGGGCCCGGGTGGCCGGACTCACCTGCTGTCGCCAGCGATGGCCGCCGCGGCCGCGGTGACCGGGCATCTGACCGACGTTCGCGAACTGGTTGCACGGGTATCGGTCTGATGGAGAAGTTCGCAGTTCTGACGGCGATCGCGGCATCGTTGCCGGAGGCCAACATCGACACCGACAAGATCATCCCGGCGCGGTTCCTGAAGACCATCGAGCGCACAGGGCTCGGCAAGAACGCGTTCGATCCGATGCGTTATAACGAAGACGGTTCTGAGAAACCGGATTTCGTGCTGAACCGCGAACCCTATCGGCATGCACAGATCCTGATCTCCTATGAAAACTTCGGTTGCGGTTCGTCTCGCGAGCATGCGCCGTGGGCATTGCTCGACTTCGGTTTCCGCTGCGTCATTGCGCCGTCGTTCGCCGATATTTTCCACAATAACTGCTTCAAGAACGGTATCCTGCCGATCCGGCTGCCGCGCGAGATCTGTGATCTGCTCATGCAGGATGCGACGCACGGCGCGAACAGCCGCCTGACGGTGGATCTTGCTCGTCAGGTCGTCATAAGGCCCGATGGCGAGGAAATACCGTTCGAGGTGGATGAGTTGCGACGTCATCTGCTGCTGGAAGGCCTCGACGACATCGGCCAGACAATGCAGCGTGTGACGGCGATCGATCGGTTCGAGCAGGACCGATACGAAACGAAGCCCTGGTTGCCGGATATCGTCCTTGCCTGATCGTTCGGGCCCGACGCGTTCGGCTGTTCGAAAGATTGCATGATGGCACCGAACAAGAAGCTTCTCGTCCTGCCGGGTGACGGTATCGGCCCCGAGGTCATGAGGGAGGCGGGCCGGATCGTCGGCTGGCTGTCCAGGCGTCGCGGCATCAGTTTCGACATCAGCGAGGACCTGGTCGGCGGCGCCTCCATCGACGTGCATGGCGTGCCGATCCGCGACGAGGTGATCGCCCAGGCGCGCGAAGCCGATGCGGTGCTGTTCGGCGCTGTCGGCGGCCCGAAATGGGCAGGGGTCGGGTTCGATGTGCGGCCGGAAGTGGCGATCCTGCGCCTGCGCCAGGAACTAGGCCTGTTCGCCAACTTGCGTCCGGCGATCGTGCTGGATCCGCTGATCGATTCGAGCACGCTCAAGGCGGATATCGTGCGCGGCCTCGATATCATGATCGTGCGCGAGACCGTCGGCGGCATCTACTTCGGCGAGCCGCGTGGCATCGAGGACATGCCCGATGGCGGCCGTCGCGGCGTGAACACCGAAATCTACACGACCTTCGAGATCGAGCGCGTCGCCCGTGTCGCCTTCGACCTGGCCCGGAAGCGTGAGGGCCGGGTCTGCTCGGTCGAGAAGTCGAACGTGATGGAGAGCGGGCTGTTGTGGCGGCAGGTGGTGACCGAGCTTCAGGCCCGCGAGTACCGCGACGTCCAGCTCAGCCACATGCTGGCGGATAATTGCGCAATGCAGCTCGTTCGCAACCCGCGCCAGTTCGACGTGATCGTCACCGGGAACCTGTTCGGCGACATGCTGTCCGATCTGTCCGCGATGCTCACCGGCAGCCTCGGGATGCTGCCATCGGCCACGCTGGGTACGCGGGACGCGCAGGGCAGGCGGCCGGCCCTGTACGAGCCGATCCATGGCAGTGCGCCGGATATCGCCGGTACCGGGCAGGCCAATCCTCTGGCCCAGATCCTGAGCCTCGCGATGCTGCTGCGCTATTCCTTCTCGATGGACGCGGAAGCCGACCTGATCGAGCGCGCCTGCACCAACGTGCTGGCCAGCGGCCTGCGCACAGCCGACATCATGAGCGCGGGCAAGGCCAAGGTCGGCACCGGTGTCATGGGCGAGGCGGTGTTGCGGGAACTAGATAAGCTAGGCGGCTAGAGGCCGCTCAGGCAAGGTCCTGGAGCCTGAACCAGGCGATCTTGCCGATCTCGTTCAAGGCAGTGCCGCGCTCCTGCTCCAGGCTATTGCCCAGCCGCTGCACGAAGGCGGCAAGCACCGATTCGCGCGTATGCGCCCGCGCCGCGATGATGAACGGGAACCCGAACCTGGCCCGATAGGCCGTGTTGAACTGATCGAAGCGCTCGTATTCGGCATCCGATAGCCGATCGAGGCCAAGCCCGGACTGCTCGCCGGTCGAATGGTTTTCCAGCGTCCCGGAGCGTGCAAGCCTGCCGGCAAGGTCTGGATGGGCATGGATGAGCGCGAACTGGCGGTCGAGGGATGTGCCAAGCACGACGGCTTGCATCGCATCATGAATGGATCGCCGATCCGTAAACGGGCCCCGCTGCCAGGCCGCGGCGGCAATCCAGGGCGAATGCTCGTACAGTGCACCGAGACGGCCGGTGAAGGCATCCTGGTCAGCGCCATCGAGTTCGGTAACGAGCGGATCACCGGTCATGTGAATGGCCTAAAACAGACAAGGGCCGCAGCCACCTGAGGTGACTGCAGCCCTTGCATGAACTGGACGAGCCTGGACGGGCTCGGGCGTTGCTAGAAGCCTTCGCGCTCCAGGCGCTTGCGCTCCATCTTGCGGGCGCGGCGAACGGCCTCAGCAGCTTCACGAGCACGTCGCTCGGACGGCTTCTCGTAATGCCGGCGCAGCTTCATCTCGCGGAAGATGCCCTCGCGCTGCATCTTCTTCTTGAGCGCCTTGAGCGCCTGATCGACATTGTTGTCACGGACAAGAACCTGCACTGGGCCGTCATCTCCTGGTCGGACGTCAGGCGCCGCATTGGGGGGCGTCGACGTGGCTTGATGTCGGGAACCACAAGCGCGATTCCCGAAGAGGCGCGGGCTATAGCATGACGGCATGCACATGCACAATTCATTCGCACCGCCATTCCCACGCAGGCCGATCCGGCCTACCGAATTCAAATTCAAGCCGATGTTCGAGGACGCTGCATGGCCTTGCTGAAGATTGCCCGAATGGGCCACCCGGTATTGCTCGGCCGTGCCACGCCGGTGCAGGACCCGACATCGCCGGCGATCCGTCAGCTCATCGAGGACATGATCGAGACGATGGAGGATGCCAGCGGTGCCGGCCTGGCGGCACCTCAGGTCCATATCCCGTTGAGGTTGTTCATCTATACGGTACCGGAGGCACGCAGCAGCGAGGGTGATCCACCCCGTGCGGCGGATGCGCTGATCAATCCGGTGCTGACCCCGATCGGCGACGAGATCGCCGTGCGGACGGAAGGATGCTTGTCGATTCCTGGCTGGCGCGGCGCAGTGCCGCGTCACGCCAGGGTCCGATACGAGGGTTTGGACCGGCACGGCGAACCGGTGTCGGGTGAGGCGACCGGTTTCCTGGCACTCGTGCTTCAGCATGAAAACGATCATCTGGACGGGATATTATACCCGATGCGCATGACTGATTTGCGCCTGCTGGGCTTCGAGCAGGAGATGGCGCGTTACGGCTTGGGTGTCGGATCGTGAACCGGATGGTTGGTCTCGTGATGCCATTCTGGTCGGCCCTTAGCGGTCTTTCCAATCTGCTCGACGGCATGGGAGGCGGCTTTGCACCTCCGCTCGCGCATGATCCAGCGCGTGACGCGGCGATTCGGGCCATGGTCCCGCTGGTTCCGGATACAGGTTGGACCAGGCTGACACTTAGGGCAGCCGCCGGGGAAAATGCCGATCTCCTCTTCCCGGGTGGTCCGGCCGAGATGGTGGAGGCCCACAGCGACCTCGGTGACCGGATGATGGAGGAGACCGGCCGCTCGATCGCCGAGACGCGCGTCAGTCGGCGGGTTCGAGCGTTGATCCTGCTGCGGCTCCGGCAGGCCGAGCCGGATCGCGACGCGGTGCGGCATGGGCTTTCGTTGCTGGCGATGCCAGGAAGCCGCGGCGCCGGTTTGCGCAGCCTGGCACGCACCGTGGATACGATCTGGCATGCTGCAGGCGATCAGTCCGCCGACATGAGCTGGTACAGCAAGCGGGCTCTGCTCGCCGGGGTCTACAGCTCGACGCTGCTCTATTGGTTGAAGCGCGGATCGTGTGCGGAGACGGAAGCGTTTCTGGATCGCCAGCTTGCTGCGGTGGCGAAACTCGGGCGCGTGGCAAGCCGCAGCCGCAAGCTGCCCGGATCCGCTGTCACTTCGACGGACCCGGGAGTTGCCGGGACCGGGGCCGGACACACGTAGCATCACGAGGCGATGGCCTCGTGATGCTACGGACTGACGATCGCCTTCGTAATGTGATGCGTCACGTCAGGCAGCGAGCGTCGCCTGCACCTGCTCGGGCGACGTACGGACCAACGCCTCGTAGTCGGTCAGCAGCATCTGGGTGATCGGGCCGGGAGCGAACATCAGCTCGCCGATCTGGCGAACCGGGGTGACCTCGGCGGCGGTGCCGGCGAGGAACACCTCGGTCGCCTGCGCCATTTCCTCTGGCATGATGATCCGCTCGACAACGTCGAGGTTGCGCTTGGCCGCGAGCGCCATGACTGTTCGGCGGGTGATGCCGTCCAGGAAGCAGTCCGGGATCGGTGTGTGCAGCTTGCCGTCGATCACGAAGAAGATGTTGGCGCCGGTGGCTTCCGCGACCCGTCCACGCCAATCGAGCATGAGCGCGTCGTTGAACCCATCGAGCTCCACGGCGTGCTTGGACATGGTGCCGGTCATGTAGAGGCCCGCGGCCTTCGACCTAGTGGGAGCGGTTTCGGGGTGCGGGCGCTTCCAGGGCGCCATGCCGAGCTTGACGCCTGCCATGCGGTCCGACCCGAACAGGTTGGGCCAGCTCCAGACGGCGATCATGAGGTGGATCTTGGTCGCCTGGGCCGACACCGAGAGCTGTTCCGACCCGCGCCAGGCGAGCGGCCGGACATAGGCATTGGTCATGTCGTTGGCGGCGAGCGCCTGCTTGCAGGCGGCGTCGATCGCTTCGGCAGTAAAGGGGATCTCGAAGCCGAGGATGCGGCCGCTCTCGATCAGCCGCTCGGTATGCTCGCGCAGCTTGAAGATGTGGCCCTCATAGGCACGCTCGCCCTCGAACACGGCGCTGGCGTAATGCAGGCCATGCGACAGGACGTGCAGCCGGGCATCGCGCCAAGGGATCAGCTCGCCGTCCCACCAGATCAGCCCATCCCTGTCGTCGAACGGAATGAGTGTCATTGGCCGGATCCTTTGGGCTGCATGTCCCGGTTGCTATAAGGCGTCTATCATTAAGTCAATGAAGCTGTCTTAATTCGTGACGTGCAGCGAGCGCATGGATGCTGCGCGGACGAGGCCGGATGGAGCAGAAGAACATCGCGCACAACCTGTCGACCAGCCTTGTGGCGGGAGCCGCAGGGTCATCCTCGGGTCTGCCGGGAAGCGGCAATCATCCTGATGGAGGCGGCGCCGGTAGCGCCTTGCTGTTCCTTCGCGAGGAACAGATGCGGCTGGCGCAGGACCTGTTCTTCTTCGCCTACCGGGACCTGACCGCCTCGGCCGATGTCATCCTCGAAGAACTCGGTCTCGGTCGCGCGCATCACCGGGCGCTGCACTTCATCGGGCGCCGGCCGGGTATCGCGGTGAGCGAGCTGCTGGCGTTGCTGCGCATCACCAAGCAAAGCCTGGCGCGGGTCCTCGGCGAACTGGTGTCCCGCGGCTACGTACAGCCGACCCAGGGTCCACGCGATCGCCGGCAGCGCCTGCTGAGCCTGACCGATGCCGGACGGGCGCTCGAGCGGCGGCTGTTCGAACGGCAGCGCGAACGGATGGTCGCTGCCTATCGCGAGGCGGGCGGTGCTGCCGTGGAGGGCTTCAGGCGGGTCATGCGCGGGGTCATGGACGAGCAGACGCGCAGCCTGCTGGAACCACGCGACGCGGCGGCCCCGCCGGCGCTGCGACGGACGGTCGGCTGATGGTGGAGAGCGCGATGAACGCCGCCGAGGCGGCCCATGTGCTGGTTGTCGACGACGATGCGCGGCTGCGCAGCCTGCTGCAGCGCTATCTGGCCGAACAGGGCTTTCGGATCTCGACCGCTGCCAACGCCGCCGACGCGCGCCGGCTACTTGGCTCGATGCGTCCCGACGCAATGGTGCTGGACGTGACCATGCCGGGCGAGAACGGGCTCGATCTGACCCGTGCACTGCGCGAGGACGGCCATGACATGCCGATCCTGTTATTGACCGCGCGCGGCGAGCCGGAGGACCGGATCGCCGGTCTGGAAGCAGGCTCGGACGACTATCTCGGCAAGCCGTTCGAGCCGCGCGAATTGTTGCTGCGGCTGCGCGCGTTGCTGCGCCGGATCGGCCCGCCGGCACCGACCGAGAATGCACGACCGGTCAGGCTCGGGATGATGGAGTTCGATCCGGTTCGCGGGCTGCTGGAGAGCCCGCAGGGTCCGGTTCATCTGACCGGCGGCGAGTCGGCGCTGCTGACCGTACTGGCGCGCCATCCCAACGAGGTCATGTCGCGCGAGATCATTGCCCGTACGCTCGAGATGGACGAGGCGGGTGAGCGGGCGATCGACGTCCAGGTGACGCGCCTGCGGCGACGGATCGAGGCCGACCCACGCGAGCCGCGCTTCCTGCATACGGTGCGCGGTCGCGGCTACGTACTCAAGCCCGGTCTCTGACCGCGATGCAGCCGGACGACAGGCCCGTCCCGCCGGTCGTCCTGGTAGTCAGCGACCGGCTGCTACCTCCGGAACCGGTGGTGAAGCGGCAACAAGGCTGGGGCAGGCGCTTTTGGATCAGGCCGGGGCTCGGGGTGCGGCTCGATCGGCCGATCAGGCGGATGCTGCCTCGCTCCCTGCTCGGACGCTCGCTGCTGATCCTGCTGATCCCGCTCCTGGTCACCCAGGCGATTTCGCTGGAGCTGTTCTACGGCAGTCATCTGAACGTGGTGTCGCGCAGGCTCTCGGGAGCGGTCGCCAGCGAGATCACCCAGACGCTGCTGCTGATGGACCGGATGCACAAGAAGTCCGATCGCGACTGGATCATGCAGATCGCGGCCTCGCAGTTCCAGCTCGGTATGACGATACGCCCGCACATGCGGCTGCTTCACCTGGGATCGACCAACGTGCTCGGTCCGATGGACGAGGACCTTGCCGCGGCGCTCAAACAGATCGGCCGGCCGTTCAGCGTAGACTGGATCTCCGATCCGCACACGGTGAACATCCATATCCAGATGGAGGACGGCATCCTCGACATCTCGGCGCCGCGCAAGCGGCTGGATGTCGGGCCGATCTGGCTGTTCGTGGCATGGGTCGCCGGAAGCGCCCTGCTGCTGTTCATCATCGCCGCCTTGTTCATGCGCAACCAGGTCAGGGCGATCCGGCGGCTTGCCCGCGCGGCAGAGGCTTTCGGCATGGGCAGGGACCCCGGGCCGATCAGGCCGGAGGGCGCCCAGGAGGTGCGCAAGGCTGCCAGCGCCTTCAACCGCATGCAGGAGCGTATTCTCCGCTTCGTCGCGCAACGGACCGCGATGCTGGCGGGCGTGTCGCACGATCTGCGAACGCCCTTGACCCGGATGCGGCTGACGCTGGCGATGCTGCCACAGGCCGGCCAGGTCGATGCCGCATTGCTGGTCCCCGACATCGGCGGAATGGTCTCCGACGTCGACGAAATGGACCGGATGATCGAGGGCTATCTGTCGTTCGCCCGTGGCGAAGGGGCCGAGCAGGCGGAGGCGGTCAACCTGCCGGTCATGCTGGAGGAAGTCGCGGCTTCCGCACGGCGGGCGGGAGCCGAGATCCTGGCGGTATCGGCGCCGCCGATGCGCGACGTCATGCTGCGGCCCGGCGCGATCAGGCGCGTCCTGGCCAATCTGCTGGAGAATGCACGCCGGCATGGCGGGCGGGCGATGCTGACGGCGGTGGCGGACGCACGCGCGGTCGTGCTGCTGGTCGATGATGACGGGCCAGGCGTGGCGGATGACCGACGTGAACAGGTCTTCCGTGCGTTCGAGAGCGGCGAGGGTGGCGGTACCGGACTCGGGCTGACCATCGCGCGGGACATCATCCACGCGCATGGAGGCGACATCCGGCTGGAACGAAGCCCGCTCGGGGGCCTGCGTGTGCGGATCAGGCTGCCGTTCTAGGTCCGGCGGCCGGACCCTGGTTACGGAAGGGTGTTGCCGGCGCCGCCATGGCCGTAGCCGTTGTTGCTGCCGAGGCCCGACGAGCCTCCGAGCGTATCGCCACCGAGACCCATCGGGTTGTAGCGCCCGACATTCCCGATCAGCTGCTGCATGAACGACGCATCGCTACCCGGCGACGGGGTCACCCGGCCAACCATCGCGACGTTATGGGCCTGGCTCTTATCGAGGCGTCGAAGCTGACGCAGCACGCCGCCCTGGTCGAAATTCAGCACCAGCACCTGCTGCTGGTTGACCCTCGGACGGGACAGGGGCACCGGTGCGGTGACCTCGCCGATATAGAACCACGTGTTGTCGTCGAACGTGGCGCGCGACGTCGGAGACCCCAGCAGCGCGGTTACGTCGGCGCGTGTCGTGGTTCCGGGAACCAGCGTATCGTAATCCTGCTTCTCGACCATCTGGCCGCGGGGGGTCGGGATCGGCGTAAAGATGCTGCAGCCGGTCAGGCCGACCGGGGCGAGCAGCAGGAAGGCACCGGCGAAGCGGGCGAGGGGAAGACGGGCGCTGGCTTTGGCGACGGACCGCATGACCTGGCGACTACCTTCTCGTTGATCGCGGCCGTTGCTCGGTCGCGCCGACATGCTCTAGTCGAATGTTCACCCGAGCATCAGCGTCCGGTGCCCGATCGATCAACCGGTGTCAATCATTCCCGCATCCGAGCGGCACCACAGAGGAAGCAGAAGCCATGAGTTCCAGATCGGAACTGTCGCGGCGCATCACCGTGCGCAGCCTCGGGATCAAGGGCTCCACCGCGAGCCGCACGCTTGCCGGCGGCGCACAGGCCAGCGGCGCCGACGACGTGGCGCTCGAGATGGTGGTCGAGGCCGACGCCTCCGAGCGCGTCGCGATCGCGCGTCGGCTGAACGAACCGGCCATCGAGAGCTTCACCTGCCGGTTCAGGTTGTCGGAAGCCGACAAGAAGGGCCGGGTGACGGCGGATGGCCTGCTGGCCGCAAGGCTGACCCGCACCTGCGTGGTGACGCTGGAGGAGTTTCCGGTGGTGGTGGCCGAGCAGTTCACGGTGCGGTTCGTGCCGGTCGAAACGAGCGACGAACAGGCCGATGTCGAGCTCGACCTCGATGCTGACGACGATGTCCCCTATGACGGAACCACGATCGACGTCGGCGAAGCCGCGATCGAGCAGCTGGCGCTGGTGCTCGACCCCTATCCCCGAAAGCCGGGTGCTGAGCGTCCGCCCGGCGTGATTCGCGGCGACCCGCCGAGCGCGGACGGCGCCGATCACTGGGCCGAGGATGCCGACACCGAGGCCACTAACGAGGATGCCGGTGAGGAAACGGCACGGCCGCACCCGTTCGCCGCCCTGGCCCGCCTGCGTCGGGAACCGGATTGACCATGCCGGGCCGGGCTTTCGGCAAGGGTTTGCTTGCGAACTGTAGACACGTCTGGTAGACGCCGCCGCTCATCTGACGCGCACCCGCTTTGGCATTCGCCTTTCCGGGTGAATCGTCTCGCGGGCTGTATCCGCCTGTCGTGTATCGAAACTGGAGGGGCTCAGGCCCATGGCTGTTCCTAAAAGAAAGACCTCGCCTTCGCGTGCCGGTATGCGTCGGAGCCACCAGGCCCTGCCCGTCGAGGCGCACAACGAGTGCTCGAACTGCGGTGAGCTGAAGCGTCCGCATCATGTCTGTGGCCAGTGCGGTCATTATGATGGACGTGAAGTCGCCCAGGCCGGCAAGGCCCTGAAGGCCGCAGTCCGGGTCTGACCGGAGGCTTTGTCGCGATGAGCGTTCGTTCGGATACGCCGTTCGGTTGGCGTCGATGAGTGAGCGCGATCTCGCGGCTAGCGCAGGTCCTTCCGGAGCGGACTCGGCGACCGGTGTGTCGGATGCAGCGATGTATTCGCTAGCGGTCGATGCCATGGGCGGCGACGGTGCGCCCGGTATCGTAGTCGACGGGCTGGCGATCGCGGCTGAACGCCATCCCGCAGCGCGGATTCTTCTGATCGGTGATGAGGCCAGGCTGGCGCCGTTGCTGGCCAGGTCGAAGGCGGCGCGTTCGATCTGCACGATCCGGCACGCCCCAACCGCGATCACCAACGAGATGAAGGGCACTGCTGCCCTTCGCCAGCGCGATTCCTCGATGCGGCTGGCCATGGATGCGGTTGCGCGTCACGAGGCGCAAGGCGTGGTTTCGGCGGGAAACTCCGGTGCACTGCTGGCTCTCGCCAAGATCGTTATCAAGACCATGCCCGGGATAGATCGGCCGGCCCTTGCGGCGATCAGCCCCTCGGCCTGCGGCGATGTCGTCATGCTCGACCTGGGGGCGAACGTTGCCTGCGACAGTCGCAACCTGGTCGAGTTCGCGGTCATGGGCGAGGCGTTTGCGCGCGTCGTGCTCGGATTGCCGGCGCCGACCATAGGCCTGCTGAATGTCGGCTCCGAGCAGATGAAGGGCGACGACCGGATCAGGCAGGCGGCGGACGTGCTACGTGCCAGCGCACTGGCAAGCCAGTTCCACGGCTTCGTCGAAGGCCATGACATCACGGCCGGGACGACCGATGTGGTGGTGACCGACGGGTTCACCGGCAACGTGGCACTCAAGACCGGCGAGGGCGCGCTTAAGCTTGCCGGCAGCCTCATGAAGCAGGTGTTCAACGCCAACGTGATGTCGCGGCTGGGCTACGTCCTGGCGCGTCCAGGCCTGGACCGGATGCGCGAGTGGCTCGATCCACGCCGCTACAATGGCGCCGTGCTGGTCGGCTTGAACGGCGTGGTGGTGAAGTCGCATGGTGGCACGGACGCGGAGGGGTTTGCCCACGCGGTCGATGTCGCAATGGACATGGTAACCCATAACTTCAACGAGCGGATCCGCATCGGCGTGGCACAGCTGGGCAACGCGCTGGCATCGACGCGACCGGTTGCGGCAGCACCGGACACCAATCCGGCTGTGCCCGGCGACGCGGCCGACAGGACAACTAATCGCCTGGCGACCACCGGCTGATCGAACTACCGGGCGGTCGTTGCCCGCCGGGAACATCGTACGCGAAACTGATCACGGACCCGCATGTCGTCTCGTTCCAAGCTTATCGGCGTCGGCACCTATCTTCCGGAACAGGTGGTCACCAACGCCGATCTGGAAAAGCGCGTCGACACGTCGGACGCCTGGATCCGCGAGCGCACCGGCATCGTGCAGCGGCATCTTGCAGCACCTCATGAGACCGCGGCGTTCATGGCAACGGAAGCGGCCCGCGGCGCGCTTGCTCATGCCGGCATCGAGGCCGGCGTGGTCGATGCGATCCTGCTCGCCACCAGCACCCCGGATCAGGCGTTTCCGGCGACCGCGGTCCGGGTGCAGGCCGCCCTGGGTATCTCGCACGGTTTTGCCTTTGATCTGGCGGCGGCCTGCAGCGGCTTCATCTACGCGCTCTCGGTGGCCGATGCGTTGATCCGGACCGGGCAGGTCAGGACGGTGCTGGTGATCGGCAGCGAAGTGTACTCGCGCATCGTCGACTGGAGCGATCGCAGCACCTGCGTGCTGTTCGGGGACGGCGCCGGCGCGGTCGTCATGCAGGCGGGCGCGGTCGATGGTCCCGGCCTCCTGTCTACTCACTTGCACTCGGATGGCAGCACCGGCGACCTTCTGTATGTCGATGGCGCCGTCGGGCGCCGGGAATGTTCCGGTTTCCTGCGGATGAACGGGCGCGAGATATTCCGCCATGCGGTCTCGAAGCTGGCGGGTGCGGTCGATGAGGCGCTGGCTGCGAACGGGCTGTCCTATGCCGACATCGACTGGCTGGTGCCGCATCAGGCCAACAAGCGCATCATCGACGCCATGGGCAAGAAACTCGGACTGCCGCCGGAACGGGTAGTGGTGACGGTCGATCGCCATGCCAACACCTCCGCCGCCTCGATCCCGCTGGCTTTTGCCGAGGCGGTCGGAGACGGGCGGATCAAGCCGGGCGACCTGGTGCTGATGGAAGCGCTCGGCGGCGGTCTGACCTGGGGGTCGGCGCTGCTGCGAATGTAGCGTTCGGGAGACACCCCGCGCGTTGCCGTATCCGATCATCGTCAAGAGCTAGAACGTTGGTTTGACGGCACTTGGCACCATGCCTACGGTCTATTTCATGAGCACTGTGACAAGAGCCAGCCTGGCAGAGCACATCTACACCCAGGTCGGTCTGTCCCGGAATGAATCCGCGTCTTTGCTGGAGGCGGTCCTGGAATCGGTCGCAGCCACGTTGCAGGCGGGCAGCCCGGTCAAGATCAGCGGGTTCGGTACGTTTTCGGTCAGGCAGAAGGGTCGTCGGGTCGGCCGAAATCCGAAAACCGGGCTGGAGGTGCCGATCCTGCCTCGTTCGGTGCTGGTGTTCCGTCCGAGCCAAGTGTTGAAGGCCCGGGTCAACGGTCAGGAACCGACCGGCGAGGATGATGCAGCATGACCCGACCCGGAGATTGGACGCCAGGGGCAGGTTCCGAGGCGGATCCGGCACTCGATCTTGACTTCGATCGCGATGACGGCGACGCCCGTGATGTCGGCCAGGATCGTGCCGCGCGTCTGAAGAAAAGCCCGTCGGCATTTCGCACCATCAGCGAGGTGGCGGACGATCTTCATATTCCCCAGCATGTTCTACGGTTCTGGGAGACCAGGTTTCCGCAGGTCAAGCCGCTCAAGCGAGGCGGTGGCCGGCGCTATTACCGGCCTGACGATATTGGCCTTCTGCGGCGGATTTCTGATCTGCTCTACATCCAGGGCTACACCATCAAGGGGGTGCAGCGCCTGCTCCGTGAAGGCGACGGCACGTTGTCGGGCGAACTGCCGCCTCCGGACGTCGCCGACCGTGGCGACGACCACGAACTGACCGCGCATCCTCATGAGTCCGTCGACCTCGCGACACAGGAGGACGACACAATATCGGATGCTGCCGAGCCATGGATCCCGCTGGCTCCGCCGCTTGCCGTCTATGCGGAAGTGGATGCCTTGAAGGCCGAGATCCGGCGGCTGCAGGAGGTGCTCGACCTCGTGCTCGGCGGCCTCGTCGATCTACGGCGGAGCCTGCCGTCCTAACTTTCAGGACTGGCGTGGTGTCCATTGCGGCTCGCCTAGGGTCCTGCTACACCCCGGCTGCCGAAAGGCACCCGAATGGTAACGGGCAGTAGCGCAGCCTGGTAGCGCATCAGTCTGGGGGACTGGGGGTCGTGGGTTCGAATCCCGCCTGCCCGACCAAAACGCCCCGATACAATCTGACGATATGGCACACGGTCTTTTCAGACCTGTGCGGAACGATGCCGATCGTGTTCATTACGTGTCGAGAGCGTCTTCGGTCGGGTCGGTCCACTCGCGCCAGAGCAGGATCAGGGCGGCCATGATGGCCGGTCCCAGGAACAGACCCAGCAATCCCCAGACTTCGACACCGCCCAGAATTCCTAGAAGCACCCATAGGAATGGCAGCTTGGTGGCGCCGCCGATCAGGATCGGGCGGATGAAATGGTCCGAGCAGAACACTACGATCATGCCGAACACGAACAGGATGATACCGGCGATCGTCGAGCCCTGGGCGAGCACCAGCAGGGATGCCAGTCCGATCGCGATCACGGCGCAGAACGGGATCATCGCCGCCACCGCCGTGACTACGCCGAACAGGGTCGGGTGGGGTGCGCCGGCGATCGCGTAGGCAATACCAAGGATCACGCCCTCGCCAAGGCCGACCAGCACCAGCCCGTCGACCGTGCCGTGCACCGAGGCGACCATCTGGCGACCGATCCGCTCCCCGCGTGTGCCGAATGCCCGGCGGCTGACGGTCAGCATCTGCGCGGTAACTGTCGCGCCCTCGCGAAACAGGAAGAACAGCGTGATGATGCTGAAGGCAAACAGCGTGCTGCGGTGGGCCACCTGGCTGCCAAGCTGGCGGGTCATGCGCAGGCCACGGCCCGATCTAATGTTCGCGAACAGGTCGGTCGCATCGTCCGGATTGCTCAGATGCTGGGTCCACCATGTGGAGGCAGCTGCCGATCCGGCGGGTAGCCGATGCACCCAGGCAGGAACCGGCACGCCCGTGTGACGGGCATGCTCCATCCAGACGAGGACGCCTTGCGCCTCATTGGCAGCCTCGAATGCGATCAGCGAAAGCGGCACCAGGAACACCAGGGCGATACCCGCGGTGAACAGCAACGGCAGTGCCAGGTTGTGCCGGCCGGGCGGCCAGCGACGCGTCGCGCGGCGGTAGAGCGGCCAGGATGCGATGGCGAATATGACCGCCCAGACCAGGGCCGGCAGGAAATCGTGCAGGGTGAAGATGCCCAGCAGCACCAGGACCCCACCGAGCACGCCGCGGGCGATCTGCTGGGACCGGGTACGCCGCACATCCTGGCAATCCAGTGGCGCGTCCTGGCTGATTGCCTCGGGCATCGAGCAGCATCTCCTGGCCGAGACTCCGGAAATCCGGATGTCGGGATACATCTAACGCCCGAGCAGGGCGCGGGGATTTGCGCATGCTCCATGTGGGGCAGCAATGGCCTGATACGGTCCGGCTCGGCAACGGCCCCGGATTTCTCGGTGGCGTCACATACCTTGGCTGCCGGCCTGGTGGCCATGATCGGCTCGGTTGCGGGTCATGCACGGCGGGACGCGCATGTCCGGGGCAGGGTCCGTGCGATTGGCCAGTCGAATGCTGCCTTGGTGAGGATGGTCGCTCTCACACCGGCGGGGTAGCAGCTGACGGTGGAACGATACGCTTCCCGACCAACGGGTCGGCGCCCGATCGGGGTAATGGCGCATGGGGGCTTGAAAGATCTGGCCCGCATCGCGATTGCCCAGGCACGGCTGCGCAAGGGGCTGGACCAAGCGGCGGTGCTCTTAGGGTCTGACCTCGGGTCAGGCTGCGCTCTGTGACGCCAATCTGCGGCCGATCTTCCTGGATCGTAACGTCGCCACGTGGTCCTGAAGGCGTCCGAGCCGTTCAAGGCGCGACTTATCCTATGGGATACGGGCAGCGTAGGCGTCGCAGGACGACGATGATGATGGCTGGGAACAGAACAGCCCGAACGTGGTGCACGCGCTCCTGAAGGCGGCGATGCAGGAGCGGTCCGATCCTCTGGCCCATCCAACGCCGGCAACGCCCTGATCGGGACATTCAATCCGCGCAGGGGTGCCGACAGCGTTCGGCTCGGCGGATGGGTATCGGCTGGAGGGTAACGGCCATTCGCACCGTTCCTGACCAGACAGGGCTCTGGGCGCGTGACCGCGGCAACGAGCTGCTACATTCACATGCCCCGCCAAAGGTCTGCGTTACATACACGGGCCCGAGCCAACCGAGTGTCACGCAGGCGCACGAGATTGATATCGCCGTCGTGCCGTCCGCCGGTTGGCGTCGCGGGCGGCTGGAACCAATCGGTCGGCAGGCACCCAGGTTGTTCCAGTAACTGGCCAGATGCCGGCGGCGGTTAAGGTCGGGGCTTTCGCGGTGGCGATGGCATGGCTGTTGCAACGCGTCGGTTACATCTTCCCGGGACCCCCCATGACCGATCCAGACGCGCTCGCCGCCTTTGTCGAAGCGTTGGGAGATATTCCGGTGCTGCTCGACCCGGCCCTCGTCAAGCAGCGGAGCCAGGACTTTTTCTGGTTCAGTCCCGTACTGAAACGTCAGTTGAACGACATGACCGCCGAATTGGTGGTCTGCCCGCGTACGCGCGACGAGGTCACGCATACAATGGCGGCCGCGTGGCGGTGCGGCATCAACGTCACGCCGCGCGGAGGCGGTACCGGAAATCATGGGCAGGCGGTCCCCCTGCGAGGCGGTGCAGTGCTCGATCTCTCCCGTCTTGACCGGATCGTGTGGGTGCGGGATGGCATGATGCGGGTCGAGGCGGGCGCGAAGTTGATCGACCTGGACAAAATCCTACGCGAACGTGGCTGGGAGTTACGCATGTTTCCGTCGACCAAGCGGACCGCGACGATCGGCGGGTTCGTGGCGGGCGGGTCAGATGGGATCGGCTCGATCACATGGGGCGGATTACGCGACGCGGGCAACGTGATTGCGGCGCAAGTCGTTACTGCGGAAGCGCCGCCACGGGTGCTGGAACTGCGGGGCAGCGAAACCGATCTCATAAACCATGCCTACGGCACCACAGGAATCGTCACCGAGCTGGAATTGCCCCTGGCGCCGGCGATGCAGTGGCGGGATATCGTCGTGGCGTTTCCGGATTTCATGCAGGCAGCCCGTTTCTGCCTGGTGCTGGCAGCCTGTCCGGGTATCGACCTCAAGCTCGTCACCACGATCGACAGCACCATCGTGCCATCCCTTGAGGTACTTCGAGAACTGGTGGCAGTTGGCGAAAGCCTGGCGCTGCTGATGGTGGCGCCGTCCGGGATGACCACGTTGGCGGAACTGGTCAGTGCGCATGGCGGCCAGATCGTGCTGGATGCGGATACCCTGAAATCGGAGATCACATCGGGATCGGTGCCGCTCTACGAATTTACCTGGAACCACACGACGCTGCAGATGCTGACGCAGGATCGGACGGTGACGTATCTACGGAGCCTGTTCCCGGCTGCGGATCCGCTCGCTCTGGTAGAACGGATGCGGACCTTGTTCGGCGACGAGTTGCCGATGCACCTGGAATTCCTGCGGGTTGGCGGTGCACTGACCTGCGCAGGTTTGCAGATAGTGCGGTTCACCACCGAGGACCGTCTCGCCGAGATCATCAGCATCCATGAGCAGAACGGCGTGTCGATCTCAAACCCGCATGTCTATACGATCGAGAATGGCAGTGGACACAAGCGGCTGCCGGTTAATCAAATGGGGTTCAAGCACGAGGTGGATCCGCTTGGTATTCTGAATCCCGGCAAGATGCGGGACTTTGTCCCTGTACGTGCGCCGGCGGAGAATGCGGAATGACCATACATCATGTTGCGGCAAACCCGCAGACGATCCAGTTCGGTATCTTCGACGCGGCCATCGCGCCGGTGTTGACGATAGAATCCGGCGATACTGTCACGATGCAGTGCCTGTCGGGTGGGTTGGAGGTGATGCCGCTCGATATGGACAGGTTTCCGATCGCACCGGCGTTGCAGGCAATCCACGAAGCCGGGCTCGCCCGCCTGGGCACGCACATGATCACCGGACCGGTGGCGGTGCGCGGTGCGATGCCGGGCGACATGCTGGAAATCAGGATCGAGGCGGTCGAACCAGGGTCGGACTGGGGATATTGCGGTTTCCGTCCTCTTTCCGGGACCATTCCGGAGGATTTCCCGAGCCGGTTCATCAGCCATATCCCGGTCGATCGCGAGCGCCGCACATGCCGTTTGCCATGGGGACCTGAGCTCGCCTTGTCGCCGTTCTTCGGGATCATGGGCGTGGCGCCGCCCGCCGGCTACGGCCGGCTGTCCAGCAAGGAGCCGCGCGAGTTCGGCGGCAACCTCGACAACAAGGAGTTGGTTGCAGGCACAACGCTTTACCTGCCGGTGCTGGTCGAGGGGGCGAATTTCTGTGCCGGCGACGGTCACGGGCTGCAGGGCGACGGCGAGGTGTGCGTCAATGCGCTCGAGATGTCGCTGAATGGGCAGTTTACTTTGGTGCTGCACAAGGGCGGTGGTGCCGCGGCGCCGCTGCTGCGCTATCCGCGTGCGGAAACGCCGACGCACTGGATCAGCATGGGCATGAACGAGGATCTGGACCAGGCGATGAAGCAAGCCCTGCGCGAGATGATCGCGTTTATCTGCGTGCGTACGAGCCTGTCGCGGGAGCAGGCGTACCAGACCTGTTCGCTGGCCGTGGATTTCCGGGTCACGCAGACGGTAAACGGTGAAAAGGGAATACACGGGATGCTGCGCAAGGGATTGCTGTTCTAGCATTATCGCCTAACCGGCGGCAGGAGACTGATCACGAGGGCGTGGGGGCGGCGTCACGATGCGCAATCACGGATCGAGCGTCCCCCATCGTCCTCTGCATTAATATGCTGGCCAGCGCGTTTGCAGGAGCACCTATACCTTGCCGTCACGATTGGTGCCGGGCAGGCTATCCGGATCGAGGTGACACCGTCGGAGGTCCGGTCAAACAGATCACGCGGGCGACGTTTCGATCAGCCACATCTGGCGGCATCCCAAACATCATTACATACTATGTGCGATCGTGGCTGACGCCGCGCCCTTGCTGCGGATCTTGTCCATGCGTCATGCCTTGCTTCTCGCGACCGCGCTTACCTTGGTTGGGAATTGCCGGCCAGCTGTAGCCGAGGCGCCGTTCGATTTCGCCCGCGCGCCGGGGCAACTGCCGAAGACGGTGGTGCCCTCCGCCTACACCATCGACATCGTCACCGACATGACGAAGCTGGCGCTGACCGGGCATGAGAGCATCGCGGTCGTCGCCGCCGGCGCGGGCGGCAGCATCACCCTCAACCAGGCCGGACTAAAGCTCGTGCGCGCGACAATCGACGGAGTCGCCGCCACGATCACGCAGGACGACAAGGCCGAGACCGCGACGCTGCGACTGCGTCATCCGATCGCGGACGGCCCTCACACGCTGGTCATCGATTACCGCGGTCCCATTCCGGCCACGCCGAACGGCATCTATTACGACGATTATCGCAGCCGGTCCGGTGCCAGGAAACGCATGCTGGTGACGCAGTTCGAAGTCGCCGACGCAAGACGCATGTTCCCTGGCTGGGACGAGCCTGCGTTCAAGGCGACATTCCGGCTCGGCGTCACCCTGCCGAAGGATTATGTGCCCGTCGGCAACATGCCGGTCGTGTCCACCACCCCGGCCGGCGCGAATGCCAAGCGTGTGGTGTTTGCAGCCACGCCACGCATGTCGACCTATCTGCTGGCGCTGGTGGCGGGCGACATGTCGGCTCTGCACGGCACCGGCGGCGGCATCCCGATCAACGCCTATGCCCCGACCGGCGAGCAGGCCAACGGCGCCTACGCACTGCACGCCGCGACCGAGATCCTGCCGTTCTACAACGAGTATTTCGGCGTGCCCTACCCGCTGCCTAAGCTTGATCTGGTCGCCATTCCCGGTAATTACGAAGCCGGCGCTATGGAGAACTGGGGCGATATCACCTTCATCGACAACGCCTTGCTGTTCGATGCGAAAACCAGCGGGCCGCGTACGCGCGAAACTATCTATCTCGATGTCGCGCACGAGATGGCGCACCAGTGGTCGGGTGACCTCGTCACCATGGGCTGGTGGGACAACATCTGGCTGAATGAAGGTTTCGCCACCTGGATGGAAACCAAGGCCACCGACCATTTCAATCCGACCTGGCAGATGTGGCCGCGCGCGCACGCCGACCGGGAACTGGCGATGGCGGTGGACGCACTGCCGACCACCCACCCGATCCAGCAGACGATTGCCGATGTCAGCGCCGCCAACGCCGCCTTCGACCTGATCAGCTACCAGAAGGGCGAGCAGGTCATCCGGATGGTCGAGGACTGGCTCGGCCCGGACGTTTTCCGCGACGGCATGCGCGTATATATGAAGGCGCACGCCTATGGAAATACCACGAGCGCCGATCTCTGGGCCGCCCTGTCCCAGGTCTCGCACAAGGACGTGGCGCCGGTCGCGACCAGCTTTACGGAACAGCCGGGCATTCCCCTGGTCAGTGTTGCCCGGAGTTGCACCGGCGGCGCGACCACGCTCACGCTGAGCCAGTCGCGCTTCACCATCCACGATCCCGATCCCAAACCGCTTACCTGGCAGATCCCGGTCACTGTGGGCGGACCGGGCGTTGTCACGCAGACGGTGCTGCTGACCACCGCTCCGGTCACGTTGCATTTCGCCGGCTGCGGCGCGGCGCTGAAAGCCAACCTTGGCGAAGCGGGTTACTACCGCACCCATTACGACGATGCGTCGTTGTCGGCTTTGAAGGGTGCGTTTCCCACCTTGTCTGCCACCGACCGGGTCAACCTGCTGGGCGACCAGTTCGCGTTGTTCGAGACCGGCACCAGCCCGCTCGCCGCGTATCTCGACATTGCCGCGACCCTGTCCGACGGCAAGGACCAGAGCGTCGCCGTCTGGCAGGACACGATCGCGCATCTGCAGCGTCTCGATGTGCTGATGCGCGGCAGCCCGTCGCGGCCCACCTTCCGCGCGTTCGCCCGCAGCCTGCTCGCGCCGCAATTTGCCCGGCTCGGCTGGGAGCCGCGTGCAGGCGAAAGCTTCCTCGACACGCTGCTTCGCCCCACCCTGATCGCCGCCCTCGGGCGGCTCGACGATCCGGCGGTCGTCATGGAAGCACAGCATCGTTTCAGCGCTTACCTCAAGGATGCGTCCTCGCTGCCGCCGAGCCTGCTCGACCCGGTCATGCTGCTGGTCGGAATGCATGCCGACGATGCCACCACGAAAATCCTGGAGCACCGGCTCCGCTCGGCACCGGATACCGAAGAGAAGATCCGCTACTTCACGGCACTCGCCGGTTCGCGGGATCCGGCCCGGATCGCGAACACGGTGCGCCTCGCCTACTCGGGCGTGATCCCGAACGGACGCGTCGTGCAGGCGATCGGGCTCGTTGCGACGGACAGCGACAATCCGGACGCGGTGTGGGCGGCGGTGCTGCCGAACCAGGCGCCGATCCGCGCACGCCTGGCGCCCGGGCCGCAGACCCAGTTGCTGCCGGCTGCTTCCCGCTCCACCACAAACCCGGCGGTCGCCCGGGCATTGCTGGCCGATCCCGCCAGCAGCGCGTCCAGCGGCGCGAAAATCGAGGCTGCGAAAGCGTCCGACGCGATCGCCGGTGATATCGTGCTGCGCGATCGCACGCAGCCCGCGATCAGCGCCTGGCTGGCTGTACAACGCAACGGCCGGGGATAAGCAGGCCGGGCCTTAGACCGGCAGTTCTCCTCGTCCGGACGCGGATTGGGGCGGAGTTTCGGATCTTGGGCGGCCAGCCGGTTATGGTCGCCTGACCCGCCATGCCGCCGACAGGGGATGAATGCGCCGCGGACAGCGGTTCGCTGGTGCTTGCGGCAGCGAACGAGATCCTCGACGAGCGCAGCTTCAGGTCGTCAGGATACGTTTCGCTTGGCGTCGCGCAGTCATGCAGGCGCGAGCCAAGCAATCGCAGGGGGAAACGAACCACACCCGCGAGGCCCGGATCCTCGGCCTTGATGAGCGATAAAGTCCGCACGGATCGGTCATCGCCAGGGTTTTATAACTTCCGGTAACAGGGTCAGGGCGATATGCGTTGTCCCGGTGATGCTCATCTGAGCTTAGGGAAGGAGGCAGGATGAGGGTGAGGGGCTGGTGGCTAGCCGTGGCGGCGGCGCTCATCGTACTCCCCCTGGCTGGTCTGGGCGTCGGTTTGGCGATGCTCGACCCCGATGCGATCAAGCTCCGGCTCGCTGCGATCGTGCTTCGCCAGACCGGGCGGACATTGAGCCTGAATGGACCACTTCGCATCGGCTGGTCGTTCTGGCCGACCCTCCAGGTCAACGACGTGACGCTGGCCAACCTGCCGGGCGGGTCACGCCCGGACATGGCGCGGGCGGAACGGATCGAGGCGCAGATCTCGCTGCCCGCATTGCTGAGGCATCAGCTGGAGGTCGTGAAGCTCACGCTGGTCGGTCCTAATATCCTGTTCGAGCAGGTGGGAGATCAGCCGAACTGGATATTTCAGTCCAGCGCGGCCCCGAAAGCGACGTCCGGAAACCCAGCCGCTCCAACGGTGCCCCCCACATCCGATCCGGGACCGACGTTGCGATTCCGACATGTCATTGTCCAGAACGGGATGATCACGTTCCGATTTCCGGCGCGGACCAAGGTTGTCGGCATACGCACCCTGAATTTCCGCAAGCCGACCAATAACGGGCCGCTGTCGTTCTCGAGCGTGCTGGTCTACTCGGACTACCAGCCGTTCAGCCTGAAGGTGGCGGCATTGCCGACCGGCGGCCTGCGCGATCCGTGGAAGACCCGGCTGGACTTCGCGGCCTATGACACGACGGCGTCGGCGAAGGGCACGATGGATCTCGCCGGGGCATACGACCTGCAGATCTCCGCCAATGTGCCGGCGCTCGAAAAGCTGAATGCGCTGTTGCCGCAGATGAACCTGCCGCCGCTGCACCGGATGACGGTCGCGACGCATCTCATGAACGGTCCGGCGCATGGCGACCTGCCGGTCGTCGGGCAGACGAAGCTGCATGTCGGCAGTGCCGATCTGCAGGCGCTGTCGTCCGGCCTGACGCTCGGCACCTTCGACGTCTCGCTTGCCGAGGCCGGCGGCCTGGCCAAGGTTTCGGGCGTGGGAAAGCTCGCAAAGCTGGGTTTCGCCGTGGATGGCTCGGTCGGCGTGCCGAAATATCCGGACCGAAAAGTCGAGGTGCCGCTGGATCTCGTGCTGCGGACGCCCGGCGTTGCCGGGCAGGATATCGGAATCAAGGGAAAGACGGCGCTCGATGCGCTTGCATTCGCCGGGCTGGATGCGGCGTTCATCGCGCATACTCCGGCGCTCTCCGGGTTGCGGTCTCTCATGACGCCCATGCTGCCGGCGCTGACCAAGGTCTCGGTGACCGGGCGGCTGGCGATACCGGCAAGCATCGGGTCGTTCAGCGTGACCGGCGCCAACCTGGCCGCAACCGAGGCCCAGCTCGCCGGCGACGCGACGGTGGGCCTGGGCACGGCCCGCTCGGTGACGGCGCGCCTGCATGGCGCGCGGCTCGATCTCGACGCGTTGTTGCCGGCGGCCACGGGCGCGGCGCCCGGCAAGGCCGCGCAGGCAGGTGCCGGGAGTGCCGCGACCGGGTCGGTCATTCCGGACGTGCCGCTACCCCTGGCCAGCCTGCGCGGCCCGACGATCGACATGGCGGTCGCCGTCGACGTTCTGACCCTGCGCCGGCAGGCATGGCAGGATGCCAGCCTGGCGCTGACCCTGAAGGGCGGCAAGCTGGTGGTCGGGAAGATGCAGGCCCGGCTACCGGCCGGGCAGGTGGACGGGTCGCTGACGGTGGATGGATCGACCAATCATGGTCCGGTCAGCCTGGCTCTGCATGCGACCGGCATTCCGCTCGCGCTGGTCGAGCGTGAGGCGGGGCTGCCCGGGCCGGCGGAGGGATCGCTGAGCATCACCACCGACCTGCACGCGACGGGCAGCTCGCTGCACGGCATGGCAGCGTCCCTGGACGGGCCCTTGGCGGTAACGATGATCGGTGGGCGGATGAGCAACTCCGCCTTGACTGAGCTGGCGGGCGCCTCGCTGAAGGCGTTGAGCATCAAGGTGCCGGCGCAGGGCGACACCGCGGTCCGGTGTTTCGGCCTGGTCGGCTCGTTCAGCAAGGGTGTCGGCCGGTTCGACACCATCGCCGTCGACACAGGCTACCTGCAACTCTCCGGCAGCGGACAGGTGGATCTCGGAGCGGAGACGGTAGCGCTGAAGCTGCACCCGCTCGCCCGGCTGGCCGGTTCGAAGGTGGTGGTGCCTGTGCTGGTCACCGGGCCGTTCCGGAACATCCAGAGCGGGCTGGATGCCAACGGGTTCGATAAGGTGGGACTGTTGATCGACGCGTTGTTCGGCGGCGACAAGCCGAAAACCTGCCTGGCCGCCGGACTGGTGCCGGTCAGGTAGATGCGCCGCGCCGCTCCCAGGCCCAGATCGCGAACGCCTGGACCAGGGCCGCTTCCTTGAGGCTGTCGAAGCGGCCGGAGGCACCGCCATGGCCGGATTCCATGTTGATACGGCACAGGATCGGGTTGGTGCCGGTGCTGGCGTCGCGCAGGGCGGCGGCCCACTTGGCCGGCTCCCAGTAGGTCACGCGCGGGTCGGACAGGCCGCCCATCGCCAGGATCGTCGGGTAGGCGACGGCATGGAGATTGTCGTATGGCGAGTAGCTGGCGATCAGGTCGTATGCAGCCTCGTCCTCGATCGGGTTGCCCCATTCCGGCCATTCGGGCGGGGTCAGAGGCAGGCTGGTGTCGGACATCGTGTTCAGCATGTCGACGAACGGGACCTGGGCGACGATCCCGGCGAACAACTCCGGCGCCAGGTTGGCGACCGCGCCCATCAGCAAGCCGCCGGCGGAGGCGCCGTGCGCGACGATGCCGCCTTCCGACCCGTAGCCCTCGGCGGCGAGGTGGCGCGCGACCGCGACGAAATCGGTGAAGCTGTTCGGCTTGGTCCGGCCGCGTCCGTCCAGGAACCAGCCCCAGCCTTTCTCGGACCCGCCGCGCACATGGGCGATGGCGTAGATCCAGCCACGGTCGACTAGGCTCAGGGTGCGGGTGGAGAACCCGGCCTCGATCGCATGGCCGTACGAGCCGTAGCCGTAGAGCAGCAGCGGGGCGGTGCCGTCGACCGGGGTGTCGCGCCGCATCAGCACGGTGATCGGCACGCTGGCGCCGTCCGGAGCGATCGCCTGCAGACGCCTGGTGACATAGAGCTGGCTGTCATGGCCGGAGGGAATTTCCTGCACCTTGCGAAGCGTGCGCGTGCCGGTTTCCATGTCGTTATCGTACCAGTGGCGCGGAGTGGTCGGCGACTGGTAGCTGGTGCGCAGCGTCTTGGTATCGAACTCGTAGGAGCCGTCCAGCGCCAGCAGGTAGGCATCCTCGTCGACCTTGATCTCGGTGGCCACGGACCGGATGTCGGGGTCGGACGCGTGCGTGATCGGCACGATCAGGATGCGGTTGTTGACGTCCCTGCGCTCGATCCAGGCTAGGTGCCCGGCGAACGCACTGGCGCCGATGATGAAGTGACCGGGCCGTTGCGGAACCCAGTCACGCCATGCCTCGCGGCCAGGATCATTCACCGGTGTCTGCATGAGCTTGAAGTCGATCGCGTCGCCGGCATTGGTATGGACGATGAAGCGGTCGTGCCAGTGGGTGAGGCTATAGCGTTCGCCTTTGCGGCGCGGTGCAGCGACCCGTGGGGTGGCGGTCGGGTCGTCGCCGGGGATCAGCAGCGTTTCGGTGGTTTCCTGGTCGCCGCAGGTGATCATGATCCAGGCGCGCGACTCGCTCACTTGTACGCCGATGAAGAAGCCCGGATCGGTCTCCTCGTAGACCAGCACATCCTCGCCGCCGCGGGACGGACGGCGATAGATGCGGGTCGGACGGCCATGCTCGTCGCGATAGGTCCAGAACAGCCAGGCGCTATCGGGCGAGAAGGTGAAATCGCCGGTCGAGCTCTCGACCGGACCGGTCAGGGTCTCGCCGGTCGACAGGTCCTTGACCTGGATGCGGTAGACTTCCGAGCCCTGTGCATCCTCGGCGTAGGCATAGAGCCGGTGATCGGGAGAATGATGGGCGGCAGCCACGACATAATAGTCGTGGCCGAGCGACAGGGCCTGCACGTCGAGCAGGATTTCCTCGTGTGAGGCTGGACCGGTTTCGGCGTCGCGTGGCCGTCGGGCACGGATCGCGTGCTGCGCACCGGGTTCGTAGCGGGCGTAGTAGGACCAGGCGCCGTCCGGCACCGCCAGCGACGTCTCATCCTGCTTCAGCCGGCCCTTCATTTCCTCCAGGATGGTTGCCTGCAGGGGTTTCGTGGGGGCCAGCAGCGTCTCGGCATAGAGGTTCTCCTGGCGGAGATGGGTGGCGATATCGCCCCGCAGCGCCGACGGATCGCGCAGCACCGCCTGCCAGTTCTCGTCCTTCATCCAGGCATAAGGGTCGACCCGCACGCGGCCGAGCTGGTCGATCGATCGTGGTTCTTTGCGCGCAACGGGCGGGGTCGGCTGGTCGGTCATGTCAGGGTCTTTCGGATGCGCTTGGTTCGAACCGGCTCGGGGGTGTCGATCGAGGCGAGCAGGTGATGGACCGGTTGTCCGGTCTGGCCGACGATCATGTCGGCCACCAGGCTGCGATGGCAATGGGTGTGGTCGCGTTCGAAGCAGAGCAGGCAGGCCCGGCGCTCGGTCGCCAGGGCCCGTGCCTCCTGCAGTGCCGCCTGCGAGCGGTCGCCCTCCATGTGGGCCTGGAAGATGCGTACCATGGTGCCGACATCGCCGCGTCGCACGGCGTCGCGGCCATCCTTGGGCGTTCCCAGCGGCTGCAGATGGACATACTCGATCCCGGCCTCGGCCAGGCCCCCGGCCAGGATACGTTTCGAGAAGCCGGCCCGGCGCGACGAGGCGATGGCGCGGACGTCGACCAGCAGGCGGGTGCCGGCTCCGGTCAGTGCGTCGCGGACCTGTTCGAAGCGGGCGCTCTCGTATCCGATGGTCAGGAGGGGAGTCGGGTGTGCTGGCAGGTCGGTCATGGCGATCCCCAATCGGTTGGAATGGCAGGGCGGGCGATGAACGGCAGGATCGGTATCGCCTGACGTAAGGTCCGTACAAGGCGTATGGTTTCGGGGTTTCACCGGCGCGCATACGTGCCGGTCCATTGGCTCCGCCGGTGCTTGCTGCCATTGCAGAGGCATGGCGGATTCATCCACCCGGGACGGCACTGACAAGATAACGCGCGGAACCCCTGACTACCGGCGGCTGCGCATTGCACTCTTCCTGGCAGGGTTCGCGACGTTCTCGCTGCTCTATTGCGTGCAGCCGCTGCTGACCGTGTTCGGGAACGATTTCCACGTCAGCCCGGCCGGCGCGTCGCTGGCCCTGTCGCTGAGCACCGGCTTCCTCGCAATCTCGATCCTGTGCACTACGCCGCTGGCGACGTGGCTGGGACGGAAGCGGATCATGGGTGCGTCGATGATCCTGGCGGCATTGTGCAACATCGCGGTGACGTTCGCGCCCGGCTGGCACACGCTGCTGGTCCTGCGGGCGGTCGAGGGGCTGCTGCTCGGCGGCGTGCCGGCCGTGGCGATGGCTCACCTGGCCGACGAGATCCATCCCTCCGACCTGGGTGCCACGATGGGACTGTATGTCGGCGGCACGGCGTTCGGCGGCATGGCCGGGCGGGTCGGGACAGCTTTCGTCACCGAGCATGTCGGCTGGCGATCCGGCATGCTGGCGGCGGGAATGTCTTGCCTGCTCGCAGGGGTGTTGTTCCTGGTGCTGCTACCCGCCGTGCGCTCGACGCCACAACGGCCTGGTGCAGCCACTGCGTCGACGCTGCATGGCAATCTGCGTGCGTGGGGGCTGCATCTGCGCGACCCGGGCATGGGCGGCCTGTTCCTGACCGGCTTCCTGGCGATGAGCGCGTTCGTCACGGTCTATAATTATCTCGGCTTCCGACTGCTGCAGCCGCCATTCTCGCTGACCCAGGGCGAGTCCGGCGCGGTGTTCATGGTCTATTTGTTCGGTATCGTTGCCTCGCCTTTGGCGGGCCGGCTCTCGGCTCGGTTCGGACGTGGGCCCGTGCTGATCGCCGGGCCGGTCATGGGACTGGCCGGTCTGGCGCTCACGGTGTCCGGCTTGCTCGGGGCGACCTTGTGCGGGCTCGCCCTGATCACGATCGGGTTCTTTGTCTCGCACTCGATCGCCAGCGGCTGGGTCGGCCATCGCGCTGCTGTCGACAAGGGTCATGCGGCGTCGCTGTATCTGCTCGCGTACTACCTGGGCTCGAGCTTCATGGGATCGGCGGGCGGCTGGGTCTGGAGCGTCGGTGGGTGGAACGGGGTGGCGGGGTTCGCGGCGGTGCTGCTTGGAGCAGGGCTGTTGACGGCGTTGCTGCTCGCAGTGAGCGCATCACGCGTCACCTGATGGCGCCGGTGATTGCTATGCGTGTGGGAGCAGATAAACGCTCTTCAATTTCCTGCGGCCTGCTCGAGCCACCGCGGAAATTGCAACCGCCGAGAGTTTCCACCCTAATCCAATTGGCGGGCCGACCATGCGGACGGGCTCCCGTCCTGGCTTTGTCAACTGTTGGTCGGCGTCATGGCGACCGGGTTGGCCTTCCTCGCCAAAACGAGGCGATCTTCTCAATCTGGAATTGTGTGAGCCTTCGTGCCGTTGCCGCCTGCATCCGAAGCTTTGATCGCCTCGGCGAACGCCGCGTCCATGGGCAACGAGGATCTGACATGCCGTATTCGTCACCCACTTCTCCGTGAGCAAAGATCGTGTGCAGTGCTCGGAACTCACGTAAATCCGGCTCCCATGGCGGCGGCGCGTCATCGACCCCAGGCTGATATTCATCATGTCCAGACACGTAGTTACGAATAGTTGAAAACTCGAGGAGGCTGCAACTGCAGTGCCGGCAATCCAGCCTCTGTTGCAAAACGGCAACGCAGTGAGGGAACGACTTAGAAAAGCCCGTGGATCATTGCGACGTTATGACCGTGGCGTTACGTTTTCTTTAAGTGGATGGTTGGCATCGTCGTCGCCCCGTCGTCGCGCTGCGAGGAGGAGTTCAGAACATGATGCGCCGCGTTTCCATGTCCCGAAGGTATCTGGTCTCCTCGACCACGTTGGCAGGCTACCTGATATTATCGATCGGCGGAGCCCATGCGGCTCCATGCCCGGTTGGAAAGGTACACAACCACAAAGGCACCTGCATCACGACAAAGCATGCTCACGTTGCGCGTCACGCAGCAGTCGCGGCAACCCCACCCGCAGCACCCATAGCTGCCGGTGGCGGTGCCGCCGCAGTGACTGCGCCTGGCATCCTTCCCGCGTCGGCACCTGTTGCGCAGAACAACACCGAGAGCGTGGTCGTCACCGGTACGCTATTTCGTGACCCGAACCTGACCAGTGCGACGCCGATCACGCATCTGACAAGGCAGGATCTGCAGCGTCGAGGCATCAAGTCGGTCAGCGACGCGCTGCAGACGCTGTCGTCCAATGGCGCCGGCACCCTGACGAACGCCTGGTCCGCCGGCGGCGGTTTCGCGGCGGGCGCGTCTGCGCCATCGCTTCGTGGCCTGAGCACCGACTCGACGCTGGTCCTGATGGATGGGCAGCGGCTCTCCTACTACCCACTGGCCGACGATGGCGAACGCAATTTCGTCGATACCAACTGGATCCCGATGTCGATCATGCAGAATGTCGACGTCCAGGAAGATGGCGGTTCCGCGACCTACGGCGCCGACGCCGTGGCGGGCGTGGTCAACCTGATCACGCGCAAGGAGATCAAGGGGTGGGAAGGTCTTGCCGAGGGCGGTGTTGCACAGAACGGAGATTCCGGCCACCAGCGTCTCTATCTCACCTATGGCCATGGCGACCTCCGCCACGATGGCTACAATTTCTACGTCAACGGCGAGTATCAGCAGGACGATCCCTACTACTATCGCCAGGCCGGCCGGCCATACAACACCGGCGACGAGACCAGTGTTGGAGGAATAAACGGCAACACGAACGTTTCGGACGGCAATGGTGGGATCAATAACTTCGCCTCGACCACCGTACCTGTCGTGCGTCCGAGCGATGGCTCGACGAGTGGTGTGGGGGCGTGGCAACTGCTTAATCCGCAGGCAGGTTGTGGCGGCAGCGGTATCGGCGGTGTGGTGACTGGCGCCGCAGTGACTGGAGACAACGGTCGCACCCAGACATGCGAGCAGAACAGCCAGCAATACAAGCAGATTGCCCCGTCGCTCCGCCGGATCAACGCGACAGCACACTTCACGGCGAACGTCACGGACGAATCTCAGCTGGTCGCCATGTTCAACTATGGCCAGGTGCAGTCGGTCTCCCAGGGAATTAATCCCAGCTTCGCTCGCGTGCAGAGCCAGGATCGCTCGATCAATACGCAAAGTACTCCGCTCCCGGTCACTTTGCCCAACGGACAGCTTAATCCAAACAATCCATTCGCCGCCCAGGGTTTGCCAGCGGAGATCGACTACCAATTCGGCAATCTGATTCCAACAACTCGCGAGTTGTCGCAAAATTATCGCGGTTCGGTCGACTATAGCGGCTACGTCCCATCGAAGTGGGGCTCGGAATGGAACTACGACGCCAATTTCGTTGGCATGAACAGCGTTCTTGACCAGACGATCACTGGCGTACCGACCATTGCCGGCATCGAAAACGCGATCAACAGCGGTTCCTACAACTTCGTCAACCCGTCGCAGAATTCACAAGCTGAGCTGAACTCGATTGCGCCGCGGAACCATATCCGTGCGACGTCCCAGGAGTATTCGCTCCAGGCAACGTTGAGCAAAGGCCTGTTCCAACTGCCTGGTGGAACGGCCAAGCTCGCGATCGGTAGCAATATCCGTTACGAGGCGCTCAACGATCCGAGCGCGAACAGCTTCGAGCTCGGCGACCCGGACCAGTACACCGGCCTGATCAATCCTGTCAGCGCGGTCGGCCATCGCTGGGTCGAGTCCGGCTTCTTCGAAGTCGATTTGCCTGTCATCAAGATGGTGGATATCGACGGTTCTGGTCGGTTCGACCACTACTCCGAGGGATTCAGCCACTTTTCGCCGAAGGTCGGCCTGACCTTCAAGCCGTTCGAGAAACTATGGCTCCGCGGCACGTTCTCGGAGGGCTTTCGCGTACCGAGCTTTGCTGAGACGGGCGGCACTACGGTCGGCTACACGACTTACCAACCGACAGATCCGGCCTTCCTCGCCCAGCATACGGCGCCGAGCGGGCAACCCGACACCTACGCGCAGGCATACTCGATCGGCAATCGCAGCATCGGCAATCCCAGCCTTAAGCCGGAGACCTCGACCAACTTCACGGGCGGCCCGGTATTCCGTCCGACCAATTGGCTTAGCCTGACCGCAGAATATTACTATATCCGCAAGAACAACTATATCACGCCGAACCCGGTTTCGGTCTCCGACGTCGCAGGTGCGTGGATCGCCAACCACGCCGCGTATCCCGCGACGGGCCTGCCGATCAGCGTTCGTCCCGATATTCCGGATACGGCGGCGGCACCCGGCGCATTGCTTCGTCCTGCGGAGATCGACGTCGGCTACGTGAACGCCAACAAGGAAACCACGGATGGTTTCGACCTGGCGCTGCAGTCGCACACACACCTTCCGGGCATTTTCCATGATGTGATGTGGATCAGCCAAGGTCGTGCCACCTATGTGCGCAGCCTCAACCTGACTCTACCGGATGGCGGCGGCACCGAGCATTTCGCCGGGACGCTCGGGCCGTATGGCGCGGTCTCCGCGTCCGGCACGCCGCGCTGGCGTGCCAACTGGTCGAACACGATCATCTACAAGAAACTCTCGGTCACGCCGACGGTCTATTACATTAGCGGGTATCGCACGACCGCGGAGGATCAGACTGGTCCTGGCACAGGCGGCGATTGCGCCAATGCACTGTCGGGGAACTCGTTCTCTCCCGCACAGTGCCACGTGAAGGCATTTTGGGACGTGGACCTGACCCTGAGCTACGACGTCACCCCGCGACTGACTGCCTACCTCAACGTCTACAACGTGCTGGGCTTCCGCTCCCCGTACGATTTCGGAACCTACGGTGGCTATCTCTACAACCCGGCCTGGTCACAAAACGGCATCGTGCAGCGCAACTTCCAGTTCGGCGTGCACGGGACGTTCTGATCTTCGTGGTGGAGATTCGGCTGATCGCGCTTTATCGCGGTCAGCCGGGAGACGGCACCAACGCGATGACTGCTCACTGGCGTATGCGCGAGCAGGAAGGCCACGAGGATCGGCGGTAGAGTCAGACCAGCGCGTTGTTGACGAGATTCGGAATGGAGACCAACTGGAGCCTATACCGATGCCTTCCAGGCTGTGACCTTGTTCGGCCCCTTCGTCGGGCGGGGTAGCATTCGGAGCGTTTGCAGCCTGGCATTCGAGCAGGACGTCTCGCTGTATCTGGAACGACGCTTTCGCAAGGTGGCGCGCCTGTAGCCTTTTCCTGGCCGCTACTGCAGATCGACCGGCATGGCTGTCGTTGACATAGGGGCCTTGCCTCCCCGCCATGACTTGTTCTTCATGCCCGTTGCGGAATGGAGAGTGGCGTGTCCCAGAAGGTCATCGGCTTGATCGGCGGATTGAGCTGGGAAAGCTCTGCCGAATATTACCGGATCATAAACCAGACTGTCAGGGCTCGTCTTGGGGGCTTACGCTCGGCCCGATGCTTGATGTGGTCGTTCGACTTCGGAGAAATCGAAGCGCTCCAGCATGCCGGTCGCTGGGACGAAGCCACAGCCGAGATGGTTGCGGCTGCACAACGTCTGGAACGCGGTGGTGCGGACTTCATAGTGATCTGCACCAACACGATGCATCGGATGGCCGACCAGGTTCAGGCAGCCATAGGCCTGCCGCTTCTGCATATCGCCGATCCGACTGCGAAGCGGATCAGGAGTGCCGGACTGAGAAAGGTCGGCTTGCTGGGGACCGCCTTCACCATGGAGCACGATTTCTACAAGGGACGGCTCATGCATCGGCATGGACTGGAAGTGCTGGTGCCGGGCGACGAGGACCGCGCCCGGGTGCACAGGGTGATCTACGAGGAGTTGGTACAGGGCCGGGTAGAACCGTCCTCGCGCCAGGCTTTTCGCGAGGTGATCGCCCGACTGGTGGAACATGGAGCGGAGGCCGTCATTCTGGGCTGCACCGAGATCATGCTGCTGGTGCGGCCCGAAGATAGCACAGTGCCACTTTTCGACACGACTGCTCTCCATGCCGAGGCGGCGGTCGATCTTGCCATTGTCGGAACCTGACGCACTCTTTAACAGGAGTGCTGTAATTTCAACACGCTCTGCGCCGTCCTTCAGGCTGCTTGACAGTGGGCGAACGTCCCATGAGGTCCCTCGGTAAGTCGTTGCAGATCGTCAGAAGCTGCTCAACCCGTGGTGGCAGGAGCGTTTGCGCGTATCGCCGACGTGAACAATCCAGCGCCGTAGCATCATCCCTTGACTGCCCCGGATGCCAGCCCTTCGATCAGGAAGCGCTGCAGATAGAGGAAGCAGGCCGCAACGGGGACCACGGTCAGTACGGAGGCTGCCATCAGTCCCCCCCAGTCGGTGACGTGCGCGCTCTTGAACATCATGATGCCGGGGGTCAGCGTCCTGTGCGCGTCATCATTGATGAACACGTAGCCGAACATGAACTCGTTCCAGGCATTGATGAAGGCGAAGGCTCCGGCGGCCAGGATCCCCGGGGCGGAGAGTGGCAGCAGGATCCGGTAGATGAAACCGGTCCGGGAGCAGCCATCCATCTCGGCTGCCTGCTCGATCTCGCCCGGAACCGCGTCGAAGAAGCTTTTCAGCATGAAGACGCAGAGCGGCACCGTGAAGGTGCAGTAGACGATGATGAGGCCGGTGTAGCTGCTGAGCAGCCCGAACTGACGCATCAGCATGTAGAGCGGCACCAGCAGCAGCACGCCCGGGATCATCTGCGACAGCAGCAGCGCCGAGCCCACTGTGCGCGCGATCCCGGTATGCGGCCAGCGGCTCAGCACGTAGCCGCAGAACACCGCGATCATCAGGGTCAGTATCGTGGCACTGCCCGCGACGATCAGGCTGTTCCGGAAGTAGATCGGGAAGCTGGTCTCGAACAGGACGCGCCGGAAATTATCCAGTGTCGGACGCAGGATCAACAGGCTCGGATGCAGGCTCTGCACCTCATGCAGCGGCTTGAGCGCGGTGTCGAGCATCCAGACAAAGGGAAACAGGCAGAAGATCGTGAAGCCGACGAGTACGGTATAGGCGACCACGCTGTTGATGCGTTGCGCGCTTTTTCCGATAACCATCAGGCTGTCCCCGCCTGGCTCGATGCGATACGGCGCATGCCGTAATATTGCATGAAGAACACGCTCGCCATGAAGCCCATCATCATGGTGGCCAGTGCGCATCCGGCCCCGACATCGAAGTTCTGCAGTGCGTAGCGATAGATCATGATCGGCAGCGTTTCCGAGCTGTTCAGCGGGCCGCCCTGTGTCATCACCCAGATGAAGTCGAAATTGACCGCGGTCCAGACGATGTGGATGACGATCAGGGTCATCGAAACGACGCGCAGATGTGGCAGGGTGATGACCCGGAAGCGCATCCAGGATCCGGCGCCATCGATGACCGCGGCCTCATGCAGGTCGGCCGGGATCGCCTGCAGAGCGGCCAGGAGGCTGATCGTGTAGAAGGGGAACGAGCGCCAGATATTGACCAGGGTGACTGCAAGCAGGGCGGTGCCGGTCTGGCCCAGCCAGGCGATCGGCGCGTGGATCAGGCCCGCCTGGACCAACCAGAGATTGAGCACGCCATATTCGGGCGTGAGCATCCAGGTCCAGGTCAGGCCGGCCACCACGATCGGAATGACCCAGGGCACGATGATCGCCGCCCTGAAGAACGCCCGGCCGCGCACGTTGGCGTTCAACGCCAGCGCCGAGATCAGGCCCAGGGCGTATTCACCGGTCACCGACAAGGCAGTCCAGAGCGCGGTGTTGCCGAGTGCCGGGAGGAAATCGTCATCGTCCAGCACGGTCCGGAAATTATCGAGGCCGGCGAAACCGCTGATCGATGGGTTGACGAGATTTGCGTAGCGGACGCTCTGCCACAGGACCCGCAGCAACGGGTACGCCGACAGCAGCAGGAAGAACAGGACGGCCGGCAACACGAACCAAAGCGCTGTGCGCCGTGTCTGGGCGGCCCGCGTCAGCTGCCGGGGAGGCGTGCGAACCTTCGCACGCGTTCCCTTGTCGGCGCAGGTTCCCGGATAGGCCCGCGACTGCTTCATGAGAGACGGCTTCTCATGTCAGCTTGCAGCCAGTTCGCCGGATTTGCGGAGATCCTTGTTGATCGCACGGCCGAGCCAGGCGGCGACGGTGGCGGGATCCTGATGTCGCAGCAGCACCCGGCCGATGGCCTCCTGCATGTCACGTGAAACCTGCCCCAGCGCAATCGGCGGAAAGGTTTTTCCGATCGGCGTCAGCTTGGCGAATCCGGTGGCCCATTTATCCGTGCCTCTCACATCCTCTCGCGGAGAGTCGGTGGGCCGGGCAAGGCTCTGGTATTCCTTGCTGTCGAGATAGGATGCGAACTCGAACGCTTCCTTGGGGTGTGGGCTGGCCTTGAACACATAGATCGGGTTGATCTCGAAGTAGGTCGCGGCATGTGCCAATTTCGGCGGCGGTGCGATCTGCACGTCGCGCATGCTGTCCGGATACTGCGCCTCGTGCAGGTGCATCCACGAGCCATCCATGACCATCGCATATTGGCCAAGCGCGAAATTATTGTCCTCTTCTTCCCATCCCCAGCTTGTCGCATTGGGAGCGATCACGCCCTTGGCCAGCATGGTCTGGTAGAGCGTCAACACCTCGGTCATCCGCTGCAGCTGCGCCGTGTCGGTGTCCCAGTTGTTGCGGAAGCGCCCGCCGGTGCGTGGCTCGGCAAGCGTCACGTCGTTCTGGGCCATGAGGGTGAACAGTTCCTGCGGCGCCCGGACGCTGTCGTTCGCGACGCCGAAGGCATACTTGCCGGTGGCGGCGTGTATTTTCGGTGCGTCGTCCACCAGCTCCTGCCAGGTGGTCGGCGGTGTCGTGATGCCGGCTTTCGCCAGCATGTCCGCATGATACAGCAGGCCACGGATGCCGAGATAATGCGGCAACGCCTTGAGGCGACCGTTGATGGTGAGGCCGGCAAGTACGCTCGGATAGATGGCGCTCCGGTCGGGCCACGTACTGGCGGCGTCGGTGAGGTCGGCGAGTGCGCCCATGCGGTCCATCTCGCCGAGCCACTCGGACAGGCCCCAGCTCACGTCGGGGGGCTGCCCGCCGGCGATCGCGGTGATGAGCTTGTCGTGCATCGCGCCGAAGCTCATGTCCTGCACATCGATCTTGATGTCGGGATGCAGCTTCTCGAACCTGGCGATACCGTCCTGTGCGATCTTCGCGTCCGGCAGCGCCGGATCCCACGCGACCCAGAAATGCAGCGTGACCGGGTCCGCGGCTTGCGCCAGTCCAGTTCCGCCGAGCAGCAGCCCGACCCCGAGCGCCAGTCCGGATAGCTTCATGATGGGGTTTCCCGTTTGTTTCTTGATTATGATCGGCGCACGATGGTCCTGCTCGTGCGATGTCAGGACGTCAGTGCCGACGGTGATTCCGCGGCATTGTGGGCAGGTTGCGCGGCCCGGAGCTCCTCGACGCTGCGCACCGACAGCCGGGCGGCGCCGCTCGATGCCCGGGACATGTTCGGCCCCGCCTTGCCGATCCGCTGCTTCGCCCCGTCGATCGCCCAGGCGAACTGCGGGAGCCACTGTGCTTCCGCCACCAGCAGCTGGTCCACCATCTGCCAGACTTCTTCCGGATTGCAGACTGCGCCCACCAGCGGATCGTGCAGCATCGCCAGCCGAAGCAGGTCGAGATCGCCCTCGACCGCCGCCTTCAGCGCCATCCGCTGCACGTTGACCGAGACGGAGCATGTGGCGGCGCAGCCCATCGGCAATTCGATGCCGGCCACCATGTTCAGCCCGAACCGGTCGACAAAGCCCGGGGTCTCGACGATGCAGTCCGGTGCGAGATTGGTGATGAGCCCGTCGTTGCGCACGTTGAAGTGCCCGCGATAGACGCTTCCGGTCTCCATCGCCTCGATGATGTGCGAGCAATGCTCGTCGGATCGCTCATACTGCGAAAGCGGTGAACCGGCCTCCGCGAGCCAGCGCGGGAAGTCGGTCTCGAACCAGTTGCGCTGCTCGGTGCAGTAGCGCAGGTAGCCGCCGGTCTCGCCATTGATCCAGTTCGACATGTCGATCCAGTCGATGATCTCGTCCGGACGCTTGCGGTACCAGGGCAGGTATTCGCTCAGGTGGCCGTTGCTTTCGGTCGAGTAGACGCCGAAGCGACGCAGCACGTCGATCCTGACTTTTTCTTCCTGCGAAATGACCGGATGGCGCTCGAACGCGGACAGCAGCTCGTCGCGACCGATGCGGCGCCCTTTCCAGCGAAGGTCGACGTACCAGGTCTGGTGGTTGATGCCGGAGCAGACATACTCGATCTCGTTCGCATCCTTGGCTCCGAGCACCTCGGCGATCTGTCGCCAGCCATGCTGTACGCCATGGCACAGGCCGATCGTGTTGGCGATCCCGCCATGCTCGATAGCCGCCCAGGTGTTCATCGCCATCGGGTTGGCGTAGTTCAGGAACCAGGCACCGGGCTCGGCGACGTCGCGGATGTCTTTGCAGAAGGCCAGGATCTCGGGCACCGTGCGCATGCCGTACATCAGGCCGCCTGCACAGATCGTGTCGCCGACGCACTGGTCGACGCCGAAGCGCAATGGCACCTCGATATCGTGGTGGAAGGCTTCGAGACCGCCGATCCGTACGCAACAGATGATGTAGCGTGCACCTTCCAGGGCGCGGCGTCGATCGGTGGACGTGGTGACACGCGCGGGCAGTTCGTTTACCGAAATATCCTTGGTGACGAGTTGCGCCACCATGTCGAGATTCTCGGCATTGATATCGTGCAGGGCAAATTCGGTTTCCGCCAGCGCCGGCACCTTGAGGATGTCGCGGACCAGCTTGCGGGTGAAGCCAACGCTGCCGGCTCCGATAACGGCGACCTTCATTTTATCTCCTGGGATTATCCGGGCGCTGGAGCTTTTCATCCAGCAAGCAAGTTCGTGCTATCATGAACGCCGGCCAGAGAGCCAAAAAGAGGAAATTCGTGCTTTGTCGGTGACTTCCGTGCTGCAAGCCCTGTCCGAGCGTGGTCCCGGCGCAGTGTCGCTCGCTTACCCGAAGGGCCGCTACCGTTTGCATGCAATGGTGACCAGCGCCGGCTATGACGAGTGTTCCGGCCGTTCCTACGATTGGGACGGATTGAAGCGGGGCGAGGTGCCGTTCGTGCTGTTGCAGCACACGATTGCCGGGACTGGCCGGCTTCGTTACGAGAACCGTCAATTCACGCTGCGGCCCGGCCAGACCATGTTGCTGAACTTTCCGCATGACAACCGCTACTGGCTGGAGCGGAATAAAAGCTGGGAATTTCTCTGGATCTGCCTGAATGGTCGGGAAGTCCTGCGAATGTGGCAGGAACTGAAGGCAGTGGGGCCGGTGGTGGAGCTGCCGGAAACCAGTCTCCACCGGTTGGTCGAAACATGCCTGGCGGTGCTGGACGGAACTGTTACGACGCCGGCGCAGGCGTCCGTGCTAGCCTATTCGATGGCGATGCAACTGGCCGACGATCTGCTCGCCTGGGGTGCGGTACGGACGGCTTCCAAGCGGCCGGCGGCGATCGAACGCGCGATCTCGCTGATCCACGGCAATCCGGCCGAGTTCCTCGATGTCGAACGGCTTGCACGCGCGTCCGGCTATAGCCGCTATCATTTCTCGCGGTTGTTCGAGCAGCATGAGGGGATCTCGCCGGCGCGGTTCCTGTTGCGCTTGCGCATGGAGGAGGCGTCGAGACTGCTTCGCCTCGAGGAAGGGTCGATCAAGGCAGTCGCCCAGCGCTGCGGCTTCGTGGACGCCAACTATTTCACCAAGGTGTTCCGGCGTTTCTTCGGCATCACACCGAGAGACTTCCGACGCAGCGGCATGTTCAACGGGGCACCGCCGACGTCCCCCGGATGATCGGCGGGCCGTGGTGGCGGTTTACGCCGATGGTGCGGACCCATTCAGGTAGTTTCGGAGGAGCTTTCCATCCGCAGTCGCGGGGTCGATCAGTCCGCGACGCAGGAACAGGTCGATCAGCACCAGGGTGACGTTGAACTTGAACTCGTCGGTGTCGCGGACCAGGCGGAAGGCTTCCTCGATCGGGATCAGCATGAACTCCGCAACCTCGTCGTCATTCGGCACCGGCCGGAAGCTGTCCGGCAGGATTAGGTCGAAGCAGTGCAGCCGGTCGCGTCGCAGCCCCTCTGGCCGCGCCATGGCGTAATCGATGGTGCCGACCGAAACCGCTTCCCGGGCCAGCTCGGGCGGCAGGCTGCACTCCTCCTCGCCTTCCTTGGCCAGGGTGGTCCAGATGTCGTAGCCAGCGGACACGCCGCCGGCGACCAGATGGTCGAGCTTGTTCGGATCCAGCTGCTTGTTCGCCGCCCGCCGTCCGACCCACAGATGCGTGCCGTCCGCACGCTCGACCAGCCCGTTCAGGTGAACGCCGTTGGCGAGCACCCCGAAACTCGGCAGGGCGCCGCGGTCGAGCCGTGCCAGCACCGGACCGTCCGGTTCGCCGCGCACATCGAACGGTTCGGCGCGGAACCGGAACAGGCCGGCCTGGGATAGCTCCCGGCCCAGCGGTTCCAGCAGCAACGGATCGTCCAGGATCAGCCGGCCCGCCTCGTTGCGAACGTCACGGCGCTCGAGCTCCTGCGCCATATGCGGCGGTATCCAGCCGACCTGGATTCCTCCCAGCAGGAACGGGAACCGGCCGCCGGGCAGGCGGGCATTGTTGCAGGCATCGAGGTGGCGGAGGAACGGCGCGATCGGGCTGGTCATGCCGCAGCCTGCCGCAGCGGACGTGGCGATTGCAACGGAACTCCTTTGCAATCAGGGGGGTGGAATGCCACATCCGGGAAATGATTCCTCCCAACTCACCCGGTTCCACCTCCCGGCGTACGGCGCTGGAGACGGTCAGTGGCCTGCTGCCCTATCTCTGGCCGCGGGGCGACATCCGCACCCGCCTGCATGTGGTCGGCGCCATCCTGCTGCTGATCGCCGCCAAGGTGGCCACCATCTGCGTGCCCTTGGTGTACGCACGGGCGGTCGACCGGCTGTCGCATAACGATCCGACCCATATGCTGGCGGTGCCGGTCGGTCTGATCGTCGGCTACGGACTGTTGCGGATCGCCACCGGTGCGTTCGGCGAGCTGCGCGACGCGGTGTTCTCGCCGGTGAAGCAGAGGGTGATCCGGGTCGCGGCGATGCAGACCTTCCGCCATCTGCACCGCCTGTCGCTGCGGTTTCATCTCGACCGGCAGACCGGCGGGGTCACGCGCGCGGTGGAGCGCGGCACCCAGGCGATCGAGCTGATCCTGCGGCTCGGCATCTTCAACATCGTGCCGACCCTGATCGAGACGCTGATGGTCACCGCGGTGATCTGGACGCTGTTCGACTGGCGCTTCGCCGCAGCCACGCTGACCACGGTGGTGGTGTATGTCGGCTTCACCATCGCCTTCACCGGCTGGCGGATCGGCATCCGGCGCAAGATGAACGAGGTGGAGAGCGAGGCCAGCACCAAGGCGCTCGACAGCCTGCTGAACTACGAGACGGTCAAGTATTTCGGCAACGAGGGCCACGAGGCCAGGCGCTACGACGAGACCCAGGCGCGCTACGAGCGGGCGGCGGTGCGCACCCAGGTATCGCTCAACATGCTCAATATCGGCCAGTCGACCATCATCGCGGTGGCCCTGGCGGCGATCATGCTGATGGCGGCCCAGGGGGTGGCGTCGGGCAAGCTGTCGGTCGGCAAGTTCGTGCTGGTGAACACCTACCTGATGCAGCTGTACCAGCCGCTGAACCTGCTGGGCTTCGTCTACTCGTCGCTCCGGCAGTCGCTGGTCGACCTGGAGCAGATGTTCCGCTTGCTGGGCGAGGCCGAGGAGGTCGAAGACCCGGCGATCCCCATCCTGCTGCCCGCACGGCTCGAGGACGCGCCGCCGGCGGAGGTCAGGTTCGACGGCGTGAAGTTCGGCTATCAGTCGAACCGCGAGATCCTGCATGGGGTCAGCTTCTCGGTGCAGCCCGGTGGGCGCACGGCGATCGTCGGGCCGACCGGGGCCGGCAAGTCGACCATCAGCCGGCTGCTGTTCCGCTTCTATGACGTGAATGACGGCCGCGTGCTGCTCGATGGCAGGGACGTGCGCGACTACAGCCAGGAAAGCCTGCGGGCGGCGATCGGGGTGGTGCCGCAGGATACGGTGCTGTTCAACGACACCATTCGCTACAACATCGCCTATGGCCGGATCGGCGCCACCCAGGCGGAGGTCGAGCATGCGGCCCAGCTGGCGCAGGTGCACGACTTCGTCATGCGACTGCCGGAGGGATACGACACCCGGGTCGGGGAGCGCGGCCTGAAGCTGTCCGGCGGCGAGAAGCAGCGGGTGGCGATCGCCCGTACGATCCTGAAGAACCCGCGGGTGCTGATCCTGGACGAGGCGACCAGCGCGCTCGATACCCATACCGAACAGGAGATCCAGTCGGCGCTGCGGACCGTGGCGACCGACCGGACCACGCTGGTGATCGCGCATCGCCTCTCGACGGTGGTGGATGCGGACGAGATCCTGGTGCTGGTGGATGGGCTGGTCGCCGAACGCGGCACGCATCGCGACCTGCTGGCAACCGGCGGCGTGTATGCGCGGATGTGGGCGGCGCAGTCCGAGGAGGAAGCGGCCCAGGGTCATGTCGAGGCGGCCGAGGGTCCGAGATCCCTGGCGTCGGCAGGGCGGGCCGAGCTGATAAAGGCGCAGTGACAGCGCTGCGTGCCCTTGGCCCGGCCGGGACCGCGTTCCACATTTCACGATGGCCGCATGGCGGTACAGGGAGAACGACATGAGCTTCGATCCGGGTCAGGAAGGCCAGCGGGGCGAGCAGAAGCTGGGGCAGGATGGCTCGGTTCCGGCCGAGCTGAGCCATGCGGGAGCGGTCGTCGACAAGGCGATCGAGTACATGCTGGGCGAGGGGCTGCCACCGCTGGCGGTCGCATCTGCGCTGCTCGGCGGGTCGCTGGGACTGCTGGCCCGGACCATGGATCAGACCGTGATGACCCGCATGCTGGAGAACGCGATCGCAAGCGTGCAGGCGGGCGAGCTGCATCCGGCGAACGACCGTGAGACGGGACGCGATCCTGGGCGCGGCTGACCTGCCGGCTGATGGGTCAAGGAAGAGCTTGACGAATCCCTGCCACTTGGCGATAAGCCGCGCCTCCACGATCAGATGACGCCGGGCCTCGCTGTGCCGGTCGTTCGGTGTTTCGTCTCCGGCCCCGGGCCGGAGCGTTCGTTAGTTAAGGATGAGACGATGTCGCGCCGCTGCGAGATAACCGGCAAGGGTGTGCTGACAGGTAACAACGTCAGCCACGCCAACAACAAGTCCCGCCGCCGCTACCTGCCCAACCTGCAGGAGACGTCGCTTTTGTCCGACGTGCTGGGCACCTCGATCCGCATGCGCGTGACCACGCACGGTATCCGCACGATCGAGCATAATGGCGGCCTCGACGCGTTCCTGCTGACGACCCCGAACCGTCGCCTGCCGGAAGAGGCGCAGTCCCTGAAGCGCCGCATCCTGCGCGCCCAGGCGAAGAAGCAGGCCGCTCTCTCGGCCTGAGGCCCGATCCGGCCGGATCGGGGGCCTAGCGCCTGCGAAACCGGTCTTCGGCCTTGCAAATCAAGGGCATCTCGCGCATGTGAGGGCCCATCAGTCTTTCGGCCGCCAGGCTCAGCCGCGGCCCTGGAAGGCGCGCGGAGCCTTGCTCTCGTCGCGCCTTCTTGGTTTGAGGAGAATCCAGCGTGTCCGAGCTCTCGAAGATCCGCAATATCGGCATTACCGCGCACATCGATGCCGGCAAGACGACCACCACCGAGCGGATTCTCTACTATACCGGCGTGTCGCATCGGATCGGTGAGGTCCATGAGGGCAACACCACGACCGACTACATGGAGCAGGAGCGCGAGCGGGGGATCACCATCACCTCCGCGGCGGTGACGTGCGAGTGGAAGGAACACCGCATCAACATCATCGACACGCCCGGCCATATCGATTTCAACATCGAAGTGAACCGTTCGCTTCGCGTGCTGGATGGCGCGATATTCATCATCGAGGGCGTGGCCGGCGTGCAGCCGCAGTCCGAGACCAATTGGCGTCTCGCCGACCGCTACAATGTCCCGCGCATCATCTTCATCAACAAGCTTGATCGTACCGGCGCCGACTTCTACCGCGCGTTCGACACGCTGAAGGAGAAGCTCGACATCGTGGCGCTGCCGCTGCAGCTGCCGATCGGCATCGAGGACACCTTCATCGGCGTCGTCGATCTGGTCGAGATGAAGGCGATCATCTGGGAAGGCGGCGAGCTCGGCGCGAAGTTCCATGACGAGGAAATCCCCGCCGATCTGCTCGAGCGCGCCACCGAGGCTCGCCAGCTGCTGCTCGATACCGCGCTCTCGGTCGATAACGAGGCGATGGAAGAGTATTTCGAGAAGGGCGACGTCGACGTCGACACCCTGAAGCGCTGCATCAAGGCGGGCGCCATCTCCGGCGTATTCCGTCCGGTGCTGTGCGGCACGGCGTTCAAGAATAAGGGCGTCCAGCCGCTGCTCGATGCGGTGCTCGACTACCTGCCGGCGCCTGACGATCGCGAAGGCATCCGCGTTGCGGCCGAAGAAGGCCACGAGGACGAGGACCCCAAGCTGCGTCGCCTGATCAAGGTCGACCCGAAGGGCAACTTTTCGGGCCTTGCCTTCAAGATTATCAACGACAAGTACGGCACCCTGACCTTCGTCCGCGTGTATTCGGGTTCGCTGAAGTCCGGCGACCAGGTCATGAACACGACCAAGGACCACAAGGAGCGGATCGGCCGCATGTTCCAGATGCACGCCGACAAGCGTGCGGAAATCAAGGAAGTGCAGGCTGGCGACATCGCGGCGTTCGTGGGGCTGAAGGATACCAGCACCGGGGACACGCTGGCGTCCGCTGATGACCCGGTCATCCTCGAGCGCATGGCATTCCCGGTTCCGGTCATCGACATCTCGGTCGAGCCGAAGACCAAGGAAGCGGTCGAGAAGATGACGCTGGCGCTGCAGAAGCTGGCCGGCGAAGATCCGAGCCTGCGCCTCAAGACCGACCAGGAAACCGGCCAGACCATCCTCTCCGGCATGGGCGAGTTGCATCTCGAGATCATCATCGACCGTCTTCGCCGCGAGTATGGCGTCGAGGCGGACATCGGCGCGCCGCAGGTGGCGTATCGCGAGACCATCAGCAAGTCGCATATCGAGACCTACACCCACAAGAAGCAGTCGGGCGGTTCGGGTCAGTATGCAGAGGTGAAGATCGAGTTCTCACCGCAGGAGCGGAACGCCGGCATCCTGTTCGAGAACAAGGTGGTCGGCGGCACCGTGCCGAAGGAATACATCCCGGCGGTCGAGAAGGGCATCCGCGTTCAGTCCACGACCGGCGTGCTGGCTGGCTTCCCGACTGTCGACTTCAAGTACACGCTGCTCGACGGCAAGTACCATGACGTCGACTCCTCGGCGCTGGCATTCGAGATCGCGGCCAAGGCGTGCTTCCGCGAGGGTATGAAGCAGGCGGCTCCGGTCATTCTCGAGCCGATCATGGATGTCGAGTGCACGACGCCGCAGGATCACGTCGGCGACGTGGTGGGCGATCTCAATCGTCGCCGTGGCCAGATCCAGAACCAGGAGAGTGCCGGTTCGACGGTCACGGTCCGGGCCCAGGTGCCGCTGAAGGAGATGTTCGGCTACATCTCGCACCTGCGTTCGATGACCAAGGGTCGCGCCTCGTTCACCATGCAGTTCCATCACTACGATCCGGTGCCACGCAACATCGCCGACGAGATCATGGCGAAGTCCGCCTGAACCGAGTTCAGGATCAACGATGAAAGGGCCGGCCCGGAAACGGGCCGGCCCTTTTTCGTTACGCGCCGCAATGGTGCGCCGGTAAGCCTTAGTGCTTGGCTGCGGGCGGCGCCGATCCCGGACCCTGGGCGTCGGTGCGGCGGATGAAGTCCGCGACGTTGTCGTGCAGCTGCTGCAGTGCCGCCTGGTGCGCGTAGACCATGTGGCCTGACTCGTACTGGTGATATTCGATGTTGGCCTGCAGCGCCTGCGGTATCGGCAGGTGGTGCATCTCGTAGATACCCTCGTAGTAGGGCGTTGCCAGGTCGAAATAGCCGGCGTTGAGCTGGATCTTGAGGTTCGGGTTGTACTTCATCGCCGTCGCGAGGTCGGGCATCACGTTGGCCGATCCGGAGACCGGCGACGTCGCACCCGGCGGCTGGTGCTTCATGTCCCAGTTGTCGATCTCGATTTCCGGCTTGTAGTATTTGTTGTCGCCATACCCGAGAACCTTGCGAACATAGTCGTTGAAGACCGAGACGTAGGCCGACCCGATCGCGGCCGATTGCGGATCGTAATCGCTCTCCTTGCTGAGCGGATCCATGGTCGGGCCGGAGAAGCGCGTGTCCAGTCGGCCGGTGGTGGTCTCGTCGCCCTGCAGGGTCTTCTCGAACTCGCCGCCGTCGACCCGCAGGTTGGCCTTCTTGATGTAGTCGACCGGCAGGCCGGTATAGTCGTGCAGCTTCTCGGCGATCGCGTCGCGCTTCGCGGGATCGAGCATCGAGCCCTGCTGCAAGGCAGCGGCGTAGTCGGTGCTGGCGAAGGTCTCGACCTGGGTCAGCAGCGCATGCAGGTCGCCTGGCGTGCCGGGCAGCTTGTGGTGATACCAGGCAGTGGCGGCATAGGTCGGCAACGCCACGATGTAAGGCAGATCGACGCCGGGGTTCATCTCCGGGCCATCCACGCTCGCATCGAAGCTCAGGATCTGCGACAGCAGGATGACGCCGTTGAAATCGACTGACTTGTCCTGTTCCAGCTGGTTGATCAGCACCGCGGATCGGGTAGTGCCGTAGCTCTCGCCGAACAGGTACTTCGGCGAGTTCCAGCGCCCGTACTTGGACAGGAACGAGGCGATGAAGTCGGCGAAGGCATGGCCGTCCTGGTCGATGCCGTAGAAGTCCTTTTCCTTGTCCTTGCCGGCGATGCGGGAGAATCCCGTGCCCGGCGCGTCGATGAACACCAGGTCGCTCACGTCGAGCAGGCTCTGGTCGTTGTTGATGAACCGGTAGGGCGCTGCCGGGCCGTGGCTGTCATCGAGCGTCACCACGCGGCGCGGGCCGAACGCCCCCATGTGCAGCCACACCGTCGCCGAGCCGGGACCGCCATTATAGAGGAAGGTGATCGGACGATTCTCGGCGCGGGCTCCCTTCTTGAAGTAGGCGACGTAGAACATCGCCGCTTCCGCAGTCGGGTTGGTGTCGTCCGCAGCCTTGTCGCCAGCCTTGTCGGAATCGCCGTCCAGTTTGGCGGCATCGTCCCAGCCTTTCGGGTGGACGATCAGCGTGCCGGCAACGGCCTCGTAGTCGACGTGCTGGCCACCGGCATCGACGCTGCCGTCACTGGTTTTCTCGTCGGCGGTCAGATGCGGCCGCGCCTTGTCCTTGTCGGACCTGGTGATCTTGATGGTTGCGTCGTCCGCGCGGGCAAGGTGTGGGCGAGCGAGGCCGATCGGCGACGCAAGCAGCGCTGCCGTGAGAAATAGGGAAGCTCGTTTCAACGTGAAGGCTCCTGCAAAACGGAATTGGTATCAGCCTGTCGCCCGCCAGCCGTCCGGGGTCAGTGCGGCGCGCCCCTCGATCTCGAGCTTTCCGAGATGTGAAAGCAGGTTCGCACGGGCGGGCGAGAGCAGTTCGGGGCGCAGGTTGATGTAGGATCGCGCCAGTACCGCCTCGAACGGCATCGGCACCGGCGAAAGCACGGCTTCGATCGATGCCTCGCGCGCGGTGCGATGATCCAGCAAGCTCTGTACCAGGTCACGCGGATTCTCGATCGCCGGACCGTGCGCGGACAGCATCAGCCGGTCGTCGCGATCGCGGACCCGTTCCAGGTTGCCGATGAAGCGGATCAGGTCGCCATGCGGCGGCGGCGGCACCACCGAGGTCGACCAGGGCATGACATGGTCGCCGCTGAACAGCACCCCGTCATCGCGCGCGAAACAGAGATGATCCATGGCGTGCCCGGGCGTATGCAGCGCGGTCAGCCCGGCGATACGGGTGTTGTCCGCAAGCGCAACGGCAGGCGCGAAATTGGGGTCAGCGCTGAGGGTGAAGCCAGCGATCGGCGCGCCGCTGCGCCGGCTGAGCGTGTCGGCGCCGGTGAGATGGTCGCGGTGGGTATGGGTCAGCAGGATATGCGACAGCCTGGGCCCGGCCTCGGCAATGATGGCGTCGAGATGGCTCTCGTCGTCACTGCCCGGATCGATCACCGCGACGCCGCCGTCCCAGTCCACCAGCCAGGTGTTGGTGCCGTGATAGGTCATCGGCCCCGGGTTCGCGGCGACGATCCGCCTGATCCCGGGGCGTATGACCAGGGGCGTCGCCGTGGGTGGGGGCGGTTCGGTCAGGCGCCATGCGCGTCGTCTGGCCATGGGCGGCGAACGCGTTATCCGAATGCACCGACATTGTGCATGACGCCGACGCTCACCTCGCGGACAAGCTCGAACAGCCGGCGCATCGGCTGGAAAATTTCCGCGTTCTCCCGCGTGTAGGCGTTTTCGGACCGTGGTCCAGGCTGCTCGCGGAAGTCCAGCAACACCGACTGGTCCGAGGCCTGCGGAAAGATCTCGGCGAGCTGCTTCAGCACGTTCGGGATCTCGAGCCGGAGCACTTGGTCGTCGAGCGCTTCCCTGGTGAAGCCGTTGCGTGGCGAAAAGTAGGGAATCCGGGTCGAGAGAAGCCAGATCCGCTCGATCAGGGTCAGGCGGATCGCGTGCAGCAGCACCTCCGGCAGGCGCATCCGGGGCGCGTCGGGCCAAGCGGCGCGAAGGGCCAGATGATCCGCCTGGATGCGACGGAACATCGACTGGGTGATCGCCCAGAGATCGAGGCGTTCCAGCCCTTCTGACAGGGTGACCAGGGCATTGCGGCGAGCCGGATCATTCTCGTGCGCGGCGCGATCGAGCCAAACCCCGGGATCGAGCGTCAGCACGATGGCGCGCAGGACGTCGCGGTCGGAATGGGCAAGGGCGTGCGACGCGAAGTCGAGTGCCCGGCGGAAACGCGGGCTCTTCAGCAGGAACTCCTCGAACGTCTCGGGGTGCCGGGCGGCGGCCAGGCCCAGGCCCTGCAGCGTGTTGGCGCACCAGCCGAGCTGCTGCAGGATCGCGTTGTTGGGGATCGCGCGCAGTTCGCGCGGATGGCGTATCCGTGCCGGTCCGCCGGCGGAGTCGCTCTGGCGTGCGGCCGGGCGCGAGCCGGTACGGTCGATCAACGCGGGACCGAAGGCGCCGAGCAGGCCCGCATAGCCCGGGTCCTCGACCAGCTCGGTCATGCCGAGGCCGATGGCTGCGAAGAAGTCGGCGGAGAAGTCGGGCTCGTCGTAGATCGGATCGCGCTCGGGCTTCACCACCGCGAACGCATGGGTGGCGATGGTGCTGATGACCGCGTCCGCCAGCTTCTGGGTGCCGAACAGCAAGTAGCCGTCGCCGCCCTGAAACGCCGCTTCCTCGCGGTAGGCGATGCCGGCCTCGCCGAAGGCCTGCCGGGAGTGCGATGGCGACAGATAATCCAGCCGGTCGGCAAGGGCGAACGGATGCGCGCCGCGGCCGATGCTTTCGCCGTGCGTGTCGAACAGGATGATCTCGACGTCGGTCATGCCGCGCTTGGCGAGCAGGTCGGCGATCTTCAGGCGGAGGCGCTCGACCAGGTAGGTGGCCGCCAGCTGGCCGACATAGCGGCCGGAATCCGAGTAGCCGAACTGCAGCGACAGCTTGCCGGTGCGGCGGAGATAGTCACGATAGTGCCGCGAATGCAGCGCCTCCTCGATGATGCGCGAGCCCTGCATGAGAGCATCGCGGGTCTCGAACAGCGGCGAGATCTCGATCTTGTCCTCGATGCCGAACAGGCGTGCGAGCCAGAGCGCCACCAGCAGTGTGTAGCCGCTCTCGGTCTCGGCGATCAGGAAGCGGATCGGGCTCGAGCTGTCGATGTGCTTGATGATCTGGGTGACGGTCATCATCAGGCGGGCCGCCGATGCCTGCTCGGTCAGCAAGGCGCCGAAATCGACCGGGATGCGCTGAACCTCGGACAGGACGTCGTTGATCTGGGTGAGCAGGGCGCGCCGCTGGGCCGGATTCTCGGGGCTATCTTCGATGCCGAGCCGCTGGCGGGCGACATTGTGGATCTGGGTGGCGTTCAACCGGACATGGGTATGGGCAGCACCCATGCCATGCGAGACGAAGCCGGCGCGGGCAACCGCCAGGGTGAGCCGGTCGGGTTCGGAAGCACTGCCGATCGCAGCGCCGAAGGCATCGTCCAGTTCGGACGGGCTCAGGATCGCCTCGTCGCGACGGTCGATCAGGACCCGGGAAAACGCCGCGACCTGTTCGGGATCGGCGCGGTCGGGCGCTGCCTCGATCTGGGCTTCGACGGCGACCATCGCAGCGGCGACCCGGTCGAGTATCGGAGCCGGCGGCTGATCGGCCTGTCCGAGCTGATCGTGCAGGCGCTGCAGCTGGAGCAGCTTCATGCGCAGCCGCAGCCGCAGCGTGTCCCACCAGCCGATATCGGTGCGGCCGTCGGTGTCGTAGCCGACCCAGCTGGCCAGGGTCAGCGGGCGTGGCACCAAGCTGGTCCAGGCTTGCGGCCAATAGCCGGCGGCTTCCTCGAGCAGGGCGGCGTTCAGCTTGTCGATGGCATTGCGGCCACGCAGGATCGCCTCGACGGCAAGATCGAACTCGTCGGTCAGGGTCGGCGTGGTGGGGCGCTGAGAAGCCACCTCCGGCAGGGTGCGGGTACCACTCGCGGTCTCGGCCAACGCTGCATAGACCGGGGTTGCCAGTGCGAATGTGGGATGTGCGGTGAACACCGCCGAAAACCGGGTCCGGTGGATCGCGGCCCGGAACTGGGCGAGCGGGATCGGGCTGTCGTTCGGGTCCGGGCGGATCAGGCGGGCGGCGATCTGGCGAAGGCGGTTGGCCATGTCCTGCTCTTCGCCCAGGCCGACATAGCGGGCGAGGCGGGCAGCGCGCTCCTCGAAGGCATCGTCGCGCAGCCGGCAGACCAGGTTGGTGATGTCCTCGATGCTCAGGCTGCCTTCGTCCAGGCGGCGCGACAGCTGCAGCGCGATCGCCAGCACCGGATTACCGAACGGGTCTTCCTCCTGGCGCTCCACGAGTTGCCCGGCGAGAGCGATCAACTGGTCCAGCCGCTGGTCGGGCGGCCGGATGTGGACGGGATCGGCCGGAGGCGGCTGCAGATCGTTCATGATGCGTGTCACGCTCCGTGCGGCAGGCCTGATGAAGGGGGGTGGGAGGGCGATAGCCGTGTGAGACGACCCGTTCCACCGTTCCATGTCTGACACGGAACGGCAATATCGGCACGGCTTGGTCGCGGTCGTGGCAAGTGTGTTACGAGGTCCTGGTTGGGTACGACGGCAGGTTGGTGATATCGAAACGTCATGACTGCACGGCCGGACACGGTTCCGGAAATCTCCCCGAACATCACCGGCGACGCCGATATTGCGGCAAGGCGCGGGCTTGCCCGGCAGAAGCGGCATGCGACCGGGCTGCTCGTGGTCATGGCGGGTTTCACCCTGGGCAGCTACGCGTTCGGGCATGGCTACTGGATCGGCCTGCTCCAGGCGAGCGCCAAGGCCGGGCTGGTCGGCGGTCTGGCCGACTGGTTCGCGGTGACCGCCTTGTTCCGCCATCCGCTCGGGCTGCCGATCCCGCACACCGCCATCGTGCCGGCCCAGAAGGAACGGTTGGGGCGGGCGCTCGGGAGCTTCATCGCCAGCCACGTCTTCACCGAAGCGGAAATCGAGCGCGCCTTGGGCCGGCTGGACATGCCGCTGCTGCTGCGTGGGATGCTGATGGACCCGCGCACGGCGAGCCTCATTTCGGGAGCGTCCACCAAGATCCTGCCGCATCTGCTGGATGGGCTCGAGGCTGGGCGCGCCCAGGAACTGATCGCGCGCCTGGTGCCGAGACTGCTGAGCGGCGGCGCGCTGGCGCCGGTGGTGGCGCGTGCGCTGCGGGCACTGGTGGACGGTGACCGCCATCAGGAGGTGCTGTCGTTCCTGCTCGACCAGATCAGGCTGCTGCTGAAGAGCCGCGAGGCGCACCTGCACCAGCTGATCGAGGACAGGGTGCGCGAACAGGGTGGCCGGCTGATGGGCTGGGCGATCGGCGGCTCGATCGCCAGCCGGGTGCTGTCCGCCATCAACACCGAACTGGAGCGAACCGATCCACGGGACTCAGAGCTGCGCGAGGCGGTGACGGCCTGGATCCGCGACGAGATCGACCTGATCGAGACCGATCCGCAGCGGGGCCGGGATCTCGGCGAGATGCTGCGCGGCCTGGTGACGCATGAGAGCATCCGCCTGTGGGTGCTCGATGTATGGGCGCGGACCCGCGGCGTGATCGAGGGCGATCTCGACCAGGACGAGAGCTGGGTCCGACGCCTGGTGTCGGACGCCGTGGCCCGGCTCGGGCAGGCGCTCGAGACGGACCAGGCGGTGCGGGCCGGGATCGACCGGGCCGTGCTGGCGATCACGACGCAGATGCTGCCGACGGTGCGTGACCGGATGTCCGGTTTTATCGCGCAGGTGGTCGGAAACTGGGATACGCGGTCGATCACCGAGAAGCTGGAGCTGCGGGTCGGGCCGGATCTCCAATTCGTCCGGATCAACGGCACGCTGGTCGGATCGCTTGTCGGAGGGCTGCTGTATGTCTTGCTGCATGCACTGTTCGGCGGCCAGACAGGTTAAATAACAGGCAGTTGCTCCTTGACGATGAGATGGATCGGGCTCATCTCCTCGATACAGGACAACACCGGTCCTGGATGAGTTGAATTCGGGTCATGGTGCCATGTTGAGGTTGTCAAAGCTGACGGATTACGCGGTCGTCGTATTGGTGCGCCTGTCGCATCATGACGGGGTCGCCACATCACCTGCGTTGGCGCTCTCGACCGGTGTTCCCGAGCCGACGGTGGCGAAGGTGCTGAAAGCGCTCTGCGCCTCCGGGCTGGTCGCATCGCAGCGAGGGGCGCGTGGCGGATACCGCCTTGCGAAACCGCTGGCGTCGATCCCGGTCGCGTCTGTCATCACCGCGATAGATGGCCCGATCTCGCTGACCGCATGCGTTGATGGCGCGACCGGTGGGTGCGAGGCGCAGGGAACCTGTCCGATCCAAGGTCGATGGGACCCGGTCAACGACGCCATACGATCGGCTCTGACCAATATTACGCTGGCACAGATGGACGTGTCCTGCTGCGCCAAGTCCATGCCTGATTTTTCGAGACGCTATCCGGATGTTGCATCCGGTCCTGCCATGAATGCTGCCGAGTGAGGCCCTGATGCCTGCTGTTGCCGATACACTGACTGCCGTCGAGGCTCTTACCCAGTCCAGCTACAAATGGGGATTCGAGTCCGCGATCGAGATGGACTTCGCGCCCAAGGGGCTGAACGAGGATACCATCCGGTTGATCTCCGCCCGCAAGCAGGAGCCCGAGTGGCTGCTGGAGTGGCGCCTGAAGGCTTTCGCCGCATGGAACACCATGCAGGAGCCGACCTGGGCGAAGCCGGTGCATCCGCCGATCGACTACCAGGATGCCCACTACTACGCGGCACCGAAGAAGAAGCCGGGACCCAAGTCGCTCGACGAGGTCGATCCGGAATTGCTTGCCGTCTACGAGAAGCTCGGAATCCCGCTTAAGGAGCGTGCCATCCTGGCCGGCGTCGAGCCGGCCGAGGGCGAGGATGCCGAGCGTCCGCAGGTTGCGGTCGACGCGGTGTTCGACAGCGTTTCCGTGGCGACCACGTTCCGTACGGCGCTGGCCAAGGTGGGGGTGATCTTCTGTCCGATCAGCGAGGCGGTGCGCGAGCATCCCGAGCTGGTGCGCCAGTATCTGGGCAGCGTCGTGCCGGCAGCGGATAACTTCTATGCGGCATTGAACTCGGCGGTCTTCACCGATGGCTCGTTCGTCTACATCCCGAAGGGTGTGCGCTGCCCCATGGAGCTGTCGACCTATTTCCGGATCAATGCGCGCAATACCGGTCAGTTCGAGCGCACACTGATCATCGCCGAGGAAGGTGCGTCCGTCTCGTATCTCGAAGGCTGCACCGCGCCGATGCGCGACGAGAACCAGCTGCATGCTGCGGTCGTCGAGCTGGTCGCGTTCGACGACGCGTCGATCAAGTACTCGACGGTGCAGAACTGGTATCCGGGAAACTCGGAAGGCCTGGGTGGCATCTATAACTTCGTCACCAAGCGTGGCGCGTGCCGCGGTGCGCGTTCCAAGATTTCCTGGACCCAGGTCGAGACCGGTTCGGCGATCACCTGGAAGTATCCGTCCTGCATCCTGCAGGGCGAGGGTTCGGTCGGCGAGTTCTATTCGGTCGCGGTGACCAACAATCACCAGCAGGCCGACACCGGCACCAAGATGATCCATATCGGCAAGAACACGCGTTCGACCATCGTCGCCAAGACGATCAGCGCGGGCCAGTCCGACAGCACGTATCGCGGCCTGGTCAAGGTGATGCCGAAAGCGTCGGGCGCTCGCAATTTCACCCAGTGCGACAGCCTGCTGATCGGCGATCGCTGCGGGGCGCACACGGTGCCCTACATCGAGAATCGCAACATGACCGCGAAGATCGAACATGAGGCTACGACCTCGAAGATCTCTGAGGACCAGCTGTTCTATTGCCGCAGTCGCGGCCTGGCGGAAGAGGATGCGGTGGGCCTGATCGTGAACGGCTTCTGCAAGGACGTGTTGAAGGAGTTGCCCATGGAATTTGCCGTGGAAGCACAGAAGCTGCTGCAGATCAGCCTCGAGGGAAGCGTCGGATGAGTGCGTTCGTCAAGATCGAAGGCCTGTCCGCGACCATCGACGACCAGGGTACGCCGAAGCATATCCTGAACGGCCTCGATCTCGAGATCCCGACCGGCGAGATCCACGCGATCATGGGGCCGAACGGCTCGGGCAAGTCGACGCTGTCGTACGTGCTGGCCGGCCGCGAGGATTACACCGTGACCGGCGGTTCGGTCTCCTTTCGCGGGCAGGATCTGCTGGCGATGGAGCCGGAGGAGCGTGCGGCGGCCGGTGTGTTCCTGGCGTTCCAGGCGCCGGTCGAGCTCCCGGGCGTCAACAACGCCAACTTCCTGCGTACCGCGGTCAATGCGGTCAGGCGCGCACGTGGCGAGCCCGAGCTGGACTCGATGCAGTTCCTGAAGGCGGCACGGGCACAGGCGAAGCTGCTGTCGATGCCCGAGGACCTGCTCAAGCGGAACGTCAATGTCGGATTTTCCGGCGGCGAGAAGAAGCGCAACGAGGTGCTGCAGATGGCGATGCTGAAGCCCAGCTTCGCGATCCTCGACGAGACCGATAGCGGCCTCGACATCGATGCGTTGCGGATCGTGGCCGAGGGCGTGAAGGCGCTGCGCGCGCCGGATTTCTCGGCACTGGTCATCACGCATCACCAGCGCCTGCTGGACTATCTGGTGCCGGATCGTGTGCACGTGATGGCGAACGGCCGCATCATCCGCAGCGGCGGACCCGAGCTCGCCCATCAGCTCGAGGCGCAGGGTTACGCCGGCTTCCTCGCAGAGGCCGCATGAACGCGATCCTGCCCCTGGGGTCAGCCGAGCCGGCTGCCAATGCGGTCGGGTTCCTGGCGCATTACGAAGCAACACGCGACCGGCTTGCCGGTGATGTCTCGGCGCGGGACGAGGCGGCGAACTGGCTGCGCCGTCATGGCTTCCCCAGCCGGCGTGAAGAGGCGTGGCGCTACACCAGCCTGCGTCCGGTCTGGGACACTGCATTCGAGCAGCAGTCCGTCGACGGCGCGGCGGCCGAGCGGTTGTTCCGCGCGGTGATGACGAACGCCGGGCTCGACGTCGATGGCGAGGCGGCCTTGAAGCGCCTGGTGTTCGTCAATGGCGTCCTGTCGACTGCATTGACAACGGCATCGCGCGCGCTGTTCACGGGTCCCGAGCTTGGTGAGCCGCTGCGGCATCCGATGGTGGCCCTGAACACGATGCTGGCCACGGACGGGGCGACGATCCATGTCCCTGCCGGGGTCGATGGCGGGCGCCTGCTGATCGTGACGCTCGGACTCGGCACGGGCGGAGCGGCCGCCTTCCATCTGCGGCACCGCATTGTGCTCGAGCAGGGCGCATCGCTTTCATTGTTCGAGATCGCATCGGGCGAAGGCACTTACCTGCACGAGACCGTTTCCGATTTCAGCGTGGCGCTCGGCGCCCATGCGCGACATGTCCGACTGCAGCAGGATGCACCGGATGCATTCTCATTCTCGACCATTCGTGCGGCCGTGGCCGAACGGGGCGCCTATGACGGGTTCAACCTGGCCCTGGGCGCTTCGCTGGCGCGGCATGAAGTGCATGCGACGCTGAGCGGTCCGCACGGTGCGGTTCATGTGAATGGCGCGCAGCTGCTGGGTGGGCAGCAGGTGGCCGACCTGACCAGCGTCATTTCCCACGAGGCGCCGGACTGCATCTCGCGCCAGACCGTCAAGAACGTCCTGACCGAGCGCTCGCGCGGCGTGTTCCAGGGCAAGATCTTCGTCGCCCGGATCGCCCAGAAGACCGATGGCTACCAGATGAACCAGGCGCTGCTGCTCTCGGAGAATGCCGAGATCGACTGCAAGCCTGAACTCGAGATCTACGCCGACGACGTGAAGTGCAGCCACGGCGCCACCGCCGGCGCGCTCGACGAGGAGCAGCTTTTCTACATGCGCAGCCGTGGCGTTCCGGAAACGGAAGCGCGGTCGATCCTGGTGCGTGCATTCCTCGACGATGCGCTGGCACTGGTCGAGGACGAGCTGGTTCGTGGCGTGCTGGACCGTGCGGTCGAGCACTGGTGGGTCGGGAGGATTACATGAACGAGCTGTCGCGCACGATCCCGATCTTGCACGCCGAGGGGCCGGACCTCTCCTATCTGCGTGCGGATTTCCCGATCCTGTCCGAGACGATCCGGGGGAAGCCGTTCGTGTTCCTCGACAGCGCTGCATCGGCACAGAAGCCGAACGTGGTCATCGATGCGATGTCGCATGCCATGCGGACCCAGTATGCGAACGTGCATCGTGGCCTGCACTGGATGAGCGAGCGTACGACGGACGCCTACGAGGGCACGCGCGACAAGGTGGCACGGCTGCTGAACGCCGCGTCCCGCGAAGAGATCGTGTTCACCGGAAGCTCCACCAACGCGATCAACCTGGTCGCGCACAGCTACGGATCGCTATTGCGGCCGGGGCAGGCGGTGGTGATTTCGGAAATGGAACACCATGCCAACATCGTGCCCTGGCAGATGCTGCGTGACCGGTCCGGGATCGAGCTGCGGGTGATCCCGGTGACCGATGCGGGCGAACTCGATCTCGTGGCGTTCGAGGCGTTGCTGGCGGACCGCAAGGTCGGGCTGGTTGCCGTCACGCACATGTCGAACGTGCTTGGCACGGTCACGCCGGCGGCACGGATCGCCGAGATGACCCATGCGGCCGGCGCGAAGCTGTTGCTGGATGGATCGCAGGCGGTGGTTCATCGCCCGGTCGACGTGCAGGCACTCGGCGCCGATTTCTATTTGTTCACCGGCCACAAGCTGTATGGCCCGACCGGGATCGGCGTGCTTTGGGCCCGGCGCGAGTTGCTGGAGGCGATGCCGCCATTCCTGGGTGGCGGCGACATGATCGGCTCGGTCAGTTTCGAGCACACCACCTGGGCGGAGGTGCCGCACAAGTTCGAGGCCGGCACCCCGGCGATTATCGAGGGGATCGGGCTCGGTGCGGCGATCGACTATGTCGAAGCGATCGGGCTCGATGTCATGCAGGCGCACGAGGCGGCACTGACCCGGCATGCGCTGGCACGGCTGGCGGGGATCGAGGGTCTCCGGGTGATCGGGCAGGCGCCCGAGCGCGGCGGGGTTATCTCGTTCACCATGCAGGGTGCGCATGCGCATGACATTGCGACGTTGCTGGACCAGAACGGCATCGCGGTGCGGGCCGGAAATCATTGCGCGGAGCCGCTGATGCGCCGGATGGGCGTCAGCAGCACCGCGCGGGCAAGCTTCGGGATCTACACCACCATGGGCGAGATCGACGTCCTGGCGGACACGCTGGACCGGGTGAGGCGCTTCCTTGTCTGAGGCAGCGACCTCGTTCCGGACGGCAGCATCGCTTTACCAGGAGCTCGTCGTCGAGCGGGCAAGGCGGCCGCTGCATGCGGGCGACCTCGACCCGGCCGACGGCGCCGGTGACGGCAGCAACCCGCTCTGCGGCGACAAGGTGCGCGTGTCGGTGCGGCTCGACGCCCATCGCCAGGTTGCCGAGATCGCGCATCGAACGAGGGGTTGCGCGATCTGCGCGGCTTCGGCGGACCTGATGGCGGATAGCGTCGTGGGCCTGGACGAGCTTCGGGTCGAAGCACTGTACGGACGGCTCGATCATCTCATGCAGCAGGGCGCGGATGCGGTCGGAGCGGACGGGCGGGAGCAGCTTGGTTTGCTTCTCGCGTTCTCCGACCTACATGACTACAGGTCACGCAGGAAGTGCGCGACGTTGCCGTGGTCCGCGCTACGCGCGGCGTTCAAGTCGGCGGAGGAACCATGATGGACATGATGGTCAACCAGAACCCTGACGGGGACGAGTCGGTCGAACGGAAGCTGCCGAACTTCAATCTGGCGTCGCGTCCGGCGGACGATGTCGAGACGAAGAGTGTCGTCTCGGCCTGGACGCCGGATGGCGAAGTCGCCGGGGCGGTGAGCGAGGATGACGTGATCAGCGCAATCGCGACGGTCTATGATCCGGAAATCCCGGTGAACATCTACGAGCTCGGCCTGATCTATGCGATCGACCTGCACGAGGACGGGCGCATCAAGGTCGAGATGACCCTGACCGCGCCGGGATGTCCGAGCGCGCAGGAACTCCCGGTGCAGGTTCGCGAAGCGGTCATGACCATTCCCGGCGTGACGGCATGTGATGTCGAGACCGTGTGGGATCCGCCGTGGGATCCGAGCCGGATGAGCGACGACGCTCGCCTGTCGCTGAACATGTTCTGAGCGGAAAAGGTTAGAGCCATGAACAGCATCCAGATCGACCAGGCCGCAACCGCCGCGCCGAAGCGGCGCGCATTGCCGCCATTGATGTCCCTGTCGGATCGCGCCGCGGAGCGGCTGCAGAACCTTTATGAAACCGGGCATGCCGGGGAGCTTCTGCGCATCAGCGTCGGGACCAAGGGTTGCTCGGGCCTGTCCTATGACATGAACTGGGTCCCGGCCGCCGGACCAAGCGACGAGGTGGTGACCGACCGTGGCCAGACTGTGCTGGTCGATCGCAAGGCATCGCTGTTCCTGATCGGCACGATCATGGATTACGAGGTCAAGGACCTTTCCGCCGGGTTCGTGTTCGTCAATCCGAACGAGAAGGGCCGCTGCGGCTGCGGCGAGAGCTTCCACATCTGATCCTTTTCCGGTGAATTCGGCCGATATGGCGGGCGCTTCCTGAAGGACACGCTCTCCTCGTCGGAGGCGAGGCGGATTGCTCTGGCAGCGCAGGGGTTCGCCCAACCCCGGCCGGCCGGTCCGGTCGACCAGGGCCATTTGCGACGCGTGATCGAGCGGCTGGGACTGCACCAGATCGACAGCGTCAACGTGGTGGTGCGGGCGCACTACCTGCCGCTGTTCTCGCGACTCGGCGATTATCCACGCGAGCTGCTCGACACGGCTGCCTGGGGCCGGACACCCAGATTATTTGAATACTGGGCGCACGAAGCGTCGCTGTTGCCGCTCAATCTGCAGCCGCTGCTGCGGTGGCGTATGGTACGTGCCGAGCGTGGGCAGGGCATGTGGGGGCGGCTCATGCCCTTTGCCGGCGAGCGTCGTGGCGAGGCTGACGTGCTGCTGGCGCGGATCGCGGCCGACGGCCCGGTCGCTGCCTCGGATGTCGCGGAAACTCGGGCCAAGAGCGGCTGGTGGGAGTGGAGCGATGCCAAGCATGCGCTCGAGTGGCTGTTCTGGGCCGGTCGGATCACCACGACCATGCGGCGCGGCAGTTTCGAGCGTGTGTACGACCTGACCGAGAGGGCACTGCCACGTGCCGTTGTCGACGCGCCGACACCGGACGAGGTGGATGCGCAGCGCATGCTGATGGAGCGGTCTGCCCGGGCGCTCGGCGTCGCGACGGCGAGCGATCTGCGGGATTACTTCCGGCTCAAGCCCGACGACGCGTATCCCCGTATTCGCGAACTGGTCGATGCGGGCCGGCTGTTGCCGGTTCGGGTGCAGGGGTGGGCGCAGCAGGCCTATCTTCATGCCGACGCACGCATGCCCCGCAGCATCGTTGGGCAGGCGTTGCTGGCACCATTCGATCCGCTGATCTGGGAACGATCGCGGGCGGAACGGCTGTTCGGGGTTCGTTACCGGATTGAGATCTACACGCCCGCGGCGAAGCGCGTTCACGGCTACTACGTGCTGCCGTTCCTGATGGACGGGCGGATCGTGGCGCGTGTGGATCTGAAGGCGGACCGGCAGAACCGGGTGCTGCTGGTCCAGAGCGCGCATGCAGAACCGGATGGTCCTGCCGGCGTGGCCGAGCGTCTGATGGCCGAACTGGTGCTGGCGGCACGGTGGCTTGGACTAGATCACGTCGCGATCATCGGCTCAGGCGACCTCTGCAAATCGCTCCGTAATGTGCTGATCTTATAGAATTCGGGGTTTGGGGCCTACGGCTCCAACGGGTCCAGGGCAGCGCCCTGACCTTACCGCGGCGGTCTCACCAGCGGCCCACGTCGGGTCGCGATGGTCTTGGTGAACAGGCTGACGCTCTCCGCCCGGGCCGACCATAGAAACTGATCGATCACCGTAACCTGCTGCAGCTTGTATCCGGCGTCGGCGAGGAGCTTGGCGTCCTGCGCGAGGGCGGTCGGGTTGCAGCTCACGTAAATGATGTTCGGCACGCCGGAGGTCGCAAGTTCGCGCGCCTGGGCGCCGGCGCCTGAATGCGGTGGGTCGAGTACGATTGCGGTGGCACCGGCGAAGTCGCGCGCCATAACCGGCTGGCGGTTGAGATCGCGCAGATGCACCTCGACCCGCCGCCCGGCTCCGGCGGTACGAAGGCAACCGACCGACAGGGGATTGCCCTCGTAGGCGATTACCCGGGCCCTTTCCGATAGCGGGAAGCTGATGGTGCCGCAGCCGGCATAGAGTTCGACCACGCGCGCGCTGCGTGGGAGGCGTGCGGGGAGTGCAGCCAGCACCGCATCGGTGATCGCATGCTCCCCTTCGATGGTCGCCTGCAGAAATGTACCGGTCGGTGGGGAGAGGGTGGCGCCGCTGAAGCTGTGGGTTGCCGGAGCGATGCTGCAGATCGTTTCGGGGACGGCGCGGCCGCCTTCGAGTTGCCAGGCGATACGCGGCACGCCGTTCGTCAACGCGAACTCGGCCAGGATGGTGCGGTCGCGCGGCACCAGCGGCGCATCGGACGACAGCAGGATGTCCGGGCCGCTATCGAGCAGGTTCACACTGGCCGATCCGATGCGGCGGAGCCCCTGCAGGCGGGTGAGCACGGCCTGGAGCGGGGCGATCAGCGTAAACAGTTGCGGGATCAGGACGTGGCACTCGGTCAGTGCGATGACCTCGTCGCTGCCTCGCACGTGCAGGCCGACAATGACGCCGTCCGGACCACGACGCACAGCCATATCCATCCGGCGCCGGGTGCGCGGCGGGCTCTGCGTGGCCTTGATACCGGCGGGGACGGTGAAGCCTGCATTGCGCAGTGCGTCGCCGACCAGGCCGGTCTTCCAGGATAGCAATGCGGCCCGGTCGAGGTGCTGCAGCACGCAGCCGCCGCATTCGAAGAACAGGCTGCAGGGAGGCACCACACGGTCGGGGCTTGGCGACAGGATCTCGGTTGCGGTCGCGCGACCGCGGCCGATGGTGCGTGCGGACACCGTCTCGCCGCCGAGCGCGTAGCGGACATGGACGGGTGCGCCGCGCTCGCGGGAGACGCCGTCACCTTCGATGCCGAGGCTGTCGATCCGGGCGGTGAAGGACGGGTTCGCCATGGGATCGGGGGGCGACCTCATGGCGTCCGGCACGTGATCAGTCCCGGCCAAGCGCCGGTGCTGGGTAATCCTGCTCCATGTCCACCGGATCGGGTCTGCGGGCCCGGGTCGGCAGCAGCATGAAGGCGGGGACTTCGTCTCCGAAGCCGGTCACGGCCGGGCCGAGATCGTCCGGACGATGACGCTGATCGCGACGGCCGTCCTGCGGCTTGGCATCGTGGCCACGATCGGGACGACGTTCTGCCGACTGCCGGTCGTTGGACGGCCGATCGCTGGCTTGCCGCTCGTTCTGGGGCCGATCGTTTTGGGGCCGGCGGTCGCTGCGGGCTTCGGCCGCCTGCGGCTGCGCCTGACGGGCGGGCTGGCGCTCGACCGGACGATCGGTCTCGGCGGGACGCGTGCGCGCGCGGTCGGGTTCGCGGCGATGCTCTTTTGCCTCGGGGGCGACCTTCGGCTGGTCTTCGGCGCGTTTCTCGGTATGGCGATTGTCCGGGCGCCTCTCCGGCGTACGGCCTCTGCCCCCGCGACCGCCACGGCGGCCATCGTCCTCCGACCATGCGGCGGTGTTGATCCCCTCGACCTCGAGAGGCGGGATCGACTGGCCGGTCAGCTTCTCGATCGCGGCGACGAAACCGCGGTCGTGCGGGGTTGCCAGAGTGTAGGCATGCCCGGACCGGCCGGCGCGGCCGGTGCGGCCGGTGCGATGGACATAATCCTCGGCATGGATCGGCACGTCGAAGTTGAAGACGTGGCTCAACCCGCCGATGTCGATGCCACGGGCCGCCACATCGCTGCAGACCAGCAGCTTGATCTCGCCGAGCTTAAACTTCTCGAGCGTGGAAGTGCGGACGCTTTGCGGCAGGTCGCCGTGCAGCGCGCCGGCGGAGAAGCCGTGCTTGACGAGCGATTTGTAGAGGATGTCGACGTCGCGCTTGCGGTTGCAGAAGATCAGCGCGTTCGAGACGTTCTCGGCGCGGATCAGCTTGCGGAGCGCCTTGCGCTTGTCGACGTCCTCGACGATGGCCAGGCCGGCAACGATCAGGGCGGCGACCGTGGAGGGCCGGCTGACGGTGATTTCCTTGGGATTCTGCAGGAAGGCATCGGCGAGGCGACGAATCTCCGGCGCCATCGTTGCCGAGAAGAACAGCGTCTGGCGGTTCGGCGACAGCAGCGTGACGATGCGCTCGACGTCGGGAATGAAGCCCATGTCCAGCATGCGGTCGGCCTCGTCGATGACCAGCGTCTTGGTCTGGGTCATCAGCAGGCCGCCGCGCTCGAACAGGTCGAGCAGCCGTCCGGGGGTGGCGATCAGGACATCGACGCCGGCGTTGAGGGCGGCCTTCTGGTCCTGCATGCTCTCGCCGCCGATCAGGAGGGCGTGGGTGAGCTTGGTATACTTGCCGTACATCACGAAGTTCTCGGCAACCTGCAGCGCGAGTTCGCGGGTCGGCTCGAGGATCAGCGAGCGCGGCATCCGGGCGCGGGCGCGGGACCCGGACAGGATGTCGAGCAGTGGCAAGGTGAAGCTGGCGGTCTTGCCGGTTCCGGTCTGGGCAACGCCGAGGACGTCGCGACCCATCAGCACGTAGGGGATCGCCTGTGCCTGGATCGGGGTCGGGTGGCGGTACCCCATCTCCTCGATCGCACGCTGGATCGGCTCAGACAGGCCGAGCGAAGAGAACAACGGCAGTGCCTCGGCTTCGGTCACCGGAGGAACGACGATGATCGCATCGGGGGCGCGGTGGTCACCGGCATCGCCCGGAGGAACCGTGGCGGCATCTTCCGGAACGACAGCGGGCGCCTCGTCAGCAACGTCAGCCGGCGGCGCGACAAAACCTGCGCCGGCGACGTGCAGCGGTGCGGACGTGAGGTCGAGCGACTCGGCTTCGACGGGAGTGTCCGTAGTCGGTGCTGCAGGGGCTTCGGTCAGCTCGGGTATAGCCAGCTGTTCCGGCTCGGCGGCCGGCGTGTCGCCGAGGACTGGCGACGGGACCTCCGGCGCGTCCGGGATTGCCTCCGTCACGAGCTCTGGCGAGGTCTCGACAGGACGATCTGCCGCTTTCACGCGCTTGGAAGGAGCCCGCTTCCGCGGTGCCTTCCGCTTGGGAGCAGCGTCGTCCAGGGTCGGGTCAGCGGTCTGACCTTCAGTCGTGCCGGTTATGGTGTCGCTCAAAACTTTCTCGAACCTGTCAGTTTGCGGAACAAGGGATGTTGCCGCTTGGAGCCGGCCGCGGATGCGGCGGACAGGTCGGCGGGTCTCTTGACGGCCCGGCTGAGTTGCCGTTGTTACAACGACCGCCAGCATCATGAACCCGAAGACTCGCTCGTCTGCAGGTTGGGCCGTGCTGCGTATCCCTATATGGCCTCGTAAAGTCAAGCTTCCAGCCGTCGCCACAACAGCCGGGTCGTTTCGATCCGGTGCTCATTGGCGTCCCCGTGGGAACCCCTGATTATGGGTTCCGTTCAACGGACGCCTATTAGACCAAGGGGTTGAATTTGCCGTATTCCCCACTTCCGATCGAGGATTATGGCCTCATCGGCGACTGTGCCAGTTGTGCCCTGGTAGGCCGCAACGGGTCGATCGACTGGCTGTGCTGGCCGCGCTTCGACAGCGCGGCGTGCATCGCCGCCCTGGTCGGAACCGAAGAGAACGGTCGCTGGCTCGTGGCGCCGGTCGAGTTCGTCACCAGCAAGCGGGCCTATCGCGATAGCGGAATGGTCCTGGAGACGATCTTCGAGACCCGGACCGGGCGCGTCGCCCTGATCGACTTCATGCCGATCGACGCGGCGGCGCCTACGATCGTCCGGATCGTTGAGGGCCGTGGCGGCCAGGTCGAGATGACCAACAAGCTCAAGCTGCGGTTCGACTACGGGACATCCATACCTTGGGTAACGCGCCTGCCGGATGAGGCGGGGATCACCGCCATCGCCGGTCCGGCGCTCGTGGTACTGCGGACCGAGGTGCCGCTCGAGGGCGAGGATATGCGGACGGTCTCGAACTTCACCGTCAAGGAGGGCGAGCGTTTCACCTTCGTCATGAGCTACGGTCCGTCGCATTTGCCGGCACCGGCGGCGATCGATGTCGACCAGGCACTGAGCCACACGCTGACGTACTGGGAGGAATGGGCCGGCCGGTGTGCCTATGACGGTCCGCATAGCCATGCGGTGAAGCGGTCCCTGGTGACGCTCAAGGCCCTGACCTTCGCGGAGACCGGGGGCATCGTCGCCGCTCCCACGACCTCGCTGCCGGAGCAGATCGGTGGCGGCCGGAACTGGGACTACCGGTTCTGCTGGCTTCGCGACGCGACCCTGACCCTGGTCGCGATGATGGCCGGTGGTTACTACGACGAGGCGCGACGCTGGCGTGATTGGCTGCACCGCAGCGTCGCCGGCAGTCCGGAACAGCTGCAGATCATGTACGGCATCGCCGGCGAGCGGCAGCTCATGGAGTGGGAAGTGCCGTGGCTTGTCGGCTACGAGGGCTCGGTTCCGGTCCGGGTCGGTAACGCGGCGGCAGGCCAGCTGCAGCTCGACGTGTATGGAGAAGTCATCAGCGCGCTGCATCTGGCGCGGCGCGAGAATCTCCGCCAGGCAAATTATGGCTGGTCGTTGCAGCTCGGGTTGCTGGAGCACCTGGAGACGATCTGGAAGGAGCCGGACGAGGGGATGTGGGAGGTCCGCGGCGGACGCAAGCAGTTCACCGTGTCCAAGGCGTTCTGCTGGATGGCGTTCGATCGCTCGATCAAGGACATCGAGGACTACGACCTGCCCGGGCCGGTCGAGCGATGGCGCGCGGTTCGCGACGAGATCCACGCGATGATCTGCAGCGAGGGGTTCAACAAGGAGAAGAACAGCTTCACCCAGTCGTTCGGCACCGATGCGCTCGATGCAGGGCTGCTGCTGCTACCGGTGATCGGGTTCCTCCCGGGCGACGACCCACGTATTCTGGGCACGGTCGAGGCGGTGGAGCGCGAGCTGCTGGTCGACGGGTTTGTGCTGCGCTACCGCACCGACGAGACAGCGGACGGGCTCAGCGGGGGCGAAGGCGCGTTCCTCGCCTGCAGCTTCTGGCTGGTGGACAGCTACGTCGTGCTCGGACGCTATGCCGAGGCGGAGGCACTGTTCGACCGCCTGGTCGGGTTGTCGAACGACCTCGGCCTGCTGGCCGAGGAATACGATCCGCATCTGCGACGCCAGGTCGGCAACTTCCCGCAGGCATTCTCGCACGTGGCCCTGGTCAGTGCCGCCGTGCATCTACGCAACCGCAAGGTGCCAGTCCGTGGAGAAATGGAGGAGGCCGCCTGACGGACGGCGGCTCCCCCCGGGGGCAGTACCTAGAAGTTGTGTCCCAGCGATGCGATCACGACGACCACGATGCCGAGCAGCAGGTTCATGCTGACCATGGACCTGATCTTGTCGAAGGTTGCAGGCTGGGGACGGAGTGCCCGACGCGCTTTCCGGAACGGCCCGAAGAACGTGTAGACAAAGATCAGCGCCATCACGACGCCGATGCCCTGCATCGCCTGGATGTGCCAGTCCGGATTGGCGAAGCCGCCGAGCCGGCCGACGTACATGGCCCAGCCGGTAATCAGCATCAGCGGCATGGCGTGCCAGACCATGAGAAAGAAGCGCTTGAGGGTCTGCAGGCTGACCGAGTTCCGCTGGTTCTGGTCGAGCAGGCTGAGGCTGGGGCGCAGCACCAGCAGGGTGTAGGCGGAGCCGCCTAGCCAGATCGCCATGCCGAGCAGATGGATGGCGAGCACGAGGCCCCATAGAGCCGTGCCTCCTGAAGAGACGGAACCGTCGGTCATCATCTCGGTGTTCACGGTCGGGGTCATGCCGGTCGGCCTCGTTGCTTTGCAATGCGTCGCGTGCTGATCGCGTTTCCGACGCGTTGATGCAAGCCGGGACGCGAGGCCTGTACGAGATCGGACAGGCACCAGGGAGATGGTTCATGTACGTGATTCCGGATCGGCTGGAGCTGCTGACGCCAGGCCAGATGGCCCTGGTGGACCGCGCCGCGGCCGCCGCGTCGCCGGACGGACTCTACCGTCTGATGGAGAATGCAGGCCGGGCGGTCGCACGGGCGGCGATGCGGGCGGGTCCTCGCTGTCGCACGCTGGTGCTGTGCGGGCCGGGGAATAATGGCGGCGACGGCTATGTGGCCGCGCGGTTGCTGGCGCAGGAAGGATGGCCCGTCGCTGTCGCCAGCCTGGCATCGCCACGGGCCGGTAGCGCCGCCGAGCGGGCCGCAAGCCTCTGGCAAGGTCCGTTGGTGCCGTTCGAGCCGCTGGAGGCGGCGCGGGCCGGCCTGGTGATCGATGCAGTGTTCGGCGCCGGCCTGACGCGACCGGTCGAGGGCGTCGTTGCCGAAACCCTGGCGGCGGCCCGGCGCGTCCTCGCAGTGGATATGCCGAGCGGAGTCGATGGCGAGACCGGGGCCGTCCTCGGCTTTGCACCGGCGGCGTGGCTGACGGTAACGTTCCACCGGGCCAAGCCGGGACATTTCCTGCTGCCCGGACGCGAACGGATGGGCCGGCTCGAGATCTGCGACATCGGCATCCGGGGGCCGCACGCCGGTGTCGAGGTGAATGCCTGGCTCAATGCACCTGGGCTGTGGCGGCTGCCGGAGCTTGGGGTGGAAGCCCATAAATACACGCGCGGCGTGGTGAGCGTGTGCGGCGGTGCACAGATGACCGGTGCCGCACGGCTGTCCGCGGCCGGAGCACGTGGGGCCGGGGCCGGGCTGGTGCGGATCGCCGCCGAACATGGCGCAGACATCTATCGCGTCGGCGAACCGGGGCTGATCGTGGACGAGGAGAAGCTGGAGCGGCTGCTCGAGGATCAGCGAAGGAAGGTTTGGGTCTGCGGTCCTGGCCTCGGGATGGACGAGGTGCGCAATGCCCTGCCGGCTTTGCTGGCCGCGGGCAGGCAGGTGGTGGCCGATGCAGGGGCACTGACCGGGGCGGCCGGTGAGCAGGATCGGCTTCGTGGTGTGAGCATCGCGACGCCGCATGCCGGCGAGTTCCGGCTGGTGTTCGGCGATCCGGGACAGGACCGGGCCGGCGCGGCGAGACGGGCAGCTGCGCTGTTCGGCGGAGTTCTGGTGCTGAAGGGCCCGGATACCATCGTGGCGGCCCCGGATGGCCGGATCTCGGTCAACGACAATGCGACCGCCTGGCTGGGAACGGCGGGGTCGGGCGATGTGCTGTCCGGGATCACGGCAGCCTGCCTCGCCTCGGGGATGGCGCCGTTCGAGGCGGCGTCCGCGGCGGTATGGCTGCATGGGCAGGCCGGGACGCTGGCGGGGGAAGGGCTGCTTGCGGAGGATCTTCCACGACATCTGCCGCAAGCCTGCCGACTGGCACGGGAAGCAGTGCGCGGGCTGGCTTGATCGGGCCTGCACACAGGAACGCGTAGCGCTGCGGACTTGCCTCGTTTCGAGGCGTAAGCTAAAGGCCCGCGCTCGCGGAAGCGGGTCTGGGATCCAGAGCGGGCGTGGTGAAATTGGTAGACACGCCAGATTTAGGTTCTGGTGGCGCAAGTCATGGGGGTTCAAGTCCCTCCGCCCGCACCAGACCCTGCCTTGGCCTCCGCCCCTGCCCAACGTCCGGCGACCAGCCCCAGCAGGGTCTCGTCGGGCACTTCGTCTGAACACGAGAGGATTGCCTGGCTCATGCAGGTCACTGAAACCCTTAACCAGGGTCTGAAGCGCGGCTTCACCGTGGTGGTGCCGGCAAGCGAGCTGGAGATCAAGCGTCATGCGAAGCTGACCGAGCTCGGTCGCACCATGAAGCTGGCCGGTTTCCGGCCGGGCAAGGTGCCGATGGCGATCGTCAAGCAGCGCTACGGAACAGCCGTGACCGGCGAACTGCTCGAGCAGACGGTCAACGACGCCACGCGCGACCTGATGACCGAGCGCGGCCTGCGCCAGGCCTCGCAGCCGAAGGTCGAGCTGGTGAGCAACCTCGAGCAAGCCGGCGTCGTCGATCTCGAATTCACGGTCGAGCTGGAACTGCTGCCCGAGATCACGCAGCCCGACCTGACGCAGCTGACGCTCACCCGCCTGAAGGCCGAGCCGGACCAGGCAACCGTGGACAAGGCGCTGGCCGACATCGCCAAGCGCCAGCGCAGCTTCGAGACGATCGATGAAGTGCGCGCCGCCGCAGTGGGCGAGATGCTGACGGTCGACTTCCTCGGCAAGGTGGACGGCGTCGCCTTCGATGGCGGCACCGCCGAGGACGTGAATGTCGAGATCGGCGGCCAGGGCTTCATTCCCGGTTTCGCCGAGCAGCTCGACGGGCTGGTGCCCGGTGAGAGCCGCACGATCGAGGTGACCTTCCCCGAGGATTACCAGGCGACCGAGCTGGCCGGGAAGGCCGCGACCTTCGACGTGACCGCCAAGGCGCTGAAGCGCCCGATCGAGCCGGCGCTCGACGACGATCTCGCAAAGCAGATCGGTTTCGAGGGGCTGGAGCAGGTCCGCGAGGCGCTGTCCGGCCAGGTGAGGCAGGAATACGAGCAGATGTCGCGGATGCGCATCAAGCGCGACCTGCTGGACCAGCTTGCCACGCAGACCGACTTCGAGGCGCCCGAGGGCATGGTCGAGGGCGAGTTCGCGTCGATCTGGTCGCGCGTCGAGCAGGACCTCAAGGCAGGGCGGCTGGACGACGAGGACAAGGACAAGGACGAAGCCACGCTTCGCTCGGACTATCGCAAGATCGCCGAGCGTCGGGTGAAGCTGGGGCTGTTGCTGGCCGAGATCGGCCGTGCCAACGGCGTGACGGTGACGTCGGACGAGATGGTGCGGGCGATGCGGGCCGAAGCCGGCCGCTATCCGGGCCAGGAAGCGCAGGTGATCGACTTCTTCCGCCAGAACCCGCAGGCAGCCGAGACGCTGCGTGGGCCGATCTTCGAGAACAAGGTCGTCGACTACGTGCTCGAGCTCGCCAAGGTCGAAGAGAAGATCGTGACGCCTGAAGAACTCGCCGAAGTCCCGCCCGCGGAACTCTGAGGCTTCCAACGGTCATGCCTCCGCACCATCTAGACGGTGCGGAGGCTCCCGGGCTGGCACAGGCGCGTTTAATCTCTATCTTGTTCTGAATGGAGATTGGCGTCGACCGGGCAGGCGGGAGCCCATAGGCGTCAGCAATCGAAGCCGGATCGTCCGGGGTGTTACGCCCCTGGCGTCGGCGACCTCAGGTCAGGATACGAGCAGATGTGGGACCGTTCTCCCCTCGAAATCTACAATAGCGGCCTGGTGCCGATGGTGGTCGAGCAGACCTCACGCGGCGAGCGGGCCTTCGATATCTATTCGCGGCTGCTGCAGGACCGGATCATCTTCCTGACCGGGCCGGTCTACGACCAGGTTGCCGCGGTGATCTGCGCCCAGCTGCTTCACCTGGAAAGCGTCAACCCGACGAAGGAAATCTCCTTCTACATCAACAGCCCAGGCGGCGTCGTGTCGGCCGGGCTCGCGATCTACGACACGATGCAATACATCCGCAGCCCGGTGAACACCCTCTGCATCGGCCAGGCGGCGTCGATGGGATCGTTGCTGCTCGCGGCCGGTGCCAAGGGCAAGCGCCTCGCGCTTCCGAATGCCAGGGTCATGGTGCATCAGCCGTCCGGCGGCGCCCAGGGCCAGGCCAGCGACATCGAGATCCAGGCCAAGGAGATCCTCTATCTCCGCCAGCGGCTGAACGAGATCTACGAGGTCCATACCGGCCAGACGCTGGAGGAGATCGAGCGCAAGCTCGAGCGCGACAGCTACATGTCGGCCGACGAGGCGCGCCAGTTCGGCATCGTCGACGAGGTCCTGCAGAATCGCCCGGTGCCGGTGGCCGAGGATATGACCCGCAGCTGACGAAGCCGGGGTTAACGCGATCGGGTTGGGATGAAGGTGGCAGGATGGCCACCCGCATCCCATCTCAAAGACGCGGTAGATAAGCTGGTCCATCGGGTCGGGCACTGCGGATCTGGCTGCGCTCCGATAGCGCTACGCACCCTGTGGTTGCACGATCGGATGATCCGGCTGATCCTCCGTACTTGATGAATTTTCTGGGGCAGGTCTAGTCTTCCCAGCTGGACCCAAGGGCGAAGCGGCAACCGACCGCCGCCCGGGGTAGGAGTGGCCATGAGCAAGTCGAGCGACTCGAAGAATACGTTATACTGCTCGTTCTGCGGCAAGTCGCAGCACGAGGTCCGAAAGCTCATCGCCGGGCCGACCGTCTTTATCTGCGACGAGTGCGTCGAGCTCTGCATGGATATCATTCGCGAGGAGCATAAGACCCACCTCGTGAAGTCGAGGGACGGGGTTCCGACGCCGAAGGAGATCTGCAAGGTCCTGGACGACTACGTGATCGGCCAGTTCCACGCCAAGAAGGTGCTCTCGGTCGCGGTTCATAACCATTACAAGCGCTTGGCTCATGGCGCCAAAAACAACGACGTCGAGATCGCCAAGTCGAACATCCTGCTGGTCGGTCCGACCGGCTCGGGCAAGACCCTGCTCGCGCAGACCCTTGCCCGCATCCTCGACGTGCCATTCACCATGGCGGATGCGACGACGCTCACCGAGGCCGGCTATGTCGGCGAGGATGTCGAGAACATCATCCTGAAGCTGCTGCAGTCGGCTGACTACAACGTCGAGCGGGCCCAGCGTGGCATCGTCTATATCGACGAGATCGACAAGATCAGCCGCAAGTCTGACAATCCGTCGATCACCCGCGACGTGAGTGGCGAGGGCGTGCAGCAGGCCTTGCTGAAGATCATGGAAGGCACCGTGGCGTCCGTACCGCCGCAGGGCGGGCGCAAGCATCCGCAGCAGGAGTTCCTGCAGGTCGATACGACCAACATGCTGTTCATCTGCGGCGGCGCATTCGCCGGCCTGGAAAAGATCATCGGGGCACGCGGCCGAGGTGCCGGGGTCGGTTTCGGCGCGCACGTGCAGGCTCCCGAGGAGCGCCGTACAGGACAGATCCTGCGCGAGGTCGAGCCCGAGGATCTGCTGAAGTTCGGGCTGATCCCTGAGTTCATCGGCCGTCTGCCGGTGGTGGCGACACTCGAGGACCTGGACGAGCAGGCGCTGATCGAGATCCTGACCAAGCCGAAGAACGCCCTGGTCAAGCAGTATGCCCGCCTGTTCCAGATGGAGGGAGTGAAACTCAGCTTCACCGAGGACGCGCTCAAGCACATCGCAATCCGGGCGATCGCCCGAAAAACCGGCGCGCGAGGGCTCCGTTCGATCATGGAGGCGATCCTGCTCACCACCATGTTCGACCTGCCTGGACTGGAGAACGTCGACGAGGTGGTGATCAACCGGGACGTTGCCGAGAGCAAGGCGAACCCGGTGTTCGTCTATGGACAGGAGCGTCCAGCCGAGCAGTCGGCCTGATCTGCAGGCCGGCTGTCACGATCATGGCCACCTCTTGTCGGGTCGGGTGGCCATGACGACATGCTTCATGGAAATGCCATGATGCAACATCATGGTTCTTCAGTGGCCTGACGCGCCGTTTCGGGCGTCATGCCACGGACTGTCCTTCAGGAGGTCAAGATGGTGAAAGACACCGACGGCAAGCCGGAAGGCTTCGATACAGAAGATACCGACACCGAGGGCGCGGACGAGACATTGCCGGCGGTCGATCCCGCACCGGCGGCGGTGGAGACCGAGCAGGCGGCTTCCGCCGAGGTCCAAGCGGACGGTTCCGGTTCGTCCAGGGCGCTTGGCGAAACCACTTTGGCGGTACTGCCGCTCCGCGACATCGTCGTGTTCCCGCACATGATCGTTCCGCTCTTCGTCGGCCGCGAGAAGTCCGTGCGGGCCCTGGAGGCGGTGACCAAGGAGGACAAGCAGATCCTCCTGGTCGCGCAGAAGAACGCGGCTCAGGACGACCCGACCGCCGACGACATCTATCGATGCGGCACCGTCTCAACGATCCTGCAGTTGCTGAAGCTGCCCGATGGCACTGTGAAGGTGCTGGTCGAAGGCGGCCGGCGCGCGCGGATTCGCGAGTTCTGCGAGACCGAGAGCCATTTCGAGGCGGTTGTCGAGGAGATGCCCGAGGAGGCGCCTGCCGAGGGCAGCGAGGTCGAGGCGCTCGGGCGCACCGTGGTCAGCCAGTTCGAGCAGTACATCAAGCTGAACAAGAAGATCGCGCCCGAGGTGCTGGTCTCGCTGAACCAGATCGAGGAGCCGAGCAAGCTGGCCGATACGATCGCCAGCCACCTCAATCTCAAGATCTCGGAAAAGCAGGAACTGCTCGAGACGCTGCCGGTCGGTGAGCGCCTGGAGCGGGTGTTCGCGCACATGGAGGCCGAGATCGGCGTGCTCCAGGTGGAGAAGCGCATCCGGAACCGCGTCAAGCGGCAGATGGAGAAGACCCAGCGCGAGTACTATCTGAACGAGCAGCTGAAGGCGATCCAGAAGGAGCTTGGGGACGGCGAGGACGGCAAGGACGAGACGTCCGAACTCGAGGACAAGATCAAGAAGACCAAGTTCACCAAGGAGGCGCTCGACAAGGCGACCGGCGAGCTCAAGAAGCTGCGCGCCATGAGCCCGATGTCGGCAGAATCAACGGTGGTGCGGAACTACCTCGACTGGATGGTGTCGATCCCCTGGAAGAAGCGCTCCAAGGTCCGCAACGACCTGCTCGAGGCCGAGAAGGTCCTCGATGCCGACCATTACGGGCTCGAGAAGGTCAAGGAGCGGATCCTCGAGTACCTGGCCGTGCAGAGCCGCGCGAACAAGCTGAAGGGGCCGATCCTCTGCCTGGTCGGACCACCCGGCGTCGGCAAGACGTCGCTGGGCAAGTCGATCGCCAAGGCGACCGGCCGGAACTTTGTGCGGATGTCGCTTGGCGGCGTCAGGGACGAGGCCGAGATCCGTGGCCACCGGCGCACCTATATCGGCTCGATGCCCGGCAAGGTGATCCAGGGCATGAAAAAGGCGAAGAGTTCGAACCCGCTGTTCCTGCTCGACGAAATCGACAAGCTGGGCGCCGATTGGCGCGGCGATCCGTCATCGGCACTGCTCGAGGTGCTGGATCCGGAGCAGAACAGCACGTTCGCCGATCATTACCTCGAGGTCGATTACGACCTGTCCGACGTGATGTTCGTGACCACGGCGAACAGCCTGAACATGCCGCAGCCGCTGCTGGACCGGATGGAGATCATCCGCATCCCTGGTTACACAGAGGACGAGAAGGTCGAGATCGCCAAGCGCCACCTCCTGGCCAAGCAGACGGAGGCTCATAGCCTCAAGCCTGACGAATGGTCGCTATCGGACGACGCGCTGCGCGAGTTGGTGAGGACCTATACGCGTGAGGCCGGTGTGCGGAACCTCGAGCGCGAGATCGCCAACCTGGCCCGGAAGGCGGTGAAGGAGATCGTCACCGGCAAGGCCAAGAAGGTGACGATCACCAAGAAGAACCTCGAGAAATACGCCGGCGTGAAGCGCTACCGGTATGGCGAGGCCGAATCCGAGGACATGGTCGGCGTGGTGACCGGCCTGGCCTGGACCGAGGTAGGCGGCGAGATACTGACCATCGAGAGCGTCATGCTGCCCGGCAAGGGCCTGGTGAAGACGACCGGCAAGCTCGGTGACGTCATGCAGGAGAGCGTGTCGGCTGCATTGTCCTATGTACGGAGCCGCTCGATCAATTTCGGGATCAAGCCGACCTTGTTCGAGAAACGCGACATCCACGTGCATGTCCCGGAGGGGGCGACACCGAAGGATGGGCCCTCGGCCGGCATCGCCATGGCGACGTCGATCGTGAGCGTCATGACCGGGATCCCGATTCGTCGGGATATCGCGATGACCGGCGAGATCACGCTGCGCGGGCGCGTGCTGCCGATCGGGGGCCTCAAGGAGAAGCTGCTGGCGGCGATGCGGGCCGGGATCACGACGGTGTTCTTCCCGAAGGACAACGAGAAGGACATCGCGGAAATCCCGGAGTCGGTGAAGAAGTTCATCAAGCTGATCCCGGTTGCCCACGTGGACGAGGTCATCAGGCAGGCCCTGGTGCGGAATCCGGAAGCCATCGAGTGGGAAGAGCCGGCTGAGCCGGTGGCGGCCCCGGTTGCTGCCGGCGTGAGTCCGTCGTTGCCGCATTGATCGGCTGGTGAGGAGCGGGTGGGTATGTGCCCGTTTCTCACCGTGCGTTCGTTGACGGCGGAGAACGGAGGTCGTTAATCTCCGGTCTGTCTGGCGATGCCGGCGTCCTCGTATCGTGGCGTCACGGCAAGCGGGCTCAAAATATGGGCCACGCAACGTGGCACCACGACCGATCAGGGAAGGCCGCCCATGGAGAAGCCCCTCAACAAGCAGGAGTTGATTTCTGCGGTCGCAGACGAGGCCGACCTGCCGAAGGCCAAGGCAGGCGCAGTCGTGGATGCCGTGTTCGCGGCGATCGAGAAGGCGCTGCGGAACAAGCAGGAAGTTCGGCTCGTCGGGTTCGGCACGTTCGTGACTGCGGCACGGAAGGCGGCAAAAGGCCGCAATCCGCGCACAGGGGAGGAGATCGATATCCCCGCCTCGACATCGGTCCGTTTCAAGGCGGGCAAGACCCTGAAGGACGCAGTGTCCTGAACTGCGTGATGACGCTTCCCTGATTTGGAGGCGGACCAGGGGCGGTTAGCTCAGCGGTAGAGCGTCTCGTTTACACCGAGAGGGTCGGCGGTTCGAAACCGTCACCGCCCATTCCCCACTCGTCTCCGGTTCGCTCCCCTGTGGAAGAACCGGGGCCACATCACGCTGAAAAAGCCTGCCTTCGCGCCTTGACGCGCCCGGACCCGGCCTTTAAACCGCCGCTCACGCCAGATGCGGGTGTAGCTCAGTTGGTTAGAGCGCCGGCCTGTCAAGCCGGAGGTCGCGGGTTCGAGCCCCGTCACTCGCGCCACTGGCCATCGGATCGATGGCCAGTGCCGCATTCACAACTGGGCGCAAGGCGGGCTTTCAGCCTCCTCCAAATTTTAATGGCGCTCTGCTTTACCTGATCCGAATTCAGGCGTTGTGTTGAGACACTGCTGTTCGGCAGGGAACAAATGCTGCACTGCACCTTGCGATACGCGCTGGTTGGATTAACTTCCTGACAGCGAAGCATCGGTAAGCTGGTTCAGCCGATCCCGGTTCGGACGGCTCAGCGTCCGCTTCATGAGAATCGGTGTCATGCAGACCCTCTTGTCCGACTACTTTCCGATCATGGTGTTCGTCATAATCGCAGCTGCCATTTCGGCCGCGATGCTGGGTGGTTCGTTGCTCGCCGGGCGGCAGAACCCATACCCGGAAAAGGTTGCGGCCTACGAATGCGGCTTCGACGCGTTTGACGATGCCCGCCGCCGCTTCGACGTCCGCTTCTACCTGGTAGCGATCCTGTTCATCATCTTTGATCTGGAGATCGCATTCCTGTTTCCGTGGGCGGTCAGCCTGGGGCATATCGGGCTGTTCGGCTTCCTCTCCATGCTCGGCTTCCTCGGCGTGCTGACAGTGGGTTTCGTCTACGAGTGGTGCAAAGGCGCGCTGGAGTGGGAATGATCCGGTCATGAGTGATAACCAGACGATCTCGAACCCGGACGGCATCGTCCATACGCCGGGCATGTCGGCCGAACATCAGCATGTAGCCTGGAATCGCGAGGCCCTGACGCCGGGGCCGGCGCAAGACGCCGTGATCAAGGGCATCACCGGCGAAATCACCGAGAAGGGCTTTGTCGTCGCGAATGTCGACAAGCTGGTGAACTGGGCACGGACCGGTAGCTTGTGGCCGTTGTCGTTCGGCCTAGCCTGTTGCGCGGTCGAGATGATCCACGCGTTCATGCCGCGATACGATCTCGATCGTTTCGGCATCATTCCGCGTGGAAGCCCGCGGCAGGCCGACGTGATGATCGTGTCCGGCACGCTGACCAACAAGATGGCGCCGGCCATGCGTCGGATCTACGACCAGATGGCCGAGCCGCGTTGGGTGATCAGCATGGGAAGCTGCGCCAACGGCGGCGGCTACTACCATTACTCCTATTCGGTGGTCCGTGGCTGCGACCGGATCGTGCCGGTGGATGTCTACGTGCCGGGATGTCCGCCGACCGCGGAAGCCCTGGTCTACGGGATCCTGCAGTTGCAGAAGAAGATCAGACGGACGGGGACCATTCTGCGTGGTTGAGCTTGCTGGGCGGCTGGGATCGCTCGCTGTCACGCTGGCGACCGGTTTCACGGGCATCCAGTCGGCAGGGGTCGAGAAAGGCGAGTTGGTCGTCCGTGTCGAACGCGACTCGCTGGTCGGCCTCATGACGGCGCTGCGGGACGACAAGCGGTTCGCTTTCCAGCAGATGATGGATCTGTGCGGAGTGGACTTTCCCGAGCGCGAAGAGCGGTTCGACGTGGTCTACAACCTTCTCTCGGTCACGCTGAACCAGCGTTGCCGGGTGATCGTCACCACCAATGAGACGATCCCCGTGCCGTCGGTGCACACGATCTGGTCGGCTGCCACCTGGTGGGAGCGCGAATGCTACGATCTGTTCGGCGTCCTGTTCTCCGGACAGCCGGACCTGCGCCGGATCCTCACCGACTATGGGTTCGAAGGGCATCCGTTGCGCAAGGACTTCCCGCTGACCGGATACGTCGAGGTTCGCTACGACGTGGATCGCCGGGCGGTGATCTATGAGCCGGTCAAGCTGACACAGGATTTCCGAAACTTCGATTTCGTGTCCCCCTGGGAAGGCATGATGACGCTGCCCGGGGACGAAAAAGCCCACGAGGGACGCCAGGGAATCGTAGCGGGTCCGCCGGGGCAGGCGCGTTCATGAATGGGCTTGCATGCCCGATCGGGAGCTCTAGACGATGAGCGACATCATCCTGCGTGAAGACATCCCCGACACGATGCAGCCCGACCAGGCTGGCGACGGGCGCAGCGTCAAGACGGTCGAGATCGACAGCCATTCGTTGAATTTCGGTCCTCAGCATCCGTCTGCGCATGGCGTGCTGCGGCTGGTGCTGGAGATGGACGGCGAGGTCGTGACGCGGGCGGTGCCGCATATCGGCCTGCTGCATCGCGGGACTGAGAAGCTCATCGAATACAAGACGTACATGAAGGCGCTGCCGTATTTCGACCGGCTCGATTACGTGTCGCCGATGTGCGAGGAGCAGGCGTTCGCGCTTGCGACGGAGAAGCTGCTCGGCATCGAGCCGCCGGACCGGGCCAAGTGGATCCGGACGATGTTCGCCGAGATCACGCGCGTGCTTAACCATTTGCTGAGCGTCACGTCGTTCGCACTCGATGCGGGCGCGCTGACACCGGCACTCTGGGGCTATGAGGAACGCGAGAAGCTGCTCGAGTTCTACGAGGCTGCGTCCGGCGCACGGTTCCATGCCAACTATTTCCGCCCGGGTGGAGTCGCGCGCGATCTTCCGCTCGGACTGACGGATCGCATTGCCGCATGGGCGACGGATTTTCCTAAGTTCATCGACACGCTTGAATCCATGCTGACGAACAACCGGATCTGGAAGCAGCGGACGGTCGGCATCGGCGTGTTCACCTCGGAACAGGCGCTCGACTGGGGCTTCAGCGGTCCGTGCCTGAGAGCGTCCGGTGTTCCGTGGGACCTGCGTCGTTCGCAGCCCTACGACATGTATGACAAGGTCGAGTTCAACGTGCCCGTCACGCGAAACGGCGACTGCTATGACCGGTACCTGATCCGGGTTGCCGAGATGCGCGAGAGCGTGCGGATCGTCGAGCAGTGCCTGGCGCAGATGAGGCCGGGCCCGGTGAAGGTGCAGGACACCAAGATCTCTCCGCCGTCGCGCAAGGACATGAAGCGCTCGATGGAAGCCCTGATCCATCATTTTAAGCTGTTCACCGAGGGGTATCACGTGCCGCCGGGTGCGACGTACACCGCGGTCGAGAGCCCCAAGGGCGAATTCGGCGTGTATCTCGTGGCGGACGGCAGCAACCAGCCGTATCGGTGCAAGATCAGGTCGACGGGCTTCGCGCATCTGCAGGCGCTCGACGAGCTTTCCAGACGGCATATGCTGGCCGACACGGTCGCGATCATCGGGTCGCTCGATCTCGTGTTCGGCGAGATCGACAGGTAATCAGATGTCTGGTCATTTTTCAGCCGAGAATATCGGCCACGGTCAACCGGGGCACGCGCCGCGCAAGGCTGAGGGCCATCAGCCGACGCACTTCGCGTTCGATGAACACAGCAATTCGGAAATTGACGTCATCCTTGCCCGGTATCCCGAGGGACGCCAGGCAAGCGGGGTGATTCCCCTGCTGTATATCGTCCAGAACCAGATGGGCCGGGAGACCGGTAGCGCCTGGGTGCCACGGGTTGCCATGGACGCGGTTGCGCGCCGGCTGTCGATGCCGCCGATCCGGGTCTATGAGGTTGCGACCTTCTACCTGATGTTCAACACCAAGCCGATCGGGCGCTACCACCTCCAGGTCTGCACCAATACCCCGTGCTGGCTGCGCGGATCGGACGACGTGGTCGCGGCCTGCAAGACGGCCGGCGGCGTGAGCGGATTCGGGGAAACCAGCGCGGACGGCTTGTTCACCATGACGGAAGTCGAATGCATGGGGGCGTGCGCGAACGCACCGATGATGCAGGTCAACGACGATTACTACGAAGATCTGGATGGCGACCGCACACGCGATCTGATCGACGCGCTAAAACGCGGCGAGAAACCGGAACGCGGTCCGACCATCGATCGCTTCAATTCGGCGGCCTTTGGCGGCCGTACGACATTGCTGGATGATCTGGGTGACCGGTCTGCCGATGGCCAGCCAGGCAACATGCCGGAAACGGTTTAAAGAGCGGACATCATGCTGAGCGACAAGGACCGGATCTTTACCAACATCTACGGCCAGAACGACTGGCACCTCGCAGGCGCTCGTGTGCGCGGCGATTGGGACGGTACGACGGCTATCCTGGCGCGCGGCCGTGACGGGATCATTGCGGAGATGAAGGCGTCGAACCTGCGCGGCCGTGGCGGCGCCGGGTTCCCGACCGGTCTGAAATGGTCGTTCATGCCGAAGGTGTCGGACGGACGCCCGTCGTATCTCGTGATCAACGGCGACGAAAGCGAGCCTGGGACCTGCAAGGATCGCGAGATCCTGCGTCACGAACCGCACAAGCTGATCGAGAGCGCACTGATCGCCTCGTTCGCGATGGGAGCACACACCGCCTACATCTATGTGCGCGGCGAGTATTTCAACGAGACGAGCCATCTGCAGATCGCGATCGACGAAGCATACGACGCCGGCCTGATCGGCAAGAATGCAAGCGGCTCCGGCTGGGACTTCGACTTCTTTATTCACCGTGGTGCAGGCGCCTACATCTGCGGCGAGGAAACCGCGCTGCTGGAGAGCCTCGAGGGCAAGAAGGGCCTGCCGCGCATGAAGCCGCCGTTTCCGGCGGCGATGGGCTTGTACGGCTGCCCGACGACGGTCAACAACGTCGAGAGCATTGCTGTCGCGTCGACCATCCTGCGCCGCGGCGGTAGCTGGTTCTCGTCGCTGGGCCGTCCCAACAATGCCGGCACCAAGCTGATGTCGGTGTCCGGCCATGTGAATCGTCCATGCGTGGTCGAGGAAGAACTCGGCATGCCGATGCGCGAGATCATCGAGCGGCATGCGGGCGGTGTGCGTGGTGGCTGGGACAACCTGCTGGCGGTCATTCCCGGCGGTTGTTCGGTGCCGGTACTGCCTGCGTCCACCTGCGCCACGGTGCTGATGGATTTCGACAGTCTCCGTGCAGAACGATCGGGCCTCGGCACCGCCGGCATGATCGTGATGGACCAGTCCACCGACATCGTCAGGGCGATCGCCCGGTTCGCGCGCTTCTTCAAGCATGAGAGCTGCGGCCAGTGCACGCCGTGCCGGGAAGGCACCGGCTGGATGATGCGCGTGATGTACCGGATGGTTGAAGGTCGTGCCGAGCCCGAGGAAATCGACATGCTCGAGCAGGTGACCAGGCAGGTCGAGGGTCACACGATCTGTGCGCTCGGCGATGCGGCCGCCTGGCCGATCCAGGGGCTGATCAGGCACTTCCGTCCCGTGATGGAAGAGCGCATCAGGTGGTACAAGATGGCACATGGCGCGGCTACCCTCGCGCCGACGCCCGATAACCTGCCTGTTCCCATGGCGGCGGAGTAGCAACCATGGCGCGGGTCACAGTGGACGGGATCCAGGTCGAGGTAGCGAACGGTTCGTCCGTGCTGCAGGCCTGCGAAGCTGCGGGCAAGGAAATCCCCCGCTTCTGCTATCACGAGCGGCTGTCGATCGCCGGCAACTGCCGCATGTGCCTGGTCGAGATCGAGAAGGCGCCGAAGCCGGTTGCATCGTGCGGCTACCCGGTCGCCGACGGCATGGTGGTCAAGACCGATACCGAGGTCGTGCGCCGTGCGCGCCGTGCGGTCATGGAATTCCTGCTGATCAACCATCCTCTGGATTGCCCGATCTGCGACCAGGGCGGCGAGTGCGACCTGCAGGACCAGGCCTATTCGTACGGTGCCGATCATTCGCGCTACGCCGAGAACAAGCGTGCGGTGCAGGACAAGTATCTCGGTCCGTTGGTCAAGACCGTGATGACGCGGTGCATCCAGTGCACGCGGTGCATCCGGTTCGCCTCCGAAGTGGCGGGGGTGCCGGAACTTGGTGCCACGTCGCGCGGCGAGAACATGGAAATCACCACGTACGTCGAGAAGGCGCTGACGTCGGAACTGTCCGGCAACCTGATCGACATCTGCCCGGTCGGCGCGCTGACGTCGAAGCCGTACGCATTCGTGGCGCGGCCGTGGGAGCTCAAAAAGACCGACAGCATCGACGTGATGGATGCGACGGGGGTCAATATCCGGATCCATGCCCGTGGACCGGAAGTCCTGCGTATCCTGCCGCGGACAAACGACGAGGTGAACGAGGAATGGATGGCCGACAAGGGCCGATTCTCGTTCGACGGGTTCAAGCGGCGCCGGCTGGACCGGCCGTGGGTGCGGGTGCATGGCAAGTTGCATCCGGCAAGCTGGCAGGATGCGTTCGTGTCGATCGCGCGGCGGCTCGAAGGCGTCAAGGGCGAGCGGATCGGGGCGATCGCCGGCGACCTTTGCGACGCCGAAAGCATGGTGGCGCTCAAGGACCTGATGACGGCACTTGGGTCCAATAACCTCGATTGCCGCCAGGATGGCGCGCAATACGACGTCTCCAGGCGCGAGTTCTACACGTTCAATACCGGGATCGTCGGGATCGAGGAGGCCGATGCGCTTCTGCTGATCGGCACCAATCCGCGTCTCGAGGCCCCCGTCATCAATGCCCGCATCCGCAAGCGCTGGCTGGCCGGAAACTTCCCGATCGGGGTGATCGGCGCGGCAGGACCTGACCTCACCTACGACGCGACCATGCTGGGCGACCGGCCATCGGTGCTCGCCGGTCTGCTCGACGGGGCGATCGAGTTCGCGGAGGTGCTGAAAAACGCCAAACGTCCGATGATCGTGGTCGGGCAGGCGGCGCTGACCCGCGACGATGCCGGAGCGGTGCTGGCGGCGGTCTGGACGCTGGCGGAGCAGGTCGGTGCGCTCAAGGCGGACTGGCACGGTTTCAATGTGCTGCATCATGCGGCGGCCCGCGTGGCGGCGCTCGATCTGGGCTTCGTGCCCAAGTCGGGCAGCCGGTCGGTTGCCGGGATGATGAGCGGCGGTGTCGAGGTTCTGTGGTTGCTCGGGGCAGATGAGATCGGGCCGGCCCGGATTGGGCCGGACACGTTCGTGATCTATCAGGGCCATCATGGCGATGCTGGCGCGGCCCGGGCGGACGTGATCCTGCCCGGTGCTACCTATGCCGAAAAATCAGGGACTTACGTGAATACCGAGGGTCGCGTCCAGCGCGCGTTCCAGGCGATCTTCCCGCCTGGCGAAGCGCGTGAGGACTGGCGTATCCTGCGGGCATTCTCCGAAGTGGTCGGGCACAAGCTTCCGTATGACGATATCGAGGGCGTGCGCCGGCGCCTGGCCGAGGTGAATCCGGTGTTCGCGCGCCAGGGCCTGCCGCGCTTCGGCGCGGTGCAACTTGCCGGCCCGGCCGGCGACGCGACGGCGATCGGATCGGCGCCATTCGGCAGCGTGATCCACGACTACTACCAGACCAATGCCATAAGCCGCGCCAGTCCGACGATGGCGGAATGCTCCCGGGTGTATGTCCATCCGGTCGTGCAGGCGGCGGAGTAGGGCGGTGAACGAGTTCCTGTTCCATACGATCTTCGGCCTGGTCGTTCTGACCGTGCTGGAGTGCCTGGCGATCCTGGTGCCGCTGTTGATGGCGGTGGCGTATCTCGTCTATGGCGAGCGCAAGGTCCTCGGCGCGATGCAGCTCAGGAAAGGTCCGAACACGGTCGGGCCGTTCGGGCTGTTCCAGACCTTTGCCGACGCGATCAAGATGCTGACTAAGGAAACGGTGATTCCGTCCGGCGCCAACCGGGTGCTGTATCTGTTGGCACCGTTCCTGACGTTCGTGCTGGCGATGATGGCTTGGGCGGTGATCCCGACCAACAATGGCTGGGCGATCGCCAACATCAATGTCGGTGTCCTGTATCTGCTCGGAGTGTCCTCGCTTGGGGTGTACGGGATCCTGATCGCCGGCTGGGCCAGCAACTCGAAATACGCCTTCATGGGCGGCCTGCGTTCGGCGGCACAAATGGTATCCTACGAGGTGTCGCTCGGGCTGGTGATCGTCTCGATCGTGCTGATCGTGGGCAGCCTCAACCTGAACGACATCGTGCTGGCGCAGCGCCATGTCTGGTTCGCACTGCCGATGCTGCCGATGTTCGTGATCTTCTTCATCTCTTCCCTGGCCGAGACCAACCGGGCGCCGTTCGATCTGCCGGAAGGCGAGAGCGAACTCGTGGCCGGGTTCTTCGTGGAATATAGCTCGCTGGCATTCGGGCTGTTCTTCCTCGGCGAATACATGAACATGATCCTGATGTCGGCGATGACCAGCATCCTGTTCCTGGGCGGCTGGCTGCCGCCGATCGACATCGCACCGCTCAACTGGGTGCCCGGTCCGATCTGGCTGATCCTCAAGATCTGCTTCGTGCTGTTCATGTTCGTTTGGGTGCGTGCGACCTTTCCGCGGTATCGCTACGACCAGTTGATGCGTCTGGGCTGGAAAGTGTTCCTCCCGTTCTCGCTGGTCTGGATGATCCTGACCGCGGGTTTCCTCATGGCAACCGGGCTGCTGCCCGGCATGCCGCATAATGGTGTCGGCTGATGGCCATGCTCGATCGGACTGCGCGCTCGTTCCTGATGCTGGAGCTGCTCGGCGGCATGGGCGTCACACTGCGTGCGATGTTCAAACCGAAAGCGACCATCAACTATCCTTATGAGAAAGGTCATCTGAGCCCGCGGTTCCGGGGCGAGCACGCGCTTCGCCGGTATCCGAACGGCGAGGAACGCTGCATAGCCTGCAAGCTGTGCGAAGCGGTCTGCCCGGCCGAGGCGATCACCATCGAGGCCGAGCCGCGAGAGGACGGGTCGCGTCGCACCACGCGCTACGATATCGACATGACCAAGTGCATCTATTGCGGCCTCTGCGAGGAGGCGTGTCCGGTGGATGCAATCGTCGAGGGACCGAACTACGAGTTCGCGACCGAGACGCGCGAGGAGCTGATGTACAACAAGGACAAGCTGCTCTCGAACGGCGATCGCTGGGAGACGGTGCTCGCTCGCCGTCTCGAGCAGGATGCACCCTATCGATGATCACCCAGATCGCCTTCTACCTGTTCGCCGCGATCCTGGTCGTATCCGGGGTCATGGTGGTCAGTGCCCGCAATCCGGTTCATGCAGTGCTGTTCCTGATCCTCGCGTTCTTCAATGCGGCCGGGCTGTTCCTGATCGCAGGTGCAGAGTTCCTGGCGATGATCCTGGTCATCGTTTATGTCGGCGCGGTCGCGGTGCTGTTCCTGTTCGTCGTCATGATGCTGGACGTGAACTTCAACCAACTTCGCGAGGGGCTGCAGCGCTATACGCCGGTCGGTGCCGCAGTCGGCGTCGCCTTGTTCGCGGAGCTGGTGTTCACCATCGGTGGCTGGAAGGTCATCCCGGCGATGCATCCGGTCGCGTCCGGGCCGGGCCCGGCCATCAGCAACACCGAGGCACTCGGCCGGTTGATCTATACGGACTACGTGTTCCTGTTCCAGGCGTGCGGGCTGGTGTTGCTGGTGGCGATGATCGGGGCGATCGTGCTGACGCTGCGTGAACGGCCGTCGGCCCGGCGCCAGGATGTGACGCTGCAGCATCTCCGGACGCCAGCGGACACGCTCGAGATGATGTCGTTGTCGATCGGTGACGGGGTACGCGATAGCGGCGGCTTCCTTCGGCCGCACGACGGCTACGGGGCTGTTGCCGCACATGGCAGGGGCACAGCGCCGGAAGACCACCAAGCCGACCACCATCACGGAGCCTGAGCCATGTCGTCTGGGCTGCAAGCGGTCGGGCTGGGACCCTTCCTAACGGTGGGTGCGATTCTGCTGGTTCTAGGCGTGTTCGGGATCTTCCTGAACCGCAAGAACATCATAATCATCATGATGTCGATCGAGCTGATCCTGCTCGCCGCCAATCTCAACCTGGTGGCCTTCTCGGCGGCGCTCGGCGATCTGTCCGGGCAGGTCTTTACCCTGTTCTCGCTCACGGTTGCGGCTGCTGAGGCCGCGATCGGGCTTGCGATCGTCACCGTGTATTTCCGCAATCGTGGCTCGATCCAGGTCGAGGACGTGACACTGATGAAGGGCTGAGATGCTATCGGTTGCCCCCCTGTTCGCGGTCGCGGTGTTCGCGCCGCTGGTCGGCGCCATCATCCCCGGCCTGTTCGGCTGGCTGATTGGCAGACGGTCCGCGATCGTCGCCAGTATACTCCTGATGCTGGTCGCTTCGGTCACCGCGATCGGTGCACTCTGGCTCGGCGTCGTAACCGGCTCGCAGACGATCGCAGTACCGATCTCGACCTGGATCCAGGCAGGCGGATTCCATGCAAGCTGGCAGCTCAGGTTCGACGCATTGTCCGCATCGATGGTGGCGATGGTCACCGTGGTGTCGACGGTGATCCACATCTACAGCATCGGCTACATGAACCACGAGACCACGCCGGTTTCGCGGTTTTTCGCTTACCTGTCGTTGTTCACCTTCGCCATGCTGATGCTGGTCAGTTCCGACAACCTGATCCAGCTGTTCTTCGGCTGGGAAGGGGTGGGGCTGATGAGCTACCTGCTGATCGGCTACTGGTATGACAGGCCGAGCGCCAATGCTGCGGCAATCAAGGCGTTCGTTGTCAACCGCGTCGCGGACCTGTTCTTCATGGTCGGGATCGCGCTCCTGTTCCTGCAATTCGGCACCGTTGCCTACGACAACATCTTTGCGCTGGTCCCGGCGCATGCGGGCGCGGTCTATCACCTGTTCGGCAGCGACCTGCGGGCCTACGAGGTGATCGGCGTGATGCTGTTCATCGGCGCCATGGGCAAGTCGGCGCAGCTTTTCCTGCACACCTGGCTTCCCGACGCGATGGAAGGGCCGACACCGGTTTCTGCGCTAATCCATGCCGCGACCATGGTGACGGCGGGAGTGTTCCTGCTGGCCCGCATGTCGCCGCTGCTGGAATTCGCGCCCGTCACCAAGTTCATCGTGGTGCTGATCGGTGCCAGCACCTGCTTCTTTGCGGCGACCGTCGGGCTCGTGCAGCCCGACATCAAGCGGACGATCGCTTACTCGACCTGTTCCCAGCTGGGCTACATGTTCATCGCGGCCGGGGTCGGAGCGTACCAGGCATCGATGTTCCACCTGACGACGCATGCCTTCTTCAAGGCGCTGCTGTTCCTGAGCGCCGGATCGGTGATCCATGCGCTGTCCGGCGAGCAAAACATGTTCAAGATGGGCGGTCTCTGGCGCAAGCTGCCGATTACCTATGTCGCGATGTGGGCAGGGTCGTTGGCGCTTGCCGGTATCCCGCCCTTTTCCGGCTGGTGGTCCAAGGATGCGATCATCGATGCGGCCTGGACAGCTGGCGGCGTCGGGATTTACGGCTGGGTGCTCGGCGTCGTGACTGCCTTCATTACGGCGCTCTATAGCGGCCGGCTGCTGTTCCTGGTGTTCCATGGAACACCGCGCGACCAGCATCTTGCGGATTATGCGCATGAGAGCCCACCGGTCATTACCGGACCGTTGGTCTTCCTGTCGCTCGGTGCAGTGTTCGCAGGCTGGCTGCTTTACCCGGCTTATGTCGGCGCAGGTCAGGGTGCGTTTTGGAACGGGGCGATCTTCACCGGCCAGGACAACCACGTGCTGGCGCAGCTCGAGCAGCTGCCGTTCCTGGTCACGCTGATACCGACCCTCGCGGCGCTGGCGGGTGCGGCGACCGCGTGGTTCTGCTACATGGCTCGGCCTGAGATCCCGGCTCAGCTCGCGGTGCGGTTCCGTCCGCTGTACCTGTTCCTGCTGAACAAGTGGTATTTCGACGAGCTGTATGGCGCGATCTTCGTCCGGCCCTATCGGGCCCTTGCCCGCGGCCTGTGGCATGTCGGCGACGAGACCGTCATCGACGGCGCCTCGAATGGTCTGGCCCGGCTGACGGCGGGTGGTTCTACCCAGCTTGTCCGCCTGCAGACCGGCTCCATCGCGGTCTATGCCTTCACCATGCTGATCGGCCTGGTGACGCTGATCTCCGTCTTCCTGATCTTCCGGTGATCGGTAAAACCATGATGAACTGGACCCTGGCTCTTCCGGAGATCTTTCTCTCCGTCTGCGGCCTCGCCATCCTGGTGTATGGCGTGCTGCAGAAAAAGATGGAGCCGAGCTTCTCCTGCACCGTGCTTGCGCTGGCTGCCTTCGTAGTGACCGCAGTGCTGGTGCTCCAGGCACCGCAAGGGGCGGGTTATCGCGGGACGTTCGTGAATGACGGGTTTGCCCGGTTCATGAAGATCCTCAGCCTCGCGGGTGGTGCGTTCAGCGCGGTCCTGTCGCTGGACTACAACGTGCGCCAGAAGGTGGATCGGTTCGAGTTTCCGGTGCTGCTGCTGTTCGCGACGGTCGGCACCATGATGATGGCGTCGTCAGAGAACCTGATGACCTTGTATGTCGGCCTCGAGCTGCAGTCTCTGGCGATCTATATCCTGTGCGCCTTCGCGCGCGACGAGCTCACCTCGGCGGAAGCGGGGCTCAAGTATTTCGTGCTCGGGTCGCTGGCGTCCGGGTTGCTGCTCTACGGTATCTCGCTGGTCTACGGCTTTGCCGGCACCATGGAGTATGTCGGGCTGAAGACGGCGCTGACCGGCACCGGCATCGTCCCGGCCGGCCTGGTTATCGGCATCGTGTTCGTGTTCGTCGGGCTGGCGTTCAAGCTGTCCGCGGCGCCGTTCCATATGTGGACCCCGGACGTCTACCAGGGCGCTCCCACATCGGTGACGGCGTTCATGGCCGGTGCTCCGAAGGTTGCGGCATTCGCGCTGCTGCTTCGCGTGATGGCCGGCCCGTTCGGACACCTGGCTCACCAGTGGCAGCTTCTGGTCGAACTGGTCGCGATCATCACCATGATCACCGGTGCCCTGGCGGCGATCCCGCAGACCAACATCAAGCGCCTGATGGCCTACTCCTCCATCGGCCACATGGGTTATGCGATGATCGGCGTCGCGGTCGGCACACCCGAGGGTGCTCGCGGGACATTGGTGTATCTCACCACATACCTGTTCATGACGACCGGCGTCTTTGCCTGCATCATGGCAATGCGCCGGCGCGGGCGTCCGCTGGACAAGATCAGCGACCTTGCAGGGCTGTCGCGAACCGATCCGATGCTGGCGTTGCTGCTCGCAGTCTTCATGTTCAGCATGGCCGGCGTGCCGCCACTTTCCGGGTTTTTCGGCAAGCTCATGGTCTTCGCCGCCGCCGTGCAGTCCGGGCTGTGGACCTTGGCGGTGATCGGCATCCTGACCAGCGTCGTCGGCCTCTATTACTACTGGCGAGTCGTGAAGGTGATGTATCTCGACGCGCCGGACCTGGCGTTCGATCGCCGGGCACCGTCGCTCTCGTTCGTTGCGGGTGCCATGGGTCTGGTGACCGCACTGTTCCTGTTGGTGCTGGGACCGGTGACCACAGCTGCACAGGCGGCGGCCGGCGTGTTGTTCAGGTGAACGCGAGCCTGTCGTGAACGGCGGCCACGATTGGCGCCTCGTCGTCCATGACAGCCTTCCATCGACGTCGGACAGCTGCATCGCGCGGGCGGAAGCGGGGGAAGAGGCGGGCCTTGCCATCCTGGCGCTGCAGCAGACCCGTGCGCGTGGCAGCCGCGGACGGGGGTGGATCGAACCGCCGGCGGGTAACCTGGCGATGTCCGTCCTGCTTCGGCCTGAGGGCGGTTTCGGTCTCCTGGCGCGATGGCCCCTGCTGGCGGGGCTCGCCCTGCATCAGGCATTGTCCCATGACGATCCGGATGGTCGCCTGTCGTTGAAATGGCCGAACGACCTGATGCTGGATGGCTGCAAGCTGGGCGGAATCCTGATTGAACGCGGCGCGAATGACGGCCATGACTGGCTCGTCATAGGCTTTGGCGCCAATCTGCTATCCGCACCTGAGCTGCCGGACAGGGTGGCCGCCTGCATGGCGGAACTCGGGCCGCCGCCGTCGGCACGAGAGGTCGCAGCGCGACTGCTGGTCGGACTGGACGAGTGGATCGAACGTGGCTCGACCCATGGCTTCGCCGCCATCCGGTCCGATTGGCTGGACCGGGCTCATCCGATCGGAACCCCGCTTGCAGTCCGGGACCGTGGGGAGCAGAGAGCGGGATCGTTCGCAGGCCTCAGCACCGATGGGGCGTTGCTGCTGGATGTCGCCGGCTGCGAGCAGCGGATCGATACCGGCGAGATCCTGCTGCTCGGAGGGCATTGAGAGACCATGCTGCTTGTCGTCGATGCCGGGAATACCAATATAGTGTTTGCCGTGCATGACGGGCTGTCATGGCGTGGCATCTGGCGGATCTCGACCGATACCCAGCGGACTTCGGATGAATACGCGGTCTGGCTGCTGACCCTTCTAACGCATCAGGGCCTTTCGCCGGCCCAGATCACCCAGACGGTGATCGGCACGGTCGTCCCGGCGGCGCTCTATAACCTGCGGCGGTTGAGCCGGGACTGGTTCGGCACCGAGCCGCTGATCGCAGCGCTGCGGCTGGACTGGGGTATCGAGATCCTGATGGATCAGCCGAGCGAAGTAGGTGTGGATCGTCTGCTGAACGGCCTGGCGGCGCATCGTCTCTATGGTGGTCCGCTGATCATCATCGATTTCGGGACGGCAACGACATTCGACGTGGTCGACGACAAGGGCGGTTATAATGGCGGGGCGATCGCCCCCGGCGTCAACCTCTCGATCGAGGCATTGCACCAGGCGGCGGCACGCCTGCCGCGTATCGCGATCGGGCGGCCGCAATCGGTCATCGGCCGCGGGACGGTGGCGGCAATGCGGTCTGGGGTATTCTGGGGCTATATAGGACTGGTTGAGGGCCTGGTTGCCAGGATCAAGACGGAATTCGGCGCACCGATGAAGGTGATCGCCACAGGTGGCCTGGCGCCGTTGCTGGCCGAGGGCACCGACATCATCGAACGGATCGATCCGGAGCTGACGCTCGAGGGTCTCCGTATTCTCGCGGGGCGTAATCCCCATCCCCTCCTCACAAACGACAAGTCAAAAGCGATTGAAGGCGACTGATGAATGAATTGAACGGCGATCTGGCCTTCCTGCCCCTGGGTGGGACGGGCGAGATCGGCATGAACCTCAACCTCTACCGGTGCGACGGCACCTGGCTCGCAGTCGATTGCGGGATCGGGTTCGGCGGCAGCGAGACGCCTGAAGCGGAGATCCTGATGCCGGATCCCAGCTTCATCGCCGATCGCCGCAGCGCGCTGATCGGGCTGGTCATTACCCATGCGCACGAGGACCATCTCGGCGCGGTGGCGCATCTCTGGCCGCAGCTTCGCTGCCCGGTCTATGCGACCCCGTTCGCGGCGGCGGTGCTGCGACGCAAGCTCGGCGAAGCTCAGCTGCTTGGCCAGGTGCCGCTGCATGTGATCCCGACGAACGGAAAGTTCGAGCTCGGGCCTTACAAGCTCGAGTTCCTGCAGATGACCCACTCCGTTCCCGAGGCGCAGGCGCTTGTGCTGCGGACGCCCTACGGCACGGTGCTGCACAGCGGCGACTGGAAACTGGATCCCAATCCGCTGGTCGGGCCCCCGACCAACCTGGAGGCCTTCGCCGAGCTCGGCCGCGAGGGCGTGCTGGCAATGGTGTGCGACAGCACCAATGCGATGGTCGAGGGTGAATCCGGTTCCGAGGCGGATGTCCGGCGCAGCATGGCGACGCTGATCCGCAGTATCAGCGGACGGATCGCGGTCACATGTTTCGCCAGCAACGTGGCGCGGGTCGAGAGCATCGCGCTTGCGGCGGAGGCAGCCGGGCGTTCGGTGGTGATCGTCGGGCGGTCATTGCGCAACCTCGACGTGGCGGCCCGCGAGTGCGGCTATCTGCGCGATGTGCCCGAGTTCCTGTCCGAACAGGATGCGGAGGATATCCCCGACGACAACCTGCTGCTGATCGTGACCGGCAGCCAGGGCGAGCCACGCAGCGCCTTGTCGCGCATCGCCAGCGACACGCACCAGAACATCTCGCTCGGCGAGGGTGACACGGTCGTCTATTCGAGCCGCATGATCCCAGGCAACGAGCGCGCGGTCATGGCCGTGCAGGATAACCTGGTCAAGCGCGGCGTCCGGGTGCTGACCGATCGCGATCACAGCGTCCATGTGTCCGGTCATGCGGCGCGCGACGAGATCCGCCGGCTGTACGGGCTGGTGAAGCCGCGCTTCGCGGTTCCGGTGCATGGCGAGTGGCGCCACCTGACCGCCCATGCCGAACTGGCACGCGAGGAGGGGGTGACGCCGATCCTGCTGGAGGATGGCGACATCCTCAATCTGGCACCGGGCCGGGTCGAGGTCGTCGATAGCGCCCCGGTCGGACGTCTCGCGTTGGACGGTAACCGTATCCTGCCGATGAATGGCGGCGTTCTCGCGGCACGTCGCAAGATGCTGTTCAACGGGATGGTGCTGGCCAGCCTCGTCATCGATGGCGGGGGCCGTGTGCTGGGCAAGCCCAAGTTGAGCGCGCCCGGGCTGTTCGAGGTCGATGACGCCGAATCGATCCGGGTCACCGGTGCCTTTGCGGCGAGCCTTGCTGAGATTCCCGCCAACGTCCGCCAGGACGAGGACGGGTTCCGCGACGCTGCCAAGACGGCGTTGCGGCGTGCTCTTGGACGCAAGCTGCAGAAGCGGCCGCTCGTGGATGTACACCTGATGCGGATTTAATGATTTAATTCCGCTCGGTCGCTCAGGCCGGTCGGAAAACAGAACAGCCGAACGCCTTGCACTCTTTGGTGCAATTTCGTTCGGGCCTGTTACTGTATTGATCGTCGTGGATCCATCGAGGGACCGGTAAAGTCATCTCCGGCAGGACAAGAACTGAACCTTCTCCTGCCGTGTGACTGGTGTTTTCTCCCTAAACTTGGCTCCGATGCCGAACCAAGCTTCGTGGGCTCTATCTATGGGTAGATTGCAGCCCTGTCATCATTGGAAATGCAACAACTTCAATCTTTTACTTGTGCAGTGCGGCATTTTAACTTGCAATACTTTTGTGCGGCGCACAATTCGAGATGCTTGCGGTTTTCAGCTGGCGACGTTTCATCTAGGGTCCGGGCGTCTCGTATCCCAAGCCTAGAAGAGCCAGCTCTCGATGCGTCTGTCCCGCAGCTTCCTGCCGACCCTCAAGGAGACTCCTGCGGATGCGCAGATCGTCTCCCACCGCCTGATGCTGAGGGCAGGGCTGGTGCGCCAGACCGCGTCAGGCATCTATGCCTGGCTGCCGGCAGGCCTGCGGGTGTTGCGCAACATCAGCCAGATCGTGCGGGAGGAGCAGGACTCCGTGGGCGCACAGGAAGTGCTGATGCCGACCCTGCAGCCGGCAGAACTCTGGAAGCGCAGCGGCCGCTACGATGCGTATGGCCCGGAGATGCTGCGTATTCGCGACCGGCACGAACGCGACCTGCTCTATGGGCCGACCAACGAGGAGATGATCACCGACCTGTTCGGGCAGGCGGTGAAATCGTATCGCGAGCTGCCGCAGACGCTCTATCACATCCAGTGGAAGTTCCGGGACGAGGTCAGGCCGCGGTTCGGCGTGATGCGCGGCCGCGAATTCCTGATGAAGGACGCCTACAGCTTCGATGTCGATCATGCCGGTGCGGTGGCGAGCTACCAGCGCATGATGCTGGCCTACCTGCGCACGTTCCAGCGGCTCGGCGTGAAGGCGATCCCGATGGTGGCCGATACCGGTCCGATCGGCGGCGAACTCAGCCACGAGTTCATCATCCTGGCGCCGACCGGGGAAAGCGGCGTGTTCTACGATGGCGCCCTCGACGAGCAGGACTGGCTGCACGAGCCGGTCGATACCGACGACCATGCATCGCTGGATACATTCTTCAGGCGGACCACCTCGTTCTATGCGGCGACCGACGAGAAGCACGACCAGGCTGCCTGGAGCGACATCGCCCCGGACCGGCAGCGCGAAGGCCGAGGCATCGAGGTCGGGCACATCTTTCATTTCGGTACAAAGTATACCGAGGCGATGGGGGTCTCGATCAACGGCGCCGACGGCCAGAGCTTCTTTCCCGAAATGGGCAGCTACGGGATCGGCGTGTCGCGTCTGGTCGGCGCGATCATCGAGGCGAGCCACGACGATGCGGGGATCATCTGGCCGGAGGGTGTAGCGCCGTTCGACGCGGTGATCCTGAACCTGAAGAGCGGCGACCTGGCCTGCGATGCGCTGTGCGAGCGTCTGTACCGGGAGGCCCCTGGACGGCTGCTCTACGATGACCGCTCCGATCGGGCCGGCGCGAAATTCGCCGATGCGGACCTGATGGGCCACCCATGGCAGTTCGTGGTCGGGCCGCGCGGCACGGCGGGTGGACGGGTCGAGCTGAAGCGCCGCGCAACCGGCGAGCGGAGCGAGATGTCGGTGGACGATGCGCTGGCGATGATCGCCGCGTTCGGCACGAAGGCGGCGTCCTGACGATGTTCGGCCCATTCGAGCGGGCCGTCGCCGGCCGTTACCTGCGGGCACGCCGGGGCGAACGGTTCGTGTCGGTGATCGCGATTTTCTCGCTGATCGGGATCGCGCTCGGCGTGGCGACGCTGATCATCGTCATGTCGGTGATGAACGGGTTCAAGACCGAGCTGCTCGACCGGATCGTCGGGCTGAACGGCGATCTCAGCATCTATGGCTCGGGTGCGCCGATCAGCGACTATGATGCGATCGCGCAACGTGTGCGCCAGTTGCCGAACGTGGTTTCGGTGTCGCCGATCGTCGAGGGGCAGGTGCTGCTCAGCGCCGGTTCATACAGCGCCGGCGGCCTCGTGCACGGGATGAGCCAGGCGAATTTGCGGGCGCTGCACGAGATCAGCGACAACATCCGGGCCGGTTCGCTCGATGCCTTCCAGGGCGACGATGCGATCGCGATCGGCGCCACCCTGGCCAGCCGTGCCGGCCTGACGATCGGGTCGCACCTGACGCTGGTGTCTCCGAACGGCGCGGCCACGGCATTCGGTACGATCCCGCGTGTGCGTGCCTACACCGTGGTTGCGATCTTCGATGCCGGCGTCAGCGACTATAATGCGAGCTACGTGTTCCTGCCGATGCAGGCAGCGCAGGTCTATTTCCAGCTGCCGGGTGCGGTCTCGCTGATCCAGGTGATGACGCAGGATCCGGCCAACGTCGCGACGGTGACGCCGCAGATCCGGCAGGCACTGTCTGGGGACCGGCTCCGGGTGCTCGACTGGACGCAGAGCAACAACGCATTCTTCGGCGCGGTGCAGGTCGAGCAGAACGTGATGTTCCTGATCCTGACGCTGATCATCCTGGTGGCAGCGTTCAACGTGATCTCGTCGCTGATCATGATGGTCAAGGACAAGACCCGCGATATCGCGGTGCTGCGGACGATCGGCGCCACGCGTGGCGCGATCATGCGGATCTTCCTGATGTGCGGGGCGTCGGTCGGGATTACCGGGACGCTCGTCGGCACGGTGATCGGCATTGTGTTCTGCCTGAACATCGAGCGGCTTCGTCAGTGGCTGCAATCGCTTACCGGCACCAACCTGTTCAATCCGGAAGTCTATTATCTCGAGCATCTGCCGGCGAAGCTCGAATGGCCGGAGGTCACCCAGGTGATCGTGATGGCGCTGGTCCTGTCGCTGCTGGCAACGCTGTATCCGAGCTGGCGTGCGGCGCGGACGGATCCGGTCGAGGCGCTTCGTCATGAGTAGCGATGTGATTGCCGACGTGCCGCTGGCACTGCGGCAGGTAAGCCACAGCTTCGTCAGCGGAGACGACAAGCTGGAGGTCCTGCGCGGCGCGGATCTGGAACTGCGTCCCGGCGAGATCGTGGCGCTGGTCGCACCGAGCGGCACCGGCAAGTCGACGCTGCTGCACCTGGCGGGCCTGCTGGAGAAGCCGCAGGGCGGATCGGTGGTGGTGGCCGGGCGCGACGCCGGGCAGCTTTCCGACAAGGACCGCACTGCCATCCGCCGCAACTCGATCGGCTTCGTCTATCAGTCGCACCACCTGCTGGCGGAATTTACCGCACGGGAGAACGTGGTGCTGCCGCAGATGATCGCCGGCGTGTCCAGGCGGGATGCGCGGGTGCGGGCGGACGAACTGCTCGGGCTGTTCGGGCTGCAGCGGCGCCTGGACCATCTGCCCGGCAAGCTGTCCGGCGGCGAGCAGCAGCGGGTGGCGATCGCCAGGGCGCTGGCCAATCGTCCCAGGGTGCTGCTGGCGGACGAGCCGACCGGCAACCTCGACGTGGCGACATCGGGCGTGGTGTTTGCCGAGCTCATGCGCGTGGTGCGCGAGCAGGGTCTCGCGGCGCTGATCGCCACCCACAATGTCGAGCTGGCGGGACGGATGGACCGGATCGTGACGCTGCGCGAGGGTTTGATCGTCCCGTTCAGCTGAGCCGTCGAACCCCCCGGCCGATGCCCGGTTGTATCCGGGCGACGGACGGGACGGTGGGCGGGATGGCGAAGAAGGCTGCATCGGGGAAGGTGGCGCCGCGCCCCGACCTGGCGGACGTGTCGGTGGATGGACGCGAGGCGGCGCGGGCGGCGCATCTGCATTATGTCGACGACAGCAAGCCGGGCTTTACGCGCAGGCTGGGTCCGGATGGGCTGACGTATTTCGCGCCGAACGGCGAGGCGGTCACCGATGAGGCCGTGCTGGTCCGGCTGAAGAAGCTCGCGGTTCCGCCAGCCTATACCGACGTCTGGATCTGCCGCGACCCGAAAGGGCACCTGCAGGCGGTGGGCCGGGACGCGCGGGGCCGCAAGCAGTACCGCTACCACCCGGACTGGCGCTCGATCCGGGACGAGGCGAAATACGGCAAGATGCTGGTGTTCGGCGAGAAGCTGCCGGCGCTGCGGGCGCAGGTGCAGAAGGACCTCACCCGGCCCGGACTGCCGCGGGCGAAGGTGCTGGCGACCGTGGTGGCGCTGCTCGAGAAGACCATGATGCGGATCGGCAACGACGAGTATGCCAAGACCAACAAGAGCTTCGGGCTGACCACGCTGCGCCGCCGGCATGCCAAGGTCAGCGGCACCGGCCTGGTGCTCGATTTCCGGGCCAAGCACGGCATCCAGCAGCATATCGAGCTGAAGGACCGGCGTCTGGCCGGTATCGTCTCCAGGCTGCAGGAACTGCGCGGGCAGGAGTTGTTCCAGTATCTCGACGAGGACGGCATCCAGCACGACATCTCGTCGCATGACGTGAACGAGTATCTGCAGGAGGTGACCGGCGAGGACATAACGGCCAAGGATTTCAGGACCTGGGCGGCGACCAACCTCGCGGCGCTGGCGCTGCATGAGTTTGAGCAGTTCGACAGCGAGGCGAAGGCCAAGAAGAACGTGCTGCGGGCGATCGAGACCGTGGCCAAGCTGCTCGGCAACACGCCGGCGATCTGCCGCAAATGCTACATACATCCCAGGATTTTCGATGGCTACATGGATGGCTCGCTGGCCGAGGCGCTGAGAGCACGCGTGGAAGCGGCCCTGGCGCCCGAGAGCCGCGCCCAGACCGGGCTGACTGCCGAGGAGGTCGCTGTGATGGCGTTCCTCAGCCGCACCCTCGACCACATCGCGGATCAGGGCACCGTCCCGACTCGGGCGCTGGAGGCTGCAGGGGCGCTCTAGGGGTGATAAACTTAGCCCATGTCGCACGCTGATTTCGTTCATCTCCGGGTCCATTCGGCCTACTCGCTGAGCCAGGGGGCGATCCAGGTTCCGGAGATCGCGGCGCTGGCGCGGGCCGCCGGTATGCCGGCGGTGGCGATCACCGACAGCGGTAACATGTTCGGGGCGCTCGAATTTTCGCAGTACTGCACGGCCAAGGGCGTGCAGCCGATCATCGGCTGCCAGATCACCCTGATGGCCGACGCCGTATCGCTGGCGGACGGGCTGCAGATCGGCGGCTCGCAGGCGGCGGGGCCCGGGCGTGGCACCACGGCGTCGGAACCGCTGGTGCTGCTGGCGCAGGACCGGGTCGGGCTGGCCAATCTGCAGCATCTGTCGTCGATCGGGTTCCTCGAGAGCGATCCGTCCGATCCATGCGTGACGATCGGGACGCTCTGCGCCCATTCCGAAGGGCTGATCCTGCTGACCGGCGGTGGTCGTGGGCCGTTGGCGCGGCTGTTGGCGGATGGTCAGCAGGATGCGGCGCGGCGGCTTCTGGAGACGCTGGCGCTGGCGTTTCCGGGCCGGATCGCGGTCGAGCTGCAGCGGCATGGCCTGGCGATCGAGAAGACGATCGAGCCCGGGCTGATCGAGCTGGCGGACGAGCTCGGGTTGCCGCTGGTGGCGACCAACGAGGTATTCTTCCCGAGGCCCGAGATGCACGAGGCGCATGACGCGCTGATCTGTATCGCGCAGGGACGCACGGTGGCCGAGCGGGAGCGCTGGCGGGTCTCGCCGGAGCAGTGGTTCAAGCCGCCGGCGATGATGCGCGAGCTGTTCGCGGACCTGCCCGAGGCCTGCGACAATACGCTGGCGATTGCCCGGCGGTGCGCGGTGATGTCCGAGACGCGCAAGCCGCTGCTGCCGGTGTGTCCGAAGGTCCGCGAGGGCAGCACCGAGGACCAGACGCTGAGGGCGATGGCCGAGGAAGGCCTCGAACTGCGGCTCGAGAAGCTCGGGGCGGACGTCGATACCTGCACGCGCTATCGCGAGCGGCTGGCATTCGAGCTCAATGTCATCGCGGACATGGGCTTCCCCGGCTACTTCATGATCGTGGCCGACTTCATCCAGTGGGCCAAGGCGCACGACATTCCGGTGGGGCCGGGGCGTGGGTCCGGCGCCGGGTCGCTGGCCGCGTGGGCACTGACCATCACCGATATCGATCCGCTGCCGTTCAACCTGCTGTTCGAGCGGTTCCTGAACCCCGAGCGCGTGTCGATGCCGGATTTCGACATCGATTTCTGCCAGGACCGGCGCGACGAGGTGATCGCCTACGTTCGTCGCGAATACGGCGCGGACCGTGTCGCGCAAATCATCACCTTCGGAAAGCTGCAGGCGCGCGCGGCCGTGCGTGACGTCGGCCGCGTGCTGGCGTTGCCGTACGGGCTGGTCAACAAGGTTTGTGAGCTGATCCCTAACAATCCGGCCAAGCCGGTGACGCTGAAGCAGGCGATCGATGGCGAGACCCGGTTGCAGGAGATGCGCGACCAGGATGAGGGCGTGCGCCGGCTGATGGAGATCGCGCTGCAGCTCGAGGGGCTGTACCGGCACGCCAGCACGCATGCGGCCGGCGTGGTGATCGGCGATCGCAAGCTGGTCGAGCTGGTGCCGCTGTATCGCGATCCCAAGAGCGACATGCTGGTCACGCAGTACAACATGAAGTTCGTCGAGCAGGCCGGGCTGGTGAAGTTCGACTTCCTCGGCCTGACGACGCTGACGATCCTGCAGCGCGGCGTGCAGATGCTGGCGAAGCTCGGCGTCGTGGTCGATCTGTCAATGCTGCCGCTGGACGATGCGCGGACGTACGCGATGCTGGCGCGCGGCGATACCGCTGGCGTGTTCCAGTTCGAAGGTGCCGGCATGCGGGACGTGCTGCGCCAGATGCGGCCGACCCGGATCGAGGATCTGATCGCGGCGGGCGCCTTGTACCGTCCTGGGCCGATGGCGAATATTCCCGATTATTGCCGGCGCAAGCACGGGGAAAAATGGGAAGCGCCGCACGAGGAGATCCGCGGTATCTTGGAAGAGACCTATGGGATCATGGTCTATCAGGAACAGGTCATGCAGATCGCCCAGAAGATGGCGGGCTACAGCCTGGGTGCGGCCGACATGCTGCGCCGTGCGATGGGCAAGAAGATCCGCTCCGAGATGGATACGCAGCGGGCCATTTTTACCGACGGTGCGATGGCACGCGGGATCAGCTCGGACAAGGCGGTCGAGGTGTTCGAGCTGATGGCGAAGTTCGCCGACTATGGCTTCAACAAGTCGCATGCGGCGGCCTATGCGCTGGTGTCGTACCAAACGGCTTGGATGAAGGCCAATCATCCGGTCGCGTTCCTGGCGGCGTGCATGTCGCTGGCGCGGGAAAAGACCGACAAGCTGGCGGCGCTGCGACAGGAAGCGGAGCGGCTCGGGATCAAGGTGCTGCCGCCGGACATCAACCGGTCCGGGGCGGATTTCACCGTCGAAGTCGCCGAGGACGGCACCCAGTCGATCCGGTATGCGCTCGCGGCGGTCAAGAAGGTCGGACTGGCGGCGATGCAGGCGCTGGAGACGCTGCGGAATGGCACGGTGTTTTCCGACCTGGCGGATTTCGCGCAGCGGGCGGACCCGAAGCAGCTGAACAAGATGCAGATCGAGAACCTGGCCAAGGCGGGAGCCTTCGACAGCCTGGATGACAACCGGGCCCGGGTGTTCGGGGCGGCGGAAACCATCCTGCGGCGGGCGCAGGCCCAGGCGGAGGAAGCGTCCAGCGGGCAGATCGGGCTGTTCGGCGGCACAGCCCGCCGGGAAACGCTGCGCCTACCGACCGGGCCGGACTGGCCGGGGATCGAGCGGCTCGGGCTGGAGGCGGACGCGATCGGCTTCCACCTGACCGCGCATCCGCTCGACGGCTATGCCTCGCTGCTGCGGCGGCTGGGGGCGGTGAAGGCGAATGCGATCGAGGCGGCCGGGCAGGCGGGGATCGGCCGGGTCAAGATCGCCGGGTGCGTCATCGACCGGAAGGAGCGGCCGACCCGCACCGGAACCAAGATGGCCTGGGTCCGGCTGTCCGATGCCTCGGGCAGTTGCGAGGTGACGTTCTTCAGCGAGGTGCTGGCCCGAACCCGCGACGTGCTGGTGACTGGGCAGGCGGTACTGGTCACCGCCGACATCCGCATGGAAGGCGAGATGCTGCGGGTGACCGCGCAGGATGCGATCTCGCTGGACAAGGCGGCCGCCGAGGACAAGGCGGAGATGCGGATCTGGGTGGATCGGCCGGCAGCGATCGACGAGATCCGCGTGGTGCTCGGCAAGGTGAAGGGCGGCCGCGGCAAGGTGGTGGTCCTGCCGTGCCTGGACGACACGCAGGATGTCGAACTGACCTTGCCGGACGCCTACATGGTCACGCCGAAGCTTGCGGAGACGCTGAAGCTGGTGGTCGGCGTCCGGTATGTCGAGGAGCGGTAGCCGACGGAGCGGAACACCTGTTTGCGGTCCGTGATCGGGTTCTAGCCCGCATTGCAAATTACCCGACGTCGCTGTCGCCGGGTGATCTGCAGGCGTGTCGGCTTCTACTTCTTCTGGAACTTCGTGCTCCGGGTCAGGTCTTCCCACGTGTCCAGATCACGCTTCAGGTCGACGATTTTTTGCCGGATCTGGTCGAGCGCATCACCGCCGATTACCAGGTGTAGCGGCGGCAAAGCTGCCTCGATCGCGGTGATGATCGCCTGCGCGCCAAGAACCGGGTCATTCTCCTGCTTGCCGTGCGCTGCGAATACGTTGTCGCGCGCCTTGCCGGCCGTATCGGCATAAGCCGGGAGACGGATGTTCGACTGCTTCGCCGACCCGCCCCGGAAATCGGTCAGGAACGCACCCGGCTCCACGACCGTCACGCCGATGCCGAAGGGAGCGACCTCCTTGGCGAGCGTCTCGGATAGTCCTTCCAACGCGAATTTCGCCATGTGGTAGAACCCGACCGCCGGGTAGGTCACCAGCCCGCCGACAGAGCTGATGTTCACGACGTAACCGGTCTTCCGGTTGCGCATGCCCGGCAGGACGGCCTTGATCATGTTCCAGGGGCCGAAGACGTTGGTCTCGAACATGGCGCGAACGCCTGCATCCTCGCCTTCCTCGATCGCCCCAAAATAACCGTATCCGGCGTTGTTGACGAGTACATCGACCGTGCCGAAGCGGGCTTCGGACGCGGCGATCGCTGCCTCGATCTGGTCAGGCCTGGTGACGTCGAGCTCTACCGCGAGCACGGCTTCACCATGCTCTTTGACGAGTTCGCCAAGCACTGACCGGTCCCGCGCGGTCGCGACGACGCGATAGCCGGCCTTCAGGGCCTGCTGTGCAAGCGCCCGACCCAGGCCGGTCGAACATCCGGTGATAAGCCAGACGGCATTTTTCTCAAGCATGATCGTGCCCCTTCTATGATCTGACGCCGGGCAACCGGTGCAAGCGGCATTGCGCGGCGATGGAAACCACAAGGTAGGCAATGCTGCGGCTTACGATTAGGCGCTATGATTGCGATGAGGCGTTGAATGAGAGACGACGATGGAGCGAGGAACGCTCGATGACCTGGCAGCCTTCGCGGCCGTCGCACGGACCCGGAGTTTCACCCGCGCGGCCCCGGGGCTCGGGCTTTCCGTGTCTGCGCTCAGCTATGCCATCAAGCGCCTGGAGCGGCGGCTCGGCACACGCCTGCTTCAAAGAAACAGCCGCAGCGTGGCGCCCACGTCGGCCGGTGCGCGCCTGCTTGAAACTCTCGAACCGGCTCTTGGCGATGTAGAACATGCTCTCCAGGAGCTCGATCGGGACCGTAGCGCCGTGACGGGCATCGTGCGGATCACCGCCACGCGCCAGGGCTACGAAGCGGTGATCCGACCTATCCTGGGTGAATTCGCCAGGCGATACCCTGAGGCACAGGTCGAGGTGCTGATCGAGTACGAATTCCGCGACATCATTGCGGCTTCCATCGATGCCGGGATCCGCATGGGCGAGAAACTCGAGCAGGACATGATCGCAGTCAGGGTCGGTCCCCGCCTGCGAATGGCGATGATTGCGTCACCGGCTTATCTTGCAGGCGGCAACACGCCCCATGAGCCGGGGGACCTGCGACATCATCGCTGCATTCGCTATCGGATGCGGGCGGGCGGGGTCGTCATACCCTGGGAATTCGACCGTGATGGTCACGCCGTTTCGGTCGATGTCGCCGGTCCGCTCACGGTCAACGAGCCGGAGCTTGCCGTCGATGCGGCACTCGACGGCCTGGGCTTGGCCTATGTTCTGGAGGAACGAGCCGCCTCTCATATCGCGGCAGGCCGGCTCGTGCGGCTTCTCGAAGACTGGACGCAGCCTTTTCCCGGGTTCTTTCTCTACTACCCGTCTCGCCGGCAATTGCAGCCGACGCTCGCAGCGCTCATCGAGATCTTGCGGCGAGCGGTTTGAGCAGGCTTGCCCTCACGACAGCATTGCACCGTGTTGTCCAGTTTTTTCCTGCCTGGCTTGCATTCGAGGCCGGTTGCGCGCATACGCGGGCCCGCTGGCTTATGGCCGGTAATTCGCACGCGGGGCTTACCTCTGGTGTCCGGAGACGGACCGAGACCCCGCGGAGGTTCAACCAGTAGGACAAGGGAGCACGCTCATGGCGATGCCCGATTTCACGTTGCGTCAGCTGCTCGAGGCCGGTGTCCATTTCGGTCACCATACTCGCCGCTGGAACCCGCGCATGGCGCCATACCTGTTCGGTATCCGCAACCAGGTTCACATCATCGACCTGCAGCAGACCGTGCCGATGCTCGATCGCGCCCTCAAGGCGGTTCGTGACACCGTCGCCGGCGGCGGTCGCGTCCTGTTCGTCGGCACCAAGCGGGCTGCGGCAGAGCATGTGGCCGAGGCAGCCGCCCGTTGCGGGCAGTATTACGTCAACCATCGCTGGCTCGGCGGCATGCTGACCAACTGGAAGACCATCACCGGCTCGATCAAGCGCCTGCGCCAGATCGACGAGATGCTCTCCGGCGACACGCAGGGCCTGACCAAGAAGGAAATTCTCGAGATCACCCGCGATCGCGAGAAGCTCGAGCGGTCGCTCGGTGGGATCAAGGAAATGGGCGGCCTGCCCGATATCCTGTTCATCATCGACACCAACAAGGAGAAGCTCGCGGTCGAGGAAGCCAACAAGCTCGGCATCCCGGTGATCGCGATCCTCGACAGCAATTCCGATCCGGCCGGCGTGACCTATCCGATCCCCGGCAACGACGACGCGATCCGCGCCATCACCATGTATTGCGACCTGATCGCGTCCGCGGTGCTGGATGGTATCTCGGCGGAACTCGGTGCCTCGGGCCAGGATTACGGTGCTGCCGAGGAACTCCCGGTCGAGCTGATGCCGGAAATCGAAGCGGCCGAGATGCCGGCGGTGACCGAGCTGGCACCGACTGCCGAGCTGGTATCGGCCGAGGAGTTCACCCCGGCCGTTGCGGAGCCCGAAGCGGCGACGCCCGCAGCCGAGTAAGACCAAGGCCGTCCGCTGCGGGTTTATCCCCGGGCGGCGGTTTCCAGGAACTGGACGAACAGGGACGCGCCCCATCGCAGGATGATGGGCGCCGATCTGCTTATGGAGAGCAAGATGGCGGAAATCACGGCTGCCCTCGTGAAAGAGCTGCGCGAGAAGACCGGCGCCGGCATGATGGACTGCAAGAAGGCGCTGAACGAGACGGCTGGCGAGATCGAGCCCGCGGTCGACTGGCTGCGCAAGAAGGGTCTCGCTGCTGCAGCGAAGAAGTCCGGTCGCGTCGCGGCCGAGGGTCTGGTCGCCGTTGCGTCCGGTCCGCGGATCGCCGCGATGGTCGAAGTGAATGCCGAGACCGACTTCGTGGCGCGCAACGAGAGCTTCCAGGCATTCGTTGCCGGCGTGGCGCAGGTAGCACTGATCGTCGGAGAGGATGTCGAGGCGATCAAGGCGTCGAAGATCCAGGGTTCGGACAAGACCGTGGCCGAGGAGCTGACGCAGCTGATCGCCACCATCGGCGAGAACATGACGATCCGCCGGGCCCGCGTCCTGCGCGTCACGTCCGGCGTGGTCGCGACCTACGTGCATTCGGCGCTGCGTCCGGGTATCGGCAAGATCGCCGTGCTGGCCGCGATCGAGGCACCGTCCGAGAGTGACGCGCTGGAGCTGCTCGGTCGGCAGATCGGCATGCATGTCGCGGCGACGCGCCCGGCGGCACTCGATGTCGATGCGGTCGATCCGGCGGCGCTGGAGCGTGAGCGCGCCGTGCTGAGCGAGCAGGCGCGTGCGTCCGGCAAGCCGGAAGCCATCATCGAGAAGATGGTCAACGGCCGGGTTCAGAAATACTACGAGGAAGTGGTTCTGCTCGAGCAGGTCTGGGTTCATGACGGCGAGAGCCGCGTGAAGGCGGTCGTGCAGAAGGCCGGCGGCAAGCTGATCGGGTTCGACCGGTTCCAGCTTGGCGAAGGCATCGAGAAGGAGACCACCGACTTCGCAGCCGAAGTCGCCAAGGTTTCCGGTGTTCCGGCAGCGCCGGCACCTGTGCCCGAGGTCTGATACACGCCTGATGAGAGGAGCCTCCGATGGAATGGGAGGCTCCTGCGATTGTTCTGGCCGCGTCGTCCTATGGTGAGGGCGGCGCGGTCGCGCATGTACTGAGCGAAGAATTCGGGGCCTATCGCGGCCTGGTCCGGGGCGGCAGTTCGCGGGCCCAGATCGCCAACTGGCAGGCCGGCAACCTGATCACCGCGCGCTGGGTCGCCAGATTGCCGGAAATGCTGGGAAACCTGACCGCAGAGCTGGTGCATCCATCCTCGGCGCGGCTGCTGCAATTTGCGCGGCCACTGGCAATGCTGAGCTCCGCGTGCGCGGTGGCCGACGGCGCCCTGCCCGAGCGCGAGGCCCATCCACGGCTGTTCCATGGGCTGGCTGGGTTGTTGACGTTGCTGAGCCTGGATCCCGACGAAGGGGAACGCCTGGGGCCGGCGGCCTTGGTGCGCTGGGAAATGACGCTGCTGTCCGAACTCGGGTATGGGCTCGACCTGACGGAATGCGCGGTCTGTGGCGGGTCCGACAATCTGGCGTTCGTCTCGCCCCGGAGCGGTCGTGCCGTGTCCGAAGAGGGCGCTGGGCTCTGGCGAGAGCGCCTGCTGCGGCTGCCGAAATTCCTGCTAGACGACGCCGATCCGGGCAATGCGGCGGACTGGCGGGATGGGCTCAGGCTGACCGGACATTTCCTGGTGCGAGATGCCTTCGGCCAGCGTCATCGGCCATTGCCGCAGGCACGAGGGCGCCTCTACGACATGATGGTGACGCTGGCCGAGACGGACAGCGAGACAGGTCCCGGGTCCTGATCAGTGAGTGCTCGACTTGGTTCTGAGTGCTTCCGCATAGATCTTGACCTGCGCAAGAAGATCGTCGGCCTTGTCGAAGCTGGCGTGTTGTAGCTGCAGGCGAGCCTGCGCCATCTTGCTTTCCATGATCGCAAGTAGATGCGGATTGTCGTTCATTACAATTCTCCCTTATTTGAACTAATTAAATTAGAACGGAATTTCTCGATGCAATAGTTTCCGCGATAGCTGGCAGGCATGTCTCTGGGACATTAGTAGCAATATGCAAGCATCTGTTGTGTATAAAATTGGGAAATACTGTTTTCGAACTTGGTTCGGCTTCTATACGCAGCAGCTGGAGTTCGGACTGCAATCCTGCCAATCACTCGTGCGTGTCGGGGTGTGGTGACGCTTTACCGGATTTTGGTTCGGGCCAGTCCTGTTATAGCATTTTTGGCACGTTTACTGCATTGGTGATGGCTGCCTTGCTAGTGTGAGAAGACGATCGATGGCCGTGATGTCCTGGTGTCCCTCAAGAACAAGAGAAGAATCATGACCAAGTATAAGCTCGAGTATCTCTGGCTCGATGGCTACACGCCGGTGCCGAACCTGCGCGGCAAGACGCAGATCAAGGAATTCGACACCTATCCGGCCCTCGACGAGCTTCCGATGTGGGGCTTCGACGGCAGCTCGACCAAGCAGGCCGAGGGGCGGAGCTCGGACTGCGTTCTCAAGCCGGTATCGATGTTTCCGGACAGCACCCGCAAGAACGGCGTGCTCGTCATGTGCGAGGTGATGATGCCGGATGGGGAGACGCCGCATCCCTCGAATGGCCGGGCCACCATCCTCGACGATCCGGGTGCCTGGTTCGGGTTCGAGCAGGAATACTTCTTCTACAAGGACGGCCGGCCGATCGGTTTTCCCGACCGGGGCTTTCCGGCGCCGCAGGGGCCTTATTACACCGGCGTCGGCTATAGCAACGTCGGCAATATCGCCCGGCAGATCGTCGAGGAGCATCTCGACCTCTGCCTTGATGCCGGCATCAACCACGAAGGCATCAATGCCGAGGTGGCCAAGGGCCAGTGGGAGTTCCAGATCTTCGGCAAGGGGTCGAAGAAGGCAGCCGACGAGATGTGGGTCGCCCGCTACCTGCTGCAGCGCCTGACCGAGAAATACGGGATCGACATCGAGTATCACTGCAAACCGCTCGGCGATACCGATTGGAACGGCTCCGGCATGCACGCCAACTTCTCGACCACCTATCTCCGGGAGGTCGGCGGCAAGGCGTATTTCGAGCAGCTGATGACCGCCTTCGAGGATGCGAGGGAGGACCATATCGCGGTGTATGGCCCGGACAACCACCTGCGCCTGACCGGGCTGCACGAGACCCAGTCGATCCACAGCTTCAGCTACGGCGTCGCCGATCGCGGAGCCTCGATCCGGGTGCCGCATAGCTTCGTGAAAAACGACTATCGCGGTTATTTGGAAGATCGGCGTCCCAACTCGCAGGGCGACCCGTATCAGATCGCGTCGCGCATCCTGAAGACGGTTGCTTCGGTCCCGACCAGCTAGTCCTTCCGACGCTGAGCACTATCCCGGCAACTTTCTCCGCCATCTGCCCACGATGTGGGCATGGCGGAGAAGCCGATGCTCGGGAGCAAAACAGCGTCTTTGGCCGGTCGAACGACTGGGTTCGACTGGATAACGCGCTAGTCGGGCAGGCCGGCATCCTCGCGGGCCCGTCGCGAGAAGGCAGAAAAATCGAGACCGGCCTCGCCCTTTGCAAGTGACGCAATCAGCCGGTCGCGAACCAGCGAACCCATTGGTAACGCAACATGTAAGGCGCTCCCTGCTTCAAGCAGGAGGTCGGTGTCCTTGGCTGCCAGGGTCATGGCGCCACCGGGCGGATCGAACGACCGCTCGACGATGAGCTTGCCGTAGTTGCGATGCACCGGCGCGGTGAAGAAGCTGCCGGTCAGGATCTCGAGCATCGTCGCGGGAGCGATGCCGCCTTTCTCGTTCAGCGCGAAGACTTCCGACATCTGCTCGATGGTCGAGAAGATCAGGAAGTTGAGGGAAAGCTTGACCAGGTTCGAACGGGTCGGGTCGTCACCGACCGAAAAGATCCGTTGTCCGATGGCCTCCAGCGCCGGAGCCATGCGCGCCTGCAGGGCAGGATCACCGGCGACGACGACGAACAGTTCGCCCGAAGCGGCGGCAGGCGGACGACCGAGCACCGTCGCCGACAGGTAGCCCTGGTTGCGCTCGGCATGTGCCGCCGCCAGCCTTCCCGACAACGCCACCGAGATCGTACTGCTCGAAACGTGGACCGCGCCCGGTGCCAGGCCTTCGGCGATCCCGTCGGCACCGAGCGTCATGCTCTCCACCGCCGGGTCATCGGCGAGCATGCTGAACACCAAGTCTGCGTCGCGCGCAGCGTCGGCCGGCGTTGCTGCGCGTCGGGCGCCCGCCTCGACCAATGCATCGCCTCGGGACGCCGTACGATTATGGACGCTCAGCGCGTGGCCGGCATCGAGCAGCCGGCGCGCCATCCCGGCTCCCATGGGGCCGAGGCCGACGAAACCGATTTTCATGACGTGATCCTTTCCGGGGCGGCTGGGCGATCACGGGTGCCGATCTGATAAACGATGGCACTCGCGGCCGAGATTCCGGCGGCGAGCAGCAGCGCCGGCGTGAAGGAACCGGTGAGTTGCACGACCAGGCCGGTCAAGGCGGGTGCCAGGGCGCCGCCGATCGATCCGCCGATATTCTGGATCGCCTCCAACGTCGCGACCTTGTCCGGCGTGGTGGCAACGGCGGCCATCGCCCAGCCGCATGAGGAGGCGAGGCTGCCGCAGAACAACGCGACGCTGACCAGGAAAACGGCGGCAGAGGTATTATGGACGAGCGGAACGCCGGCGGTGCAGGCTGCGGTGATCAGCATGGCGACCACCAGTGGCAGGCGGCAACTGGCGACCGGTCCGACCCCTCGACGGGCGAGGGTATGTGCGGCGACTCCTCCCAGCAGGGCGCCGAAGAAGCCGCAGGCCTGGGGAACGGCGGTCCAGATGCCGGCCTGTTGCACGCTCAGGTGGCGGGCCCGTTCCAGATAGGCCGGCAGCCAGGTGCCATAGAGCCAGGTCAGGTAGATGACGCCGAAGAAGCCGATCGCCATCCCCCAGGTGTTGGCTTCCCGGAACAGGCTGGGCCAGCCGGTGAGGGTCTTCCCCTGGTCGGCTTCGCTATCCTCGGCATGGATCCACGTTCGTTCCTGCGGCGAAAGGCCGGATTGCTCAGGATCGCGATAGATCAGGTTCCACGATACCGCGACGATCAGGCCTGCGATGCCGATGATCACGAACATCGGCCGCCAGCCGAAGGCGATCATCAGGGAGGTCAGGATCGGCGGGGCGATCGCCGGCCCGAGCGCCGAGGAGGCGTTGAACAGCCCGATCGGCAAGGCCCGGGCCGGCGCCTGGAACCAGTTCGAGCAGACCTTGGTGCCGGCCAGGTACATCGGCGACTCGCCGATCCCGAGTGCGACGCGCGCGAACAGGAACTGGCCGAGGCCGGTGACGAAGCCGGCGGCGATCTGGGCAACCGACCACAGGAGCAGGCCGATGCTCATCAGGCGGCGCGGTCCGTAGCGGTCGATCAGGATGCCGACCGGGAGCTGGGCCACACCGTAGGCGACGGCGAAAGCGGACAATAGCAGGCCCATCTCGGTGTCGCTCAGGTGCAGCGAGGCGCGAATGCTGGAATTGCCGATCGAAAGCGCGGACCGGTCCAGGTAGTTGACGGTGCCGGCGATCACCAGGAGCGTCAGCGCAAGGATGCGCATTCGGCGTGCCGGTCGGGACGGAAATTCGGCAGGCGGTGCGGCAGCTTGATCCGGCATGATCGGGTCTATCCTGCTATGCCGGCACATGATGCGGCGGGCCCGAAGTGAAGACCTGGGAAGGTTGCAGGTCGGCCGGGAGTGGACAAGGGCAGGTTTCTCTGTTTGTTCCCGGTGTTCGGTCTGATTGAGGAGAGCGTGATGGCGGCCGACGTGGCAGGACATATTCTGGATACGAGCCTCAGCGAGGCGCTGAGCGAGCGGTATCTCGCCTATGCGATGTCGACCATCATGTCGCGGTCGCTACCGGATGTCCGGGATGGGCTGAAGCCGGTGCATCGGCGGCTGATCTACGCGATGCAGCAATTGCGGCTGGATCCGACCGCGGGCTTCAAGAAGTGCGCCCGCGTGGTTGGCGACGTGATCGGCAAGTATCACCCGCATGGCGACGTGGCCGTGTACGAGACGCTGGTCCGGCTCGCGCAGGATTTCGCGGTGCGTTATCCGCTGGTCGAGGGCCAGGGCAATTTCGGTTCGATCGACGGCGATAACGCGGCCGCCATGCGATACACCGAGGCCCGGCTGACCGAGGTCGCTAAGGCGCTGCTCGAGGGGATCGAGGACGACGCGGTCGATTTCCGCCCGACCTATGACGGGGAGGAAAGCGAGCCGATCGTGCTGCCATCGGCGTTCCCGAACCTGCTGGCGAACGGCGCGGCCGGCATCGCGGTCGGCATGGCCACCAGCATCCCGCCGCATAATGCCGGCGAGGTCTGTGCGGCGGCGCTGCTGTTGGTGAAGGACCGGAACACCAGCCTCGACGCCTTGCTGGCCCAGATCCAGGGTCCCGACTTCCCGACCGGGGGGCTGATCGTCGAGGAACCAGCCGCCATCCGCACCGCCTACGAAACCGGCCGTGGCGGGTTCCGCCTGCGGGCCCGCTGGACGCGCGAGGAGGGCCGGTTCGGCACCTGGCAGATCGTCGTCACCGAGATCCCGTACCAGGTCCAGAAGTCCCGGTTGATCGAGCAGATCGCCGAGCTGATGGAGCTGAAGAAGCTGCCGCTACTGGGCGACATACGCGACGAGAGCACGACCGACATCAGGCTGGTCCTGGAGCCCAAGACCAAGGGCGTCGAGCCGGAAGTGCTGATGGAAACGCTGTTCCGCGCCACCCAGCTCGAGACCCGGTTCGGACTGAACATGAACGTGCTGTCGTCCGCAGGCGTGCCGCGGGTGATGGGGCTGCGCGAGGTCCTGCTGGAGTGGCTCGACCATCGCCACGTGGTGCTGAAGCGTCGCAGCGCGCATCGCTTGAGCGCGGTGCAGCGACGCCTGGAGATCCTCGACGGGTTTCTCGCGGTCTACCTGAACCTCGACGAGGTGATCCGGATCATCCGCGAGGAAGACGAGCCGCGCGCCGGGCTGATGCGGACCTTCGAGCTGACCGAGCTGCAGGCGGAGGCGGTGCTGAACATGCGGTTGCGCAGCCTGCGCCGGCTGGAAGAGGTCGAGATCCGCAAGGAGCATACCAAGCTTGCGCACGAGCAGGACGAGCTGAATGCCCTGCTCGACGAGACAGGGACCGGCCCCCGGCTGCGCTGGAAGCGAATCGGGCAGGAGATCGAGCGGGTGCGCAAGCAGTTCGGCTCCGGCCCACTCGGCGACCGGCGCAGCACGTTCGCCGATCCTCCGAAGCCGTTCGACCTGTCGGCGATCATGGCGCTGGATCGCGAGCCGATCACGGTCATCCTGTCGCAGAAGGGATGGATCAGGGCGATACGCGGCCACCAGATCGACCTGGGCGCGCAGAAGTTCAAGGAAGGCGATGGGCCGCGACCCGATCTGGGCGTGCTGGAGTGCCAGACGACCGACCGGGTGTGCCTGTTCGCGAGCGACGGAAGGGCCTTCACGCTGCGGGCCGGCGACCTGCCGCGTGGGCGCGGTGATGGGCAGCCGATCCGGCTGATGGTCGAACTCGGCAACGAGGGCGAGGTGATCGCGCTGTTCGTGCTGCAGGATGCCGCGCGCTATCTGCTCGCGGCATCGAGCGGGCGCGGGATGGTGATCGAGTCCGCGGACCTGGTGGTGGAGAAACGCACAGGCAAGCAGATCCTGAACCTGAAGCCGGGCGAGACCGCCGTGGCCTGTATCGAAGCGGCCGGCGATCAGGTCGCGGTGCTCGGCGAAAACCGGCGGCTGCTGGTGTTCCCGTTGAGCGAGGTGCCTGTGCTCGGGCGCGGCACCGGTACGACGCTGCAGAAGTACAAGGACGGAGGCCTGAAGGAGGTCCGGGTATTCGCATCGAAGCCGGGACTGGTCTGGGTGCCGGGCGCGAAACTACGCTCCATGGCCGATCTACAAATCTATGTCGGCAAGCGTGCCGAGCCAGGCAAGGCAGCGCCGAGCTGGATTCCGCGGTCCTAGCACCACACGGGCGCGGACGGGTCAGTCCGGCTGCTGCTCCAGCTCGCGCCAGGCGCCCATGCTGAGGATCTCGCTCGGCCGGAAGCGGGCCTTGTAGGCCATCTTCCGGCTGTCTGCGACCCAGTAGCCCAGATAGACGTGCGGCAGCTCAAGGGCGCGGCAACGGTCGATCAGCCACAGGATCGAAAAACTTCCAAGCGACCGGTCGGCTAGCTCGGGGGAAAAGAAGCTGTAGACGGCGGAAAGCCCGTCGCCGAGCCGATCGGTCAGGCAGACGCCGATCAGCTCGTCCTCGGGATCGCGGAACTCGACCAGGAAGGTCTCGATCGGGGTGTCCTCGATCATCGCCCGGTAGTCGTAGAAACTCATCGATGCCATGTCGCCGTCGCCGTGGCGCGCCTGCTGGTAGCGCTTGAACAGCGCATATTGCTCGGTCGTCGCGCGAGCGGGGACCTCGAAGCCGTCGATGCCGATATTCCGCTTGAGGATGCGGCGCAGGGTACGACCCGGCGCGAATCGCGCCACCGGGATACGAATCGGCACGCAGGCGTTGCAGGAAGGGCAGACCGGGGCATAGGCGATGTTGTGGCTGCGCCGGAAACCGGCGCGCGACAGCCGGTCATGCAAGGCCTCGGCGTCGGGGCCGGCGATCTCGGTCACCACCTTGCGCTCGGTACGCCCGGAGACATACGGGCAGGGCAATGGTGCTGTGGTGTAGAAGAATTGCGGGCGTCTTGGCGGTGTGTAGGTCATGCCGATTGCGTCCGGTCTCCTGTCGGCTTCCTCGCAGTTCGATCCATCATCCGGTTCAGCCGCCTGCAGGCAGAAGCGAGATGGTGGCGTCGACGCGGCGGGCACTGTGTCCGATCGTCATGGTAGAGCCCCCCGCCCAAAGCTGCATTAAATTCCACGCGTTGCTGCTCATCCAATTCCCGGACTGTCCCGGCGCGACGATGAACCGGCTCCGCTCCGGATCGGCGAGGTCGTAGTCGCCCCGATAGGAAGCACCGTGCACGGCCCGGAAATCACCAAGTAGGCCGCTGCCGCCGCGGAGCAAGGTGCTGTCGTCGCCACCTATGGGGATATCACGGTGGGCGATGGCGCCGACCAGCGGAATCGCACGCAGGAACGCATTATCGAACATCGCATGATGCGCTGTGCCCCAGCGCCAGCCTGCCGGGTCGGCGCCATGGGTCGGTGTGAGAGCATGCATCGACGTGTCGAGCGCCGCGGCCAGCATCGGGGTGCAGTCGCCGCCGCACCAAGCACTGCCGGCCGAACGCAGCAGCAGGTCGGCGACATCCTCCCAGCTTCCGGCTGCACCGGCCGGGACCCCCTCGCGGGCCAGCACGTCGCCGACGAAGCGCTGGATCCACGCGTTGAAGATCAACGGCTGCGGACGAACCGGGTCCATGCTGCCGTCCCAGCCGCGAAGCAGAGAGAGTGCGCGGAACTGGAGGCTGGCGGGATCGAGGTAAAGCGGCCGGCCCAGTAGCGGCGGCAGCAGGTGTTGCGCGAAGGCGCTGGTCGGGTCGTTCTGCATTCGGACGAAATCGTCGATGTCATGGGTCGGCGCGGCGTCGAGCAGGGTGCGGATCCGGCTGGCCCGCCAGGGTGCAGGCCAGTCGTGGCCCATGAAGACCGGGAAGCCCGGCGGTGCGGTGCGTTCGTTGCCGTTGAGGATACGTCCGCTTGAGGGCGAGACGATGGTGGGCAGGGCGGTGCCCGAGGCATGGCCGATCCAGTCATGCAGGCCGTCCGCGCCGTCGGATGCCACGCCGCCGTCGCCGGATCGCCGGATCGGCACCTCACCGGTGGTGAACAGGGCGATACGGCTGCGGTCGGCGACCAGGAGGTTCTGCACCGGCGTCGAGATCAGCGCGGCCGCGCGTCCGGCGGCATCGATGTCGTCGGCGACGTCGAGTGCCGCGAGGCCGGGAGCCGCATCCTCGGGTCGCAAATTCTCCATTGCGGCGGCGATGATCCGGCCGCCGCTGGAACCTCGAAGGATATCGCTGATGACCGGGCCGTGGCGCGTCGTCCGGATCGTCATGACGATATCCGGCGCGCCCCGCACGCGGATGCGTTCGTCGCGCGTCTGGAACGGCTGCGGACCGGTCGGGGTCACATAGCGTCCGTCGGAAAGCGGGGTCTCGATGAACAGGTCCTGGCAGTCGGCGCTGCTGCTGGTGAAGGTCCAGGCGATATGCCCGTTCTGGCCGATCACCAGGAACGGCACGCCGGGCGCGCTGGCTCCGGTCAGCACATGGCCGGGCACGGCGATGCGGACGAGATACCAGATGCTCGGGAAGCCGAAGGCCAGATGCGGGTCGCCGGCAAGCAGGGGCGCGCCGGTGCGGCTATGGGCGCCATCGACCGCCCATTCGTCGGAAGCTTCCTCTGGCAGCGTGTAGGGAGCCGGGAACCGGGGTAGCGCATCGGCCAAGCGGCTCGCGAGCCGGGACAAGTCAGGATCCGCGCGAGCGGCTTCGGGCGACGGCGTCTCGGCGTGGTCGGGTCGGAGTTTCAGCAGCCGATCGGGTGCGACGTGGGCGGGCGTGGCGAGGCGGGCGAGCTCGGTGTGCCAGTTCTCGGCGAGGCTCAGCCCCATCAGCCGGCCCCATAGCAGGGAGTCGGCTGGGCTCCACGGCTCCGGGGCGCCGATCAGCAGGAACTCGGGCGAGATGAAGCGGCCGCGTGCGGCGATGGCGGCGTTGACGCCACGTGCGTAGCCGTCCAGCAGGTCGCGGGTTGATTTGGGCAGCATCGGGTAGGCGGCTTCGGCCAGTCTGCGGAGGCCGAGAGTGCGCATCATCCGGTCGATCGGCAGTCCGGCCGGCCCGGCCAGTTCGGAAACGCGGCCGCTGCCGACGCGGCGCATCAGCTCCATTTCGAACATGCGGTCGCGTGCATGCAGGAAGCCGGTGGCGACCGCGGCATCAACCAGATCGCCGGCATCGATCCGCGGGATGCCATGCTCGTCGATGGTGATCGAGACAGGGTGCCGCAGACCTGCGAGGCGTAGCGTCTGGTGCGCCGGTGGCAGGGTGTGCCACAGGGTGCCGCCGATCAGCACGCCGCCGAGCAGGATCACCGATCCGATCGTGGCACCGACGCCGAGAAGGATCCGGCGCATCCGGGTCATGTGTCGCGGAGTTGCCTTGCGGCGTCGACTGCGAAGTAGGTCAGGATACCGTTGGCGCCGGCGCGCTTGAAGGCGATGAGGCTCTCCATCATGGCGCGATCGCGGTCGATCCAGCCATTGTTGGCTGCTGCCATGATCATCGCGTACTCGCCGGACACCTGGTAGGCGAAGGTCGGCACCGCGAACCGGTCGCGGACCCGGCGGATGATGTCGAGGTATGGCATGCCCGGCTTCACCATCACCATGTCGGCGCCCTCCAGAAGATCGAGCTCGACCTCGCGCAGGGCCTCGTCGCTGTTGGCCGGGTCCATCTGGTAGGTTCTCTTGTCGCCCTTGAGCAGGCCGCCGGACCCGAGCGCATCGCGGAACGGACCGTAGAACGCACTGGCATACTTGGCGGCATAGCTCATCAGGCGCACGTGGATCAGGCCGCGTTGGTCGAGAGCCTCGCGGATGGAACCGATGCGCCCGTCCATCATGTCAGACGGGGCCAGGATATCGATTCCGGCTTCGGCCTGGTTGATCGATTGGCGCACCAGCACCGCGACGCTGTCGTCGTTATGCACGTAGCCGTCGCGGATGACGCCGTCATGGCCATGAATTGTGTACGGATCGAGGGCGACGTCGCCGATCAGGCCGAGGTCGGGAAACTCGCGCTTCAACAGGCGGGCGGCGCGGCACATCAGGTTGTCGGGGTTGTCGGACTCGGTGCCCTCCTCGTCGCGCTTTTCGATCGGCGTCATCGGGAACAAAGCGAGGGCAGGGATGCCGAGGCGCGCTGCCGGGGCTACATGCGCCGCAAGCCGGTCCAGGGTAACGCGCTTCACGCCGGGCATCGAGGAGACCTCGCTCTCGATATCGTCGCCTTCGGTCACGAAGATCGGCCAGATGAGGTCGTCGACCGACAGGTGGTTCTCGGCAACCAGACGGCGGGTGAAGCCGTCATGGCGGTTGCGACGAAGGCGGGTGTTCGGAAAGCGGCCGACCGTCATCAGTGAAGCTCCGTTGCGGTGGAGCTATCTTTTACGGTGCGGCCATCCGGTTCGAAAGACGGCCGCACCGAAAGACCCGCGTCTCAGGCCGGACGGACTTTCGGATCGTGCCGCAGCCGGCTGTGGTGACGGCTGTAGCCGAAATACACCGCGAACCCGATCAGGAGCCAGACGACGAGACGGACCCAGGTCAGCCCGTCGAGCGAGGCCATGATCGCAAAGCACGAGAAGATGCCGAGGATCGGGACCAGCGGACCGAACGGGACGCGGAAGCCACGCTCACGGTCGGGCTCGCGGTAGCGCAGGATCAGCACGCCGATGCACACGATGATGAAGGCCAGCAGGGTGCCGATCGACGTCATGTGGCCGAGTTCGCTGATCGGCAGGAACGCGCACAGCAGGCCGGTCAGGACCATGAAGAACAGGTTCGAGCGCCACGGTGTTTGCCAGCGATGATGCACGGCCGAGAAGAAGGGCGGCAGCAGGCCGTCCTTGGACATCGCATAGAACACGCGTGACTGGCCGAGCAGCAGGACCAGCAGCACCGAGGTGAAGCCGCAGAGGATGCCGAAATTCACGGCGACCTTGAGCCAGACATAAGGGGTCTGATCGATGGCGGTGGCGACGGGCGCCGGGTCGTTCAGCATCAGGTGGTAGTTCAGCATGCCGGTGAGCACGCCGGAGAACAGCACGTAGGCCAGCGAGCAGACGGCGAGGCTGCCGAGGATGCCGATCGGCATGTCGCGCTTGGGGTTCTTCGCCTCCTGGGCGGCGGTGGAAACCGCGTCGAAGCCGACATAGGCAAAGAAGATGGTGCCGGCCGCGCGCATCACGCCGGAGAAGCCGAAATGGCCGAAGGTCCCGTCGTTCGGCGGGATGAACGGGATGTAGTTGGCGGTCTTGATGTAGGGGATGCCGAGCGCGATGACCGCGACGATGACGCAGAGCTTGATCGCGACGATGACGTTGTTGACGCGAGCCGACTCCGAGACGCCCCGGATCAGCAGCATCGAGACCGCCACGATGACGAACACCGCGGGAAGGTTGATCAGTCCGACGGCGCTGCTGCCGTCGGCGAGGTGGACGGTCTCGAACGGCGAGGCGCACAGGCGGGGCGGTAGGGAGATGCCGAAGGTGCCGAGCAGCTTGACCAGGTAGCGGGACCAGCTGACCGCGACGGTCGCGGCGCCGACCGCATATTCCAGCACCAGGTCCCAGCCGATGATCCAGGCCACGAACTCGCCGAGGGTCGTGTAGGCGTAGGTGTAGGCGCTGCCGGCGATCGGGATCATGCTGGCGAGCTCGCTATAGCAGAGCCCAGCGAAACCGCAGCCGATCGCGGCGATGAGGTAGGACAGCACGACGGCCGGGCCGGCATTTTCTGACGCGGCGATGCCGGTAAGCGAGAACAATCCGGCACCGATGGTGCACCCGATACCGAGTGCCACCAGCGCGCCTGGGCCGAGCGCCCGCTTCAGGCTGGGCCCGGCATCGTCATAGACGCCCCCCTGCTGCATCTGGTCGATGGACTTGCAGCGCCAAAGCGGCGACGCAGCTCCCACCTCTGTCGATTGGGACATGGTGCGAGTCTCTCCCTGTTCATTCTTGTGTTTGAAATTGGACGTCCCAGGCATTGGGCCGTCGTCGGAACGTTTGTGCAAGTGGCCCCGCCTTGCACCCTGCGTGCCAAGGCGGGGCCGGCGCCGCCCATATCGGCGTGAGGCCAGCATGCCGATATGGGCGAAACACCTATCGCCTAGATGTCGGGCAGCAACCGGGCCAGTCGGACGGCGGTATGCCCCCTGCTTGGACGCAGGCTCGGCATCACCAGCAGGCAGTTGTCGTAAGGGGTGCGGATCTCCTGGGCACCGTCATGGCCGATCAGGGTGTCGCGATCGCGGATCACCTCGCCGCCCCGGAACGACTGGATGAAGCTGAAGCTGGCGGTGGAAGCGGTGACCACGCGCGTGACCTCGGCACAGTGCTGGCGAGGGACCGGGCCGGGCAGCGGCGCGGCTTCCGCCATGCCGGCGCCGCACAGCAGGGCGCGAACGGCGATCCGCGCGGTGTCGACGGTGATCGGTTCCCAGTGCGGGCCGGCCTCGATCAGGCAGGCGACCCGGCTATCGTCGGGGTTGGCGAACATCCGGTAGTCGATCAGGCGCGGGCCGCTGTTATGGCCCTGGTCGGACACCACCATCGAAGGCGTGCCCAGGGTGCAGGCGAAGCGGCGGCCCTTGGCGGTCGGGCCGCTCAGGATCAGCGGGTCCGACGGCCAGAGCATCGAGTGGAGGTCGACCAGGATATCGACGCTGTCGAACAGGGTGCGCAGCTCGCGGGCACGGTTCAGTTCGACCGACTGACGCGAGCTGTTCAGCACGGCCTGGTCCCAGAGCCGGTTCATGTCCTCCTCGACGAAGCGCGAGGCGGTCGGCTGGGTGGCATCGAACCGATCGAAGGCGGCCAGGTTGAGGAAGCCGATCGAAAGCTTGCCGAGCAGCGGCCGGAAGTTCTGCCGCAGCAACTCGTCCAGCACGATCGCGCCGGCAAACTCGTTGCCGTGCATCAAGGCGGTGACGGCGACATGCGGCCCAGCCTGACCCGAGTCGAACTGCATGACGCCGCGGGTGCCGGTATTGCCGGCCAGCCATGGCGCCAGATCTGGCGGGCGCAGGCGCACGTCGAAGCGCGGCAGCGGCGGGATATGGGCGAGACGATGCGCCAGTCCGGAAAAATTCGCCTGATCGTAGCTATCGGTCGGCGTCAGCTCGGTGCTGGTGGCATCCGGCCCGATCGGTTCGGGCGTGTCGGTCATGGACGGGTGCACCGCGAGGCTATGCGGCGGATGAAGGCGTCGCAGGCCTCGAGCTGGCTGAGCGCCACCCACTCGTCGGGCTTGTGCGCCTGCGCGATGTCGCCGGGGCCACAGACGATGCTCGCAATGCCCGAATTCTGGAATATGCCGGCCTCGGTGCCGTAGCTGACCTTGCCTTCCCGGTTGGCACCGCTTGCCTGTTTGACGAGGTCGACCAGCTCATGGCCCGGGTCCAGGGAAAGCGGCGGCAGGTCGTGCAGCGGCTCGAACAGGAAGCCGGAGTTTGGATCGACCGCATGCATCCAGGGCTCGATCGTATCGGTGACATAGGCCTGGAGTGCGGCGAGCTCGGAATAGGCATCGTCGCCGGGGATGGTTCGCCACTCCATCTCGAACACGGCGCGATCCGGGATGATGTTCAGGATCGAGCCGCCTTCGATCAGGCCCACATGGATCGTGCTGTGTTCCGGCTCGAAGCCGGCCTCGCGCCGGCCTGAGGTGGCGAGCCGGCGGGACTCGGCTGCAATGCGGGCGATCGCCTCGGCGGCGGCGTGGATGGCATTGACGCCGAGCGCCGGCTGGCTCGAATGACCGCCACGGCCCTTGACCGTGACACGCACCGACAGCCGGCCCTTGTGGGCGATGATCGGCTTCATCATCGATGGCTCGCCGACGATGCACAGAGCGGGCCTGAGCGCCCCGGCTTCGAGATCCTGCACCAGGATGCGCGCGCCTTCGCAGTCGACCTCTTCGTTGAAGCTGATGAACAGGTGGACCGGGCGGACCAGCTTCATCGCCAGCAGGTCGGGCACCGCGGCGAGTGCGGAGGCGACGAAGCCCTTCATGTCGGCGGCGCCGCGCGCGAACAGGCGGCCATTCCGCTCGACCAGGGTGAACGGATCGCTGCTCCAATCCTGCCCCTCGACCGGCACGGTATCCACATGACCCGACAGCGCGAGGCCCCCTGCGACCGGCGGGCCGATCACGGCGTGCAGGTTCGCCTTGGTGCCGGTCGGGTCGTGGGTGATCCGGGTCGAGACGCCATGGTCATCGAGATAGCCGCGCATCCAGTCGATAAGATGCAGGTTGCTGTTGCGGCTGGTCGTGTCGAAGCCGACGAGTTTCGCCAGGATGCCGGTCGTCGATTGAGGCGGCGTGTCTCGCATGGCGGCAGTCTATACGGGAGAGGTCGTGCGGCAATGGCTCGCCGCGGTGTTGCTGTTACCGTTCGCTTCCCTTTACGCTCTTGTCGGGAAATGCAGGCGCATCCAGTGTCGGGTGAACACCATGACAACACCGAACTCAGCACTGCATCCGCTGCACCGGGCCTGGCAGATGCTGCCGCCCTCGACGCGCCGGCTCTGGCTTGCGCGGGCAACCGCCTGGGTTGCTCCGAAGCCGGATGCGGTGCCGCCGCCCGCCTGCGATGGCGTGGTGGTCGGCGGCGAGATCGGACGGGCCTCGGGGCTTGGCGAGGGGGCGCGGATCATGAGCCAGGCGCTCGAGCGGCTCGGGGTGGCCAATGCCGCGATCGAGGCCGGTCCGCGGTTGCCGGGAGCCGAACGGGCCGTCGAAGCCGGACACAGCGCTGCCGGATGGCCGGACCGGGCGGCTCTCATCCTGCATGTGAATGCGCCGCAGTTTCCGGCAGCGCTCGCCGGACTCGGCCGGCGTCGCGTGCGGGGAAGGCGTATCGTCGGGAACTGGTCCTGGGAGCTGCCGGTCGTGCCGGTCAGCTGGCATCCGGCGCTGGCATATGTTCACGAACTCTGGGTGCCGTCGCGCTTCACGGCGGCCGCATTCGAGAAGCTGCTTCCCGGCCGCATTCGCGTCGTGCCGCACGCGGTGGCCCTGGTGCCGCCGGTGGCGTCCAGGCTCGACCGACAGGCATTCGGATTGGCCGACGACGTGGTCGTGGTGCTGACGTCGTTCAGTCTCGCGTCGAGTTTCGCGCGCAAGAACCCGCTGGCAGCGATCGCAGCGTTCAAGCAGGCGTTCGGTGATCGTTCGGACCGGCTGCTGCTGCTGAAGGTTGGAAACTCCGAACATCATCCGGGCGATCTGGCACTCCTGCAGCAGGCGATCGCCGGTGCGCCAAATATTCGGCTGGAGACGAGGATGTTCCCGGAGGCCGACATGCACGCGTTGACGCAGGCCTGCGACATCGTGCTGTCGCTGCATCGCAGCGAGGGATTCGGGCTGGTGCCTGCGCAGGCGATGCTGTTGCGGCGGCCGGTGATCGCGACCGACTGGTCGGCCACGTCGGAGTTCCTGGACGCGGGGTGCGGAGTGCCGATCGGATACCGGCTGGTGCCGGCGCAGGACCCACGCCGGGTATTCGAGGCGCCTGGAGCGGTCTGGGCGGAAGCGGATGTCGGTCAGGCGGCGATGAACCTGCGCGAACTGGCAGACTCGCCGGCGCGTCGCGGGGCCCTCGGTGGCGCTGCCTGGGAGGCCGCCCAGGCCCGCCTGGGCGGTGACGGGTTGCTGGCGGCACTTGCGGCGATCGGTGTCCGGGACCGGAACGGCGACGCGCGCCAGGATCGGGACCGCGCTGCATGAGCGACGGTCCGATCCGCTCGGGAACGCGGGTGCTGGTGTGGCAATGGGGACGCCGTGGGGCGGGACCGCGCGTTGCCGCGGAAATGGTGCTGGGCCTGGCCCGGGTTCCCGACTGTACGGCGATGCTATCGCTTTCGACAGGGGCGGAGATGCTGAACGCCCATTCACCGGCGGATGTGGCGCTGCCGGTCTCCACCTATCGGAATGCTCCCGGGTTCGTCGCCCGCGTGCTGGCGGCGCCGTTTCGCCGGCGGTCTTTGCTCCGCAGGATCGCGGCGCTGGCGCCCGATGTGGCGATCTGTGCGATGCCGGGGCCGCTCGATCTTGAGATGGCGTCCGCGCTGAAGCGGCTCCGCGTGCCGTTCCTGGTAGTGGTGCATGACGCGGATCGGCATCCGGGCGATGGGTCGATGATGCAGATGCTGCTGCAACGGCAGCTGATGGCCCGGTCGAACGGGCTGATCGCGCTGACCAGGCACGTCGCCGACAGGCTTGCCGAACAAGGTGTCATCGGAGCGCGGACGCTGCTGATGGCGAGCCTGCCGCCGTTCGTGTTCGGGCCGCAGCCCGCTGCACCGCTCGCGCATGGTGGCAAAGTACGACTGCTCTGCTTCGGGCGGCTGCTTTCTTACAAGGGCCTCGACCTGCTGGCCGAGGCGCTGGCACCTGCGGGACTCGTCGGTCGGGTGGAGGTCAGGGTGGTCGGGCAGGGACCGGCCAGCGCCGAGCTGTCGCGACTGGCGGGGCTACCCGGCGTGACGGTCGAAAACCGTTGGGTGCCGGAGACCGAGATTGCCGACCTGATCGCCTGGTCCGACGCGGTGATCCTCCCCTACCGGGAGGCCAGCCAGAGCGGTGTGGCCGCCGCCGCGATCGCCGCGCGACGATGGGTGGTGGCGACCCGCGTGGGCGGCTTGGTCGAGCAGTTCCGCCACGAACATCTGGCGATCATGTGTGCGCCGGACGCGAGCGACCTGCGGCGGGCGATCGAGACATTGCTGACGAGGCCACCAGCCCTGGAGGCGGCACCGTCCGACCCGCGCCGGGGATGGCTCGGTGTGGCGACCGAACTGATGAACGGGATCGGCAGCCAGGTGCTTGGGCGAGGGGTCGGGGGGAATCAGGATGATCGGTTGGGCGCCGAGCCCTTGGAGGCGCGGCCAGGGCAGGCGCTTCAGGCGGCGCTACGGACTTCGTAGACCCGCAACCGGGTGCCCAGGAGCTTCTCGATGGCCCGCAACAGCGGCCGTTCGGGCGCGGCGCACAGGGTGATGGCGATGCCGGCGGCACCGGCACGGGCGGTGCGCCCGACACGATGGACGTAGGCCTGCGGGACCTCCGGCAGGTCGAAATTGACCACGTGGGTCAGGCCGTCGAGGTCGATGCCGCGCGCGGCGACGTCGGTTGCGACGAGCACCGGGAAGCCGCCCTTGCGGAACGACGCCAGGGTACGGTCACGCTGCGGCTGGCTCTTGTCGCCATGGATGGAGGCGGCACGGATGCCGGCCTTGTCGAGGGCCTCGACGACCTCGTCGGCGGACTGCTTGGTGCGGGTGAACACCAGGGTGCGGGTCATGCGGCCCCGCTTGAGCAGTTCGATCAGGGTGGCACGCTTGGCGCCGGCCTCGACGAAGATGACGCGCTGCTCGATTCGGTCGGCGGTGGTGGCTTCGGGGCTCGCCGCCAGATGCAGCGGATTATGCAGCATGCGCCGGGCCAGGGCATCGATCTCGGGCGGCATCGTTGCCGAGAACAGCAGGGTCTGGCGCATGTGCGGAACCTGCGAAACGATGTCCTCCACGTCCTCGAAGAAGCCGAGATTGAGCATGTGGTCGGCCTCGTCCAGGACCAGGATCTCGGTCTCGTCCAGGCTGATGGTGCCGCCGGACATGTGATCGAGCAGCCGGCCCGGCGTGGCGACCAGGATGTCGATGCCGGCAGCGGCGTGCTTCGACTGCGGCGGCTTGGGAACGCCGCCATACATCGTGGCGACGTGCAGCTTGGTGCGGCGGGCATAGATGCGGACCGCGTCGCAGATCTGGCTCGCGAGCTCGCGGGTGGGCGACAGGATCAGGGCGCGGCAGGTATGGGGGTTGGCGACCTTCGGGTTCGCCAGCAGCCGGTGCAGGATCGGCAGCGCAAAGGCGGCGGTCTTGCCGGTCCCGGTCTGGGCAATGCCCTGGACGTCGCGGCCTGCCAGGATCGGCGGGATCGCCTGGGCCTGGATCGGCGTCGGCACGGTGTAGCCAGCCCTCTGCAGGGCATCGAGCAGGGGATCGGCCAGGCCGAGGGAGCGGAAATCTGTCATGGAAATGGCCTTCCGCGGGCAGAAGCCCCGCCTCGGACGGCGATGTTTGGCGGTGCGGTCAGGCGCCTGTCAAGATTATGTGCAGATTGGGCCGGGCAGGGTCGTGGCGCCGCAGATTGACGCAGGATCGGGGCGCTCCCACAAGCGCGGCATGCAGAACGATATGGTGCAGCCGACAGACCAGCGCGAAAACCAGACGCGTGCCGGGGCTGCGGCACCGCAAGAGGTGACCCCGGGGGTGATCCTGACCGAAGGCTATGCCGGGCTGGAGGCGCAGGCGCTCGGGCTGGCACAACGGATCGGGGTCACGGCCGCGACCCGGACCTTGCGCTCGGAAAGGCCTTGGACCTGGATGCCGGCGCGCTTCTGGCCGAAGCCGCTCGATCATGTCGGCGGTCTGCATGATCTGGCCGACGGGCTGGTGCTGACGGTAGGCGGGACCGGCGGTGCGATCGGGGCCGCGCTCCGCCGCGAGCGTGGCCGCCGCGTCGTGCAGATCCAGAACCCGCGCATGAAGCTCGACCGGTTCGATCTCGTGGTCGCCAACCGGCATGACGAGATCACCGGGCCGAACGTGCTGCTGACCCGGACGGCGCTGCATAGGGTGACGCCCCCGGTGCTGGAGGAGGCACGGCTGGTCTGGCAGGACCGGCTTGCCGGGTTGCCGCGACCATTGGTGGCGGTGCTGGTCGGCGGCGCGAACGGGCGGTTCAGGCTCGGCGCACCGGAGGCGCACGCATTGGCCGCCGGCCTGGCCGCGATGATGCGCACGGATCGGGTCGGGATCGCGTTGACGCCATCCCGGCGCACCGGAACCGAAGTTCGCGGCATCCTGGAGGGCGCATTGCAGCCGCTCGGCGCCTGGATCTGGGACATGCAGGGACAGAACCCCTATCTCGGGCTGCTCGCTTGCGCGGACGCGATCGTGGTCACGTCGGACAGTGTCTCGATGGTGTCGGAAGCGGCCGCGACGCACGCGCCGGTTCTGGTCGCTGAGTTGCCGGGACGCTCGCGCCGGATCGGGTTGTTCCTGCGGGACCTGATTGACGCCGGTCGCGTTCGACCGTTCAACGGCAGGCTGGAAACGTGGGACGCGACGCCCCTGGACGATAGCGACGCAATTGCGGACGAGGTGTGCCGGAGGCTGGGCCTGACGGGTCCAAACCGGTATCCCGAGCAGGAAGTATAGACGAATGCTTGATATCCAGACCTACGATGCGCGCCAGGGCGGCAACGTCCTCTACAAGGCACTGGCCCATCCGCTGGCAGCCGAGGCTCTTTCCGTACTCGGGGACCGTTTGCGCCGGCAGGGCAGCCTGGCGGTGTTCGATCCGGACGGGGCGGCCGACATGCTGTTCGCGCTGCATCCGGACATGCCGCGCGTGTCCGAACTGTATGTGCAGGATGTGTCGTCGGTCGGACGGGATGCGCTCGGGACGAGTGCGCGGCCGCTGACGGAGCTGTCCGGGTCGCGCGCGGCGACGCTGCTGATCGCCAGTTTCGACGCCGGCCGGGTCCTGGCGCGCATGGGTGGGATGGTGCCGCAGGGCATGCAGGTCGTGACGCTGGACGAGGCTAGACTGAAGCCGGAGATGCTTACCGGGTCGCGCGCGTATCTCGACCGGTTGAATTTCGCGACGAACTACGCGTTCTTTCGCGATGCGGACGGGCTGTCGACCCGGCTGGTGAGTGCGAACTATTGGGCCAATTACGGTGCACGGCAGGTCCGGCTGTGGCTGCGCCTGTTCGACGGATCCGGACGGCCGCTCGCGACCTGGGAAGAGACGGTTCCGTCTGGCCCGGGCGGGATCATGATCGAGAGCGGCGAGGTCCGCCGGCGCTTCGAGCTTCCCGAGTTTTCGGGGCAGCTTTTCATCCATGCGATCGGCGTCGCCGGCCATGATGTCGTGAAATATGCGCTCGATACCTACGACAACGGCCAGGGCGCGGGCGGGCGCAGCCTTTCCGTGACGCACGATGCGAACGCTTGGCCGTCGGACCGCTATGCCAACCTGCCGGCACCGCGTGCGGACGAGACGGTCAATCTATGGGTGCAGAACAGCCACGCCGTGCCGATCCCGGCCGGTGCCCTGAGCCTGGACCGCATGGGTGCCGAGGCGCCGGTCGTGCTGCCGTTCGAGGTTCCGGCCTATGCGAGCATCGCGGTCGATGTGGCGGCGCATCTGCCGGGGCTCGAATGGCCGGCACAGATCGAGCTGCGCGCCGGCCGGCACATGGTGCGGCCACGCTACGAGGTGACGCGGACCGGACGGAAGCGGATCGCGCACCTGAATGTCGAGCGGGCGGACCTGAGGGCGGACCCGGGCATTCCGTTGCTGCCGCCGTCGCTGGGGCGGGGCTACCTGCTGCCGTTCCCGATCCTGCCGCCGGACCAGTTCCGCAGCATCGTGCAGCCGACGCCGATGGGCGAGCGGCAGGTGGACCTGCCGCTGCGGCTCGACGTGTTCGACGTCGAGGGCCGCAAGGTGGCGGAACGGTTCCTGGGGCGCCTGCCGCGGGATCATGACGTCGCATTCGATCTTGCGGAGCTCGGTGCACCGGAAGGACATGCCGACCTGGTCTATGACTTCCGTGACGGTGGAAGTGCGGATGGGTGGCTGCATGCACTGGTGCGGTATGAAAGCCTGAGCAGCGGACATGTCGCGGAGACCAGTTTCGGGGCCCACATCTTCAACACTGCGATGACCTACCTCGACGAGCCGCAATCCTATTCCGGGCCACCCCCCGGTTTGTCGACGCGACTGTTCCTGCGTCTCGGGGACCGGCGGCGGCATAGTTTCGCGGCGATGATGTATCCGTCGTCGGCGCAGTGGCACCCGCGGTCGAACACGCAATTGTTGCTGCATGACAGCGCCGGCGAGCTGGTCGCCGAGCGGCCGATAGAAATCGCGTGTTCGGGTTCGATGATGGTGTGGCCACACAAGCTGTTCAGCGCCGAGGAATTGGGGCTGGCGGGACCGCGTGGCTACGTGCTGATCCGTGACACGACCTGTCGCCTGTTCGGCTATCACGGGTTGATGGATGACGAAGGATCGTTCTCGCTGGACCACATGTTCGGATTCTGACGGTCAGCATTGACAGAGTGTAATTGAGCGGGTGCGATCAGTTTCCCGGTATTTCTCGGGATGTCGGTCATGCTTGCATTATCTGGGGAGTAGTTGCCTTACCGCCAGGGCGCACGCGGCGTACGATGGCGATGGCACCGCTGTTGAACGGCGCAGAAGTTAATAGTCTGGGACAGTATTCTCAGGGCGTGCTGCTAATAACTTGGGGCTGCCGCCACTCGTGTCCAACAATTAACTCATCGCCAAAGTGCTTCTGTGTAAACGGCTGTCACGTGCTGTCGGCCAATTGCGTCCCCTGAAGCGAGGATCAATTTGATTTAGTCCGGCTTGATCTCAGGAATTACGTCGCCTCTACAGCTGGAATTTTGTCGGGCGCCGTAGTTGGCAACAGCCTCGCTAGCCGCTTGCCTAGCACTACGCCTGGACGTTCGATCCAGGCATGGGTGATCGTGGCGATGCCGACCAGGACGGCGGAACCGAGCAGAATGATTGCCCAGTGCCGCACTGGCGAGACGAGCGCAAAGCTCCGGACAATCTGGCTCTGGAACAGAACCGCCAACACCAGGCCCTGCAGGAGATAGATGCCGTAGCTGATATTGCCGAGGCGTCTCGATGCTCGGTGGGTCAGGATCCCGAACAGAGTGCACCCCGAGATCACGAGGTAGAAGCTAATCCCAAGCAACGCTATCGCCCGTGGTGAGTAGCCGGATGAGCAGGTCAAGAAGAGTATCGCTAGCATCGCGACGACAATGCTCGAAGCCGCGGTATCGTTGATCCTGGGTTTCCGGTCGTGGCGATCGAGAGACGCGCAGGCCATCCCGATCAGGAACAACGTCACGAAGGTAAGCTCGATAGGCGAAAGAAAATAAAATCTGCCAAGATACGTCAGGTAGAAGGTGGTAGCCAAGACTACCAGGACAATCGCGGTCCTCACTACACCCCGGCCCGCAGCCACCGCGAGTATGGGCAGTGACAGATAGAAGATCCATTCATACCGCAACGACCATGTGACTCCGGCCGTCAGGATCATGGTTGCGGGATGGCCATTGAGATCGCCGGATGTGAGAAGCCCTAGCGCCAACCAGGGAGCCAACTCGTTTAGAAACTCCCCAAACGGAACTTTGAGATGCCAGTCGGCGTGCATCATTACCAGGACGACCATCACCAGGATCGCGAACAAATACAGCGGGGCAATCCTGAATAGCCGCCCCAGATAGAGTCGAGCCCAATCCATGCGGCCGCGCTTATCGATGAGCCCACCCCAGAACAAATAACCGGTGATCATAAAGAACACTGCCACGCCACCAGTTCCAAGGATCGTGTAGGTTCTGCTTGGCGGAACATTCCAGACGCCATCGCGAAGCCAGAGATGATATATCGCGGCATGATGAAGCATGACGCTGAGCGCCAGATAGCCGCGCAGCCCGTCAATCGTTTGCAGGCGCCGTACCTGCTGTGTCGGTGGCGTGTCAGCCGCCGCGAACAGCCTAAATCTGGCCAACCAGAACAACCCAACAAATACTGCAAGAATCGGCCATATTGGGTAGAAGTTCATTAGGTCGTATAGCGTAACAAACTGTGTCAACGCAAACGTCGCACGCGTCCGATCAGCTTCCTTTCACATCCCGCGCCATGTTGAACGATGTCGTCACGAATGGGTGCTCTACTGGCTGCGGGCTCAAGCCTTCCCGATCAGCACCAGCTTTCAGGCCGTATCTTTACCGCGATTGCACATGCCTTGCGCGCTCGCGCATATCGATAGCAGCCGCATCGGCGCATGGCGGCAGGTGCGGCGGGGATGCGGCCGACCGGGACGGGCGCCAGAGTAGGGCGGTCGATCAGCATCGGTTAAGATGAGGGGTAGCAGACCAGCAACAGGCGACGCGGAGGCGGTGGGCGAGGTCCCGGGACTCGGACGCTTGGATCGATCGGCCGTTGGTCGATGGACGCGGCATTAGTGCAGGAAAGCATACGGATGGAACATGACCACGGGTGCATAAGGCCGCACGGATCAACACGGATGTTGGTGCATCTGGTCGGAATAATGCGGGCGCGATGATCGGTCGTCCGGTTGTGACCGTCCTGGTTGGACACCGAAAGCACATAAGGATGGTGGGTGCGACAGGGATTGAACCTGTGACCCCCGCCGTGTGAAGGCGATGCTCTACCGCTGAGCTACGCACCCATCCCTTGCGATGGCGCGGGTTCTATGGGGTTTTTGGGGTCAGGGCAAGTGCCTCAGCCGCGGCCGCGAATGACCTGGGCAAGTTCGGTGGCGCGGTTGTCGGTCAGGCTGGAAAGAAAGTCGTTGATCAGGCGATAGCTGTCCTCCAGCCCGGTTTTCTCGGTGGGCGCAGACTCGCCCATCAGTCCGAGAATGCGCGAGGCCCGGTAGGAGAGAGTATGTCCGCTGCCGGCGGCGAGGAGCTCGCGGGCGGCGTCGGAACAGGCGTCGAGCAAGGTGTCGACTGCGGCATAGGCGCCGATCTCGATCTCCATCTTGCGGGTGTGGGTGAAGATCCGCTCGCGTGCCAGGGTCTTCGCTGCCGCGACGCCACGCGCGATGTCGGGGTTGCCGACTTCGACCAGGGTGGACGGAAAGCGTCCGCTGAGGATTGCGTCTGCGTTGTCGAAGAAGCTGGCTGCGCACCCCTCGATCAGCAGGTCGACGGCCTTGCCGCGCAGCCAGCGGACGCGCTGGCGGTCGGAGCGTCCGTCACGGAACTGCGTGAACTGGTCGCGGAGGGCCGGCTGCAGGACGGAGAGAAGCAGCTCCTCCACCTCGAAGGTGTGCAGGATGCCCATCTCGATGCCGTCCTCGATATCGATGATGGCGTAGCAGATGTCGTCCGCTGCCTCGACGAAGTAGGCCAGCGGGTGGCGGCAGTACACACCGGGCTCGACTTCGAGCAGGCCCATCGACCGGGCGATCGTGGCGAAGACCTCGCGCTCGGAGTCGAAATAACTGAACTTGCCGGGACGGTAGCGAGGCGCCTGGGTAGCCGACCAGGGATATTTGATGAAGCTGCCGAGCGTCGCGTAGGTCAGCCTGAGGCCAGCCGTATCTACCAGGCTGGTCAGCAGGCGGAAGCCCTGGGCGTTGCCCTCGAACGTCCGCAGATCCTCGATGCAGGGGATGTCCATCCCCGCGAAGAAGGCCGGATCCTGCTTCACGTACCAGTCGCGGATGGCGAACTCGCCGGCATGGCCGAATGGCGGGTTGCCGATGTCATGCGCGAGACAGGCAGCCTGCACGATCGCGGCGACGTCGGCGGCGACGACGCCGACGGGAAGATGACCCTCCGCATGCAGGCGCTTGCCGGCCAACTCACCCAGGGACCGTCCGACACAGGACACTTCCAGGCTGTGGGTCAGCCGGTTATGGACCCGGTCGTTCTGCGGCAACGGGTGGACCTGGGTCTTGCGGCCGAGCTTGCGGAACGGCTCGGAAAAGATCAGCCGGTCCTGATCCTTCTGGAATTCGGATCGCGTCGTCTCGGTGGATCGCACGGTTGCGCTCGAACGGGACCGATGCTCGCTGCCCAGCCGGGTGTCGTCGAGCAGGCGGTCCCAGCGCATGGTCTGTGGTGCTGAAGCGGAATCGGCTTGGGTCATTGCGCGAGTGTCGGTCAGCGAGACGATCGCCGCAAATGGGGCGGGGTCAGGCGAGGTCGGTGGACCGGATGAACGTAACCCCGAGGCCGGTCAGCCGCTCTTTCGCATGATCGAGGCTGGTGTGGCCGTCGGGCTGCTCCAGTCCGATGCCGCGTGTCGCATCCTCGATGACGAAGGTCTCGAACCCGGCGCGAGCGGCATCCTCGGCAGACCAGGCGACGCAGAAATCCGCCGCAAGGCCGCATAGGAACAGGCGGCGGACACCCCGGTCGATCAGCCAGCCCTTCAGGCCAGTCGGGGTCCTGCCGTCGTTTTCGAGGAATGCCGAGTAGCTGTCGAGTTCGGGTCGCCAGCCTTTCCGGATGATAAGCTCGATCCGGTGGCTGTCCAGGTCGTGATGCAGCTCGGCATGCTTCGTGCCCTGGACTGCGTGATCGGGCCAGAGGATCTGCGGACCGTAGGGCATCGAAACGACATCGTATGGTTTGCGGCCGGGATGTGCACTGGCGAACGAGGTGTGGCCGGCTGGGTGCCAATCCTGGGTGGCGAAGGCGTGCCGGAAGTGGTTCTGCAGCAGACCGTTGACGATCGGGATGATATTGTGGCCGCCCGCGACGGGTAGCTCGCCGCCGGGCATGAAGCTTGCCTGGAGGTCGACGACACCGAGGACATCGGTGCGCGGCTCCAGCTTCAGCCCGGCTCCCATCGCTTCAGGCTTCCGGGACGGGGGACGCCATCGGAACGGACAGTGCCGCGACGAGAGTATCGGCGACGCGACGGGCGAAGGCAGCCGGCTCGGCCGGGACCTCGCCATCCTGCACGCGGGCAAGGTCGAACAGGATGTGGGCAGCCTCGTCGACCGACTCTCCACGGGCGATCTTCGCCGACAAGGCGCGGATCAGGGCGTGGTGCGGGTTGATCTCGAGGATCGGCGCCGAGCTCGGCATCTTCTGGCCGCTCCGGCGCATCATCCGCTGCAGCTGCAGGTCGGGACCCGACTGCGATGCCGCCAGGACGACGGCACTCTGGACCAGGCGATCGGTCGAGCGGACATCGGTGATGGCGTTGCCGAGCGCGGTCTTCAGTGCCGGCAGCAGGGCTTCGACATCGGCGGCTTCGGCCTGGTTCTCGCTGTCCAGAGGGATCTTGGAGAGGTCGGCCAGGCCCTGGGTCACGCTGCGGAGCGGCTTGTCATCGAACTTGTCCAGCCGCTCGGGCCAGAATGCGTCGACCGAGTCCGAGAGAAGAAGCACTTCGATACCGCGGGCACGGAAGCCCTCGAGCTGCGGGCTGCTGGCAAGCGCATCGTGGCTGTCGCCGACCAGGTAGTAGATCGCTTCCTGTTCCGGCTTCATCCGGCTGACGTATTCAGCGAGCGAGACCAGGTTCTGGCCGGGTGCAGCGTCCGGTGCGGTCGGGACCGACGTCACGAAGCGGATCAGTCCGGCAACCTCGGTGCGATGCTCGGAGTCTTCCCAGACGCCTTCTTTCAGCACAGGGCCGAAGTTTTCCCAGAAGCTCGCGTAGCCCTCGGCATCCTTCGCCTTGTTGCGCAGCTCGGTGATGACGCGGTTGGTAACGGCCTTACGGATGCGGGCCAGCACGGGCGTCGATTGCAGCATCTCGCGCGACACGTTGAGCGGCAGGTCCTCGGTGTCGACCACACCCTGCACGAAGCGCAGCCAGGGCGGCAGCAGTGCCGCTTCGTCGGTGATGAACATCCGGCGGACGTGCAGGCGGACGCGACTCTCACGCGTGGATTCGACCGGCTCGAACGGGCGCATGCCGGGCACGAAAAGGAGGGCGGTGAACTCAAGGGTACCCTCTGCGCGCCAGTGCAGGGTTGCCCAGGGCTTGTCGAACATGTGGCCGAGATGCTGGTAGAACTCGGTGTATTGTTCCTCGGAGATCTCGCTCTTGGACTTGCGCCAAAGAGCGGTGCCCTCGTTCGCGGCGACCGCCTGGCCATCGCGCTGGATCGTGATCGGCCAGGTGATGTGGTCGGCCCATTTGCGCACGATGGTCTCGAGCCGGTAGGGCTCCAGGAACTCGTCCGCATCCGCCTTGATGTGCAGGATGATGTCGGTGCCGGGCAGGTCGCGCGTGGCGGGGGAGAGGGTGTAGCTGCCCTGGCCCTCCGACGACCAGCGCCATGCATCCTCCTCTCCGACGCGGCGGGAGATTACCTCGACGCGCTCGGCCACCATGAACGCCGCGTAGAAGCCGACGCCGAACTGGCCGATCAGGCTGGGACGATCCTCCGGCTTGGCGTCGGCCAGGCTGGCGGTGATGTCCTTGCCGAATGCGCGGGTGCCGGAGCGGGCGATGGTGCCGAGATAGCGGCCGAGCTCGTCATGGCTCATGCCTGTGCCATCGTCGCTGATGGTGAGCAGGCGCGTGTCCTTGTCGGGCACGATCCGGATCGCGGCACCATCCGGCAGCGCGCGCGACGGATCGGTCAGTGCCTCGAAACGGCGACGGTCAGACGCATCTGCGGCGTTCGCCACCAACTCGCGCAGGAAGATCTCGCGCTCGGAATAAAGCGCGTGAACGACCAGATCGAGCAGCCGCCCGACCTCTGCGCCGAACTCATGGCGTTCCTCGCCGGCCGGGGCTGGGGCCGCATCCTGCACGGGGTCATGGTCGCTCATCTTGGTCCTGCCTTCGCAACGTGACGTGGAGCCTGCGCCCGATCCGGCGTGGCCTCTGCTCCCGGCGATATGCGCGGGTATCGGGCGCACTTCAACCGGGCGGTTCGCCGGGACGGTCGAGCAGTTGGATCATTCGTGCAAGGCGTGCGGCGGCAGCGATGCAAGCGAGACGGGCACGGAGCGGTAGGTGGCGAGCGATCGCCCGCCACCACCGGCGGTGAATACCGTGCGGACCGGTGCCGAAGCCTGGTCGCGTACGATGTGGCCGAAGCCGCCGAGCGGCCGACGGCTGAATCCGGGCCCGCTACCGCTCGAGGCGGCGACCGATGCGGGTGCAGCGGTTGCATGGTCATGGCGCGGTGACGCGGTAGCGCCGCCCGTTGGTTCCGCCCAGGCCTCGAGGACTTTCCGCTGGTAGTCGCTGCCGAGATTGGGCGTCTGGGAGTGATAGGCCGCCGCGGCATGGGGCCAGCTACCGGTCTGGTGAAACAGATCGGTCAGGAAACGAGCCGCGTAGATGGCGTTCGCGCCCGGATCGAAGGCCTGATCCAGGCTGGTAAAGCCGTCCGGGTGAAACATCAGGTTGATCTGCATGCAGCCGACATCGATCGAACGGATGCCGGCAGTCTGGAAGTCGCGCGCGGCGGTTACCGCTTCCGACTTCGAGGTATAGAAGTGCCCGATGCCCTGGGCGTTGATCGTCCATGGCCAGGCACGAACCGTATCGGTCTCCGCATCGGTGCGGCCGGTTTCGACCCTGCTTATGGCGCCGAGCAGCTGATCGGGAACGCCCGTACTATGCTCTGCACTGGCAGTCGCCGTCTGGCACAGATCGCCGGTGCCTGCGGCGTCGCTGGCTGTCGCGGGAGGCGTCCATGCGAACGCGACCAGCAATAGCCCGAGCACCAGGATGCCGGACATGTTCGTACAAACCATTGCGTTAGGATGTCAGAGCGAGTTTGCTGAAACGTTAACGTTTTCGTGATGAGAAACGCTCTCATGTTGCGACGCAAAAAGTCGTTGACCATCGTGTCAATTGTGGCTACAAAGAGTTCAGCGGCGCTGCTTAGGCGCGCTGCTTCTTGGACGTTTCCTCCCTAAACTTGGCGGTGCCTCACGGCGCCGCCTTTTTTTTGCTTGGGCGGCCCGATCGTGGGCGGCGGAGCTATGCGGGAAGCAGCCGGCTCGCGTCCGCGAGACACGCGACAAGTCCGCTCATCAACTGCCGGATACGACCGAACGACGCGATCGGCTGGTAACGTGACTGGTCCATGTAGAGCGCGCGGGCGATCTCGAGCTGCAACGTGTGCACGCCCTGCCGCGGGCGCCCGTAGTGGCGGGTCACGTAGCCACCGGCATACGGGTCGTTGCGACGGACGAGGAACCCGTGACCCTCCAGGAAATCCTGGGCGGTCTTCGGCAGGGCCGGATCACAGGACGTGCCGTGGGCGTCGCCGAGAATGAACTGGGGTTCTTGCCTGGCGCCGGGGCGGCCGGGCTTGTCCGTCGGCATCGAATGGCAGTCGAGCAGGACGCACGACCCGTAGATGTCACGGGTCTCCTGGATCAGTTCGCCCAGGGCAGTGTGATAGGGCTGCCAGCATGATTTTATGCGACCCTCGGCCTCGGCGAACACCAGCGGCCCGGCATAGATCGGCTCGCCCGACGAGACCAGCCTGGCGATCGTGCCAAAGCCGGCTGTCACCCTGGCCGTGCGGGTGTTGCACCATGGCGGGAGCTTGTCGGCGAACATGGCCGGATCGAGTTCCCAGGCCTCGCGGTTGACGTCGCAATAGACGCGGGGGAAATCGGCGACCAGCTGCGGAACGCCATGATCCGTCGCATCCTCGAACAGCTGGTCCACGAAACAATCCTCGCTGCGCCGCAGTCCCTGGAAGTCCAGCCGGGAGGCTTCGACGAATGCGCGGGGATATACGCGCCCGGAATGCGGCAACGACAGCAGAAGGGGCGTCCTGCGGCGGTTCGGCCGGAGAATGCGGAATGGAAGATCGGCGAGCGCCTCGGCGGATCGCAGTTGGCTCGGCCTCGTCATGAGGTCCTTGTCGCGCAGCCCGGCGCTCTTGTCAGCTGAACATGTCCGGTCCGTTGCAAACGTGTTTCGAATGAGATGATCCACCATCACGAGCCGGCTTGCAGAACGGCGGAAGCGCTTGTAGAAGCGCCAGCGACGGATGGGCGCGTAGCTCAGCGGTAGTAGCACTACCTTGACATGGTAGGGGTCACAGGTTCAAATCCTGTCGCGCCCACCATCCGTTTTCCGGTCCCGTGGACTGGAGTTCTGACCCGTCAGGCGCCCAGCCGAAAATCCTTCATCAGCCAGCCGTGCAAGCGTGCGAAGATAGCGTTTGCTGTCTCTATCGCCTCATCATCGGTGTGTGGATCGGACGCGGCTTCCAGCGTATCGCAGGTGGCACGCCAGCGTTCGCCGGTCTGTTCCCCATAGACGTTGAAGTAGCGGCAGGAATCATCGGGCATGGCCGGGTTGGCCTTGACGTGGCGGCCGATCAGGCGACCGCCGAGCGTGCTTCCTTCAACGACATACAACGCGCCGAGCGCAGCCGGGAGGCTGGTCAACGGCGGTAACCGGTCGATCAGGGCGAGCATGCCCAATTCGGGATCGGTGATCCCGCAGGCGCGCAGATCGTGTTGCAGGGACGGAAGCTTGCTGCGGCCGCTGGTCGCGGATGGATCGAGCGCCGATTCCAGTGCCGGCTCGGTGACCTGGTGGAAGCCGTAGAAGCGGGCCAGCAGGCGCGTGTACTCGCCCCGGGTGAGGGGCCGCTCGATCAGGTCGAGCGAGCGGTCGAGGGCGTCGTGCGCCGGGCGGGTTTCGGCGCGGAGCCTCTCACGGAGATTGCTGCGAACGTCGCTTGGACGATCGGCGGGCCGGCTGCTCAAGATGCTGTACTCCGGCTGGCATCGAGTGCCGCCTGCAGGATGTAGGACGCCGCCAGTTTATCCACCACTTCGGCGCGCCGGCGGCGGGTCATATCCATGTCGGAGATGAGCATGCGGTTGACGGCGCTCGAGGAGAGTCGCTCGTCCCAGAGTGCCGCCGGCAGGCCGGTCGCCTCGGACAGGCTGCGCAGCCAGTCACGCGCCGCCTGTGCGGCCGGTCCGAAGCTGCCGTCGAGTGAAAGCGGCAGGCCGGCAACCAGGCCGCCTACCTGTTCCTTGGCGACGATGCCGAGGATATCGGCGGCGGCGGCGGCGAGCTTGCCGCGCTTCAGGGTGGCGTAGGGCGAAGCCAGCATAAGCGAAACGTCGGACAGGGCGAGCCCAATTGTACGGGTGCCGAGATCGAGTCCGAGCAGGCGGGCGTTGGGGGCAAGTGCGGCGCGCAGCTGCAGCATGTTGAACAGGGCCATCGAGAGGGGTTATGGTCCCGCCGCACCCGGGCTGCCAGGGTCTTGGCCGACCACACCATGTTTGGCCGGCGATCCGTGCCCGGGCCGGGCGTCGGATCCTGGTCAGGACACTGCTCGCGGGTGCCTCCGTAACCACCAGAGGCTTCTCAATGTCGCTTGATCCCGCGACCGTCCGACGTATCGCCAAACTGTCCAGGATCGGCTTCGACGATTCCGAGCTTGCCCGGTTGCAGGTCGAGCTCAGCGGAATCATGGGCTGGGTGGAGCAGCTGTCCGAGCTCGATGTCGAGGGGGTCGAGCCGATCTCCGGCGTCGGCCAGGCAGCGCTGCGGATGCGCGAGGATATCGTTACAGAGATAGACAGCACCGAGACCGTGCTGTCGAACGCGCCTGATCGAGCCGGGCCGTTCTATTCGGTGCCGAAGGTGATCGAGTGATGCTGACCGACCTGACGTTGGGCGCTGCTCTGGCAGGCCTGGAACGCCGCGATTTCTCGTCGGTGGAGATCACCCAGGCGCATCTCGACGCGATCGAGGCGCTCAACCCGCGCCTGAACGCCTTCATCACGGTGACGGGCGAGCAGGCGCTGGAGTCCGCGCGGGCGGCGGACGCGGCACGCGGACGCGGCGCTGCCGGGCTGCTGGCCGGCGCCCCGATCGCGATCAAGGACCTGTTCTGCACCGAAGGCGTGCGAACCACGGCGGCCAGCCGGATCCTGGGCGACTTCGTGCCGCCGTACGAGAGCACGGTGACGTCGCAGCTCAAGCGCGATGGCGCGGTGTTCCTCGGCAAGACCAACCTCGACGAATTTGCCATGGGCTCGTCGAACATGACCTCGGCATTCGGCGCGGTGGAGAACCCCTGGAAGCGGCACGGCGACGATACGGCACTGGTGCCCGGCGGATCGTCTGGCGGTTCGGCTTCGGCGGTCGCGGCCCGGCTGGCACTCGCCGCGACCGGGACCGATACCGGCGGGTCGATCAGGCAGCCGGCGGCGTTCTGCGGCATCGCCGGGATCAAGCCGACCTACGGCCGCTGTAGCCGCTGGGGCGTCGTGGCGTTCGCGAGTTCGCTCGACCAGGCCGGCCCGATGGCGCGAACGGTCGAGGATTGCGCGATCCTGTTGCGCTCGATGGCGGGCTTCGACCCGAAGGACAGCACCAGCGTCGATCGCGCGGTGCCGGATTACGCCAAGGCCTGCGGGCGCAGCCTCAAGGGAATGCGGATCGGTATTCCCGCGGAGTATCACTCGGCCGGCATGCCGGCCGAGATAGAGGCAATGTGGCAGCAGGGGACCGACTGGCTGCGGGACGCCGGGTGCGAGATCGTCAACGTGTCGCTGCCGCACACGAAGTATGGGCTTGCGACGTATTACATCGTGGCGCCGGCGGAATGCTCGTCCAACCTGGCGCGGTATGACGGGGTACGGTTCGGCGAACGGGTCGAGGGGAGCAACCTCGGTGAGCTTTACGAACTCTCCCGGGCAGCCGGGTTCGGCGCGGAGGTGAAGCGCCGGATCATGATCGGAACATATGTTTTATCATCAGGCTATTACGACGCGTACTACCTGCGGGCGCAGAAGGTGCGGAGCCTGATCCTGCGCGACTTTACCGAGGCGTTCGGCAAGGTCGACGCCTTGCTGACACCGACGGCGCCGTCGGCTGCGTTCGCCCAGGGCGAGAAGATGGACGATCCTGTGACGATGTACCTGAACGACATCTTTACCGTGCCGGCGAGCATGGCGGGGATCCCCGGGATCTCCGTGCCGGCGGGTCTCGACAGCAACGGGCTGCCGCTTGGGCTGCAGCTGCTCGGCCGGCCGTTCGATGAGGAAGGATTGTTCGCGCTCGGCTGGGCTCTGGAGAAGGCGGCAGGGTTTACGACGTTGCCGGCGATCCGGGCGGGGGTGGCATCATGAGCTACATCATCGAGGGCAAGACCGGTCCGTGGGAGCTGGTGATCGGGCTCGAGGTGCATGCCCAGGTGGTCAGCGAGGCAAAGCTGTTCTCCGGCGCGTCGGCGACGTATGGCGGCGCACCGAACAGCAAGGTGAGCCTGGTCGACGCGGCGTTTCCGGGCATGCTGCCGGTGATCAACCGGGTCTGCGTGGCGCAGGCGGTGCGGACCGGGCTCGGGCTGGAGGCATACGTCAATCTGGTCAGCAGCTTCGACCGGAAGAACTATTTCTATGCCGACCTGCCGGCCGGCTACCAGATCAGCCAGTTCACGCGACCGATCGTCGGCGCGGGCAAGATCGAGATCGAGCTCGGCGATGGGTCGCGGCGGGAGATCGGCGTGACGCGGCTGCATCTGGAGCAGGATGCCGGCAAGTCGATGCATGACCAGAGCCCGACGCGCTCGTATATCGACCTGAACCGAGCCGGCGTCGCGCTGATGGAGATCGTCAGTGAGCCGGATATGCGCAGTCCGGAAGAGGCCGGCGCCTATGTCAGGAAGCTGCGGACCATCCTGCGTTATCTCGGCACCTGCGACGGCAACATGGAGGAAGGCTCCATGCGTGCAGACGTGAACGTCTCGGTGCGCAGGCATGGCGAGCCGTTCCGGACCCGGTGCGAGATCAAGAACGTCAACTCGATCCGGTTCGTGACCCAGGCGGTCGAGGTCGAGGCGAGGCGGCAGGTCGAGGTGTGGGAAAGCGGCGGCACGGTGGAGCAGGAGACGCGACTGTTCGACCCGCAGCGCGGCGAGACGCGCTCGATGCGGAGCAAGGAAGACGCACACGATTATCGCTACTTCCCCGACCCGGACCTGCTGCCGCTGGTGCTCGACGAGGATTGGGTCGCTGCGCTGAAGGCGGACCTGCCCGAGTTGCCCGATGCCAAGCGGGCGCGGTTCGTGAGCCAGTACGGCATCCCCCCGTACGATGCAGCGGTGCTCGTGGCAGAGCAGGCGACGGCGGACTTCTACGAGACCGTGGCGACCGGGCGCGATGCAAGGCTGGCCTCGAACTGGGTGATCGGCGATTTCTTTGCAGCCCTGAACCGGACCGGCCGCACGATCCTGGATAGCCCGGTGACGGCGCCCAATCTCGGCGGCCTGATCGACCTGATGAGCGACGGGACCATCAACGGCCGGATCGCCAAGGACGTGTTCGAGATGATGGTCGAGACCGGGGATGCGCCGGCCGACATCGTCGAGCGCAAGGGGCTTCGCCAAGTGGTCGATACCGGTGCGATCGACGCAGCGATCGAAACCGTGCTGGCGAACAACCCGGACAAGCTGGCCGAGTATCTTGGCGGCAAGGACAAGCTGTTCGGGTTCTTTGTCGGCCAGGTGATGAAGGGCATGGGCGGCAAGGGCAATCCGGGGCTGGTGAACGAGGCGCTGCAATGCCGACTGGCAACCTGAGAAAAAGGGCAGGAATCGGGTCGGTGCCCATTTGACGACGGGGTGACCAGGGCCTAGAACCGCCCTGCAAACGCCGTGTGATGAGCACGCTCTTCGGCGGAGGGGTGGCCGAGTGGCTGAAGGCGGCGGTTTGCTAAACCGTTGTACGGGGTCAACCCGTACCGTGAGTTCGAATCTCATCCCCTCCGCCAAAGTCTCCTTCTTCTTTTGATACCGTGCTCGTGTGGTCGCTGGTAGGACCATACCGATCTTCCTCACCGGCGGTGGCCGCATCGACCTGGATCTGGGCGTGCGTTTCAAGGTTCCGATCCGGGAGATCCAGATGATCCGACGATTGTCATCTATCGCATTTATGTCGCTGGCCATTCTTGCGGCGAGTGGTCCTGTCCGGGCGGACGAGACCGATATCGGCCGCGTGCAGTTGGACAAGGTTCTCTCCGTGCTGCGGGTCCAGACCGATGCAGCTGGCAAGGCCTGCCTGTCGGCGATGGCCAACGTGCATGAGAGCGAGCAACAGGTGAAAGCTCACACCAACGACAACGGCGCACATCCGGATCTGGATATCGCCAAGGACGTGCTTGAGTCGGACTACCAGAACGGCGCACAGATATGCGGCGCAGACGCGGCGAGAGCGTGCCGGACGGGCTCCACAGGCGAAATGGCAGGGCCGTGTAAGGCATTGCAAGGCAATGGTCCAGCGCCATCACAGCGCTAACCGAGCTGTCCCTACCAAATCGTTAGTAAATTATGGGCCGCCGGCGCTTTTGCGGTCAAACGTGGTACGAATGACATGTACTTGGGCTATAGTACGGATGCGAAGGTATATAGCGTCTGTTGACTTGGCGATATCAAGCACGCCGTGCTGTCCCAAAGACGACGTTACGTAAAAATCTCGTTATTACGCGCAAATTTTTCTTGTACGCTCACTAACGACTTGTCAGCATCTGGTGTCGCTCACAGCAAATGCGGACCCAAACATGCCCCGTGCGCTCCCTTGGACGCCTGATCAAGACGCCTGCCTAACGGCATTCCTCGACAAGCGAGGCGCCACGTTGCGAAAGGCCGCGCTCGAACTCGGTGTCAGCCGAAGTTTCGCGCAACGTCGCGCAAAGATGCTCAACCAGAGGACCGCACGGTCCCTCTGCTCCCGTGACCGCGAGGATGCCGGTGCGGCACCCCTCCGCGCCGGACATCCGATCACCTGGAGTGCCATCAACGGCATGACCCCGATCCTGCCGAGATACGCGATGTAGCGGCTATCGATCACGATGCTCAAGCAGAAGATCGCGCCGATGCGTACGACGTTGCAGCCAGGACTGATGATGAAAATCGAGAGACGAGCACTTGCGGATTCTTCCGACCTGCTGATGTCACAGGCACGCAGGTTGGAGACGCCCCGGGCGGAAAGGGCGACGCCGGAACGGCTCGGCAAGGGACAGGACGCGCGAATACAGGAGAACGTTCAGCGCCTGGTCGGTGGCGTTGCCAGCCTGACGGGATCCGATGACGTGGCTCGGCCAACCACATCCGCTGCCGAGCGCTGGTATCGCGACTATGTCATGGGCGTCATCGGCGCGCGCGATCCGGAAGCACGGGGCTCCGGCAGGGCGCCGGATATCCATGCGTCGATGCTCGCACGAGCCGCCGCGATTGCACGCTGTCGCACGGTTCGCGAAGGACTAGGACTGTGCTCGGAAATCCGGTTGAAGCTGCTTCTGGTCGATGAGCTTTCCTTTTCGGTGATTGCCGAGAAACTGCTGCCCGGCGATTCCAACGGGCGGAAAAAGATCGCGGCGCAGATGGCGTTCCTCCTGGAGCAGCTTGCGGAACAATACGCCTCGATCGATCGGCGTCGTACCAATCGCAGGCAGGCTCATCCGATAGATTAGTCGTTACGGTTAACAAATGATTGACGGTGGACCCGGGTCAGGTTATAAATTCTACATACTGAAATTGTTGTGCCCGCCGGAGAAATCCGGCGGGCATTTTTATTGAACTCCGAAGATAGGTGATCTCTATGTTCACGAACTCGGCTCAGATCGTGTGTGGGGACGTGGTTGCCTTTGGAGCATCGGTCTACATCGTTCACGAGATCAATACCGCGGAACTGACCTTGCTACGGGTGGAGAGCCAGAGCGATGCCCGGCACCGGGCCGACATCGTGCCGGAGCACTGGTCGGACATGGCCCTCTGCGGCCTGCCGATGCAGGACGTCGTGATCCGGTGCGTGCCGATCAAGCGTTTCGGGACGGCGAACCTGACGCGGCTGGGCGTATTGCCGGATGCGGTCAGGGCGAGGATCGCGATTGCATGCAAGCGGGAACAGCAGGTTCGCCGTTTCGAGGACGGACCGTCGGTGCAGAGCAACCTGATGGCCTGCACCTCGTCGCGAGGACGCAGGGTCGGCGCGGTGCGTTACGCCTGACGGCGCGATGGACGACACGTCTTCCGGACATCCGGAACCGATCATCGCCGCCAGGGATGGGGCAGCCGCGCTGGTTGCGCAGGAGAGTTTTCTGTCGGTGCTCGGGCGTACCGGCAATCCTTCATCGGCGTGCAAGGAAAGCGGACTGACCAGGCGGCAGATCAACGTCATGAAGCAACGCGATGCCTCTTTCGCGATCGCCTACGACGAGGCGCTGGACGATGCGGCCGACCTGCTGGAAGCGGAGGCATGGAGGCGGGCACTGGAGGGCATTGAACAGCCGGTGTTGAAGGCGGGTCTGCCGGTCCTGGATCCGGTCACGCACGAACCGATGATCGTGAGGCGCTACAGCGATCCGCTGCTGGTGCTGCTGCTGCGCGGGTTCAAGCCGGGGAAGTTCCAGACCCGATCGGGAACCGCACCGGCAATACCCGATTCCGGTGCAGCCATCAGGGAGATTGGAGCTGACGATGATCCGCCAAGGGCCGATCCAGGCCGGTAGCGCCTGGGCGCGGCCCGCTCTCAGTCCGGCGCAATGGGCGATCTACGAGGCGGGATGGAACCAGACCGCGAGGTTCCGCGTCGCGGTCTGCGGCCGCCGGTTCGGAAAGGCGCTCGCACTGGACACGATGCTGCCTGGACCCGACGGATGGACCAGAATGGGCGATGTCGAGCCGGGCATGCGCCTGTTCGACGAACTCGGGCAAGTGTGCGTGGTGACATATGCCACGCACATCATGCTCGGGCGCCCATGCAACACGATCCTATTCGGCGACGGCGGCGAAATCACTGCCGACGACGAGCATCTATGGCCGGTCTCCGTGGCAGGGACGGTCGGCACGAAATTGCTGACGACGCGGCTGATCCGGAACGGGCTCGCGATGGGATTGAAGTTTCACATTCCCGATCTCCTGCCGGCCGGATGGAGCGGATCCGACGACAGGCGAAGGGCCGGCTTCCATCTGATCCGCGCGATACGTCCAGTGGACACGACCGCGGTGCGTTGCATCCAGGTCGATAGCCTATCGCGGCTGTATCTGTGTGGACGCTCGCTGATCGCGACGCACAACACCTTCCTGATGGCGGAAGAGCTGCGCCGAGCGGCGCGGCTGGCGGTCAGGGAGAATATCGGCACTGAGAACGAGATCTGGTACGGCGCGCCGACTTTCCTGCAGGCCAAGCGGGTCATGTGGGGCCGGGTGAAGCGCGCCATTCCGAGAAGCTGGATCGATGGTGCGCCCAGCGAGACGAACTGCAGCATCAGGCTGCGTTCGGGGCATGTCATCCGCCTGGTCGGGCTCGACGCCTCGGAAAACCTGCGCGGTTCGGGCCTCTGGTTTTTCGGCGGCGACGAATGGGCGGATTGTCGGCCGTCCGCATGGCGCGAGGTGATCCGGCCGATGCTGTCGACGTCGCGCGGGCACGCCTTGTTCATCGGGACCCCCAAGGGGTTCGACCATTTCCGGGACGCCTACATAATGGGCCAGCCGGGCGGCGATCCCAGCTACCGCTCGTTCCTGTTCACCACCGCGGATGGCGGCCAGGTGCCGCCGGAGGAGCTGCAAGCGGCAGAAAAGGAACTGGACGCACGGGTGTTCCGCCAGGAATACGGGGCCAGTTTCGAAACCTATGCGGGCCGCGTCGTCTACGCCTTCAGTCGTGCCGAGAACGTCAGGCGTTCGGCGCACGATCCGAACCGGCCGCTGCATGTGGGAATGGACTTCAACGTCAATCCCATGTCCGCAACGGTCTGGCAGGAAGAGGGCGAGACGACGCGGCAGATCGACGAGATCATCCTGCCGACCTCGAACACCGACGAGATGGCCGATGAGATCGCACGGCGGTTCGGCCGGGACGGATTCGAGCCGGGCCGAAAGATGCTCGACCACATCACCGTGTATCCCGATCCTGCCGGTGCGCAACGACGTAGCTCGGCGGGCGGCAAGACCGATATCGGCATCCTGCGCGAGAAGGGGTTCGTCGTGTGTGCGCTGCGGGCCCATCCGCCGGTGCGGGACCGGCTGAACGTGATGAACCGGCATTTCAGATCGGCTGACGGTACCGTGCTGGCGACGGTGGATCCACGCTGCACGCGATCGATCGAGGCCTACGAGCGGCTTGTCTACAAGGAAGGCACCAACGAGCCGGACAAGGGGCTGGGATTCGATCACCTGGTGGATGCAAGCGGATATTACCTGTTCGGCCGGCGAAGCGTGAACTCCGCCGCGACGGCGACCAGCAGCTTCATGGAGCGATGAACGCATGGATTGGCTTGCATTGCAGGCGCGAATGCCCTGCGACGCGTCGATGCCTCGACGGAGTGCGCGGCTTGCCGCACTCGAGGCGGTCCTGGAGGGACGGCAGTACGACGTATTGTCCTATCCCTTCTCCAAGGAACGAAGCGACGCAGGGGAGTACGTGCCGCTGGACGAGCGGCGTCCGTCGGTTCGTACGGGATTGTGCCGGGTGGTGGTGGAGGATTCCGTATCCCTGCTGTTCAGCGAGGGACACTGGCCGTCGATCAAGGCAACGGACAGCCGGACCGTAGCCCTGCTGTCCCAGGTGGTCCGGGAAACACGGCTGAACGAGACCATGCTCGAGGCGGCGACCCGGGGCTCGGTGGGTTCGGTTGCGATCCAAATGCGGATCGTCGAGGGACGCCCGTTCTTCGAGGTGCTATCCACGAAGTACCTGACTCCGGTCTGGCGGCAGGATAATCCGCGCGCGTTGTCGAGCGTGACCGAGCGCTACAAGGTCGATGACCGGGATCTCCGGGCGCAGGGCTACGATGTCGAGCCGGGCTCTGGGCCATACTGGTTCAAGCGGGTGTGGAACGACACTGCCGAACAATGGTTTGCGCCGCTTTCGGTGGCGTCCGATCCGGGCCGCATGGAGCTCGATCGGGACCGCACGGTGGTGCACGAGCTCGGGTTCGTGCCGATCGTGTGGATACGCAACATCTCCGGTAGCGGCGGCCATGATCCGGATGGGCCGGACGGCACCTGTACCTTCGCCGCCTCGATCGATACGGTGATCGAGGCCGACTACCTGCTTTCGCAGGCGGGACGCGGGCTGAAATACGGATCGGACCCGACGCTGGTGCTGAAGGACCCGTCGGCGGGCCAGCATGGCGGTGGCGCAGTGCGGTCCGGAGGTGCTGCCACGGCGCTCACCCTGCCGCCGGAGGGCGATGCCAAGCTGCTGGAGATCAACGGAAATGCCGCCGCCGCGGTGCTGGCGCACGTGCAGGAGCTTCGGGCGATCGCACTGGAGGCCATGCATGGCAACCGGGCCCACGGCGACCGGCTCGGCACCGCACAGAGCGGTCGGGCGATCGAGCTGATGTGCCAGGGGCTGATCTGGCTGGCCGATCGGCTGCGGATCTCCTACGGCGACGGCGGCCTGCTCAGTCTGATGGAGATGCTGTGCAAGGCGTCGGACCGGCTGGGCGAGGGGCTGCTGATCGGCGGCAACCTCGAGAAGACCATCATGGCGTCGGGCCTCGGCCTGATCTGGCCGAGCTGGTTCCCGGCAAGCCCGGCGGACCGGCAGGCACAGGCTGGCGGCATCGTCACCCTGCTGGAAGCGGGCGTGATCGACCGGCAGGCGGCGCTGGCGGTGGTGGCTCCCCTGTATGGGCTGGCCGAGCCGGTCCAACCGCCGGATGCCGCCTGACGACCGCAAAAGTTTTCGGCCATCGCGGGCCCGCGCCGTCATGTGACGGCGCGGGCGATGGCATTGAGAAGGACTTGTCCAGCCTATGGCAGAGCAGAGCCCGGACATGCTCGAACCGACCGACGAAGCAGTGGTGGAGGCGAGCGAGCTTCCCCGCGAGATAACCGAATACGAGAAGAAGCTGCGCCGGGAGGTGGCCCGCTATCGCGAGCAGGCCCGGATCGCAGTCGGGGAGCGTGAATCTGCCTGCGCGGCCGCGATACGCGATCGGGACCAGACCGTGGCGACCGCGCGCGCGGATGCGGACGGGAGGGTGATGCATGCGGAACTGAGGACGCACGCCATCCGCTCTGGGATCGTCGATCTCGACGGGCTGCGGCTCGCCGATACCGCCGGGCTCAGCCTGAACGAGGCCGGCGAGGTGCAGGGGGTAGAGGCGGTGATTACCGCGCTTCGCCAGCAGAAGCCGTACTTGTTCGCCGTCGACCGGGGCGGCGTGGCAGCCGGCACCACGGCGCAGTTGCAGCGGCCACCATCGCCGGCGCAACCGAGCATCCTCGACGCGCGCAGCCTGTCGCGTGACGCCTGGCAGGCGGAACGGGATCGCCTTCTTTCCGCTCCGCGCTGAAGCATTCGCGACACCATACCGCTCCCATGAAGGATCACCCGTGTGCACGACAGTGTGCGCACGGGCCAACAGAAGGTGACATCACCGCATGCCGATCCAGAACTTCCCGTCCCAGCTTCAGCCGATCATCCAGCAGGGCTTCCTTGCCCGTGAGTTTCAGGACGGGCTGCAGTCGCGTCTCGGATTTCGCTCGATCGCCGATCGCGAGATCTTTCCCAACCGTATCGGCGAGACGATCACCAAGACCCGCAAGGGCCTGAAGGCGCTAGTCAGCGTGCCGATGTCGCCCAGCGTGAACACCAACTTCGACAACGGCATGACACCGTCGGCCTGGACGATCGAGCAGTACACGCTGACGATCAACCAGTACGGCGACACCATCGACCTCAACATGGTCAGCGAGGGCGTCGGTATCGCCAGCCAGTTCCTGGCCAATGCGCGGACCAACGGCGTGCAGGCAATGCAGTCCCTCGACCGGATCGCGCGCAATGCGCTGTTCGGCGGGGCGGCCGGCGGCGTCGGCGGCTATCTCGGCGGCAACACGCGCGTCACTACGACGCTCGGGGCGGCGGGCAAGACGATCATCGTCGACGATATCCGCGGCTTCCAGAACGTCATGAACACCGGCGGCCAGGTCATCGGCGTCGGTGCCACCAGCGGCATGACGGTCACGGTGGGCAGCAACGCCTATACGCTCGTCAACAGCACGGCCGATGCCAACAGCGTGTCGACGGCGCCGAATGGGGTGTCGGGCACGCTGAGCTTCTCGACCAACATCAGTGTGTCGGACGGCACGAATGCCCAGCCGGTGGTCGCCGCCACCGCACCGCTGGTGCTGCGGCCAAACGGAAGGCTGAGCACAGCCGGCCTGGTGGCGCCGACCGGGACCTACGGCGCGAACAGCTACGTACCCGGCGATACGCTTGGGATCCAGACCGTGCTGTCCGCGGTGGCCGCGCTGCGGATGAACAACGTGCCGACTGTCGACGGCTCGTATCACTGCTATCTCGACGACCAGCAGATGCTCGGGTTGTTCCGCGACGGAGACTTCAAGTATCTCTATCGTGGCGCGTATGGAACCGAGACCTACAGCGCGGGCTCGGTGGTCGAGCTGCTCGGGGTCCGCTTCATCCCGACGACCGAAGCGCCGCAGCAGACCTCGCTGGGCGCCGGCGCGATCCACCGCGCGATCGTCTGCGGCAAGGGCGCCCTGATCGAGGGCGACTATGCCGATACCGGCCATAGCGACATTCCCGATGCGGAACAGTCGTTGCTGGAACGGGTCGACAACGTCGTCATGGTCACGCGGGAGCCGCTCGACCGGCTGAAGCAGATCATCGCGCAGTCCTGGTACTGGATCGGCGGATATGCGCTGCCGACCGATGCCACGGCGAGCACGTCGATCATTCCGACCGCGACCAACAGCTACCTGAAGCGCGGCGTGGTGATCGAGAGCCTGTAGGACCATACGCCGCCCCGGCGTCGCTGTGACGGGCGACGCCGGGGCGGCATCCGGATTATCGATGCAGCAAGGAGATCGGGGTGTCAGGATCGACAGGCCTCGCAGCCACGCCGCTTACCGATGCGGAGCGGATCGACGTACGCCGCTTCTGCGGATATCCGGCCTATGGCGCCGGCAGCAGCGGCTTCCAGTCCTGGCGTTTCTTCGAGGCGTTCGGGACGCTCGAGTTCCGGCTGACCAACCTGGCGCCGGGCGAACTCCAGGTGGTCCGGCAGTTCCTGGCAACGCTGTATGGGCTGGAACAGGCTGTTCCGGCCGCGTCGGTCAATCTCGATACCGACCAGGCCGCTGTCTGGAAGCACAACAGCTCCGAGGTCGCGGAACGGACCAGGCTGTTCGACGACTGGGCGCGTCGTCTGATCGGCTTCATCGGCATCCCGGCCGGTCCGGCCATGCGATCGGTATCGGCAATCATCATCTAGCTCGCGTTTTCAGCGGGGATTGGGAGGACGGGAGATGGCGATCTTCTTCAGCGGATGGCTGGGCTACGGCCTGGTGGTGCAGGCGGGCATCCTGACCGAGCCGATCGACCCCTCCTATGCCAGGCGGCCGTTCGTGCTCCGTGACGTCGACAACGGCATCGTCCGCAATATCGGTGGTGGTACGGTTGGACCTGCGACGGCCGCGTGGGGCAGGATCGGCTTCATGGCGCTGTTCGATGCGCAGGCCGGCGGCAACATGCTGCTCTGGCTGCCGCTGCCGGTGCCGCTCGTCGTCGGGACCGGCAACACGATCACGATGGCAGGCGGCAGCAGCAGCTTTTTGTTTTCCGACATCCAGGCCGGCCGCAACGCGACCTTCACGTGGCCGGCCGGAAGCGTGGTCGCACGCACGCCGGACGGACGCGTGCTGACGGCAGGCGTTCCGTTGCAGAGCACGGGCGGACTTCTTTCCGCGCAGGTGCTGACGTTCGGCAGCACGGTGACGATGGCCGCGTTGCCGCTCGCGCAGCCGGCGAGCGGCACCAGCCAGCTCTGGAACAATGGCGGGGTCATTTCAATTTCCTGACCTAGGAGACAGCGCACTTGCTGCAGACCACGATCAGCGCGAGGATCGCATACGGGCTCGCACGGGCCGCTTCCATCGTTGGCGCGGACCACATGCTCTACCGCCCGACGACCGCGGATAGGCCGGTAGCCGGCTCACCGTTCGGGACGATTTTTTGCGCCTTCGATGTGAAGCCGGATTTTCGGTTCGTGTCGACGGCGCAGCCGACCCACAGCTACGCCGCGTTGCTGGCGGACCCTTCACTGGTCCGGCAAGGCGATTACCTGGTTGGCGACGAGATCCATTTCATCGCCAGGATCGAGCCGCTACGGCCGGCACTCTGCGTCCTGTGTGACCAGACCCTGGACATCCTGACCACCGCGGTCGCGACCAGTGCCGGCACCAATGGCTACGGTGGCCGGACCAGCGATACGGACGCGGTGGTGGCGCAGGGCTGGCCGGTCAGCATGTCGGTGCGAAGCCGGGCAGGCCAGGACGTGACCAAGCTGCCGAGCGATACACGCGCGGCCTATTACGACGTGCTGGCGCCACCGATTCCGCGCGTGGTTCTCACGTTCGGGATGCGTGTGCGCGATCCGGCGGGACAGAGCTATCAGATCGTCAGCGCTGAGCTGTCACCGTTCGGCTGGAAACTCGTGGCCGGATTGGCGACGACCTGACGCCGCCCGCGACCATCAGCGCAATGCCTCAGGAGACGGCCCGGACATGGCGGATATCTCCGACGTCGAAACAGCGCTCTGCCGTCTGGTCGAGACGATCATCTACCCGGCTGGCCTGGCGCAGCCGAGCATCAGCGGCACGATCGTCAAGATCTACCGGGGGTGGCCGTCCAACCAGAGCCTGAACGGCGATCTTGCCGACGGTACCATGACGGTGACCGTGTTCAGCCGCGAGCACGGCAGTCGCGATACCTCGCGGTATCCACGCACCTGGCACACCGTTTCCCAGACATCGCCGACTCTGACTGCCGATGTGCTGGGGGACACGGTGTCGTTCGGCGGTATCGGCGGTGCCGGACAGACTGCGGGGGTGACCGTCGACGGCGTTGCCTATTCCGTCACGCTTGCGGCCGGCGACACGCCTGCGTCGGTGGCGCTGGCGTTCGCCGGCATGATTTCCGGCGCAACGGTCGTCGGCACATCGCTGACGGTTTCCGGTGCACGGGTGACGGCGCGGATCGTCGGAAGCGGTACCGCGATGATGGAAACACGCAGGCAGGAACAGGGGATCATGATCGCGGTCTGGTGTCCGACCCCGATCGGACGCGACCTGCTTGCATCCGCGATCGATAACGGCCTGTCCAATATCGACTGGCTCGACCTGGCGGACGGAACGGTCGCACGCCTGCAGTATCATGAAACGTTCGAGACCGATGTTTCGCAGAACGCCAACCTCTACCGGCGGGACCTGAACTACCTGCTCGAGTATCCGACCACGATCGTGATGACCGGGGCGCAGATGCTGTTCGGGGTCGGCACGCTGGGCGGCACCGGTCCCGAGGTCGGGTTCGGCTGTGTGGTTCCTCCGCCGAGGCTGGTGGTGCCACCGCTCGGGGCGGTCCGTTTCGATGCGTGGTACGACCCTGCGAATTCCATCGACCGGCAATGCGCCTCGGTATTGTCACCCGCGCTTTATCACGACCGGCTTCCGCCGGAAGCCGCCGTGGTGGATGGCATCGTATCCTGGCCACGCGCGACCCAGGCGACGATGGATGCGGAAATCGCCGCGGCACTCGTGGCAGGGTTGTCGTTCTGGGCATTCGACAGTTACCAGCCGGACGACACGCTCAGCCTGGCGCTACAGCTTTATCTCGGCAGCGCGCATCGGGGTGGCCTCCGTTTCTGCATGCTCGGGCAGACATCGAACTGGGGCAGCGACGGCGCCGACCAGCCGCCGTTGCTGCGCGATATCAGGATGATGACCCAGCCGGGCTACATGACCGTGCTGGGCGGGCGACCGCTCTACCTGGTCCTGGACTCGTCTGCGGACCAGACGCAGGGGTTGCCGCCCGGTGGCGTACCGGCGGCGATCGCGTTCGTGCGGCAGCAGGTGCAGGCGGCGGGCGGCGGCAATCCCTATGTAGTCTGGCTGTCCGGCGCGTCGCTGCTCGATTATTCCAACGTGCATGCGGCGATCGTTGCGGGCGCCGATGCGTGTGGCGCCTACGCCACACCGCGACTGAACGGCAACGAGCAGCCCTACGCATCGCTTGCGGCTTCAGCGAGGCAGGATTGGGCGGCGCGTGCATCATCCGGTTTTGCGATGATCCCGACTGCGATGTGCGGTTGGGATCAGCGGCCGCTGATCGAGACGCCGCAGCCGTTCTATCCGATCCCCGCGGGCCTCGGGCTCGGCAACTACTACGGCCGCGCGGACAGTCTCGCCCTCGGCGCGCATGTCGTGGACATGGTGAACAGCATCGTGGCCGACCCCGTCGCATGTCCTGCGCAGATCGGCCTCATCTATGCCTGGAACGAGCTGGCCGAAGGCGGCTGGCTGATGCCGACGTACACGCCGGCCGGCCCGGACCCGCAGCGCATTGCCGCCGTCGGTCACGCGCTCGCGGAAGCGGTACGACAGTCGGTCGTTCCCCGCCTCGACCTCATCAACTAGCGGGATGCCAATGAACAGACCCACACCTTCCATGCTGGTCGTCCTGCACGCGTTCGGTCGCTACGCGCGTGGCGACCTGGTCGTCGATCCGGTGGCGATCCGGGCCATTCTCGATGGCGGCAACAACTCGCTCGTGGTGATCCCTGCGCCGCTCGTGGCGACGGCGAGCCCCGACGCGACTGCGGAGCACTGACAGATGGCGCAGATCACCCAGGTCGGGGCATTGAATACCGCAGCCCTGGTCGTTCCCGACCTCTACGTGCAGATCGCATCACCGCAGACCCTCGCCCTCAACGGGGTGCCTACCGACCGGATCGGCATCGTGGGAACCGCCTCGTGGGGACCGGTCAATCAGCCGGTCGTGCTGGGTAGCCTGGCGGACTACGGCGCGGCGTTCGGTCCGGTCCTGGCACGCCCCTACGACCTGGGTACGCCGATCGCGTGCGCGCAGCAGCAGGGTGCCGCCTCGTTCGTCGGCGTGCGTGTGACGGACGGTACCGATGTCGCCGCGAGCTATGCGCTCGACTTCACCGGCAGTGTCTATCCGATGCTGCTGACCGCCCTCTGTACCGGCTCAAGGGGAAACCAGATCAGCATTGCGTTCGGTGCCGGATCGGAGCCCGCCACCTGGAAACTGACCCTCCAGATGCCGGGGTCGCTGGCCGAGGTGTTCGATAATATCGGCATGCCGGGTGACACGCTGGCGTTCTGGTCCGCGCTCGTCGCCGCCGTGAACAACGGCACCGGTGCCACCCGCGGTCCATCGAATTTGTGCATCGGGTCGATCGGGCCAGGGAGCAGCATTCCACCTGCCGCGATCAGCAACCAGCTGCTGCTGAACGGAACCGATGGCACGAACGGTGTCGTTCCGGCGACCCTGGTCGGCGTCGATGGCCTTCCCAGGAGCGGCATGTACGTGCTGCGCGGTCGGGGCTGCGCGCTCGGCATGCTGTCCGATTGCGACGATCCCACCCAGTGGACGGTGCAGAGTGCGTTCGGCCAGTCCGAAGGGATCTACATGATCCTGGTCGGGACGAGCGGCGACAATATCGCCAACGCAATCCAGGCCAAGCAGCTATCCGGTCTCGACAGCTATACGACCAAGCTGATGTTCGGCGACTGGCTGTTCTGGTACGACCAGGCCAATGCACAGACCCGGATCGTCAGTCCGCAGGGCTTTACCGCCGGCTGCCTGTCGAACCAGTCACCCGAGCAATCCAGCCTGAACAAGCGGCTGGCCGGCATCGTCGGCAGCCAGAAGAGCGGCCTGGCATCGAGTGGACAGGCGCTGACCTATTCGTCGGCCGAACTGCAGGCGCTGTTCACGGCCGGCATAGACGTCATCTGCAATCCGGTCCCGGGTGGGGCGTATTGGGCGGTCCGGTGCGGGCACAACAGCTCGAGCAACGCGATCATCGCCAGCGATAGCTATACCCGCATGACCAACTTCCTGGCGGAGACGCTCGCCGCGGGAATGGGAGGCTATGTCGGCGCGATCATCAACTCGACGTTGTTGTCGAACATCCGCGCGACATTGCTCGGTACGCTCTCGAACCTGCTGGGGCAGGGGATTCTTGGAAGCCTCGATGGCAGCCTGCCCTATGCCGTCGCTTGCGGCGCCGGCAACAATCCGCAGAGCCGCACCGCGCTGGGCTACGTCCAGGCCGATGTCCAGGTTCGTTACCAGGGCATCAACGAGAAGTTCATCGTCAACTTGCAGGGCGGCCAGAGCGTGACGGTGACGCAAGCGGGCGGTGGCGGCTGACCGATAGAGCGGCCACCGGTTTCCGACTGATCGCGATCGCCACGAAGGGACATGAATTTGGGTAATCCATACAGCATCGGCCGCGACTGCCAGGTCGTCCTGCTCTGGAACGGCGTACGGCTGGACCTGCGTGACGTCACCGGCTTCCAGGCGGCGCAGGAGGTGCGCCGGCAGCGCTCGGATCCGCTCAACAGCGTGCCGATCGAGTTCAATACGCCGGCGGGATGGCGCGGGCACTTCCATGTCGATCGCGGATCGTCGGCGCTCGACGACCTGATCGCCGCGATCGAGGCGGCGTTCTGGAACGCAGGCGTGATCGGGTCGGGCACGATCTACCAGTACGTGTCGGAACCGGATGGATCGACCAGCACGTACGAGTTCATCGGCGTCTCGTTGACCCTGACCAGCGCGGGGCACTACCAGGCCGAAAACATCGTCAAGCAGACGATCGGTTTCTACGCCAGCCAGAGGAACCGGGTCTGATGGTCCTGCCTGCGGAAATCACCTGCGCCGACGATCGGCGTTTCGCACTGCGCGAGGCCAACCCGGGGGACATGCTCGACCTGATCGAGGCCGCGGGATCTGCGGCATCCTCGGCGGCCTGGATGCGCTATGCGCTGATGATCTGCTCGGTCAGCGCGATCGACGGCAAGCCGGTGATGATGCCGACCACCAAGGAAGCCGTGCGCGAGCTCGGTCGGCGGGTCGGCAACGGCGGCATGGATGCGCTGTCGCGCGTCCATTACCCCGACGATGAACCGGACAACACACAGTCCGGCAGCGAGCTCGATACCGCAAAAAACTGAGCCGGCACGCCCTGCTTCGCCAGATCCTGTTTCTGGTGAAGGGGGGCGTGCCGTGGTCCGAGGTCATGCTGATGTCGGAACGAAGACGGCTGGCCTGCTGCGTAGCGCTCGGCGAACTCGACGGCCAGGTGTTCGACTGGGTGTCGCTGAGCTGGTCGGACGGACGCTGAAGCCCGCGCTGTATCACTGGACCGAGGGGGGTAGACGCTTGATCCTGTCGCACCGCATGGCGCTATCGCTTCTCGCATTGCCCGGCCAGCCCCCGGCGTTATCGCCGCACCTCGAGCTTGTATCGCGTCCGGTGGACGCGGCCGCGACAGGCGTGGCGCGGCATGTCGTGAAGCTGTTCTCGCAGTCGCATGCCGTGAACGACCGCGCGGTTCGGGCGGGGGTGCCTGGCCGGACTGCGTTTCGGTCCGGCGCGGTTGCCAAGGCTGTTGCGCCGGCGGAAGCGGATCGGCCACCGGCTCCCGGACTGCCGATAGAGGCTCGGCAAGAACCGATCGTCGGAGATAGTCGCAGGTCGAACGTCCGGTCCGGCGTTGCGTCGGGGCCGGCGGTTGGTTCGCGTGTCGCGGAAGTCCGTCAGCAGCGCCTACTTCGGAATCCCGGTCCGGTTCCAACCGGATCGCCATCAATCCTGCGGGCACTGGCGGCGGCAGGCCTGCCTCGCCCGGCGATCGGGCCCGGTATTGCTGCTTCGCCCCCGGTGTCATCGCGGGTGGCAGGTCGTGCCGGGCATGACTCGATAGACCGGACAACCATACTTCACGCGGAGGGCGCTCCAGAGATGCCCGGTCGATCCGGAGAAAGTATCGGCATATTGCCGGCACTTTTCCGTTCGGGGGCCCGGCGCGACCAGCTGTCGGCATATGCCCCATTCCGGCACCTGCCGTCACCGGAGGCGGTGCCGGATGCCGGTGCTCCTGCTCGACCCGACAGTCCGACCACCCCTCCGTTCGTATCTACATCCGTGATCATGCAGCCGGGCCGGATGATCACGGCGGCGAGCAGGATCCCGGGCACAAGCCGTGCGGCCTCGGCAGCCGCCGGCGGTGCTGCAGCTACGATGGAGCTGCAGAGGCGCGTGGTTCCACCGCCAGCAGCACTCGCCCGCTGGCCGCAGCAGGGCGCGGTTCCCGGCGGCCAGCAGTGGCCTGCAGGAGCGTTCGGGCATGATCCCGGCCGACAGTCGCCGGACGAGCCGGGTACGGCCCCTGGCGCGCCACTGGTGGTGCATCTCACGGGAGACGTCATGCTGGATGGACGACGACTCGGCCAGCTTACTGCTTCGTCGCAGGCGCGGCAGGCATCGTTGCCGTCGCATGGCACGTCGCGGGTCGATCTGCGTGCGGTGCCGATCTATTCCGGTGCGCAGGTTCCGCGATGAGCGGCATCCTCGGCTCACTCGGTGGCGGGGTGGAACTGCTGGTCGGCAGCCCGGCACCGCTGATCATCGGCGATCTGCTTCTGCAGGGTCACGAAGTACCTGCCAGGATCAGCATCGGCGGTGCCCAGGCCGTCACGATCCACAGGCTGCCGGGCGGCGGCAGGATCATCGATGCGATGGGCAGCGACCAGGGCGTCATCGCTTGGCGCGGCCTGTTCACCGGGCCCGATGCCGCACGACGGGCACGGGCGCTGGACTTCATGCGCCAGCAGGGCAGCCAGCGGATCGTGAGCTTCGGCGACTACACGTTCAACGTCGTCATCGTTCACTACCAGTATGACTACGAGAATCGCGGCGCGGTCATTTCCTACCGGATCAGGTGCGAGATCGTTCCGGACCCTGCAGGCAACGGCACCGGCGCGAACGACCTGGCGTTCGCACTACAGGGCGACTTCAGCATCGGCCTCGATGTGTTGCAGACGGGTATCGCGTCGGCATCGTCGTTCGCAACGCTCGGCGGCCGGTCGGGAGATGCGCGGCTCGCGGCGCTTGCCGGCACACTGGGAACGGTGGCCGCCGGCCTGGAGGCGACGGCGCAGGCCGTGGATGCCGCTTCAACGGGCCCAGCCAACGCATATGGACCCATACAGGCCAACCTCGGCATCCCGGGCCTGGCGCTTCAGGCGGTGATTTCCGGCAGTGCGATCGGTGTGGCCGCGTCTCCGGATGTGCCCCTGTCCTTTGCATCCGCATCCGCCCTGGCGGTGGCGACCGGCGAGGCCGCCATGCTGGCGGCAGCGGTTCGCGGCGGCGGGCATCTCAACCGGATCAACGCCAACCTGGCCACGGCCAACGCGGCCACGGCCGGAACCCGGGTCTCGGAACCCCTTGTCCATGCGTGAGGTCGATGATGCGGACAATCCTGGTCGCCGGCACCGACCTGTTCTCGGTAGCGTCGCGCGAGCTCGGCGACGCCACCCAGTGGTACCGGATCGCCGCGCTGAACGGAGTGTCGGACCCGATGATATTCGGACTGACCAGCCTGCATATTCCGGACTTTGATGCGAGTGCCGGCAACGGGCTGCCAGGCGCGTGAGTGGCACCGGCAGCCAGGTCAGGCGCCCGCGCATGCGGCTCATCGTGGATGGAGCGGTCGTCAACGGATGCCGCTCGGCGGAAATCGGCCTGCCGCGTAGCTCCCGGGCGGCGAGCTTCCGCATCCATGCCAGTGCCACCGAGATCACCCGGATCCTCGGGCTCGGCTGGGTCGATGCAGACCAGCTCGACGTCGCCGTAGAGTTCGGGATGCTGCCGTCGGGTGCCGACGAGGAGGACCTCGATTGGGTGCGCATGGTGACGGGGGTCGCGGATCGCATCAGCCTGGACCAGGCCTCGGGCACCGTATCGTTCGATGGCCGGGATCATGCGGCGCGACTGATCGACCTGGCACTCCAGGATGGCTACCTGAACAAGACCGCCTCCGAGATCGCGGCCACGCTCGCGGCGCGTTGCCAGCTGACCGCCGATCTGGATCCCACATCGAAACTCGTCGGCCAGTACTACCAGATCCAGCATACCAAGTCGGCGCTGGCGGGCTTCTCGCGGCATGCGAACGGCTGGGACCTGCTGGCGGAACTGGCCGATCTCGAGGGCTACGAGCTCTGGGTCGACGGCACCACGCTGCATTTCAAGAAACCGGTCTCGGACATGAGCGACCTGTTCGAGGTTCACTATGCGCCGCCGGGCATCCAGAGTGCATCTCCGACATTGTCGATCTCGCATCTGACCATGGACAGGAGTTTCGGGCTGACCGGATCGGTGCAGGTGAAGGTCTCGAGCTGGAACAGCCGGCAGCGGCAGCAGGTGACGGCACGGTATCCACAGACCGTGACCGGCGACATACGCGAGTTCCAGGTGATCAAGCCGAACCTGCTTCAAGACGATGCCGAGTTGCTCGCACAGAACATCTTCTCCCGGCTGCGTGCGCATGAGCGGGTCATCAGCGGCAGCATGGCGGGCGAGCTCGATCTGACTGCGCGACATCGGCTCAGGCTGTCCGGAACCGGAACCAGCTGGGACCGGATCTACACGATCGACCGGATCGAGCGCGAAATGTCGCTCGACGGCGGCTTCATTCAGCACATCACGGCTCGGATCGACTCAGGCGAAGGAGCGGCAAGTGGCTGACTGGCTCGAGACGATCAAGCTCCATGCCGCAAAGCAGGTGGCGGCCCTCGGCCAGCCTCGCCATGCGCTCGTCACCAGCGTGGATGCGGTCTCGCATTCGGTGAAGGTGACGATCCAGCCGGAAGGAATCGAGAGCGGCTGGATACCGGACGCCGCGATTGCCGCCTCCGGCTTGCGGATCGCCTGCCCGGCGGAGATCGGCACGCAGGTTCTGGTGGTGCCGGTCGAAGGCGATGCCGAGCATCCGATCGTCGTTGCCAGGCTGTTCGACGTATCGCTCACGCCGCCGGTCGCTCCCGCAACTGGACGGCCGGTGCAGCCAGGCGAGATCGGCATCTTTCTGGATGGCGGGACCTATCTGCACATGACGGACACCGGGATATATATACGCGGAAAGCTGATCATCGACGGCAGAATCGAGGCCAGCGGCGATGTGGTTTCCGCCGGCATCAGTCTCGGAACCCATAAGCATGGCGGCGTACAGACCGGCCAGGGCCTGTCGGGCGCGCCGGTGCAGGCGCATGGCTGACCTCGCCCACATCGTCGGCGGCGATCTTCAGCTGGGCCCGTCCGGTGATCTCGCCGTGGTCGGCGGCGATGACGAAACACGGCAGCGCGTGCTGCATCGGCTTCTGACCAGTCCCGGAACCTATATCTGGCAACTGCCCTACGGGGCCGGTCTTCCGGCGCTGGTCGGCGGCGTCGCGTCGCGACAGCGGATCGCCGCGATCGTTCGCGCGCAGATGGCATACGAGGTCTCGGTGGCAGCGGCGCCGGAACCGTCCGTCGTTCTGGCGGGCAACCGGATCGGCGCGATCAGCGCGACCATCACCTACACGGATGCCGGTTCCGGCAACAGCCAGGTCCTCACCTTACCGATCGGTGGCTAGATGCAGTTGTCTCTCCAGAACTTCTCGACGCTCGTGAACACCATGGCGGCGACCGTCCAGGGATCGTGCGCGAGCCTGATCGACCTGACGGTCGGCTCGGTGTTGCGCGCGATGCTGGAGGCATCCGCCTCGGTGGCGCTTTGGCTGCAGTATCTGCTGCTCCAGGTTCTCAGCATGACGCGCCTGTCCACCAGCATCGGTGCAGACGCCGACAGCTGGGTGCAGGATTTCGGCATGGCACGCCTGCCGGCGACCCAGGCGTCCGGCGAGGTGACGTTGTCGTCGTTCAACCCCGCATCCCAGGGCGCGACGATTCCCGATGGCGCTACTGTCCGGACCAGCGACGCATCACAAAGCTTCGGGGTGGTGAATGGGCCTTATTTCCGGGCGGTCGGCGTCGCCAGCGTGATCGTGCAGGTGCAGGCCGCTACGGCGGGCCTGGCGGGAAACATCCAGAGCGGCGCGGTGAACGTGCTTGGAACGGCGATTTCCGGGATCGACACCGTGACCAACCTCAACGCATTCAGCGGCGGCAAGTCGGCGGAAACCGATGCCGCGCTGCGACTGCGGTTCACCACCTATATCAACACGCGGTCGCAGGCGACGAAGCAGGCACTCGGCTACGCGATCGCCTCGGTCCAGCAACAACTGACCTACACCATCCAGGAAAACGAGACCGCTGCAGGGATCCCGATGCCCGGGAATATCCACGTGATCGTCGATGACGGCAGCGGTAATCCGCCCGCGTCGCTGCTTGCGCTGGTCGCGGCGGCGCTCGACGCAGCACGACCGGTCGGTACATCCATCTCGGTCGCGGCGCCGATCGTGCTGACTGCAGCGCTGAATGTTGTGCTCGCGCTGGACGCGTCCGTCGATGTGGATCTGGTGACCGCCGAGGTGAATACGGCTCTGGTCGACTACATCAACGCGCTGGGTGTCGGCCAGACGCTGCGTTTCTCCAGGCTTGCCGGGCTCTGCTACGATGCCGACGCGAGTGTGTCGAACGTGCAGGACATCTCGCTCAATGGCGCGGCCGCGGATATCGGCGGCCAGGCAGGCAGCGTCGTCCGGGCGGGTGCGATTGCCATCGTGACGACGCCGTTATGAGCACGCAAGGTGACGATGCGGCCGGCATCGGCTCGACGGCCGACATGGTGCGGCGGGTGCGCACCGTGCTGCCGGCCGCCTGGTTTCCGATGACCTCGCCGGATGCGACATCCAGCGCCACGCCGGTCATGGACGGGCTGCTGGCAGGCTGGGGCCGGGCATGGTCCTACTGCCATGGATTGATGGAGTATGTGCTCCAGCAGACACGGATCGCAACGGCGACCGCCGGCCTGCTCGACATGATCTGCGTCGATTTCTTTGGCTTGCTGCTGAGACGGCGTGCCGGCGAGACGGACGATGCGTTCCGCAGCCGTATCCAGGCAAGCCTGCTGATCCCGCGCGCGACGCGTTCGGCACTCTCGAATGCGCTGTTCACGTTTCTGGGCCGTGCGCCGATGATCTTCGAACCGGGTCGTGCAGCGGACACGGGCGGCTACGGTTCGCCGACGATCACGATCGCATCGAACCGGATGCCATTCCAGTATCTGTTGACGGTCGTGTCCGGTGCCGGCTGGAGCACGCGCGCCTCCCAGGCGAGTTTCATCGACGCATCGGGGACGATGCAGATCGCGCAGCGGCAGGTCCTGCGGCAACTCTACAGTGCTGGCATATCGCAGGGGCCCCTGCTGGAGGCGCGCGGATTCAACCTGATCAAGGACAGTACCGGCTGGAGCAACTGCCTGCCGGCAGTGTCGGAAGCCGCAATGCGATGGGTGGTCGATGACCGTGGCCGCGGCGCGCTGCTGAGCGGCCAGCCGCAGTTGAGCATCGCCGTTCTCGGCGCGGGAGTTTTGTCGGGACCGTCGATGTCGGCGTCGGCGGATGCCGGGCCGGTGACCGGGTCGGCATGGGTCATGCTTCCGCCAGACCACGGCCTGACCACGCTCGTACTTCGGATCACCGACGTGGCCGATCCCGCGAATGCCGTGACGCAGATGGTCGACCTGGCAATGATCGGGCAGTGGCAGCGGATCGCAGCCACGCTTGCGGGCCCGGGTGAGGCCGGCCGGCGGATTGCGATCATGCTGGCAGGAACTGCATCCGGTGCTACGAACCAGGCAATGCTGACGCAGTGCTGGCAGATCGAGGCCGGTCTGGTCGCGAGCAGCTATATCCCGAGTTCGTTCCAGGTGGGTATCCGCGAGGCCGACGATCCGGTGGCGGCCGGAGGGCCCGAGGGCTCGCTGCCGGTCGATACGCTCGGCCTATACGAGGCGATCGGGCGCGTGGCGCCGGCCGGAAGTATCGCCTGGACCGCCATTATCGGCTGAGTCCCGAAGACGAGAACGACCAGACCCATCAAATCAGAGACATGCTGCGCAAGCGGTCGATGTCCTGCAACCGGAGTACGGGCTGTTGGACCGTCAAATCATCTATGTCGGCGCTGTGCCGCTCGATACGGATCAGTTGCTGCAATCGCGGAACACCATGGTGGCGCTTGGATTTCTGGCAAAAATGACGATCGGTGACGGGGCCGCCTACGCAGACGGTTTCGGCTGTACGCCGGTCGGTGGACTGGCCGTATCGATCGGTCCGGGAAGCCTGAGCTTCCCGACCGTCATCGATGCAGGCGCATACGGCGCGCTGCCACCGGACGGCGATCCGCTGCTAAAGATCGGCGTCAACACCGCCCCGGTGATCGTCTCGCTTCCCGGCACCGGCGATTTCGTCATTTCCGCCAGCGTCGTCGAGACCCAGGCGGGAAGTGCCGCGATCGTCTACGTGGACGCAGCCGATCCGACCCGGACCCTGATCGGGGTGCAGGGAAACGGACAGGCGCAGGGCACCGTCGTGCAGCAGCGGGTGGCGATGATCGCCACCTCGCCGGCATCGATCCCGGCCGGTTCCAGTCCGCTCTGGCATGTCTCGATACCTGCATCCGCCACCACGGTCACGGCGGGCATGATCGCACTCGCGGCCGGCGCACCGTTCGTGCCGGTCAAGCTCCCGCAGGCGGCACCGATCGTATCGCCGGCCTTCCTCGCCAATCCTACCGCGCCGACCGCACCGCCCGGTGATGCGAGCGTCACCCTCGCCACGACCGCGTTCGTCGGCGCGGCGACCCGCCGCAACCGCACCGCATGGGGTACGCCCGGCGCCTACAGCTGGACCTGTCCAGCGGGCATTTCGATCGTGCTGGTGCGAGCGTGGGCCGCCGGCGGAACCGGTGGCGATGCCGGCGCGGGCTCACCTGGCGGCGGCGGCGGCGGCGGCAACTATATCGAGGTGCTGATCGATGTTGCGGCCGGCTCGACCTACGCGATCCAGATTGCCGGAGGCACCTCTGGAGCGACCTCCACCAGCTTCAGCGACCGGATGATTATCGGCGGCGGCGGCAATGGCCAGGCAGGCCGGAGCGGGCAGGCCGGCACCGGCGGCACCGCGGGTGTTCCGATCAGCAACAACATCAACTCCGTCGCATCGATCGGCGTGGGGGCCGGGCAGGGCGGCTATCAGATCGGCAACGTCGCCATCGGTGGTGCCGGCGGAGCGAGCTTCGGCGTCCAGGGCGCCGTGCCTAACACCGGTGATGGCGCCGGCAATGCCGGCAACTGGCCAGGCGGCGGCGGGTCCGGAGGCACCACCGGAAGCGGTGGCGTGGGCGCAGACGGCTTCATGATTATTGAATGGAATGGCTGACATGGCGACCGGTTTGAAGACCAGCTTGAATAGCGTCGGCCAGGCACTGGATGCGGATTTCGTAGGCTGCAGCGCGTTCACCCGTGTAGAGGAGGGCGGTTATGTCGACGATCCGCGCGATACCGGAAACTGGACCGGCGGCGCGGTCGGGTCCGGTGTCCTGGTCGGGTCGAACATGGGGGTCGGCGCGCCCGCCCTCGCAGCCTGGATGAAGACGTCCAGCCTGACGGTCGATACGATGAAAAAATTATCGTTCGCGATGTACAGCGCGATCGCCAAGGCGCAATACTGGAACCCGATGGCGTGCGACGACATGCCGCACGGCATCGACCTGATGCTGTTCGATTTCGGCTGGAATCGGGGGACGGGCACCAGCGTCCGGCTGTTGCAGCGCGTACTCGACGTCGGCCAGGATGGACTATGCGGACCGAATACAATTCGAGCCGCGCATCGGCACGCTGCAGCAGGCCTGGTCCGGGACCTGGCGGCAGGACAGGCGGCATCGTATCGCAGCCTGCATAATTTCAGCATCTATGGCGAAGGCTGGCTGGCTCGTACCGGGCGGCGCCAGATCCAGGCGGCCAAGCGCTGTGCCGACGGGTTGTCGAGCTTTTAACCCGGGGGTCGCGTCGTCGCGAAACGACGGTCCGGCACGCCGTGGAAGTCGGACGGGCCGGTATGTGTGAGGCGGGACCCGGTATCGAGCCATATCTCGCCGCCGAGCTTTCGCCATCGATGGCAGAAGGTGAAGTCCTCGCTCATGTAGATGCCGGTCTGCGGGTTTATCTGGCAGTCGAACAGGGCGTGATTGTCGGTCGCCGCCGGCATTGTCGCGGAATACGCATGGGTGCCGCGATAGCGGGTTTCCGGATGTGCGGCAGAAAGCGCGGCGATCGTTGTACGCTCTATCAGCATGAAACCGGTTCCCGCAGAAATTCCGGTTACGAAATCGCCATCACGTATCATCGTCCCAGCGGGCTCCGGCTCGCCGACATAATGCAGCCCGGCGCTCTCGGCCTCCTCGCCGGCGGCTGCGCGGTCCCGGCAGGCTCGATCCCAGTGGTAGGTCTTCAGCGGGTAGATGCCGGCGGCAATCGGCTTCGCGGCCCTGAGCAGCCTGAATACCTGTTCAGGCTCGAACGAGATGTCGGCATCGACGAACAGGATGTGCGTGGCCCCGGGCTGGGCGACGAAGTGGCCGACCAGGGTGTTTCGGCAGCGGGTGATCAGCGCATCCTGCCCGAGCAGGGCCAGGGTCAGGTCGAGGCCAGCAGCGGGCGCGGTCGCCATGAGCGCGCAGACGGACTGCATGTAGCCCTGGCCGACGACGCCGCCGTAGCACGGCGTGGCAACGAAAATATGTGGGCGCATGCCGTACCGATCCCCAAGGATCGCTACAGCATGCGGCACGCCGCTTTCCGGTCGGTTAACGTCAGGAGTGCGGGTGGTCACCGAGCATGCGGGCGACATACGGCTCGATCGTTGCGGCGATCTGCTGCTGCGTCTGCGCGCTCGGATGAAGCGGCGGATCCGGTGGCGTCAGATGCGGGTCGAGGAACCGGCCTGCATCCACCACCCCGTCATGGCGGAACAGGCCGCCGACATCGACATAGGTCAGGTAGGACGGACCTGAGCTTGCGAACTGGCGCAACTCATTGTTCAGGCGGGTCGTATTCTCGGTCACCCAGCTCGAACGGATCGACGGTAGCACTCCCAGCAACAGGATGTGCGTTGCCGGCAGGCGCCGGTGGATCTCGGCCAGCACGGCCTGGATGCCGGCGAACGTCTCTTCCGCGTCGGTGTGGACGTGTCCGAAGTTGTTGGCTCCGATCAGCAGGACCACGCCACGCGGCGAGATCCCGTCCAGCTCGCCATGTTCGAGCCGCCACAAGAGGTGACACGTGCTGTCGCCCTTGAACCCGAGATTGACCGCATGGCGATCGCCGTAGAACCGCTGCCAGATCGGCTCGAAATTCCGCCAGGGCTCCGGCCCGGTGCGTTCCCAGTTCTGGGTGATCGAGTCACCGATCCAGAGGAGGTCGACCGGCCCGCGCTTGAGCTCTGCCTGCTTTTCCTGGAAGCGGGCGCGCCACCAGGCCTGGTCCATCCGCGATACCGGCATCACCGCGATGTTCGGACGGCCCGCGGCGCACAGGAGCGTGACGGCCACGGCTGCCGCAATCATCTTCATCGGTAACATTCGGGCTCACTGACAATGCTGGATCGACGTCCGCAACCCGGTGGCGGCGTCAGAGGAACGTGAGCGCCAACAGGCTGCCGGCGCCGGCAACGATGCTGTAGATCGCGAACGGTCCCATTGCCCAGTTATCGTGGTTCCTGAAATAGCGCATGAGGAACGCGAGGCTGGCGAATGCCGTGACCCCGGCCACGATGGCGCCGAGGATGGCTGGCTGGAGATCGGTGAACCCCAGATGGGCGTGATGCAGCTTCAGTCCTTGGGACGCGGTTGCGGCGAAGATCACCGGGAGCGCGATCAGGAACGAGAACCGAGCCGAGGCCTGGTGGTCGATGCCGCGCAACAGGCCGCCGGTGATCGTGGCACCGGACCGGGAAATTCCCGGCAGGAACGCGACGCACTGCCAGCATCCGATCACCACCGCATCGACGATGGTCAGATCGGCGATCGCCCGGTCGCCCGTCATGCTCGACCGCGCACGCAGCCGTTCACCCAGGAACAGCATCAAGCCGTTCAGGATAAGGAACATCGCGGCAATCATCGGCGTACCGAACAGGGTGCGGAAGAGGCTGTCGAAGGCATAGCCCAAAATGACCGCCGGGATCGTCGCGATCACGATCAGCATCAGGATATGGCGGCTCTCGCGGACATGCAGCGGGTCCGCAAGGCCTAGCGCCCCCCTCGCCAATGCCAGCCAGTCCCGCCAGAAGAACAGCAGCAATGCCGCCGCCGTGCCGACATGCAGCATGACCAGGAACGGCAGGAAGGTGAGCGAGCGCTCGTCCAGGGTCCAGTGCAGCAGGGCCGGCAGGATCACTGCATGACCCAGGCTGCTCACCGGGAACAACTCGGTGAGTCCTTGCAGCAATGCGATGATGAGCGCCTGGATGGTCGTCATTTCAAAGTCCTGGCCGGAAGCTAAGCCTAGCGTGTTGCAGCATAATCACTCGTGCCGCAAGCAACCGGCGATTGACCTGCATCCGTTCGGTTCGTATGGCATGGGCATGACCATGACAACGGCCAGGCCGCAAATATCCCGACGCGGCTTTGCGTCCGTGGCCGCCAGTGCCGCCGTGCTCGCCGTCGCGATCGGCTTCTACGGCTATGCTGCGACGACGCTCGACCACGACAGGGGTGACGCCGGCTATGATCTGGCGGCCACTTTCCTGTCCTCGAACGGGCTGCACTCGGGTGCCGACGTGGTGCTCGCAGGGGTGCCGATCGGCAGCGTGACCGCGATCACCCTCGACAACCGTTCGATGACCTCCAGGGTGGATTTCCATATCGGCGAGGACCTGAGGCTGCCGGTCGACAGCAAGCTCTCCATCGGCAGCAGCACGCTGACGTCCGGGAACTCACTCATGGTCGATGCCGGCAAGTCGAGCCGCATGCTGGCACCCGGTGCGGTGGTCACCGATACCTGTGAGATGGTCAGCCTGGAACAGCAGGTCAGCCAGTATATCTTCGGCTCCGGTGGAGCGCCGAGCAATTGCCCCGGCTAAAGCCCACTCAGTCGTTCAGCGGATAAGACGACATCAGCCGGCGCTGCAGCCTCCAGTAGGAGAAAAGCTCGCGGATGCTGCTGGGCTTCGCACCGCGCCGTCGCATCTCCGCACCGATCTCGAACGCCATGTTATAATGCCTGAACTGGTCCAGATAGGCGGTGCGCAGCCGGGTTGCCCGATCCCAGATGTGGGTTGCTTCCGATCCGACGCCGTTGACCTCGATGATCCGGAACCCTTCGCCGGCCCGCAGGGCGGCCTGGCTCTCGAACCGCACATCCAGCCGTCCGAAATGGAAGTCGGGGATGTCGCGCATGATCGCATCGACGCGCGTGGTCAATGCCCGCGTGATGTCGCGGCTCCCATCGCTGAAGATCGACCCCTTGCAGTGGTTGCCCGCGAACACCAGGCGGAACCGCTCGCCCGCCGCCAGCACATCGTCAAGGCGCCCGTTCAGGCGCGGCATATAGATTTCCGGGATCTGGCCGGACCGCTCGTCGGCCATGATCAGCTCGCGAATGCTGGACTGCCCGTCGCCGAGCAGGATGGGCGCCTGTTTCAGCGTCAGCGAACTGATATGTCCGGTCAGGGCGCCCGGGGGCCGGATGTAGAATATCCCAGCCTCGCCATCGAACGGCACCAATTCCTGCAACACGAGGGCGGTGTCGCGTGGAAACGCTGCCAGGCTCTCGGCGAGTGCCTCGTTGGTTTCGACTAGCCGTACGCCGGTGCCGTTGCAGCCGATGTCGGGCTTCACCACCAGCGGCAGGCGGAGGCTCTTCCCATCCAATGCCGAGCGCGCTCGTGCCAGATCGTCGCTTCCCGTCCGAAAAACCACGTAGGGTGCGATCCAGGCTGCCGCCTCCGGCCCGGCCTGGTCCAGGACAGTGCTCTTGCGCTCGCCGCACAACCCACCGGTCTCGACCCTCGGATTGGCTGCGGTCGGAAGCGTGAGGCTGCGATGACGGAGACCGAGCAGGATCCAGAACAGCACCACCGGCGTGTAGAAGATCCACCCCGGCCAGAACTCGAACGACGAGATCGATCGCTCCCTGACGGTCGGGCGGGTGGCTACCAGGACTGTCATTCACTCTCTTTCTGCAGCCGCACCGCAATGCGACCGATCAGCACGATCGCGACCGCGAAGACGGCAGCGCCGGCCCAGCGCCAGGCCCCAAGATGGTCGATCAGGAACTGGCCGACATGGCGCGAGACGATGAACAGCAACGTCGTCCAGACCGAGGTCGCCAGGATCGCAGCCACCGCGAAACGCCGGAAGCTTGCCTTCAGATAGCCGCAGGTCGTGTAGGTCGGCAACCGCGCGCCCGGGATGAACCGGCTGATGAAGACCACGCGAAACACCCGCTCCTCGATCCAGGCGCGTCCCTTGATGCGGCGCTGCTCTGGCAGGAAGCGCCGTGCCCAGCTCCAGCGCGCGGCCAGCCGCCCGATTCCGTAAAGCCCGAGATCGCCGAGAATGATGCCCATATAGAGGGCACCCAGGGCGACGACCCAGTTGATCCGGCCATCCTGTACCTGCATCGCCGCCAGGACGGTCGCGGCATCCTCCAGGATGAACGTGCCCAGGATGATGGCCAGGGCCTGGAGGAGCGGATGAACGCCAGCCGATTTGAACAGCGCAGTCACTGAAAGCGAGAACACGCCTCAGTCGATCCGGGTGGTCGTGAGCGGGCGAGGCGTTGGCAAGCGCGGTTTCTCCGGCGACACGTGGCGGGTTGACGAGCCTGCCGTGCCCGGTGGACGACCCCGGGTGCGGTGGCATATCGCTCGTGCCGTGCCGCGTCACCTCCTTATTTAGAGAGGCGACCCGATCGCGCGCGCCTTGACATCAGTGTGAACGGTGTTTGGTCCGGGTCGGCGGAGTGGCCGAATTACGCATCGGCGGCGACGCGGGATGCGTCTTCATGTCCTCCAGAGCCGACTGGCAGGCACCAGTCTCCCCAACGCCGAACTGGATCGTCGGAAGCAACGCCAGCGGAGCCAGCACCACACCCAGCCCGGCCGCGGCGCCGGCCCGGGCGACAACCTCGGCGCCCGGCCTGATCGCCGGCTTGCCCAGCTTGCCGGTGATGTTGATCGGGCCGGGCAGGGAGCCGACGCTGAAATGCGACGAGCGGGTTGTCAGGCTGTAGTCCAGTGTCTGGTTCTTGAAATCCACTGTTCCGCGACCGATCGACCGGGCTTCCGTGGTCTGCAACAGGAACGAGTTCGTGGACAGGATTCCGTTCTTCAAAGGCATGTCCATGACAAAGCATTGCACCTGCGCCCGGTTTGGCATTCCGAGTGCCGACAGCAGTGCATTGCCGAATTCGAGGCCGGCGATGTCCGGCAGCAACGCGCTGATGTCGCCGCCGCCACTCATGACGAGCGAGATGCCGCCGTCGCCGTTTCCAAGCATGTCCGCGAACGAGCTGCCGCGTGTGGTGATATCGGCACGCCCACCGATAATGCCCTGACCATGAAAGGTGTGGGTCGCCTGCAGAAGCCGTGACAGATCGATCCGGTGGAAATCGACATGGGCACGGGTCTTGAGGGAGGATCCGACCGGATCCAGCGTCGCACTGCTGAAGATCGTGCCGGTGCCGACCTTGAAATCAAGCTGCTTGAGATCGATCACGCCGTTCTCGATATTCAGGCGTGCGACGATATTATCGAGTGGGATACTCCGGTTCTTGATGTGATCCCCCTTGTAGACGAGGTGGATGTTGGCCGCGCGCACCTTTGGCATGTTGATCGGGGTGTTCGGCAGTACATCGCCTGTCGAGGCAGGATGCGCATCGGGTGTTTTCGGCGTGGAGGCAGGCGTTTTCGCTCCGTGGCCGGGATCCGCGCCAATGAACCCGCCCAAATCCTCCAGATCGACGTTGTGGGAATTCAGGTTGGCATCGATCGTCGGGATCTTGGCGGGAACGACCGTGATGGTGCCGTTCAGGTCGCTGGAGCCGACCTGTCCCGTGAACTCGCGAAACGCGATCCGCTCGCGGCTGTAATCGAGGTTTCCGGCGACCTTGTATGCAGGCGTCTGCGGGATCGGCACACCGGTCAGCGGATAGAGCAGCGACATGTCGGGACCCGCGAACAGCAGCTTCACCTTCGCGCCGCCGAACGTCAGCGGCTGCTCTATCGTGCCTACGAGCGAGACATGGGTAGGCCCGTTGGCGACACGCAGGTCGATCGGGTAGGGGCGGGTCTTGTCCCGCAAGGACAGGATAGCGCCACCGACGAAGCGGCCGGTGATCGGCTGGCCTGCATAGGTTCCCGTCGCATTCGCGACGATATGGCCCTGATCAACCGGGATCGGCCGAATGTCGGGATCCGGCGTTTCGGTCGTGGCGACCTGGATATTGAAGTTGGCCTTCAACTTGGCGTCCACGACATGGACGTGACCATCCTCGATACGAAGTATACCGAGGAGCGGTGGTGACGAACTCGGCTTGTCGGCCTTGCTGTTCGAATTGTCCGACGTCGTCCAGTTGTTGGTGCCGTCGTGCGCCGCCTCCGCGTCGATGGTGGGATGGTCCAGATCGATCAGCGGCAGGACGATCTGCCGATGCCTGATCAGCGGGAGCAGCTCCACATTGACAGTGAGATGCTGCGCGGTCGCCAGCGACTTGGGAAATTGGTCGGTGCCGGCCACCTTGACGTCATCGGCGATAATGCGCGTCACGCGACCGAGCCGTACATGCAGATGTTCGATCGTAACCTTGCGACCGATCGCCGCGGATGCCTGGCGGTCGACCAAGGGGATGAACCAGTCCCACTGCCAGAGGATGATCACCAGGATCAGGAGGACGGCGAACGTCCCGATCGCGATCAGGCCTTTGTGCCGTCGAACTCCGCCCTTGCGTCGCGCTGCGTTCGCCACTGGCTGCTCCACCTCTTGAAGTCCGGGAACGCATCCTGATCAAGCTGGTTGCGGGCCGGGCGTGGATCGGGGCTGACGCCGCCGCATCGATCGGTTAGCTTCGGAAGCACCGGTTCCGGAATACGACCATTGGCCACCGACAAGAACGATCACTCGACCACGGCAATAAAAAGCCGCCGGAAGAGCGATTCGTGCGGTGCGGGCCCCGATGACGGCAGGTCGGCCGATCGGTTCTCCATCCGTAACCACCGCCGCCAGACCGGACGATACCAATGTCTTTCGGACCAGGCACGCGCCTGTTTCCGCACTCCCGCCGACCCGGGTCGCGACATCGGCCCCGACCATCGGCAAGCCCCAGCCCAATGCGTTCGTCGATCCAGTCAGCACCGGCTCTATTAGCCGGACCGGCAGCATCATAGAGCCGATGTCGTTGCTGTTCGATACCGACTGGTACCGGGCCGAGTATCCTGACGTTGCGGTCGCCGGCCCGGATCCGATCCGTCATTCCTTCGACGATGGCGCACTGGAAGGCCGCAACCCCAACGCCTCCTTCGTGACGACCTGGTATCTCTCGGTCAATGCGGACGTCATTGCCTCCAACATGAGCCCGTTCCTCCACTATCTGCTCTGCGGAGCGAGGGAAGGCCGTCAGCCTGCACCCTAAGGCGATTGCCGTGTCATCAGGCGCCGTTTCGGTCGAGATCGTTGTGTATCACCGACGCGTGTGGCACAGATTCCAGCGATGACAACACGCCGTGCCCTTACAACAGCAATGTTCTCCGCAGGGGCCGTTTCGGTCTGTTCCGGAGCCTTCGGACGCACCCGTGCGCCGGTTCGCCAGGCTTCCGGATCCTACGCGGGCTTCCTGGCAGGCGTTCGTGCCGAAGCCGGCAGCCATGGCGTTCCGTCGTCGATTCTCGACCAGGCGCTCTCGTTGCAGGCCCCGAACGCCCGGGTGCTGGAACTCGACAGACATCAGCCCGAGTTCACCTTGACCTGGGCGCAGTACCGGACCCGGGTCATCTCAACCCAGAAGACGCAAGGGGCGCGCACCGGCTATCAGGCAAACCTGACGCTGCTCACCGATATCTGGCAGCGCTACCGGGTCGATCCGCGAATCGTCGTCGGTATCTGGGGGCTGGAGTCCAACTTCGGCACGCGAATCGGCTCCTTCAATGTCGTAGATGCACTCGCGACGCTGGCCTATGACGGGCGCCGGGCCAGCTTCTTCCGCGCCGAGCTGATGAACGCACTCCGTATCCTGGGCAATGGCGACGTGGCGCCGGCCCGGATGCTCGGAAGCTATGCCGGCGCGATGGGGCAGCCGCAATTCATGCCGAGTTCCTATGTCCGGTTCGCGGTCGACTATACCGGCGATGGCCATCGCGACATCTGGACCAACCGCGCCGACGTGTTCGCCTCGATTGCCAACTATCTCGGCAAGAGCGGCTGGGTCGCCGGCGAGCCATGGGGTCAGGCCGTCACCCTGACCCGGCAGATCGACCCGTCCAGCGCCGGTCGCCAGTCGATGCGTCCGCTGGCGCGCTGGGATCAGGCCGGCGTTCGGCGGAGCGACGGTTCGCGGTTTTCGCGGCAGGATGTCGATGGCGCCTTGCTCCTGCCGGACGGTGCGGGCGGCGACGCGTTCATGATCTATGCCAATTTCAACGTGATCAGGCGCTACAACCCATCGGATTTCTATGCATTGGCGGTCGGCCTTATCGGCAACGCCGCCGCGTGAGAAAGCCCGTCGCGGCACTGGCCTTGGTTCTCGCCATCGCCGGCTGCCAGCGCAAGATCAACCCGGCCGCGCCGGTTCCTGCGCCTCATTACGTGGTGGGCTCGCCCTGGCAGGGCGGAGGCGGAACCTGGTTCTACCCGAAGGAACAACTCGAGTACCACGCCACCGGCCTGGCCATCGTCGAGCAGTCTCGTCCGCAGGCTCTGACCGCGAACGGCGAAGCCTACGATGCCTCGGCGGTTGCCGCCGCGCACCAGACGCTGCAACTCCCGTCGGTCTTGCGGGTGACCAACCTGGAGAACGGCCGGTCGATCCTGGTCCGGGTCAACGATCGCGGACCGGGCGCACAGGGCAGGTTGCTGGCCCTGACCCAAGGCGCCGCGCGCCTGCTTGACATCCAGCCCGGAGCCACGACCCGCGTCGATCTCGAGATGGATGCCGGGCTCAGCCGCCGTCTGGCGGAGCAGTCTCCATCCGGCCCGCATCTCGACATCGCCACCGCACCGGTCGAGGGCGTCCAGGAACAAATGCTGGGTGCTCCGGGCTCGTCGGCGCCCGCCATGCAGGCTCCGGTTCCAGGGCACGGCTACGCTCCTACGACGGATGAGGCGCGTGTGCCGGACAAGCTGCCGCCGCGCCTGCAGCAGGCAAGACCCGAGCCGGGCGCGTTGTGGATCGACGCCGGGCAGTTCAACCAGCGCAGCTACGCCGACCAGATCGGCGCCAGCATCGGCGGCTCTGTACGGAGCGACGGCCAGGGGCGGCAGATCATCTATAGCGTGCGTGTCGGCCCGTTCCAGCGTACGTCGGATGCGGATGCGGCTCTGGACCAAGCCCGCCGCGCCGGGGTAACCGGTGCGCACATCATCGTCGAATAGGGATCAACGTGCCTAGCAGAAGGATTTTGCTGAGCGGTGCCGGAAGCATCGTGGTCTCGTCGTCGCTTGCATCCGGTTTCGGGGCGCTGGCGCGACCGCGCCACCCGGTGCCCGCCCATCCCGCATCCAAGCCGACGCCCGATTCCGACGACGACTCGTCCGCGACCGATGGCACCGCACAGGCCGGTGCGGGCTCACCGGCGGAAACGCCCGTCGGCCCGTTGGATACCGAGGCTCGCTGGGCGTTCGCGGTTGATTTCCAGACCGGCACGGTCCTGCTGCAGAAGGCCGCCGACGAGCGCATGCCGCCGTCGTCGCTGACCAAGATGATGACCGCCTACATCGTCTTCGGCATGCTGAAGGAAGGTCGGCTGCATCTCGACCAGATGCTGCCGGTCAGCGAGAAGGCCTGGCGGATGCAGGGCTCGAAGATGTTCGTGCCGCTCGGTAGCCAGATAGCGGTCTCCGACCTGATCCGCGGCATGCTGATCCAGTCGGGCAACGATGCCTGCATCGTGCTGGCCGAAGGCATTGCCGGTTCGGAGGAGCAGTTCGTCGCGTTGATGAACGCAAAGGCGAAAACCATCGGACTGACCAACTCGCAGTTCCGCAACGTCACCGGCTGGCCGGACCCGGACCATTTCATGTCGGCGCGCGACGTGGCGACGCTGGCGCACCGGCTGATCGCCGACTTCCCGGACGACTACCACTTCTTTTCCGAGAAGGATTACAAGTTCAACAACATCAACCAGGGTAACCGAAACGTCCTGGTCGACAAGGGCCTGGCCGACGGGCTCAAGACCGGCCACACCGACGCCGGTGGCTTTGGTCTGTGCGCCAGTTCGGATCGGGGTGGCCGCCGCATCACCCTTGTCGTCAACGGCCTTCCTTCGTCAAAAGCCCGGGCCTCCGAGGGTGCGAGGCTGCTGAACTGGGCATTTGCCAACTTCGAGAATGCGCGTGTGTTGTCACGCGGACAGGTCCTGCAGACCGTTCCCGTCTGGCTCGGGCTGCTACCGTCCGTCACCGCCTGCGCCGCCGCCGATCTTGTGCTTACCGTGCCGCACGGCTGGCAGAACCGGGTCAAAGTGGCGCTCGACTACCAGTCGCCGGTCACGGCCCCGATCGCCAAGGGCCAGCAGGTTGGGCTGATCACCATCTCCGGTGCCGGTGTGACCGACATCCAGGTGCCGCTGGTTGCCGTCGACGCGGTCGCACGCATGGGTCTGCCGGCTCGCGCCGTCGCTGTGCTCAAGCACTATCTGGGCAGGAGTTGAGCGGCCTGTTCATTACGCTCGAGGGCGGCGAGGGCGCAGGCAAATCGACCCAGGCCGTGCTCCTGGCGGAGGCGTTGCTGGCGCGCGGCCGCAAGGTGTTGCGTACCCGAGAGCCCGGTGGATCGCCGGGCGCAGAAACCCTGCGGACGCTCCTGCTCGAGGGCAACCATGCGCTTGGCCTGCGGGCGGAGGTGATGGTCCACTTCGCGTCGAGGCTCGACCATGTCGAAAACACCATCAGGCCCGCGCTCGATGCCGGCATGGTCGTCGTCTGCGACCGCTTTTACGACTCTACGCTTGCCTACCAGGGCTATGGCCTCGGCCAGGGCGATCCGGGGTGCCTCAGCTTTATCGACCGGCTGATCGGGCTGGTCGGGCTGGCGCCGGATCTCACGCTCCTGCTCGATCTCCCGCGCGACCTGGCGCTGGCCCGACTGCGGCAGCGCGGCACGCGGAGCGACCGTTACGAGCGGCTGGATGAAGCGTTTCACCAGCGCGTGGCGGGCGGCTTCCACGAGATCGCTCGGCAGGCAGGAACCCGGGTGGTTACGATTCCGGCGACCGGCAGCACGCAGCAGGTCCACGAGGTCATGTTGCACGAGGTCGAGCAGCGTCTTCCGGCATGACCGCACTAACCCTGTTGCCCCCCAGGGAGCAGGACTGGTTGATCGGCCACGAGACGGCCGAACGCACGCTGATGTCGGCGGCGCGGACTGGACGGCTGCATCATGCCTGGCTGATCACCGGCCCGGTCGGGATCGGCAAGGCGACGCTGGCCTTCCGGTTCGCGCGCTGGCTCCTGTCCGGACCGGAGCGGCGAGCCGGCGACGACCTGTTCGTGGACAGGGCCGATCGGGTGTTCCGCCGCGTCGCCGCGGGCAGCCATTCCGACCTGATCACCGTGGCACGCAGCTTCGACGAAAAAAAGCAGCGGTTCCGCGGCGAGATCGTCGTCGAGGACGTCCGCCCGATCGGCGACCTGCTGCGCCGCACTGCGGCCGAAGGCGGCTGGCGCGTGGTGATTATCGACGGGGTCGAGTTCCTCAATCGCAATGCCTCCAACGCGCTGCTCAAGCTGCTCGAGGAGCCGCCGCCGCACACCGTATTATTGCTTGTCTGCGCGTCGCCGGGCCGGTTGCTGCCGACCATCCGGAGCCGATGCCGCGCGCTGCGCCTGGACGTGCTCGACGATGCAAGCATGATGAAGGTGCTCGGGCGCACGCTCCCCGATCGCGAGCACGCCGACCGCGAGGTGCTGGCATCGCTGGCGCACGGATCGCCGGGCCAGGCCCTGGTGCTGGCCAGTGAGGGCGGGATCGCACTCGACGAACTGGTCCGCGAGGCGCTTGCCTCGCGCACGTCCGGCAGCCGCGCATACCAGATGGTCGATGCCGTCAACCGGCAGGAAGGTGGTTTCGCGACCTTTCTCACGCTGCTCGGCGATGCCATATCAAGGGAGGTCCGCGATGCGGCGCGTGGAAACGCCGCCTCCGACCGGGCGTCCGACAACGACATCTCGGTCTGGCAGCAGATCCGTCACGTGCAGGACGAGACCGAACGGTTCAACCTGGACAAGCGGCAGGCGCTGCTGTCGAGCCTGGACCTGCTGCGCAGCCTTTCGTAACGGTGGACGATGACCAAGCGCTATACCATCACGACACCGATCTATTACGTGAACGGCGCGCCGCATATCGGGCACGCCTACACCTCGATCGCGGCCGACGTCATGGCGCGCTGGAAGCGCCTCGACGGGCATGAGGTGTTCTTCCTGACCGGCACCGATGAGCACGGCCAGAAGGTCGAGCAGGCGGCGCTTGCCGCCGGCGTGGCGCCGCAGGAGTTCACCGACCGGGTCTCCGCGGACTTCCGCGACATGGCGCGGGCGATGAACATCTCGTTCGATGACTTCATCCGCACCACCGAGCCACGTCATCTCGATGCCTGTGCGGCGCTGTGGCGCCGGCTGCAGGATGCCGGCCACATTTATCTCGGCGCCTACGAGGGCTGGTACGCCACCAGGGACGAGAGCTTCTATGGCGAGGACGAGCTGGTCCTGCGTGCCGACGGCGTTCGCGTGGCGCCGACCGGCGCGCCGGTCGAGTGGGTGACGGAGCCGTCCTACTTCTTCCGCCTCTCGGATTGGCAGGACCGCCTTCTGGCGTTCTACGATGCTCATCCTGACTTCATCGGCCCGCAGGCGCGGCGCAACGAGGTGATCAGCTTCGTGCGCCAGGGACTGAAGGACCTGTCGATCAGCCGCACCAGTTTCCGCTGGGGCGTGCCGGTTCCGAATGACCCGGCCCACGTCATGTATGTCTGGTGGGATGCGCTGGTGAACTACATCACCGCACTCGGCTATCCGGACGAGAGCAACCCGCTCTGGCGCTTCTGGCCCGCCGACCTGCACCTGGTCGGCAAGGAGATCGTGCGGTTCCACGCGGTGTTCTGGCCGGCCTTCCTGATGGCCGCCGAGTTGCCGCTGCCGAAGCGGATCTATTCGCATGGCTGGTGGACCATCGACGGCGAGAAGATGAGCAAGTCGATCGGTAACGTGGTGGACCCGCGGGCGCTGGCGGACGAGTTCGGCGTCGATGCGGTCCGCTATTTCCTGCTGCGTGAGGTGCCGTTCGGTGGTGACGGCGATTTCAGCCGCCGCGCCCTGATCTCGCGCCTCAACGTCGAACTCGCCAACGACCTCGGCAATCTGGCGCAGCGCACCCTGTCGCAGATCGCCCGCAACTGCGACGGCAGGCTGCCGCATCGCGGATCGGTCACCGACGACGACACGGTCCTGCTCAACCAGGCCGAGGCGCTGCGCCGGGTGGTCCGTGTGCTGATCGACCGCCAGGCGCTGCACGAGGCGCTCGAGGAAGTCTGGAAGGTGGTCCGCGCCTCCAATGGCTATATCGACCGGCAGGCGCCGTGGGCGCTCAAGAAAACCGACATGGCCCGGATGGGCTCGGTGCTGCGCGTGCTGGTGGACGTGCTGCGCCAGGTCGGCACCGTGCTGCAGCCGTTCATGCCGGACAGCATGGGCCGGCTGCTCGACCAGCTCGGGGTGGCGCCGGGGGAACGGATGCTGCTTGCCCTGGATGCGCCGCTGCCGGCCGGGTTGCAGCTGCCGGCCCCGCAGGGGATCTTTCCACGTCATGTCGAGCCCGTGGTTCCGGCCGTCGCCTGAGGAACCGAAGATGCTCATCGACAGCCACTGCCACCTCGATCATTTCACCGATGAGGAGCTTCCCGGCCTGCTGGACCGCGCCCGGTCGGCGGGCCTCTCCGGATTGGTGACTATCGGCACCCGGTTGTCGGCAGCACCGGTCAACCGGGGCCTGGCGCGGCATGCGCGTCCGGACCTTGCCGTCTGGTGTACCATCGGCACCCATCCGGACCATGTATCGGAGGAAATTCTTCCGTCGGCGGATGATCTGGCATCGATGGCCGCGGCGCCCGAGGTGGTCGGCATCGGCGAGACCGGCCTCGACTACTTCCATGGCGGCCCCGAAGTTCGCCCACTCCAGCAGGAGAGCTTCCGTGTGCATCTGCGGGCCGCACGGCTCGCCGACCTGCCGCTGGTCATTCATGCGCGTGATGCGGACGAGGATGTCGCCGCCATCCTGCGCGAGGAACATGCCTCGGGCGGCCCGTTCCGGTTCGTGCTGCATTGCTTCAGTTCGGGCGCGGCTTTGGCGGAGGCAGCCATCGCATTGGGCGGCTTCATCAGCTTCTCGGGTATCCTGACCTTCCCGAAATCCGTAGCGCTGCGAGTGATCGCCCGCACGATTCCGGCCGACCGGTTGCTGGTCGAGACCGATGCGCCGTTCCTGGCCCCGGTGCCACGGCGCGGCAAGCGCAACGAGCCATCCTTCGTCGCCCACACGGCATCGATGCTGGCCACGGAGCGCGGCGTCAGCGAGGCAGACGTCGCGGCGCTGACCACCGCCAATTTCCGCCGCCTGTTCAGCCGGGCAACCTAGTCGTGCGCGTGGTGGTGCTCGGATGCGGTGGCTCTGCCGCCGTGCCGATGATCGGCGGCGAGGATGGGCGCGGCGACTGGGGCGTGTGCGACCCCCTGGAATCGCGGAACCGTCGCAGCCGGTCCTCGATCGTCGTCGAGGGCGATGACGGGCGGCGTGTGCTGGTCGACACGTCCCCCGACCTCCGGAACCAGCTGCTGGCGAACGGCATCGGACGGGTCGAGGCGATCTTCTATACGCACGCGCATGCGGATCACGTCGCCGGACTGGACGACGTCCGCAGCCTGAACCGGAACCTGGGCCGCCCTTTGCAGGTGTTCGGCACCGCCCCGGTGCTCGCCGAGATCTCCGACCGCTTCGCCTATGCCTTCAGGCCCTGGACGCCGCCAAGCTTCTATCGGCCGGTCCTGCTTCCGCGCGTCATCGTCGCCGGTCAGGCGGTGGAGATCGAGGGATTGCGGCTGGACCTGTTCGAGCAGGTGCACGGAAGCGGGACCACTCTCGGCTTCCGAGTCGGCGACTTCACCTACTCGACCGACGTCGTGGCGCTGGACGATGCCGCGAAGCGGGTAATCGCCGGCAGCCGGACCTGGATCGTCGACTGCTTCCAGCGCGCTCCGCATCCCGCCCATGCCAGCCTCGACCTGGTCAGGCTCTGGTCGCAGGAGCTCGGGATCAAGCGGACGGTGCTGACGCACATGGGCACCGACATGGACTGGGCATGGATGCGTGACAGCCTGCCGCCCGGCATCGAAGCCGCTCACGACGGACTGATCCTGACCCTCTAGCCGTTCGCCGGCGAGGCCGGAGATGCCGCTTTCGGCATGGCATGGTGGTGTGTCCAAAGGGTTCACTTCCAGAGGTTGTGCGCAACACTTCTGCAATTTTAGTTGAATCGCGCGCTTGCGCAGCGATAGCCTTCCATCAGGACGGCGGCACATCCGTTCGCCGGAATGCCAAGATACCAAACCAACAGGCCCTGGACGGAAGAAGCTGGCGCCCCAGCTCCTCATCCGCCGAGGTCTAGAACAGGGAGGAACCTGATCGAAAGCCGGCAGTCGTCAGCAAAACCCGTTTTTGACGCCGCTTCGTGATCGGACTGACCAGACCCACGCTTACCCGAGGGATTATCGCCATGGCACCGCTCGACGACGTCTTCACCCTGGCGACAACGATGCGCGACGAACGTCGTGAAACCGAGATGAGCCTCGGCGAATATCTCGAACTCTGCCTGAGCGACCCGTCCTGCTATGCGACAGCAGCCGAACGGATGCTCAAGACCATCGGTGAACCGGAAACGATCGACACCTCGAAGGACGCGCGGCTAGCCCGGGTGTTCATGAACCGCACGATCAGGACCTATCCCGCATTCTCGGATTTCCACGGCATGGAAGAAACCGTCGAGCGCATCGTCGGATTTTTCAGGCATGCAGCGCAGGGACTCGAGGAGCGCAAGCAGATCCTTTATCTGCTCGGCCCGGTCGGCGGCGGAAAATCGTCACTCGGTGAACGGCTGAAATCGTTGATGGAACGGGAGCCGATCTTTGTGCTGAAGGCGGGCAAGCAACTCAGCCCGGTGTTCGAGAGTCCGCTGGGGCTGTTCGATGTCGACCGCATGGGGCCGAGCCTGCTGCAACGCTACGGCATCCCCAAGCGCGTGCTGACCGGCATTGCGAGCCCGTGGGCGTTGAAGCGGCTCGAAGAGTTCGACGGCGACATTTCCCGCTTCCGGGTGGTGAAGCTGCATCCATCGAAGCTGCGCCAGATCGCGATCGCCAAGACCGAGCCCGGCGACGACAACAACCAGGATGTTTCAGCTCTCGTCGGCAAGGTCGATATCCGGCAACTCGAAAGCCACAGCCAGAACGACCCGGACGCGTACGGTTTCTCGGGCGGCCTCAACCGGGCCAACCAGGGCATTCTCGAGTTCGTCGAGATGTTCAAGGCGCCGATCAAGATGCTGCATCCGCTGCTCACCGCGACGCAGGAGGGCAACTATGTCGGCACCGAGAATATCGGCTCGATCCCCTTCACCGGCATGATCCTGGCGCATTCGAACGAGGCGGAGTGGCAGACCTTCCGGAATAACCGGACCAACGAGGCCTTCCTCGACCGCGTCTGCGTGATCAAGGTGCCCTATTGCCTGCGCGCAATGGAAGAAGCCCGCATCTATGAAAAACTGATCAGCGGCTCGGCACTCGGCGATGCGCCGTGCGCCCCGAACACGTTCGAGATGCTGGCCAAGTTCGCCGTGCTGTCACGCCTCAAGCTTCATCCGAACTCATCGCAATATGCGAAGATGCGCATCTACGACGGCGAGAATATTCGCGAGACCGATCCGAAAGCGAAGACCATGCAGGAATATCGCGATGCCGCCGGCGTCGACGAGGGCATGGACGGGATCTCCACCCGGTTCGCGTTCAAGGTTCTGTCGGCGACCTTCAACCACGATCCGACCGAGATCGCCGCCGATCCGGTGCATCTGATGTATGTGCTGGAGCAGGCAATCAAGCGCGAGCAGTTTCCCGCGGAAATCGAGGCATCGTATCTTGCGGCCCTGAAATCCGAACTTGCCGGCCGCTACGCCGAGTTCGTCGGCAACGAGATCCAGAAGGCCTACCTTGAGAGCTACCACGATTACGGGCAGAACCTGTTCGACCGTTATCTCGACTACGCCGATGCCTGGATCGAGGACCAGGACTTCAAAGACCCGGACACAGGGCAGATGCTGAGCCGCGACCTGCTCAACGCCGAACTCACGAAGATCGAGAAGCCGGCCGGGATTGCCAACCCGAAGGATTTCCGTAACGAGGTGGTGAAATTCTCCCTGCGGTCGCGTGCCCAGAAAGGCGGGCTCAATCCATCGTGGACCTCGTACGAGAAAATTCGCGACGTTATCGAAAAGAGGATGTTCAGCCAGGTCGAGGACCTGCTCCCGGTGATCAGTTTCGGGTCCAAGAAGGATGGCGATACCGAGAGCAAGCATGGCCAGTTCGTCGAGCGCATGGTAGCGCGCGGCTACACCGAGCGGCAGGTTCGCCGCCTCGTGGAGTGGTACATGCGCGTCAAGCAGTCAGCCTGAAGATCGGATGGCCTGAACCGCGTGGATATCATTGACCGGCGTCCCAACCCGCATGGGAAGAACCTCGAAAACCGGCAACGCGTGCTCATCAGGGCTCGTGATGCCGTGCAGCGTGCCGCACGCGATGCGGTAGCCTCGGGCAAGCTTCGGGAGGTCGGGAAGGGAGGCGCCATCTCGATCCCCTCGGACGCCTTGCATGAACCTAGCCTGCACCGGGTCTTTTCCAGCGGTGCGCGCAGCATCGTGCTGTCCGGGAACAAGGTGTTCTCGCCCGGTGACCGTCTGCAACGGCCGCCAGGCGGTGCCGGCCGTGGCGGCGGCGGGCCGGGTGAGGGCGGCGAGGAAGGCGGCGGCGAGGACAGCTTCCGGTTCGTTCTGAGCCGTGACGAGTTCCTGGACGTGTTCTTCGACGACCTCGAGCTTCCGGACCTGGTGAAGCGCCAGATCGCCACCACCGACACCACCAGCATCACCCGGTCCGGGTTGAGCAACGACGGATCTCCGTCGCAACTGGATCTTGGCCGGACGATGCGCCATTCGATGGCACGCCGCATCGGCCTGCGGCGCCCTAAGACCGAGCGGGTGCTGGAGCTTGAAGCGCTCATAAGCGAACTCGAGGAGCGCGAGCCTCTCGAGCCTTCCGACCTCGACGCCCTGGCGGAGCTGAAGCTGGAGCTGCAGGTGTCGCTCCGGCGGATGAACCGCGTGCCATGGATCGATCCGGTCGATCTCCGCTACCGGCGCTTCACCACGACGCCGACGCCCTCGACCCGTGCGGTCATGTTCTGCCTGATGGACGTATCCGGCTCGATGACCGAGCGCATGAAGGACTTGGCCAAGCAGTTCTTCCTGCTGCTGCATGTGTTTCTCGAACGGCGCTACAAGCGCGTCGACCTCGTGTTCATCCGGCATGCCGAAGTGGCCGAGGAAGTCGACGAGGACACGTTCTTTCACGATCCGCGCACCGGCGGTACCATCGTGTCGTCCGCTTTGGTGGAGATGCTCCGGGTGCAGAAGGCGCGCCATCCGGCCGACACCTGGAACATCTACGTGGCGCAGGCCTCGGACGGCGACAATTCGAACGTGGATACGCCGAGATCCTGCGTGCTGCTGCGCGAACAGATCCTGCCCTTGGTGCAGTATTACGCCTACATCGAGATTGTCGGCTCCGGTGCGGTCATACGCGGCGAGACCGATCTGTGGCGTGGCTACAAGGCCGTGGCGGAGACCAACGATCGGCTGACGATGCGGCAGGTCTCCGAGAAACGGGACATCTTCCCGGTGTTTCGCGACCTGTTCGCGCGACGTCCGGAAACCGCATGAACCAGAGCAGGAGCAGCCTAGGATGAGCCCTCTGGATGTGATCGAGACCGGGCAGTCGGGCAGGCGAGGGGGCTCGTCCCCGGGACTGCTCTATAGCGGCTCGGACTGGAACTTCGACACGCTGCGCAACTCCTACGATGCAATCGAACGGATCGCCATCGATGAACTCGAGCTCGATGTTTATGCCAACCGCATCGAGGTCATTACCTCCGAGCAGATGCTGGACGTCTATACGTCGCACGGCATGCCGCTGATCTATAAGCACTGGTCGTTCGGCAAGCGCTTCGTCGGACACGAGAACGCCTACAAGCGCGGCCTGATGGGGTTAGCCTACGAGGTGGTGATCAACTCCGATCCCTGCATCAGCTACCTGATGGAGGAAAACAGCGCCACGATGCAGGCCCTGGTGATTGCGCACGCAGCATTCGGGCACAACCATTTCTTCAAGAACAACCGCCTGTTCAGGGAGTGGACCGAGCCGTCCGGCATCCTCGACTATCTCGAGTTCGCCCGCGGCTATATCGCGCGTTGTGAGGAACGTCACGGTGTTCGCGCGGTCGAGCGCATTCTCGACGCCGCACATGCGCTGCAGAACCAGGGCGTGCACCGTCACAGCGGCGCGAGGCCGATGGACCTCAAGGGCGAGCAACAGCGCGATCGCGAGCGGCGCGAGCACGAGGACCGTGTGTTCAACGATCTGTGGCGAACAGTGCCCGGATCTAAGGCGGAAAAGGGTCTCGACAATGCAGCCGAACGGAGGCGGCGGCTCGGCCTGCCTGAGGAAAACCTGCTTTATTTCATCGAGAAGAACGGTCAGCGGCTGGCACCCTGGGAGCGGGAAATCATCCGGATCGTCCGGCTGATCGCGCAGTATTTCTATCCGCAGCCGCAAGCCAAGATGATGAACGAGGGATGTGCCACCTGGGTGCATTACCGCATCATGTCGCGCCTGCACGAGCAGGGCCGGATCGACGACGCTGCGTTCATGGAAACCATCCATTCCACCACCAACGTGATCAGCCAGCCCGGCTTCGACACCGGCGGCGGTCCCAACTTCAATCCCTATGCGCTCGGCTATGCGATGATGACTGACATCGCGCGCACCTGCGAAGCGCCGACGGAAGAGGATCGTGCCTGGTTTCCCGATATCGCCGGCAATGGCGATGCGCTCGGCACATTGAAGCACGCATGGGCGGAATATCGCGACGAGAGCTTCATCCAGCAGTTCATGTCGCCTGCGGTCATGAGGCAGTTCAAGCTGTTCCGCCTGCACGACGACGCGGAGAAACCGTATCTGCTGGTCGATGCGATCCACAACCCGCAAGGCTATCGCGACATAAGGCGAAGCGTGGCGCAGTCCTACGATCCGGGAAATTTCTATCTCGACATCGAGGTCGTGGACGTCGACCTGTCGGGCGATCGCTGCCTCAAGCTGCAGCACCTCACCAGCCCGGGCCATCTGCTGGACGAGAAGGATGCGCGTGCTACCCTGCGCCAACTCGCCGACCTGTGGGGCTACGAGGTCAAGCTGCTGGAGATCGATCGCCAGACCCAGACCGTGCTGGCAACGCACCTGGCGTCTCCGGCACGCACCGGTCCCTGATCAGGTCTCGCACCGGCGCTCGCTGGCCTGGCCATGCCACCAATCCTGCAGCGCCGTGAAAAACCCCGGCATCTGCAGGTTGATAACGCGCGCTGCGCCAGGCCGAAGCCGAACCCTTGGGTCGTCGCAGCCACGGACCATCGCCACAGATACTGCGTCATGGCTCGCGCGCATGCCGGGGGCGAGAAACACCGGCAGGGCAATCTCGGCATCTGCTGAACAGTCATTTCGAAAGTGAAGTTCGGCGGCCTCGCGATTTGGATCGCCCAGCAATGTCGCCGTGCACAGCCCCGAGCGGCGTGCGGATTGCCAGAGCACGCCGAACTCCTGCGGCCCACCGGGCACCCTCGGTAGATACTCCGGTGCTTCCATGGACACTCCGCTGGTCGGGATGCCCTGGCCGCCGAGCGTCATGTCGGCCTTCGAGAACCATTTCTCGGTGGGCCCGGGCGCACGGGGCTTTCCGAGACCGGACACCATGGCAAGGCAGACCAGGCCAGCGATGACTGGAGCGGGCAGGGATCGCGGGCTTCCATTCCTATCGTCGAGCACTGCAACGAGAACGACACCGAGCCCGATCGACAGCGCGACGCTCAGGAAGCACAGCAGCCGCCAGGTGAACTGGATGTAGGCGAAGCCAGGAATGACAGCATAGAGCGGCACCGCGGCCCTGAGCTGGAGCAGCACGACCAGCACCGCCGTCAGCAACAGGAACAAGGCCGGCCAGTGAAGCCGTGGCCTGACGACGATGACCAGGGCCAACGCCGCCGCGACGGCCAGCAGCAACGGATCGATCTGCACCGTCATGCCTTCGCTGTGGTCTCCCCAATGCCAGTCCGGATCGGCGAACAGCCGATGGAATTGCGCATGGGTAAACTGCGGGCGGTAATGCAGAATCAGGAACGGCGTGTCCGCGAAAGCCAGCATCGGCAAGGCCGCCAGCACGAACGGCAGGATCAGGACCGCGAAGATCGCGATCGCCTGGAACAGTGGCCGGATTGCGTTTTGAAGCGCGCGTCCGTGCCTGACCGCCGCAACTGTGGTGCACAGGCCAAGTGGAATAATGCAGTAGAGCGCGATGCCGGAATGGGCGAGCCAGAGCAGCGCCATGAGAGGGCCGATCCAGCGGCTGCATCGCCCGTGCTGGAGCAGCACGATGCACCAGGCGAACAGGTATGGCAGCAGGCACAAGGCGGCGAACTCCGCCATTGCGCCGCGAGAGAGCCAGTCGGTCGTCGAATAGTTGCAAGAGAGCAGTACCCAGCCGCTCAGGGCCTCCACCGCGAGCACAGGCCGCCCCGCGAGCATTCGGAGCGCGAAGCCGGTCCCGATGAAGCCGATCACCATGAACAGGAGCAGCGTCAGGCACAGGGTCGTCTGCGGCGAACCCGTCAGCAGCCAGATACAGGCGCCGACAGCGCTGAACAGCTTGTGATACAGGATCGGCGCCGGCGACCCGTATGCCTGCTGGAATACGTTCGACCATAGCGGCAACGGATGTCCGGCCTGCCACTGGCCAGCTTCCTCAACGATGCGAAGCAACGCGCGTAACCCGTCATGGTTGTAGGGCCAGCCGCCATGCATGATCACCGGCCAGAGGCAGACCAGGCCGGCAAAGATCGCCAGCGGCAACCGGGCCGCCAACAACCGCGTGGCCGGACCGGCTCGGGATTTGTCGAACAAATGGATTTCCACCGGTATGATGTAGACTGCGCTCGAAGCCGCTGTCCAACCCACTAGCACATCCGAGTTGGCATAATATCTATTATGCGGTGTATGAGTGTAAGCGCCCGATTAGAATGTCCGCAATGAGCCCGATAGAAATGTCCCCGACCACTTGCCTGCGCTCATGGTGAGGATTTCGGAGACCGGCCATGGGGTTGGTGCTGATGAGCGGACAAGAACTGCATCGCGTGGGCGTATTGGCCGAGATCACCGACGGCGAGCGCAGCGTGGCTTCCGGAGCGGCGCTGCTTGGCCTAACGACCCGACACATGCGCCGGCTGGTTGAGCGCTACCGCACGGAGGGCGCCGCCTCACTCGCGCATGGCCATCGCAGCCGACCCTCGAACCATCGCCGGCCGACCGAGCACCGGACGGAGGCATTGCGACTGGTCCGGTCGCTCTACCAAGGCTATGGACCGACGTTGGCCTCGGAGATGCTGGCGGATCGGCACAAGCTGTCGGTGCCACGGGAGACGCTGCGCTGCTGGATGCGTGCCGACGGTCTCTGGCTGACCCGTGCTCAGCGCCGCAGCTTCCACCAGAACCGGCCGCGACGCGAGCATTTCGGAGAGCTCATACAGATCGACGGTTCCGAGCACCGCTGGTTCGGTCCAGACCATCCAATGTGCACGCTGCTGGTATTTATAGACGACGCCACCAGCCGGCTGATGCAGCTGCGGTTCGTGCCCAGCGAGAGTACCCAGACCTACTTCGAAACGCTGCAGGATTACCTGATCGAGCACGGCTGCCCGGTAGCATTCTACTCAGACAAGCACACGGTCTTCCGCGTCGCAAAGCTCGATGCGATGCGCGGCGATGGCATGACGCAATTCGGCCGAGCACTGGCCGAGCTGAATGTCGAAATCCTCTGCGCCAATTCGTCGCAAGCCAAAGGCCGCGTTGAGCGAGCGAACCGGACCCTGCAAGACCGGCTGGTCAAGGAGCTGCAGCTTGAAGGGATCACGACGATCGAGGATGGCAACGGCTTCCTGCCAGGATTTATCGAGCGGTTCAATGGACGCTTTGCTGTGCCTCCTGCCCGGCCCGACAACCTGCACCGGCCGCTCAAGGTCACCCTCTCCCGCCTCAGCGACATCCTGTGCAAACGCGAGCTACGACATGTCGGCCAGCAATTGCAAATCTCATGGCAGCGCAAGCTGTTGATCCTCGAACGCAATGCGCTGTCCGAGACGCTGCCAGGCAAATACGTCGAGTTGTTCGACTTTGGTGGCGGTCGATTGGAGATCCGCTGCAACGGCGTCGCCTTGCCATACTTGGCGTTCGACAAGGACCAGCGGGTCACGCACACGGCAATTGTCGATAATAAGCGGCTGACCGAGGCACTGGTCTTTGTGCAGGAGCTGCAGGCGGAGCCTCGTCCCGCACCACGGATCAAGACCAACAGTGAAAAGATTGGCTATGTCTCGAACGGTCGCAAGCGAGGCCGACCTCGCGGGATTTGAACCAAGCCCTGCTGGCAAAAGTTTCCGCCGTTGCGGGGTCAAACCGCCCGGTTTGGCCCCTCTGTCGCCTCCGGCTCCGTCAGGGCCAAACCGGGCGAGAGGACATTTCTATCCGGCGCAGAAGCGGACATTTCTACCGGGTTGCAACAATGAGTGTGGGGGCTACTGGAGGCGGACAGCGTCACCGTCTACCATCGCGGCACCGCCGCCCGCCGGGACCCCGCCCACACGCCAAAGGATCACCATGAGCACCTGCGAATGACGGCCTCTTCCGAGCTCGACCGGCTGCTCGCAATCATGGTTACCCTCCGTGATCCGACGACCGGATGCGCATGGGACCAGGTGCAGAATTTCGACAGCATCGCGCCCTACACGATCGAGGAAGCCTATGAGGTCGTCGATGCGATCACCCGGCGCGACTGGGACGGCCTGCCCGACGAGCTCGGCGACCTGCTGCTCCAGATCGTCTACTACGCCCGGATGGCAGAGGAAGCCGGCCGGTTCGACTTCGAGACGATCGCCCGGCTGGTCGCGGACAAGATGGTCCGTCGGCACCCGCATGTCTTCGACGATGCCTCGCTCGGCGCCGCCGGGGTCAAGGCGATCTGGGAAAATAACAAGGAGATCGAGCGGCACGCCCGCCAGGAACATGGTGCGCTGGCTGGAGTGGCCATTGGGCTCCCTGCCCTGCTGCGCGCCATGAAGCTCACCAGCCGGGCTGCCCGGGTCGGGTTCGACTGGCCCGATGCGACCCGGGTTCTCGTCAAGCTCGATGAGGAAATCGCCGAGTTCCGGGCGGAACTCGAGGATGCCGATCCGGCGCGACTGCAGGACGAATTCGGCGACATCCTGTTCACCATGGCGAGCCTCGCCCGCAAGCTCCACCTCGATCCCGAGGCCTGCCTGCGCCACGCCAACGACAAGTTCCAGCGCCGTTTCAACGCGATGGAACAGATCGTCGAGAGCACCGGAAAATCCATGCACGAGACCAGCCTGGTCGAAATGGAAGCCGGCTGGCAGGCGGTGAAGGCGTCCGAGCGCAGCTAGGCTTCAGGCTTTCGCTTCGGCCTGCTGGCGATCGAACCGCGCCTTGTCGGCCGGCAGCAGCCGCACCGTCAGCGAGATCGTTTCCTCGCTGTCCGCTCGCTCGATCACTTCGCTATGCGCGTAGAGCCACGCCAGCGCCGCGCCATCCTGAACCGCGACCCGGTATTGCGCCTGCTCCATGGACTTGATCATGCGCTGGTCGATCGAGGCGCGCAGATGATCCAGCCCCTCGCCGGTGATCGCGGAGATGATCTCCGCACCGTCGCGCATCGGCACGACGTCGAGCTCCGTCAGCAGGTCCGCCTTGTTCATCACCTCGATCACCCGGCCCGGCCACTCCGGGTCGAGCGTCTCGTCGCGCACCATGCCGTCCAGCACCCCGATCACGTCGCCGCGCTGCGCCACGCTGTCCGGATGTGCCACGTCGCGCACGTGCAGGATGATGTCGGCTTCCGCCACCTCCTCGAGCGTGGCGCGGAACGCGGCGACCAGTTCGGTCGGCAGATCGCTGATGAACCCGACCGTGTCGGACAGGATGACCCGCCGGCCGGACGGCAGTTGCAGCCCGCGCATGGTCGGGTCCAGCGTCGCGAACAGCTGGTCCTGCGCATGCACGGCGGCACCGGTCAGCGCGTTGAACAGCGTCGACTTGCCGGCATTCGTGTATCCGACCAGGGCGACGATGGGGAACGGTACCCTCTTGCGTGCATCGCGGTGCAGGCCACGCGTGCGCCTGACCTGGTCCAGGTCGCGCTTCAGCCTGACGATCCGGTCGGTGATCAGCCGGCGATCGGCCTCGATCTGCGTCTCGCCCGGGCCGCCGAGAAAGCCAAAGCCGCCCCGCTGCCGTTCGAGATGGGTCCATGACCTGACCAGGCGGCTGCGCTGGTATTCCAGATGCGCCAGTTCGACCTGCAGCGAGCCCTCACGCGTCGCTGCACGCTCGCCGAAGATGTCCAGGATCAGCCCGGTCCGGTCGATGACCTTGCAGCCGAGTGCCCGTTCAAGATTGCGCTGCTGCACCGGGCTCAGCCGCGCATCGATGATGGTGACGGTCACCTCGTCCGCCTCGACGGCTTCCTTCAGCGCCTCCACCTGCCCGCTTCCGAGCAGGGTGGCCGGCTTCCGCATCCGGATCGGCAGCACCGCCTGGCGCACGATGACCAGCCCGATCGAGGCTGCCAGTCCGACCGCTTCCTCGAGACGGGCTTCTGCCGCCCTGGTCTGGTAACCCTTGGTATCGCCGGTTCTGTGATCGACACCGCCCGGAACCGATCCCGGGTCGACCTGCCGATCATGACGCTCCCAAGGCAGAATGACCGCGGCGCGGGTCGGTCGGGAAGCGGCTTCCGAGGACGTCACCGTCAGACGATGCTTTTCATCAGCGCCACTTCCTGCTCGGTCTCGGCGCCGGCGGGAACGGCAACGCCACCCTCGACCTTGTTCTGATCGAACAAGGCGATCGGCGCCGCCGGCATCACGGTGCTGATGGCGTGCTTGTAGACGAGCTGGGTGTGCCCATCCCGACGCAACAGGACCGAGAAGTTATCGAACCAGGTGATGATCCCCTGGAGCTTGACGCCGTTGACCAGGAAAATCGTCACCGGAGTCTTGGAACGACGGACGTGATTGAGAAATACGTCCTGCACGTTCTGCGAGTTGTCCTTAGCCATCGCTAAAGCCCTTTTTTCTTATTGTTCCGGCAGCAGCCACGGCGCGACGCGACGCGAACGAGCGACCAGTTATGGGCTATTTAGCAGCCAGTCGCACGGACCGCAAAATCCATCCCTCAGCCTGGAATGCGGTCCTCGGAGTTGACCCCGAGCTGCTTCAGCTTGCGATGCAGCGCACTCCGCTCCATACCGACGAAGCCTGCCGTGCGGCTGATGTTGCCGCCGAAACGGAGCAGCTGCGCCTGCAGATACTGCGTCTCGAACAGGTCGCGCGCCTCGCGCAATGGCAGGCCCATCACGTCCGCCGCCGGATCGAACTTCAGCAAGGCCGGTGCCCCTTGCCCGATCGTCGGAGGCAGCATCTCGGCACGGATGGTTTCAGACCCACCCGGCACCATGATGAGCAGCCAATCCATCAGGTTGCGGAGCTCGCGCGAATTGCCTGGCCATTCGTAGCTCTGCAAGGCCGCAAGCGCGTCCGCCGAAAGCTCGCGCATCGGCAGGCCGGCCGCTTCCGCCGAGCGGGTCAGGAACAGCCGTGCCAGGTCGGGAATGTCCTCGCGTCGCTCGCGCAGGCTCGGCACCCGCAAGGGCACCACCGCCAGCCGATAATAGAGGTCTTCCCGGAACCGTCCGGCAGCGATTTCGGCCTGCAGGTCGCGGTTCGTGGTGGCCAGCACCCGCACATCGACCTTGACGCGGGTCGCCCCGCCAAGCCGCTCGAAGGTCTGGTCCTGCAGCGCCCTGACGATCTTTCCCTGGGTCTCGACCGGCATGTCGGCGACCTCGTCGAGCAGCAACGTGCCACCATGCGCACGCTCCAGCAGCCCGGTCCGTCGTACCGCGCCCTGCCCGTCCGCCGAGCCCTCGATCCCGAACAGCTCTTCCTCGAACCGCACCGGCGCCAGCGTCGCGCAGTTCAGCGCCACGAACGGCCCGTCCGCCCGGCGCGAGCGCGCGTGGATCATCCGGGCTGCGACCTCCTTGCCCGACCCGGCGGCGCCGCTGATCAGCACACGCGACCCGGTTGGTGCCACGCGATCGATCTGCGCGCGCACCGCCACGATCGCGGCACTCTCGCCATGCAGGGTGCTCTCCGGCCCGGCCCGCAATCGCAGCTCGGCGTTCTCGCGCGAGAGCCGGGCTGCCTCGAGTGCACGACGCACCACCACCAGCAACCGGTCCGACTGGAACGGCTTCTCGATGAAGTCGTAGGCGCCGTGCTGGAGGGCGGCGACGGCGGTCTCGATGGTCCCGTGACCCGAAATCATGATGGTCGGTACCGCCGGCTCCTCGCCCTGCATCGCCTGCAGGATGCCGAGTCCGTCGAGCCGGGAGCCCTGCAGCCAGATGTCGAGGATCACCAGGGACGGCCTTCTGGCCCTGAAGGCAGCGATCGCCTGATCGGAGTCGGCGGCGAGCCTGGTTTCATAGCCTTCGTCCCGAAGGATACCTTCGAGCAAGAGCCGGATGTCCGGCTCGTCGTCGACGATTAGAATCTCATGCGCCATCGGAAGATTTCACCGGCAATATCAATGTCGCAACCGCTCCTGTTCCACTGCCCCGATCGTCCAGCATGATGGAACCTCCATGGTCCTCCATGATCTTTTTGACGATAGCAAGCCCTAGCCCGGTACCTTTGGGCTTATGGGTCACATAGGGCTCGGTCAGGCGCGCGCGCTCCTCGGTCGGCAATCCGACACCGTCGTCGGCCACCGAGATCCAGATGTCGCGTCCGTGCGCCTCCAGACTTAGCCAGATCGTTCCGAAATTCCCGGACGCCGCATTGCTCGCAGGAGCTCCGGGACGCGTTGCAAATTGGCTTCCCGCTGCACCATCGGGGATTTTTGCGGCCGGCTCGTCCAAGCCGGGCTCGCCCGCATCCGGCGCGGCAAGCCTGGGCCGCATCGCGATGCCGTCGGCCGCATTCTGAAGCAGGTTGGTCAGGGCCTGGCCAATCAGGCGCCGGTCACAGGCGATGGTCGGGCCGCGATCGGGCAGGCTGGTGATGAAGGCGATTTCCGGATGTGCGCTCTTCTGCAGGATCAATGTCTCCCGGACGATTCGGGACAGGTCTTCCGGCCGAATCATCGGCTGCGGCATCCGCGCAAAGGCGGAGAACTCGTCCACCATTCGGCCGATGTCCCCCACCTGTCGAACGATGGTGTCGACGCACTGGCTGAATGTGTCCGGGTCGGAAGCGATTTCGCGCAGGAACCGCCGCTTCAGCCGCTCGGCCGACAACTGGATCGGGGTCAGCGGGTTCTTGATCTCGTGCGCGATCCGCCGTGCCACATCGGCCCATGCGGCCTTCCGCTGCGCCGACTGCAGCTCGGTGATGTCGTCGAACGTCACCACGTAGCCCTCGGTCACCGCGCCGCGCATCTCCGGGCCGATCCGCACCAGCAGCGTTCGCCGGCTCGACAGCGCGCCGTGCTGTACTTCCGCCGTCTGCGCCCGCTCCGGCTGCGCGGCGGCCAGGGTCAGCAGCGCGGCGAACTCGGGGACGATATCCGCAAGCCGGTGCCCGACCGCGTCCATGAGTTCGGTCTCCAGCAAGGCACTCGCTGTCAGGTTGGGCAGCTCGACACGCTGGTCGGCATCCAGGCCGATCACCCCGGCCGACACCCCGGACAGCACCGCCTCGGTGAAGCGCCGCCGCTCGTTGATCTGGCTGTACGCGGACATGAGTTCGCGCCGCTGCGACGAGAGCTGGTCGGTCATCCGGTTGAAGGCACGCGACAGCCCGGCAACCTCGTCGTCGCGATCGGCTTCCGGGACCCTGACCGCGAGGTCACCGCCGCGCACCCGTTCGGCCGCCAGGATCAGCAGTCCGACCGGCCGGGCGATCTGGTTGGCAAGCACCAGGCCGAACAGCACCGCCGCCGCCAGCACCAGCAGTGCCACCAGCGCGAAGATCATGATGAAGGTGATCTGCAGCACGGACCGGTTCTTGTCGAGCCGGTTGTAGTCGGCCACCACGCTCTGGGTGTGGTGCATGTGCTCGAGAATGACGGAGTCGACCGGCCGGGAAATCACCAGCATCAGCGCCGGGTTGGGCGCCTCGCCGATCCCGATCACCGCACTCACGGTCTGGCCGTCCGGACTATCGAGGATCGCCACGTCGCCTGACCGGGCCAGCATGGTCGCCGCGGCCGGCGGCACCGCGACGCCGAGGCCGCCCAGCAGTCCGGCCGATACCACCACCTGGTTGGTGTGCGGGTCGTAGATGGCGGCCTCGTTGAGACTGCGCGAGTTCTTCTCGTCGACCAGGACCTGCCCCAGCGTCCGCGGGTCGATATATTGCAGTTCCCCGGCCTGCCCGAGATCGTTCGCCATCGCGATCGCATCGGCCCGGATGTTGTTGTTGTGCTCCTGCAGGTAGCCCTGGCTGGCGGCCACCGCCTCGTCGAGCGCCGTGCGGACCCGGTCGCTGAACCAGATCTGGATCCCCAGATGGAAGAACACGCCGGCGAACACGCCGACCACGATGGTTGGCGCGACCGCCACGACGCTGAACAGCATCACCAGCCGCACATGCAGCTTGGCGCCGGCGAGCCCGCTCCGCCGGTCGGACGCCACCCGTGCCAGCCGCACCACGAGTGCGGCCGCCAGCAGCAGCAGCGCCACCAGGTTGCAGATGAACAGCCCGACCTCGACATGCGGCCGGTGGGTCAGGGACATGCCCCGCGACAGGACCGCGAAGGTGGCGACGCCCAGGGCCAGGGCCGTCGCCGCGATGGTCAGTGTCGCCACCTTTCCGAGCAGGATATCGACCAGGCGTGGCCCGGCGTGCCAGCTGCGCGAAAACAATGTCGTCACGGCGCCCGGTCGTTCCTCAGCCAATGCCGCGCACGACCGGGATCTCCAGATCCCTGATCTTCTTGCGCAGCGTGTTGCGATTGAGCCCGAGCATCGCGGCCGCCTTGATCTGGTTGCCCTTGGTCGAGGCCAGGGTCATCTGGATCAACGGCCGCTCCACCTCGGCGATCACCCGGTCGTAGATGTCGCGCATCGGCATGCCGTCATGGCTCGCCGCCAGGTACTGGCGGATGTGCCGCTCGACCGCCGAGGCCAGTTTCTCCTGCTCGTTGGAGGTCACCGCCGGGTCGTTGTGCATCGAGTTCTCCTCGAGCTCGATGCTGATGACATCGCCGCTGATCACTTCCTGCGGATACAGGGCCGCCAGCCGGCGCATCAGGTTCTCGAGCTCGCGGACATTGCCGGGCCAGCGATGCGACTGCAGCCGCTCGATCGCCTCGTCGGAAAGGCTCTTCGCCGGCAGGCCGCTCTGCTGCACCTTGTCCAGGAAGTGCCGGGCCAGGGTGGCGATGTCCTCGGCGCGCTCACGCAGCGGCGGCAGCCGGATCGGCACCACGTTCAGCCGGTAGAACAGATCCTCGCGGAATGCGCCTGTCCGGATAAGCTGGCGGAGGTCGCGATGGGTCGCGGCGATGATGCGTACGTTCGCCTTGATCGGTTGCCGCCCGCCAACAGTGGTGAACTCGCCTTCCTGCAGCACCCGCAGCAGGCGCGTCTGTGCCTCTGGCGGCATGTCGCCGATCTCGTCGAGGAACAGGGTGCCGCCCGCAGCCTGCTCGAAGCGGCCCTGGTTGCGATTGGTAGCGCCGGTGAAGGCGCCGCGCTCATGCCCGAACAACTCGCTCTCGATCAACTCGCGCGGGATCGCCGCCATGTTGATGGCGACGAACGGACCGCCGCGACGGCGGCCGTAATCGTGCAGGGCGCGCGCCACCAGCTCCTTGCCGGTGCCGCTCTCGCCGCTGATCATCACGGTCAGGTCGGCGGTCGTGAGGCGTGCGATGATCCGGTAGATGTCCTGCATCGCGCCCGACCGGCCGATCAGCGGCATGCGCTCGTCGGAGTCGGGCGGGAGGCTGGTATCCACCGATGGCGGCTGTGGGGCCGCGAGCGCGCGTCCGACGACCGACAGCAGCTCCTTCAGGTCGAACGGCTTGGGCAGATACTCGAATGCGCCGCGCTGGGCCGCCTTCACCGCGGTCATCAGTGTCGATTGCGCGCTCATCACCACGATCCGCAGCTCTGGCCGGATCCGCTTGATCCGCGGGATCAGGTCCAGGCCGTTCTCGTCCGGCATCACCACGTCGGTGATGACCAGATCGCCCTCCCCATCCTCGACCCAGCGCCAGAGGGTCGCGGCATTGCCGGTCGTACGCACCTGGTATCCCGACCGCCCGAGTGCCTGCGTCAGGACGGTCCTGATCGAGCGGTCGTCGTCGGCCACGAGAACGGTTGGCAAGGTCATTGGGTTACCGGACACTTCTTAAAAGGTCGCTCGCGCGACGAAAATGGGACGTTGCCGCCGCTTTACTGCTCGCCTTCGTCCTCGACCAGGACCGGCAGGTGCAGCAGGACGTCGGTGCGGCCGGGGCGGCTCTCGATCTCGATCAGGCCACCATGATCGCCGATGATCTTGGCCGCCAGCGCCAGCCCGAGGCCGGTTCCGGTGACCTTGGTGGTCAGGAACGGCTCGAACAGATGCGGCCGGATCGATTCTGAAATACCGGGCCCGCTGTCGCGCACCGTCACCATCAGGGGTAGATGCATGCGCTGGTCGGAACCCGGAACTGCCAGCCGGACACTATGGCGATAGGCGGTGCACAGCGTGATCTCGCCGCTGCCGGTATCCGCCGTAATCGCCTCGGCCGCGTTCTTCACCAGGTTGAGCAGCACCTGGACCAGCTGGTCGCGATTGCCCCAGACCGGCGGCAGCGACGGATCGTAATTCTCGATAAAGCGGATATGCGCGGCGAACCCGCGCTGGGCCAGCAGCCGCACATGCTCCAGCACGCGATGGATGTTGACCGGACGCCGCTCGATCGGCTTCTCGCTGAACATTTCCATCCGCTCGACCAGCGCGCGAATGCGATCGGCCTCCTCGCGGATCAGCACCGCCAGCTCGCGGTCGTTCTCGACCACCGTGCTTTCCAGCAACTGGGCCGCGCCGCGTATTCCGGAGAGCGGGTTCTTGACCTCGTGCGCCAGAATCGCCGCCATGCCGGACACGCTGCGGGCGGCGTTGCGGAAGGTCATCTGCCGGTCGAGCGCTCGCGCGGCGGACGAGTCATGGAGCGTCAGCAGCACGAATTCAGGAGAGTCGCTGGCCGGCGCGCCTTGCACGGTAATCCCCGCCCGGCTGAGACGCGGACCTTCGAGGGTCAACTCGTGTTCGACGATGGTGGCACCGGTCGACCTGACCTGCTCGATCAGCTGGAACAGCGGGTGGTCGCCGGGCAGCAGGTCCGCCATGCCGAGCAATCGCAGCTGCGATTTGGACATGCCGAAAAACGGTTCCGCGGCGCTGTTGGCATACCGGATGCTGTCCGAGCCATCGAGCATCAGCACCGGCACCGGCAGGCAATCCAGTATCGCCGCCGCGTCCGGTGCCAGCGTGGCCGTCGCCGGCCTTGACGCTGCACGGTGCGCGACGGCCACGGTGCTCGACGCCTTGAAGGTGGTGGTCCTCATGCGGCCAGATCCTGCAAGCTCGGCTCGCGCCGGTCGCGTCCGGCGCCGGCGGCGATCTGGCGATCGTAGAAGGCCTCGATCGCCGCGACCGCCTCGACGGTATCCTCGATCCGGTTGAAGGCGGCGCGGAACTGGGCCGACTGCGGCAGCGCCGCCGAATACCAGGACACATGTTTGCGGGCGAGCCGAAGCCCGGGATAGGTGCCGAAATGGCTGAGCATCGCCTGGTAGTGCTGCAGCACGATCGCCTTTTCGGCCGCCAGGTCCGGATCGGGCACCACGCGGCCGGTGGTGAGCGCCTGTGCGACCTGGGCCGGAAACCAGGGTCGGCCATAGCAGCCGCGGCCGATCATCACGCCATCGGCACCGGACTGGCGCAGCGCCTCGCGCGCATCCTCCAGCGTCAGGATGTCGCCATTCACGATCACCGGCAGGCGAACGCTCTCCTTGACCTGGCGCACGAAGTTCCAGTCGGCGTGACCGGTATAGAATTGCTGGCGCGTGCGCCCATGCACGCTGACCATCCTGATGCCGCACTCCTGCGCGATCACCGCCAGCCGCGGCGCGTTCAGGCTGGCATGGTCCCATCCCATCCGCATCTTCAGCGTCACGGGTACATCCACTGCCTTTACAGTCGCCTCAAGCAGCCGTGCCGCCAGGATCTCGTCACGCATCAGCGCCGAGCCGGCCTGCTGTCCGACGGCGACTTTCTTCGCCGGGCACCCGAAATTGATGTCGATGATGTTGGCGCCCAGATCGACCGCGATCCGTGCCGCCTGAGCCATCGCCTCCGGCTCGCAGCCGGCGAGCTGCACCGCATTCGGGCCCTCGTCGAGCGTCTCGGCCATGCGCAGCGTGGCGGAGTTCTCGTGCACCATCGCCCAGGAGGCGATCATCTCCGACACCACCAGCCCGGCACCAAGCGATCGTGCCAGCCGGCGGAACGGCAAATCGGTCACGCCGGACATCGGCGCCAGAATCACCGGCGTCTCGATGACGACGCCGCCCAGGTCTATCGGCTTCAGCAGACTGTCCCCGCGTTCGCTCACCGGCCACACGCCGCCACTGGCCACAGCCGATGCAGAAACGGTGCGTGCGATGCAGTCATCCGACCCGGATTCATTTGGAGTGCCCATGATTTGGGCAAAATACGCTCAGGGACGTATCGGTGCAATCGTTCCTCTCACGGCGCGACACACGCTGCGGACACCTTCCGGACCACGGACGGCCCCGTGGATGCGGACGCCATATTGACCAAAGCGGCCCCCCACCGCATTCCTCCGCCATGCGTATAGCCGCCCTCCTCCTTGCCGCCGGAAACGGACGCCGATACGGCACCGGCACGCCGAAGCAATTCGTTGCGCTCGGCCGCCGGCCCGTCATTCGTCACGCCGCCGAAGCCCTGCTTCCGCATGTGTCCTACCTCCAGCCGGTCGGCGACGCGGGGCTGCTCGCCGATGCGCTGCACGGCCTGTCGGTTGCCGAAGCGATCCCGGGCGGCAGCACCCGACAGGAAAGCGTGCTGATCGGGCTCGAGGCCCTCGCCGCGCTGCCGGTGCATCTGCGGCCGGAGCTGGTGCTGGTCCATGACGGCGCCCGCCCCTACGTCCCGGCTTCGTTGATCGAGCGGGTGATCGCGGCGCTTGCCACCCATGTCGGGGCCATACCGGGCGTCGCGGTCGCAGATACGCTGAAGCGCGCCCGTGACGGTGCGGTCGTCGAGACCGTGCGCCGGGACGAGCTGTTTCGCGCCCAGACCCCGCAGGGGTTCCGCTTCGACCTGCTCCTCGACCTGCACCGGGCGGCCGCCAGAAGCAGTGCCCTGGGGGCTACCGACGATTCGGCCCTGCTCGAGCAGGCCGGCCACTTGGTCGCGCTGGTCGCCGGCAGCGAGGACAATATCAAGCTCACCTACGAGGAGGATCTGATGCGACTGGAGCGGTTGATCGGACCCGCCCTGCTGCCGCGCACTGGCAGCGGCTTCGACGTCCATGCCTTCGAGGCAGGACGCCCACTGATCCTCTGCGGCATCACGGTGCCGTTCGAGCGCGGGCTGGCCGGCCATTCCGACGCGGATGTCGGCATCCATGCGCTCTGCGACGCGATCTACGGAGCCCTCGCGGAGGGCGATATCGGCCGCCACTTCCCACCCAGCGAGAACACCTGGAAGGACGCCGACAGCGCCCGCTTCCTGGTCCATGCCGGCGAACGCATCGCCGCCCGCGGCGGGGTCCTGGTGAACGCGGACGTCACCCTGATCTGCGAGCGGCCCAAGATCGGGCCGTACTCGGAGGTGATGCGCCAACGCCTGGCCGACCTGCTCAAGGTCGAGATCGGGCGGATCTCGGTCAAGGCGACCACCACCGAGCGGCTGGGCTTCACCGGGCGCGGCGAAGGCATCGCGGCGCAGGCGTCGGCAACCGTACTGGTTCCTTAGAAACGAGGCCCGGGGCTTCGCCAGAGACGAAGCCCTCGGGACCCCGGATCAGGCGTCGTTGCGGAAGCGGCCTTCCATGACGAACTGCCCGATCGGGTTGCGGCCGTTCGGCTCTTCGCGGGACTGCATCGCTTCCGGCAGCAGCCCCTTGTCGCCACGGCGGCCGATCGCTATCGATGCCTCGATCCGGTAGCCCTGCGGCACCTGCAACTGCGCGAACGCCGTGTCCATGTCGAAGCCGACCATGGCATGCGCGGCCCAGCCCGACAGCGACGCCTGCAGGGCAAGGTAGGCCCAGCCGGCACCCGCATCGTAAGAATGGCTGTGCGATGGGATCTCACGATCCTTGCCGGGCGGCAGCATCGTGGATTTCGACAGTGCCACGATGATCGCCGCGGCATCCTTGGCCCAGGACTGGTTGAACGGGTTCAGCAATCCGAAGAACCCGTCCCAGCTCGGCGTATCCCGACGTGCGTAGACGAATCGCCACGGCTGCGAGTTGTAGGATGACGGAGCCCAGCGCGCCGCCTCGAACAGCGTCATCAGCTCGGTCTCGGGAATCGCCTCTCCGGTGAAGCTCCGTGGCGACCAACGCTCCAGGAACTGCGCATCGATCGGATGATCGGCGACGCGGTCGTTGGCTTTGGTCATGTATTCTCTCCTTCAGGACCGCATCGGGAGCGGCTCGGCAGGTTGGCCGAGCCAGCGAGCACCCGCAAGGCCACCTGCCCGTACACCCTTGGTTCGATGATGGTAAGGCAACGTTTTTATGAAGGAGCCGTGACAATACTGTGCAAGCAGGTTTTGCGGATTGCCGGGATTTTTCTACTGCAGTAACTGCACTTCGCGACGAGAGGCGAGAAAAATAAGTACAACGCAAGTCTAACCTTCCTCGGCATTTCCACAATATTTTAGTCTGCCTCGCAATAAGCCGGACGCCTGCTTTTTCCTCTGGAGAGCCTACTTGATATACGGTCGATTTATTTCTCCGCAGCGGATGCTGCTGGGGTCATCGTCGCTATGCGCGCTGCTTCCGCTCGCACTCGGCCTCGCCTTGCACCCAGCCCTGGCACAGTCGACGTCCAGCCTGGAACTTCGAAGACAAAGGCTGCCTCGGACAACGGCGAGACCGTCATGGTCGTGGCAAAGCGCTCGAGCCGGTCCGCAGTCTCTTTGTCCGGCCGCGAGATCCAGAAGCTTCTTCCCGGAACGAACGCGCTGAAGGCGCTTCAAACACTTCCAGGCGTGGTCTACGAAACCTCGGACCCATGGGGCAACAACGAGCAGAACATCTCGCTCTACATCCACGGCTTCAATGCGCAGCAGCTCGGCTATACCCTGGACGGCGTGCCGCTCGGCGACCAGAACTATGGCAACTATAATGGATTGTCGCCGCAGCGCGCAGTGATCAGCGAGGACATCAGCCGCGTCACCCTGTCCTCCGGCGCCGGCGACCTCGCCACCGCATCGACCAGTAACCTCGGCGGCACCATCGACACCTTCTCGTCGGACCCGAAAAAGAAGTTCGGCGGCCAAGTCGCGCAGACCTTCGGCAGCTACGACACCTACCGCACCTTTGCACGCGTCGATACCGGCCTGTTCGGCAATGGCAACTCGGCCTATGTCGCGTTCGCCCGGCAGGATGCCCGCGCCTGGGATTTCAATGGCCGGCAGGGCGGCTACCAAGTCAACGGCAAGTTCGTGCACGAGACCGACCGCGACAAGCTGACGCTGTATTTCGACTTCTCCACCAAGGTCGAACCGAACGAGGACAGCACCGTCCACGTCGCCGGCGAATCCGGTGCACCCTATACCCGCCCATTCACGTATCCGAATTTTCCGCAGGCGCTGAGCTACCTGAGTGCAAGCGGCGCTACCCCCGCTGCCGCCGGTGCCAACTACCGGAACTACTACAGCGACGCACAACGCGAAGACGCGCTGGCCTATGCCACGCTCGACCACCATTTCACCGACAATCTCATCTGGCACAGCCAGTTCTACTATCACCATGACAACTCGGTCGGTGTGGTTGCGGGACCGATCAGCGCAGCCGGCCTGCCCGCCTTGTTCAACGTCTACTTTCCTGGCCAGAACCTGAAGCAGATCTTCGGCAATTCCGGCTATGCCACCCGCACCACCGAATACCTGATCAATCGCGGCGGCTATATCGGCGCACTCGACTGGACGCTCGGGCATCACACGATCGAAGCCGGGGTCTGGGTCGAGCATAACAGCTCGTCCGCGATCCGGCGTTGGTACGGGCTGGACGTCAACGCCCCGACCACCCCCTACGAACGACCCGACGGCTCGATCTTCACGCAATACTACAGCCAGATCGCCAACACCGTCGTGCAGACCCACATCCAGGACGAGTGGCGTATTCTGCCGACACTCGCCGTGCAGGCCGGGTTCAAATCGAGCCTGCAGTTCGCCAACGGGACCGTGCCGGTGCAGCCACTCCCCGGATCGCTGGTCGGCTCCACCGGCATGCCGGTCGGCCAGATCGACACCGAGAAGGCGTTCCTGCCGCAGGTCGGCGCGGTGTGGGACGCGACGTCGCATGAGCAGCTGTTCGCCAACATCCAGAAGAACGTGCGCCAGTACATGACGTATGGCGGCGGCGGCGCATCACCCTGGAGCGTCGGCAGCCAGGCCGCGTTCGACCTCTTCAAGCGCACCGCACAGCCGGAAACCTCCTGGACCTATGAGGGTGGATTGCGCGAGCATCGCGACCTGTCGTTCGGGCCGCTCAGCGGCATCGAGGGACAGGTCAGCTACTATCACGTCGCCTTCAGCAATCGTCAGCTCGTGGTCAGCCCGACTGCGATCATCACGTCGATCGTCGGCGGCGCGTCGATCCTGCAGAATGTCGGCAGCGTGACGACCGACGGTGCCGACTTTGCACTGACCGCGCATCTCGGACGGCACTTCGCGATCTACAACGCGCTGTCCTACAACAAGTCGGTCTACGACGATAACTACCAGAGCGGCAGCACTCTTGTACACACCGCCGGCAAGAACGTGCCCGGCGATCCGGCATGGCTGAACAAGTCGGTCATCAGCGCGAACTTCGGCAATTTCGACGCGCAGCTGATGGGCGACTATGTCGGCAAGCGTTATGCGACCTACACCAACGACCTGTCGGTCAAGAGCTACTTCATGCTGAACCTCGAGGCCGGATATCGTATTCCGCTTCCGGCCGGCTCATACCTCAGGAACATCTACGTCCAGGGCAATATCACCAACCTGAACAACCAGCGCGGCGTCTCGACCGTGGTGGTCGGCGCGGCATCCGGCACCTACAATACCTTCCCGATCGCGCCGCGGATGTATTTCCTCACCCTCTCGACACAGTTCTGAGGGCCGCGCCATGATGCCGAAACACCCCGATCCGACCAGGCGCGCCGTCCTTCGCGGCGCACTGGGAGCAGGAGGAACCGCCATGGTCGCGAGCGCCTTCGCACCGCCTGCCGCTGCCGAGACCGGTCCGGCCGCTCCAAGCCTGGCCCAGGCCGAGCGGCCACTGGCGCCCAAGGTGTTGGTCATCGGTCATCGCGGCGCCTCCGCGCTGCGCCCCGAACACACGCTCGCCTCCTATGCCAAGGCGATCGCCGACGGCGCCGATTTCGTCGAGCCCGACCTGGTGATCACCAAGGACGGCGTGCTGGTGGCGCGCCACGAGAGCAACATCACCGAGACCACCGACGTCGCCCTGCATCCGGAGTTTGCGTCGCGCCGCACGACGCGCACCGTCGACGGCCAGGCCTCGACCGGCTGGTTCACCATCGATTTCACATTGGGAGAACTCAAGACGCTGCGTGCCCGGGAGCGCATGCCGCTGATCCGCCCGCGCAATGCCCGGTACGACGGGATGTTCGACATCCCCACGTTCGAAGAAATCATCGACTTCGTGGCCGCCGAATCCGCCGCCCGCGGTCGCGAGATCGGGCTGATCCCCGAACTCAAGTCGACCCCGTTTTTCCGCTCGGCCGGGCTTCCCACCGAGGATGTGTTCGTACGCATCATCGGCGCGCATCGCTACACCGGCACCGGGCCGCTGGAGGTGCAGAGCTTCTACGGCGACAGCCTGCGCATGGTCCGCGACCGGATCGGCCGGTCGCACTCCAACATCCGGCTGATGCAGTTGCTGGCATCCAGCTCGATCAGGTTCCCCGCGAAATCCGGCAACGGCGACGCCACCGGCTTCGCGGACATGATGTCGCCGAAGGGCCTGGCCGAGATCGCCACCTATGCCGACGTGATCGGGCCCGATATCCGATCGGTCATTCCGCTCGATGCCACCTCCCATCTCGGGGCACCGGCCACTCTCGTGCACGACGCGCATGCGGCCGGCCTGCTCGTGCACCCATACACGTTCAGGCCCGAGAATCATTTCCTCCCAGCCGACTTCCGCAATCAGGCCGGCGACACCACCCGCAACCCGGACGGCTCGGTTGCCGAGATCCAGCGCTACATCGATACCGGAATCGACGGCTTCTTTACCGACGATCCGGCGATCGGTCGTCGTGCGGTCGATCGCGACTAGTACCTGCCGCGGCGTAGGTCTCCATCTCGGCCTCGACAGCGGACAAGGCGTCCCGCAACCGGGGTGCGGCGAAGTCGATGAAGGCACGGAGCACGGTGCTTCGTGCCGGGATCGGGTGGAACACCAGATGCACCGGCGTCGGCCGCGGCTCGTACTCATCGAGCACCGAAACCAGCCGTCCCTCCGCCAGGTGACGTGCGACCTGGTAGGAGAAGCCCCGATAGAGCCCGCCGCCGCGCAGGGCCATGTCGAGCGCGGCCCCGGCGCTGTTCAACGACACGACCGGCTGGATGCCGACGGACATCGCCGTGCCCGTGCCACTCCTTCCGCTCTGTGCCGGCCGGTCGAAGCGCCATAGCTCCCGCTCGCGTGCGTCGTCGATTCCGATGCACGCATGGCGCCCCAGGTCGGACGGGAGCTCGGGCACGCCCGTACGTGCGAGGTAGGAAGGGGCCGCACACACCACCCTGCGCACCTCACCCAAGTTCACCGCCATCAGGCCTGAGTCCGGCAACCACGCGAGCCGGACCGCGACATCGATCCCCTCCTCGACCAGGTTGACCAGCCGGTTCAGCAGCAGCGCGCGGACCCGTACGCCCGGATGCAGGGCGATGAAGTCGCCGATAACCGGGACGGCATACAGGGTGCCGAACAGCTCCGGCGCGGTGATCCCGAAATGGCCCTGCAGCACCGGCGTTGCCGGCTGGTTGCGCTGTCCACCGATCAGCCCGGACGCCGTCAGTTCCGACAGGACGACACGATAGGTGGCGAGCTGCTCCCGGCCGGCTTCCGTCAGCTGCAGCCGGCGTGCCGTCCGGTGCAACAGGCGCACGCCGAGCTGGGCTTCCAGCAGCGCCACCGCACGCGTGACGGTCGCCGTCGAGCACCCGGCCTTCCGGGATGCGCCGGCCAGCGAGCCCTGCTCCACCACGCCGACGAACAGCTGCATCGCACCGAGGCGGTCCATGATTTCAGATCCTGGAACCATGCATTGCGCATGACAGCGGTTACTGCATCGTTCCGGACGCTCTACGTCAAGGTGCATGACAAAGACGGATGCGAGAGACATGGCAACGACGGATGGCAACCTGCACCGGCGCACCGTGCTCGCCGCCGGACTGATCGCCCTCCCGGGCCTTGCTCCAGCCATCGCGAAATCCGGGACCGGGGCACCGCCTCGCACCGTCAACCTCAAGGAAACCAGCGACATGAAGATGATCTTCGGCACCAAGCAGGTCGGCGACGTAGAAGTATTTTACCGCGAGGTGGGGCCGGCCGATGCGCCGGTGCTGCTGCTGCTGCACGGCTTCCCGACCGCCGGCCACATGTTTCGCGACCTGATGCCGGCACTGGCTGGCAGATATCGCGTGATCGCGCCGGATCTGCCGGGCTTCGGCAACACCGTGGCGCCGGGCAGGGCGTCTTTCGACTACAGCTTCGACACCATGGCCGAGGTTATCGAGGGCTTCGTCGATGCGATGGGCCTGCACAGGTATGCGCTGTACATCTTCGATTATGGGGCGCCGACCGGGCTGAGGCTGGCGATGCGCCATCCCGAGCGGGTGAGTGCCATCATCACCCAGAACGGCAATGCCTACGTGGAAGGCCTCAGCGCCGAGTGGGAGAGCTGGCAGACCTACTGGCGCGAGCCATCGGCGCAGCATCGCGAGGCGTGCCGGGCCGCGCTGACCGATGACGCGATCCGCTTCCAGTATCAGCATGGGGCCCCTGCCGGCCTGGTGTCACCGGACGGCTACACCCTCGATATCGGCTACATGCATCGCCCGGAACGATACGAGATCCAGCTCGACCTGATCCTGAGCTACCGCACCAACGTCGCCCTCTACCCGGATTTCCAGGCCTATTTCCGCAAGCATCAGCCACCTTTGCTGGCGGTCTGGGGCCGCAACGATCCGTTCTTCATCCCCGCTGGTGCCGAGGCCTTCAGGCGCGACCTGCCGCAGGCCGAGATCCACCTGATCGATGCTGGCCATTTCGCCCTGGAGACCAGTCACGCTGAGATCGCGGAACGAATGACTGATTTCCTGGGCAGGCAAAGCCTGTAGCGGAAGCCCGCTCAGAACACGGATGACGGGTGTGCTTGATCCGGCGGTTCAGGCACGAATTGTAGAGGCGAAACAATTGACAATGCAGGCCATACAACTGAGTTTCCGCCCGGAAGAAGGCCGGGCAGCGTCCTCTACCACTCGTGGATACAAGAATAATGGGCGTTACGTTATCGGATCGTCTTTTTGTCGGGCGGGCAGCTTGGCGCCTTCCGTCACTGGTCGTGTCGGTCGGTGCGTTACTGACAGCCATCTATATCCTCAGTTATCTGAGCAACCCCGCGGTTCCAGGTAATCACGGGCGTTATCCGCTAGGCTGGTGGGGTTGGTGGGACCAATCCCAATACTTACTTTCGGCGCAGTCGTTCGCGCATGCGGATTTCCGGGCACCGCACCATTGGTATCCGTTCGGGTATGCCTTGTTGGGCGCTCCTTTCGTTCTGATATCGAGTTCGCATCCATACCTGGTGCCCGATCTCGTTTGCTTGCTGCTGACCTACGCGGCTTTTCTGGTTTTTGCCGGCACGGTTGGCGTTGGTCGACGCTGGGCGGCGATGCTGTTCCTGCTTGCCACCTGCGGGAACGAGATCTTGCGCGCTGTCTGGGCAGAACCCTGGAACACCAGCCTATCGTGCGTGCTGATCTGGTGGTTGCTTGCCTTGACGGCACGCCATCTGGTTCGCTTGCCGAAGACACAACGCAGCAGGCTTGCTGGTCTTTTCTGTATCGGACTCCTGGTTGCGGCCATTCCGGCCATTCCGGCCACCCGACCGACCGATGCCTTGCTGGTGGCAATCTGGGGCATTGGCGCAAGCGTAGCGGCAATTCGTTTGAAAGCCCTACGCCGAACCGATCTGCAGTTGATTGCTTGCGGTGTGATAATAGCTGGAGTGCCTGAGGCTCTGATCTGGTTACGCATCTATGGCACCCACGCGAGCCAATACATGATCAATTCCAGGGTGCTTGGTTTCGACTTCAGCAGCCTGGGATGGAAGACCTATCTGCTTCTGGTGACGCCGCGCCCCTGGTTCCCGTTCGGCGCCGGGATCGTCCAGCGCCTGCCGTGGGTTCTGCCTGGACTTGCCGGAATGCTGGCACTTCCATGGATCGTCCGTGGGACAGGCCGCATGCTACTGGTGGTCCTGGCTTGTATGATTACTGCATACAGCTTGTTGTTCTTCGCCTATGTCGATCTGATCCCATCCGGACTTTGGCGCTACAACAATGTCCATTACTTCAAATGGACATTGCCTGGATTTGCATTGTTGGGGTTCCTGCTGCTGCGTGCGCTGGCCAAGGGGCCAAGGCTGCCTGCGTTGCTGGCCTGCATGCTGACCTTGGTGCTGGTCGATCTGCGCCTCTCGCCAAAGCTGGTTGGCGATGCGGTTCCTGCCTGGTTGATCCAGCAGCCCGGACCGATCCCCGGATGGGACGAAGCCTACTTCGCCACCATGACGCTGCGTGATGATCGCGGCGTGCTGATGCCGACCAGGGATTTTCGGGCGCTGCCGGATGAGCAGGGGTGGCGCCTGATTGCATTGAGCCGGCCATTCATCGGCCCGGTGATCATTAGTGGGCTGGGCCATTGGCCTGATGGCCCGGCCTCAAGCACGATCTCGGGCGGCACTGCCCTGCGATGGGGGCGGACGTTCGGTCTGCGCCTGCCATGCTCGATCGTCCGGTGCGTGCACGTGCCACTGTAGCCGGCGACATACCTTCGAGCTGCCGATGGAAGCCCTACGCGTAGACGAGCGCGCAGACCACGACGGCGACAGGCATTGCGGCAAGCACCAGCCACGAGCGGCTGGCGCCACGTGCGACGATGATCGCCATGTTGCGCTTGAACCGCTGTGTATTCGAAAGAGCGAGACGGTTTGCTCCTCCGATCCTGGTCGGCACATCATTCATATTATAGTTCCCACCTGAAGACGGTGCAGATCTACCAAGAACCGAGGCCTGTGGATGTAACCAATAGTCACTTTAACGCCGGCGTTTGCAACAATGCTGCCATCGTGTCACGACATGGTGCTCGATTATTGCCACATGACAGTCCGAATATTGCGCTAACGCGACGAATAAGGCTCTAGGGGCTGATCCGAGCTTGAAGCCTGGGTGAAGCCGACAGGTGCGATCGGATCCGTCCGGAGCTCGGTAGCGATCCCGGTCACGCGTGCCGCCATTGGCCCCACATGTGCGGCGGCCAGCAGGTTCGAGACAGCCTGCTCCGGTCCCTGCAGCAACGCCTCGACGCGGCCATCCCGAAGGTTGCGCACCCATCCCGTCAGTCCGAGCAACCGTGCCTCCGCGACCAGCCACATCCGGTAGCCGACGCCCTGCACCCGGCCTTCGATCAACCAGCGCTGAAGGGTTCCGGGCGGGCCGCGACCCGCACCCACGCTGAGCGTCATGAACCGCTCGGCTTCCCGCGCCTCCTGCAACAGCGCGGCCTGCCGCTGAGATGTGTCGGCATCCGCGCCCCAATGCTCCAGCTGGTAGGTTTCATCCAGCAGGGCAAGGCCGGTCGCCGCGTCCGCGCCGAGAGCGCCGTCCGCGACCGCCAGCCCGAGCACCAGGCTTCCGAGGATCGGCACCAGCACCCCCAGCCCGGTCAGCGCGGCATCGGATTGCGCATGCAGGGCCTGTTCGAGCGCGGTGGTCGCATCCACTGGCTGCACCAGCGGCATCACCCCCTGCCCGACGACCAGGCGCGCACCATGACGAGCCGCACACCAGTCCAGCCAGGGCTCCCACGCGCCTTGCTGGCGCTCGAGCAGCACCTCCGGATAGGTCGCGCGGTAGCAGAGCAGGTCGCCGTCGACATATCCGAGCAGCGCCGACACCACCGCCGGCCGGCGCGGGGCAACGCGTTCCTGCTGCGTCCCGGCAAGCCGGGTCAGCGGCAACATCTCCGGGCCGAATGCGTCCCCGACCTGTCCGCCTGCCCGCGTCCACTCGTCCGACACCGCAGCCGCCAGCGCCTCGGACTGCAACCGGAGCAGCGGGCCGCCGGGGACCTTCAGCGGCCGTTCGTCCAGCATGATCCGGTAGCGGTCGCCATCCGGCTCATGGCGCACCGCCGTCCAGAACCGTTTGCGGATCGTGCCGCTCATGGACGGCTGAGCGTCGCGGTCAGCGGAACAACCCCAGGCCGCGCAGGATGTCGATCGGCTTGGGGATCTTGTGCGATCGCCCGGGGTCCGAACGGCCGGTATCCGCCGCCGGCTGCGGACCGGGATTGCCGAACCGCGCCGCCGCCAGCGCCGGGCCGCACAGGTCCAGCATCGGTCCGACCGGCCCGATCGTGAGGGCGAAGCGTCCGCCGGGTGCAGCCGGATCGAGTGCCGCCTGCGGCTCGCCGAGGTGGCCCCCGACATGCACCGGTAACGATGCTCCGGCCACGCCGACCGACAGTTTCGGCAGCAGATGCAGATCCAGTCGCCCATCCGCCAATGCCACCGTGCCATGTCCCTGCACGTCGAGCTGGCGGGTCTGCAGGGCGAGTGTCGAAAGGGTCGCCACCCCGTTCGAGACCGATGCCGGAAAGGCCAGGCAGCGCAGCTTCGTCTCGCCGCCGGCCGGTATCCCGACCGAGCGCCCGACCAGCCCGGACAGGGATGCATTCGACACCGCCCCGTTCACCAGAGATGCGCCGAAATGCCCGGACATGGTGCCGAGCAGCGCATCCGTCGTGCCGCCGGTCGCGTGCAGTTCCGCGACCAGTTCCAGGACCCCGCGAAGCGTGGTCGGCCGTCCGAAAATGGACTGGAGCGATTCCGCACTAATCATCGACGGCTGCAGCACGACCGCGAGCGCCTGGCCATCGGCATCCGCCGTCAACTGGCCGGCGATCGGGCCGGCCGGGCCGGTTACCGAGAACGGCGCCAGTGCCAGCTTGCCATCCTGCACCGAGAGCTTCGCCACAAGGTCATGATAGGTCTGCTGCCGGAGTTTGAGCTCATGCGCATCAAGCTGCACGGCGAGATCCGCCAGCCGCAAAGCCGCGAACGGAATCACCTGCCCCGGCGGGCCCGGTACCGCCGGCGGTGACGATGGCGCCGGGCCGGCTGGCTGGCTGACCCGCGGTGCCGGTTTATCCATGGTGCCCCAGCCAGAACGCAGGGCATCCAGATCCACATGTGCCGCGTCGAGTGCGGCGGTAACGGTCGGGTGCGTGCCACCGAGCCAGCTTGCCGAGCCGGTCATCGCAAGCTGGTGGGACTCCAGCCGCAGATCGGACACGGTGACCGCCGCCCCCGGCTGCATCTGCACGTGTCCGGCCAGCACCATGTCGGTCAGGTCGGGCCCCTGGCGCAACAGCGCTCGCAGGCTCGGAGCCCTGGCCGCAATCAACAGGTCGAGCGCCGCATTGCCCACCGTCCCGTGCAGCTGCGCAGTGGCGCCCCCTATCGACAGGTCGAGCGCCAGCGGCGCCGGCTGCGGCGTCCCGCCATGCTGCCAGCCCTGCCATCCGGCGAGCGTGCCGGCGGTACCATGCAGCGAGAGCGCCTGGTCATGCCATCGTCCATCGAGGGCCACATCCACCGGCGCCGTGCGATCGCGCGCATCGATCCTGAGAGCCGACACCAAAACCGACGACAGCGCCGACAAGGAAGGCGCCTGGCTGCGGACGATCGGCGCCACCTCGAACGCACCGGTATGCAGCGACAGGAACCCGAGCTCCGGCTGGCCATGCGGGGCATCGGCGGCAGCTTCATCGACCATGTGGGTCCGCAACGACAGGGCGTCCGCCGCCGGAAGTGCCGCGTGCGGAAACAATGCGTTCAGCGCGTCGAGATGGTCGAGATGCGCCTCGACGTCGAGCGCGTAGCCGCGCTCCCGCGCCGGGTTGGTGAAGGTCCCGTCGATGACGAGCCGGCCGGTCTCGCGGTCCTGCTGCCGTTCCGTGGCAACCAGCCGGATCGGCCACGCGGCACCATCGGCCTGCGCGTCGTCGAGGCGAGCCAGCGGCCCGGACTTCGCATCCAGCATGAAGCCGGCGCCGCCATGCTGGCCGGTCAGCGTCGCCGCCGGATGATCCCCGGCCAGCCCGCTGCCGTCGGCCCGCAGTCCCGCCACCGCACCGGTCGATCCGTGCAGCAGGTCCTGCCAGGCGACGCTGCCATCCAGCAGGCGCACGCTGCCGACCTGGATCTCCCACGGCGCCGAATGCGTGCCGCTGCTTCCATCGTCATCGCCGGCCGGCTGTTCCGGCTTGTGCATCTGCCAGTTGGCCTGCCCGTCGGCCGCCCGCTCGAGCAGGATGTCCGGCCGGTCCAGGGTGAGGCCTTCGAGCCTGACCACATGCTCCAGCAGCGGCAGCAGCGCCACGTGTGCGCGGACCGCACCGGCCGTCAGCATCTGCGGCCTGCGGCCACCCGGCCAGTCGGCAAACGCGATATCGTCCGCCTCGATGGTCGGGACCGGCAGCAGCCTTACATGCAGCGTGCCGAGCGTGAGCCGGCGGCCGGTCTGGCGCAGCACGTCGCGCTCGATCCTGAGCCGCAGACTGTTGTCGTCGAGCTGCGACTGCACCACCAGCGCGATGCCGACAACGATCGCCAGCAGCACCAGCGCGACCAGCAGCAGGCGCGAGAGCAGCCCGCGCCTGCGCTTCACGACGGGGCGCTTCACGACAGGGCCTTTTGCGCCGGTGGATCCCATGTTTCTCAGCTCCGTCTGGCCGCCGGGGTCACGCCCGCCTCGAAGCCCAGGATCTTGAAGGTCTCCTTCATGTGCGACGAAAGCTCCGCGGTGACGGTCAGCGTCCCACCGCTCGGATGCGGCAGCTCGAGCGACCGCGCGTGCAGGTGCAGCCGGTCCTCGAAGCCTTCCATGTGCGCCGCCTCGCCGCCGTATTTCGGATCGCCCAGGATCGGCGTGCCCAGGGCCTCGCAATGCACGCGAAGCTGATGGGTGCGTCCGGTCAGCGGCGACAGCTCGAGCCAAGAGAGTCGTCGCGCCGCCGCATCCCGGACCACGTACTCGGTGATCGCGTAGGCGGCATCCTCGTCGCCGCGATCGGCGGCGATGGTGAGCGCGCCCGGCCCGGAGCCCAGTCGTGCCAACGGCATGTCGATGACGCCCTCGGCCGGCACCGGCCGGCCCGCCACCACCGCCCAGTAGGTCTTGCGGACCTCGCGCGTGCGGAACGAGGCTGCCAGCTTGGCCGCCGTGCCCGGCGTACGGGCCAGCAGCAGCAGCCCCGACGTGTCCCGATCGATGCGATGCACCAGCCGCGGCCGATGCTCCGAGCCTTCGCGCAATGCCTCCAGCATGCCATCGACATGCCGGGTGATGCCGGGGCCGCCCTGGACCGCCAGGCCCGACGGCTTGTTCAGCACGATCACATGGTCGTCGCGATAGACCACCATCCGCCCGAGTTCCTTGGCGTCCTGGGCATTCACCGCAATCACGATCGGCGCCGGCTTGTTGGCGTTCGGGATCGGCGGCACCCGCACCATCTGACCAGGCTGCAGCCTGGTCGAGGTCTCGGCGCGCTTGCCGTCCACCTTGACCTGGCCGGTGCGGCACAGCTTCTGCAGCGCACCCTGGGTCAGGAACGGGTAGTGGCGACGGAACCAGCGATCAAGGCGGATCTCCGCCTCGTCCTCGGTGACGGCAAGGGTGACGATGTTCGAAAGGGCGCCAGGCGGCGGGGGAGTTGTGTTCGACGGGGTCATGCGCGAGGGCTGTCCCGCAGTCGCGACCAAGTGTCCAGCCTTCGATTGATCTCGCGCTCGAAGCCGCGATCGGTGGGCCGGTAGAAACGCTCCCGTTCCATGCCGTCCGGAAAGTAGTTCTGACCCGAGAACCCTTCGTCGGTATCGTGGTCGTAGGCATAGCCCTGGCCGTAGCCGATCTCCTTCATCAGCTTGGTCGGCGCGTTCAGGATATGGGCCGGCGGCGCCAGGCTGCCGGTCGCCTTGGCCGCCCGCATGGCAGCCCCGAAGGCCTTGTAGACGGCGTTCGATTTCGGTGCCGTGCCGAGATAGACGACGAGTTGCGCCAGGGCCAGCTCGCCCTCCGGACTCCCCAGCCGCTCGTAGGTTTCCCACGCGGCGATCGCCTGCAGCAGCGCGTGCGGGTCGGCGATCCCGACATCCTCGGCGGCGAAGCGGGTCAGGCGGCGGGCGATGAAGCGCGGGTCCTCGCCGCCGCTCAGCATTCGCGCGAACCAGTAGAGCGCCGCATCCGGATCGGAGCCGCGCAGCGACTTATGCAGCGCCGAGATCAGGTTGTAGTGCTCCTCGCGATCCTTGTCGTAGAGCGCCGCCCGCCTGGCGAGCAGCGCCGACAAGGCTGCCGGATCGAGCCGGGTGGCGTCCTTCAGGCTGAGCAGCTGCTCGACCATGTTGAGCAGGTAGCGCCCGTCCCCGTCGGCCATCGCCCGCAACGTCGCCCTGCCGTCCGGGGTCAGCGGCAGCTCGCCACCCGCCTCCATCTCCGCCCGGGCCAGCAGTGCCTCCAGCGCATCGTCGTCGAGGCGGCGCAGCACCAGCACCTGGCACCGGGACAGCAACGCCGAGTTCAGCGCGAAGGACGGGTTCTCGGTGGTGGCACCGACCAGCACCACGGTGCCGTTCTCGACCACCGGCAGGAAGCCGTCCTGCTGGGCGCGGTTGAACCGGTGGATCTCGTCGACGAACAGCAGCGTCGCCTCGCCCGATGCCTGCAACCGGCGGCTGGCCTCCTCGAAGGCGCGCTTGAGATCGGCGACTCCCGAGAACACCGCGGAGAGCTGGGTGAAGCGCAGGCCCGCCGCCTGCGCCAGCAACCGGGCGATGGTGGTCTTGCCGACGCCGGGGCCGCCCCACAGGATCAGGCTGGCGAGCGAGCCACGCTCCAGCATCCGCCGAAGGGCTCCATCCGGGCCCAGCAGGTGCGGCTGCCCGACCACCTCGTCCAGGGTCGCCGGACGCAGCCGGTCCGCCAGCGGCCGGGTCGCCGCATCGCGGCCAGCGTCCTGGCCACCGTTCGCCGGTCCTGCCGGCACCTCGTCGGCGCCGAAAAGGTCCGACGACGGTGCCGCTTTGTCGCGCGTCTGCTTCATGTGGATATCATAGGGCGTGCGTGTCCGGTCCGGAACTCGTACCAGCGTTCACCAGGATTTCCGCCGGAGAAAGAACCGCGATGTCGAACCAGCAGGATCCGCTGCCTCCGGGCCGCGCCGTATTGGCGATCGCCCTCGCGCTCGCGGTCTCGACGCAGGCAGCCAGGGCCGAGCCGACGGCGGCCGAGCATGACCGGGGCTCCATGAAAACCGTTGACGCCAGATCGAAGCCTGCTCCGCATCAGGCCACCACGCCGGACCCTGTCCCGATCGCGGCGCCGCCCATTGCAACGGTCGTCGCACCGGTCGCCGATCCCACGCCGGCTGTGGTGCCTGCCCCACCGCCCAAGCCTGCGGATCCGCTCGCCACGCCGTCGAAGATGATCGCGCATCCGGACAAGGCGCAGATCGAAACCGTCGTCCCGGCCGGACGGCGCCTGGTCGCCGGCGGTGCGGACGGCCTGATCATGCTCTCCGACGACAGCGGCGCGACGTGGCGACAGGTCCAGCTACCGGTCGCGACCACCATCACCGGCCTCCGCTTCACCGACGAGCGCAGCGGCTGGGCGGTCGGCCATTCCGGCGCAGTGCTGCGTACCGTCGACTCGGGCGAGCACTGGGCCCTGGTATTCGACGGTGTCCGCGCCGCCCAGGCCACGCTCGATGCCGCGCGGTCCGCGAACGCCGCCGACAGCATCCGGCAGAAAAAGATCGAAGCCGCCCAACGCCTGCTCAGCCAGGACACCGCCCGGCCCTTCCTGCTGATCCAGGCAGGCGCAAGCGGCCCGGTCCGCCTGATCGGCAGCGCCAACCTGGCGATCGCGAGCGACGATGCCGGCAAGAGCTGGCACCCCTGGTCGGACGCGATCGAGAATCCGGACGGGCGGCAGGTCTACGGCCTGGCCCAGCGCAACGGCATCACGCTCGTCGCCGGCGAATTGGGCCTGGTGCTGGCCGGCAAGCCGGAGGACGGGCTGCGCAAGCTGAAGCCGCCCTTCGACGGCACCTTCTTCGGCGCGATCGACGGCGGCCCGCATGGCCTGGTGATCTTCGGGCAGCAGGGCCGCGCCTACAGTATCGACCTGGCTGCCGACTGGGCGCCGGGAAAGACGGTTAACTGGCGCCGGATCGCCGATCCATCTCCTACCACACTGACCGCCGCCCTGCTTCAGCCGGACGGGACCCTGCTGCTGGCCGACGCCTCTGGCGCCACCTGGAAGCTGCAGGGCAAGCCGGACGAGGCAAAGCTGACCCCATATGGAGCCACTGCGCCGTACCCGATCCTGGCGCTCGCCGAAGCCCCGGATCAATCGCTCATCCTGGCCGGCCGGGGCGGCGTGCTGCGCGTTCCGGCCCAGATCGTCCCGGGCTCGACGCCACCCGGCACGGTTGTCCCGGCCCCGGTTCCAGCAGCTCCGGCTCCGGTGCCTGCGGCTCCAGCTTCACTGCCTGCGGCGGCGGTAACAGCCGAACCCCCAGCTCCGCCGCCGCCTCCCCACTGACCTTCCCGGCATGGCACGCCGCTTGCGATGTTCGGATCGATTCCGTCACGGTCGATCCGCACCTGCCATGAAGGCCACGATGTCAGCCACCCTCGATACAGCCACCCAAACCATCGACGCGACCGTGCCCATGCGCGGCATCGAGCGCTATGGCATCGAACCGGTGCCCGACGCCCTCAAGACCGTCCGCTGGCAGGACCTGTTCTGCATCATCGTCAATTTTCAGCTCAATCCCGGCCAGATCCTGGTGGCCGGCATGGCGGTCGCAGCCGGCCTGCCGGTCTGGCAGGCGATCGTGGCGCAGACCGGCGGCACCCTGATCGCCTATCTCGCCTACCTGATGATGGCGACGGTCGGCGTCGATTACGGCATCCCCGGCCAGACTGCGACGCGCATGGCGTTCGGCCTGCGCGGCGCCAAGCTGCTGCCCTCCACGTTGCGGACCATCGCCTCGGTCTACTGGTTCGCCTTCCAGACCGTGGCCGGCTCGTTCGCGATCGTCGCCGTGCTCGACCGCTGGACCGGCACGCCGCACTCGCTCCTGTGGATCAGCCTGGTATTCGGTGCGTTGCAGGCGCTGGTGGCTGCGATCGGATACGGCTCGCTGAGGATCCTCTCGCGCATCGCCCTGCCCCTCAAGGCGGCGATCCTCGGCTGGGTGCTGTTCACCCTGATGACCCATGCGGACCCGCACTTCGCGCCCGGCACGGTGTTCGGCTACATGGGCAAGGGCAGCAACTGGCTGCTGTTCGTCGGCTGGCTCAACGCAGCGATCGCCACCTGGCTAACCATGATCACCGACGCCGCCGACTTCTGCCGCTATTCCCGCTCGCGCCGGGACATGTGGATCGGCACCCTGCTCGCCTCGGTGGTCGGTGCCCTGCTGGTCAGCACCATCGGTGCCTACGCGGCTGGCGCCACGCTCGGCCTGATCCCGAACGCATTCCAGCTGATGGCCGACATCACCACGACGAAGCTGTCACTGGCGCTGCTCCTGGTGGTCATCGTGTTCGACAACTGGACCATCAACGTCCTCAACCTCTACACGGGCGGCCTGTCGCTGCTGAACGTGTTCGAGCGGCTGGGCCGCTTCCGTGCAACGCTCATCGTGAGTGTCGTCGGGATCGGCCTTTCGGCATTCCCGGCGCTGGCACAAGGCTACACCGGCTGGCTGAACCTGCTCGGCACCGCCTTCGCACCGCTCGCCGGCATCCTGATCGCCGATTACGTGTTCGTGAAGCGTATGCGGCTCGACGTGCCGGCCTTGTTCGAGCCGCACGGTGCCTACTGGTATTGGGGCGGCTTCAACCTGGTGGCAGTGATCTGGACAGTCATCGGAGTGGCGCTCTACACGCTGGTCCTGCCACCCTCATGGCCGATCCCGGTCGTCGTGCTCGTCCTGGCCGGCGGCGGCTACCTGCTGAGCATGCGCGTGCTTCGTCCATACAGCACGCGTCTCGCCCGCGCGGCCGGCCCTGCATGAGGCACCGGCCGCACAGGCTGTTCCGCTAGCGAACCCGGCCGAATGACGGCGCTCCGATCCCGGGGCAGCTGCACTCAGCGCCGATCGGCGTCTGCACAGGCACCCGGCAGACATAGGCGCCTGCATAGCAGGTATAACCGTAGCCTGGAGCTGCGCCGACAGAGGCCGAGGTCGGAGCCTCGACGACGCAGCCTCCGAGCATGAACGCCGCGCCTGCAAGGGCGCCGATCGACCGGACCGTCTTCATGGAGTTCCGGTTCGAAGGCCGGCTCTGGGTGCTGGTTCGCGTTGTCATGAAGGCGTTACTCCTGATGTGGTGCAATGGGATGCCTTGCTGCGATCTTGATCGCAACGGCATCCTGCAATCGCTCTCTTCAGCTGGAACACATGTTGAGCCTCACCGTTCCGCGACCGCCGCAGCTTCAGCACGATGACACGCAGATCAGGAAGCGGAACCGTTCCGTATTCGGGAACGCAGCGCACCGAATGGAACTCGTCATGCCGCTCCTGCTGGTCACCCTGCTGGGCCTGGCCGCGAGGCTGCACGGGCTCGGCGGCAAGCCCTACTGGATGGACGAGATCACCACGTTGCGACGCTCGTCGCTGGGCCTCGGGTCCCTGGTGCGCGACTCGCTCTCGTTCCACCACCTGCCGCTCTACTTCGTGGTCTCGTCCTGGTTCGTGCCGTTCGGGCTGAACGAGAGCGTCATGCGCCTTCCGGCCGCCTTCTTCGGGGCGGCGTCCTGCGGCGTGCTGTTCCTGCTCGGGCGCAGTCTCGGTGACTGGCGAAGCGGGCTCGCCGCTTCCCTGTTGCTTGCGATGGCGCCGTTCCAGGTCCAGTACGGCCAGGAGGCCCGGTCCTATACGCTGGTCACCACGCTCATCCTGCTGGGTCTCTGGGGCCTGACGCTGCTGGCGCGCGATCCCGCCGCCGCCGCGCGACCACTGCGTACCGCCGGACCGGCCCGGACCGGCTGGCTGCTCTATGGCATCGGGACCGCACTGGCGCTGGATACCCTCAGCGTCGCGAATTTCTGGTTCCTGGCAGCCAACCTCGGTGCGGCCTTCATCGCGGTACGATCGCCGGCGAACCGGCGCGGCTTCGTGCGCAACTGGATCCTGGTGCAGTTGCTGGTGCTCGCGGTCTACCTGCCGTTCATCGTCGGCATGATGGTGTTGACCCACGGCAAGATGGGTTCCGGGCTGGACTGGGTGCCGCCGCTCAGTGTTCGTAACGTCTGGACGACGCTGCAGACGGTGTATCTCATGCGCACCTCCAGCCTGATCGCCTTCAGGATATTCCCGGGACCATTGCACATCATGGGCATCGAGTGGCTGGGTTGGCTGGTGACGGCCCTGGCCCTCGCCGGCATGATATCCGCCATCCGTCGCGGGCTCGTCGGAGGGGTCATCGCGATCGGGCTGTTCACCCTGCCGATTGCGCTTGCCGCGTCCGCCGCAGTGTCCTCGATCTGGATGCCGCGCTACCTGCTCTGGAGCGGGCCGGTGTTCTTCCTGCTGGCCGGGCTCGGGCTGATCCGCCTGCCGGAGCGCCTGCGCTCACCCGCACTCGCCCTGCTGGCGCTGTTCAGCCTCGCCAACCTGCTTCCGTACTACCAGGCGGAGACCAAGCCGCTCTGGAACCAGGCCGCGGCCGAGTTGCTGCGCGACCACCAGGATGGCGACCTTCTGGTCACCGACGACCCGGGCACGGTCAACATGATGAACGTCTACCTCGCCCGGACCGGGCATGCGCTCGGCCCGGCCGACTGGACCACCGATCCCGCCACCGCCGCATCGCGGTATGCTGCCGGGGCGAGAGTCTGGGCGGTGCATGGGGTGGTCGGGCAGAACGATCCGTACCGGCTGGGCAGCTTCCTCGACAAGCTCGCACCGCTCGGTCCGGCTGTGGCCGTCCATCGGGTCGGCATCGACATCACGATGCTGCTGTTCGCCCCGCCTGCCTGAAACGACAAAACATTATTAATTGTGATCGAAAACCGTGCGATGATCACGATAATATCTCAAACTGGAGACGATCCGCATTGAATCACCGGCCACAATCTGGCCTGTTTGCAAAAGCGTCGAAGCCAAAGAATCCCCGGCCTCGACGTTACAGACCGTGAGGATGTCTCGTCGACACGGTTGGGCGGCTGCAACAACGCGTGCACGATGGTGCAGCCGCCCGCATCCTACGGCGGGGGGCTGCCGCAGACAATCTGAGATTGCAGCCCCGGCTGCCTGCAACTGAGATTTCTGCGGCATTGGAAGACGGCCCGTCCGCCCAGGTGGGACCCGGGGCGACCACACTCCGTAACAACTCGATCTTCCCGGTGCCACGAAGTGGGTGCTGTCCTGGCGTTCGTCAGGAAAGGACTACACGATGCGTTTCGCGAAAATCACTTTTGTGGCGGCCATCACGCTTGGAAGCGTCATGAACGTGGCGGTTGCCCAGCCATACTACCCGCCGCCGCCCCGGCCCTACATCGTGGCGCCCCCGCCCCCGGGCTGGGTCGGACCCCACTATTACTGGCACGGACGGCATTGGCATTCCCGCACATGGGCCTACGACCGGTGGCATCACCGCTACTGGCGCTACCAGTAGGATGTAGAAGGCCGGGAACCGATTTCCCGGCCGATCCCCGCGCGTTTCGGGCAGCACGCCGCTACGCGCGGGTCGATCGCCGCCGCGGGCGTTTCGCTCACGCCGTAGATTTCTGCGTTGCCAGATCGGCTACTCTCGAAAAGCCGACTATTGCAGTGCACAAATAATCGACCCTTTCATTTCCGGAATTAGTCGCATACCGTGAAGTTGCACTGACGCTTTCCAGTGTCACCGGCTCTTCAGAGAAAGCGGGGTATTGTCGTGTTGGACTCGTCCGGCATGGTCGTCCTGGGTCTCTACATCTGTGCCACCATCCTGTTGGTCGCACTCATGATCGGCCTTTCCTTCGTCCTTGGCGGCGTCCGCGACAGCCGCGCGATGAGACTGCCGTTCGAGTCCGGAATACTTCCGGTCGGAACGGCTCGACTACGGCTCCCGGTTCAATACTATGTAATTGCGATGTTCTTTGTGATTTTCGACATGGAAGCGGTGTTCATCTTTGCCTGGGCGCTGGTCGTCAGGCCGGCTGGATGGGCTGGATACGTCACCATGATGGTATTTCTTTCAGTGCTGGTCGTGGCCTTCGTCTATCTCTGGCGCGTCGGTGCGCTGGAATGGGGACCGCATCCGCGCCGGGTGCGCCCCAGCCGGACCGTCATGACAGCAAACGAACGGAGTTGAACGATGCGCTGGTCGCTGACCTCGACCGATCCCGCCCCTGGCCGACCCGGACCGCATCCTGAACAGGGCACCAGTTTCAGCGAAGCGGTCACGAAGAACCTCGCCTTCGGAAAGCTTCAGGACTTCGTAGCCTGGGGCAGGAAGAATTCAGTCTGGCCGTTCAATTTCGGTCTTTCTTGCTGCTACGTCGAAATGGCGACGTCGTTCACCAGTAAATACGATATCGCCCGCTTCGGCTCCGAGGTGCTGCGCTCGACCCCACGCGAGGCCGACCTGATCGTGATCTCCGGCACGGTGTTCGTGAAGATGGCCCCGGTCATCAAGCATCTCTACGACCAGATGCTCGAGCCCCGCTGGGTCATCTCGATGGGCGCATGCGCGAATTCCGGCGGGATGTACGACATCTATAGTGTGGTGCAGGGCGCCGACAGCTTCCTGCCGGTGGATGTCTATGTTCCCGGGTGCCCGCCCCGCCCCGATGCACTGCTCGAAGGTCTGATGCTGCTGCAGAGCATGATCGGCAAGGAGCGCCGGCCGCTGAGCTGGATGGTAGGGCCGCAGGGCATCGAGCGTGTGCCGCGGCCTAGCCTGCGTGACATCAAGCGTCCCGAACGCCAGGCGATGCGCGACCTGCGCTCACCCGATACCGTGTAGGAACCACCAAAATGGATCTTGCGGTTGCACGCACATCGGATCTGGCACCTGGACGCTCTTCCGCGGCCGGCTTCGCACTGCACCGGCAGGCGGTGCGCGACGACGTAGAGACAGGCTGGACCGATCGCGACACGATCCATGACGTGCTTGCGGCGCTGAAGCAGGAAGCGCCGACCCGGCTGATGCTGTTCGACCTGACCGCGATCGACGAGCGGCAGCGAACCCGACGCGACGATCAGCCGGCGTCGGACTTCACGCTGGTCTATCACCTGATGCAGTTCGACGATCGTCGCGAGATCCGCATCAAGGTCGCGCTGCAGATGGCATCGCTCACCAGTCCCAGCATCGTCGATCTGTGGCCGAACGCGAACTGGTACGAGCGCGAGATCTGGGACCTGTTCGGCATCAAATTCGACGGCCATCCCGACCTCCGTCGAATCCTGACCCCGCCGACATGGACCACGCACCCCCTGCGCAAGGACCATTATGCGCGCGCCACCGAGATGGGCCCGTATGATTTGACCGAAGACAAGGAGATCGCCGAGCAGGAAGCGCTTCGCTTCGACCCTGAAGCCTGGGGCATGAAGCGTCGCAGCGAGAACAGCGACTTCATGTTCCTGAATTTGGGCCCGAATCACCCCAGCGTGCACGGCGTGTTCCGCATCATCCTCCAGCTCGAGGGCGAGGAGATCGTTGAGGCGGTCCCCGATATCGGCTTCCATCACCGCGGCGCCGAAAAGATGGGCGAGCGGCAAAGCTGGCACAGCTACATCCCCTACACCGACCGTATCGACTATCTCGGCGGTGTCATGAACAATTTCCCCTATGTCATGGCGGTGGAAAAACTCGGCGGCATAACTGTGCCTCCGCGCGCCGAGATGATCCGGGTGATGCTGGCCGAGCTGTTCCGGCTTGCCAGCCACCTCGTGTTCTACGGCACCATGTCCCAGGATGTCGGGCAGCTCTCGCCGGTGTTCTACATGTTCACCGACCGCGAACGCGTGCTGGAAATCATCGAGGCGATCTGCGGCTTTCGCATGCACCCGGCCTGGTTCCGCATCGGCGGCGTCGCCGGCGACCTGCCGAAAGGCTGGGACGGGCTGATCCGCACGTTCCTCGACTATCTGCCGAAGCGGCTCGACGAATACGACAAGCTCGTGATGCGGAACCGCATCTTCAAGGCGCGCACCAAGGGCGTCGGCGCCTACTCGCTCGACGAGGCGATCGAATGGGGCATCACCGGGCCTGGCCTCAGGGCATGCGGCCTGGACTGGGATTATCGCCGCCGGGCACCCTATTCCTGCTACGACCAGCTCGAGTTCGATATTCCCACGGCGACACAGGGCGACTGCTACGACCGCATCGTCGTGCATATCGAGGAAATGCGCCAAAGCCTGCGCATCATCCGCCAGTGCCTGGACCAGATGCCGGGCGGGGCGGTCATGGCCGACCACAAGCTGGCGACGCCGCCGCCACGGCCGAAGACCATGCACGACATCGAGACGCTGATCACCCACTTCCTCAACGTGAGCTGGGGACCGGTCATTCCCGCCGGCGAGGCGCGCGCCTGCGTCGAGGCGACCAAGGGGCTGAACAGCTATTACCTGGTCAGCGACGGCGGCACGACATCGTATCGCACCCGGATCCGCACGCCATCCTTCGCACATCTGCAGATGATCCCGCTGATCAGCCGCGGCGCCTTCGTGGCCGACCTGATCGCCATCATCGGCAGCATCGATTTCGTGATGGCCGATGTCGACCGCTGACATCATCGAGCCCCGCACCGACGAACCATTGTCGGAGCAGCTTCGCGACGAGATCCGCGCACTCGGCGAGCACGAGGCGCATCCGCGTGCCGCCTGCATCGCGGCGCTTCAGCGAGTGCAGGAGGAATATCGCTGGGTGAGCGACGCGCATCTGCGGGAAGTGGCGCCGTTGCTCGGCATGTCGCCAGCTGACCTGGATGGGGTCGCCACCTATTTCAACCTGATCTTTCGCCGTCCGGTCGGGAGGCGCGTGCTGCTGCTGTGCGACAGCGTGACGTGCTGGCTGATGCAGCGCGAACGGCTCGAGGCGCATCTGCGTCACCGGCTCGGGATCGTTCCCGGGCAGACCACGCCGGATGGCGACATCACCCTGTTGCCGACCGTCTGTCTCGGCCATTGCGACCATGCGCCGGCGATGATGCTCGACAACGAGCTGTATGGCGATCTCGACGAGCAGCGCATGGACGCGATCATTGACGGAACCGCGAAGGCCATGCCGTGATGCAACGCCCGCTGACCGCCAATATCCGTCCTAACGCCCCGCCGCCGGACTGCGCCGCCTACGAACGGGCCGGCGGCTACCAGGCGATGCGTCGCGCGCTGCTGCAGATGACCCCGGCCGATGTGGTTGGCGAAGTCACCAAATCCGGCCTGCGCGGCCGTGGCGGCGCCGGGTTCGGCACCGGCCAGAAATGGAGCTTCGTGCCGAAGCGCAAGCCGGGGCGCCGCAGCTACCTGATCGCCAATGCCGACGAGATGGAGCCCGGCACCTTCAAGGACCGCCTACTGCTCGAAGGCGATCCGCACCAGATGATCGAGGCGGTCATCGTCAGCGCTTACGCGGTCGGCGCGACCGACGGCTACATCTTCGTGCGCGGCGAATACAAGCTGGCGATCGCCCGGCTGACCCAGGCGATCGGCGAGGCACACGCCGCCGGCTATCTAGGCGAGGACATACTGGGCTCCGGCTACTCGCTGAACCTGCATATCCACGCCAGCGCCGGCCGCTATATCTGCGGCGAGGAAACAGCCCTACTGACGGCCTTGGAAGGGCGTCGCGCGCAACCGCGCAACAAGCCCCCCTTCCCGCAGGTCAGCGGCCTGTGGGGCGCACCCAGCGTGGTCAACAACGTCGAGACGCTGTGCAACATCCCGCACATCATCGCCAACGGTGCCGACTGGTTCAAGAGCCTGGGCCGTGGCGCTGACGGCGGCACCAAGCTGTATGGCATCAGCGGCCGGGTGAAGCGGCCCGGCACCTGGGAACTGCCGATCGGCACCCCGATGCGCGAGATCCTCGAGGAGCATGCGGGCGGCATGCAGGACGGCTACCAGCTCCGCGCTTTGCTGCCCGGCGGGGCGTCGACCGCCTTCCTCGGCGCTGACCAGCTCGACACCGCGATGGATTACGGCAGCGTCGAGAAGGCCGGCAGCCGGCTCGGCACCGGATCGGCGATCGTGCTCGACGACAGGTCGTGTCCGGTCGGCATGATCTGCAACCTGGAACATTTCTTCGCCCAGGAATCCTGCGGCTGGTGCACCCCGTGCCGCGACGGCCTGCCCTGGGTCGAGCGCATGCTGCGGGCACTCGAGGATGGCGACGGCGAGGACGAGGACCTGCACCAGCTTCAGCGGCATGTCGGGCTGCTCGGTCCCGGCCGCACCTTCTGCGCGCACGCGCCCGGTGCGATGGCGCCGCTGGAAAGCGGCCTTAGGCATTTCCGTGACGAGTTCGAGCGTCATGTCCGCGAGCGGCACTGTTCCTGGCGATAGGCGACGGGGAGATAGGCGATGGCAATCATCCATATCGACGGCAAGGACTTCGAGGCAAAGCCGGATACCAACCTGTTGCAGGCCTGCCTGTCCGCCGGCAGCGACCTTCCGTATTTCTGCTGGCATCCGGAACTGGGTTCGGTCGGCGCCTGCCGCCAGTGCGCCGTCAAGCAGTTCAGCGGCCCCGACGACACGCGCGGCCGCATCGTGATGGCGTGCATGACGCCGGTGACGGAAGGCGCGCGGCTCTCGATCAAGGACGATGAAGCCACCGATTTCCGCTCGAGCGTGGTCGAGTGGCTGATGACCAACCACCCGCATGATTGCCCGGTCTGCGAGGAAGGCGGCGAATGCCACCTGCAGGACATGACGGTGATGACCGGGCACAAGAACCGCCGCTACCGCTTCACCAAGCGCACCCACCGCAATCAGGATCTGGGCCCGTTCGTCAAGCACGAGATGAACCGCTGCATCGCCTGCTATCGCTGCGTCCGCTTCTATCGCGACTATGCCGGCGGGCAGGACCTGGCCGCGTTCGCCTCGAACAACAGCGTGTTTTTCGGTCGCCACGAGAGCGGCACCCTGGAAAGCGATTTCAGCGGAAATCTGGTCGAGGTCTGCCCGACCGGCGTGTTCACCGACAAGCCGTTCTCCGCCAACTATGCCCGGAAGTGGGACATGCGCGGCGCACCCTCGGTGTGCGTGCATTGCGCGGTCGGCTGCAACACCATGGTCAACGAGCGCGCCGGCATCGTTCGGCGCGTGCTGAACCGTTACAACGGCGAGGTCAATCGCTACTTCCTGTGCGATCGCGGACGCTTCGGCTATGGCTTCGTCAACGTTGCCGAACGCGTGCGCACGCCGCTGCTGCGCGATGCATCGGGTATGCTGCAGCCGATCGACATGTCCGACGCGGTGCAGCGTTTTGCCGATGCGTTGCGTGAAGGTCAGGTCATCGGCATCGGCTCGCCGCGCGCGTCGCTTGAGGCGAACTTCGCCCTGCAGACCCTGGTCGGGCGGGCGCATTTCCATCTCGGCGTGTCGGACCTCGAACAGACCCTGCTCGAAACGACGCTGGACATCCTGCGCTCGAATCCCGCCGCCATCACGACCCTGCAGCAGGCCGAGCAGTCGGACGCGGTGCTCGTGCTCGGCGAGGATGTCTGCAAGACCGCACCGCGCCTTGGGCTGGCCTTGCGGCAATCAGTGCGGCAGGCCTCGTTCGAGGCGGCAAACGAGGCCAAGGTGCCGCTCTGGCTCGACGCCGCGGTCCGCACCCTCGGCGACGATGTGCGGTCCCCGCTGTTCCAGCTGACCCCGGCCTCGACCGATCTCGATCCGGTCTCCACCCTCTGCGTGCACCTGGCCCCGGACGACATCGTCCGCCTCGGCGCTGCGATCGCGCACCGGATCGATCCTGGGGCCCGTGCGGCACCGGCGCTGCCGGACGCGCTGGCGCAGCAGGCCGACCTGATCGCCGGCGCGCTGCTGGCGGCGAAACGGCCGCTGATCGTCAGCGGCACCGAATGCGGCTCGCCGGCGATGATGAACGCCGCCGCCGACATCGCGCGTGCGCTGCACCGCACCCGGCCCGATGCGCGGCTGAGCCTGACGATGCCTGAGTGCAACAGCATGGGACTGGCGATGCTGGGCGGAGAGCGCCTGGCCGCCGCGATCGAGGCGCTCGTCAGCGGTGCCGCCCGGACGGTGATCGTGCTGGAAAACGACCTCTTCCGCCGCGTGCCCAACGAGCAACTGGCGGACGCGATGCAGAGTGCGGCCCGGGTCGTGGTGCTGGACCATCTGCAGAGCGCGACTTCGGAACTGGCCGACCTGGTTCTCCCGGCCGCCAGCTTTGCCGAGACCGACGGCACCCTTGTCAGCAGCGAGGGCCGGGCACAACGCTTCTTCCAGGCGAGCTATCCTGCAGCGCCGATCCAGGATTCATGGCGCTGGCTGCGTGATGCGGCGCGCGCCGCCGGGCGCAACGAGGATTTCTCCTGGGCCAACCTGGATGACGTCATCGCGGCCCTTGGCGTAGCCCATCCCGCGCTTGCCGCCGTGCGCGATGCGGCCCCGGGTGCCACCTTCCGGATCAAGGGCGCACGCATCCGCAGCGAGACGCATCGGTTCAGCGGACGCACCGCGTCGCAGGCCAACGTCAGCGTGCGCGACCGCATGCCGGAAACCAGTGCCGACGCGCCCCTCAGCTCGACCATGGAGGGCTTCTACGGCGACATGCCGGCAGCCCTGCGCCCGTTCTATTGGGCACCATCCTGGAACTCGGTGCAGTCGCTGAACAAGTTCCAGGAGGAGGTTGGCGGTCCGCTCCAGGGCGGCGACCCCGGCATCAGGCTGCTGGACGCGACACCCGCCGCGGGCGCCTATCACCCGGTCGTTCCGGTGGCGTTCCTGGCACGCGACGACGAGTTGCTGGTCCTGCCGGCCGGCCGGCTGTTCGGCTCGGAAGAACTGAGCGACCGGTCGCCGTCCTGCAAATCCCGCATCGCCCCGCCGTCGCTTTCGGTGTCGGCCGCCATGCACGCAAGGCTCGGTGACACGATACGGCTCACGCTGGATGGCACCGGCCATTCGGTGGCAGTCGTCACCGACCCCAGCCTGCCGGACGGCGTGGCCCGGTATCCCGCTCATGCAGCCCCATTCACGGCGTTCGATGCGCCGCAATGGGCCCCGATCGCCTCGGGTGCCGCATGACCATCGGGTTCGGGATCTTCCAGATCATCGTCAGCCTGTTCGTGCTGCTGAGCACGGCGGCCTTCCTCACCTGGGTCGAGCGCCGGCTGCTAGCCGTCTGGCAGGACCGCTACGGACCTAACCGGGTCGGCCCGTTCGGACTGCTGCAGGCGGTCGCCGACGGGGTAAAGATGCTGTTCAAACAGGACTGGACGCCCCCGTTCGCTGACCGCCCGGTGTTCGTGCTGGCGCCGGCGATCGGCATGGTGACGGTGCTGCTCGGCTTCGCCGTGATCCCGGTCACCTCCGGCTGGAGCCTGGCCGGCGGCCTCAATGTCGGGGTGCTGTTCTTCCTCGCGATGACCTCGCTCGGCGTCTACAGCGTCGTGCTGGCCGGGTGGGCCTCGAACAACAAGTTCGCCCTGCTCGGCGGCATGCGCGCCGCGGCGCAGATGGTCAGCTACGAGGTGTTCATGGGCCTCTCGCTGCTCGGCACCGTCATGCTGGCGCATTCCTTCAGTCTGAGCGACATCGTGCTGGCGCAGACTCATCTCTGGTTCATCGTGCCGCAGTTCCTCGGCTTCGTGACGTTCCTGCTGGCCGGCATCGCCGAGACGCATCGCCTGCCGTTCGACCTGCCGGAAGGCGAGAACGAACTCGGCGCCGGCTTCCATACCGAATACTCCGGCATGAAGTTCGGCATGTTCTTCATCGCCGAATATGCCGGCATCGTGCTGATCGCCGCGATGGTTACCACCCTGTTCCTCGGTGGCTGGCTCGGCCCGGTGCTGCCGCCGCTGGTCTGGTTCGTGCTGAAAACCGGAGTGCTGATCTGTTTCTTCATCCTGTTGCGGGCAGCCTTGCCGCGGCCCCGCTACGACCAGCTGATGGCATTCGGCTGGAAAGTCCTGTTGCCGGTTTGTCTCCTGAACGTCGCCGTAACTGGCGCGGTGATGCTTCTCGTCTCGCCCTAGGATCTTCCGCAATGCTCAGCTCCGTGCGCACGCTCTGGCTGACTTTCCTGCACATGTTCCACCGTCGCGAGACGGTGCAATATCCCGAACAGAAACCCTATCTGTCGCCGCGCTACCGAGGCCGGATCATCCTCTCCCGCGACCCGGACGGCGCAGAGCGCTGCGTCTCCTGCAATCTCTGCGCGGCGGTCTGCCCGGTCGACTGCATAAGCCTGCAAAAGACCGAGGACCAGGGCCGCTGGTATCCCGAATATTTCCGGATCAACTTCTCCCGCTGCATCTTCTGCGGCCTGTGCGAGGAGGCCTGCCCGACCTACGCCATCCAGCTCACCCCCGATTTCGAGATGAGCGAATACGAGCGCCCCAACCTCGTCTATGAAAAAGAGGATTTGCTGATCAGTGGAACCGGCAAATACCCGGACTATAATTTCTACCGGATCGCCGGAATGGCCGTGCCCGGCAAGGACAAGGGCACGGCCGAACGCGAGGACCCGCCGGTCGACATCCACAGCCTGCTGCCGTGACGTGCGATGAACCTGCTCTTCACGCTCAGCGCCATCGTCGCCGTGATCTCGACGACCATGGTCATCACCCGCACCGTCACCGTGCATGCGCTGCTGTATCTCATCGTGTCGCTGCTGGCGGTGGCCACCATCTTCTACACGCTCGGCGCGCCGTTCGCGGCGGCCCTTGAGATCATCATCTATGCCGGCGCGATCATGATCCTGTTCGTGTTCGTCATCATGATGCTCAACATCGATGCCGACGACGCGGCCCGCGAGAATGCCTGGCTGGCACCGAGCAGCTGGGCCGGCCCGGCGCTGCTGGCCGCCGTGCTCGGCGCCGAGCTGCTCTATGCCGGGGTGATGGGACGCGGCGAAGCGACTGGTGTCGCGATGGTCGGGCCACAGCAGGTCGGGCTGGCCCTATTCGGGCCGTACCTGCTCGCCGTCGAGCTATCCTCGATCCTGTTGCTCGCCGGCCTGATCAGCGCTTTCCATCTTGGCCGCGAGAGCGGCAGGGGGACATGACATCATGGGCACCGTCTCGCCGCAGAACGCCATCCTGCTCGCCGCAATCCTGTTCGCGCTCGGTCTCGCCGGGGTCCTGATCCGGCGCAACCTGATCTTCATGCTGATGTCGATCGAGATCATGCTGAACGCGACCGGCCTTGCCTTCGTCGCCGGTGGCGCCCGCTGGGGCCAGCCCGACGGGCAGATCATGTTCCTGCTGGTGCTGACGCTGGCCGCTGCCGAGATCTCGGTCGGACTGGCCTTGATCCTTCTGCTGCAGACGCGGCGACCAACGCTCGATTCCGACACCGGCAACACCCTGAGGGGATGAACGATGCACGCGCTGCTCGCCTTCGTCCTGATCTTCCCGCTGCTCGGAAGCGTGATCCTGATGCTGGGTGGCCGACGGCTCGGCACGGACGGCGTACGCATCGTCGGTGTCGGCTCGGTCGGCATCGCGGCAATCCTGGCCTGCATCGTCGCGACCACGCAGTTGGCGCCTGGCGGCGCGGTGACGCCGTTCGACCTGACCCTGTGGCACTGGATGCGGATCGGCTCGTTCGCCCCCGACGTGGCGCTGCGTCTCGACGGGCTGTCGCTGGCGATGATGCTGGTCATCACCGTGATCGGGTTCCTGATCCATCTGTATGCCTCGGCCTACATGGATGGCGATGCCGGCTATGCCCGGTTCTTCGCCTACATGAACCTGTTCGTTGCTGCGATGCTGCTGCTCGTGCTCGCGAACGATCTTCTGGCGCTCTATGTCGGATGGGAAGGCGTCGGTCTGTGCAGCTACCTGCTGATCGGCTTCTGGTACGACGATCCCGCCAACGGCCGTGCCGCACGCAAGGCGTTCATCGTCACCCGCATCGGTGACACCGCACTCATCACCGGCCTGTTCCTGCTGGCGACGCAGTTCGGCACGCTGTCGATCCAGCCGCTGATGCAACAGGCGGCGACCGCCTGGCCGCAGGGCAGCCTGATGCCGACGGTCGCGGCGTTCCTGTTGCTGGGCGGCGCACTCGGAAAGTCGGCACAACTCCCGTTGCAGACCTGGCTGGTCGATGCGATGGCCGGGCCGACACCGGTATCGGCCTTGATCCACGCTGCAACGATGGTGACCGCTGGCGTCTACCTGATCGCGCGCACCCATGTGCTGTTCGCGCTGGCTCCGGACGCGATGCTGGCGACCGGTGCGATCGGGGCAATCACGCTGCTGCTGTCCGGCGCCAGTGCGCTCGTCCAGACCGACATCAAGCGCATCCTCGCCTACTCGACGATCAGCCAGATCGGCTACATGTTCCTGGCGCTGGGCGTCGGCGCCTGGGATGCGGCGATCTTCCATCTGGTGACGCACGCCTTCTTCAAGGCGCTGCTGTTCCTGTCGGCTGGTGCCATCATCCTGCGCCTGCACCATGAGCAGGACATCTTCAGGATGGGCGGCCTGCGCCGGAGCATGCCCGGCGTGTTCTGGTGCTTCCTGATCGGCAGCGCATCGTTGGCCGCACTGCCGCTGATCACCGCCGGCTTCTACAGCAAGGAGGCGATCCTGCAGGGCGCCTGGAACGGTGGTGCCGCGGGCCGGGTGCTCTGGTGCGCCGGTCTGGTCGGCGCGTTCCTCACCGCGCTCTACATCTTCCGCGCCTTCTTCATCGTGTTCCTCGGACCGGTGCGTACCGTCCCGCACGGCGTGACCGGCTGGCGGATCGGGCTGCCGCTCGGCGTGTTGTCGGTGCTCGCCCTCATCGGTGGCTTCCTGCAGACGCCGGCGCTGTTCGGCTCCAGTGCCATCATGTCGCACCTGCTCGGCGGCGTGTTCGGTGTCACCGCCGAGACTGTCGGTGAGTCCGCCTGGCCGCTGGTGGTCGCCTCGCTGGTGCCGCTGGTCGGGATCGGGCTGGCCTGGCGGCGGTTCTCGTCGCAGGCCGAACTCTCTCCGAGCCAGACTGCCACGGCCCGCCTGCTTCGCACCGGATGGGGCTTCGATACGCTCTACGACACGGTCATCGTCGGCCCGCTGCTCTGGCTGGTGCACATCAACCGCGACGACATCATCGACCGCTTCTACGAGGGCATCGCCGTTGCCACCCGCCATGCCCACGATGCGCTGCGGCTCACCCAGACCGGACGCGTCCGCTGGTACGCAGGCTGGGTCGCCGCCGGCTCGATCACCGCTCTTGCGATCGGATTATTCGCATGATGCTTCCCCTGCTCATCATCGTCCCGCTACTGGGCGCGCTGATCGCGTGTCTCGGGGGCGCCAGCCGTTCAAACTGGCCGCGCTGGCTGACGATCGGCTCCCTGGTGGTCGATGCCGGCTTGCTGACCGCCCTGTCCGTCGCCACCCCGGATCCCGGACTGCGCGCCGGCTGGCTCGCGCATTTCTCGTCGCCCTGGATCCCGCAGCTCGGTATCGGCCTGCGGCTCGACATGGACGGACTCAGCCTGCTGCTGCTCTGGCTGACGCTGGCGCTTTCGGTCGTCAGCGTGGTGATCTCGTGGAAGGAGATCACCGAGCATGTCGGCTTCTTCCACGTATGCCTGCTGGCCACGACATCCGGCGTGATCGGCGTATTCCTTTCGACCGACCTGTTCCTGTTCTTCTTCTTCTGGGAGATCATGCTGGTCCCGATGTATTTCCTCGTCGCCATCTGGGGTCACGAGCGCCGGGTGCATGCGGCGATCAAGTTCTTCCTGTTCACCCAGGGCAGCGGCCTGCTGATGCTGCTGGCAATCTTCGGGCTGGTGTTCGCGCACCGCCAGGCGACCGGGCAGTTCACCTTCGACTACTTCCAGCTGCTCGGCACCTACATGCCGCCCGGCACCGAGATGCTGCTCATGCTCGGCTTCTTCATCGCGTTCGCGGTGAAGCTGCCGGTGGTGCCGTTTCATAGCTGGCTGCCCGACACCCACACCCAGGCGCCGACCGCCGGCAGCGTGCTGCTTGCCGGCATCCTGCTGAAGACCGGCGCCTATGGCCTGATCCGGTTCACCGTGCCGCTGTTCCCCGATGCGGCACGGTTGTTCACGCCGGTGGCGCTGGCGCTCGGCGTGATCGGCATCCTGTACGGCGCCCTGCTGGCGATGGCGCAGACCGACATGAAGCGGCTGGTCGCCTACAGCAGCGTCAGCCATCTCGGCTTCGTCCTGCTCGGTATCTTTGCCTGGAACGGCCTCGCCCTGCAGGGCGTGGTCATCCAGATGATCGCGCACGGCATCAGCACCGGCGCGTTGTTCATCCTGGTGGGCACGTTGCAGGACCGGCTGCACACCCGCGACCTGCGCAGGATGGGCGGTCTCTGGCACAGCGCGCCGCATTTCTCGGCGATCTTCCTGTTCTTCGGCGTGGCGTCGCTCGGGCTCCCCGGCCTCGGCAACTTCGTCGGCGAGTTCCTGACCCTGCTCGGCACCTACCGGGTCAGTCCTCCCGCCGCGATCCTCGGCGCCGTCGGGCTGGTGATGGCGGCGGTCTACGTCCTGATGCTGGTGCAGCGCAGCCTGCTCGGACCGAGCCAGCCCGGCGCGGTGATCACCGACCTGTCCCGCCGCCACATGGCGGTGATGGCGGTGATGATCGTGGCCATCATCGCCGTGGGCGTGCTGCCGCAGCCGATCATCAACGTGGCGGCCTCGTCGCTCGACCATCTGGTTCCATCGACACAGGTCGCCGCCACCGCGCGTCCGGTCGTGCTCAGCCAGGCAAACACCCGGGAGACACTGCCATGACCATGACCATCGCAGACCTCGTGGCGCTGTTGCCGATGATCGTGCTGTCGGGCGGCACCGTCGTGCTGATGGCCGGGATCGCCTTTCGCCGCTCGAACGGACTGGCCGCCTGGTTGACCGGCCTGTGCCTGCTCGTATCGCTGGCCTGCCTCTGGCCCGCATCCGGCAGCCTGCCGGTCCGGGTGCCCCCGCTGTTCCTGATCGACGGCTACTTCACCTTCGCCACCGCCCTCGTGCTGTTGTCGTCGCTCGCGGTGCTGCTGCTGTCGCACGGCTATGTCGGCGCCCTGCGATCCAGCCCGGCGGATGAATATTACCTGCTGCTCCTGATCGCGACGCTCGGGGCCGTGGTCATGCTGGGCAGCGACCATTTCGCCACCTTCTTCCTCGGGCTTGAGACCCTGAGCGTGGCACTGCTGGGCCTGATCGCCTACCCGCGGCATCGCCCGGATGCCACCGAAGCCGGCATGAAATACCTGGTGCTGGCCGGGACATCGTCGGCGTTCCTGCTGTTCGGTATCGCCCTGATCTATGCGGCCCAAGGCACCTTGTCTTTTTCCGCGGCCGGCTCCGGTGCCGGACACACTGTCGGTGTGTATCGGCTCGTCGCCTCGGCACTGATCCTGACCGGCATCGGCTACAAGCTGTCGATCGTGCCGTTCCACATGTGGGCCCCGGATGTCTACGAGGGCGCGCCGGCCCCGGTTGGCGGGTTCATCGCGGTGATCTCCAAGCTGTCGGTGTTCACCGTGCTGATGCGTTACTTCGTGGCAGGCCCTGGGCGAATGGACCATGCGGCGATGTCGGCGATCGCCGTCTTCGCGATCCTGTCGATGGTCGCGGGAAATCTCCTGGCACTCGGCCAGGACAATCTGAAGCGGATCCTGGCCTATTCCTCGATCGCGCATCTCGGCTATCTGCTGGTCGCGTTCCTGTCGCCCGAGACGTTCGGCATCGCGGCGTCGAGCTACTACCTCGCCGCCTACGCGGTCACCACGCTCGGCGCATTCGGCGTCATCGGCATCCTGTCCGATCCCGCGGCGCCGCACGACGTGGCGGAAATCGACGCTTATCGAGGGCTGTTCTGGCGCAGGCCATGGCTCGCCGGCATCCTGACCCTGATGCTGATCTCGCTTGCCGGCATCCCGCCGACCATGGGCTTCATCGCCAAGGCCTACGTCATGACCGCCGGCGTCGGCAGCCACCTCACCCTGCCCCTGATCGCGCTTATTCTGGGCAGCATCATCGGCCTCTATTATTACCTGCGGATCGTGGTCGTGATGGCGATGCCGGTGTCCGACCGTCTCGGCGATCGCACCGTCTTTCCAACCCGCTTCAGCGGCGTTGCAACACTCGGTGTCCTGGCAGTGCTGGTCGTTGTTCTCGGTCTCGTGCCATCGATGCTGATCGCGCCGATACAACATGCCGACCCACGCATGAATTCAGAATTTGTCCATGCTGCAACTGCGTCCTCTCTTTTAAGTGATCGGAAGCTCGGCTCGCACTCGGAATAAACGCGCCGATGGCGAATGACGAGGACTATACTACGGCTTCCGTTGCCGGCGCGGCTAGAACCGGTGTTGTTCCTTAAGAGAACTGCAAAGGAGGTAGTCATGTCGACTTCGATCCGTACCATCCTCGGTCGTAAGGGTTGGGGAGTGACCACGGTTTATCCGGACGATACTCTTCTGGCTGTCGTCGATACCTTGACGTCCAACCATATCGGCGCCGTCGTCGTCCAGGATCGAAGCGGCCAGCTTCTCGGGCTTCTATCTGAGCGCGAAGTGGTCAAGGGTTTGTCCGAGCATCATGACGAGGTGACCGAGCTGACAGCCGCCGATCTCATGTCGCTCGACATGCCGACGCTCACCGGCGATGCAACCGTCACCCAGGCAATGCAACTCATGACCCTGCATCGGCATCGGCATATCCCGGTCTGTGAGGACGGCAAGCTTGTCGGCCTGATCAGCATCGGCGACGTCGTGAAGCACCGGCTCGAGGAAAGCGATCTCGCCGTCGAAGAGATGCGCGCCTACGTCATGCAGTGCGACCCGCACGAGGCCACGACCGGGCAGCGTTACGCAGCGCGGTAACTGATCGAACGTCCGCTCCCGCGTGGTCGATCCACCGGGAGCGGCATTGGAGCGGATGGTCAGACCACCGCTGTCGGTAGGTCCGCGTTCGCGAAGAACGCGTCGAGATTTTCCAGCATTAGCTTTCCCATCGCATCGCGCGTCTCCGCGGTGGCGCTCCCGACATGCGGTGCCAGCGACACGTTCGCCATCGTAAACAACGCTTCCGGCGCATTCGGCTCGTCATCGAACACGTCGAGACCGGCGCCCCAGATTTTGTGCGTCGCGAGTGCTTCTACCAGCGCCGGCTCATCGATGATCGAACCACGGGCCACATTGATCAGAACGCCTTGCGGTCCAAGTGCCTCCAGCACCGACGCATCGACCAGACCCCTCGTCGCGCCGGACGCGGCCGTGGCGATGAACAGGACGTCCGACGCAGCGGCAAGATCATGCAGCTTCGCATGATAGCGATGCGCGCTCTGCTTCGGGTTCGGCCCGGTATAGGCGATGCTGCCGCCGAACCCGGCCAGGCGTGCAGCGATCCCCTGCCCGATCCGGCCCAGCCCGACTATGCCGTATCGCAGGCCCGATGCCCGCCGGGCGAGCGACGGCTGCGAGGTCGGCCATAACCCATCCCGCACATGTCGTTCCGCCGCGGGCAGCTGCCGCATGACGTTGAGCATCAGCGCGATCGCCAGATCCGCGACATCGTCGGTCAGCACATCGGGGGTGTTGGTGACCCGAACCCCGAGACGTCGCATCGCATCGAGATCGACGCGATCGTAGCCGACACCGTTGATCGCCACGATCCCAAGCGACGGCAGGCGTTCGGCCATTGCGGTCTCGATGCCCAAATGGCCGCCGGTGACGACTGCCCGCACCGTGGCACCGTGCTCCGACAACCAGGCGTCGGGATCGGCAATGCCGGTCCACCTGGACACATCGTAGCGCGCATCCAGTACCGCCTGCGTCGCCGGCAGGACACCACAAAGCTGAAGCAGTTTTTCAGGCATGATCGAAAACCCCTTAAAGAACCGACAACACGCCGCCATCGACATAGATGACCTGGCCGTTCACGAAATCCGACGCGCTGGACGCAAGAAACACCGCTGTGCCGCAGAGTTCCTCGACCTTGCCCCAGCGGCCGGCCGGCGTCCGCTTGCAGAGCCAGGCGTGAAACTCCGGATCGTCACGCAGTTTACGATTGAGTTCCGTCTCGAAATATCCCGGCCCGATCGCGTTGATCTGCAGGCCGTGGCGTGCCCAATCCGCGCACATGCCTTTCGTCAGCATCTTCACCGCCCCCTTCGACGCCGTATACGGCGCGATGGTCGAACGCGCCGCCTCGCTCTGCAGGCTGGCGATGTTGATGATCTTGCCATGCCCGCGGGGGATCATCCGTTTGGCGACCGCCTGGCCCACGAAGAAGACGCTGTCCAGATTGGTGCGCATGACCTCGCGCCAGGTCTCGACCGGAAACTCGTCCAGGGGCTGGCGTCTCTGGATCCCGGCATTGTTGACCAGGATCTCGATCGGCCCGGCCTCCTGCTCGATCCGCGCGATACCGGCCTCCACCGCGTCCGGATCGGTCACGTCGAACAGGCCGAGCCCGTAGCCCGGTGCGACGCAAGCTGCCCCTATCCTGACAGCGGCGTCCGCCAGTGCATCCGGCCGCCGGCCGTTCAGCACGATCCTGGCGCCAGCATCGGCCAGGCCCCTGGCGAGTGCGAAGCCGATCCCCTGGCTCGAGCCGGTCACCAGGGCAAGCCGCCCGGCCAGGTTGAAGGCATTGGTTCCGCTCATGGAACATCCTTATGCAGCCTCGGCATTTCGAGGCGGGCCGCGTCGTCCGGGCGGATGCCGACAAATGGGCTTCCGTCGTCGCGCACAAACTGGCATAGCGATGTGCACGGTCACACTGCAAGAGCTGGAGCGATAATCCGGCCTGGACAATGACCTCGGGGGAGAAACATGTTTGCTGCCGTGCTGCACGGTGCGCATGATCTGCGCGTCGAACATCGGGATGATCGTGCCCTGTTGCCGGGCGAGGCGCGCGTCCGCGTTGCCTGTGGTGGCATTTGCGGCTCCGACCTGTCCTATTTCAACAAGGGCGGCGTCGGCGACTTTCGCATACGCGAACCGCTGACCCTGGGGCACGAAGTATCCGGCACGGTAATCGAACTGGCTCCGCAGGCGGACCTCCCCGCACGCGCCGGTGTCTCGGTCGGTACCCGGGTGGCGATCAACCCGAGCCGCCCCTGTCTCCAGTGCCGTTACTGCCGCGAGGGCCGCGGCAATCTCTGCCGCAATATGCGTTTCCTCGGCAGTGCCGCTCTGATGCCGCACGTGCAAGGCGGCTTCAGCGAAAACGTCGTGGTGCGGTCGGACCAATGCGTACCGGTGCCGGACTCCATGTCATACCGCGTCGCCGCCTGCGCTGAACCACTGGCGGTGGCACTTCATGCCGTATCGCGGGCCGGCACCATGGTCGGGCGCCAGGTGCTGATCGCCGGCGCGGGTCCGATCGGGCTGCTATGCCTCGCCGCCAGCCTGCATGCGGGCGCCGCCGGCGTGACCATCACCGACCTCTGCGATCCCCCGCTGCAGGTGGCCCGTGCGATGGGTGCCGCGAGCACAATCAACATCCTGGCCGATCCGGAAGGCCTCGATCGCGAAGCCCGGCAGCAGGACGGCTTCGACATCGCCATAGAGGCGACCGGCGCCGCCGCCTCGGTCAGCCAGTTGCCGCTGCTGGTGCGTCCGGGAGGGCGCATCGTCCAGCTCGGCATGTTGCCGCCCGGTGCGGTGCCGTTGCCGGTCAATTTGCTGATGGCGCGCGAGATCGACATGGTCGGTTCGTTCCGCTTCCACGACGCGTTCGACATCGCGGTCGCGGCGCTGTCGAGCGGACGGATCGATATTATCCCGATCCTGTCCGCAAGCTTCCCGCTCCGGGATGCGCCGGAAGCTTTCGTGCTGGCTGCCGACCGGCAGCGCGCCATCAAGGTGCATCTCGACATCACCTGAACCGGTACGCAGCGGGGAGACATCGCACCATGGATCAAGCCGGGCCGCCACTTCTCGAGTTCAGGAGCGTCAGCAAGCGGTTTGGCGGCACGCTCGCCGTCGACGATGTGTCGATCGGCCTGAACCATGGCGAGATCCTGGCGCTGCTGGGCGAGAACGGCGCGGGCAAGTCGACGCTGATCAAGATGCTCGCGGGCATTCATGTGCCTGATGGCGGCCAGATCCTGTTTCGCGGCCAGCCGTACCGGCACCTCGCCGCCCGGAAGGGCAGCCACCAGTCGGTTGCGTTCATCCACCAGGATCTCGGCCTGATCGACTGGATGACGGTGGCGGAGAACATAGCGCTCGGGGTCGGCTACAAGCGCCGCCACGGCCTGATCTCGTGGAGCGCATCGCGGAAGCAGGCGCTGTCCGTGCTTCATCTGATGAGTGCCGACATCGATCCGGATGCCCGCATCATGCATCTCTCCCGCACCGAACGGTCCCTGGTGGCCATCGGGCGGGCGCTTGCGGCCCAGGCCGAAGTGCTGGTGCTTGACGAACCGACCGCCAGCCTGCCTGCCGACGAGGTACACCGGCTGCTGGCCGTGCTCCGCGAACTGCGGCTGAGCGGGATCGGCATGATCTACGTCTCGCACCGGCTCGACGAGGTGTTCCAGGTCGCCGACGAGGTCGCGGTGCTGCGGGACGGCAGGCTGGTCGGCCGCAAGACCGTCGCGGAGACCAACCCGACCGATCTCGTCACGATGATCGTCGGCCGGCCGCCGGAGCAGCTGTTCCGGGGACCGGGCCCGGTGTCCGGCGAGACCTGCCTGGTCCTGGACCGGCTGGTGGTCGACGAAACCGGCCCGGTCAGCCTGACCCTGGCCCGTGGCGAGATCGTCGGTCTGGTCGGGCTGCGCGGTGCCGGACAGGACGCCATCGGCCGGGCGCTGTTCGGCTCGCGAAGCATCGACGCCGGCAGCATCAGCCTGCACGGACGCCCGTACCAGCCGCGGACCCCGTCCGACGCGATGGGAGCCGGCGTTGGGCTGGTCGCGGGCGACAGGGTCGCCGAGAGCCTCGGCATGCCGCTCAGCGTGAGAGAGAACCTGTTCCTGAACCCGGGCGCGCTGGGCCACCGGCTGTTCAGCCTGCGCCTGCCGTCGTCCGAGCGGTCCGACTGCGTCGCCGCCGGGGCACGCATGAGCCTGCGTCCCAACGATCCAAGGCGCCCGGTGGAAACCCTGTCCGGCGGCAACCAGCAGAAGGTGGTGCTGGCACGCTGGCTCGGCATCGCCAGTCACCTGCTGATCCTGGAGGAACCGACCGCGGGAGTCGATGTCGGCGCCAAGGCGGAGATCTACGCCCTGCTGCAGCAGGCGCTTTCGAGCGGGCTGTCGATCATCGTCGTTGCGACCGACTTCGAGGAGGTCGCTGCCATCTGTCACCGGGCCCTGGTGTTCAGCCAGGGTTCGGTGGTGGCCGAGATCGCCCGCGACGATTTGTCGGTGCAGAGCCTGCTCCAGGCGGCATCCGCCGGTGGTTCATGTCACCCGCCCGGATCGCCCGAAACCCACGTTCGAACCGAAGGATTTCAGCTATGACGTCGTTGAAATCCACTGCACTGGAGCCGGTGCGGGGTAGCCTGAGAGGATTACCGCTCGGCCGGCGCATCGCCGGATTGCTGCCGGTCTATGGGCTTGTGGTCCTCACGGTGCTGCTCGCCGTGCTGTTCTCGGTCATCCTGCCCGACACCTTTCCGACCTGGCTGAACGTGCGCTCGATCCTGGGCGACAAGGCGGTCGTGGCGATGCTTTCCCTCGCCGCCACCGTCCCGATGATGACCGGCAAGATCGATCTTACGGTCGGTTACGGCGTGGTGCTCTGGCACATCCTGGCCATCTCCCTACAGGTCGCCGGAGTGCCGTGGCCGCTCGCCGTCGTGATCGTGCTGGCACTGGGGGTGTTGTTCGGCCTGCTCAATGGGTTGCTGGTCGAGGTGGCGCAGATCGACAGCTTCATCGCCACACTCGGCACCGGCACGCTGACCTATGCGATCGCGCTCTGGTGGACCGGCGGCCGGCAAGTGATCGGCCATCTGCCGCAATCGTTCTTCGAGCTCGACATCGCCCGGATCGCCGGGATCCCGATCCCGGCCTTCTACGTGCTCGGCCTCGCCGCAGTTCTCTGGGTGATCTCCACGTACACGCCGCTTGGCCGCTATCTGTATGCGATCGGCGCCAATCCGCGCGCCGCCGAGCTGAACGGCATCTCCACCCGCCGCTACGTGATGCTGGCCTTCATGACGTCGGGCCTGATCACCGCCTTTGCCGGTGTCGTGCTGGCGGCACGGCTGCGGGTCGGCCAGGCCAGCGTTGGCCTTGAGTTCCTGTTGCCGGCGCTGGTCGGCGCGTTTCTGGGCTCCACGACGATCAACCCAGGCCGCGTCAACATCTGGGGCACGGTCGTCGGCGTGGTGATCCTGGCGATCGGGATCTCCGGGATCGAGCAGCTGGGCGGCGCCTTCTGGGTCGAGCCCGCCTTCAACGGCGCCACCCTGCTGATCGCCATCGGACTTGCCGGCTGGACGGGACGGCGACGCGGCATGGCGCGGCTCGTCCGTCCTGCGCCCAAGCCCGCTCCGGCCGGATCACTGCCTACTGATTAAACCGGCACTGCGCAAAGCAGGCCAAAACGGGAGAAACATCATGACCAGACATCATCCGTCACGCCGTTACGCCGGGATCGCGATCTCGACAGGACTTGGGCTGGTCGCACTTGGTCGGCCCGCTCATGCGGACGACACCCTCGTCCGTGCACAGGCCGTCGTTACGGCTGCCACGAATCCTTCCGTCACCTGGACCGGACCAACGACCGGGCCGAAGGCAGTTGCCGGCAAGACTGTCATCTACGTGGCCGCCGACCTGCGCAACGGCGGCATCCAGGAGAACGGCGACGGGGTGAAGGAGGCTGGCAAGGCGATCGGCTGGACCATCCGCGTGCTCGACGGCCAGGGCAGCGTTTCGGGCATCCATTCCGCATTCAGCCAGGCCATGGCATTGAAGCCGAACGGGATCGTCATAGGTGGTTACGATGTGGTCCAGAACGCGGCCGACATCGCCCGGGCGGAAGAGGCCGGGATCACCATCATGGCCTGGCACGGCGGCCCGAAGCCCGGTCCGATGCCGGAATACAAAGTGGTCAGCAACATCGGCAGCGACAGTTCGCAGGTAGCGAAGGTCGCAGCGGACTATGCAATCGCGCAAAGCGGCGGAAAGGCCGGCGTAGTGATCTTTACCGACAGCGCCTATGCGATTGCACTGGCGAAGGCGCAGATGATGCGCGACGAAATCAAGACCTGTCCCGGATGTACCGTGCTGTCGTTCGAGGATACGCCGCTGGCGGATACCTCGACGCGCATGTCGCAGTTGACCACCGCGTTGCTGCAGCGGTTCGGCGCCAAATGGACCTACACGCTGGCGATCAACGATCTGTACTACGACTTCATCGGACCGCCTCTGATCTCCGCCGGACGTGACGCCGCCGGACCGCCGGCAAATATCAGCGCCGGCGATGGCAGCAACTCCGCCTACGAGCGCATCCGGAGCGGCCAGTTCCAGGCAGCGACGGTGCCCGAACCATTGCTGCTGCAGGGCTGGCAGGTGATCGACGAGATGAACCGCAGCTTCGCCGGGCAGCCGGCCTCCGGCTACGTCGCGCCGGTGCATCTGGTCACGATCAAGAACGTCGACCTGGATGGCGGCAAGAAGGACATCTACGATCCCGACAACAACTACCGCGCGGCGTACAAAAAGATCTGGGGACGCTGAGCGGTGGAAATATTCGAGACATTCGACAAGCGGTTTTCGAGCTACATCCACTTCAATGCCGGACTGGAGCGCATTGCCGAAGGTTGCCGCTGGACCGAAGGGCCGGTCTGGTTCGGCGATGCAGGATGCCTGCTGTTCAGCGATATTCCGAACAACCGCATCCTGCGATGGATCGAGGGACAGGGCGTTTCGGTCTATCGCCAGCCTAGCCAATTTGCCAATGGCGGCACCCGCGATCTGCAGGGACGGTTGATTTCATGCCTGCACGGCGCACGCTCGGTGGTTCGTACGGAACATGACGGGCGCATCACCACACTGGTCGACCGCTACGATGGCAGGAGGCTGAACTCGCCGAATGACGTTGTCGTCAAGTCGGACGGTTCGATCTGGTTTACCGATCCTCATTACGGGATCGCGATGGATTATGAAGGCGAGCGTGCCGTGGAAGAAGTGCCCTGCCAGATCTACAGGCTTGATGCGGGCGGCCGGCTGGACGTCGTGAGCGACGCGTTCGCCTGTCCGAACGGACTGTGTTTTTCGCCCGACGAGAAACAGCTTTATGTTTCCGATACCGGGCGCATGAACGACAAGTCGGTCGAACGACAGATCAGTGTTTTCGATGTCCTCGACGCAGGAACCGGTCGCGTTGGCGAGAAGCGGCCGTTCTACGCGCCTTCGGTCGGCGCATCGGACGGGTTCCGGTGCGACGAGGATGGAAATATATGGACCAGCGCTGGCGACGGCGTGCATTGCGTCAGCCCGCAAGGCGAGTTGCTGGGCAAGATCCGGTTGGCAAACCCGGTTTCCAACGTGGTGTTCGGCGGCAGGCACCGTAGCAGATTGTTCATCTGTGCGAGCAGCGAGGTCTATGCGCTGTATCTGAACCGTCGTGGCAGCTCCCTTCCGAACACTGACGGCCTGGGCTGATCCTTGACCAGGCCGGCCGGACGCAAGGCCACCCTGCGGGATGTATCGCTGCTGGCCGGCGTGTCGCGGATGACGGTGACGCGCGTGTTCATCCGCCCGGATCATGTGCTGCCGGAAACCCGCGAGCGGGTGCAAAGGGCGGTTCTGGAACTCGGATACGTGCCGGACCGTGCGGCTGGTAGCCTCGCCACGCAGCGAAGCGGCTTTGTCGGACTGGTGCTGCCCACGTTGTCGAACGGCAATTTCGCAGCGATGGTCGAAGGCCTGACCGAAGCCTTGCGGACGGCCGGATACGAACTGCTGATCGGCTACACCAGCTACAGCGTGGCCGAGGAAGAAAGACAGGTGCACACGGTGCTTTCCAGGCGCCCGGAAGCGCTGGTGCTGGCCGCATCGGCGCACAGCGCGACCATGCGGCGGCAAGTGGCGCAGGCGTGTATCCCGGTTGTCGAGGTTGCTGAACTGCCGGACGATCCGATCGGCCACGTCATCGGCTTTTCCAATTATGCGATCGGTCGTGCGGCGGGCGACTTCCTGGCCGGGCTCGGCCACAAGCGTATTGCCGCCATCGGAGCGTCGTCGGATGGCGAACGCAGGGATCTGCGTGGCGAGGCGCGCCTGCATGGCTTCACCGATGCTCTGCTTGCCGCCAAGCTTCCGGCAGATATGGTCCGTATGGAGGGTGATATTCCCTTCTCGTTTACCGAGGGTGCACGGATCATGGCCAGGCTGCTCGACGAGGCGGCGCCGCCGGATGCGGTATTCGCGGTGTCCGACCTGGCCGCGGTCGGTGTGCTGATGGAATGCCGGCGACGAAACATCGATGTTCCCCACGACATGTCGCTGCTCGGTTTCGGTGATTTCGAGATCGGGCAGCAGATGGTTCCGGCCCTGAGTACGATCGCCGTGGATTTCGACGATCTCGGCCGGCGCACCGGCGAGCTGGTCGCAGAGCTGCTTCAGCACGATGACCCCAGTGGGATCGCACGAACCGACGTTGGCTTCACCTTGATCCCGCGTGGTACGACGCGCGCATCCGTGCCTTAGGAAGGACGACCAGAATGACAGCTCAGAATGCCGATACCGGGACCAGTCGGGTTGCCCTGGTCACCGGAGCCGGAAGCGGCATTGGCCGGGCGGTCACGCTGGCACTCCTGCAGGACGGCTGGTCGGTGGTCCTTGCCGGACGTCGGATGGAGACCCTCCAGGAAACGATAGGCCAGGCCGGCGACGCGACCCGTACGCTCGCCTGCGCGGCCGACGTCGCCGATCCGAATTCTGTCGACAGGTTGTTCGCGACGATCCAGGCCGAGTTCGGGCGGCTCGACCTGCTGTTCAACAACGCCGGGATCAACGTGCCCGGCGTTCCGTTCGAAGATCTGCGGCTCGAGGACTGGAACAGCGTCGTTTCCGTCAACCTGACGGGCATCTTCCTATGCGCGCAGGGTGCATTCCGGATGATGAAGGCGCAGATGCCCCGCGGCGGCAGGATCATCAATAACGGATCGATCTCGGCGCACGCGCCTCGCCCGGATTCGGCTCCGTATACGGTCACGAAGCATGGCGTTACGGGACTGACCAAGACGCTCTCGCTGGATGGCCGCGCTTTCGATATTGCCTGCGGCCAGATCGACATCGGCAATGCAGCAACTGCATTGGCAGCCAGGATGCAGACCGGTGCCAAACAGGCGGCCGGCCATATCGCGGTGGAGCCGATGATGGACGTGAAGGATGTCGGCCGCACTGTCGTGCTGATGGCGTCGTTACCGCTCGGCACCAACATCCCGTTTCTGACGGTGATGGCAAATGCGATGCCGTTCTTAGGGCGTGGCTAGGACTAACGACGAACCCCCCGAACCTTACGGTGCGGGGGGTTCGTCGCTATGTTCATTTGGTTGCGGGGACAGGATTTGAACCTGTGACCTTCAGGTTATGAGCCTGACGAGCTACCGGGCTGCTCCACCCCGCGTGGGTGATGTGATTGCTGCATGGAGGATGCGGCTTGGTTTGTTTGGAAGACCTGGCGGCGACCGACTTTCCCGCATCTTAAGATGCAGTATCATAGGCGCTGGGGGTTTTCACGGCCGAGTTCGGGATGGGATCGGGTGGATCATTCCCCGCCATGGCCACCAGGTCGTCCGAGCAAACTTGGTATGTTTGATGGGACGTGTGGGGGTTGGTGCGTGTGCGTGTTGTCGTTTGGTCGTGTGTGTGAGTAGCAGTTCTGGTGTTGTGGATGATTTCTATGCATGTGGTTTTGGGATTGCATTGCTGCGGTCCCGGTTATGATTGAGCCTATTGGGCGATTAGGACCAGTTAGCTGAGGGCATTACTGCCCGTATACATCTGGCCTATCAACGTGATGGTCTATCACGGCCCTCGGGGAGACCTGGTTTTGAGGTAAGTTTCTCGCTTAGATGCTTTCAGCGATTATCTTTTCCATACGTAGCTACCCGGCGGTGCCACTGGCGTGACAACCGGTGCACCAGAGGTATGTCCATCCCGGTCCTCTCGTACTAGGGACAGCTCCTCTCAAGTCTCCAACACCCACGGCAGATAGGGACCGAACTGTCTCACGACGTTCTAAACCCAGCTCACGTACCACTTTAATCGGCGAACAGCCGAACCCTTGGGACCTGCTCCAGCCCCAGGATGTGATGAGCCGACATCGAGGTGCCAAACCTCCCCGTCGATGTGGACTCTTGGGGGAGATCAGCCTGTTATCCCTAGAGTACCTTTTATCCGTTGAGCGATGGCCCTTCCACGCGGGACCACCGGATCACTATGGCCGACTTTCGTCTCTGCTCGAACTGTCGCTCTCGCAGTCAGGCGGGCTTATGCCATTGCACTCAACAGTCGATGTCCGACCGACTTGAGCCCACCATCGCGCGCCTCCGTTACACTTTAGGAGGCGACCGCCCCAGTCAAACTGCCCACCATGCAGGGTCCCGGTCCAGGCTGACTGGACGCGGTTAGACATCAGAAAAATTCAGGGTGGTATTTCAAGGATGGCTCCACACGAGCTGGCGCCCATGCTTCATAGCCTCCCACCTATCCTACACAGCATTTTCCTGATGCCACTGCAAAGCTACAGTAAAGGTTCATAGGGTCTTTCCGTCTGACCGCGGGTACCCCGCATCTTCACGGGGAATTCAATTTCGCTGAGCCGATGCTGGAGACAGCGGGGAAGTCGTTACGCCATTCGTGCAGGTCGGAACTTACCCGACAAGGAATTTCGCTACCTTAGGACCGTTATAGTTACGGCCGCCGTTTACCGGGGCTTCAATTCAGTGCTTGCACACCTCCTCTTAACCTTCCGGCACCGGGCAGGCGTCAGACCCTATACGTCGTCTCTCGACTTCGCAGAGCCCTGTGTTTTTACTAAACAGTCGCTACCCCCTG